>NZ_CP095042.1:2833442-4250163 GCF_022919715.1 Agromyces sp. H17E-10 | reverse complement strand
CAGCTCTACGGCGTCGACCCGAAGACGGTGGCCGAGGCGGTCACCATGCTCGTCGCCGAAGACCGCGCCGACCACATCGACCTCAATTTCGGATGCCCCGTGCCGAAGGTCACCCGCAAGGGCGGCGGCTCCGCCCTGCCGTGGAAGACCGGGCTCTTCCGCGACATCGTCGAGGGCGCCGTGAAGGCCGCGGGCGACAAGCCGCTCACGGTGAAGATGCGCAAGGGCATCGACTCCGACCACCTGACCTATCTGGAGGCGGGCCGCATCGCCGAGGGCGCGGGCGTCGCCGCCGTCGCGCTGCACGCACGCACCGCCGCCGAGTTCTACTCGGGCCAGGCCGACTGGTCGGCGATCACGAAGCTGAAGGAGACGGTCACGAGCGTGCCGGTGCTCGGCAACGGCGACATCTGGTCGGCGGGCGACGCGCTGCGCATGGTCGCCGAGACCGGGTGCGACGGCGTCGTCGTCGGGCGCGGATGCCTCGGGCGGCCGTGGCTCTTCGGCGACCTGGCCGCGGGGTTCCGCGGCGAGCTCGCCGGCGGCGACGAAGCGCTGTTCCGGCCGTCGCTCGGCCAGGTCGCGCAGACGTTCCGGCGGCACGCCGAGCTCCTCACCGAGTTCTTCGACAGCGAAGAGCGCGGCTGCCGCGACATCCGCAAGCACGTGGCCTGGTACTTCAAGGGGTACCCGGTCGGCGGCGACCTGCGCGCACGCCTCGCGACCGTCGAATCGCTCGCGATGCTCGACGACCTGCTCGGCACGCTCGACTGGTCGACGCCGTACCCGGGCGAAGGAGCCGAGGGCCCGCGCGGCCGCGCCGGCACGCCGAAGAACCCGGCGCTGCCCGACGGCTGGCTCGATTCGCAGGAGCTGGTCGGCCACGACCGGGTCACCCTCGTCGACGCCGAACTCGACACGAGCGGCGGCTGAGATGGCGGCACGACTGTTCGGCGGCTACGAGGCCGCCGACACCGAACGGATGCTGCCCGAGGAGCACTACTCCCGTCGCAGCGACTTCGCGCGCGACCGCGCCCGGCTGCTGCACTCGAGCGCGTTGCGCCGGCTCGCCGCGAAGACCCAGGTGCTGAGTCCGACCGCGGGCCTCGACTTCGCGCGCAACCGGCTGACCCACTCGCTCGAGGTCGCCCAGATCGGCCGCGAGCTCGCCGACAACCTCGCGCTCGACCCCGACGTCGTCGACACGGCGTGCCTCGCGCACGACCTCGGGCACCCGCCGTTCGGGCACAACGGCGAGAAGGCGCTCAACACGTGGGCCGCCGACATCGGGGGATTCGAGGGCAACGCCCAGACCCTCCGCCTGCTCACGCGCCTCGAGCCGAAGGTCTTCGGTGCCGACGGCCGGAGCTACGGGCTCAACCTCACCCGGGCGAGCCTCGACGCGAGCTGCAAGTACCCGTGGCCCGAGGCGTCGGGCGTCGCCGACCCGTCGGGCCGGCAGAAGTTCGGCTTCTACCACGATGACGTCGCGGTGTTCGAGTGGCTGCGGTCGGGGGCACCCGAGCGGAGGCTCTGCATCGAGGCCCAGGTGATGGACCTCTCCGACGACATCGCGTACTCGGTGCACGACTTCGAGGACGCGATCGTGAACGGCTACATCGACGTCGCCGCACTCGGCGCCCGGGTCGACCACGACGAGCTCGTGACCTCGATGTACGAGTGGATCGGCGGGGCGATCCCGCACGACGAACTCATCGCCGCCTTCGACCGGCTCGACTCGCTCGACGTCTGGCTCGACGAGTGGTCGGGCAGCCGGCGCGACCAGGCTCGGCTCAAGAACCTCACGAGCCAGCTCATCGGGCGATTCGCGCACGCGGCGACCGAGGCGACGCGCTCGGCGTTCCCGCTCGCGAGCCTCATCCGCTTCGACGCCGACGTCGTCGTGCCGCGCGAGATCCAGGCCGAGATCGCGGTGCTCAAGGGCATCGTCGCGGCGTTCGTGATGTCGCGCAACACCCGCCAGCCGATCTACCGGCAGCAACGCGAGGTGCTCGCGTCGCTCGCCGACGTGCTCTTCGAGACGGGGGAGCAGCATCTCGACACGGGCTTCGCCGAGGACTGGGCCGCCGCGCCCGATGACGCGGGCCGCAAGCGCGTCGTCGTCGACCAGGTCGCGAGCCTCACCGACCAGTCGGCGCTCGCCTGGCACGAGCGGCTCGTGCAGCCGTGACGCGGCGGTGCTCCGCCGCCCGTTCCGCTCGCCCGACGAGCTCGACCCGATGAATAGGATGTGACCATGGCCGGCCGGATTCGACAGAGCGATGTCGAAGAGGTGAAGGCCCGCACGAACATCGCCGACATCATCGGCGAGCACGTGAGCCTGAAGTCGGCCGGCGTCGGTTCGCTCAAGGGGCTCTGCCCGTTCCACGACGAGCGCAGCCCGAGCTTCAACGTGCGGCCCGGCGTCGGCTACTACCACTGCTTCGGCTGCGGCGAGTCCGGCGACGTCTACAGCTTCCTGCAGAAGATCGACCACGTCACGTTCACCGAGGCCGTCGAGCGCCTCGCCGGCCGCATCGGCTACGAGCTCCACTACGAGGACGGCGGCGGCCCGGCGGCCGATCACGGCAACCGCGCCCGGCTGCTCGCGGCGAACCAGGCCGCGGCCGAGTTCTTCGTCGAGCAGCTCGTGCAGCCCGGCGCCGACATCGGTCGCCGATTCCTCGGCGAGCGCGGGTTCGACGCCGAGGCCGCACGCCGATTCGGCGTCGGATTCGCCCCCAAGAGCTGGGACGCGCTCACGAACCACCTGCGCGGGCGCGGGTACTCGGCCGAGGAGCTCGCCGCCGCCGGCCTCGTCTCCCAGGGCGACCGCGGCGTCTACGACCGGTTCCGCGGTCGGCTCGTGTGGCCGATCCGGGATGTCACGGGCCAGACGGTCGGCTTCGGCGCGAGGCGCCTGCTCGACGACGACAAGGGGCCGAAGTACCTCAACACCCCTGAGACCGCGGTCTACCACAAGGCCCAGGTGCTCTACGGGCTCGACCTGGCCAAGCGCGACATCTCACGGACCCAGCGCGTCGTCGTCGTCGAGGGCTACACCGACGTCATGGCCTGTCATCTCGCGGGCGTCACCACGGCGATCGCGACCTGCGGCACCGCGTTCGGCGTCGACCACATCAAGGTGCTCCGCCGGGTGCTCGACGACTCCGGCGTCGGTGAGGTGGTCTTCACGTTCGACGGCGACGAAGCCGGGCAGAAGGCGGCGATGCGCGCGTTCGGCGAGGAGCAGCGCTTCGCCGCCCAGACCTTCGTCGCGGTCGCTCCCGACGGACTCGATCCGTGCGACCTGCGACTCGCCCGCGGCGACGCCGCGGTGCGTTCGCTCGTCGACACGAAGGTGCCGATGTTCGAGTTCGTGATCCGCCACACGCTCGCGCGATACGACCTCGAGACCGTCGAGGGCCGGGTCGCGGCGCTGCGGTCGGCCGCGCCGGTCGTCGCCGAGATCCGCGACGCGTCGATCCGGCCCGGCTACACGCGCGAGCTCGCCCGCATGCTCGGAATGGAGCTCGGCGAGGTCACGCGCGCAGTGCGCAGTGCGGCCGGCCGGGGCGGCGAACGCTCCGCGCAGGGCGCCCGGCCCGAGGCATCCCAGCCGGCTGCGGCCGACGGGGCCGACGGCGATCGGCCGTTCTCGATCACCGCTCTGCCGCGCGACCCGTCGACCCGGCTCGAGCGCGACGCGCTGCAGGCGATGCTGCAGTTCCCCGAGCGGGTCGGCGACGACCTGCTTCGGCACGCCGTCGACTGCCGGTTCGGCGACGCCACCCTCGCCGTCGTGCGCGACGGCATCGCGTCGGTGCTCGGCTCGACCGATCCCGCCGTCCGCGTCGACCGGGTGATCGCCGAGGTGCCCCAGCCGTTCGCGGGCGTCGTGCAGCAGTTGGCGGTCCTGCCCGTGCCGCAACGCAGCGGCGCCGAGCTCGATGCGTGGGTGCGCGGCGTCGTCAGCGCGCTCGTCGACCGTGAGCTGCTCCGGCAGAAGTCCGAGCTGCTCGGCCGGCTCCAGCGGCTCGACCGCGCCGACCAGGCGACGTTCGCCGCGTTGCAGCGGGCGCTCGTCGAGCTCGAGCAGGAGCGGCGGGCGCTGCGCGACGAGTAGCCGCCCCTCGTCCCAGCCGATCACGCGGTCGGCGTCCGTGCGCCTGTCGGTGCGCCTCGTCGGGACGATCAGCCGGACGTGACGACGATCTCGTCGAGCTCGGCACGGATCCGGTCGGCGTCGGCTCCCGTCGGCCAGAGCTTCACGAGGTGCCCGTCGGCGTCGATCAGCGCCGTCATCGGAGGCTCGGTGACGGCGAACGAGCGCCACACCTGCAGGTCGGGGTCGACGACCACCGGCTGCGTCACCTGATGCTCGTCGAGATAGGTCGTGAGCGCGGTCGTGTCGGTGTCACCCGAGACCTGCGCGATCGCGACCGCGTCGCCGTACTCGTCGGCGATGGTCGAGATGACCGACTGCTGCTCGGCGCAGGTGGTGCACCAGCTCGCCATGAACTGCACGATGAGCGGCCGCCCTGCGGCGAGCGTCTCGAGGTCGACGGCGGTGCGGTCGATCAGGCGTCCGTCGATGTCCGGTGCATCGGGCGCTCCGGCGACGGGGGCGTACGTGGCCTCGGCCGGCAGCGGCCCAGGCAGCCGGTCGGCGCCGCCGCGCGGCCCTGACGCGCAGGCGGCGGTCGAGAGCGCGAGCCCGACGAGGAGGGCGAGGGCGGTGGCGGTTCGCGCGAGCGTCATCCTGATCCTTCGGGGTTGGGGGCGACCGACGCGAGCGCCGGCACGAAGATCATCGCCGGATCGCCGTCGACGACGTACTCGGCCACGCCGTCGCCGTCGATGGCGACGCGGTAGGTGCCGTCGGCCAGGTCGGCCGCGTCGAGCGCGAACCGGCAGAACGTGGGGATGCGGGGGGCGTTGCCGTAGTCGATGTCGTCGACATTGACGGCGTCGCCGTCGCCGAGCACGGCGGAGTAGGCGACTTCGCCCGCCGCGTCGGTCAGGGTGAGCTCGGCGCCCTTGTGGAACCCGAGGTACGGTCGCGCGCCCGAGCACGTCGCGCCGAGTTCGCGGAGGCTGCCGTCGCGCACTACGAGCTGGAACGCGTCGGCGTCGGCTGCGGCATCCGGACCGGAGCCGGGTGAGGCGCACGCGACGAGCGCGGCGACGGGCAGTGCGAGCACGGCGCAGCTCGCTGCGCGTCGGAGGAGGCGGAGGGTCATGGCGTCTCCTGACGCCCGCCCGTCGGCGGGCCGTCGGTCGAGGTGGAGTGGGAGGCGATGCGCGACCGGGGCGACGCGGAGCCGGACGTGGTCCGGCTCCGCGCGCCCGATCGGTGGAACCGACTCAGCGGGCGTTGCCCGGTGCGTCGAGCTCGCACGTGATCGTCTCGGTGACGGTCGGGTCGTTCTCGCTCGTCGCGGTCACGGTGACGGTCGCGTCGCGCGAGGCGTCGGCGCCGCGCGAGGCGTAGACCGGCAGGGTGATCGTCTCACCCGCACCGGCGGCGACGACGCTGCTCGGCGTGTTCACCGACCAGCCGCGACCCTCGATCGACGTCGACAGCCGGTAGATGTCGCTGTTCGCACCGGCGTCGGCGACGGCCTCGCCGGTGTTCGTGAGCGGCACCTGGCACTGCGCGATCGCGACGCCGTTGGCCTGCGCCTGGCCGTGCAGCGAGGCGAGGTTGCCCTTCACCACGGCCTTGCCGAGGTCGACACCGCGGGCCTGCGGGCCGGCCGAGACCGTCGAACGCACGGCGACGTCGTACTTCAGGATGCCGTCGTCGTCGCGGTGCACGTCGAGGATGTAGAAGTGCAGGCCGTTGGCCTCGTCGACGTACTCGTACTCCGAGCCGGAGTCGTTGCCGGCGTGGAACAGTGCGTCGTTGAGCTGGCGCTGGTCACCGCGGGTGATCATGATCGGCGTGCCGTCGGGACGGACGTAGTCGACCGTGTCGATGTTCTGCGGGTTCGCGTCGACCGTCCAGATGAACGGGTTGCGGTCCTGGTTCTTCGTCTTCGCGATCATGACGCCGTGGTCGGGCTGGAACGAGTCCGTGCCCATCCGGTCGATGACCTCGAGGGTGTAGTTGTCGAACGAACCGCCGTCGCAGTCCCACTGCGCCTTCCGCGTGCAGCTGCCGGTCGAGTTGTCGGCGGCCGCGGCGTCGGGCTTGTCGAACACGAGGTTGACGCCCATGAGCTCACCCGGGCGCATCACCGCGCGCGAGGTGAGCTCGGTGACGATCGAGCCCGCGGCGTCGACCTGCGACTCCTGCAGGTTGAGGTAGTTCTCCGCGTCGATGATGCCGAGCTTGATGCGGTTGCGGAGCGCCACGCCCGCGGGCTGCGAACCACCGGCGACCGAGGGGACGCTCCAGCGCTGGTGCGTACCGCCGGGGCCGTTGAACGAGCCGCGCGCGAGCACGTCGAACGGACCGCTCGTGTCGCGGAGCGGGCCGCCGTCGTCGGCGTCGGTTCCGTACGGGTTGCCGTAGTTGTCGGAGATGCCGAGGATGTGCGAGAACTCGTGCGCGAACGTGCCCATGCCCGACGACTCGGCCTGCGTCGAGTTGCCCGCTCGGCCGTTCGAGGGGAAGTTCGCGTTCGGCCAGTGGTTGATCGCGGCCTGCCACGACGTCCACGGGATGTACCGCGTCTTCGCCCAGTTGGCCATCGGCTGGCCGTTCTGGTCGAGGGCCTGGCCGTTCTCGTCGCGGGGCGGGCCGAAGTCGTCGGTCACGTCCTCGGGCGACTCGAACAGCATCTGCCCGAACTCCTCCCAGGTCGACGACTCGTCGTGTCCGGCCGTGATGTAGAACACCTGGTCGAATTCCTTGAGCGGGTCGGGCACGCCGAGGTCGGCCCCCCACAGCGCCAGCGCGTCGGTGCGCAGCACCTTGTTGCACGACTCGCCCTGCGGGCAGTATGCGGCGTTGGGCTTGTTGAAGGAGTCGTTGAGCCCGTACTCCTCGATGTTGCCAGGCAGCTGGTAGGGGCCGAAGGCCTCCATCTGCACGCTCAGCCGGCCGCCCGACTGCTCCATCCAGTAGTCGTTGATCGTGCGGCCGTGGTTGAGCTCGTTCGGGGTGTTGAGCAGGTCGAGGTAGAACTGCGGAACGTCCTCGCGGTCGAGGCCGTTCGCGAGCCCCGACGGGTCGCCGAAGGGGTGCGAGCCCTCCGGCTGGGTGACGAGGAACGGCTGGTTCTCGAAGTCGAGCAGCACGATCGCGCCGTTGAACTGGCGGTCCGACCCCTCGGTGTCGTTGGCCCAGTCCGTGCCGGGGACGCCGACGTAGTCGTCCCACGTCATGTCGTCCATGTTCTCCCAGTGCTGCGGGTCGATCGGGTCGAGCACGGCGGGATCGAATGCGTCGGGCGGTGCCGCCATCGCGGTGCCGTTCGAGACCGTGGCGAGCGTGATGACGCCGAGGGCCGCCGCGACGGCCAGACCGCCCCGCCGGATTCCTGCTCTGCGTCGGTGTTGGTGCGGTGACACGTGAACCTCCCAGATCTTTTGCGCGGGACGATGCAGCCCGCATGCGTCACACAATCTGGCGGCACATAGCCGCCGGCTAGGTGATTCCCCGGATCCTTTCACCGTCCGACCAGCGGGCGACAGGCTTTCGGGTGTATTCGACGAGTGGGAGATTCCGATGATTAAGCATCGGAAAATCCGATCAGTGACCTGAAGGCCTGGTCGCGACGAGCCTCTGCGTCGTGCCGTGCGAGGCCGCAGAACGGCGGAATTCCGCGTCAGCGAGCCCGTGGCGGCGATCCGTTGCGTCGAAGATTGCAGATCAATAAACATTGCGGCAGGTGGCACTCCGTCCGAGCACCGTCGCCGATGGGTGTGCTAACTCTGGGATACGAGTACGCGCCGTGGAAGCCGCGGCGCGCTTCAGTCCTGACAGGAAGAGGTAGACGGATATGACATCCGCATCCAAGAACGGCCGCCGCGCGCTCCTCGCGGTCGCCGGGCTCTCGGCCGCAACGCTCGCCCTCGCGGGCTGCTCGGCCGGCGGCGGCAATGGCGACGGCGGCTCCTCGAGCTCGACGATCACCGTCGGCACGACCGACAAGGTCACCGCACTCGACCCGGCCGGTTCGTACGACAACGGTTCGCTCGCCGTGCAGACGCAGGTGTTCCCGTACCTGCTGAACACCGACTACAACAGCACCGACGTCGTGCCCGACCTCGCCGAGAGCGCCGAGTTCACCGCGCCGACCGAGTACACGGTCACGCTGCCGGCCGGCCTCAAGTGGGCCAACGGCAACGACCTGACCTCGTCCGACGTGAAGTTCTCGTTCGACCGTCAGCTGAAGATCGCCGACCCCAACGGTGCATCGAGCCTGCTCTACAACCTCGACAGCGTCGAGGCGCCCGACGACACCACCGTGGTCTTCCACCTGAAGGCCGAGAACGACCAGGTCTTCCCGCAGATCCTCACGAGCTTCCCGGGTGCGATCGTCGACGAGGAGTCGTTCTCCGCCGACTCGCTGACGAGTGACGACGACATCGTCGCCGCGAACGCGTTCGGCGGCCCCTACGCGATCAAGAGCTACGACTTCAACAACCTGATCTCGTTCACGAAGAACCCGAACTACAAGGGTCTCCTCAAGCCGGCCGAGACCGACACGGTCAACCTGAAGTACTACGCCGACTCGTCGAACATGAAGCTCGACGTGCAGGAGGGCGGCATCGACGTCGCCTACCGCAGCCTCTCGGCGACCGACATCGACGACCTCAAGGGCAACAAGAAGGTCAAGGTCGTCGACGGTCCCGGTGGTGAGATCCGGTACATCGTCTTCAACTTCGACACGCAGCCGTTCGGTGCGAAGACCGCCGAGGCCGACCCGGCCAAGGCGCTCGCCGTCCGTCAGGCGCTCGCCGACCTCATCGACCGCGACGCGCTGAGCGAGCAGGTCTACAAGGGCACCTACACCCCGCTGTACTCGTACGTCCCCGAGGGCCTGGCCGGCGCGGTCGAGCCGCTCAAGGACCTCTACGGCGACGGCCAGGGCGGTCCCGACGCCGAGAAGGCGAAGAAGACGCTCGAGGACGCGGGCGTGTCGATCCCGGTCGACCTGCACCTGCAGTACAACACCGACCACTACGGCCCCGGTTCGGGTGACGAGTACGCGCTCATCAAGGACCAGCTCGAGGCCGACGGCCTGTTCAACGTCGACCTCCAGTCGACCGAGTACGTGCAGTACTCGAAGGACCGCGTCGCCGACGTGTACCCGGCCTACCAGCTCGGTTGGTTCCCCGACTACTCGGACGCCGACAACTACCTGACGCCGTTCTTCCTGATCGACAACTTCCTCAGCAACCACTACGTCAACCAGGAGGTCAACGACCTCATCCTCGAGCAGGCCGTGACGCCCGACCCCGCGGCACGCACCAAGCTCATCGAGGAGATCCAGAACAAGGTGGCGGCCGACCTGTCGACCGTTCCGTTCCTCCAGGGCGCGCAGGTCGTGGTCACCGGCACCGACATCGACGGTGCCGTGCTCGACGGTTCGTTCAAGTTCCGGTTCGCCCCGCTCACGAAGGGCTGAACCGCCGGATAGAGTCGCTTCAGCGATGAATCGGGTGGTCCGCTCCTCCGCGAGCGGGCCACCCGCCTTCGAGTCCCACCCCTGATTGGCGAACATTGACCTCAACGACGACGGCCCCCGCCACCGGCGCTGAGCCGGCCCCGAAGAAGCGATCCCCGCGATCGTCGGGCGGCCCCAGCCTCGGCCGCTACATCATCATCCGAGCACTGCTCATCATCCCGACGGTGTTCATCCTCGTGACGCTGGTCTTCCTGCTGATGCGCACGACCGGCGACCCCATCACGGCGAAGTTCGGCGGGCAGCTCCCGCCCGACCAGCTCGCCGAGCGCATCCACGCGGCGGGCTTCGACCGGCCGCTCTTCGTGCAGTACTTCGAGTACCTCGGCCAGCTGCTCACGGGTGACTTCGGCACGACGCTCACCAACAACCGCCCGGTCACCGAGGTGCTCTTCACCTACGGCGCTGCCACGATGGAGTTGGCGTTCTACTCGCTCATCGTCGCGTTCCTGATCGGCATTCCCGGCGGGCTCATCGCCGCCTACTACCGCGACAAGGGGCAGGATGCCTCGCTCCGCGTCTTCGCCATCCTCTGCTACGCCACTCCGGTGTTCTTCTCCGGCCTCCTGCTCAAGCTCATCTTCTCGGTGTGGCTCGGCGTACTGCCGGTCAACGGCCGCGCCTCGACCGGCGCGACGATCGCGATGGACACGTTGCCGAATCCGACGGGCTTCTACACGATCGACGCGCTCATGACCGGCGACCCGGCCGTGCTCGGCGACGTGCTCGCGCACGCCGTGCTCCCGTCGATCGCCCTCGGTCTGCTGACGGCGGGCATCTTCCTGCGGCTCGTGCGCACGAACGTCATCGGCACCCTGTCGACCGACTACGTCGATGCGGCACGCTCCCGCGGCGTGAGCGAGTACCGGCTCGTCCGCAAGCACGCGTACCGCCCGGCGCTCATCCCGATCATCACGGTCATCGGCCTGCAGATCGCACTCCTGCTCGGCGGCGCCGTGCTGACCGAGACGACCTTCGAGTGGAAGGGCCTGGGCTTCATGCTCGCCGAGTTCCTGAAGGCGCGCGACTTCGTCGCGGTGCAGGGGATCGTCGTGCTGCTGGCCGTGATCGTCGCCCTCACGAACTTCATCGTCGACATCATCGCCGCCTTCATCGACCCGAGGGTGAGGTACTGAGATGACCGCGACCTCCGTCCCCGCTGTTCCCAAGCGGCGCCTGCGCGACCGCCTGCCGGTCGTGCACCAGTTGCGCCAGAGCGTCGGCCTCCAGCGCGGCATGCTCGTCACCGGCCTCGTGATCACGGCGCTGTTCGTGCTCACCGCCCTGCTCGCGCCGTTCGTCTCGCCCTACGGGTTCGCGCAGCTGCGCGGCCCCGACGGCCGGTTCGGCGCGCAGCAGCCGCCGTCGGCCGAGCACCTGCTCGGCACGACCTCGGGCGGCTTCGACGTGCTCTCACGAGTGCTCTGGGGTGCGCAGACCGCCCTCTTCGTCATCGTCGTCGCCGTGGTCTGCTCGCTCTTCATCGGCGTGCTGCTCGGCCTCGTCTCGGGCTACTTCGGCGGCTGGTTCGACCGCGTCCTCGTGGTCGTGTGCGACGCGATCTACGCGTTCCCGTCGCTGCTGCTCGCCATCTCGCTCTCGATCGTCATCTCGGGCGGCCAGTCGAGCCTCTGGGGCGGCATCCTCGCGGCAGCGTTGTCGATCACCGTGGTGTTCATCCCGCAGTACTTCCGCGTGATCCGGGCCGAGACCGTCCGCATCAAGGCCGAGTCGTACGTCGAGTCGGCGAAGGTGCTCGGCGCCCCGCACGCGCGCATCATGTTCCGGCACGTACTGCGCAACGCGACGCGCACGCTGCCGCTCATCTTCACGCTCAACGCGTCCGAGGCGATCCTGACCCTCGCCGGTCTCGGCTTCCTGGGCTTCGGCATCGAGCCGACCGCCGCAGCCGAGTGGGGCTACGACCTCAACAAGGCCGTCGCCGACGTGACGAGCGGCATCTGGTGGACGGCCCTCTTCCCGGGCCTCGCGATCGTGCTCGCCGTGCTCGGCATCACGCTCGTCGGTGAGAGCCTCAACGACCTCGCCGATCCGCGCCTGCGCGGCCGTCGCCGGGTCGCCCAGTCGGCCGGCGAGGTCGCCGAGACGTCGGTCGTGCCCGGCGGCACGCTCGTCGCCGGCCCCGGCGGTCTCAGGGGTCTCGAAGACGAAGCCACGTTCGACGAGCACGGAATCGAGGTCGAGCGATGAGCACGACGAACACAGTGGTCAGCATCGAGAACCTCGGCGTCTCGTTCTCGACCGATGCCGGCGCCGTGAAGGCCGTCGACGACGTCTCGCTGCGGGTCGAACGCGGCGAGGTGCTCGCGATCGTCGGCGAGTCGGGCAGCGGCAAGACCGTCACGGCGAAGACGATCCTCGGGCTCCTGCCCGAGACCGCGACCGCGTCGGGCGCCGTGATCCTGTCGAACAAGGCCGGAACCGGGCAGCACGACGTCGTGTCGGTGTCGAAGCGCAAGCTCCGCGACATCCGCGGCGCCGACGTCGCGATGGTGTTCCAGGAGCCGTCCACGGCGCTGAACCCCGTCTACACGGTCGGCTGGCAGATCATGGAGGGCCTGCGCTCGCACGCCGACGTCTCCAAGACCGAGGCCCGCGCGAAGGCGATCGACGTGATGCGCCGGGTCGGCATCCCCGACCCCGAGACGCGCATCGACCACTACCCGCACCAGTTCTCGGGCGGCCAGAAGCAGCGCATCGTCATCGCGATGGCGCTCGTGCTCGATCCCGGCCTCATCGTCGCCGACGAGCCGACGACGGCGCTCGATGTCACGGTGCAGGCCGAGATCCTCGACCTGCTGCGCCGCTGCCGCGACGAGTTCGGCATGGGCATCGTACTCATCACCCACAACATGGGCGTCGTCGCCGACCTCGCCGACCGCGTCGCGGTCATGTATCAGGGCAAGCTCGTCGAGCAGGCCGACGCCGAGACCCTCTTCGCCTCGCCGCAGGCCGACTACACGAAGGCGCTGCTCGCCGCCGTGCCGTACGTCGGCACGGGCACCGCGAAGGCGGAGGCGCGTGCGGCCGCCCGACCCGAGGGCTGGGCCGAGGCGACCCCCGTCGTCGAGGCGAAGGGCCTCGAGATCGTGTACCCGGGCCGGTTCGGCCGACCCGGATTCCGCGCGGTCGGCGGCGTCGACTTCGTGATCCGTCCGGGCGAGGTGCTCGGCCTCGTCGGCGAGTCGGGCTCCGGCAAGACGACGATCGGGCGTGCGATCGCGGGTCTCACGAAGGTGACGGGCGGTTCGCTCAGCGTGCTCGGCCACGAGATGAACGGCATCCGCGAACGCGAGTTCCGGTCGGTGCGCAGCCGCATCGGCTTCGTCTTCCAGGATCCGGCGTCGAGCTTCAACCCGCTGCTCACGATCGCCGAGTGCGTCGCCGAGCCGCTCGTCGTGCACGGTCGCGCCTCGAACGCCGCAGCCGCTCGCAAGCGGGTCGACGAGCTGCTCGAGGCGGTGCAGCTGCCCCGGGCCTACGGCGACCGCTACCCGCACGAGCTCTCGGGCGGTCAGCGGCAGCGCGCGAGCCTGGCCCGGTCGCTCGCCCTCGAGCCCGAACTGCTCATCGCCGACGAGCCCACGAGCGCGCTCGACGTGTCGGTGCAGGCTCGCGTACTCGAACTCTTCGACGAGCTGCAACGCGAGTTCGGGTTCGCATCGCTCTTCATCAGCCACGACCTCGCCGTGGTCGACCTGCTGGCCGATCGCATCGCGGTGCTCTATCGTGGGGAACTCGTCGAGGAGGGTACCGGCGCCGAGGTGCTCGGTGCCCCGCGCGAACCCTACACGCAGCGGTTGCTCGCCTCCCTGCCCGTGCCCGACCCGGTGGCGCAGGCCGAACGTCGAGAGGAACTGCGCCGGCTCCGAGAGGCTGATTGATGCATCGCACCGCCCACGGCTACCCGGTCGTGCTGAGCGACCTGTCGATCGAGTACCCGCCGCACGGGGCGAGCCCTGCGCACGTCGCACTGCACGGCGTGTCGCTGACGCTCGCCCCGGGCGAGGTGCTGGGCCTGCTCGGTTCGGCCGGCAGCGGCAAGTCGACCCTCGCGAAGGTGATCTCGGGGGCCGCACTCGAGCCGCGCTCGGCCGACGTGCGTCCCGTGATCACCGGCGGCGAGGCGACCGTGCTCGGGCGGCGGCTGCGCGGGCTTCCCAAGCGCAAGGTGTCGGAGTTCCGCTTCCATGTGGGCTACCTCGCTCAGGATGCCTCGTCGACGCTGCCGAGTGATCGCAACGTCGCCGAGATCATCGGCGCGCCGATCCTCGAGCGCGACCACCGGTACAACCGCAAGGCGCTCGCCACGCGGGTGGCGACCATGCTCGACGGTGTGCGGTTGCCCCTCGGCATGCTCGAGAAGTACCCGTTCGAGCTCTCGAGCGGCCAGCGCCAGCGCGTCGCGCTCGCCCGGGCGCTCGTGCTCGGTCCGTCGCTGCTCGTCGCCGACGAGCCGACGGCTGGCATCGACCTCAGCGTCCGTGATGCGGTCGCGCAGCTGATCGGCGACCTTCGCGACCATCACACGTTCTCGGCGGTGATCATCAGCCACGACCTGCCGGTGCTGCGCAGCACCGCCGATCGCATCGCGGTGCTCGACCGGGGCGAACTCGTCGCGATCGGCACGATCGACGAGGTCTTCGACGACCCACGGCATCCGTACGTCATGGCACTCGCGGGCGCCCTCGACGACGGGCACGCGATCATCGACGACCTCGCCGAGCCGCTCGCATGACGGCCGCCTCGGGCGCGCGCCCGGCGCTCGAGCCGATCGCCGTCGTACCCGAGGCCGAGGCCGGGCTCGTCGCGGCGGTCGAACGCGCCGGCGGCACGGTCGCGCCGCTCGACGAGCGCACGAGGGGCATCGTCTGGAGTGCATCGGCCGGCGGTGCCGACCTCGTCGATGCGCTCCGACGAGCCCCCGGCACGCGCTGGGTGCAGCTGCCGTGGGCCGGGGTCGACGGATTCGCCGACGTGCTCGCGGCCGCGCACGGCGACGGCCGCGTGTGGACGAGCGGCAAGGGCGTGTACGCGCAGCCCGTCGCCGAGCACGCACTCGCGCTGACGCTCGCGCTCCTGCGCCGCCTGCCACGACGCGCCAGGGCCGACGAGTGGCGCCGCGACCACTCGAGCCGGAGCCTGTTCGGCGCCCGGGTCGTCGTGCTCGGGGCGGGCGGCATCGCCGAGTCGCTCCTGCGCCTGCTGGCGCCCTTCGGCGCCAGGGTCGCGGTCGTCCGCCGCGGCGGCGGGGCCGTCGAGGGAGCCGAGCGCACCGTGACGACGGGGCGGCTCCTCGAGGTCGTGACCGGTGCCGACGTGCTCATCGTCGCGGCGGCGCTGACCGAAGAGACCCGCGGGCTCGTCGACGCGGGCGTGCTCGCCGCGCTCGCGCCGGGTGCGGTCGTCGTGAACGTCGGCCGCGGACCGATCGTGTCGACCGACGCACTCCTCGCGGCCCTCGACTCCGGTCACCTCGGCGGGGCGGGTCTCGACGTCACCGATCCCGAGCCGCTGCCGGCGGGGCATGCGCTGTGGAGCGCGCCCGATTGCCTCATCACGCCGCACGTGGCGGATGCGCTCGCGACGACGCCGGCACTGCTCGCCGAGCGGGTCGAGCACAACGTGCGGGCGTTCCTCGGCGAGGGCGATTACGCCGGCCTGATCGACCTCGAGGCCGGGTATTGAGGCCCGTGCCGACCGCGCGTCGGCCGAGGCTTCCTCGAATTGGGAGACTGGCCGTGCGTTTGCTAGAGTAACGGTGCTGAACAAGCGATCCTCCATAGCTCAATTGGCAGAGCAATCGGCTGTTAACCGATAGGTTCTTGGTTCGAGTCCAAGTGGGGGAGCGAACGGGCCCCGCACTCATCACGAGTGCGGGGCCTTTCCCATCCCGACGACGAGAGGTGCCATGGCCGAGGAGTCCGAGTCGCTCGCGACGCCAGGCCCCGATCTGTCCGGCCCGGCAGACGCAGCCGCAGCCGCAGCCGCCGACGATGTCGATGCACGGCGAAGCGCGATCCGCGACGGCTTCGCCGTGGGCATCGCCACCGCGGTGTACGGCATCTCGTTCGGCGCGCTGGCCGTGGCGGCCGGCCTCGACATCTGGCAGACCTGCTTCCTCAGCCTCGTCATGTTCACGGGCGGATCGCAGTTCGCGCTCGTCGGTGTGCTCGCCTCGGGCGGCGTCGCCGCGGGCGGCTCGGCGATCGCGACGGCCGCGATGCTCGGCATCCGCAACGTCGTCTACGGCATGCGCATGAAGCCCGTCGTCGAGGCACCGCGTGCCGACGGCCGCCGAGCGAGCATCTGGCGCACGGTCGCCGCGGCGTGGCTCACGATCGACGAGTCGACGGCCGTCGCCCTCGCGCAGTCGACCGACCGGGCCGCCAAGGTCGGGTTCTGGGTCACCGGAACGGTCATCTTCATCGGCTGGAACCTGACGACGTTCCTCGGCGCGCTCATCGGCGACGCGCTCGGCGACACGAGCGCCTGGGGCCTCGACGCGGCGGCGGCCGCTGCCTTCCTCGGCCTGCTCTGGCCGCGCCTGAAGCGCGTGCAGGCCGGCGCGGTCGCCGTCGCCGCCGCGGTCGTCGCGACCATCACGACCCCCGTGCTCATGCCCGGCCTGCCCGTCCTCGTGGCGGCGCTCGTCGCCGTCGTGGTCGGGTGGTTCGACCTGTTCTCGAGGCGGCGGGCGGCATGACGACCTGGCACATCATCCTGCTCGCGTCCGCGGCGACGCTCGCACTCAAGCTCTCGGGGCATCTCGTGCCCGCCGGCTTCCTCGAACGTGAGCGGCCGGCGCGGATCGCCGACCTGCTCACGGTCGCGCTGCTCGCGGCGCTCATCGCGGTGCAGACGCTCGGCGCCGGCCAGCAGATCGTCATCGACGCCCGCGTGCCCGCGCTCATCGTCGCGGCCGCGCTCTACGCCCTCAGGGTGCCGTTCGTGGTCGTCGTGTTCGTCGCCGCGGCGGTCGCGGCGGGCATTCGCGCGTTCACCTGAGCCGGATGCCGCGAGCGGGCGTCGCCCGACCGGGACACATGCCGCACGCGGCATCCGTCTCGAGGTTCAGCCCTCGAGGTTGTCGACCCCGGGCATCCATTGCTGACCCGGGCGACCCCAGCCGAGCTTGCGCTCGATCTTGGCGACGATCTTCTGGTCGCGCTCGCCCAGCCGGTCGATGTAGAGGGTGCCGTCGAGGTGGTCGTACTCGTGCTGGAAGATGCGGGCGAGCCAGCCGTGCGCCTCGATCTCGTACCGTTCGCCGTCGAGGTCGGTCGCCCGGAGGATCGCGTGCTCGGCACGACGCAGCCCGAACCGCTCGCCCGGGAACGACAGGCAGCCCTCCTCCTCGTGGACGTCGGGCTCGCCCGCCGGCGGCGGGCTGATCCAGAGTTCGGGGTTGATCGCCACGCCCCGCCAGCGGGTGTCGCTCTCGTCGACCCAGCCGTAGGTGAAGATGCGCAGGCCGACCCCGACCTGCGGTGCCGCGAGGCCGACGCCGGGAGCGGCATCCATCGTCTCGAACAGGTCGGCGACGAGCCTGCGGATCTCGTCGTCGATCTCGTCGACGGGCTTCGCGGGGGAGTGCAGCACCGGATCACCGGAGATGCGAATGGGGAGCACGGCCATTCGGCAAGGATATCGGGCGCCGAGCAGGTAGGGTCGTTGCGTGAATCCCGACCTGAGCGACCTCGCGGAGCAGATCCCGCTCGACCCTCAGACGTTCATCGGCATCCCGCTGGCGCTCGTCGGCGCCATCTTCCTCTCGCTCGGTGCGCAGTTCCAGCACCGGGGCGTCGTCAAGGTGGAGTCGCGCACGAGCGACACGCTCGGCAAGGGGCTCGACCTCCGCCAGCTCGGCCTGCTGCTCGCCCGGCCGTCGTGGGTGCTCGGCACCCTCATGCTCGGCCTCGCGATCGTGTTCCAGCTGGCGAGCCTCAAGTTCGCGCCGATCATCGTGGTGCAGCCGCTCGGCGCCATCGGGCTCGTGATCACGTCGATCGTGAACTCGCGGGTGAACCACGTGAAGCTGGGCCACAAGTCGATCGTCGCGATCATCATGTGCGTCGGCGGCGTGTTCCTCTTCGTCGGCGTCGCCGCGTTCACCGCGGTCGACAAGCCGGTCACCGACGCGCAGCTCATCATTATCCTCGCGATCCTGCTCGTCGTGCTGCTCATCGCGCTCGTCACGTTCATCTGGTTCCGCAAGCGGATCAGGGCGATCTATTACGTGATCATGGCCGGCGTGCTCTACGGCTTCGTCGCCACGCTCGCGAAGGTCGTGCTCGGGGCGATCGAGCAGGGCGACTTCGGCTGGCTCAGCATCCTCTGCATCGTCGGCCTGCTCGCGGCGACGGCGCTGGGCGCCTACTTCGTGCAGAACGCCTACGCGTCGGGGCCGCCCGACCTCGTCATCGCGGGGCTCACGGTCGTCGACCCCCTCGTGGCGGTCGTCATCGGCATCGCCGTGCTCGGCGAGGCGTCGCAGGCCCCGCCGTGGGCGCTCGTCATCTACGTGCTCTCGGGTGCGATCGCCGTGTGGGGTGTCTTCCGTCTCGCGAAGAACCATCCGCAGACGCGGCTCTGACGTCGCGGAGCGCGCAGCCTTCGGTCTCGGTTCCGACATGCGCGCACGGCATCCGCTCGGCTGCGCTGCGTAGACTATGGTCGGATTCAGTCCGCCGCGCCCATCGCTTCGCGCCGCGGTACTCGACGGGACCGACCGTCCTGCCCAAGAAACTGTGAGGAACCACGACCCGTGTCTGACACCCCCGGTGCGAGTGCGCCCGATGGCGCCACGTCCGACCGCCCCCTCAAGATCCTGATCGGTGCCGACACCTTCGCTCCCGACGTCAACGGCGCAGCGCGATTCGCCGAGCGCCTCGCGGCCGGACTCGTCGAGCGAGGGCATGAGGTGCACGTCATGGCGCCGGCTGCGAGCCGCAAGCACGGCACGTGGAAGGAGGTGCACGAGGGTCAGGAGATCACGGCGCACCGCCTCTACAGCTGGCGCTGGTACCCGCACGACTGGCTGCGGTTCGCGCTGCCGTGGCGCATCAAGCAGAACAGCGCCCGAGTCATCGACGAGGTGAAGCCCGACGTCGTGCACTTCCAGTCGCACATCGTCGTCGGGCGCGGGCTCTCGGTCGAGGCCGAGAAGCGGGGCATCCGCATCATCGGCACGAATCACTTCATGCCCGAGAACATGCTCGAGTTCACGATGCTGCCGAAGGCCTGGCAGGAGTGGGCGACCGGCCTCGCCTGGAAGGCGGCCCGACGCTCGTTCATCCGGGCCGAGGCCGTCACCACGCCGACGCGCAAGGCCGCGCGCTTCCTCGAGGAGCACACCGGCCTCGAGGGCGTGCACGCCATCTCGTGCGGCATCGACGCGCACAAGTACTCGCCCGACTGGGAGCCGCGCACCGAGAACCGCATCCTGTTCGTGGGCCGCGTGACGGGTGAGAAGCAGATCGACGTGCTGCTGCGCGCGGCGAAGCTGCTGCCCGCAGAGCTCGACGCGAAGGTCGAGATCGTCGGCGGCGGCGACCAGCTGAAGAATCTGCAGCACCTCGCCGCCGAGCTCGGCATCGCCGACCGCGTGACGTTCACCGGCCGGGTCACCGACGAGCAGTTGCGCGACGCCTATCACCGCGCCTCGGTGCTCGCGATGCCGTCGATCGCCGAACTGCAGTCGATCGTGACGATGGAGGCGATGGCGTCGGCGCTGCCCGTCGTGGCCGCGAACGCGATGGCGCTGCCGCACCTCGTGCACGACGGCGAGAACGGCTACCTGTTCGAGCCGTCGAATCCCGAAGACCTCGCGGCGAAGCTCCGCAAGGTGCTCGAGGCGCCCGAATCCGAGTATCGCGCCCTCAAGGAGGGCTCGATCCGCATCGTCGCCGCGCACGACATCCAGCGCACGCTCTCGACGTTCGAGAGCCTGTATCGTGGGAGGCCGGTGACGGACCCCGTCACCGACGCCGCGCCGGTCGCGACGCCTGAGTGACCGTACTCCGGGCGGTGCCGCGGCGGCGCGCGGGGCGGTAGCTCAGCTGGTCAGAGCAGTGGACTCATAATCCATCGGTCACGGGTTCAAGTCCCGTCCGCCCTACTCGAAGAATGCGCGAGCACGACGGCGAGGGCGTCCGGGCGGTGCTCGGCACGCGCTGATCATCGAGTCCGGCAGGTACTCGTCGCCGAGCGATATCCGAAGTAGGGTTCACGCATGGCGCGACTCGAAGACGTACGTCGTCTGGGCACCGAGCTCGAGCGGTCGTACGAGGTGTACGTACGCGACAGGTTGAAGTTCCGCGTCGGACAGCTGGTCTACGTCGCGTTCTCCCTCGACGAAACCGTGATGGGCTTCGCGTTCCCGAAGGAGGAACGGGCAGCGCTCGTCGGGGGCCAGCCGCACAAGTTCCAACTGCCGTCGCCTACCGACATGCGCTTCAACTGGGTTCATGCCGAACTTGCTGCTCTGGAGCCGAGCGAGGCGCGCGAGTTCGTGGTCGATGCCTGGCGCATGGTCGTCCCGCAGAAGGTCTCGCGCGCCTACGATCTCGCGTACCCCGATGGCCCAGGGTGAATCAGGCGGTCATCCGGGAGCCGAAGCATCCGCCCACGTGAGCGCGCCGGCCCTGCCGCTCGATGGGCGGACGGCTCAGGACGGCGGCATCGCACGGCGCTCGAGGGCCTCGATGACGGTCTCGGCGACGTCGATGCCGTAGAGCCGCTCGACGCTCTGGAAGCCGCCGGGACTCTCCGCGTTGATCTCCACGACGTGGCTGCCGATCACGTCGATCCCGACGAGGAACATGCCGTCCGCGATGAGCTTGTCGTGCATCGCCTCGACGATGCCGAGCACGGGCGCACCGATCTCGAGCGGCACCGACTGACCGCCGGTGCTGATGTTGGCGCGCGGGTCGTTCCCGGTGGGCACGCGCCGGAAGGCGGCAGGCCGTCCGTCTCGCTCGAGGATGCGTCCCTCCAGCAGGAAGATCCGGGCATCACCGTCATCGGTTGCGTCGATGAACTCCTGGACGATGGCGTAGCCGTCCTGCAGCACGGCCTCCGTCATCTGCGCGAGGTTGGTCTCTCCGGGACCGTCGATCATGAAGACGTTGCGCCCCTTCGCCCCGTACAGCGGTTTGACGACGCAGTGTCCGACCTCGTCGACGAACTGCTGGATCGCCTCCGGGCTGCGGGTCACGAGCGACCGCGGCCGGACGGTCTCGGGGAACTCCTCCAGGTAGAGCTTGCTGGTCGCACGATGGAGGGTGTTCGGGTCGTTGACCACCGTGACACCGCGGGCGGCGAGCATCTGTCCGAACACCACGCCCATCGGGCTGGCCCACGGGCGCGCCTGCAGGTCGTCGATCGACTCGTTGCGGAGGACGAGCGCGTCCAGTTCGTCCATGACGATCCGCTCGGCCTCGCACGCCTTGATCCGCTCCATGAAGCTCGCGAGGTCGTCGCGGCGCTTCCACGTCGCGGGGCGAGCCCTCGCCGCGAAGAGCCCGTCATGACTGCCCAGCTCGAGGTCGCCCACGCCGACGTACCAAGCCTCGTGCCCGCTCCTCGCGGCGGCCCTGGCCAGTCGGGTGGTCGCGTACTCGTCCACCTCGGTGTCGACGTCGTTGACGAGGAATGCGAGCTTCATGCCGCCACCCCGCCCTCGTAGAGGTCGGTGACCGTCGCGCCGGCGCGCAGCCGGTCGAGACGATCCTGTGCACCGGGTGCATCGAGCCAGCGCGGGCGGATCCACGGCGCGCGGAGCACGTCTCGGTCGAGCAGGTCCTGCACCAGCGGGATGTGGTCGAGCGCGAGCTTCCCGACGAGTAGGAGGTCGAGGCTGCTGCCCTCGGCGAGCGCGTCGAGGATGCGAGCGATCCCGCGCAGGTAGATCGCGTCCTTGACCGAGCCGCCCCCGACGACGACGCGGATGGCGATGGACCACGCCGTACGGGCCGGTATGCGGTGATCGGTCCGGAGCGACTCGAAGATGTCGAGGAGGCCCGCCCCGTCGAGCATCTGGCCGACCGCGACGACTCGCGCAGCGAGCACGCGCAGTCGTCGCGGGTCCAGTCCGCCGGTCAGGTATTCGGCGAGCACGGCGAGACCTTCCTGGGTCTCGTCGTAGCCGGGCAGTCCGATCGTCAGCAGCGTCAGCGGTTGTCGAGCCCCGTTCTGGTACGTGACCACATGAGTGCCGACCTCGTGGTGCAGGAGGGGTTCGACCCGGTCGGCCCGGAAGGCGGCGGACTCGGGGATGAGGAGCCGACCGAACGACACCATCAGCTCCGAGATGTCGTCCCGGACTTCGACACGGACCGGGAAATCCGGATACACCGCGCGATACCGCTCGAATTCCGCACGCGCCGCGTCGGCGAACGCCTCAGCGGTGACGGTCTGGGTGCTGGGCGCCTGCGGTGGGACGGTCTCGAGCAGTTCTGCCGCCGCCGCCGCGAGCGGCGGCGCCACTGTTCCGTAGAGCTGGAGAGACCCGTAGACGAAGCGTGAGGTGTCTCGGTCCTCCAGCGCCGTGATCTGCCGGGCGATCTCGTCCCGTTTCGCGCGGAAGAGCGCGTGCAGCGCCGGATCGTCCACCTCTTCGACCTCGAGGTCGTACAGGTCGCGCCGCGTGAGGTCGGGGTCGAAGTCCAGCGCCCGCAGCTGGAGGGACGGGGCTGTGCCGAAGTCGCTGCGTTCGAAGTCGGTCCATGCGTCCGACGCGTTGAGAGGCGTGACGTTCACGAGCAGATCGACGCGACGCTCGATCTCGGTGAGCCGACGGTCGATGTCGAGCGCGGGGGCCAGCTCCTCGGAAGGTGATGACATCTCATGAACGTATCAACGCGTGCAGAACCACCCCAACCCCTTGCGCTGGGCGCAAGATTCGCCATACAGGAGACGCTTCGTCGCAGCGCCTGCCCGTCATTCGTGCTCGGGCAGCTGCGGCGGCGACCAGCCCGGGTCGCGGCCGAGCTGCGCAGCCCTCGTGACGGATGCCGCGCCGAATCGATCTCGCACCGTGTCGAGCACCGTGTCGAGGCGGGCACCGTCGTCCCAGTCGATCGGCAGCTCGGGCTGAAGGCTGTCGGCGCGAGCCAGCTGCGAGAACGAGACGCCGACTAGGGTGATGCCGCGCTCGGCGATCTCGGGGAGCGCGCCGTCGAGGAGCTCCCGCGCGATGGCCAGCAGCACGCTCGTGCGGTCGGTCGCAGAGCCGAGCGTGCGCGACCGGGTCGCCTTCGCGAAGTCGCCGAAACGCAGCCTCAGCACGACCGTGCGACACACGCGGTCGCCGTCGCGCAGGCGCCGGGCGAGTCGATCGACGATCTGCGTCAGGATGACGCCGAGTTCGTCGGCCGAGCGCGCACGAGCGCCGAGCGCGCGCTGGGAGCCGATGGAGCCGCGGCGGCGCGCGGTGTCGACCGGACGCGGATCACGGAGCCTCGCCAGCGCATGCAGGTGTGCGCCCGTCGCCTTGCCGAGCAGCCGCTCGGCGACCGCGCCCTCGAGCTCGGCCAACTGCCCGACGGTCGTGATGCCGAGCCGGTGCAGCTTCTCTGCGGTCACCGCACCGACACCCCACAGGCGCTCGACGGGCAGCGGGAGCAGGAACTGCTCCTCGCGCTCGGGCTCGACCACGAGCAGGCCGTCGGGCTTGCTGACGGCGCTGGCGACCTTCGCGAGGAACTTGGTGCGCGCGACCCCGACGGAGATGGCGAGGCCGGCCTCGGACCGGACGCGCGCCCGGAGGCCGGTGGCGATCTGCTCGGGTGTACCCGCGATCCGACGGAGCCCGCCGACCTCGAGGAACGCCTCATCGATGGACAGGCCCTCGACGAACGGCGTCGTGTCGCGGAAGATCGCGAACACGGCTCGGCTCGCCGCCGCGTACGCATCCATCCTGGGCGGGACGACCACGGCGTCGGGGCACAGATCGCGGGCCTGACGGCCTCCCATCGCGGTGCGGACGCCGCGCGCCTTCGCCTCATAGCTCGCCGCGAGCACGACGCCTCCGCCGACGATCACCGGCCGGCCGCGCAACTCGGGTGAATCGCGTTGCTCGACGGAGGCGTAGAAGGCGTCGAGGTCGGCATGCAGCACGGTCGCCTCGCCCCGCATCGCACCTCCCGCCGATCGTTCGTTGCGGGGATCGTCTCACGCCCCCGCGACATCCGATGGTCGGGCGGTGCCCGATCAGGGCTTGATATACGTCTGTCGCTGCAGCGCGGGCTCCGGCGGGACGGCGGGCAGCCAGTCGGGTTCGGCGTCGATCGGGTCGTCGTCAGCGTCGTGCTCGGCCGTGGGCATCGGGCTCGCGGCATCCGCTCCGGTCTGCGGCAGCGTCCCGAGACGGTCGACCTGCTCGGCGAGCGCCTCGAGCACCGAGCGCAGCTGGACCTGTGCGACCTGTGCATACGTGCGCACGTACTCGATCTCGGGCATCGCGGCCTGCGGCACGGCTGGGGCGCCGCCGGGGCCGGGGGCAGCGTGGGCGTGCGCGTCCTCGGCGCGAGCGGCACGCTCGAGCACGTCGCGGTACTCCTCGCGGGCGGCGAGCACGAGGTCGCGTGCGTACTGCTCCGCGTCGGCGACGGCCTTGTCGGCGATCGTCTGCGCTTGGGAGAGCAGGTCGACGGCACCCAGCGTGACCTCTTCGTCGAGCTTCGCGTCGGCCGTCGCGCTGAGTCTGGCGTTCTCCGCGCGCAGTTCGTCGAGTTCGCGACGATCGCGTTCGACGGCCGATCGCACGCCGTCGATGGCCTCGTTCAGTTCGCCGAGGAACTCGTCGATCTCCGCGCGATCGTAGCCGGCACCGATGTGCCGGACGGTGAACCTGGCCGGGTCGGTCTTCGGCAGGCGTGCGACGGCGCGCGCGAGGTCGACATCCGCTGCCGGTGCCGGGCTCGGCTGCACGGGGATCGAACCCGTCCTCGTGGGGACCGGACTCACCGGCATCGGGGGAGCCGGCGTGGCCTCGGACTCGGGCTCGGGGTGGGACATGTTGTCAAGATCGGGAGTCATCGGGCACTTCCCATTCGTTCGGCGGGCTGCCCGGCGGGCTGCCCATCTCGGATGCCGTTGCGGCCTTCCAGGCTCTCGTCCTCGAGCGTGGCGAACTGCTCGAATCGGAGATCGTCCGACGCGACGCCGGCGTCGCGGAGTCGGGCGAGCGTGTGCTTGACCATGGCGGGCGAACCGCACACCATCGCGACCGCGTCGGGACGGAGTCCCTCGGCCACGGCGGCATCGCCGACCAGTCCCTTCCGCCCCGGGTAGCTCGGGTCGTCGGAGACCACGGGGGTGTAGCTGAACCACGGCCGGCCGGCGAGACTCTGCAGCAGGCGGTGCTCGTAGAGGTTCCACGGCACCCGCGCGCCGTGGAACAGGTGCACGCGCGGCGCCTCGCCGGTCCGCTGCCAGGCCAGGTCGATCCGCTCGAGGTGGGCTCGGAGCGGGGCGAACCCGGTGCCGCCGGCGACCATGAGGAGGTCGCGAGCGTGCTCGTCGGTACCGAGGGTCAGTTCGTTCCCGACGGGTGCGCCGAGGCGCAGCACATCGCCGACCTTGAGCTTGCGCACGATCGCGCTCGACACCTGTCCTCCGGGCACGAGCTGCACATGGAACTCGAGCGTTCCGTCATCACGCGGCGCATTCGCGATGCTGAGATAGCGCCAGAGCCGGGGCGCGTAGCTCGTCTCGACCGCCACCGACTGCCCGGGCTCGAACGACATCTCGGGCTCGGGGCGCACCTGCACCACCGCGAGTTCCATGTTGCGGCGCTCGACGGCGATGACGTGCCCCTCCCAGGCGGCGGGGCTCGTCTGCTCGGACTCCTCGGCAGCCTGCACCATGACGGTGGCGATGACGCCGTAGGCCGCGGCCCAGTCGGCGGCGAGTTCGGGCGTCCACTGGTCGCCGAGGAAGTGCTTGAGAGTCGTGAGGAGTGAGAGCCCCACGGCGTCGTAGTGCTCGGCGACCACCTGGAAGCGTCGGTGGTCACGGCCGAGTTGCTGGATGAACGCCGTCACGTCGTCGAGTCGGTCGACGTTGGAGACGATGCGCCCGAGCGCACCGACGAGCCGGTCTCGCTGGGTGGCCATCGAGACCGGGAACATCGCTCGCAGTTCGGGGTGCGTGTAGAAGAGATGCGAGTAGAAGAAGAGCGGGACCTCGTCGCCGAGCGTCTCGGCGAGCGACCAGGTGCGCTTCAGCGCGTCGGTGTCCACCTCGTCACTCGGTGTCTGCCGACGCCTCGCCCGCGGCGACGTCGTCGGTCACGGCCTCGGTTTCGGTCTGGAGAGCGGGGGAACTCATCATCGGGTCCAATCATCGGGCCGGTAGGGGGTCTTCCCTTCCTAGCAGACCGGGTCGCGCCGAATCAAAGCCGATCTGCCCCGGCGCCGGGAAGCTCGAGTGCCCGCACCGCGTCGTCACCCCGAATGCGCCGCATCCGTTCGACGACCTCGTCGGCCACGACCGCGGTGATGTTCCGGCAGACGACGTCGTCGGGACCGAGGGCGTCGAGCCCGCCGCCGCGAACCCGGATCACTCGCCAGCCGACCTCGCGGAGCGCCTCGTCCTTCTCGACGTCGGACGCCTCCTTGAGCCCGACGTGCGCACGGCGCGAGCGGCCGGGGTCGTCGTACTCGATCGCGATGCGCAGCTGCGGCACGATGATGTCGGGCCAGACCTCGGTGCGACCGAAGAAGGTGCGGGCGACGCGCACGGCGTTGACCCGGTGGTGGAGCCTGATGCGTTCGCCGAGCAGTGCGCGCAGTCGCTGTTCGGTGGCCGAGGTGCGGGTGCGCAGCCCGGGGTTCATGAAGGCGACCCCCGCCTCGCGGAGCGCGGCAGGGGCGTGCGCGTTGGCCCGGCACTTGGCGCACCCGGTACCCGTCAACTGCTCGGCGATCGTGGCACGATACCGGTCGTGCCCGCGGTCGCAGCGCCACTCGAACTCGGCGCCGAGGCGGGTCTCGGCCGCGAGCCTGCCTCGTTCGGCGGGCGCGGCACGCCCGAGCAGCTCGCCTCGGGAGCGCTGCGTCTCGGCGATGAGCATGCAGACCGGGCAGTCGCGCGCGATCGAGTACGCGTCGTCGCCCGTCGCACCATGGCCGCAGCGGAACCTCACCCCGGGCACGGCGTCCACCTCTCGTTCGTCATGGTGTCGAGTGTCCCGCCGACCGCCGACATCTCGATGTCGGCGGTCGGAGCGAGAATGGTGGGGTGCGGATGGCGGTCGGAGCCGACGGGCGTGACCGGGTCGCGCTCGTCGATCTCGACGACCCTGCGGCCCTCGTCGAGACGATGGCCACGGCTGAGCTGCCGTCGCGCGTCGAGGCGCTCGAGCGTGACGCACGACCGCGATGGGTGTGGAGCGACACGCGGCATTGGTACCCGTTGCTCCTCGCCGCCGGGGTTCGTGTCGAACGCTGCCACGACCTGCTGCTCTGCGGGGCGGTGCTCGAGGGCTCGACCGAGACACGCGCGGCCCGAGCCGACGCGCCGACGCGTCCGGGGTGGCTCGAGGCCGCGCCGAATCTCTCGGGGCGCGTCCCCGGCGCTGCGACCCCGGCACCCCAGTCAGAGCTCGCCGCCCTCTTCGATCTGGGCGATTCCTTCGGCGGCGACGACGATCGGGTCTCGCCGACCGATCCCTCGATCGTCCCGCTCCCCGAGGTGGTCGGCGAGTTCCGGCGACAGGAGCGGCTGACGGCGACGAGCGTCCATCCGGGCGCGATGCGTCTCCTGCTGGCGGCCGAGTCCGCCGGCGCGCTCATCGGCGCCGAGTTGCGCGCCGCCGGTCTCCCGTGGAGCCGCTCGGTGCACGAACGCATCCTCGAGGCCGAGCTCGGCGCACGGCCCGAACCGGGGTGGAAGCCCGAGCGCATGCTCGTGCTCGCGGCGGAGGTGCGAGCGGCACTCGAGCAGCCGTCGGCGAACCTCGACTCGCAGGCGTCGCTGCTCCGGGCGCTCCGCAACGCGGGCATCCAGGTCGACTCGACCGCGAAGTGGGAGCTGCGCGAGCACGACCATCCGGCCATCGCCCCGCTGCTGGCCTACAAGCGTTCAGCACGTCTCCTGAGCGCGAACGGATGGGCATGGCTCGATGAGTGGATCGTGGACGGTCGATTCCGGCCCGACTACGTGCCCGGGGGTACGGCGACCGGTCGCTGGGCGACCTCGGGCGGGGGAGCGCTGCAGCTGCCGAAGGGCGTGCGCAGCGCCGTGGTCGCCGATCCGGGCTGGACCCTCGTCGTCGCCGATGCGGCCCAGCTCGAACCGCGCGTGCTCGCCGGGCTCGCTCGTGACGAGGCGATGGCGACCGCTGCCCGCGGACGTGACATCTATCGCGGCATCGTCGACGACGGCGTCGTCGAGACGCGCGACCAGGCGAAGATCGCGATCCTCGGTGCGATGTACGGCGCGACGACGGGCGACAGCGGGCGCCTCGTGCCGCGCCTCGCCCGTGCGTACCCGCGGGCGATGTCCCTCGTCGACCGCGCGGCCGCGACGGGGGAGCGGGGCGCTCAGGTCACGACGAATCTCGGGCGTTCCTCGCCCGTTCCGCCGGCGTCGTGGCACGCCGTCCAGGCGCGTGCGAGCGAGCCCGACGCCTCGGCCGCCGACGAGCGGCGGGCCCGCAGCGTCGCGCGAGACTGGGGCCGGTTCACCCGCAACTTCGTGGTGCAGGGCAGCGCTGCGGAATGGGCGCTGTGCTGGATGGCGGCGCTGCGCACGCGTCTCGCCGCGTTTCCGCCCGCGGCGACGATCGCCGACCGTTCGGGTCCGGTGTTCGGCGCGGTTCCGCACCTCGTCTACTACCTGCACGACGAGATCATCGTGCACACGCCGATCGAGCACGCCGACGAGGTCGCACAGGCGGTGCGCGAGAGCGCCGAAGGTGCTGGGCGGCTGCTCTTCGGCGACTTCCCGGTGGACTTCCCGCTCGACCTCGCGATCGTCAAGAGCTACGGCATGGCCGACGGCTGAACCGACTCGGCGGCGGCGGCCGACGGCCTCGGGCGACGGCCCCGGCGCGGTCGCTCGGTGGTGGGTGCGAAGGTGAGCGGGGTGCCGGATGCCGCTGCGAGTGCAGCGACCGCGAGCCAGTCGAGCGCCGCGCGCGCTCGTGCCGCGTCGGCGGATGCCGCAAGCCTCGTCAACGCGCTGACGGCGCCGGCCTCGGGAGCGAGGTCGGGTCTCGCATCGGAGTCGACCTCGGAACCGGCCCTCGCCTCGGCGTCGGTCAGCCGGGTGCCCCACCGCCCGAGCTCGGCGTCGAGGATGGGCCGCTCGTCGATCTCGGGCAGCGATGCTGCGATGAGCACGCGGTCGATCGTCTCGTCCCATGGCTCCGCGCCCGCGGCATCCGCCCCGCCCAACCAGCCCAGCGCGAGCGCCGTGCCCGCCTCGGTGAGCCGATGCAGGGGGAGGCCGTCGTCGGTCGTGCCGGCCGACTCGATGAGTCCCGACTTCGTGGCGCGCTCGAGTGTCGCATAACTCTGGCCGACGTTGATCCGTCGTCGTCCGCCCGTTCTGGTCGCGAGCGCGCCGTGCAGCTGGAAGCCGTACGCCGGCCCGCCGAGCAGGAGAGCGAGGAGGGCTTCTCTGACGGCCATCTCGGCGTCCCTTCGACGAATTCGAATACCTCACCGAGCATAGTGTTGCTCCGCGCGTGCGACGCCGATGCCTGTGGTGCGGCGCGCCGGTGAGGCGCGAACCCTTGTGAATGCACGGGTTCCGGGGCATAATCGGCGGTGCGGCCGATGCCGCCACAATCGAACACCGGCCACCCGCCGTTCCGAGGTCGTAGGGGAAGACGCACCTCACGAGAACGGAGATCGAGATGGCAGAGACGGTCGCGCCGGCCGCACGCGCCGCGCGAGGCGTGCTGTTCGTGCACTCCTCGCCGAGGGCGCTCTGTCCGCATGTCGAGTGGGCCGCAGGCCGCGCGCTCGGAGTGCCGGTGAACTTCGACTGGCAGGAACAGCCGGTGCTGCGCGGCACGCAGCGCGCCGAGTACTACTGGGAGGGCGCTGCCGGCAGCGGCGCCCGCATCGCCTCGGCGCTGCGCGGCTGGGACCAGCTGCGGTTCGAGGTGAGCGAGGATGCTGCGCCCGGCAGTGACGGCGCCCGCTGGATGCACACTCCCGAGCTCGGCGTGTTCTTCGCCCAGACGGACTCGGTCGGCAACACGGTCGTGCCCGAGGACCGCATCCGGTACGCGATGGAGGTCGGCGGGTACGACCCGCAGGAACTGCATCGCGAGCTCCGGCTGGCGCTCGGCCAGGCTTGGGACGACGAGCTCGAACCCTTCCGCCACGCGAGCGACTTCGCGCCGGTGGTCTGGCTGCATCAGGTCGGGTGAGCGACGTGACCGCGCTGACACGACGACGCTCGCCCCCGCGGGGCGAGGCCCGTTGACCGCGGGCCGGCTGCGGCGCGACGCGGAGGTCGGAAGGGGGATCCCCGGCAGACGTACGAGCGAAGCAGACGGCCCGACGACGAAGAAGGACCCCGGCGCGCCAGCGCCGGGGTCCTTCGCAGTCTGGATGTCACCGACGAAGAAGGACCCCGGCGCGCCAGCGCCGGGGTCCTTCGCAGTCTGGATGTCACCGACGAAGAAGGACCCCGGCGCGCCAGCGCCGGGGTCCTTCTCCTTGTCGATGTGTGATCAGGCGGAGCGGAACGCGATGACTGCGTTGTGGCCGCCGAACCCGAACGAGTTCGAGATCGCGAGCTGGTCGCCGGCGCCCAGCTCCTGCGTGCTGCCGGAGACACGGAACGGCACCTGGGGGTCCTGCTCGGTGATGTTGATCGTCGGGGGAGCGACGCGGTCGCGCAGCGCGAGCACCGTGAAGATCGCCTCGAGTGCTCCGGTGCCGCCGAGGAGGTGCCCGGTCGAGGCCTTGGTCGCCGACACGGGGATCTCGTCGACGCGGTCGCCGAACACGGCCTTGAGCGCCTGGTACTCGTTCGGGTCGCCGACGGGCGTCGAGGTGGCGTGCGCGTTGATGTGCGTCACGTCGTCGGGCGAGGCGCCGGCCTGCTCGAGTGCGAGCTTGACCGCACGGGCCGCGCCGCGACCCTCGGGGTCGTTCGCCGTGATGTGGTACGAGTCGGCGGTGACCCCGCCGCCCGCGACGTAGGCGTAGATCTTCGCGCCGCGAGCCTTGGCGTGTTCCTCGGTCTCGAGGATGAGGACGCCGGCGCCCTCGCCCATGACGAACCCGTCGCGGTCGACGCTCGTCGGACGGGACGCGGTCGCGGGGTCGTCGTTGCGCTTGGAGAGTGCCTGCATCGAGGCGAACGAGGCGATCGTGATGGGGTGGATCGCGGACTCGGTGCCGCCGGCGATGACGACGTCGGCCAGGCCGTCCTGCAGGTGCTCGATCGCGTTGAAGATCGACTCGGTGCTCGAGGCGCAGGCGCTCGCGACCGTGGTGGCGAAGGCGCGGGCGCCGAAGTGCAGCGAGAGGTTGCCCGAGGCCGAGTTCGGCATGAGCATGGGCACGGTCATCGGGAGGACCCGGCGCGGGCCCTTCTCGCGCAGGGTGTCCCACGCGTCGAGCAGGGTCCAGACCCCGCCGATGCCGGTGGCGAAGTCGACGCCGAGTCGCTCGGGGTCGACCTCGGGGCTGCCGGCGTCGGCCCATGCCTCGAGGGCGGCGACGAGCGCAAGCTGCGAGGACGGGTCGAGACGCTTCGCGACAGGGCGCTCGAGGACGGTGTCGGGGCGGACGAGGGCCTCGGCCGCGAAGGTGACGGGCAGCGAGTACTCGGCCACCCAGTCGTGTTCGAGGGTGCGTGCGCCCGACGCGCCGGCGAGCAGCGCGGTCCAGCTGTCGGGGGCGGTGCCACCGATCGGCGACGACGCGCCGATACCCGTGACGACGATGTTCTTGGTCATGACGAAAACACTCCGGGGAGGAAGACGAAGGGGACGGATCGAGCGGGCCGGGACGGTGCCGCGGCCCGCTCGTCGTAGCGACTAGGCCTGGGCCTTGACGATGAAGTCGACGGCGTCGCCGACGGTCTTGAGGTTCTTGACCTCCTCGTCGGGGATCTTCACGTCGAACTTCTCCTCGGCGTTGACGACGATCGTCATCATCGAGATCGAGTCGATGTCGAGGTCGTCGGTGAACGACTTGTCCAGCTCAACCGTGTCGGTCGCGATGCCGGTCTCGTCGTTGATGAGCTCGGCCAGGCCGGCAAGCACTTCTTCGGTGGACAATGCCATGGTTCTTCTCCTTGAGGGGTGTCTCGTTTGACCGAGAGACAGTCTAGATGGACGAGGGTCGGTGGTTCAGGGCAGAACCACCACTTGGGCGCCGAACACGAGTCCGGCGCCGAAGCCGATCTGGAGGGCGAGGCCTCCGGAAAGCTCGGGGTGCTCTTCGAGCAGGCGGTGGGTCGCGAGCGGGATCGACGCGGCCGAGGTGTTGCCGGTCGTCGCGATGTCGCGGGCGATGACCACCGACTCGGGAAGCTTCAGCTGCTTGGCGAACTCGTCGATGATGCGCATGTTCGCCTGGTGGGGGATGAAGGCTGCCAGATCCGCACTGGTCACGCCCGCGGCATCCAGCGCCTGCTTGGCGACCTTCGCCATGTCCCACACGGCCCAGCGGAAGACCGTCTGCCCCTCCTGGCGGAGCGTCGGCCACTCGGCGGCGCCGTCGCGGAACTCGACGAGCGTGCCGTTCATGCCGACCGCGCCCGCCTTCGAGCCGTCTGAGCCCCACACGGTACGGGCGATGCCGGGCGTGTCGCTGGGGCCGATGACTGCGGCGCCGGCGCCGTCGCCGAGCAGGAACGAGATCGAGCGGTCGGTCGGGTCGACGACGTCGGAGAGCTTCTCGGCGCCGATCACGAGCGCGTAGTGCGCGGCGCCCGCGCGGATGAGCGCGTCGGCCTGCGCGATCGCGTAGGCGTAGCCCGCGCAGGCGGCGTTCGCGTCGTATGCCGCGGCCGGGTTGGCGCCCACACGGTCGGCGACGACGGCCGCCATCGACGGGGTCTGCTGCACGTTCGAGATCGTGGCGATGATCACGAGGTCGATGAGTTCGGGGGCGACGCCCGAACGCTCGATCGCCTCGGTCGCGGCGGCGGTGGCCAGGTCGACCGCGAGGACGTCGGCACCGGCGCGGGTGCGGGTGATGATCCCGGTGCGCTGCTGGATCCACTCGTCGGACGAGTCGATCGGCCCGACGAGGTCGTCGTTCGGCACGGCGTTCTCGCCGCGCGCGGCGCCGAGCGCGTAGATGCGCGTGTAGGCGGGTCCGTGCGACTGCTGGAGGGTTGGTCTCGTCATGCTCGGCTTTCTCGTGGTTCGGCGAAGCGGATCAGGCGGCCTGATCGATGAGTTCGATGGCGGCGGGCAGGTCGTCGGGCGTCTTCACGGCGACGGTCGGAACGCCCTTGAGTCCGCGCTTGGCGAGGCCGACGAGAGCACCGGCCGGAGCGAGTTCGATGATGCCCGTGACGTTCGCCGCGGCGAACGACTCCATGCAGCGGTCCCAGCGCACGGGCGAGGAGACCTGGCCGACGAGCAGCTCGAGGAACTCGGCGCCCGAGGCGACGACGCTGCCGTCGCGGTTGGTCCAGATGGGGAGCGTCGGGTCGGCGGGGGAGAGCTCCTCGGCGACCTTCGCGAGCCGTTCGACGGCAGGTCGCATGTAGCGGGTGTGGAACGCGCCCGCGACCTGGAGCGGGATGACGCGGGCCCCTGCCGGCGGCTCGGCCTTCAGCTGCTCGAGCGCATCGACCGCGCCGGCGACGACGATCTGGCCGCCGCCGTTGAAGTTCGCGGGCTCGAGACCGAGCTCGTCGAGACGCGCGAGCAGTCCGGCCTCGTCGCCGCCGAGCACGGCGCTCATGCCCGTGGGCTCGAGCGCGGCCGCCTCGGCCATGGCCCGGCCGCGCTCGGCCACGAACCCCATCGCGTCGGTGCCGCTCAGTACGCCCGCGCCCGCGGCGGCGGTGATCTCGCCGACCGAGTGGCCGGCGATGCCGCCGATGCGGGCCGCGCGGCCGTCGGCGAGCAGTGCGTCGAGCGTGAGCAGTCCGGCCGCGACGATGAGCGGCTGCGCCACCGCGGTGTCGCGGATGGTGTCGGCGTCGCTCACGGTGCCGTGCGTCGCCAGGTCGACGCCGGCGGCGGCCGAGAGCGCGTCGAGGCGCGCGGCGAAGCCCGGCTCGGCGAGCCAGGGGGCGAGGAATCCGGGGGTCTGAGAGCCCTGTCCAGGGCAGACGACGACGATCACCACCCCAGTCTGCCAATCACGGGGCGAAGTGTGGTGTGCACACGCCACAAGCTCTTCGCGCAACCGTTGTATCGACTGCACAGGCAACCGGGGCCGCGTTGCCCGCGCCGGTCGCTCAGGACGGTCGGCGCGGGGGATGCTCGTGGTCGCTCATCGACCCGATGATGAGCGCGGACTGCAGGATCAGCGCCTCGCGTGCACCTGTCGCATCCCACCCGATCACGTCGGAGACGCGCTTCAAGCGGTACCGCACGGTGTTCGGATGCACGAAGAGCTCGCGGGCGGTCGCCTCGAGCGACCGGCCGTTGTCGAGATAGCTCCAGAGGGTCGTGAGCAGCTCGGTCGAATGCGCCTGCAACGGACGGTAGATGCGGTGCACGAGGGTCGCTCGCGCGAGCGGGTCGCCGGCGAGCGCACGCTCGGGGAGCAGGTCGTCGGCGTGCACCGGGCGGGGCGCGTGCCGCCACGAGCGGGCGACCGCGAACCCCGCGAGCGCCGCCTTCGCACTCTTCGACGCATCGACGAGATTGGGCACGGCGTGGCCGAGCACGAGGTGACCGGGTCCGAAGTGCGGCTCGAGCTGGGTCGCGATCTCGAGGAAGGTGAGCGCAGGCGCCGTGCCGATCGACTCGTCGCCGTCGACCGAGAGCGGGTCGGCTCGGCCGATCACGAGCACGAGGCGATTGCCCTGCACGCCGATGAGGACATCGGCGTGCATGTGCCGTGCCGCCCGTCGGACGTGGTCGACGTCGAGCTGCTTCGGCGCGGTGCCGACGAGCACCGCGACCTCGCCGTGACCGTGCCAGCCGAGGGCGGCGATGCGGCTCGGCAGCTCGTCGTCGGCCTCGCCCGAGAGGATCGAGTCGACGACGAGCGCCTCGAGGCGCGCGTCCCACAGTCCGCGGGCCTCTGCGGCCCGTGCGTAGACGTCGGCCGCCGCGAACGCGATTTCACGGGAGTACAGCAGGATCGCCTCGCGCAGCGGCTCGCCGCCGTCCTTCACGCGCTCCTCGACGACCTCGACGACGACGCGGATGAGCTGCAGCGTCTGCTGCAGGCTCACCGAACGGAGCAGCTCCCTGGGGGCCGCTCCGAACACGTCGGCCGCGATCCACGGCGTCGACCGCGGGTCGTCGAACCAGGCGATGAACGAGGAGATGCCGGCTTGGGCGACGAGGCCGACGGCGGAGCGGCGGCTCGGGGGCATGTCGCCGTACCACGGCAACGTGTCCTCGAGTCGCTTGAGCGTCGCGGTCGCGAGCTCACCCGCGATGGTACGCAACCATGCGAGCGTCTCCGCCTTCGTCTTCGGCCTCGTCGCCACCTCGCTGCCCGCTAGCTCTCGCCGCCGGCCGATCCGGTCGTGCCGGCGTTCACATCGTGCAGACGGTACTTCTCGATCGCACGGGCCGGCAGCGAACGGTCGACCTCGCCGCGCTCGGCGAGCTGCTCGAGGGTACGGACCACGACCGACGGGCCGTCGATCTTGAAGTAGCGACGTGCGGCGGCACGCGTGTCGGAGAAACCGAAGTCGTCGGCGCCGAGCGTCGCGAACTCGCCCGGCACGTACTTCCGGATCTGGTCGGGCACGGAGTGCGCGTAGTCCGACACGGCGACGAACGGCCCCTGCAACCCGGTGAGCTTCTGCGTCACGTAGGGCACCTGGCGCTCGGCGTCGGGGTTCAGGAAGTTGTGCTCGTCGGCGGCCAGGCCGTCGCGGCGGAGCTCGTTCCAGCTCGTCACGCTCCAGACGTCGGCCGAGACGCCCCAGTCCTCCGCGAGGAGCTGCTGCGCCTCGAGGATCCACGGCACGGCGACGCCCGAAGCGAGCAGCTGCGCCTTGGGGCCGGCGGCGTCGGAGACGGAGAGGCGGTGGATGCCGCGGACGATGCCCTCGACGTCGACGCCCTCGGGCTCGGCGGGCTGCACGATCGGCTCGTTGTACACCGTGAGGTAGTACATGACGTTCGGGTCGGGGTGCTGGCCGCCGTACATGCGCTCGAGGCCCGAACGCATGATGTGGCCGATCTCGTAGCCGTACGCCGGGTCGTACGAGACGACCGCGGGGTTCGTCGCCGCGAGCATCGGCGAGTGGCCGTCGGCGTGCTGCAGGCCCTCGCCCGTGAGCGTCGTGCGACCGGCGGTCGCGCCGATGATGAAGCCGCGCGCCATCTGGTCGCCGGCGGCCCACATCGCGTCGCCCGTGCGCTGGAACCCGAACATCGAGTAGAACACGTAGATCGGGATGAGCGGCTCGCCCTGCGTCGAGTACGACGTGCCGATGTTGGTGAACGCGGCGAGCGCGCCCGCCTCGTTGATGCCGACGTGCACGATCTGGCCCTGCGGGCTCTCCTTGTACGCAAGGAGCAACTCCCGGTCGACCGACGTGTAGTGCTGGCCGTTCGGGTTGTAGATCTTCGCGGTCGGGAAGAACGCGTCGATGCCGAACGTGCGGGCCTCGTCGGGGATGATCGGCACGATGCGGTTGCCGAAGTCCTTCGACCGGATCAGGTCCTTCAGGAGTCGCACGAACGCCATGGTGGTGGCGATCTCCTGCGTGCCCGAGCCCTTCTTGGCGATCGCGTACGCCGAGTCGTCGGGCAGCGTCACCTGCGTGTACTTGGTACGACGCTCGGGCGTGTAGCCGCCGAGCTCGCGACGCCGCTCGTGCAGGTACTGGATCGCCGGGTCGGAGTCGCCCGGAGTGTAGTACGGCGGCAGGTAGGGGTTCTCCTCGAGCTGCGCGTCGGTGATCGGGATGCGCATCGAGTCGCGGAACGTCTTGAGGTTCTCGAGCGTCATCTTCTTCATCTGGTGGGTCGCGTTGCGGCCCTCGAAGGCGGGACCGAGGCCGTAGCCCTTGATGGTCTTCGCGAGGATGACGGTGGGCTGGCCCTTGTGCTCGGTCGCGGCCTTGAACGCCGCGTAGACCTTGCGGTAGTCGTGGCCGCCGCGCTTGAGGCCCCAGATCTCGTCGTCGCTGAGGTCCTTCACGAGCTCGAGAGCCCGCGGATCGCGTCCGAAGAAGTTCTCGCGCACGTACGCGCCCGATTCGGCCTTGTAGGTCTGGTAGTCGCCGTCGGGCGTGACGTTCATGAGGTTGCGCAGCGCACCCTCGTGGTCGTTCGCGAGCAGCGAGTCCCACTCGCGGCCCCACACGACCTTGATGACGTTCCAGCCGGCGCCGCGGAAGAAGCTCTCGAGCTCCTGGATGATCTTGCCGTTGCCGCGCACGGGGCCGTCGAGGCGCTGCAGGTTGCAGTTGATGACGAAGGTGAGGTTGTCGAGGCCCTCGTTCGCCGCGACCTGGAGCTGGCCGCGGCTCTCGACCTCGTCCATCTCGCCGTCGCCGAGGAAGGCCCAGACGTGCTGGTCGGACGCGTCCTTGATGCCGCGGTTGGTGAGGTACTTGTTGAGCTGAGCCTGGTAGATCGCGTTGATCGGTCCGAGACCCATCGACACGGTCGGGAACTGCCAGAACTCGGGCATGAGCCGCGGGTGCGGGTAGCTCGAGAGGCCGTTCGGCGCGTGCGACTTCTCCTGCCGGAAGCCGTCGAGCTGGTCGCTCGAGAGGCGCCCCTCGAGGAATGCGCGGGCGTACATGCCGGGGGAGGCGTGGCCCTGGAAGAAGACCTGGTCGCCGCCGCCGGGGTGGTCCTGCCCGCGGAAGAAGTGGTTGAAGCCGACCTCGTACAGGGCGGCGCTCGACGCGTAGGTCGAGATGTGGCCGCCCACGCCGATGCCGGGGCGCTGCGCGCGGTGCACGAGCATGGCCGCGTTCCAGCGGATCCAGGCGCGGTAGCGGCGCTCGGTCTCCTCGTCGCCGGGGAACTCGGGCTCGTTCTCGGGCGCGATGGTGTTCAGGTAGTCGGTGGTCGGCACCATCGGCACGCCGAGGTGCAGCTCCTTCGAGCGCTTGAGCAGGCTCAGCATGATCTCACGCGCCCGCTGGTGGCCCTTCTCGGCGACGAGCGAGTCGAGCGACTCGGCCCACTCGTTCGTCTCCTCGGGATCCGAGTCCATCGCCTCGACCGAGTAAGGATCCTGGTCGTTGACAGTCACACTCGACCTCTCTTCTCTGCAGGGATCACCTGCGTGGTGTGGACGTGCGCACGCCGAGGCTGACCGCCTCGCGGTCGCATGGCACCCCGCCATCCTAATGAGTCTCGTCGGGAATCGGGGGCGGTACCATGATGGGCCGTTCCGATCGGAGGGAACCCGTCCATGATCCTCGCCCCCGGTGCCGTCGCACCCGACTTCGAGCTCGTCGACCAGCACGGCCGCACCGTGCGCCTCGCCGACTTCCGCGGTGCACGGCCGGCCGCCCTCGTGTTCTTCCCGCTCGCCTTCTCGGGCATCTGCCAGGGCGAGCTGTGCGAGCTGCGCGACAACGTCGCGATGTTCGCCGACAACGCGGTCGAGCTCGTCGGCGTGTCGGTCGACTCGAAGCACACGCTCCGCGCGTGGAGCGAGGCGCAGGGCTACGACTTCCCGCTGCTCGCCGACTTCTGGCCGCACGGCGAGGTCGCGGCGGCGTACGGGGCGTTCGACGCCGAGCACGGCATCGCGGCCCGGGCGACGTTCCTCATCGGCGCCGACGGCGTCGTCGTCGACAGCTTCGCGACGCCCAAGGGCGAGGCTCGCCCGCTCGACCGGTACCGCGAGGCGCTCGCCTCCCTGAGGTCGGCGGCCTGACCGAGCGGGATGCCTCGGCGGAATGCAGGGACCGGCCGGGTTCGCCCCGGCTTCACGACAGGATGTTGACTGCTCGAGAGATCACGAGCGCGAGCAGCACGAATCCCGTGAGCGCCTGCACCGCCATGAGCAGCTTGGTGCGCGAGCGCAGCGGCATGGCGTCGGTCGGGCTGAACGCGACCGTGTTCGTGAACGACACGTACAGGTAGTCGACGAACCCCGCTCGCCAGTCGGCGCGCCGGGTCGAGCCCGCCGAGACCTCCGGCGCGGCATCCGCCTGATCGTCCTGCGGGAAGGAGAAGTCCGCGAGCGGCAGCTTCCCTCGGTCGAGCGTGCCCCGGGAGACGGGGCCGCCGCGGTCGAGCTCCCAGAACAGCAGGCCGAACGCGATGATGTTCGTCACCCACACCTGCCCGGCCTCGAGCAGCACCTCGGCGCCTTCCGCGCTGCCGTCGAGGAGACGTGCGATGACCCCGACGACGCTGACCTGGTTGACGCCGACGAGCACGAAGGCGAAGGCGATCGCCAGGGCCCGCGACCACTGCGTCTCGCGGTCGAGCCGGTGCGGGTTCACGACGAAGAGCGGCACCGCCATCAGCGTGAGCGCGACGAGCGCGATCGTGCGCAGCGTCGCCGTGCCGGGCTGCGGCACCGAGGCCACGAGCACGGCGGCCACGACGATGCCGAGGAACGCCGGCCAGCGCGTCTCCGCGCGGCGTTCCTGCGCGTCGGAGTGCGGTGCATCGCTCGACATGAGCCGAGTGTACGACCGGGTGGGCCATAGGATGGGATGACCGCGCGGCCCGCCGCGCGAGGGCCTTTAGCTCAGTTGGTAGAGCGCCACGTTTACACCGTGGATGTCGTCGGTTCGAGCCCGGCAGGGCCCACATGTCGCTCGTCCTCGCCGATGTGCTCGCCGCCACCGAACGCCTGTGGCCCGCGGCGGGTGCCGAGGCGTGGGATGCCTCGGGGCTCGTCTCCGGCGCCCTCGACGCCCCCGTGCGACGGCTGCTCCTGACGGTCGACGCCGTGGCCGCCACGGTCGACGAGGCCGTGGCCGACGGCGCCGACCTGCTGATCGCACACCACCCGCTGCTGCTGCGCGGCGTGACCACGGTCGCAGAGGACCGCTACAAGGGTGCGCTGCTCGCGAAACTCATCCGCGCCGATTGCGCGCTGCTCGCCGCGCACACCAACGCCGACGTCGTCGCGACGGGAACCTCGGCCGTGCTCGCCGACCGGCTCGGGCTCGCCGGGCAGCGTCCGATCGAGGCATCCGACGACGGTGCGACGGGCATCGGGAGGGTGGGCCGCCTCGCCGAGCCGATCACGCTGGGCCGGCTCGCGCGACAGCTCGCCGACCTGCTGCCGGCGACGGCGACCGGCGTGCGGGTCGCCGGCGGCTTCGACGACCTCGTCGAGACGGTCGCCGTGTGCGGCGGTGCCGGCGACTCGCTACTCGGCCACCCGCTCGTGCGCGCCGCCGACGTCTACGTCACCGCCGACCTGCGCCACCACCCGGCCTCCGAGGCCCGCGAACAGGCGGCGCTCGGCGGAGGACCGGCCCTCGTCGACGTCTCGCACTGGGCGAGCGAGTGGCTGTGGCTCGACGTCGCCGCCGCCGAGCTCCGCGACGCGCTGCCGGGGCTCGAGGTCGTCGTGAGCGAACTGCGCACCGACCCCTGGGACTTCCAGGTCGTGCAATGATGACGAGTCCAGCCCCGACCCCCGCGAGGAGCACCACGTGAAGGCCACCCCCGCCGACCAGCAGGAACTGCTGCGGCTCCAGTCGATCGACACCCGACTCCAGCAGCTCGCGCACAAGCTCGGCGCGCTGCCGCAGACGGCACCGCTCGCCGAGCTCGCCCAGCGCGAGACCGCGGTGCGCGGGACCCGGGCCGAGGCGATCGGCGCCCTCGAGGACGCGCGGTCCGAGCTCACCCGGCTCGAGTCCGACGTCGCGGTCGTCGAGGCCCGCATCGCCCGTGACACGGACCGGCTGCAGCACACCTCGTCGGTGAAGGACGTCCAGGCGCTCGAGGCCGAGCTGGCCTCGCTCGCGAAGCGGCGCAGCGACCTGGAAGACCAGGAGCTCGTCGTCATGGAGCGGGTCGAGGACGCGGAGGTCGTGGTGTCGAGCATCGACCTCCAGCGCGCCGCGATCGAGTCCGAGGTCGCCGAGCTCGAGGCCGAGCGCGACGCCGCCGCCGGCGGAATCGGGGTCGAGCGCGAGCAGACGGAGCGCGACCGCGAGGTCGTCGCCGCGGGCGTTCCCGCCGAGCTCCTCGCCTTCTACGAGCAGCGACGGGCGCGGGGCGCCGGGGTCGGCGCCGCCCTCCTTCGGCAGCGCACGTGCGGCGGCTGCACCATGACGCTCACGGGCTCCGACCTCGAGCAGGTGCGCCGCTCCGCCCCCGACGACGTCGTGCAGTGCCCCGAGTGCGACCGCATCCTCGTGCGCACCGACGAGTCGGGGCTCTGACGCCGGGACGCCGACGTCGCCCCCGGTCGATCTCGGCGGAGTCGCCTGCCGCTAGACTTGACGGGCGAGTGGGTCGGCAAGACGGCCGCGTCGCACGACTCCGGTCGTGCGCCGAGGAACGTCCGGGCTCCACAGGGCAGGACGGTGGGTAACACCCACCCGGGGCGACCCGCGAGACAGTGCCACAGAAAGCAGACCGCCTCCCGCGCGAGCGGGCGGTAAGGGTGAAACGGTGGGGTAAGAGCCCACCAGCGGCCGGGGTGACCCGGCCGGCTCGGTAAACCTCGTCCGGAGCAAGGCCAGACAGGGAACCATGGGGCGGCCCGCCCCGTTCCCGGGTAGGCCGCTGGAGGGCTGCGGCAACGCAGCTCCGAGAGAGATGGCCGTCCAGCCGCGAGACGCAAGGCTCGCGGTGAACAGAACCCGGCGTATCAGCCGGCCCGCTCGCACCGCTCATCGACCAGACCCGGGCGACCGGCGCGGTGCGGTGCCGGCCGCGCGGTGCGCACTACCTCGCCGCGAGCGAGGCCGCGCCGATGATGCCGGCGTTGTTGCGGTGCCGGGCCGGAACGATCGGGGTCTTCAGGTCGAGCAGCGGCAGGAACTGCTCGTGGTGCTTCGAGACGCCGCCGCCGACGACGAACAGGTCGGGCGAGAAGATGAACTCGACGTGGGCGTAGAAGCGCTGGAGCCGCGTCGCCCAGGAGGCCCAGTCGAGCGACTCGCGCTCCATCGCCGAGTAGGCGGCGCGCTTCTCGGCCTCGGCGCCGTCGAGCTCGAGGTGACCGAGCTCGGTGTTCGGCACGAGCACGCCGTCGTACAGGAACGCGGAGCCGATGCCCGTGCCGAGGGTCGTGAGGATGACGAGCCCGTCGGCATCGACGGCCGCGCCGTACCGCGATTCGGCGTAGCCGGCGGCATCCGCGTCGTTGATGAAGTGGATCTCGCGGCCGAACGTCTCCTCGAAGAGCTCCTCGGCGGGCAGCCCGATCCACTCGGGCGAGATGTTCGCCGCCGAGAGGGTGCGCCCGCGCTTGACGATCGACGGGAAGCAGACGCCGAGCGGCAGCGAGTCGTCGAAGTCGGCGGAGAGGCGGTCGAGCAGTTCGGACGTCGCGGCGAGCATGTCAGCAGGCCGGCCGCCCTCGGGCGTCCTGACCTTGATGCGATCGGAGACGAGGATGCCCTCGCCGAGGTCGACCACCGCCCCCTTGATCCCCGTGCCGCCGATGTCGATGCCGATCGCGAGTTCCGTGGCCATGCGCTCACACTATCGCGGCGGCGAACGACCGACGTGTCGCCGTCCGCGTCAGGGGAGCGTCAGGATCTCGGCTCCGCGCTCGGTGACGACGAGCGTGTGCTCGAACTGGGCGGTGAGCGAACGGTCGCGCGTCACGACGGTCCAGTCGTCGGCCCAGACGTCCCACTCGATCGTGCCGAGGGTGAGCATCGGCTCGATCGTGAAGACCATGCCCTCTTCGATGACGGTCGTCGCGTTCGGGTCGTCGAAATGGGGGATGACGAGGCCGGTGTGGAACGCGCGCCCCACCCCGTGACCCGTGTAGTCGCGCACGACGCCGTAGCCGAACCGCTTCGCGTACGCCTCGATCGCACGGCCGATCACATTGACCTGCCGGCCGGGGGCGACGGCGCGGATGCCCCGGGCGAGCGCCTCGCGCGTGCGGTCGACGAGCAGCGCCGCCTCCTCGGTCGGCTCGCCGACGAGGAAGGTGTGGTTGAGGTCGCCGTGCATGCCGTCGAGGTAGGCCGTGACGTCGAGGTTCACGAGGTCGCCGTCGGCGAGCACGGTGTCGTCGGGGATGCCGTGGCAGATGACCTCGTTGATCGAGGTGCAGCTCGACTTCGGGTAGCCGCGGTAGCCGAGCGTCGACGGGTAGGCGCCGTGACCGGTGACGTACTCGTGCACGATGCGGTCGAGCTCGTCGGTCGTGACCCCCGGCCGGATCGCCGCTGCGGCCGCCTCGATCGCGCCCGCGGCGATACGGCCGGCGGTACGGATCCGCTCCACCTCGTCGGCGGTGTAGCGATCGCCCCCGGTGTTGGGCTGCGGCGCCCGACGGCCGACGTACTCGGGTCGCGCGATGCCTGCGGGCACTGCTCGGGCGGGCGAGAGTCGTCCGGGGATCAGGTGGCCGGCGGCGTCTTTGGGCATAGGATCAGCCTATGACCGAGAACGTCGAGCACATGTTCTGGTACAACCTCAAGACCGGCGAGGTCGAGCAGGGATTCGTCTCGCAGTCGGTCGATCGAGTCGGCCCGTTCGAGACCCGCGAGGAGGCCGAGCGGGCGCTCGAGATCCTGCGTGCGAACAGCGCGAAGTGGGCCGAGGAGGACGCCGCCGACGACTGACCGGGCTACTCGAACGAGTGCTCGGCCGTCGGGTACGCCCCCGACTCGACGTCGGCGCGCCAGGCGTTCGCCGCGTTGCTCAGCACGCTCGCGAGGTCGGCGTACTTCTTCACGAAGCGCGGCACGCGTCCCGTCGTGAGGCCAGCCCAGTCGGTCCAGACGAGCAGTTGCCCGTCGGTGTGCGGACCCGCGCCGACGCTGATGGTCGGGATGTCGAGGAGCTCGGTGACCTGGCGGGCCGCTTCGGCGGGGACCATCTCGAGCACGACGGCGAACGCCCCCGCCTCCTGCACGGCGCGCGCGTCCGCGAGGAGCTGGTCGAGTCCCTCGCCGCGCCCCTGGATGACGTGGCCGCCGAGGCCGTGCTCGCTCTGCGGCGTGTAGCCGATGTGCGCCATGACGGGGATACCGGCGTGCACGATGCGCCGGATCTGCTTGGCGCTGCGTTCGCCGCCCTCGAGCTTCACGGCGTGGGCGCCCGTCTCCTTCATGAAGCGCACGGCGGTGTGCAGGGCCTCCTCGGGGCCGTTCTCGTACGAGCCGAACGGCATGTCGGCGATGACGAACGCGCGCTTGACGGCACCCGCGACGGCGCGCGTGAGCGGAATCAGGTCGTCGACCTTGACCGGCAGGGTCGTCTCGTACCCGAGCACGTTGTTGCCCGCCGAGTCGCCGACGAGCAGGAAGTCGATGCCCGCCTCGTCGAAGATGTGCGCCGTGAGCTGGTCGTAGCTCGTGAGACCCGTGATCTTGATGCCGTCGCGCTTCGCGTTCTGGAAGTGACGGGTGCGCACCCGCTTCGGCCCGCCGGCGGCCGCGGCACCGCCGTAGGGGTTCTGCACGACCGTCGCGTCGGCGGCATCGCCGGCAGCGGGGGAGACGTCGGATGCTGAGGTCTGGGGCTCGCCTGACATGTCGCCATCCTCGCACACGCGGCATCGCGGTCGTGCCCGCCGGATGCTGCCGCCGCGCCGTGCCCGGCGGGGTCGAACCGGTACGCTGGAGACCGCGAGAGAGGGTGTGGATGGATAAGCAGCGCGACTTCGTTCTTCGCACGATCGAGGAGCGAGGGGTCAAGTTCGTCAGGCTCTGGTTCACCGACGTCGTCGGCACCCTGAAGTCGGTCGCGATCGCGCCCGCCGAGGTCGAGGGCGCCTTCACCGAGGGCATCGGCTTCGACGGCTCCGCGATCGAGGGGCTCAGCCGGACGTACGAGTCCGACCTGCTGGCGTTCCCCGACCCGTCGACCTTCCAGACGCTTCCCTGGCGCGGCGACATCGACCCGACCGGGCGCATGTTCTGCGACATCACGACGCCCGACGGCGAACCGGCCGTCGCCGACCCCCGCAACGTGCTGAAGCGCACGCTCGAGCGGGCCGCCGACCGCGGGTTCACGTTCTACACGCACCCCGAGATCGAGTTCTACCTGCTGCGCTCGTCGAAGTTCGGCGACGAGGGCCCGATCCCCGTCGACTCGGCCGGCTACTTCGACAACGTGCCGGGCGGCACCGCGCACGACTTCCGCCGGCGTTCGGTTCGCATGCTCGAAGACCTCGGCATCTCGGTCGAATTCAGCCACCACGAGGCGGGGCCCGGCCAGAACGAGATCGACCTGCGGTACGCCGACGCGCTCACCACGGCCGACAACATCATGACCTTCCGCACCGTCGTGAAAGAGGTGGCGATCGAGCAGGGCGTCTATGCGACGTTCATGCCGAAGCCGTTCTCGCAGTACCCGGGCTCGGGCATGCACACGCACCTGTCGCTCTTCGAGGGTGACACGAACGCCTTCTACGAGCCGGGCGCACAGTACCAGCTTTCGAAGATCGGCCGCCAGTTCATCGCCGGCCTCCTGCGGCACGCCAACGAGATCTCGGCCGTGACGAACCAGTTCGTGAACTCGTACAAGCGGCTCTGGGGCGGCGACGAGGCGCCGAGCTTCATCTGCTGGGGCCACAACAACCGTTCGGCCCTCGTGCGCGTGCCGCTGTACAAGCCGAACAAGGGGCAGAGCGCCCGCGTCGAGTACCGCGCGATCGACTCGGCCGCGAACCCGTATCTCGCATTCTCGCTGCTGCTCGCCGCGGGCATGAAGGGCATCGAAGAGGGCTACGACCTTCCGCCCGAGGCGGAGGACGACGTGTGGGCGCTCACCGACAGCGAGCGACGTGCCCTCGGCTACCACCCGCTGCCCGCGAGCCTCGACCACGCGATCGAGTACATGGAGGGATCCGAGCTCGTCGCCGAGACGCTCGGCGAGCAGGTCTACAACTACGTGCTCGCCAACAAGCGCCGCGAATGGCGCGACTACCGCTCGCAGGTCACGCCCTTCGAGCTGCACCGCAACCTCGAGATCCTCTGACCGCACGGATGTCTCGACAGGCGCCGACCCTCGGCCGACTCGCACGCGCCGGCTTCGACGATCTCGGCCGGGCATCGACCGTGCTCGAACAGCTCACGGTCGCGACCGGTGTCGACGGCGAGGACCTGCTCGCGGCGCTGGGCGCGGCCGCCGACCCCGACTCGGCACTGATCGAGCTCGGCCGGCTGCACGAGCGCGCGCCCGCCGAGGTCACCGCGGTGCTCGCCGAACCGGCCGCGGCCGAGCGTCTCGCACGCCTCGTCGGCGCGTCTCGCGGTCTGGCCGAGTTCCTGCAGCGGCATCCCACCGAGATCGCCCTGCTGCACGCGGTGCCGGCACCGCCGCCCACCGCCGAGGAGGCGCGGGCCCTTCTCGTCGGTGCCGTCGACGACCTGCCCGCCGAGGCCGTCGACGACGCCGTGGCATCGGCGCTCCGGATTCGATATCGTCGCCTGCTCGTGGGCATCGCCGTCTACGACCTCACGCGACTCGATCCCGTCGACGTCGTCGACGTGGTGTCTGCGGGGCTCGCCGATCTGGCGGGCGCCGCGCTCGACGCCGCGCTGGCAGGGGCGCGGCGCCTCGTTGCCCGAGCCGACGGCGGCCCCGCCGCACCCGGCCGGTACCCGGCCGCCGAGGTGGCCGCGACGAGGCTCGCCGTCATCGGCATGGGCAAGGCCGGCGCGCGCGAGCTCAACTACGTGAGCGACGTCGACGTCATCTTCGTCGGGGAGTCGGCCGACGACGAGACGACGCCGACGCCGCGCGCCGTCGAGATCGCGACCCGCCTCGCGATGGTCGCGATGCGGCTCATCCACGAGCCCGGCATCGAGCCGCCGCTCTGGGAGGTCGACCCCAACCTGCGCCCCGAGGGCAAGGACGGTGCGCTCGTGCGGACGCTCGACTCGCACCTGCAGTACTACGAGCGGTGGGCGAAGAGCTGGGAGTTCCAGGCGCTCCTGAAGGCTCGGCCGCTGGCCGGCGACCGCGAGCTCGGCGCTCGATACGCCGCGGGCGTCGCTCCCATGGTCTGGTCGAGCTCGAGCCGCGAGGGCTTCGTCGAGTCGGTGCAGCGCATGCGGGAGCGGGTCACCGAGCACATCCCCGCCGACGAGGTCGACGTGCAGCTGAAGCTCGGCCCGGGCGGACTCCGCGACATCGAGTTCACGGTGCAACTGCTGCAGCTCGTGCACGGTGCGAACGACGACTCGATCCGGCAGGGCGGCACGCTGGCCGCACTGGACGCCCTGGCCGATGCAGGCTACGTCGGCCGCGAGGAGGCGGGGGAGTTCGCGCGCGACTACCGGGTGCTGCGTGTGCTCGAGCACCGGCTGCAGCTCGAGCGTCTTCGCCGCACGCACCTGATGCCGCGCGACGGCGATCGGCTGCGCGTGCTCGCGAGGGCGTCGGGGCTGGGCCGCGACGCCGCGGAGCTCACGAAGGTCTGGCAGTCGACGCGCCAGCGCGTGCGAGGTCTCCATCAGCGGCTCTTCTACCGGCCGCTGCTGTCGGCGGTCGCGGCGTTGCCGGCTTCGGGTCTCGAGCTCACGAGCGCGCAGGCCGAGGCGCGCCTCGCGGCGATCGGGTTCCGCGACCCGCGCGGTGCGCTCGCGCACATCGCGGCGCTCACGTCGGGCCTCTCGCGCCGGGCGGCGATCCAGCGTCACCTCATGCCGGTGCTGATCTCGTGGTTCGCCGAGGGCACCGATCCCGACTTCGGCCTGCTCTCGTTCCGGCGCCTGAGCGACACGCTCGGCACGACGCACTGGTACCTCCGTCTCCTGCGCGACTCGTCCGACGCGGCGCTGCGGCTGACCCGGGTGCTGTCGGGTTCGCGCTACGCCGCCGAACTGCTCGAGCGCACCCCCGAAGCCGTCGCCTGGCTCGAGGATCTCGACGAACTGCGCCCACGGTCGCTCGCCGCCCTGCAGGACGAGACGCGGGCCGTGCTGAAACGGCACGGCGAGGCCGACGACGCCGCGAAGATCTTCCGTGCCGTCCGTCGGCGCGAGATGCTGCGACTCGCCCTGGCGGGCATCCTCGACGTGACCACGGTCGAGGAACTCGGCCACGGTCTCAGCGACCTGACCGAGAACCACATCGCCGCCCTCGTGTCGGCGATCCGCGGCGACGAGCCCGACGGCATCGAGTTCGCGGTGATCGGCATGGGGAGGTTCGGGGGGCGCGAGCTCGGCATCGGCTCGGACGCCGACATCATCTACGTGTACCGTGCGCTGGGCGCCGAGCCCGACGCCGCACACACCCGCGCGCTCCGGATCGTCGGCGACCTCGTCCGGCTCTCGGAGGACGCGCGACTCCCGTTCGAGCTCGACGCCGATCTCCGCCCCGAAGGACGCAACGGCGTCGTCGCCCGATCGCTCGATGCGTATCGCGCCTACTACTCGCGGTGGTCGCTGACGTGGGAGGCGCAGGCGCTGCTCCGTGCGCGGGGCGTCGCCGGTGACCCCGGGCTCGTGGCCGAGTTCACCGAGCTCGCCGACACGGTGCGATACCCGGCCGAGATCACCGAGCAGGAGGTGCGTGAGGTCAAGCGCATCAAGGCCAGGGTCGAGAACGAGCGGCTGCCGCAGGGCGCCGACCCCACGCGCCACCTCAAGCTCGGGCGCGGATCGATCTCCGACGTCGAGTGGTTCGTCCAGCTCGTGCAGCTCCAGCACGGCGCAGACCTGCCGGCGCTCCGCACCACCTCGACCCTCGAGGCCCTGGATGCCGCGGCCGACGCCCGACTCATCGCCGCCGACGACGCCGAGACGCTGCGCTCGGCCTGGATCTTCGCCTCACGCGCCCGGTCGGCGCTCACGTTGTGGCTCGACAAGACGACCGACGTGCTGCCCGTCGAGCGCTCGCAGCTCGAGGGCGTGGCCCGCATCATGGGGTACCCGCCGGGGTCGGCGACGCAGCTCGAGCACGACTACCTCCAGCTCACGCGGCGCGCCCGCGCCGTGTTCGAGCGGGGCTTCTACGGGCTCGAGCCCAAGCGCGAGCCCACCGTCTGACCCCTCCCGCCCGTCGCCGCGCTCGCGCGACCGGTCACCACGGGGCATCCGACCCGTGCTCGGCCGAGTACGCCCGAAGGGCCGCCCCGCGTGTGCGGGACGGCCCTTCGAGCGCAGCAGGGGCTGCAGGGGGACGGTCAGACGCCGTAGTACAGCTCGAACTCGAACGGGTGCGGGCGCTGGGCGAGCGGCTTGAGCTCGCGCTCGCGCTTGTAGTCGATCCAGGTCTCGATGAGCTCCTTGGTGAACACGCCGCCCTCGAGGAGGAAGTCGTGGTCGGCCTCGAGTGCGTCGAGGGCGGCGTCGAGCGACGCCGGCAGCTGCGGGATCGCCTTGGCCTCCTCGGGCGGCAGCTCGTAGAGGTCCTTGTCGACCGGCTCGTGCGGCTCGATCCGGTTCTTGATGCCGTCGAGGCCCGCCATGAGCTGCGCGGCGAACGCGAGGTACGGGTTCGACGCGCCGTCGGGAACGCGGAACTCGATGCGCTTCGCCTTCGGGTTGGTGCCCGTGATCGGGATGCGGATGCACGCCGAGCGGTTGCCCGCCGAGTACACGAGGTTCACGGGCGCCTCGAAGCCGGGCACGAGGCGGCGGAACGAGTTCACGCTCGGGTTCGTGAAGGCGAGCACCGCGGGGGCGTGCTTGAGCAGGCCGCCGATGTACCAGCGCGCGACGTCGCTGAGGCCGCCGTAGCCCGCCTCGTCGTAGAACAGCGGCTTGCCGTCGTTCCAGAGCGACTGGTGCGTGTGCATGCCCGAGCCGTTGTCGCCGAACAGCGGCTTCGGCATGAAGGTCGCCGTCTTGCCCCACTGCTCGGCGGTGTTCTTGACGATGTACTTGAACTTCAGGATGTCGTCGGCGGCGGAGACCATCGTGTCGAAGCGGTAGTTGATCTCCGCCTGGCCGCCCGAGCCCACCTCGTGGTGCGCGCGCTCGAGGTGGAGGCCCGCGTCGATGAGCTTGAGCGAGATGTCGTCGCGCAGGTCGGCCTGCTTGTCGACGGGGGAGACCGGGAAGTAGCCGCCCTTGTAGGGGGTCTTGTTGCCGAGGTTGCCGCCCTCCTCGGCGCGGCCGGTGTTCCACGCACCCTCCTCGGAGTCGACCGTGTAGAAGCTCGAGTGCTGGTTCACCTCGTAGCGCACGTCGTCGAAGATGTAGAACTCGGCCTCGGGGGCGAAGTAAGCCGTGTCGGCGATGCCCGTCGACGCGAGGTACTTCTCGGCCTTCTTCGCGACCTGGCGCGGGTCCTTCGAGTAGATCTCGCCGTTGCGCGGGTTGTAGATGTCGAAGACCATGATGAGCGTGCGCTCGGCGCGGAACGGGTCGATGTAGGCGGTCGACACGTCGGGGATGAGCTGCATGTCGGACTCGTGGATCGACGCGAAGCCGCGGATGGAGGAGCCGTCGAACAGCTGGCCGACGGTGAAGAACTCCTCGTCGACGGTCGACGCCGGGATGTTGAAGTGCTGCTGCACGCCCGGGAGATCGGTGAAACGGATGTCGAGGAACTTGACCTCCGTCTCCTTGATGAACTTGAGCACTTCGGACGAATCACTGAACATGTGACGGATCTCCAGGGGGCGGGGTCGAACAGATGGACTTGCACAGCCAACGGCGACGCTATCCGGGCGCCGTTTCCCGACCGTGACCGGAATGTTTCGGCCATGTTACGCCCATGCACGATCGGTAGACTCGTCGGGTGCCCGACGCGAAGCCCCAGACATTCGGAGACCTCGAACCGAGCCGGTGGCCCGGCGAACGACTCGGACTCCCCGACCACGGACGCGGATCGGTCGGCCGGGCCGGCCGGCGCATCGCCGCGATCTGCATCGACTGGGCGAGCGCGATGCTCATCTCGCTGCTGTTCACGCCGTACGAGTCGGTCGCCTACACGTGGGTCGTGCCCCTCGTGTTCGCCGTGCTCCAGGTGGTGTTCATCCCCACGATCGGCGGCAGCATCGGCCACCGCCTGCTCGGCATGCACGTCGTGCCGCTCGAGGGCGGGTGGATCGGTCTCTGGCGGCCCGTCGTGCGCACGGCGCTGCTCCTCATCGTCGTTCCCGCACTCGTGTGGGACTCCGACCAGCGCGGCTTCCACGACAAGGTCGCGGGCACGGTCCTCATCCGCGCCTGACGGCTGCGGGGCATCCGACCGGGATGCCGCCTGAACGACGAAGCGGCACCCGCCTCGATGACGGATGCCGCGTGGTCGACGGATGCGCTCAGCGCATCTTGCCGCGCTGCGGGCGGACCTTCATCGGGTCGATGCCCTTCGGGATCGGCAGCGCGGTCTGCAGCGAGTTCAGGCGGTTCGTGACCGCGAGCACCTCGGGCTTGGTGAGGGCCTTCTTGGTCTTGCGCAGGGTCGCAGGAAGCTTGTAGAGCTCGATCGAGCCCTCGTCGTGGCCGACCGAGATCAGGGTGATGGGCACGTTGGGAAGCACGCGGGCGACCTTGCGCTGCTCGTCGTCCAGCATCCGCTTCGTGCGAGAGGCGGGGCCCTCGCTGATGAGGGCGACGCCGCCGCGGCCGACGGCCCGGTAGACCGCGTCCTGCGTCTTGCCGTTGACGGCGACGGGCATCTCGTTGCCGACCCACGCACCACGGAGTCCGCTGCGGAGCACGGCGCCGACCGCGCCGGGCTGGCCGTCGATCTGCGCGTAGGCGGCACGTTCGGCACGACGGCCGAGGATCACGAGGGCGAGCAGGAGGCCGGCGAGCACGCCCGCAACGATCCACAGAGCGATCGTGAAGCCGTTGCCCTCGCTGAGCCACAGCGCGAGCGCGAGGCCCGCGAGCACGGGCACGAGGAACGCGAGGAGCATCAGCCACTGAGCGGTCGGGTCGTAGCGGCGGGTCATCTGGAAGACCTGCCACATCTGCTTGAGCCGGCCCGGCTCCTTCTGAGCCTTCGATGCGTCCTTCGTGCGTGCCATGGTCTCTAGGATACCGGCGCGCGGGGGTCGCTCGGACCGCGTCGAGCACGGCCGAACGACCCCGGGGCGCGTCGCCGGAAGCCCCTCCCGGTGGCGGTCAGCCGACCGCCTGTGCGAAGCCGAGCGATGCGTCTGCCAGGTGCGCCAGTTCGGGGGGAAGCTCGCGGCCCTTCGCCTGCATCGACTGCGCCCAGAGACGCCCGGCGCGGTACGAGGAGCGGACGAGCGGACCGGCGAGGACGCCGAGGAAACCGATCTCCTCGGCCTCCGCCTTGATCTCGACGAACTCCTCGGGGCGCACCCACCGCGCCACCGGCAGGTGGCGGGGGCTCGGACGCAGGTACTGCGTGACGGTGATGATGTCGGTGCCCGCGTCGTGCAGGTCGCGCAGCGCCTGCGAGATCTCCGCCCGTTCCTCGCCCATGCCGAGGATCAGGTTCGACTTCGTGATGAGGCCGGCATCTCGGCCCTGCGTGATGACGTCGAGCGAGCGCTCGTAGCGGAAGGCGGGGCGGATGCGCTTGAAGATGCGCGGCACCGTCTCGACGTTGTGCGCGAAGACCTCGGGCCGGGCGTCGAAGACCTGCTGCAGGAGGTCGGGCTCGCCGTTGAAGTCGGGAACGAGGATCTCGACTCCGGTGCCGGGGGACTGGCGGTGGATCTCGCGGATCGTCTCGGCGTAGAGCCACGCACCGCCGTCGGGCAGGTCGTCGCGGGCGACGCCGGTGACGGTCGAGTAGCGCAACTGCATGCGCACGACCGACTCGCCGACGCGGCGCGGCTCGTCGGCGTCGAACTCGGCGGGCTTGCCGGTGTCGATCTGGCAGAAGTCGCACCGCCTGGTGCACTGCGAGCCGCCGATCAGGAAGGTCGCCTCGCGATCCTCCCAGCACTCGTAGATGTTCGGGCAGCCGGCCTCCTGGCAGACCGTGTGCAGGTCTTCGCTCTTGACGAGCGACTGCAGGGCGCGGTACTCGGGCCCCATCTTCGCCCTGGTCTTGATCCACTCGGGCTTGCGTTCGATGGGCGTCTGGGCATTGCGGACTTCGAGGCGCAGCATCCTGCGCCCCTCGGGTGCGGTGGTCATGCGGCGATCGCCTGCTCGAACTCGACTCGCAGACGGGTGCCGACGGCGTCGACGAGGTCGCTCGGCATCACCGTGCGGCCGAGTTCGCGCGTGATCGTCGTCACCCCGGCATCGCGGATGCCGCAGGCGACGATGCGCTCGTACGGCTCGAGCGAGTTCGAGCAGTTGAGGGCGAAGCCGTGCATCGTGACGCCGTCGGCGACGCGGATGCCGATGGCCGCGATCTTGTTCTCGAGGCCGGGGGAGCCGACCCAGACTCCCGAGCGCCCGTCGACGCGGCGGCCGTCGACGCCGAGCGCTCGCAGGACGTCGATGAGCACGCCTTCGAGCCGGCGCACGTAGCCGACCACGTCGATCGGCTCGGCGAGATGCAGGATCGGATACCCCACGAGCTGGCCGGGGCCATGCCAGGTGATCTTGCCGCCGCGGTCGACGTCGATGACGGGTGTGCCGTCGGTCGGCCGCTCGTCGGGAGACGTTCGCTTCCCGGCGGTGTAGACGGAGGGGTGCTCCAGGAGGAGGACGGTGTCGGGGCGTTCGCCCGCGACGACCGCGCGATGGACGGCGCGCTGAAGGTCGAGACCCTCGATGTACGGCACGGAGTTGGCGCTTAGCCCCGTGACGACGATGTCGAGCATTCGGCCAGTCTAGGCGACTTCTCCTCCACAGCCGGGGATGCCGCGGACCGGCGTACATCCTGCCCCGAGCCGGCCCGTCCGGGCGGCGCGGCGACGCAGACTGGCGGCATGAGACGCTCAGCGAAGACGGGATCGACGTCGCAATCGGCCGAACCCGGCAGCGCACCGCGCATGACGTCGGCGCCCGACACGGACACGATGCCCCAGGCGGCCGGATCCGGGGTCGTCGCGGGGTATCGGCTGCTCCGACGGGTCGCGACGGGGGATCGTGCGGAGGTGCACCTGGCGGTCGAGGCGACGGAGCCCGCCGACCACGACGCCGCACGTCACGTCGCCCGTCGTGCACTCGCCGTCCGGATCTACCGGCCAGGGAGCGACGACGACAGGATCGGCACCGAGATCGCCGCGATGTCGGCCGACGCCTCCGGCACGCTCCCCGCCCTCGTCGACGTCGCCGTCCTCGAAGACGGGCGCCGCATCCTCGTCGTCGAACGCATCGGCGGCCCCACGCTCGCACGCGTCCTCGGCGAGCGGGTGCTCGATCCCGGCGAGGCGACCACGATCCTCGCGCCGCTCGTCGCGGCAGCTGCCGAGCTCACCGACGTCGGTTTCGTGCACGGTCGCCTGGCGACGAGCGACGTCATGATCGACGAGACCGGCCGGCCTCGGCTCATCGGCCTGGGGGCCGTCCGCGCGCTCGACGCCGCCGGCGGCGCGGTCGCCCGGACGGAGCTGCTGCGCGACGGGCATCGTCGACTCGCCGGCCTCATCGAGGAGGTCGCGCGATCGACGCGTCGGCCGGCCGCGTTCGAGCGGGCGGTCGCGGTCGCGCGCGCGGGTGCCGACTCCCGACCGTTCGAGCGGACCGAGGGCGAGATCGAACGTGCGCTCTTCGCGGCCGCGCCGGCGGTGCCGCTGCGGACGGGCGTGAATCAGCCGGGTCGCGAGGCGCTGCCGACCCGCTTCGGGCCTTCGACGGGCGTCATCACCGCGACCGGGCACGATGCCGACGTCGCACACGTGGGCACCATCGTGCCGGTGAGCACGAGCACGAGTCGCCCACGTGGCTGGCGGAAGGTGCTCGGCGAGGTCGCGCAATTGCCGCCGGTGGTCGTCGATCGGGTCGCCGACGCCGCCGATGCAGAACCCGCCGGAGCACTCCGCCGACGCGCGCGAGCGTTCGTCGCGGGGCGACGACGCACGCTGGTCGTCGGAGCGGCGACGGGCGGTGCCGCCCTCGTGCTGCTGCTCACGCTCGTGCCGCCGTCGGCCGACGCCGGGCGGTCGGCTGGAACCCAGGACGCGGCGGCGGTCGAGGTGCCGGCGTCGGGATCGGCCGAGTCGTCGTCCGCCTCGTCGTCGCCGGTCGGGACGACCGCGGGCGCACCGTCGGGCGGCGCCGCGCGACTCGGCGACGGCTCCGGTGACGAGCCTTCCGACGTGCCGTCCGCGGGCCCGGGCGCGACCGGCTCGAGTGCCGGGGCAGCCGACATGGAGGCCGGCGCCGCCATCGGCGCCGCAGCGGACCCCGTCGCCGCGGCGATCGAACTGATGTCGGTCCGTGCCGAGTGCCTGGCGAAGCTCGACGCCGGCTGCCTCGACGGCGTCGACCAGCCCGGCTCTGCGATCGAGCGTGCCGACCGGGCGATGCTCGCGGCGGCGCGCGAAGGCGACGACCCCGTCGTCGCCGACCATGCGCTCGACGCGATGTCGGTGTCGGCCGAGATGGGCGAAGCCGTGCTGCTGCGCCTCCCGTACCTCGACCCGCAACGCGAACCGGCCTCGCTCCTCGTGATGAGGGGCGAGGCCGGTTGGCGGCTTCGGGAACTGTTCGACTAGATGCCGAGGTCGGCCTCGAACGCACCCTCCTCGAGGCGCTCCTTGACGGCCGTCAGGAAGCGGGCGGCGTCGGCACCGTCGATGATGCGGTGGTCGTACGACAGCGCGAGGTAGACCATCGAGCGGATCGCGATCGCGTCAGCGCCGTCCTGGCTGACGACCACCGGACGCTTGACGACGACACCCGTGCCGAGGATCGCCGACTGCGGCAGGAAGACGACGGGCGTGTCGAACAGCGCGCCACGCGAACCGGTGTTGGTCAGCGTGAACGTGCCCCCGGCGAGCTCGTCGGGCTTCAGCTGGTTGTTGCGCGTGCGGTCGGCGAGGTCGGCGATCTGCGCGGCGAGACCCGCGATGTCGAGCTCGCCGGCGTTGCGGATCACCGGAGTGAGCAGGCCGCGCTCGGTGTCGACCGCGATGCTCATGTTCTCCTGCGCCGGGTAGACGATGCTGTCGCCGTCGACGGTCGAGTTGATGATCGGGTACGCCTTGAGCGCCTCAGCCGCGGCCAGACCGAAGAACGGCAGGAACGACAGCTTGTTGCCCGTCTTCGCGAGGAAGTCGGCCTTGACCCGGTCGCGCAGGCGCGCGATGCGGGTGACGTCGACCTCGACGACGGTGGTGAGCTGGGCGGTCGAGGTCATGGAGACGACGGCTCGCTCGGCGACGACCTTGCGCAGGCGCGTCATCGGGACGGTCGTGCCGCGCAGCGGCGACGTCTCGAGCGGCTGGCGCGCCGGTGCGGCGGAAGCAGCGGCTGCCGGAGCGGCCTGTGCGGAGATCACGTCCTGCTTGCGGATGCGACCGCCGACGCCGGTGCCGGTGACCGAGGCGAGGTCGACGCCCTGCTCGTTCGCGAGCTTGCGGACGATCGGCGTCACGTAGCCCGACGGGCCGGCGTGCGCACCCGACGATGCCGCAGGCGCAGCCTGAGCTGCAGGTGCTGCCGGAGCCGCCGGCGCTGCGGGAGCGGCCGGAGCCGCAGGTGCTGCCGGAGCGGCAGGTGCCGCGGGAGCGGCAGCCGGTGCAGCGGGAGCGGGGGCCTCTGCGGCGGGCGCGGGAGCAGCCGGCGCGGCCGGAGCCGGTGCCTCTGCGGCGGGCGCGGGAGCAGCAGGCGCGGCGGGCGCCGCGGGCTCGGCCGGAGCGGCGGGCGCGGGCGCCGGTGCTGCAGCCGGAGCAGCAGGCGGGGCGGCCACGGGCTCGGGAGCGGGCGGGGCCGCCACTGGCTCGGGCGCAGGGGGCGCGGCCTGCTCGACGGGGGCGGCCGGCGCCTCGGCCGGCGCCGGAGCGGCGGCCTCGGGCGCGGCAGCACCGGAACCGTCGCCGATCGTGACCAGTGCGGTGCCGACCTCGACGGTCTCGTCCTCCTGGACGAGGATCGCCTCGATGACACCCGCCACGGGCGACGGGATCTCGGTGTCGACCTTGTCGGTCGAGACCTCGAGCAGCGGCTCGTCGACCTCGACACGGTCGCCGACATTCTTCAGCCAGCGGGTGACCGTGCCTTCAGTGACACTCTCGCCGAGTGCCGGGAGGCTGACGGATTCGCTCATGCGCTTGTCTCCTTCACAGCGTGGGAACGCGTTCTAGCTTATTGCAGTCGTGGGTACGGGCAGCGGACTCAGATGGCGTGCAGCGGCTTGCCGGCGAGCTTCAGCACGGCTTCGCCGAACGCCTCGCCCTGGGTCGGGTGCGCGTGGATGAACGGGGCGATGTCCTCGGGGTACGCCTCCCAGTTGACGGCGAGCTGCGCCTCGGCGATGAGCTCGCCGACGCGGCCGCCGATCATGTGCACGCCGACGATCGGGCCGTCGTTCACCCGGATGACCTTGATCGAGCCGCCCGTGCCGAGGATGCTCGACTTGCCGTTGCCCGCGAGGTTGTAGTCGAACGAGCTGACCTGCTCGGCACCGAACTTCTCGGCGGCCTTCGCCTCGGTGTAGCCGATCGAGGCGACCTCGGGCTCGCAGTAGGTGATCTTCGGGATGTTGATGTCCTCGACGATGATCGGGTTCAGGCCCGCGATCTCCTCGGCGACGAAGATGCCCTGCTGGTAGCTGCGGTGCGCGAGCTGGAGGCCCGGCACGATGTCGCCGGCGGCGTAGACGCCGGGGACGCTCGTCTGCAGGCGCTCGTCGGTGATGACGAACCCGCGGTCGATCGTGATGCCGGCCTCTTCATAGCCGAGGTTCTGGGTGACGGGTCCGCGACCGACGGCCACGAGCAGCAGGTCGGCCTCGTAGGTCGAGCCGTTCTCGAGGGTCACGACGACGCCCTGGTCGTTCTGCGTGACGCTCTGGAAACGAACACCGAGCGAGAAGTCGATGCCGCGCTTGCGGAAGGCGCGCTCGAGCTGCTTCGAGACCGACTCCTCCTCGTTGGGGACGAGGTGGGGGAGCGCCTCGATGATCGTCACCTCTGCGCCGAACGAGCGCCACACGCTCGCGAACTCGACGCCGATGACGCCGCCGCCGAGCACGGCGACCTTGTTCGGCACGAAGTCGAGCTCGAGCGCCTGCTCGCTCGTGATGACCCGGCCGCCGATCTCGAGGCCCGGCAGCGAGCGCGAGTACGAACCGGTCGCGAGCAGCACGTTCTTGCCGACGTAGCGGTCGTCGCCGACCTGCACGGTGTTCGACGAGACGAGGCGGCCCTCGCCCTCGACGACGGTGATGCCGCGCGCCTTCAGGAGGCCCTGCAGGCCCTTCCACTTGCTCGAGACGATGCCCTCGCGGTAGGCGGTGACGCCGCCCATGTCGATGCCCTCGAACGCGGTCTTGACGCCGTACTTCGCCGACTCCTTCGAGACCTCGGCGACCTCGGCCGCATGCAGGAGCGCCTTGGTGGGGATGCATCCGCGGTGCAGACACGTGCCGCCGAGCTTGTCTTTCTCGATCACCACGGCGGTGAGGCCGAGTTCCACCGCGCGGATCGCTGCGGCATAGCCCGCGCTGCCCCCGCCGAGGACGACAATGTCAAAGTTCTGCTCGGACAACCGCAATCTCCCTTGCGCACCTGATCTGCGACACGGACTGCCTCAGGCGTGTCGCCCGGGCAGGCGTTCGGGCGACGTTCTCGCCCTGAACGACCTTACTACCTGGCGGCGAGGTCCTCGCCCAGCCGGACGAGCGTGCGGACTGCCGCTCCGGTGGCGCCGGTTCCGGTGAAGCCCCAGCCCGCTCCCGCGTTGTGCGACGGCCCGGCGATGTCGAGGTGCGCCCACGGAATCCGTGCGTCCGTACCCTCGCGCGTGCCGACGAACTCCTGCAGGAAGACACCGGCGAGCAGCATCCCCGGCACGGTCTGACCGAGCTTCGTGTTGGCGAGGTCGGCCACGTCCGACTTGAGGAGCGGCATCAGGTCCCTCGGCAACGGCATGGGCCAGACGGCCTCGTCGACGCCGTCGGCGGCCCGTCGCACGGTCGCGACCAGTTCGTCGTCGCCGAGCAGGCCCGAGATGCGGCCGCCCAGGGCGACCATCTGCGCGCCGGTCAGCGTCGCGACGTCGACGATCGCGTCGGGCTGCTCCTCGCTCGCCGCGACGAGGCCGTCGGCGAGCACCAGCCGGCCCTCTGCGTCGGTGTTCAGGACTTCGACCGTCTTGCCGCCGCGGATCCGCAGCACGTCGTTCGGGCGCGTCGCGGTGCCCGACGGCAGGTTCTCCGCGAGGCACAGCCAGCCGGTCACGCGGATCGGGACGCCGAGCTCGGCGAACGCGATCATCGCCGACAGCACCGCGGCCGCGCCGGCCATGTCGGTCTTCATGCCCACCATGGAGAGCATGGGCTTCAGCGAGAGGCCGCCCGAATCGAAGGTGATGCCCTTGCCGACGAGGGCGAGATGGGTGGATGCTCCGGCCGGGGCCCACTCGAGGCGCACCAGTCGCGGCCCCCGACTCGAACCCTGGCCGACACCGAGGATCCCGCCGAACCCGTCGGCGGCGAGCGCCCGCTCGTCCCACACGGTGGCGGTCACGCCGACCTCGGCCGCTGCCGCGACGGCGAGCTCGGCGAAGCTCGCCGGGAAGAGCTCGGAGGGCGACGTGTTCACGAGGTCCTTCGTGCGGGCCATCGCGGCGACCACGGCACGCACGCGGTCCAACCCGACCGCTTCGGCGTCGAACGCGGTGTGCAGGTCGATGCGCGAGATGCGCGGCTTCGCGTCGCTGCGGTACTCGTCGAAGGCGTATGCGCCGAGGGCGGCGCCCTCGACGATGGCCGCGACCGACCCGGCCTCGTCGAACGGGGCGGCGACGGCCACCGATTCGGTCTTGGCGAGGCGACGGACGGCCGAACCGGCCGCGAGACGCAGGCTCGCGGCATCCGCAGCATCGCCCACGCCGGCCACCGCGACGACGCGCGGTCCGCCTTCGACGCCGGGAAGTCGCGTCAGCTCGTCGGCGGCGCCCGTCGCGCCGAGTGCGACGAGCTGGGGGAGCACCCAGTCGAACCCCTCGGGGGCGAGCAGCTCGGGCCCGTCGTCGCCGGCACGGGCGACGAGGAGGACGACATCGGCGTCGGAGGCGGCCGCAGGGGTATCGAACACGGAAAGCACGGGAACGGTCATGGCTCCAGATGTTACGTGTTCGCTCTGGGCATGTTCTGGCGGAAGCCTGCCGCGGCGGGCGGCCGGCACCGCGTCAGTAGGCTGGAATCATGCGTGATCCACGATCCCTCTACGAGCTGAACACCGAGGTCATGGTGCCGCCGGGGCTGCCGCTCGTCGCCGGGCTCACGGGCTTCGCCGATGCCGGCGGGGCGGTCGCGCAGACGACCGAGTACCTTCGCGAGACGCTCGACACGACGACCGTCGCCGCGTTCGACGTCGACGAGCTGCTCGACTACCGGGCGCGCCGGCCGATCATGCTCTTCGAAGGCGACCACTTCACCGAGTACACGCCGCCACGGCTCGCGCTCGAACTCGCGAACGACGAGCTCGGTCGGCCGTTCCTGCTGCTCACGGGTTTCGAGCCCGATTTCAAATGGGAGTGGTTCACCGCCGCGGTGCTGCAGCTCGTCGATGACCTGCAGGTCTCGTCGACGACCTGGGTGAACGCCATCCCGATGCCGGTGCCGCACACGCGACCGATCCGCATGACGGTGAGCGGCAACCGCGACGAGCTGATCGATGCGATGTCGGTGTGGCGGCCGACGACGCAGGTGCCGGGCAACGCCCTCCACCTCGTCGAGTACCGTCTGGTCGAACTCGGGCATCCGACGACCGGATTCGTGCTGCTGATCCCGCACTACCTCGGCGACACCGAGTATCCGTCGGCTGCGGTCGCCGCGCTCGAGGCGATCAGCGCCGCGACCGGTCGCATCTTCCCGACCGACGCGCTCCGCGAACAGGGCCGCGACTTCATCGCGCGGATCGACGAACAGGTGGCCGAGAACGGCGAGCTGGCGAAGCTCGTCGGCACCCTCGAGCAGCGTCACGACGCCTACATGGAGGGCACCACCCTGCGATCGCCGCTGACCGACGAGGACGGCGAGCTGCCGAGCGCCGACGAGATCGCGGCCGAGCTCGAGAAGTTCCTCGCCTTCCGGCGTTCGAGCGACGACGAGCCGCCACTCGGCGGCTGAGCCGCGCGGCCGTGCGGCCGGGGAATGACCGATCGTTCGTCGGTGTTGTCACTTGATGAGCGGCGGGGTGTTCGGTGTGCGCGTCAGCGGTCAAGGGTCTGTATAATTAAGGCAGGACCCGTTCGGGTTCGCGGGTACGACGGTCGTCGTACCGATCACGCGGACTTGACATGGGTCCTCATAGTGTCCGAAAACGACCGGACCGACTGCACGAGCCGCGCCTTCCGAGAGGGCACACGCCGCGCGACGGTAGGAGAGGTTCATACGTATGGCAACGACGAAGGCGAAGGCCGAGGCGGCCGAGGCCGAGAAGCCGGCCGCGAAGCGCCAGACCGCCGCGAAGTCGACCGCGACGAAGGCGCCGGCCGCGAAGGCGGCGGCGAAGTCGACGACGGCGTCCAAGACGCCGCGCACGAGCACGGCGAAGAGCGCCGCCAAGCCCCGTACCAAGGCGAAGGGCAAGGCCGCCGACGACGACGAAGAAGATGAGGGCGAGGTCGACCCCGCCGAGCTCGAGGCGGTCGACACCGACGACGCAGGCGAGGCCGGCGACGGAGCATCCGACGATGACGACGACGCGAAGACCGTCGCCGTCGAACCGCACCCGACGGGCGCGCTCGTGCTTCGTGCCTCCGACGACGAAGACGAGGTTCCGGTCTACTCGTCCACCATCACCGGTGCGACGGCCGACCCCGTCAAGGACTATCTGAAGCAGATCGGCAAGGTCGCGCTCCTGAACGCGGCCGAAGAGGTCGAGCTCGCGATGCGCATCGAGGCGGGCCTGTTCGCAGAAGAGAAGCTGTCGGCGATGAGCGACACCGAGAAGCGCTCGCAGCTCGGCCGCGAGCTGCAGTGGGTCGCGAAGGACGGCCAGCGCGCCAAGAGCCACCTGCTCGGTGCGAACCTCCGTCTCGTGGTCTCGCTCGCCAAGCGCTACACGGGTCGCGGAATGCAGTTCCTCGACCTCATCCAGGAGGGCAACCTCGGCCTCATCCGTGCGGTCGAGAAGTTCGACTACACGAAGGGCTTCAAGTTCTCGACCTACGCGACGTGGTGGATCCGCCAGGCGATCACGCGCGCGATGGCCGACCAGGCCCGCACCATCCGCATCCCGGTGCACATGGTCGAGGTCATCAACAAGCTGGCCCGCGTGCAGCGCCAGATGCTGCAGGACCTGGGCCGCGAGCCCACCCCTGAGGAGCTGAGCCGCGAGCTCGACATGACCCCCGAGAAGGTCATCGAGGTGCAGAAGTACGGCCGCGAGCCGATCTCGCTGCACACCCCGCTCGGCGAGGACGGCGACAGCGAGTTCGGCGACCTCATCGAGGACACCGAGGCGGTCGTTCCGGCCGACGCCGTGGGCTTCACGATGCTGCAGAAGCAGCTCGAGTCGCTGCTCGACTCGCTGAGCGAACGCGAGGCGGGCGTGATCCGCATGCGCTTCGGCCTCGGCGACGGCATGCCGAAGACCCTCGACCAGATCGGCGACACGTTCGGCGTCACGCGCGAGCGCATCCGCCAGATCGAGTCGAAGACGATGGCGAAGCTCCGCCACCCGTCGCGGTCGCAGTCGCTGCGCGACTACCTCGAGTAGGCCGCCGGTGCGCGCTGGATCCCTGCGTTATGGGCCGGCGATCCTCGTCGGCAGACTCACCAGATTCGCCGCCCGGCTGCGCAAGCCGGGCGGCGGTTCTGCGGTTCCCGGGCTCGTCGTCAACCGCATCGCGCCGAACTACCTGAAGCGCACCCTGTCGGGCTTCCCGCAGGGGCTCGTCGTGGTGTCGGGTTCGGCGGGAAAGTCGACGACCACGAAGATGCTCGTCGCCATCCTGCGCGAGCACGGCGTCGACGTCTTCACGAACCCGTCGACCGCGAACATCAGCCAGGGGCTGACCTCGGCGCTGCTCGAGCAGGCCGACTGGCGCGGACGAGTGCCCGGTGACGTCGCCGTGCTCGAGATGGACGAAGGACATGGCGCCCTCGTCATGCAGGGTGTCGACGCCCGTGTCGTCTGCCTCACCAACGTCATGGTCGACCAGATCGACCGCTTCCACGACTCCGAGATGGTCGCCGGCATGCTCGAGCGCATCGCCGCGCGGGCGGGGGAGTCGGTGGTCGTGAACGCCGACGACGCCTACCTCGAGCGGCTCGCCGCGAAGGTTCGCCCCGGCGTCGCGGTGCGGCGCTACGGGGTCTCGCAGGCGGTGCTCGATGCGTCGCCCCGCGGCCTCGGCTACACCGAGACGTCGACCGATCGCCTCGACCCGGCCGTCGGCGTCGTGATCGAGGCGGTGAACGGCCGCGAGGTCGTGCTCCTCGACGACGGGTTGCGGGTCGAGGCCGGACTGCCGGCGCGCGGCACGCACTACGCCGTCGATGCGGCGGCCGCGTACTCGACCGCGAAGGCCGTCCTCGGCGAGCGCTTCTCGGCGGAGACCGCAGCTGCGGCGCTCACCGCGATCCCGGCCGTGTTCGGTCGCGGCGAGCGGTTGAGCGTGCGCGGTCAGGACGTCGAGTTCGTCCTCATCCAGAATCCCGCGAGCTACCAGCTCAACGTCGACAGCATCGAACCCGGCACGAGCGACATCCTGTTCGCGATCGGCTCCGACGTGCGCGATCCCTCCTATTTCTGGCCGGCGGATGCCTCGTCGCTCGGTCGGGTCGCGATCGTGAGCGGTTCGAAGGCCGGCGAGGCGGCGCTCATGCTCGCCTACGACGGCGTCGAGATCGACCGGGTCGAACCCGACCTCGGTCGCGCGCTCGACGACTTCCTCGCTGCACCGGCTCCCACCTCGGGAGTGAAGACGATCGTCTTCTCGGCCGACTCGATGCGGCGCACGCGTGCACACCTCGGATTGACGGGTACCGAATGAGCCTCACGATCGTCTCGTTGCTGCCGGCCCTGCAGAACACCAACGGCGACGCGCAGAACGCCCAGGTGCTCGCGATGCGGGCGGCGTGGGCCGGCCTCGACGCCGAGGTGATCGCCGTCGACGACGCCGACCGGCTGCCCGATCGCGTCGACGCGGTCGTGCTCGGCTCGGGCAGCGACGCCTCGCTCGAGGAGAGCCGCTCGCGCCTGCTCGCCCTGCACGACGAACTCCGCCGGTGGGGCACGGAGGGCGTGCCCATCCTCGCCGTCGGCACCGGCTGGGAGCTGCTGAGCTGGGGGGTCGAGACCGGCGACGGGCGCAGCATCGAGGGCCTCGGCATCCTGCCCGGCCGCGCAGTGCCCCGCACAGCCCGCGTCACGGGTGACCTCGTGGTGCGCTCGTCCGCGTTCGGCACGCTCGTGGGCTTCGAGAACCACGCCCGCGACTACCGCGGCGCAGAGGGCTCCCCACTCGGGCGAGTGCTGGCCGGCGTCGGCAACGGTCGCGACTCCGGCCAGGAGGGCGTGGTCATGGGGTCGGTCTACGGCACCCACCTGCACGGGCCCGTCCTCGCCAAGAACCCGGCCTTCGCTGACCACCTGATCGGCGTCATGGCCGAGCGGGCCGGGCTCGGCTACACGCCGGGCGGTCGCGCCGCCGAGGTCGACGCCTACGCGTCGGCCGCGCGCGACGCGCAGTCGCGCGCGGCCGGGGTCGAGGCGTCCGCCCGTTGAAACCCGGCACGGCCACTCACGACGGGTGAGGTGTCGTACGCGAAACGCCCCGGCGATGCCGGGGCGTTTCCGTTGCTCTGGGCGGCCGCCGTCGGTGCGGCGTGCGACGAGTCTCAGCGACCGTCGTCGACGAGGAGACGGTCGCTCTCGTCGTGCCACGAATGCGCGATCTGCGAGAGCTTCTCCTGGTGCTTGCGGCCGTGGTGCGCGCAGAACAGCAGCTCGCCGCTCGCGACGACGACGCGGATGTACGCCTGGGCGCCGCACGCGTCGCAGCGGTCGAGCGCCGTGAGCTCGTAAGGGGTCTCGGCTTCGACCGCACCGGTGGTCTCGGTGTACTGGGTCATGGCTCCTCCTCCGTCGCTCATGCTCTGTCCGTTCATCAATGAAAACACGCTCGAGAGCCCGAGACTTCCGTTCCGCCGGGCATTTCGCTCAGCGCGTAGCGCCTGCACGCCGGTGTCGGTCGCGCTCACTAGGCTTGGTCGACGTGAGCTCCGACTATTCCGCCCGCCATCTCTCCGTCCTCGAAGGACTCGAGGCGGTGCGCAAGCGCCCCGGCATGTACATCGGCTCGACCGATTCCCGAGGCCTCATGCACTGCCTGTGGGAGATCATCGACAACTCGGTCGACGAGGCGCTCGGGGGTCACGGCACCGAGATCGCGGTGCTGCTGCACCCCGACGGCAGTGTCGAGGTGCGAGACCGAGCCCGCGGCATCCCCGTCGACGTCGAGCCGAAGACCGGTCTCACGGGCGTCGAGGTCGTCTTCACGAAGCTCCACGCCGGCGGCAAGTTCGGAACCGGCTCGTACGCGGCGTCCGGCGGTCTGCACGGCGTCGGCGCCTCCGTCGTGAACGCGCTCAGCGAGCGGCTCGACGTCGAGGTCGACCGCGACGGAAAGACCTATGCGATGTCGTTCCACCGCGGCGAGCCGGGCATCTTCGCCGACGACGGGGTGCCGTCGCCCGACGCCCCGTTCACCCCCTTCGAGGAGCGCAGCGAGCTGCGCGTCGTCGGCAAGGTCAAGAAGGGCGTCACCGGCACCCGCATCCGCTACTGGGCCGATCGGCAGATCTTCACGAAGGGCGCCGAGTTCCAGACCGACGACCTCATCGGGCGCGCCCGCCAGACCGCATTCCTCGTGCCCGGACTCGCGATCGACGTGACCGACGAACGGGGCGAGACGCCGCACACGACGTCGTTCCAGTTCGACGGCGGCATCTCCGAGTTCGTCGAGCACCTCTCGCCCGACTCGCCGATCACCGACATCTGGCGGCTCACGGGCACCGGGAACTTCACCGAGACCGTGCCCGTGCTGAGCGACTCGGGCGCGATGGTGCCGACCGAGCTCTCGCGCGAGTGCGAGGTCGACATCGCCCTGCGGTGGGGCACCGGGTACGACACGGTCGTGCGGTCGTTCGTCAACATCATCGCGACGCCCAAGGGCGGCACGCACCAGGCCGGCTTCGACCAGGGCCTCCTGAAGTTCCTCCGCCAGCAGGTCGAGCAGAACGCGCGCCGGCTCAAGGCCGGCAACGACAAGCTCGAGAAGGACGACGTGCTCGCCGGGCTCACCGCGGTCATCACGGTGCGCCTCCCCGAGCCGCAGTTCGAGGGCCAGACGAAAGAGGTGCTCGGCACACCGGCCGTGCGAAGCATCGTCACGAACGTGCTCACGAAGGAGCTGAAGGAGCGGTTCGCGTCGACCAAGCGCGACGACAAGACGCAGTCCGCGCTCCTGCTCGACAAGGTCGTCGCCGAGATGAAGTCGCGCATCTCCGCGCGAGCCCATAAAGAGACGCAGCGTCGCAAGAACGCACTCGAGAGCTCGTCGCTGCCGGCGAAGCTCGTCGACTGCCGGTCGAACGACGTCGCGCACTCCGAACTGTTCATCGTGGAGGGCGACTCGGCGCTCGGCACGGCGAAGCTCGCGCGCGACAGCGAGCACCAGGCGCTGTTGCCGATCCGCGGCAAGATCCTCAACGTGCAGAAGGCGAGCGTGGCCGACATGCTCGGCAATGCCGAGTGCGCGTCGATCATCCAGGTGATCGGTGCGGGCTCCGGTCGCAGCTTCGACCTCGCCCAGGCCCGCTACGGCAAGGTCATCCTGATGGCCGATGCCGACGTCGACGGCGCACACATCCGCACCCTCCTGCTCACCCTGTTCTTCCGTTACATGCGGCCGATGATCGAGGAAGGCCGCGTGTTCGCAGCCGTACCTCCGTTGCACCGGGTCGTCGTCATGAACCCCGGATCGAAGCCGAACGAGACGATCTACACCTACTCCGAGGCCGAGCTCGCGGCGGTGCTCGCCGGACTCGACAAGCAGAAGAAGCGGTACCAGGACCCGATCCAGCGATACAAGGGCCTCGGCGAGATGGACGCCGACCAGCTCGCGACGACGACGATGGACCGTCGCCACCGCACCCTGCGCCGCGTCGGCATCGGTGACGCGGAGAACGCCGGGCGGGTGTTCGAGCTCCTCATGGGCAACGACGTGGCTCCCCGCAAGGAGTTCATCATCGAGAGCTCCGACGCGCTCGAGCGCGACCGCATCGACGCCTGAACGCCTGAACCGCCGCACGCTCGGGGCCGACCGCGGCGCCCAGGAGTCCGGCGTCGCGACGACTGCTCCGACGAACGATGAAGGCCGCCCCGTTCGGGGCGGCCTTCATCGCGTACGAATGGTCGAAGCGGACCTCAGCCGACTCGTCGACCGACGGCGGCGACGACGGCACCGAGCGCCTGCCCGGAGGCATCCCGCTTCGCCCCGGCGTCGGGCAGCTCGCGGGCCGAGCCGTCTGCGCCGACGGCGAGCGGCGGAGTGGGACCGACCCAGGCGAGATGCAGCGCGTCCTCGCCCTTCAGGAACCGCTGCGCGCGCACGCCGCCAGTCGCACGACCCTTCGCCGGGAACTCGGCGAACTCGCTGACCTTCGCGCTGCCGGGGTCGGTGCCGAGCAGCGTGTCGCTCGAGGCGGCGACCGTGACGACGACGGTCTCGTCGGCGACCGCCGCCGGGATGCTCGTGAAGTGGATCACGTGCGCGCCGCCGCCGAGGTTGATGCCCGCCATGCCCCCGGCGGGGCAACCCTGCGGTCGCACCGAGGCGGCCGGGAAGCGGAGGAGCTGCGCATCGGACGCGACGAAGACGAGCTCGTCGGTCTCGTCGCCCTGCACGGCCCCGACGACCTCGTCGCCGGCCTTGAGCCCGATCACCTCGAACTCGGGCTTGTTCGGATAGGCGCCCGTCGCGACGCGCTTCACGACGCCGAGCTTCGTGCCGAGCGCGATCGAGCGGTCGCCGTCGAGCGACACGATCGCGAGCACCCGCTCGTCGCGGTTCGGCAGTGCGAGGTAGTCGCCGATCTTGACCCCGGCGCCGAGCTGCACGGACGTGGGCGGGAGCATCGGCAGGTCGACCGGGGTGAACCGGATGAGTCGGCCGAGGTTCGTGACCGCACCGATCTCGGCGCGGCTCGTGGTGTCCAGCGACGACCGGATCGCGTCGTGCTTGCTGCGGCGCGCCGGCGGGGTGATCGTGGGTGCGCCCTCGGGGCCGTCGGGCAGGTCGACGCGGGCGATGCGACCTGTCGCGGAGAGGAACACCCGGCACGGCACGTCGGCCACCTCGAGCACGGCGGCGGCGCGCTTGGCGGCGGCACCGGCGATCGACGGCCGCGCGTCGGTGAGGAGGGTGCGGCGCGGGGTGCCGAACCGCTCTGCGACCTCGGCGAGCTCGTCGGAGACGAGCGCCTCGATGCGGTGGCGGCTCGCGAGCAGGGCCTCGAGCTCCTCGATCTCGGCTCGAAGGCGGTCGCGCTCGGCCTCGAGCTCGATGCGCGAGAACTTCGTCAGCCGGCGCAGCTGCAGCTCGAGGATGTACTCCGCCTGCACCTGGCTGAGGTCGAAGACCTCCATGAGGCGGGTGCGGGCCGCGGCCGTGTCGTCGCTCGAGCGGATGACCTGGATGACCTCGTCGATGTCGAGGATCGCGATGAGCAGTCCGTCGACGAGGTGGAGGCGCTCTCGCCGACGGGCCAGCCGGTACTCTGACCGGCGGGTGACCACCGCGATGCGGTGGCCCACGTAGACCTGCAGCAGTTCGCGCAGCCCGAGCGTCTGCGGCCCGCCGTCGACGAGCGCGACGTTGTTGATGTTGAACGAGTCCTCGAGCGGCGTGAGCCGGTAGAGCTGCTCGAGCACGGCGTCGGGGCTGAAGCCCGTCTTGATGCCGATGACGAGGCGCAGGCCGTTCGCGCGGTCGGTCAGGTCGGTGACGTCGGAGATGCCGTTGATCTTCTTGGCGTTGACGCCGTCCTTGATCTTCTCGATGACCTTCTCGGGTCCGACGAGGTAGGGGAGCTCGGTGACGACGAGTCCGGTCTTGCGCGCCGTGAGCTGTTCGACCGACACCTTCGCCCGCGTCTTGAAGCTGCCGCGACCGGTCGCGTACGCGTCTTTGATGCCGGAGAGGCCGACGATCGTGCCGCCCGTCGGCAGGTCGGGGCCGGGCACGAACTCCATGAGCTCGTCGAGGGTCGCGTTCGGGTGCGCGATGAGGTGGCGCGCCGCCCCGACGACCTCGATGAGGTTGTGCGGAGCCATGTTCGTGGCCATGCCGACCGCGATGCCGCTCGCACCGTTGACGAGGAGGTTCGGGTAGGCGCTCGGCAGCACCTCGGGCTGCGTGAGCTGGTTGTCGTAGTTCGGCACGAAGTCGACGACGTCCTCGTCGAGGCCCTCGGCCATCGCGAGCGCCGGGGAGGCGAGACGCGCCTCCGTGTAGCGCGGCGCGGCCGGCCCGTCGTCGAGCGAGCCGAAGTTGCCGTGGCCGTCGACGAGCGGCACCCGCAGGGTGAACGGCTGCGCCATGCGGACGAGGGCGTCGTAGATCGCCGTGTCGCCGTGCGGGTGCAGCTTGCCCATCACCTCGCCGACGACACGAGCCGACTTCACGTGGCCCTTGTCGGGCCGGAGGCCCATCTCGGTCATCTGGTAGATGATGCGACGTTGCACGGGCTTGAGCCCGTCACGGGCGTCGGGAAGCGCGCGCGAGTAGATCACCGAATACGCGTACTCGAGGAACGAGCCCTGCATCTCGGTGGCGACGTCGACGTCTTCGATGCGCTCGACGATCGGTTCGTCGGCGGGCTGCGATTTCGCTCGGGTCATCCGTGTTCTCTGTGCCGTGCGTGCCTGGCACGCGGTGGAACGGGGGCGCGCCCGGCCTGTGCCAGACTGGGCGCGATGTCTGCCATGCTACCGGTGCCCGCCGACACGACCCCGCGCCTCACCGACGTGCTCGGCAGTTGCCTCGCGAGCATCGGCGGGACGCAGAACCCGCTCGGTCTGCCTTCGGCCGGCGGCGCGGTCGTCGTGCTGGTCGACGGGCTCGGCGCGGCGAACCTCCGCAGCCGCGCCGGCCATGCCCGGTTCCTCGCCTCGCGGTTCGCGAAACGCGACGTCGCCCGCACCGTCTTCCCGTCGACGACCGCCGCCGCGCTCGCGAGCCTGACGACGGGTGCCTCGCCCGGCGAGCACGGCCTCGTCGGTTACCGCACGCTCGACGCCGCCCACGACCGGCTCGTCAACCAGCTGAACGGCTGGGACGACCGGATGCGACCCGACGAGTGGCAGCTCCGGTCGACCGTCTTCGAGGCCGCGGGAGAGCAGGGCGTCGACGCCGTCGCGATCGGGGGGCCGAAGCACGTCGACTCGGGATTCACCCGCGCCGTGCTGCGCGGCGCGCGCTACGTGCCGGGAGCGAGCATCGCCGACCGGTTCGAGGCGGCGCTCGACGTGCTCGCCGCCGGCCCGGCCCTCGTCTACCTCTACGTACCCGAGCTCGATCAGGCCGCGCACGCGCACGGTTGGGAGTCCGACCGCTGGCTGTGCCTGCTCGAACAGCTCGACGCCGAGACGGCGTCGTTCGAACGGCGGATGCCGCGCGGGACGGGTGTGCTCGTCACCGCCGACCACGGCGTGGTCGACGTGCCGGCCCACCGGCACGTGCTCGTGGACCGTCGGCCCGAACTCGTCGACGGGGTGCGGCACATCGGCGGCGAGCCGCGCGGTCTGCAGCTCTACGTCGAGCCCGACCTCGACGCGGCCGGCCGGGTGTCGCTCGTAGATCGCTGGCGCGAGGCCGAGTCGTCGCGTGCGTGGGTCGCGACGCGCGAGGAGGCGATCGCGGCCGGCCTCTTCGGCGAGGTGTCGCCCGAGGTCGTGCCGCGCATCGGTGACCTGATCGTGGCGGCTCGCGCAGGCGTCGCCTACTACGACGGGCGGCTGGCCGACCGGAAGGCGGAACGCATGATCGGCCAGCACGGCTCACTCACCGACGAGGAGACGCGGGTCCCGCTCATCCGGCTCGGTGCGTTCGCACGCGACTGAGACGACGAAGCCCGGCTCGAGGCATCCTCGGCCGGGCTCGTGCGCGCACCCGAGGGTGCAACGGTTCAGGACGGGTACTGGCGACGCTTGACCTGCGGCTTCGGGAGCCGGAGCGCACGCAGCTGGAGCGCACGCATCGCCGCGTACCAGCGCACCTTCTCGACCTTTCCGGCACCGAACTTCGCCGTGAGCTTCCGCTGCAGGGTGAAGCCCAGGATGATCACGTCGACCAGCGCGATGAGGAAGAACGCCCAGAGCAGCATGATGCTCGAGGCCTGGACCTGCGCGCTCGGGATGAAGGTGAGCACGATCACGGCGAACATGACGGGGATGAGCACCTCGCCGACGCTGAAGCGCGCGTCGACGTAGTCGCGCACGTACTTCTTCTGCGGGCCGCGGTCGCGGGCGGGGAGGTACTTCTCGTCACCCATCGCCATGCCGATGCGGGCCTTCTCGCGGGCGTCGGCCGCCTGCACCCGCGCCTGCTTCGCCGCCTCTTTGCGGTCGTTCGGCACGAGGGGCCGCTTGTTCGCGGCCTCGCGGTCGGCGCGCTTCGGAGTGGGGGCACCCTTGCCACCCTGCTTCAGGCGTGCCTGGGTCTCTTCGAGCGTCTCGGCGCTCGGCTGATCGGTGCTGTTGGGGTGCTTTGCCACGGGGATCCCTCGAATCGGTTCCCCTTAAGATTACCGGCATGACCGACTCTCTTCCCACCGAGGCCGCCGCCGCGGCAACCACCCCGAAGGCCGACGAACTGCGGGCAGCCGTCGAGGCGGGTTTTCCGACGACGATCGCCGAGCTCACCCGCCTCGTGAAGATCCCCTCGGTGTCGTGGCCGGCGTTCGATCCGGCGAACGTGCAGGCGAGTGCCGAGGCCGTCGCCGAGCTCGTGCGCGGACTCGGCGTGTTCGACCTCGTCGACGTGCGGCGCGCGCCAGTCGCCGGCGCCGAAGGCGAGGCCGACCCGCAGCTGGGTGCGCCCGCGGTGATCGCGCATCGCGCGGCCCGCAACGGCCGCCCGACCGTGCTGCTCTACGCGCACCACGACGTGCAGCCGCCCGGCCGCGACGAGGACTGGGAGTCCGCGCCGTTCGAGCCGACCCTCCGCGGCGACCGCCTCTACGGCCGCGGTGCCGCCGACGACAAGGCCGGCATCATGGCGCACGTCGCCTCGATCCGCGCACTGACCGAGGTGCTCGGCGACGACCTCGACCTCGGCATCGCCGTGTTCATCGAGGGGGAGGAGGAGTACCTCTCGCAGTCGTTCGGCAACTTCCTGCGCGAACACCGCGAGCTGCTCGCCGCCGACGCGATCATCGTGGCCGACTCCGGCAACTGGGACCTCGAGACCCCGGCGATCACCGTGGCGCTGCGCGGCGCGGTCGCGTTCAACCTGCGGATCGACACGCTCGGCCACGCGTCGCACTCGGGCATGTTCGGCGGTGCCGTCCCCGACGCCATGTTCGCGGCGATCCGGCTGCTCGACACGCTCTGGGACGGCGACGGCGCCGTGGCGGTCGACGGCCTCACCTCGGCCGCGTTCGAGACCCCCGCGTACGACGAGGCCCAGCTGCGCGCGGAGACCGGCCTGCTCGACGGCGTCGAGCCGGTCGGGCGCGACTCGATCCTCTCCCGGATCTGGGCGAAGCCGTCGATCACGATCACCGGGATCGACGCACCCGACATCGCGAACGCGTCGAACACCCTCGTCCCCGGTGTGAAGGTGCGCGTGAGCGCGCGCGTGGCCCCCGGTCAGGACGCTCGAGAGGCCTACGAGGCGATCCGCGCACATCTCGAGGCGAACGCGCCATTCGGCGCGAAGCTGACCTTCGACGACGTCGACACGGGCCAGCCGTTCCTCGTCGACACGAGTGGCTGGGCGGTGGCCGAGACTCGTGCCGCGATGGCCGAGGCCTGGGGCCGTGAACCCGTCGAGATGGGCGTCGGCGGGTCGATCCCGTTCATCGCCGAGCTCGTGGACGAGTTCCCGTCCGCGCAGATCCTCGTGACCGGCGTCGAGGACCCCGACTCGCGGGCGCACAGCCCCAACGAGTCGCTGCACCTCGGCGTGTTCCGTCGCTCGGTGCTCGCCGAGGCGTTGTTCCTCGCGCGGCTCGACGGCCGCTTCGCGGAATGATGACGACTCACAGCCGTCGTGCCGCTCACGGCGGCTACCATGGAGTGAGGAATCCGCGTTCCTGACGCATCGAGGAGAGACATGAGCGACACGATCACCGAGACCACGCACGGCGTGAAGCTGAGCGACCCCGCCGCCGACAAGGTGCGCAGCCTGCTCGCGCAGGAGGGCCGCGACGACCTCCGTCTGCGTGTGGCCGTGCAGCCCGGCGGCTGCTCGGGTCTCATCTACCAGCTCTACTTCGACGAGCGACTCCTCGACGGCGACGCCGTCGTCGACTTCGACGGCGTCGAGGTCGTGGTCGACAAGATGAGCGTGCCCTACCTCGACGGTGCGGCGATCGACTTCGAGGACACGATCCAGAAGCAGGGGTTCACGATCGACAACCCGAACGCGCAGGGCAGCTGCGCGTGCGGCGACTCGTTCCACTGAGCGCTACCGCAACTTCCTGAAAGGGGGCCGCATCTGCGGCCCCCTTTTGCGTATTCAGGCTGATCGACGGATGATTCTGCGCGGCGGCGCGCCCGACATGGGCCGTCGGTGCACACCTCGGGTGCCGAGTCGGAGTAGGCTAGGCATCGATCACCGCGCTTCACTGTGAAGCGCCTTCGAGTCTCCCGAAAGGTCACCGGTGCGCCACAATCGCCGTCTCCGATGGGCTGCAATCCCGATCGCAGCGTCTCTCAGCCTCGTGCTCGCCGGGTGCACGCAGGCGCAGCTCAACGGCTTCCTGCCCGGCTTCGTCGAGGGCGAAGCACCGGTCACGAATCACACCGAGACCGTCTCCGGCCTGTGGGTCACGTCGTGGATCGTGCTCCTCATCGTCGGCATCCTCACGTGGGGTCTGACGATCTGGGCCGTCATCGCGTACCGCCGTCGCAAGGGCCAGACCGGGCTGCCCGTCCAGCTGCGCTACAACATGCCGATCGAGGTCTTCTACACGATCGTCCCGCTCATCCTCGTGCTGGGATTCTTCGCGTTCACCGCGCGTGACCAGCAGCAGATCGAGCAGCGCTTCGCCGCCGACGACGTCGACGTGCAGGTCGAGGTCATCGCGAAGCAGTGGGCCTGGGACTTCAACTACGTGAAGGAAGACGTCTACTCGCCCGGCATCCAGGGCCAGCTCGATGAAGAGGGCCCGAAGGGCTCGCTCGTGCAGTCCGAGCTGCCGACCCTGTACCTGCCCGTCGGTGCGAACGTCGAGATCGAACTCGAGTCGCGCGACGTGATCCACTCGTTCTGGGTCGTCGACTTCCTCTACAAGAAGGACATGTACCCGGGCAAGACGAACTACATGTCGTTCGTCCCCGAGCGCGAGGGCACGTACGCCGGCAAGTGCGCCGAGCTCTGCGGCGAGTACCACTCGCTCATGCTCTTCAACGTCAAGGTCGTCTCGCAGGCCGAGTACGACGACTACATCCAGTCGCTCCGCGACGCCGGCCAGGAAGGCCAGCTGTCGAACGAGTACGACCGCAACCAGAACCTGCCCGGCGCAGGCGCACCCGACCTGAAGGAAGAGCGAGAAGCCGAATGAGCACCACGACCGCACCGGCTCGGCCGCAGTCGAGCAGCTTGCCGTTCGGCACCTCCAAGGTCGAGCGCAAGGGCAACATCCTGGTCAAGTGGATCACCTCCACCGACCACAAGGTCATCGGGTACATGTACCTGATCACCTCGTTCATCTACTTCTGCATCGGCGGCGTGATGGCGCTGATCATCCGCGCCCAGCTCTTCGAGCCCGGCCTCGAGCTGCTGCAGACGCGTGAGCAGTACAACCAGCTGTTCACCATGCACGGCACGATCATGCTGCTCATGTTCGCGACGCCGCTGTTCGCCGGGTTCGCCAACGTGCTCATGCCGCTGCAGATCGGCGCGCCCGACGTCGCGTTCCCGCGGCTGAACGCATTCGCCTACTGGCTGTTCAACTTCGGTTCGCTCATGGCGGTCGCGGGCTTCCTGACGCCGCAGGGCGCCGCCTCGTTCGGTTGGTTCGCCTACCAGCCGCTCGCCTCGACGACGTTCTCGCCGGGTGTCGGCGGCAACCTCTGGATGCTCGGCCTCGGCCTCTCGGGCTTCGGCACGATCCTCGGCGCGGTGAACTTCATCACGACGATCATCACGATGCGCGCCCCGGGCATGACGATGTTCCGCATGCCGATCTTCACCTGGAACACGCTCGTCACCTCGATCCTCATCCTGATGGCGTTCCCGGTGCTCGCGGCCGCCCTGCTCGCCGCCGGCGCCGACCGTGTGTTCGACGCCCACGTGTACGACCCCGCCAACGGCGGCGTCATCCTGTGGCAGCACCTGTTCTGGTTCTTCGGACACCCCGAGGTCTACATCATCGCCCTGCCGTTCTTCGGCATCGTGTCGGAGATCTTCCCGGTGTTCAGCCGCAAGCCGATCTTCGGCTACAAGACCCTCATCTACGCGACGATCGCGATCGCTGCGCTCTCGGTCACGGTGTGGGCCCACCACATGTACGTCACCGGCTCGGTGCTGCTGCCGTTCTTCGCCCTCATGACGATGCTCATCGCGGTGCCAACGGGCGTGAAGATCTTCAACTGGATCGGCACGATGTGGCGCGGATCGATCACGTTCGAGACGCCGCTGATCTGGTCGCTCGGCTTCCTCATCACGTTCGTCTTCGGTGGTCTCACGGGCGTCATCCTGGCGTCGCCGCCGCTCGACTTCCACGTGTCCGACACGTACTTCGTCGTCGCGCACTTCCACTACGTGGTGTTCGGCACCGTCGTGTTCGCGATGTTCGCCGGCTTCTACTTCTGGTGGCCCAAGTGGACCGGCAAGATGCTCAACGAGACGCTCGGCAAGTGGCACTTCTGGCTGCTCTTCATCGGCTTCCACACGACGTTCCTCATCCAGCACTGGATCGGTGTCGTCGGCATGCCTCGCCGGTACTTCTCGTACCTCCCCGAAGACAACGTGACGTGGATGAACCAGCTGTCGACGATCGGCGCCGGCATCCTGGCGATCTCGCTGATTCCGTTCTTCCTGAACGTGTACATCACGGCTCGCCGCGCACCCAAGGTCACGGTCAACGACCCGTGGGGCTACGGCGGCTCGCTCGAGTGGGCGACCAGCTGCCCGCCGCCGCGCCACAACTTCACGTCGATCCCGCGCATCCGCTCGGAGCGTCCGGCGTTCGACCTCAACCACCCCGAGGCCGGCATCCCCGTCGGCATCGGCCCGGCGAAGGACGCCCCTGAGGCGCCGACGTACGACGCGGCCACGGAGGAGATCAAGTAATGCGCGCCAACGTCATCCTGTTCTGGATCCTCTCGGTCTTCTTCTTGATCATGGCCGGGGTCTACTGGACCTGGACCACCCTCGAGTACGGCCAGCCCGAGTGGGCCGGATCGATCGCGATCACGCTCAGCGCGATCCTCGCGGCGTTCATCGCGTTCTACCTCGGTCGCGTGCACAGCGCCCAGGGCGCTGAGCTGCCCGAGGACCGGCTCGACGCCAACATCGACGACGGCGACGCCGAGCTCGGCTTCTTCAGCCCGTGGAGCTGGTGGCCGATCATGCTGGCCGGCGCGGCCGCGCTGCTGTTCCTCGGACTCGCAGTGGGCTTCTGGATCTCCTTCATCGCAGTCGGCATCGGCGTCATCAGCCTCGTCGGCTGGGTCTACGAGTACTACCGCGGCAACTTCGCTCGCTGATCGCCGGCTCCACCTCGAAGCCCCGGACCTCGTGTCCGGGGCTTCGTCGTGTGAGGGGGCTCAGTCGTGAACGGCGCCGACGACGCGCCAGGAGCCTGCCCGCTGGTGGTGTTCGGCCTTGAACCCCCGGTGCTCGAGCACGGCGACCATCGCCTCGGGTGAATGGACGTAGCCCCGGTACGTCTTGCGCTGCAGCCGCATGAGGAGATTCCCGGATGCCGCGGCGAAGCGCGTGAGCAGATCGCGAGGCGGGTGCGTGAAGACGACGGCCCGCTTCGCGCGCCCGGCAGCCGCTTCGAGCAGTCGCGTCGCATCGGGGTAGCAGCAGACCACTCGATGGAGGATCACGACGTCGGCCTGCTCGACCGCGTGCGGATGCAGGGCCAGGTCGATGCCCGTGCGCCGGCTCATCGCGTGCGCCGTACCGGCCTCGGCGGCCACTCGCGCGGCCACGGTCTCGTACGCACGCGAGAGTTCGAGGTTCACCGATGCGGCGGCGCCGCGTCTGATCAACTCGATCTGGATCTCGCCGATGCCGCCCCCGATCTCGAGCACGGTCGCGCCGTCGATGCCGACCTCATCCGCAAGGTAGGAGACGATGCCCTGCTCGGGCAGGGTCAGGCCGTCTTTCGCGTAGCGCCGTGCGATGCGCTCGGCGAAGCGCCCGGTGAAGACGGGCTCATACCTGTCGGCGCCGTCCGCGGCGGCCGAGCAGCAGTCGTCCATGCTGCAAGTATCGACCCTGCGGGCGACCGACGCATCACTCGGGTTCTGCGTCAGTTGCCGAACGCTCGAGTTCGAGGAGCTCGACGGACACCGTCACCGTCGTCGACGACGCATCCGGCTCGGCAGCCGAGCCGGCTCCCGCATGATGGGCTGACGGACCCATGCCTGCGAGCAGCCCGCGTGTCGCACGATCGGCGGTGAGCTCGTACTCGATGCGCCGGATCGCGCCGGGAACGAAACCGTCGGCGGCGAGCTGGGCGGCGACCCGCTCCGACTTTCCGGGTGGCACGTCGAGCATGAGACCCGCATCGCGGAGCTCGAGAAGATGGCGTTCAGTGGGAACGACCACGAAAAGCCGACCGCCTGGGCGGAGGATCCGCGCGAACTCGGGCCCGTTCCTCGGCGCGAACACGTTGAGCACCAGGTCGGCGGTCGACGAGCGGAGGGGGAGGGGACGCCAGATGTCGACGACCACGCCCGTCGACCCGGGGATCGCACGGAGGCTCACCCGAACGGCGTCAGGTGAGCGATCGGCGAGCAGGAGCCGCAGACCCGGAATCGCACGAGCGAGTTCGGCCGAGTAATGGCCGGTGCCGCAGCCGAGGTCGGCGACCCGCAGGCTCGGATCGACGCCCGACCCGAGGATGCGACCGGCGGCGTCGACGAGCGCATCTGAGATCGGACGATAGGCTCCGCTGCCGAGCAAGGCGGCGCGAGCGTCGAGCATGCTGCGGTCGTCGCCCATGGTCTTCGGCGCCTTCGGTGGAAGCAGCGTGAGGAAGCCGTACTTCGATCGGTCGAACCGATGGCCGGATTCGCATCCGAAGGTGCGATCGGTGATGGGGGAGAGGTCCTGGAAACAGTTCGGGCACCGAAGCCACGTCGAATCGATCGACATGGCTCGGTGCCCGAATCCGTCAGTCAGCGAGTCAGTGGTGGCCGTCGTGGCCGGACTCGAGTTCGCCCTTCGAGACCGGTGCGATGCGGTCTTCGAAGAACCAGCGCGACAGCGAGGCGCGCACGCGCTGGCCGAACGTGATCTTGCCGCGAGCGTTCGGGCGGATCATGAGCGGCTCGTAGCTCTCGAAGCTCACGAGCTTCCACCGGTCGTACTCGTCGAGCGGCTGGTGCACCTCGATGAACTCACCGCCGGGCAGCTTCACGATGCGACCCGACTCGTAACCGTGCAGGACGATCTCGCGGTCCTTCTTCTGGAGCGCGATGCAGACGCGCTTCGTGATGAAGTAGGCGATGAACGGCCCGATGATCACGACGGCCTGGAGCGCGTGGATGACGCCCTCCATGGTCAGCGAGAAGTGGGTCGCGAGGATGTCGGAGCTCGCAGCCGCCCAGAGGCCCGCGTAGAACGTCACGCCGGCGGCGCCGATCGCGGTGCGGGTCGGGGCGTTGCGGGGACGGTCGGCGATGTGGTGCTCGCGCTGGTCGCCCTTCACCCACGCCTCGATGAACGGGTATAGGAGGACGAGGACCAGGAACACACCGATGCCGATGAGCGGCACGAGGATGTTGAACGACCACGTGCGGTCGAGCCAGACGAACTCCCAGCCCGGCGGGATGAGACGCAGGGCGCCGTCCGCGAATCCGATGTACCAGTCGGGCTGGGTGCCGGCGGAGACGGGGGAGGGGTCGTACGGGCCGTAGTTCCAGATCGGGTTGATCGTGAACATGGAGGCGATGAGCGCGAGCACACCGAAGATGATGAAGAAGAACCCGCCGGCCTTCGCCGCGTAGATGGGGAGGATGGGCGGACCAACCGCGTTCTGCTGCGTCTTGCCCGGTCCGGCGTACTGCGTGTGCTTGTGTACGACCACGAAGACGAGGTGGAGTGCGACGAGGGCGACGACGAGCGCGGGAAGCAGCAGGATGTGCAGCGTGTAGAGGCGGCCGACGATCGCGGTGCCCGGGAACTCGCCGCCGAACAGCAGGAACGAGGTCCAGGTGCCGACGACCGGGATGCCCTTGACCATGCCGTTGATGATCGCGAGGCCGTTGCCCGAGAGGAGGTCGTCGGGGAGCGAATATCCCGTGAAGCCCTCGGCCATCGCGAGGACGAAGAGCGTGAAGCCGATCACCCAGTTGAGCTCACGGGGCTTGCGGAACGCACCCGTGAAGAAGATGCGCAGCATGTGCAGGCCGATCGCAGCCACGAACAGCAGTGCCGCCCAGTGGTGCATCTGGCGCACGAAGAGTCCGCCGCGGATGTCGAACGAGATGTCGAGCGACGAGGCCATGGCGACCGACATCTCGACGCCCTTGAGCGGCACGTACGATCCGTCGTAGTGCACCTCGGCCATGGAGGCCTGGAAGAAGAAGGTCAGGAACGTGCCGGAGATGAGCACGACCACGAACGCGAAGAGCGCGACCTCACCGAGCAGGAACGACCAATGGTCGGGGAACGCCTTGCGACCGAGCTCCTTGACGAAGCCGGCGATGCTCGTTCGCTCGTTGACGTAGACGGAGGCTGCCGCGGTGAACGACCGCTTCTGCGGCGCGGTGGCGGACGGTGCGGTGCTCAATGGCGCTCCCAGAAGCTCGGGCCGACGGGTTCGGTGAAGTCGCTCTGCGCGACGAGGTAGCCCTCGTCGTCGACGGTGATCGGCAGCTGCGGCAGCGGACGCTTGGCCGGGCCGAAGATGACCTCGCAGTGGTTCGTGACGTCGAACTGCGACTGGTGGCACGGGCACAGCAGGTGGTGCGTGTGCTGCTCGTACAGCGCGACGGGGCAGCCGACGTGCGTGCAGATCTTCGAGTAGGCGACGATGCCGTCGTACGACCAGTCCTTGCGCTCGGGAAGCTCGTTGAGCTCGGCCGGGTTGAGACGCATGAGCAGGACCGCAGCCTTCGCCTTCTCTTCGAGCTTGCCGTGCTCGAGCTCGGCGAGGCCCTCGGGGATGACGTGGAACGCGCTGCCGATCGTCACGTCGGCCGCCTTGATGGGCGTGCCCGACGGATCGAGCGTGAGGCGGCTGCCCTTCTGCCACATCGTGTGGCTCAGCAGCTCGATGGGGTTCTGGTCCTGGGGCGCGAAGCCGCGGAACAGCACGATCGCCGGCAGCGGGAAGACGAGCAGGGCGCCGATGAGGCTGTTGCGGACGACCGCGCGGCGGGTGAAGCCGGACTCCTGGTCGGCGTCGGCGAACACCTTGGCGGCCGCCGCCTGCGTCTCGGGCGTACCGCCGATGGGGTGGCGCTCGTCGGCGAGCTCGACGTCGGCCATGAGCGCCTTGGCCCAGTGCACGGCACCGAAGCCGATCCCGAGCAGGGCCAGGGTCGCGCCGAGTCCGAAGAACATGTTGTTCAGTCGGACCATGCCGACGTCGTTCGACTCGATCGGGAAGAGCATGTACGCGGCGATCGCCCAGACGCTGCCGAGGATCGACAGGTAGAACAGCGTGTAGACGGTGCGCTGGGCGCGCTTCTCGCGCTTGGGGTCCTCGTCGGTCACGCGGGGGCGGTGCGGCGGGAAGCCGGGGTTCTCGAACGTGTCGGCCGCGATCACCGCGGTGCCGTGCGAGACGTTCGAATCGTGCGCGGCGTGCGACGAGTCGGCAGCGGCGACTTCCGCGCCGCTGTGGTCGTCCTGTGCCATGGTTCTCCTTCTGAGTCTTCTTCGGTGCCGGGCTGCCGCTAGTTGGACTTCGCCGTGATCCACACGGTGATCGCGACGATCGTGCCGAGACCGAAGATCCAGATGAACAGGCCCTCCGAGACCGGGCCGAGCGAGCCGAGCTCGAATCCGCCGGGTGAACGGTTGTCCTGGACGTACTTGAGGTACGTGATGATGTCGCGCTTGTCTTCAGGCGAGATGTTGAGGTCGTTGAAGACCGGCATGTTCTGCGGGCCCGTGACCATCGCCTCGTAGATGTGGACGCCCGTGACCTCGGTGAGCGGGGGAGCGTACTTGCCCTCGGTGAGGGCGCCGCCGGCGCCGGCGACGTTGTGGCACATCGCGCAGTTGATGCGGAAGAGTTCCGCACCGTTCGCTGCATCGCCGCCGCCGTTGACGAGGTGGTCGGCGGGGATCTCGGGCCCGGGCCCGAGCGACGCGACGTAGTAGGCGAGCTGCTTGACCTGCTCGTCGGTGAACTGCGGCGGCTTCTGCGGCGCCTGCGGTCCCTGCATCTGCATGGGCATGCGCCCGGTGCCGACCTGGAAGTCGACCGCCGCCGCGCCGACGCCGATGAGGCTGGGGCCGTCGTCGGTACCCTGCGCGTTCATACCGTGACAGGTGGCGCAGTTCGCCTGGAAGAGCTTCTTGCCCTCGTCGATGGTCTGCTGCGACGTCGGGTCGCCCTCTGCCTGGGCGACCGTGCCGGCACTCAGTGCGGCGTAGGCGCCGCCGGTGAAGACGAGGCCCAGGGCGAGGAGCGCGACGGTTGCGAGCGGGTGCCGGCGGCCGGTGCGACGCTTCTGGCGGGTCATGTGGTTCTTCCTGTTCGCGGGCTTTCGGGTCTGACGCATCGGGTGGTGGACTATTTCAAGACGTAGATGACGAGGAACAGGCCGATCCAGACGACGTCGACGAAGTGCCAGTAGTACGAGACGACGATCGCGCTGGTCGCTTCACGGTGACCGAAGTTCTTGATCGCGAACACTCGTCCGATGACGAGGAGGAAGGCGATGAGACCGCCGGTGACGTGCAGGCCGTGGAAGCCGGTCGTCAGGTAGAACGCCGAGCCGTAGGAGTCGGAGCTGATCGAGATGCCCTCGGAGACCAGCGTCGCGTACTCCCAGATCTGGCCGGCGACGAAGATGGCGCCCATGGCGTACGTGAGGAAGAACCACTCGACCATGCCCCACTTGGCGGGGTTCCACCACGGGCCGCGCGCGTACGGCTGCAGTCGCTCCGCCGCGAACACGCCGAACTGACAGGTGAACGACGACAGGACCAGGATGATCGTGTTCGTCAGCGCGAACGGGAAGTTGAGCCGACCGGCCTGCGCCTCCCAGAGCTCGGGCGACGTCGAGCGCAGCGTGAAGTAGATCGCGAAGAGACCCGCGAAGAACATGACCTCGCTGCCCAGCCAGACGATCGTGCCCACCGCTACGGTGTTCGGTCGATTGATCACGGGCGCGCTCGCCTGATAAGTGATTGAGGTGCTCGTCACGCTCCCCATTATGGCCGAAATCCCGGCGGAGTTTTCGTCATCATCGGCCGTCGTGTCGCAGGCCTCGTGGTTAGGGAACCCTAAGTCGCACTGTGCAACGCCCGGGAATCCGCCGTGAATCGGGCCGATAGGATCGGCTGCATGCCCGCGCACCAGAACTGGCCAGACATTCTGAACTCCCTCGTACAGGGAGAAGACCTCAGCGTTTCGGACGCCGCCTGGTGCATGGAGCAGGTCATGACCGGCCAGGCGACCGAGGCGCAACTGGCGGCGTTCCTCGTCGCGCTGCGCATCAAGGGGGAGACGGTCGACGAGATCGTCGGCTTCCGAGATGCGGTTCTCGACCACGCCGTGCCGCTTCGCGCCGATCCGATGGCGCTCGACATCGTCGGCACCGGCGGTGACCGGTTCGGCACGGTGAACGTCTCGACGATGGCGTCGATCGTGGCCGCGGCAGCGGGGGTTCCCGTGATCAAGCACGGCAATCGCGCCGCGAGCAGCGCGTCGGGCTCGTCGGACGTGCTCGCGGCGCTCGGACTCGACCTCGCGCTCCCTCCTGAGCGCGTTGCATCCGTGCTCGACGACGCGGGCATCACGTTCGCCTATGCGGCGGCGTTCCATCCCGGATTCCGGCACGCGGGCCCCGTGCGCGCACAGCTGGGCATCGCGACCGTGTTCAACTTCCTCGGGCCGCTCTGCAATCCGGCCCGCCCCGAGGCGTCAGCAGTGGGCGTCGCCCACCTCGACCGGGTTCCGCTCATCGTCGGGGTGTTCCAGACCCGTGGTGCGACGGCGCTCGTGTTCCGTGGCGACGACGGGCTCGACGAACTGACGACGACGGGTCACTCCCACGTGTGGGAGGTGTCAGGCGGAACGGTGAAGGAGCACGACCTCGAACCGCGCGACCTCGGCATCCCGCGTGCGAGCATCGACCAGCTCATGGGCGGCGACTCCGCGCACAACGCGACGATCGTGCACGACGTGCTGGCGGGCGCACGCGGGCCGGTGCGCGACATCGTCGTGCTCAACGCCGCAGCAGGACTCGTCTCGTTCGACCTCGCGAAGGATCCGGGTCAGTTCCAGCGGCCGATCCTCGACCGCTTCCGCGACAAGATGGCGGTCGCCGAAGAAGCCATCGACAGCGGCGCCGCCGCCGCGAAGCTCGCCGAGTGGATCGAGGCGACCAGACGCTGACGGGGGCGCCTAGGGAGCTCGGTCGCCCACCTGGCCGAGCCGTCGGCGCGCCGCACGCACGCAGCGGGGGCCCGTGGACTCCACGGGCCCCCGCTGCGAACCGGTCACTCCACGTCGTCGTCGACCCAGTCGAAGGTCTTCGTGACGGCCTTCTTCCAGAGCCGCAGGCGCCGCTCGCGCTCGTCGGGCTCCATCGCGGGCTCCCAGCGCGAGTCCTCCTGCCAGTTGGCGCGGAGCTCGTCGAGGTTCGCCCAGAAGCCGACAGCGAGACCGGCGGCGTACGCCGCGCCGAGGGCCGTCGTCTCGGCGACGACGGGACGCACGACGGGAACTCCGAGGATGTCGGCCTGGAACTGCATGAGCGTGTTGTTCGCGATCATGCCGCCGTCGACCTTGAGCTCGGTGAGTTCGACACCCGAGTCGGCATTGACCGCGTCGAGCACCTCGCGCGTCTGGAACGCGGTCGCCTCGAGCGCGGCACGGGCGATGTGTCCCTTGTTCACGAACCGCGTGAGGCCGACGAGGGCACCGCGCGCATCGGGTCGCCAGTAGGGCGCGAACAACCCCGAGAACGCCGGCACGAAGTACGCACCGCCGTTGTCCTCGACCGACTTCGCCAGCTCCTCCACCTCGGGTGCGCTCTGGAACAGCCCGAGGTTGTCACGGAGCCACTGGATCAGCGATCCGGTCACCGCGATCGACCCCTCGAGTGCGTAGTGGGGAGCGTCGTCGCCGAGCTTGTACCCGAGCGTCGTCAACAGCCCGTTCTTCGAGTGGACGATCTCCTCGCCCGTGTTGAAGATCAGGAAGTTGCCGGTGCCGTAGGTGTTCTTGGACTCGCCCGGATCGAAGGCCGCCTGCCCGAAGGTCGCGGCCTGCTGGTCGCCGAGGATGCCCGCGACCGGGACCTCGCGCAGCAGGCTCGAGGGCTCGACGGTGCCGTAGACCTCGGACGAGCTCTTGATCTCGGGCAGCATCGAGCGCGGGACGCCGAAGGCGGCGAGGATCTCGTCGTCCCACTGCAGGGTCTCGAGGTCCATGAACATCGTGCGGCTCGCGTTCGTGACGTCGGTCGCGTGGACGCCGCCCTCGTGGCCGCCGGTGAGGTTCCAGAGCACCCAGCAGTCGGTCGTTCCGAACAGCAGGTCGCCGGCCTCGGCGCGTTCGCGCGCACCAGGGACGTTCTCGAGGATCCAGACGATCTTCGTGCCCGAGAAGTACGTCGCGAGCGGCAGGCCGACCTTCGGCTTGAAGCGCTCCACGCCGCCGTCGGCGGCGAGCCGGTCGACGATCGGCTGCGTCCGGGTGTCCTGCCAGACGATCGCGTTGTACACCGGCTCGCCCGTGTGCTTGTCCCAGACCACGGCCGTCTCGCGCTGGTTCGTGATGCCCACCGCGGCGATGTCGTGGCGGGTGAGGTCGGCCTTGCCGAGCGCCTGGCCGATCACCTCACGGGTGTTGCGCCAGATCTCGGCGGGGTCGTGCTCGACCCAGCCGGCCTTCGGGAAGATCTGCTCGTGCTCGAGCTGCCCGGTCGCGACGATCGATCCGGCCTTGTCGAAGATGATCGCGCGCGAGCTCGTGGTGCCCTGGTCGATCGCGAGGATGTAGTCGGGCATGGGTTCCTCTCATTCCTGCGCGCAGGAAGTCACGGCGCGCACGTGGTTGATCTGGAGACTGGCCGGTTCGACGAACGGGACCGGGCGCCTCACGTGATGATGGGAAGCAGCACGAGCGCCGCCCAGCCGGCGATGAGTCCGCCGATGATGGGCCCGACGACGGGCACCCAGGAGTACGACCAGTCCGAGCCGCCCTTGCCCTTGATGGGCAGGATGGCGTGCGCGATGCGCGGCCCGAGGTCACGTGCCGGGTTGATGGCGTACCCCGTCGGTCCACCGAGCGACGCGCCGATGCCGATCACGAGCAGGGCCACCGGCAGCGCGCCGAGCGACGCGAGTCCGGACGCGTCGCCGTTGCGACCGAAGCCGACGACGACGAACACGAGCACGAACGTGCCGATGATCTCGGTGATGAGGTTCCACCCGTAGGAGCGGATCGCCGGACCGGTGGAGAACACGCCGAGCTTGTTGGCCGCGTCGGGCTCCTCGTCGAAGTGCTGCTTGTACGCCAGCCAGCAGACGATGGCACCGATGATGGCGCCGATCAGCTGCGCGCTGATGTAGGTCGCGATGGATGCGCCGTCGATGGGCACGCCCGGGACGAACTCGGTCTTGCCCTCGCCGAGGAGGTTGACCGTGAGCCCCAGCGTGACGGCCGGGTTGATGTGCGCACCCGAGGCGTACGAGACGATGACGCCGGCGAAGACCGCGAGGCCCCAGCCGATGTTCACCATGAGGAACCCGCCGTTGTGGCCCTTGTTGCGGATGAGCGCGACGTTCGCGACCACACCGCAACCGAGCAGCACCAGCATGGCGGTGCCGACCAGTTCCGAGAGGAAGATGGTGCCGAGATTCATGTGCAACCCCCTTCGTTGGCGGTGCGCCGTCGCAGCCGCTCGTCTGTCACGATAGCGCCGTGACCCCTTCGGGGGGAACGATCTGCCGCGAGTTGGCGGACCGGCCTTACGGCGGGATGCGGTCGGGGCGTAGGTTTGCGGAGGGAGCGCTGCGCCGGGGCCGCCGCGCCGCGACATGCCCCTGGCGGAGACGGAAAGGGGTGACGATGAAGAAGATCATCAACGACCCGAAGCGCGTCGTCGACGAGTCGGTCGCGGGGTTCGCACTCGCGCACGCGGATCTCGTCCGCGTGGAGGTCGATCCGATCCGGGTCGTGCGTGCGGACGCGCCGATCGCCGGGAAGGTCGGGCTCGTGAGCGGCGGAGGCAGCGGGCACGAGCCGCTGCACGCGGGCTTCGTCGGGTTCGGCATGCTGGATGCCGCAGTGCCCGGCGCCGTGTTCACGTCGCCGACGCCAGATCCGATCCTCGAGGCGACGAAGGCCGTCGACGGGGGCTCGGGCGTGCTGCACATCGTGAAGAACTACACGGGCGACGTGCTCAACTTCGAGACGGCCGCAGATCTGGCGGCTGCCGAGGGCATCGAGGTGCGTGCCGTCGTCACCAACGACGACGTCGCCGTGCGCGACTCGCTCTACACCGCCGGCCGGCGCGGCGTGGCGGGGACGGTGCTCGTCGAGAAGATCGCGGGGGCCGCGGCCGAACGGGGCGATTCCCTCGAGGAGGTCGCCGCGATCGCCGAACGGGTGAACGCGGCCGCGCGCTCGATGGGCCTCGCGCTCACGCCCTGCGTTGTGCCGCACGCGGGCGAGCCGAGCTTCACGCTCGCCGACGACGAGATCGAGATCGGCATCGGCATCCATGGCGAGCCCGGTCGCGAGCGCGTCGGACTCGAGCCCGCCGACCGGCTGGTCGATCGACTGCTCGAACCGATCCTCGACGATCTGCCGTACGAGTCCGGCGAGCAAACGCTGCTCTTCGTGAACGGCATGGGCGGCACGCCGCAGATCGAGCTGTACATCGCGTTCCGTCGCGCCGTCGAGGTGCTCGAGGCACGGGGCATCCGGATCGCCCGCTCGCTCGTCGGCAGCTACATCACCTCCCTCGAGATGCAGGGGATGTCGATCACCCTGTTGAAGCTCGACGACGAGATGATCGAACTCTGGGATGCCCCGGTGCAGACGGCTGCACTCCGCTGGGGCCGGTGACGGAAGAAGGAGGGGCGGTGGGCCTCGACATCACGTGGGCGGTGGACTGGACCCGGCTGAGCGCCGAGCGCATCGGCGAGCACCGGGTGGAGCTGATCACGCTCGATCGCGAGATCGGCGACGGCGATCACGGCGAGAACATGGATCGCGGGTTCCAGGCGGTCGCCGCGAAACTCGACGATCTCGCCGCGGGTGCGGTTCCGGCCGACGTGCTGAAGCTCGTCGCCACGACGCTCATCTCCACGGTGGGTGGCGCCGCAGGGCCGCTGTACGGCACGGCGTACCTCAAGGCGGCGGCCGCCGTCGCGGGGCGGGACTCGCTCGACGGTCCCGCGATCGCGAGCCTCCTCGAGGCCGCTCGCGACGGCATCGTCCTCCGCGGCAAGGCCGAACCCGGCGACAAGACGATGGTCGACGCCTGGACCCCGGCCGTCGAGGCGGCGGCTGCGGTCGCGGCGGCCGGCGCCGACGCGACCGAGGTGCTCGACGCTGCGGCATCCGCGGCCGAGGCGGGCGCCGTGGCCACGGAGCCGCTCGTCGCCCGCAAGGGGCGTGCGAGCTACCTCGGCGAACGCTCCGCCGGCCATCGCGATCCCGGCGCGGAGTCGAGCGCGTTGCTGCTGCGCGCGGCCGCCGATGCCGCAGACGGCGCGGCAGGGGCGTGACGATGGGCGGCACGGTGGGGCTCGTCCTCGTCTCGCACTCTGCGGAGATCGCCTCGGGGCTTGCGAAGCTCGCGCGGCAGATGGCGCCGACCGTCGCGCTGGTGCCGGCGGGCGGCACCGACGACGGCCGCATCGGTACGAGCTTCGATCTCGTCGCCGCTGCCGTCGCCGAGGCCGACTCGGGCGCCGGCGCGGTCGTGCTCTGCGACCTCGGATCGGCGATCCTCACGGCGGAGACCGTGCTCGACTTCCTCGACGACGAGGCCCGCGCCCGCACGAGGATCGCCGATGCGCCGCTCGTGGAGGGCGCCGTCGCGGCGGCGGTCGCGGCCGAGTCCGGTGACGAGCTCGATGCGGTCGTGCGAGCGGCGGAGAGCGCACGCGGCGAACACCCGACGGCAGCCGGCGGAGCGCCGTCCGTTGCGGAGGGCGCCGGCCCCGAGGCATCCCGATATGCGCGCACGGTCACCCTCGTCAACGCGGACGGCCTGCACGCTCGTCCGGCCGCCGAGCTCGTCAAGCTCGCGGCGCGCTACCCGCAGCGGATCACGGTGAACGGTGCCGACGCGAAGAGCCTGCTGGGCATCATGTCGCTCGGGCTGACGAAGGGCGCGAGCCTCGAGATCGCGAGCGACGACGCGGACGCGGCGGACGCGGTCGAAGCGATCGCCGAGCTGGCGCGGTCGGGTTTCGGCGAGTCCTGAGCCGGGCGACGGCCGGTCAGTTGCCGCCCGCCACGCGGATGTCGGCGCCCGAGGTGTAGCCGGCGTCGTCGGAGAGCAGGTATGCGACCGCGCCGGCGATCTCGTGCGGTTCGCCGGCCCGCCGCATCGGGATGCCGGGCGCTCGTTCGTCTGCAGCCTGCGGGCGGCCGCCCGACGCGTGGATCTCGGTTCTCGTGGTACCGGGCGACACGGTGTTGACGCGGACACCGACGGGGCCGAACTCCTTCGATGTTCCGGTGGTGAGGGCGTTGAGGGCGGCCTTGCTCATGGCGTACGGGATGTAGGTGTTGGGGGCACCCGACTTGGCGGCGCCCGACGAGATGTTCACGATCGAACCCCCCGACCCGCCGCGATCGGTCGACATGTGCGCGATCGCCGCCTGCGTGATGAGGAGCGGAGCCACGACGTTGATGCGGAACACCGCTTCGGCCTCGTCGAGGGCGACGTCGAGGAACGGGCCGATCCTGCCGGTGATGCCCGCGTTGTTCACGAGCCCGGTCACCCGGCCGAACGCGTCGATCGCGGCGGGCACCACCGAGGCCGCCGCGTCGAGGTCGGCCAGGTCGACCTGGAGCACGAGCACGCGAGAGCCGGACGCGGTGCAGCGGCGTGCGACCGCGTCGGCGTCGGCCGCGCGATCGCGATAGGTGATGACGAGGTCGTGCCCCTCTGCCGCGAGCCGTTCGGCGATCGCGGCGCCGATGCCCCGGCTCGCGCCGGTGACGATCGTGACCGGGCGGGGGAGCGAGGCATCCGTCATACCGTCAGCCTAGGCGCGGCGCGGCCCGCGCGCGCCTCTGGTGATGAGGATGCCTCGGGGCGTACGATCTCCCGTATGGCACGCGACGCGGCGAGCCGCCCAGACGACGGCAACGCATTCACGAGATTCTTCGATCGAGTCGACAACGCACTCGAGCCGATCTTCGGCGCACCGCCCATCACCGAGGGCACCGAGCAGGCCGACGAGCGGGAATTGCAGGAGCGACCCTGCCCCGTGTGCGGGCGCCCGATCTTCGAACACACGTTCGATGACGCGAACGGCAACATCGTCATGACCTGTCCGACCGATGAGCGCCTGCCCGAGCGGTCGACGGCCGGTCCGCTCAATGAGCTCGGCATGCCGGCGACCGGTCGGCGGCTCGAGCGTTACGAGGAACGCGAAGCCGAATCCGAGGCTGAAGCCACGGGCTGAGCCGGGGGAACAACCGGGGGGATCGGGGGAGTGCGCCGCTCGGGGGAGCGGCGCACACCATCGTGGTCGCGCCGACGGTCGCGGCTGTCGTCGGGTCGTGTCAGCATGACTGACATGACGGTGAACGTGCGGCCGATGACCGAGTCCGAGTTCGACGAATGGCAGCTCGCGATCGCGCAGGAGTACGCGGAGGAGCAGGTGTCGGCGGGCAACTGGTCTCGCGACGGTGCGGTGGAGCGCGCGCTCGACGAGAATGCGCGGCTGCTTCCCGACGGGCTGGCCACGCGTCGGATGCTCGTACTCCGCGGCGTCGACGACGACGGCATCCCGGTCGGCCGTGCCTGGGTGGGGCTCGACCATCCCCGAGGCACGCCCGAGGTGGCGTTCCTCTACGACATCGAGGTGCTCGAAACGCGTCGGGGGAGCGGGCTGGGCCGTGCGCTCCTCTCTGCGGTCGAGGCTGCGACCCGGGCGGCCGGCGCCTCAGCGCTCGAGCTCAACGTGTTCGGCGGCAACGCCGTCGCGATCGGACTCTACGACTCGGCAGGCTACGAGGTCACGACCCAGCAGATGCGGAAGGCGCTGTGAGCGCGGCGTCGGTGTGCGACGAGATCATCGCGCAAGTCGACGCCGAACGTCTCGGGGCGTACGGACTCCACGTGCTGGTCGGCGACGACGTCGCGGAGCATCGCTGGCGCAGCGACGACCGCGTGAACGTCTACTCGGCGTCGAAGGGCGTCTCGGCGCTCGCGGCCGGCATCGCCGTCGACGAGGGCCTGCTGTCGCTCGACACGACCGTCGGCGAGCTGCTGCCGTCGGTCAGCCTGGGGGACGGCGTCGAGCGAGTCGCTCTGCGGCACCTCTTGACGATGACGAGCGGCATCGACTTCGTGTGGTTCTCGCACGAACCCGTTCCCTGGCCCGATCTCGCACAGGAGGTGCTTCGCCGGCCCGCGGTCGGCACGGGCACGGCCTTCCAGTACACCGACGCGAGCACCTACGTCGCGATGCGCATGCTCGGCGCCGTCGTGGGCGACGTTCGCGACTGGCTCATGCTGCGACTGTTCGACCCGCTCGAGATCCACAATCCGCAGTGGCACCGCTGCCCACTCGGCTGGATCATGGGCGGATCGGGGCTCGAGCTCCGCACCGAGGAGCTCGCACGAATCGGGCGCCTGTTGCGCGACCGAGGTCGATGGGGCTCGTCGCAGCTCGTGGACGCTGCGTGGGTCGACGGAATGCACCGGTCGTGGATCGACACCGGCTACGGCGGATCGTCCGCCGGATACGGCCTCGCGGTCTGGGACGGCCCGGGTGAATGCTGGCGACTCGACGGACGATACGGCCAGTTCGTGGTCGTCGACGACGCGCGCGACGCCGTCGTGACGATCACGGCGCACGAAGAGGAGCAGTACAACCGCCTCGCCGTGATCGCGGCGACGGTGCTCGCGAACGAGGAGAGAGTTCGATGACGAAGTACCTGATCTCGTTTCCCAGCGGTGCGATGCAGGTTGCCGCCGCAGAGATGCAAGCCGTCGCGGATGCCGCGCACGAGGTCGTGCGCGAGGCGAAGGCCGCCGGGGTGTGGGTCTTCGGCGGCGGGATCGACGAGACCGTGCCGCCGGTCCGGGTCGACGCCGGCGGAACCGTGACTGAGGGGACCTATCCCGAGACCGAGCGCATCGAAGGCGGCTACACGGTGCTCGAGCTGACGAGTCGCGATGAGGCGCTCGCCTGGGCGGCGAAGATCGCGGCCGCGTGCCGTTGTGCGCAAGAGGTGCGTGCGTTCCAGTACGACCCCGAGAGCTGACGCGGTCGATTCTGGTGGCGCTTGGGGGAGAGTCGAGGGTCGAGTCGACCAAGCCGGCGGAATCGCGTCACGCGGTGCCTCGCGTGGGCCGATAGCGCATGGCCACCGCTCCTGACCTGAACTCACGCCGGTCCACGAGCTCGAGCTGTATGCGCTCGCGCAGGCCTGCGAGCAACGTCGGGCCGTGCCCGGCGAGGACCGGCTGCACGAGGAACTCGTACTCGTCGATCAGTCCTGCGTCGGCCAGAGCCCGGGGGAGCGTCACACCGCCGACCCACAGTCGCCCGCCCAGCTCCTGTTTGAGCCGGCGCACCGCCTGCTCGAGGTCGCCGCGCAGGAGCTCGGCATTCCAGTCGGCAGTCTCCAGCGTGCTCGACACGACGTACTTCTTCGCGCCATCGATGGCCTCGGCGAACGGGCGCTGCAGCTCGTCCACCCAGTCGGGCCAGGCGCCCGTGGCGGGTTTCCGCCACGCCGACTCCATCATCTCGTAGGTCACCCGGCCGAACAGCAGTGCATCGGCCTGTTCCATCTCGGTGGCCCAGTATCGCATCGAGTCCTCGTCAGGCGGGAGACCCGCCTCATGATGGCAGCAGCCGTCGAGCGTGACGTTGATCGAGTATCGAAGCGTTCTCATCCCGTTGCTCTCCCTTGATGGCGCACGCACTCGGCACGTCCACTCAATCTGGCAGATGGCGAGGCGATTTGGAACGGGCGGGGACCGGCCACGGGCGCCGCGAAAATGCCAACTAGTCGTCGAAGCGTGTGCCTTCGAATCGCGATCTCCGGAGGGCGAGAAGGAGCAGGACGAACGGACCCGGAGGGATGAGCGCCAGCAGCACCCACCATCCGGACAGGTTCGAATCGTGCAGGCGGCGCACCGCCACTGTGAAGCCGGGGAGAACGGTAACCCATTGCCACACTCCCGCGCAGAAAAATGAGAACGCGACGAACGACGAGTTGGAGACCTCTGGCGAAGGAGTGCTGAACAACGCCACGCTTGCAAAGAGCCACGAACCGAATGGGCCGACCATCAGCGATTGCTGTGTCGCCGGTCCAGAGATGAGCGCCGGTACGAGCACGAGCGTCACCGCCAGTACAACGATGTTGACGAGCATCCACCACCAGTACTCGCTTCGACTTGCCCGGCCCCGGAGACGGAACGCACCGGCCGCGAACCTGCTCATGGCCCGCCCGAGCGACGCGCCTGGCCAAGGCAGTTCAACCCGATGGGCTGTACCGACATATGTCACACGCCGATGCTAGGGCAACGCGGCGTCCAGTCGCGTTCGCGCAGAGCCGCCTTGGGTTGAACCAGAGTCAGCGGACCACCAGATCCTCGCGGAGCAGTCGGTTAGGAGGAGTGAAATCCGACCGACGCCAGAGCGTCTTTGCATTCTATTCCGACATAATGTGCATTATCGGCGCTCCTGCCGAATGGGCCGTGAGGCCGATTCGATCTGCGCGATCACCTGGAGATGGCGCGCGCAGCGCGCGTCGCGGCCGACCACGCGACGCCGATGACGAACGCGCCGATTGACCCCTGATTCCGATGATCGCGCAGGTCAGGCCGACTGCCGCCATGGCGGCCGATGGAACGATCGCTGCAGCGTGACCTTTCCGCCAGGCGGAATCGCTCTGCAGCAGCGCCGGGAGTTTGAGCCCGAAGTATCGGTTCACGTGGATCGAACCACGACTCGCGAGAACGCAGACGACGACCAGCAGCGTCGACAGTGCGGTGAACCACCAGCCGAGAACGGCGAGGACGACCGAGGCGTGCTCCGATCCCATGGAATCGATTATGCGCGCTCAGCGGCACGGAGAGGCGAAGACTTCGCCAGCAACTCCCCCGGCGCTACCCGCCCTCGCTCGATGCCCGCAGGCCTTCGAGCGCCCGAGCGAGCGTCGACTTCAGCACGGTGAGCTCGTCGGCGCTGACAGCGGCGAACAACTCGTCGGCGACTCCCCTGGTGTGAGTCTGAGCGGTTCGGAGGGCTTGCAGGCCTGCGTCGGTGAGCTCGAGGATGCCGACCCTGCGGTCGATCGCCGACGGTGTCCTCGAGACGAAGCCCTGGCGTTCGAGATCGTCGACGGTTCGGACCATCCCCGTCTTGTCCATGCCCAGTCGTGCGACGAGGTCGCGCTGGGTCTGCACACCATCCCTGATCAAGAACATCACCGACAGATGGCGGGCTGTGAGATCCATGGGGCGCAGGATGGCATCGAGACGCTCGGTCGCCGCGGCATACACCTGATGGAACAGCACGGCCACACCGATGGCGTCCTCTCCCCCGCGTTCGCTCATGGCTCGATCATCGCACAGATAGATCCATCTGGGATTGATTCAAATGGATCTAATTGCTACGGTGCTCTCATGTCGACCGCAACCGCTGCTCTGCCGCATGCTCCTCGATGGTCGATCCGGCTCCTCCGATGGGCATGGACCGTCACTGCGGCGCTCATGTTCGGGCAGTCCGTGCTGGCGGGCCTCTTCATGGGCGGGGCGCCGGCGGCGTTCGACCTGCATCGCGACATGGCGACGATCTCGGGGATCGCGCTGATGGTCGGCATCGCGACGACGATCGTCGCTCGCATCGTGAGCCGTTCGCCGCGGTGGCCGATCGGCGCTTCGATCGGGCTCCTCGGCCTGATGTCGCTGCAGGCGTTCGCCGGATTCCGCTCGCTCGTCGCTCTGCACGTGCCGCTCGGGGTCATCGTCATCGTGCTGACGGTCGGGCTGACCGTCTGGTCGTGGCGGTGGCCGTCGCACTGTGAGCGGCAGGAGAAGCAACCCGTCGCCCCGGGCGCGGTCGACGAACGGCCCGGGGTCACGACTCCGAGTCGATGATCGAGACGGTCCGTGTGGGTGCCGGCCAGTTGGCCAGCACGATCGCAAGGACGCCGAGGAAGGTCGAGCCACCGACACGTGCGAGGAGGTCGACGGCCACGACGGCACCGAGGACCTCCTGCGATTCGGTGCCTCCGGCGAAGACGAGGTATTGGAGCACGGTACTCGCCGCGACGGCGCCCAGCACCCAGGCCGGCGCCCAGTTCCACGGCCGCTGAACCGCGTGCGCACGTCCGATCTGCACGACGGCGATGAGCGCTATTGCGCCTTGCAGGAGCGAGAGCGTGGTGCCCAGCACCTGAGCGGGGCCCATGTTCGACGGGTCGATCGGCACGAGGCCGAATACGACCTCGTGAGCGAAGCCCCAGACCGCGAGCAGCACGAGCGCTGTCGTGCCGAGCGGGCGGCGAGCCGTGATGCTGCCCTGCCCGCGAAGGCCGAAGGCGAACACGAGCAGTGCGAGCGCATACAGGACCTCTCCGACGAGCCGGGAGCCCGGCATCGCGAAGAGCCATGGCCGCACGACGAAGTCCACGATGGTGGAGGCCAGCAGCAATGAACCGCCGAGCAGCCACGCGCGTCGACGATCGGAGAAGCGACGTGCATCGTCGCGGAGGGCGTCGGTGGCCATGACCGCAAGGCTACTTCGAGCCGCCCCGAGAAGGGGCGTGGAGTTCGATCATCGGATGAGTGGCATATGGCGACCTCGATGCGACGGTGGAGGCGGTTTCAGCCGACGACCCTGATGCCCAGATGTCGCGCGAGGTGCGGCGCGAGCATCGCCACCTGCAGTGCGTCGAGTGTCGCACCGCTGAGGCCGGCGATGCCGTCGATCACCGCGGGGTCGAGGCCCCGGAGATCGACGTCGCGCAGCCGCGCCCCGGTGACGTCGAGTGCGCGCATCTCGCTGCCGTCGAAGGCGACGCGTTCGGCGCTCGCGTTGCCGAGATCGAGTTCGTCGATCGTGCAGTCGACGAAGCGCACGTCGCGGATCTCGGCACCGCGGAGGTTCACGAAGCCGAGCTTGCAGCCGACGAACCGCACCGACTGCCAACGCCCGTCGTGGAACTCGACCGAACCGAGCCGCGATGACGTGACCGAGACGTCGCGCAGGTCGAGGTACGGCGCGTGCAGCACCGGTGCCTCGAGCCGCTCGACGACGACGTCCCGCAGCACCGTCCCGCGGAGCCGTGCCTCATGGGCGAACACCCCCGACAGCTCGCACTCGTCGAGCCGCATCCCGCTCAGATCACGCCCGGCCAGATCGATGTCGGTGAACCGGCGCGCCTCGACCCTGGCGCCTGCCGTGAGCTCCGCGACGGCGCCGTCGTCGAGGTCGACCAGCACGATCTCCTCGATGCGCGGGGCGATCGGCCGGTCGGTCTTGGCCACGGCTGGTGCTCCTTCCGTGCGGACGTCGGGTCAGGATGCCGCGGCGCCGACGTAGTCCGCGAGGTGTCGGCCGGTGAGCGTCGAGCGTGCGCTGACGAGATCCGCCGGGACACCCTCGAACACGATGCGACCGCCGTCGTGGCCGGCTCCGGGCCCGAGGTCGATGATCCAGTCGGCGTGCGCCATCACGGCCTGGTGGTGCTCGATGACGATCACCGATCTGCCCGAGTCGACCAGGCGGTCGAGCAGGCCCAGCAGGTTCTCGACGTCGGCGAGATGGAGGCCGGTGGTCGGCTCGTCGAGCACGTACACCTCGCCCTCCTCCCCCATCGCGATGGCGAGCTTGATGCGCTGCCGTTCGCCGCCCGACAGCGTCGAGAGCGGCTGGCCGAGGGTGAGGTACCCGAGCCCGACGTCCTCGAGCCGACCGAGGATCTTCGCGGCGGCGGGGATCTTCGCCTCGCCGTCGGAGAAGAACTCCCGGGCACGCGCGACGGGCAGGTCGAGCACCTCGGTGATGTCGAGTCCGCCCAGCTTGTACTCGAGCACGGCGGCCTGGAACCGCTTGCCGCCGCAGTCCTCGCAGGGCGTCTCGATCGTGTCCATGAAGCCGAGCTCGGTGATGATGACGCCCGAACCCTTGCAAGTCGGGCACGCCCCCTCGGAGTTCGCACTGAAGAGCGCCGGCTTCACGCCGTTCGCCTTCGCGAAGGCCTTGCGGATCGGTTCGAGCAGCCCGGTGTAGGTCGCCGGGTTGCTGCGGCGGGAGCCCTTGATCGCCCCCTGGTCGATCGAGACGACGCCCTCGCGTCGTGCGACGGACCCGTGGATGAGCGAGCTCTTGCCCGAGCCGGCGACGCCGGTCACCACCGTCAGCACGCCGAGCGGGATGTCGACGTCGACGCCCTCGAGGTTGTTCTCGCTCGCGCCGCGGATCTCGATCGCGCCGTTCGGGGTACGCACGGCCGGCTTGAGCGAGGCGCGGTCGTCGAGGTGGCGCCCGGTGAGCGTGCCGCTCGCCTTGAGTCCGTCGACGGTGCCCTCGAAGCAGATCTCGCCGCCGTTTCGGCCGGCACCCGGGCCGAGGTCGACGACGTGGTCGCCGATCGCGATCGTCTCGGGTTTGTGCTCGACGACGAGCACGGTGTTGCCCTTGTCGCGCAACTGCAGGAGCAGGGTGTTCATGCGCTGGATGTCGTGCGGGTGCAGCCCGATCGTCGGTTCGTCGAAGACGTACGTGACATCGGTCAGCGAGGAGCCGAGGTGGCGCAGCATCTTGATGCGCTGGGCCTCGCCGCCCGACAGCGTTCCCGACGGACGCTCGAGGCTCAGGTAGCCGAGTCCGAGGGTCACGAAGGCGTCGAGGTTCGCGCCGAGCGCCTCGAGCAGCGGCCCCGCCTCGGGCCGGTCGAGCCCGCGAACCCAGTCGGCGAGGTCGGTCACCTGCATCCGACACGCGTCGGCGATGCTGACCCCGTCGATCTTCGACGAGCGCGCGCCTTCGGTGAGCCGGGTGCCGTCGCACTCGGGGCACCTCGCGAAGGTCGCCACCCGCTCGACGAAGCTGCGGATGTGCGGCTGCAGCGCGTCGAGGTCCTTCGACAGCATCGACTTCGTGAGCTTCGGGATGAGCCCCTCGTAGGTCATGTTGATGCCGCTGATCTTGACCTTCGTGACCTCGCCGTAGAGGAAGAGGTGCCGCTGCTTCTCGGTGAACTGCGCGATCGGCTTGTCGGCCGGGTAGAAGCCCGACTGCGAGAACCCCTTCACCATCCAGCCGTCGGCGGTGTAGCCGGGCACCATGATCGCCCCCTCGTCGAGCGACTTCGACTCGTCGACGATCTGCGAGAGGTCGAGGTCGGAGACCGAGCCGCGGCCCTCGCAGCGCGGGCACATGCCGCCGAGGTAGATGGCGTCCTTCACGATCTTCTTCTCGCCGCCCGGCCCGGTCATGACCCCGCTCGCGCGCTGCGTCGGAATGTTGAACGAGAACGCCGTGGGTCCGCCGATGTACGGATCGCCGAGCTTCGAGAACAGGATGCGCAGCATCGCGTTCGCGTCGGTGACGGTGCCGACCGTCGAACGCGGGTTGGCGCCGAGGCGCTCCTGGTCGACGAGGATCGCGGTCGTCAGGCCCTCGAGCACGTCCACGTCGGGGCGCGGCACCGAGGGCATGAACCCCTGCACGAAGGCGCTGTAGGTCTCGTCGATGAGTCGACGCGACTCGGCCGCGATCGTGTCGAACACGAGCGAGCTCTTTCCCGAGCCCGACACGCCGGTGAACACCGTGAGCCTGCGCTTCGGCAGGTCGACGTCGACGTTCTTCAGGTTGTTCTCCCTGGCACCGCGCACGCTGATGCGTTCATGACGGTCGGCGGGGTTCGTCGCGTTCTTCTCGGTGGCCATGTGGTCTAGATTCTCACGGGCGCGGACGATGAGGCACATGCGGGTCACGCTAGCCGCGGCATCCTCGTCGACGCTTCTCGATTCGTGACCGATACCGCTACGTCACCGACGCGCGCGGTCGCATTGCGACGCGCGGGTTCACATCCGATACCCAGACTGGGTTCGGCAATAGCCTTGGCGGGCACGGTTCACCCCCTGAAAGGACAGGACATGTCTTCACCGCAGCCCACCGGGTTCTTCGCCACGTTCTCGCTCGACGCCGATGAACTGTCGAAGTCGGCGATCAACACGGTCCGCACCACGCTGGGCATCAGCGGCGCGGTCGCGCTCATCGTCGGCCTCCTCATCACGTTCTGGCCGAAGGACTCGGCAGTCGTCCTCACCGTCATCCTCGGCATCTACCTGCTCATCGCGGGCATCGCCTACCTCGGCCTCGGCATCTTCTCGAAGGGCATCTCGGGCGGAGCGAGGACGCTCGACATCATCCTCGGCCTCCTCTTCATCATCGGCGGCGTCGTCGCGCTCTCGAACCCGACCGAGAGCGCCGTCGTGCTCGGCATCTTCCTCGGCATCCTCATCGGTGTGCTGTGGATCGTCGAGGGCATCGTCGCGCTCGCGCAGCTCGGAGACGCGCCGTCGAAGGGCTGGGCGATCTTCTTCGGCATCCTGAGCATCGTCGCCGGCATCGTGCTGCTGTTCTCGCCGCTCTACGTGGTCGTGCTGTGGTGGATCATCGGCATCAGCCTGATCGTGCTCGGCATCATCCAGATCGTGCGCGCGTTCACGTTCGGCAAGGGCGTCAAGACCGCCTGACGAACGCGCGGTGCGCCGCGCATGAACAACGAGAAGGCCGGCCCCGGATGCTCCGGGGCCGGCCTTCTTCGTCGTGCGGGGCGTTACGCGGTCAGGCTTCCTTCGCGAAGCCCGAGATGTCGCCGACGTAGCGGGTGTGCTCGGCGGGGATCGGGTCCGCGACCGCCGAGGCGACCTCGGCGGCGAACTCGGCGACGTTGTAGAGCCGGCCCGCGTCCTGCTTGCGGGCGTCGATCGCGCCGGGGTTCGCCCGCTCGAGGAGCGTCGCGGTGATCGTGCCCTCGATCATGTCGCCCGAGACGACCACGAACTCGACGCCCGCAGCGTCGAACTCGGGCAGCTTGGCGCGGAGCGCGTCCTCACCGGCGCGCTTCGAAAGGGCGACGGGCTCGTACTCGGGCATGGTCGGAGTGGTGCGGATGAAGTGCGCCTGGTGGCTCGTCACGAACACGATGCGGGCACCCTCGGCGAGGTGCGGCAGCGCGCCCTCGACGACGTTCACCTGGGCGTCGCGGTTGAGGCGCATCGCGTAGTCCTCGCCGAGGCCGGTCTCCATGCCGCCCGAGGCGTTGAGCACGAGCACATCGATCGGCCCGAGCTCGGCGACGGTGCGCTCGAACATCGCCGCGACCGACTCGGGGTCGGTCAGGTCGGCGCCGACGGCGATCGCCGTGCCGCCGGCCGCGGTGATCTCGGCGACGACCTTGTCGGCGCGCGGCGCCTTGCTGCGGTAGTTCACGACGACGGAGGCGCCGGCCTCGGCGAGGTAGCGGGCGGTGTCGGCGCCGATGCCGCGCGACGAACCGGTCACGAGTGCGACGCGGCCGGCGAGCGATCCGGGGGCGAGTGGGTTGGTCACGGAGGCTCCTCGATGGTCTGGGCGCCGCGGGGTCGGCCCGCGCGGCCGAACCGAGACTATCAACTCCCCCATGCCGCGCCGGGCACTGCTAGTTTCGAGAGAAGCCGACCGCGTGCGAAGGAGACCCGATTTGGATGTGCTGACCCAGTACGCGTGGATCGTCTGGCTGGTCCTGATCCTGGCGTTCGCGACGATCGAGGTGTTCACCCTCGAGATGACGTTCCTGATGCTCGCACTCGGCAGCGTCGCGGGCCTGCTCTCGGGGCTGTTCGGCATTCCGTGGTGGGCGCAGTTCATCATCGCCGCGGTCGTCGCGGTCGCGCTCATGCTCGTGCTGCGGCCGCCCCTGCTGCGTGCGCTGCGACGCGGCGGCGACCCGACGCGAAGCAACATCGACGCCCTGATCGGGGCGGAGGGAACGGTCGTGCTGACCGTCGGCGGTGCGGGCGGCCAGGTCCGTCTGCAGAACGGCGAGACCTGGACGGCGAGGCTCTCGCCCGCGACCGAGCAGGCTGACGTACCGGTCGGCGAGCGCGTGCTCGTCACCGCCATCGATGGCGCGACGGCGGTCGTCGTGCCGGTAGAGAGGAGCACCACCGAGTAATGGATGTGCCCAGCATCATCGTGACGGTCGTCGTCATCGCGATCGTCATCTTCGTCATCGTCGTCATCGCACGTTCGATCAGGATCATCCCGCAGGCGTACGCGGGCATCGTCGAGCGGCTCGGCCGCTACCACAAGACGCTCACCCCCGGCCTCAACCTGCTCGTGCCGTTCATCGACCGGCTGCGCCCGCTCGTCGACATGCGCGAACAGGTCGTGTCGTTCCCGCCGCAGCCGGTGATCACCGAAGACAACCTCGTCGTCTCGATCGACACGGTCGTCTACTTCCAGGTGACCGACGCACGTGCCGCGACCTACGAGATCGCGAACTACCTCGGCGCGGTCGAGCAGCTCACCACGACGACGCTCCGCAACGTGGTCGGCGGGCTGAACCTCGAGGAGGCGCTCACCTCGCGCGACAACATCAACGGCCAGCTGCGCGTCGTGCTCGACGAGGCGACCGGCAAGTGGGGCATCCGCGTGTCGCGGGTCGAGCTCAAGGCGATCGACCCGCCCATCTCCATCCAGGACTCGATGGAGAAGCAGATGCGCGCCGAGCGCGACCGCCGCGCGCTCATCCTCACCGCCGAGGGCACGAAGCAGTCCGCCATCCTCACGGCGGAGGGCGAGCGGCAGGCCGCGATCCTCCAGGCCGAGGGCGACGCGAAGGCGGCCGTCCTGCGCGCTCAGGGCGAGGCCGAGGCGATCCTCACGGTCTTCGACGCGATCCACAAGGGCGACCCCGACCCGAAGCTGCTCGGCTACCAGTACCTGCAGATGCTCCCCCAGCTCGCCCAGGGCGACGCGAACAAGCTCTGGGTGATCCCGAGCGAGCTCACCGAGGCGCTCAAGGGCATCGGACGCGCGTTCACCCCCGGAGGCGGCGGGATCCCCCCGGTTCCGGGCGCTGCCGCGCAGACGCCGCCGGCCACGGGCAGCGACCCGCGTCCGCCGGCCGGACCGTTCCCGCAGGCCTGATCGCACGTGGCGTCGTCGTACTTCGATCTTCCGGGCCCCCGTGTGCTGGCGCACCGGGGGCTCGCGGTGGATGCACCGGAGAACACGCTCCTCGCCTTCGCGAAGGCGGTCGCCGCCGGAGCCCGCTACATCGAGACCGATGTGCGGGCGACGCACGACGACGTCTCGGTGATCGCGCACGACGAGTCGCTCGCTCGCGTCGCCGGCCGTGAGGTGTCGGTCGCCCAGTTGACGATGGCCGAGCTCCGGCGCATCGACCTCGGCCACGGGCAGGGGCTGCCCTCGCTCGAGGAGGCACTGGACGCGTTTCCCGACGCCAGGTTCAACATCGACGTGAAAGACCAGCGCGCCGTCGAGGCGACCGTCGCGGCGGTCACCCGCACCCGATCGTCGGAGCGCGTGCTCGTCACGAGCTTCTCCGACCGCCGTCGTCGGCAGCTGGCGCGCCTCGTCCCCGACGCGGTCAGCTCGGTCGGGGCGACGGGCGTGCTGGGGTTCCGTCTCTCCTCGTTCGCGCACGCCGGCACGCTCGCGTCGCGGGCTCTGCGCGGCGCGCGCGCCCTCCAGATCCCCGAGCGCACGGGGCCGCTCCGGCTCGTGACGCGACAGCTCGTCGACACCGCGCACACGCTCGGTGCCGAGGTGCACGTCTGGACCGTCAACGACCCTCGCGACATGGTGCGGCTGCTCGACCTCGGCGTCGACGGGCTCGTCACCGATCGCGCCGACCTCGCCATGCAGGTGATCGCCGAACGAAGCTGAGAATTCCCCGCGAAACTTCAGGCTTCGGAAAGGGAACGCCCAGCTTGATCGTTGAGACTGTCAGACGATCGAGAGGAGAACGCCATGGCGGATCGGAGCCTTCGGGGCATGCGGATCGGTGCGCAGAGCCTGCAGAGCGAAGACGGCGTGGTGTTCGCCGACCGCGCTGAGTACACCTACCAGTGCGAGACCTGTGGACGAGACACGACGATGGTCTTCTCGACCGAGGCCGAGATCCCCGAGACGTGGGAGTGCCGCCACTGCGGTGCATCGGCCGTGCTGCTCGTCGACTCGAAGCCGGTCGAGATCGACCGCTCGGGCGAGAAGGTCGCCCGCACCCACTGGGACATGCTGCTCGAGCGCCGTACCATTCCCGAGCTCGAGGAGCTGCTCGAGGAGCGACTCCAGTACCTCCGGGCCCGCCGCGGCCAGAAGGTCGGCGCCTAGTCCTTCGCGTCGCCGTCGCCGTCGGCTGACGCGCCGGTCGCGTTCGACCTCGTGAGTTCTGTGCGACCCGAGCGCTGCCGCGCGAGCACGCCCGCCGCGATGAGGCCGGCGATCGATCCGAGCACGATCACGATCGCGACCCACGAGCCGAGGACGACCGACGGCGTGAGCCCGTGCCGGAGTTCGACGTCGGTCACCATCGCACCCGCCTCGTAGGCCGGGAGGGAGTCGATCGTGCGCCCCGACGGGTCGATGACCTGGCTCGTGCCGACGGTCGAGATGTTCACGACCGACCGTCCGGTCTCGATCGCCCGCAGGCGGGCGATGGCGAGCTGCTGCTGGTTCTCGTCGGTGCCGCGGAAGTCGGCGTTGTTGGTCTGGAACATGTAGAGCTCGGCGCCCTCGCGGGCTCCCTGCCAGATCACGTCGTCGTAGATGACGTCGAAGCAGATCGCGAGGCCCGCGACGGCCGCTCCAAGGTCGAACACCGGCGAGTTCACGCCGGGCGAGTAGCCGCGTTGCACGAGTCCGGTCAGGTCGGGCACGATCGCATCGTAGAACCACCGGTCGGGGATGTACTCGCCGAACGGCACCGGATGCCGCTTGTCGTAGCTGTCGACGGCCCCCTCGCCCGACCGCCAGAGCAGTGAGGTGTTGAAGTACTCGTCGTCGCGCGTCGTGACGGTGTTGAGCACGATCGGCGCGTCGAGGCGCTCGCCGAGGGTGTCGAAGACCCCCGCTGCGGCGGCGCTCCGCGTCGGATCGATGTCGGAACCGCCCTCGGGCCACAGCAGCACGTCGATGCCGGGCTCGTCGAGCACGGGCTCCGTCGCGGCCAGCTGCTTTGAGAGCACGTCGCCCGGTTCGCGCTCGTCGAAATACCCTGCCGGACCGTTGCCCTGCACGCTGGCGACCCTGAGTTCGCCGGCCGGCGTGGTCGGGAAGGCCGGCACGACGACCGCGACCACCAGCAGCGCGGCGACCGGGATGGCGGTGCGGAGGTCTCGCCATCCGCGGAGCCGGACCCACTCGATGACGCCGGCGACAAGGGCGACCATGACGAACCCGAGCCCGGTCGAACCGATCCACGCCACCACCTCGGCGAACGGGCTCTGGGACTGGCTGAGCGCCGCGCGCCCCCAGGGGAAGCCGCCGTACGGCAACGTGCCGGCGGCCGTCTCGCGGACGATCCAGAGCCCGGCGACGAGCAGCGGCAGCCAGATCAGTCGCACCCAACGCGATGCACTCGCATGCGGCACCCAGCGATACGCGAGCGTGATGAGCACCGCGCCGCCCGCCATGAAGAACGACTCGAAGATCGACAGCGCGAGCCATGGGATCGGGCCGAGGTAGAGCGAGGTCCACGACACGTGCTGGAGGTAGAACGCGAGTCCGAAGACGAATCCGACGAGTGCCGCGCTCCAGGCTCGTCGGCCGATCAGCGTGACGAGTGCGAGGGCGATGCCCACGAACGCGAGGGGCCACGCCGAGACGTCGGGGAAGCCGAGGTCGTACACGACGCCGCCGATGGCGGCGACGACGACCGCCGCCCACAACGGCAGCGGCAGGAGACGGCGGCGCGCGGGCGTGGATGGCACCAGATCAGCCTAAGCGACCGGAGTCACGCGGCCGCGCCGTACGCCACCACCCCCCGGCGCACCGCGTCGATCGCCGCTCGCGCCGTCGTGGCGAGCTCGGCCTCGGCGACGATCGAGATCTGGTCGAGCAGATCGATGACCTGCTTCGTCAGGCGGACGAAGTCGCCCGCCGCGAGTTCGGTGTCGTCGAGCACGTTCGCGAGCGCGCCGCCCCTCGCCCAGCCGTGCATGGCCGAGGCGAGCGCCGGCGACGGCTGCTCGCTGCTCGGCAGGCGGTGGTCGCGTTCGAGGTCGTCGAGGGTGCTCCAGACGTCGAGCGTCCGGTCGAAGGCCTCCCGGAAGCCGCGACGCGGCAGCCGGTACTCGACCCCGCGATCGTCGCGTCGCGGTTCGTAGACGAGGGATGCGGCCATCGCGGCGATGCCCGGGACGTCGAGGCCGTCCCAGAGCCCGCGGCGCAGGCACTCGGCGACGAGCAGGTCGCGCTCGCCGTAGATGCGCTTGAGCACGCGCCCCGCCGGCGTCGACACGAGTTGTCCGCGTGCATCGGACTCGAGGTAGCCGAGCTCCGAGAGCACGTCCGACACACGATCGAACCGCTTGGCGACCTGGCCCGTGCGGCTGCGGATCTGGCGCGACAGGTCGTCGTGCTCCTGCTTCAGACGCCACCAGCGTTCGGCCCAGCGGGCGTGCGACTCGCGCTCGGCGCATCCGTGACAGGGATGCGCGCGCAGCCGCTTGCGGGCGGTGCCGAGCTCGCGCTGCAGGCGTTCGCGAGCGGCTGCGGTCGGGTTGCCCTTGGAGGATTGCCGCTCGAGCCGCCCGATCTCACGGCGGATGCCCGCGTACTCGCCGAAGTCGCCGAGGTGGCAGCGCATCGCCTCCTCGTACCCGGCCATCGACTCCTCCTGCTTCCGGAGCGTACGGGCGAGGTCGACGACCGCGCGGTCGGCCTGGAACTGGGCGAAGGACAGCTCGAGGATCTGCCGGGTGCGCTCGCGTCCGAACTGGTCGACCAGGTTGACGGCCATGTTGTAGGTCGGACGGAAGCTCGAGTTGAGCGGATAGCTGCGTCGCGAGGCGAGCGCCGCGACCGACTCGGGGTCGAGCCCGTCAACCCACTGGATGACCGAGTGCCCCTCGATGTCGATGCCGCGCCGGCCGGCACGCCCGGTCAGCTGGGTGTACTCCCCCGGCGTGATCGGCACCCTCGCCTCGCCGTTGAACTTCTCGAGCTTCTCGAGCACGACCGAGCGCGCCGGCATGTTGACGCCGAGCGCGAGCGTCTCGGTCGCGAACACCACCTTCAACAGCTTCTTCTGGAAGAGCTCCTCGACGATCTCCTTGAACGCCGGCAGCATGCCCGCGTGGTGGGCCGCGACGCCCCGCTCGAGGCCCTCGAGCCACTCCCAGTAACCGAGCACCGCGAGATCCTCGTCGCGGAGCATCCGCGCCCGCTCCTCGACGATCGCCCGGATCTCGGCGCGCTCGTGCCCCTCGGTGAGCCGGATGCCGCTGCGCAGCACCTGGCGGACCGCCTGGTCGCACCCTGCGCGCGAGAAGATGAAGACGATCGCGGGCAGCAGGTTCTTGCCCTGCAGGAGCGCGACGACCTCCGAGCGTTCGAGCCGACCGCCCTTGTCGGCCTGGTGGAAGCGCCCGCGGTCGCCGCCGCGGCGCCCGCGCTGCGAACGCGAACCGATCGATCGGCCGCCGGCGCGTGCCAGCTGCTTGAGTTCGGGGTTCACCCGGTGGGTCGCCGCCTGCCCCGATGAGTCGAACAGGTCGACGAGCTTCGACCGCACGAGCACGTGCTGCTCGAGCGGCACCGGGCGGTCTTCGGAGACGATCACCTCGGTGTCGCCGCGCACCGCCTGCAGCCAGTCACCGAACTCCTCGGCGTTCGACACGGTCGCGCTGAGCGAGACGAGTCGGACGGCCTCGGGAAGGTGGATGATGACCTCCTCCCAGACCGCGCCGCGGAACCGGTCGGCGAGGTAGTGCACCTCGTCCATCACGACGTACGCGAGCCGGTCGAGCAGCGGCGAGTCGGCGTAGAGCATGTTGCGCAGCACCTCGGTCGTCATGACGACGATGCGGGCGCCCGAGTTCACGTTGGTGTCGCCCGTGAGGAGGCCGACCTGGTCGGCGCCCCAGGCGTCGCAGAACTCCTGGTACTTCTGGTTGGAGAGCGCCTTGATCGGCGTCGTGTAGAAGACCTTGGCACCCTGCTCCTGCATGGCGAGGTGCACGGCGAACTCGGCGACGACCGTCTTGCCCGCGCCCGTGGGCGCCGCGACGAGGACGCTGCGCCCCTCGTCGAGGGCGGCACAGGCCGCGCTCTGGAACGGGTCGAGATCGAATCGGGTCGCAGCTGCGAACTCGGCGAGCCGAGGCTGCCGACGTTGTTGGCGCGACCGCGCGTAGCGTTCGGCCGGCGAGAGGCTCATCACCTCTCCAGCCTAGACAGCGTCGGGCCTCAGACGGCCTCTCCGAACTCGGCGAGGTTGCGACGCGCGACCCGCTTGTCGTGCAGGTTCGCGATGAACCACGCCGCGAAGTACAGCACGATCATCGGGATCGCGAGCATGAACATCGAGACGATGTCGGCCGACGGGGTCGCGATCGCCGTGAAGAGCACGATCACGAGGATCGCGACCCGCCACGACTTGATGATCGACGCCGCGCTGATGACGCCGGCGAAGTTCAGCAGCACGATGAACACGGGCACCACGAAGGCGATGCCGATCGCGATCACGAGCTTCAGCACGAAGTCGATGTACTCCTTCGCCGTGAGCAGCGACATCGCCCCCTCGGGCACGAAGCTCGTCATGAGCTTCACGATGTTCGGCAGCACGAACCATCCGGCCGCGCAGCCGGCGAAGAACAACGGGATCGCGGTCGCGAAGAACGCGAGCGTGAAGCTCCGCTCCTTCTTGTTGAGGCCGGGGACCAGGAACGCGAACACCTGGTACAGCCACACCGGGCTCGAGATCACGAGGCCCAACGTCAAGGCGATCTGCAGGCGCAGGTCGAAGGCGCTCGAGATCGTCGGGAAGACGATCGCCGTCTCGGCGTCCTGTCCGCGGGCCTCGGCCACGCGCGCGACCGGCTCCTGGATCGCGTCCCAGACGTAGAGGTCGGTCAGTACCCAGCCGGCGACCATGCCCACGACGATCGCGATCGCCGAGATGAAGAGGCGCTTGCGCAGCTCGATGAGGTGCGCGCCGAGCGACATGCGCTTCTCGCGGTTCTTCTCCCCGCGATCTTTCACCGCGGTCATCGAGGTCAGGCGCTCTTGCCGGAATCCGACTCTTCGGACTTCGGCGCCTCGTCACCGGCGGCGGCCGCGTCGCCGTCGCCCTTGTCGCTGCGCACCTCGGTCTTCAGAATCTTCATCGACTGCCCGAGGCTGCGGGCGAGGGCCGGAAGCTTGGGGGCGCCGAACAGCAGCAGGATGACCACGAGGATGATCAGCGCGTGCCAACCGGTGAAGCCTTGCCACATAGGTTTTCGTCCGTTCTCGGGGGATGTTGGCGACAGTCTACCTGCCGGAGGTTGCTGCGAGATCCTACCTGTGGACGGATGCCCCGACGAACCGCTCCGTTCGTCGGGGTACTCCTGGCTCAGTGGTCGGATGTCTCCTGGCCAGCGTAGCCTGCGAGCCCCGCGTCGGCCCACCCGGCGACCGCTGCTCGCGCTTCGGCGGGCGAGACGACCGTCACGAGTCCCGGAAGACCGGCGACGAGGCGCTTGAGCCCGTGCACGTGCGCGAGGCGGAGCGTGACCCTGAGCCGACCGTCGACCGCTTCGGTCTTCGAGTCGGCGAGGTAGTCGGCGAGCAGCGGCAGCGCCTCGGGCACCGCGTCGACGACCACGTCGAAGTCGCTCTCCGAGCCCTGGAACAGGGTGTCGGGGACCTCGGCCTCGGCATGCTCGTCGATCGGCAGGTCGCTGACGACCAGCCCGCTCATGCGGTCGACCCGGAAGTTGCGCACGTCCTCACGCGTGTGGCAGTAGGCCTGCAGGTACCAGTCGGCGTCCTGCGAGAGGATGCGCAGCGGGTCGACGCGTCGCCGGCCCGCGACGCCGACCGCGTTGCGGTAGTCGAACTCGAGCTGACGGCCGCCTGCGACGGCCTCGCGGATGATCGCGAGCGACCCGTTGCTCGCGGACTCGGCGACGGCGATGCGGCTCGGCGCCGCGGAGGCGCCCGCGGTGAGCTTCTGCATGAGCGCGCCGAGCGACGCACTGCCGGCGTTCTCGGGCAGCGCCGAGAGGTACTGGAGGCCGGCGATCAGCGCCGCCGCCTCGCGGGCCGACAGTCGCGGGGCGTCGTCGATGGCGACGTGGTGCACGATCACGATGACGTCGTCGTCCTCGAAGGCGTCCCAGTCGATGTCGAACAGGTCGTTCGGCTGGTACGTGCCGGTGGCACCCGGGAGGCCCGACGTCGCGATGAGGCGCACGGCCTCGCGGATCTCCTCGTCGGAGACGCCGAAGTGCGCCGCGGCGTCGGGTACGTCGACGACCTGCTGCTCGAGCAGGTACGGCACGAGCGAGAGCAGGAAGACGAGCTTGTCGGAGGCCTTCAGCGGCTTGCGGCGGGGTTCGTTCATCGGGCGGCTCCCTCGCGATGCGCCTCGGCGACGAGTCGGAGCCGGTCGCGCACCGCTTCGCGCAGGGTCGCGGGCGCGAGCACGCGGACCTCGGGGCCGTAGGCCGCGAGTTCGTCGGCGAGCACCGCCTCGTCGGTGTAGTGCAGGCGGATGACCCCCGCGTCCTCATCGCCCTCGACGGCCCGCTTGCCGAGGCGGATCTCGGCGTCGCTGCCCGCGGTCACCGCGAGGTCGGCGACGTTCGCGAGCCGCAGGGCGTCGAGCTCGGCGATCACCCGGTCCTGGATGCCGGGCGGCGGGGCGTCGAACGTCGAGCCCGCGACGAACTCCACGTCGCCCACGATGCGGGAGAGCAGGAACGTGCGGGGCTCGTCGACCGCCCGGTCGCGGGCGTGCAGGTGCCAGCGGCCCTCATGGAGCACGACCGCGAGCGGGTCGACGGTGCGCAGGCGCGGCTCCCGCTCCCCCGGCTTGAAATAGCGGAAGCGAACCGTCTGCCGGCGATCGAGCGCCTGGCGGAGCGGCTCGAAGGCCGCATCGCGAACGCGGAGTCGCGGTGCGTAGCCGATGACGGGGTCGCGCGGCTCGATGCCGAGCGACCGCAGCTTGGTGAGGGCGCGCTGCGAGTCGGCCGAGACGGATGCCTCGCGCCAGACCTCGGCCGCGAGACCGAGCAGGGCGAGCTCGTCGGGACTGAACCGCACCGTCTCGGGCAGTTCGTACTGCCCCTTCGGGATGCGGTAGCGCAGGGACTGGTTGTCGCCCGGCCGGTCGGGCGACTCGACCGTCTCGAGCGGGATGCCGAGATCGCGGATCTCGTCTTTGTCACGCTCGAACTGCCGCTCGAGGTTCGCGTTCTGCCCCCCGGCGTCGTAGCGCTCGGCATAGCCGCGGACGGTCGAGAGGATCTCGGACTTCAGGAGCCCGGTCTCGGTCGCGACGAGGGCGAGGACGAGGCTGAACAACCGGTCTTCGACCGGAACCTTCGCTGCACCACTGGGTTCTGTCACGGCCACACGAGCGATCATACTGAACCGCCGACGCCCAACGGGCGCCGGCGGTCGGGTCGATGGACGCTCAGAGCGCGCCGAGCACGTCGACGACGTAGAACTGCGCGGAACCGCTCGCGTCGTCGCCCTCGGGGACGACGATGACGCCGATCTGGGAGCCGGCCTTCTTGCCGACGAGCGCCTTCGTGACCGCGGGCGGGAGCGGTCCGCCCTGGCCGCCGTCGCCGGCGACGACGCCCGTTGCTGAACCGTCTTCCCACGTCGAGGCGGAAACCTCGTTCGTCTTCCAGTCGACCGAGGTGAACTGCACGATGACCTGGTCGCCGTCCTCGACGACCTCGCCCGAGCCACTCTTCAAGAGCTCCACCTCGGATTGCTTCGGCGGAGCCGCCTTCGGGACCGTGACGCCGGGACGGCCGTCTGGCGCGAGTACCACCGCGGGGAAGCCATCGCGGGTCAATTGGGGTGCACCGTCCGCACGAGCAGGGAAAGCCTGGTGCACGTCGACGACGAAGACGAGACTGTCGCCCGGGTTGACACCGAGCTGCAAAGCCTGCGGGCTCTCGCCGAACCCGTCCTTCTGAGGCATGACGATGGCGACGCGCGAACCTTCTCGAGCGCACGTGAGCCCCTTCGCCAAGCCGGGGAAGACGACGCTGTCCGAGGCGACGACTGGAACCGGCGCCTGGTCGCCGAACCCGTTCGACTGCAGAAGGTCTCCGGTCGCGCCGTTGTACATCGCGAAATCAATCGCAACGGGCTGACCGTTCTGGATCAGGGGCCCCTCCCCTTCGATGACCTCGGTGCACTCGGTCTCCTCCGGCGTGAGCGGCGTCGGGAACTCGACCTTCGGGGTCTTGCCGAAGTCGCCCGTGACGTCGATCGTCGACGACGAGTTGCCGGGCTCCGCCCCGGGCGCGGGGGCCTGGGCGGCGCAGCCGGAGAGCGCGACGGCGACGATTCCGGCCGTGGCGATGAGCGCGAGAGACGAGCGCACAGATCCTCGATTCTTCAGGGGTCGCATCTGGGGTGGTCGCTGAGCGGCGTTGAAAGCCTACCCGTCCGAGACGGGAGCCTCGGGTGCGGGTGCATCGGTCTCGTCGCCGTCGTCGCCGCCCGCGGACTTGCGGGCCGCCGCGTCGGCGGCGCGGACGCGCTTGCGCAGCGCCTTCGCGCTCACCTGACGCTCGCCGAGGGCGCCGGGCGTCCACGCCTCGACGTCCTCATCGCTGAACTCGGTCTTCGACGGCCGGCGCTTGAGCTCGGGCAGCACGGTGTCGGGCGCGAGCCGACGGGCGGTGATGAGGAAGCCGGTGTGCGCGATCATGCGGTGATCGGGCCGTACGGCGAGGCCCTGCACGTGCCAGCCGCGCACCATCGTCTCCGAGGACTGCGGTTCGGTGTAGAGGCCCGTGGCACGGATCGCCTCGGCGACCCGGGAAAGCTGCGTGACGGTGGCGATGTAGCAGAGCACGACACCGCCGGGCTTCAACGCCCGGGACACCTCGTCGATGCACTCCCACGGCGCGAGCATGTCGAGCACGACGCGGTCGACGCTCGCGGGCTCCACCGTTTCGGGCAGCACCTCGGCGAGGTCGCCGAGCGTGATCGACCAGTTCTCGGGCACGGCGCCGTGGAAGGTCGCGACGTTGCCGCGAGCCACGTCGGCGAACTCCTCGCGGCGCTCGAACGAGCAGAGGCGGCCGGTCGAGCCGATCGCGCGCAGCAGCCACAGCGACAGCGCCCCCGACCCGACGCCCGCCTCGACGACGGTCGCCCCGGGGAAGATGTCGGCCTGCGCGAGGATCTGCGCCGCATCCTTCGGGTAGACGATCGCCGCACCGCGGGGCATCGACATCACGAAGTCGCTGAGGAGCGGTCGGAGCGCCAGGTACTCGATGCCGACCTGGTTCGCGACGACCGAGCCGTCGGGCAGGCCGATGAGGTCGTCGTGCGCGATCGGCCCCTTGTGCGAGTGGAAGAGCTTGCCCGGCTCGAGCGTGATCGTGTGCATCCGCCCCTTCGGCCCGGTCAGCTGCACGCGGTCGCCGACCCGGAAGGGGCCGCTCTGCTCGCCTCGGCTCGCGGTCATCGGACGGCCTCCCGCTCGGCGACGAGCGCGGCGACGTCGGCGACGGTCGCCCCCTCGAGGGTCGGCCAGAGCGCGGTCGACGCCACCTCGTCGAGCGCCAGGATGTTCGGCACGCCGACGGCGATCGCGCCCGAGTCGTAGGCGCTCGTGAGTCCCGCCGGCGAGTCCTCGAACGCGACGCAGTCGGCGATGTCGACGCCGAGCTCGGCGGCGGCCTGCAGGTACGGCAGCGGGTGGGGCTTGGGGTGCTCGACCGAGTCTCCCGTGACGATCACGTCGAACGCCGTGAACGGAATGGCCGAGATGATCTCGTCGGCCATCGAGCGGAGCGACATGGTGACGAGCGCGGTCGGCACGGATGCCGCGCGGAGGGCCTCGAGCAGCTCTCGCGCCCCGGGCCGCCAGGGCACGCCGTGCTCGGCGAGCATCTCGCTCACCCGGTCGGTCAGGCGGTTCACGATCGTGTCGGCGTCGAGGTCGACGCCCTTCGCCTGGAAGACCTTGGCCGACTCCCACAGTCCGCTGCCGACGAGGGCGAGTGCGTCGTCGTGGGTCCAGGCACCGCCGAACGCCTCGACGAGCTCCTCCTCGGCGGCCATCCAGTAGCGTTCGGTGTCGACGAGGGTTCCGTCCATGTCCCAGAGGACGGCGGCAGGCAGGCGTGTGGTCACAACCCCCAAGTCTACGGGCACGGCCTATTGTGGAGAGGACCCCGGGCGTCCGGGGCGGGAAGCGGGGCACGCGGAGTGATTCAGCCGGCCGGATTCGAGGGCAAGAGGCTGCTCGTCGTCGCCTTCGAGGGATGGAACGACGCCGGCGAGGCGGCGACCGGGGCCGCGAAGCTCCTCGTCGAGCGGCTCGGCCTCGTCGAGATCGCCGCCGTCGACCCCGAACTCTACTTCGACTACCAGTTCACCCGTCCGACCGTGGTCGCCGGCGACGACGGCGTCCGCCGGCTCGAGTGGCCCGGCGCGGCGGTCCTCGGCCCCAGCGGCGGCGAGGGCGACCTCGACGAACCGGTCACCGGCCCCGGAGCATCCGGCCTGCACGTGCTCATGGGCGCAGAACCCGCCCGCAGCTGGAAGGCGTTCGCCGCCGAGCTCATCGACGCGGCCCTCGCGGCCGACATCGACGGCATGGTGATGCTCGGGGCGATGCTCGCCGACGCGCCGCACACGCGCCCGCTGACCGTGTTCGCGTCGAGCGAGAACCCCGAGGTGCGCGAAGCGCTGGGCGTCGAGCGCTCCACCTACGAGGGACCGGTCGGCATCCTCAGCGTGCTCGCCGACCGCGCCGAGCGGCTCGGCATCCCGACGGTGTCGCTGTGGGCCTCCGTTCCGCACTACGTGCACAACGCGCCGTCGCCGAAGGCCGTCCTCGCCCTCCTCGGCAAGCTCGAGGAGCTGACGGGGCTCTCGATCCCCCGCGGCACCCTCGAGACCGAGGCGCAGGCATGGGAGGCGGGCGTCGACGCGCTCGCCGCCGACGACGAGGAGATGGCGGGCTACATCGCCCAGCTCGAGCAGGCGCGCGACGCCGTCGACGCGCCCGAGGCGAGCGGCGAGGCGATCGCCCAGGAGTTCGAGCGCTACCTGCGCCGCCGCGGCGACGGCCCCGAGGGACGTGCCGACGGCCGGGGGCCTGCGGCTCCCTGACGCGTCCGGCCGCCTCCGGCGCTGATGCAGTGACCTGCGCCCGCGGGCGCGTCCGATCGGGATGCCTCCGGCGGAGGCATCCCGGTTCAGGATGGCCCTCAGAGGGGCTGGAGCGTGCCGTTCGCGAGCAGGAAGAAGATGAGCCCGCCGAGCGCGATGCGGTAGATCACGAACGGCAGGAAGCTGTGCTTCGAGATCCACTTCATGAAGAACGCGATCACGAGGATCGCCACGAGGAACGCGACGCCCGTCGCGGCCGCGGTCTCGAGCGGGCTGTAGACGCTGGGCTCGTCGAGGCTCTTCACGAGCTGGAAGAGCCCGCTGCCGAACACCGCCGGGATCGCGAGCAGGAAGGCGTACCGCGCGGCCGCCGCCCGCTCGTAGCCGAGCAGCAGGCCCATCGTGATCGTGCCGCCCGAGCGGGAGACGCCGGGGATGAGCGAGAGCGACTGGGCGAGGCCGAAGAGGATGCCGTGCGGGTAGGTCAGCTCGTCGAGCTTGCGGCGCTTGGCTCCCGCCCAGTCGGCGAGGCCGAGGATGATGCCGAACACGACGAGCATCGTCGCGGTGATCCAGAGCGATCGCAGGACGGTCTCGATCTCGTCCTGGAACAGCAGCCCGAACACGACGATGGGGATCGAGCCGATGATGATGAGCCAGCCCATGCGCGCGTCGGGGTCGTTGCGGGGCACCCGTCCGGTGAACGACCCGAACCAGTGCGACACGATGCGCACGATGTCGCGCCAGAAGAACACGACGACCGCGGTCTCGGTGCCGAGCTGGGTGATCGCGGTGAACGCCGCGCCCGGGTCCTGGGCGCCCGGGAGGAACTCGCCGAGGATGCGCAGGTGGGCGCTCGAGGAGATCGGGAGGAACTCGGTGAGGCCCTGGACGAATCCGAGGATGAGCGCTTCGATCACGTGGTGCATCCGCCTTCCGCCTCCGCGGAAGTCGGAGGTGTGCGCAAGCCTTCCGGGCGCGGGCCGATCGCGGGCCGCTGCGCCGACGACTCGCCGGTCAGTACTCGAGGAGCAGGTCGCGAAGGACCCGCCTACCGAAGACTAGTGCGTCGAGCGGCACCCGCTCGTCAACGCCGTGGAACATCGCAGGGAAGTCCAAGCCTTCGGGCAGGCGCAGCGGCGCGAACCCGTAGCCCGCGATACCGAGGCGGCTGAGCGCCTTGTTGTCGGTGCCGCCCGACAGCAGGTACGGGAACACGGGCGCGCCCGGGTCGTGCGTCTCGAGTGATCGCTTGACGGCGTCGACGAGACTGCCCGACGTGGGGCTCTCGAGCCCGACGTCGCGGTGCACGATCTCGATCTCGACGTCGTCGCCCACGAGCGCCTGCACCTCGGCCAGCACCGCCTCCTCCTCGCCCGGGAGGGTGCGGATGTCGACGAGCGCCTCGGCGCGGTCGGGGATGACGTTGTGCTTGTACCCGGCCTCCAGCAGCGTCGGGTTCGACGTCGTGCGCAGGGTCGCCGTGATGAATCCCGATGCCGATCCGGTCGCGAGGGCGAGCTCGTCGGGCGAGACCTGCTCGGGGTCGACGCCCAGGACGGCGGCGATCTCGGCCAGCAGTTCTCGCGTCGTGTCGGTTAGGCGCATCGGCCACTCGGTGCGACCGAGCGTCGCGATCGCCTCGGCGAGCTTCGTGATCGCGTTGTCGCGGATGAGCCGGGAGCCGTGCGCCGCGACGCCGCGGGCGACGAGCTTGATCCAGAGCAGGGACTTCTCGCCCGTCTGCAGCAGGTAGGCGCGACGGCCACCGACCGTTATGGAGTAGCCGCCGACCTCGCTGATCGCCTCGGTCGCGCCCGCGAAGAGCTCGGGGTGGTGGTCGACGAGCCAGCCGGAGCCCGCTCCCCCGCCGGCCTCCTCGTCGGCGAAGAACGCGATGACGAGGTCGCGCTCGGGCTGACCGCCGTCGGCGAGCACGTCGCCGAGGGCGGCGAGCATCATCGCGTCCATGTCCTTCATGTCGACGGCGCCCCTGCCCCAGAGCATGCCGTCGCGGATCTCGCCCGCGAAGGGGTCGACGCTCCAGTTGCGTGCGTCGGCGGGTACGACGTCGAGGTGGCCGTGCACGACGAGTGCCGGCTTCTCGGGGTTGCGCCCCGGCACGCGTGCGACGACGCTCGTGCGGCGCGGCTCGGGTTCGAACATCCGCGGCTCGAGGCCGAGCGCGGCGAGACGCGCTTCGACGTACTCGGCGGCCTCGCGCTCGCCGTTCGCGCGACCGTTGCCGTAGTTCGAGGTGTCGAAGCGGATGAGGTCGCGGGCGATCACCGCGGTCTCATCGAGCTGGGTGTCGGGGTTCGCGGATGCCTCGGCCATGCGTTCCACGCTAGTCGGTACCGGCTCCCCCGCGAGTTTCGTTCGTCTCATCCGGGGTTTCCGCTGCGGGAGGCACCGGCTGCGATCGTTTGGTCAAATGCCCTCTCGAAACCGTGCTAATGTCTTCTACGGCCGCTGAGAGATCAGCGGAAACCACGCGCGGGTGGCGGAATTGGCAGACGCGCTAGCTTGAGGTGCTAGTGCCCGTATAGGGCGTGGGGGTTCAAGTCCCCCCTCGCGCACGTGGGTCGAAAGGGCCGGATCGGAAGATCCGGCCCTTTCGCGTTTCTCGGGGCGGTTGCGGACGTTCGGTTTCGACGACTTGCCACATTCGAACATGTGTTCGAAACTTGATGGGTGACGCCGGCTGCTCCCCTCTCCTCGTCGACGGCCCGCCTCGAGCGGGTCGACGAGTTGCAGGCGCGCATCCACGGAATGCAGGCGACCCGGCTCGACACCCGGGCGGTGCCGACCCATCCCGCCTTCGCCGGGCTCCTGCCGGGCGGCAGCCTGCGCGAGGGCACCGTCGTCGAGGCACGCGGGTCGACCACCCTCGTGATGGCGCTGCTCGCGACCCCGTCGGCGAGCGGGCGCTGGGTCGCGGTCGTCGGTATGCCCGAGTTCGGCGTCGAGGCCGCCGCGCGGTTCGGCATCGACCTCGACCGGCTCGTGCTCGTGCCCGAACCGGGTCGGCAGTGGTTGCCGGTCGTCGCGGCGCTCGCCGACGTCATCCCCGTCGTCGCGGTGCGGCCGACCGAGCGCGTCGCCCCCGCCGAGGCATCCCGGCTCGCCGCCCGCCTGCGCGAGCGCGGTGCCGTGCTCATCGCCGCCGGCGCCTGGCCGGGCAGCGACGCGAGCCTCGAGGTCGAGGCGAGCGAGTGGCACGGGCTGGGGGTCGGCCACGGCCTGCTCGACGAGCGCGAGGTCGTGGTGAGCGCAGCCGGGCGGGGATCGTTCGTGAAGCGGCGCCGGTCTCGGCTGCGGCTGCCCGACCGGTCGCTCGGGTTCGCGGCGATGGCCGAGGCGGGGGCCGCCCGACCGGCCGGCGTCCTCTCGTCGTCCGAAGCCGCCCCGTCGGCCGGCGGGCCCGGGCTCGCACCCGTGCTGCACGGCGAGTTCCGGAGGCCGGCATGATGCCCGGCTCCCCCACCCGCTCGATCGTGCTCTGGTGCCCCGACTGGCCGGTGTTCGCCGCCGCCCGCGAGGCCGGGCTCGACCTCGACGCCCCGATCGCGCTCACCGACCGCGGTGCCGTGCACTCGTGTTCGGCGGCGGCACGTCGCGACGGGGTGAAACGGGGGCTCCGGCTCCGAGAGGCGCAGTACCGCTCCCCCGCGCTCACCGTGCTGGCGTACGACCCGGTGCTCGACGTGCGGGCCTTCGAACCCGTCGTGCGGCGGGTCGAAGGCGCCGTGCCGGGCGTCCAGGTCGTGCGGCCGGGCACGCTCGCGATGCGTGCGCGCGGACCGGCCCGCTACTACGGCGGTGAGGATGCCGCGGCCCGGGCGCTGCTCGACACCGTGACGCAGCTCGGCCCAGAAGTTCGCGTCGGGGTCGCCGACGGGCCCTTCGCCGCCGAGCAGGCGGCGCGGGCGGTGCGGGCCGCACCGGACGTCGGCATCGTGGAGCCGGGCGGCGCGGCCGGGTTCCTCGCCCCACTGCCCGTCGGCCTCGTGGTCGACGAGCGCACCCGGGTGCTGCTGAACCGGCTCGGTGTGCGGACCCTCGGCGAGTTCGCGGCGCTGCCCGCCGACGACGTGCGCCGGCGGTTCGGGGCGGCCGGGGCGTTCGCCCACGACCGGGCCGCCGGGCGCGAGTCCACCGGCGTGGCTGCCCGCACACCGCCACCCGAGTTCGAGGTGCTCGCCGAGTTCGAACCCCCGCTCGACCGCATCGACCAGCTCGCCTTCGCGTTCCGGGTGCGGGCCGAGGAGTTCATCGACCGCATGCGGGCGGTCCGCCTCGTCTGCACGGCGATCCGCGTCGAGCTCGACGACGAACGCGGTGGCCGGTCGAGTCGCAGCTGGCTGCATCCGCGCTGGTTCACCCCAGCCGACGTGGTCGACCGGGTGCGCTGGCAGCTGCAGGGTGCCGGCACGGCCGACAGCGGGCTCGCCTCGCCGATCACGGCGTTGCGGGTGATCCCCGAACGGGTCGACGGGACGGCGAACCACGAGGAGGGCCTCTGGGGCCGCGGGCCCGACGAGCGGGTGCACCACGCGCTCACCCGGGTGCAGAGCATGCTCGGGCACGAGGGCGTCGTCACGGCGGCCGTCGGCGGCGGTCGCATGCTCGCCGACCGGCAGGTGCTCGTGCCGTGGGGCGACCGCCCGCCCGAGCGACGCGAGGCACCGTGGCCGGGCAGCCTGCCGGCGCTCGCACCGGCGAGCGTCTTCCGCGAGCGGCATCCGGTCGCCCTGCTCGACGCGGCGAGCGCGCCCGTCGCGATCGACGAGCGGGGGGCGATCTCGTCGCCCCCCGAGACGTTCGCGGTCGGCGGCGCCGCGCCGGCACGGGTGCGCGCCTGGGCGGGGCCGTGGCCGGTCGTCGAGCGCTGGTGGGACGACGAGCACGCCCGCCGCGTGCACCGGTTCCAGCTCGTCGACCACGACGGCTGCGCGTGGCTGCTCGTGCGCGACGCCGACGGCTGGTGGGCCGAGGCGAGGTACGACTGATGGCCACCGCACGGAGGGACAGCCGCTGATGGGCTGGAACAACCCAGAGATCCCGTGGTCGGAGCTCGAGCGCAAGCTCAGCGACCGCCGCAGGCCGAGCCCGTCGAAGCTCATCGCCGACGGGGGCGACGGCCCGGCGTTCAGCCGCAAGCGCCAGCCCTACCGGCCGAGCGAGGGGCTCACCGCCCCCGAGGGCCCCGTCGTGCCGTACGCCGAGCTCCACGCGCACACGAACTACAGCTTCCTCGACGGCGCCTCGGCGCCCGAGCAGCTCGTCGAGGAGGCGCACCGGCTCGGCCTCACGGGGCTCGCCGTGACCGACCACGACGGCTTCTACGGCATCGTGCGCTTCGCCGAGGCGGCTGAGAGCTTCACCGAGCTCACGACCGTCTTCGGGGCCGAGCTCTCGCTCGGGCTCTCCGCGCCGCAGATGGGTGCGGCCGATCCCGAGGGCGAGCACCTGCTCGTGCTCGCGCGGCAGGAGGCCGGCTACCACCGGCTCGCCGCGGCGATCACGGCCGGACAGCTCGCGGGCGGCGAGAAGGGCCGCCCGGTCTACGACCTCGACGACCTCGGTGCGCGGGCCGGCGGCGACTGGACGGTGCTCACGGGGTGCCGCAAGGGGGCGGTCAGGCGGGCGCTCGCGACCGACGGTGCGGATGGCGCATGGCGAGAGCTCGACCGACTGGTCGCGCTGTTCGGGCGCGACCAGGTCGTCGTCGAGTTCTTCGACCACGGGCACCCGACCGACCAGCGGGCGAACGACCTGCTCTCGGGCCTCGCCGAGCGTGCCCGGCTGCGGGTCGTCGCGACGAACGCCGTGCACTACGCGACCCCGCCCGAGCACCGGCTCGCGAACGCGCTCGCCGCCGTTCGGGCCCGGCGCAGCCTCGACGAGCTCGACGGGTGGCTGCCGGCCTCCGACGGCCAGCACCTGCGCAGCGGTGCCGAGATGCAGGCCAGGTTCGCGAGGTACCCGGGCGCGGTCGAGCACTCGGTCACGCTCGCCGAGGAGCTCGGCTTCACGCTGCGCAGCGCCAAGCCCAGGCTCCCCCGTCAAGAGGTGCCCGAGGGGCACACACCGATGAGCTGGTTGCGCGAGCTCGTTCGGCAGGGTGCTGCGGAGCTCTACCCCGAGGCATCCGATGCGGTGCAGGCCCGGCTCGAGCACGAGCTCGCGATCATCGAGCAGAAGGACTTCCCCGGCTACTTCCTGATCGTGCACGATCTCGTCCGGGAGGCGCGCAGCCGCGGCATCCTCTGCCAGGGACGCGGCTCGGCCGCGAACTCGGCCGTCTGCTACGCGCTGCGCATCACCGCCGTCGACTCGATCAAGTTCGGCCTGCCGTTCGAGCGGTTCCTCTCGGCGCTCCGCGACGAGGAGCCCGACATCGACGTCGACTTCGATTCCGACCGGCGCGAGGAGATCATCCAGTACGTCTACGAGAAGTACGGCCGGCAGAACGCCGCGCAGGTCGCGAACGTCATCAGCTACCGGCCGAAGGTCGCGGTGCGCGACATGGCGAAGGCGCTCGGCTACTCGGCCGGGCAGCAGGACGCGTGGTCGCGCCAGGTCGAGCGCTGGGGCGCGGTGGTCGAGACCGACGACCACGACATCCCGGCGCCCGTGATCGAGCTCGCCGAGCAGGTGCTCGGGTTCCCACGCCACCTCGGCATCCACTCGGGCGGCATGGTGCTCACCGACCGGCCGGTGGGTGAGGTCTGCCCGATCGAGCACGCGCGCATGGAGCGCCGCACGGTGCTGCAATGGGACAAGGACGACTGCGCCTGGATGGGCCTCGTGAAGTTCGACCTGCTCGGGCTCGGCATGCTCGCCGCGCTGCAGTACACGTTCGACCTCGTACGCGAGCACACGGGCGAGACGTGGGAGCTGCAGTCGATCCCGAAGGAGGAGCCGGCGGTCTACGACATGCTCTGCCGGGCCGACTCGATCGGCGTCTTCCAGGTCGAGAGCCGGGCGCAGATCGGCACGCTCCCCCGCCTGAAGCCGCGCGAGTACTACGACCTCGTCGTCGAGATCGCGCTCATCCGGCCGGGGCCGGTGCAGGGCGGTGCGGTGCACCCGTACATCCGGCGGCGCACGGGCGAAGAGGCGGTGAGCTACCTGCATCCGAACCTCGAGCCGGTGCTCGAGCGCACGCTCGGCGTGCCGCTCTTCCAGGAGCAGCTCATGCAGATGGCCGTCGCCGTCGGCGGCTGCAGCGCCGCCGACGCCGACCTGCTGCGCCGGGCGATGGGCTCCAAGCGCGGGGTCGAGAAGATCTCGAAGCTGCGCGAGAAGCTCTTCGAGGGCATGGCCGACAACGGCCTCAGCGACGACGACGCGCAGGCGATCTACGAGAAGATCGAGGCGTTCGCGAACTTCGGCTTCGCCGAGAGCCACGCGCTCTCGTTCGCCCTGCTCGTCTACGCGAGCTCGTGGCTGAAGCTGCACTACCCCGCCGCGTTCCTCGCGGCGCTGCTGCGCGCCCAGCCGATGGGCTTCTACTCGCCGCAGACCCTCACCGCCGACGCACGCCGGCACGGGGTGCGGGTGCTGCGCCCCGACGTGCTGCGGTCGGGCGTGCACGCGGGGCTCGAAGCAGTCGTCGACGCGGATGCACCGGGGCGGGCGTCGTCCGGCCGCCGCACGCCGACCGGCATGGCGGCGTGCGCGTGCCCCGACCAGCCCGACATCGGGGACTTCGACCTCGACGCCCCCGACCGGTCGGCCGAGCACCGTCGCGACGGTGCCTTCGCGGTGCGGCTCGGACTCGCCGACGTCTCGTCGATCGGCGTCGAGGTGGCGCAGCGCATCGTCGACGAGCGCGAGGCGCACGGGCCGTATCGCGACCTGGGCGACCTCTCCCGGCGCGCGGCGCTCGACACCGAGCAGTTGGAGGCCCTCGCCGCGGCGGGCGCCTGCGAGGGCTTCGGGCTCGCACGCCGCGAGGCGCTGTGGCTCGCGGGCGAGGCGGCGCAGGATCGCGCCGAGTTCCTGCCCGGCTCCGTCGTCGTGGTGCAGCCCCCGCTCCTGCCGATGCTCTCGCCCGCCGAGCAGGTCGTGTACGACCTGTGGGCGACCGGCATCTCCCCCGACGACCATCCGATCCGGCACGTCCGCGAACGGCTCGACGAGCGCGGGGCCGTGCGCATCGACCGTCTGCGCGAGGTCGAGTCGGGGCGCCGGGTCGAGGTCGGCGGCGTCGTGACCCACCGCCAGCGGCCGGCGACGGCCTCGGGCATCACCTTCCTGAACCTCGAGGACGAGTCGGGCACGCTCAACGTGATCGCCGGCGTCGGCGTCTGGAACCGCTACCGGCGCATCGCCCGCGAAGCACCGGCGATGGTCGTCCGCGGCATCCTCGAACGCTCGAAGGAGGGGGTCACGAACCTCGTCGTCGACCGCTTCGAGCCGCTCACGGTGCAGGCGCAGACGCGGTCGCGCGACTTCCGGTGACGCGCCGATGACACGTCGCCGACCGACGTCGGCCCACTCGCCAGTGCGCCTCGCGCGACGGCGACCGGTGCTCCGATAGCCTCGACCGGTGCCTGCGACCCCTCCACTCGACGCCGACCCCTTCGACCGCTACGGCAGCGACGTGCTCGCCGGCGACTGGAAGGCCCACGGCCGCACCGTGATCCCGACCGTCGAGGCCGAGCGCGACCTCGTCGTCGAGCTCGCCGAGTCGGGCTACTGCGGCGCCGTCGTCGGCATCGAGCAGGGCAGCGTCGTGCTCGAGGACCGCTTCGGCAAGCGCCGGCTGTTCCCGCTCGGTCACGGATTCCTCGTCGAGGGGCGCGCCGTGCAGCTCGTGAAGCCCAAGCCGAAGGCCCCGGTGGGCCGCCTGCGCACCGCCTCCGGCTCGTTCGCCGTCGAGCAGGGAGGGCCCGCGAGAGTCGCCCTGCCGAGCCGCATCTTCGTCGAGGGCCGGCACGACGCCGAGCTCGTCGAGAAGGTCTGGGGTGCCGACCTGCGGGTCGAAGGCGTCGTCGTCGAGTATCTCGAGGGCGTCGACGTGCTCGACGACGTGCTCGCCGAGTTCCGGCCGGGGCCGGGTCGCAAGGCGGGCGTGCTCGTCGACCACCTCGTGCCGGGCTCGAAGGAGCAGCGCATCGCCGACGCGGTCGCGCGCGGCCCGCACCGGGCGCACGTGCTCGTGGTGGGGCATCCGTTCATCGACGTCTGGCAGTCGGTGAAGCCCGCCCGCCTCGGCAAGCAGGCCTGGCCCGTCATCCCACGCGGCACCGAGTGGAAGCACGGCGTGTGCGAGGCGTTCGGCTGGCCGCACGCCGACCAGGCCGACATCGCTCGGGCCTGGCAGCACATCCTCGGCCGGGTGCGCGGCTACGGCGACCTCGAGCCGGCCTTGCTCGGCCGCGTCGAGGAGCTCATCGACTTCGTCACCGCCCCGGCCGACTGACCACGGATCGACGCGCTCGCGCGCGGAGCCGGTACGGCGAGATCCTCAGATCGAGAAGCCGCCGTCGCTGTGGATGAGCTGGCCAGTCACCCAGCGCGCATCGTCGGAGACGAGGAAGCGCACGAGCTTCGCGGTGTCGTCGGGTGTGCCGAGTCGACCGGTCGGCTGCTGCGCGGTGAGCGCCACGCGGGTCGCCTCGTCCATCCAGCCGGTGTCGACCGGGCCGGGATTCACGAGGTTCGCGGTGATGCCGAGCGCCGCGAGCTCGCGCGCCGACGCCCGCACGATCCGGTCGAGCGCGCCCTTCGAGGCGCCGTACGGCACGTTGCCGACGATGTGGTCGCTCGTGAGCGCCACGATGCTGCCGCCGCCCGCGGGCACCTGCGCGGCGAACGCCTGCACGAGCAGCAGCGCGGCGCGCGTGTTCACGGCGAAGTGGCGATCGAAGCTCTCGAGCGAAGTGTCGAGCACACCCGAGTCGACGCTCTGCGCGTGCGAGAGCACGAGGGCGCTGACGGGGCCGAGCGACGCGGATGCCTCGGCGACGAGCCGCGCGGGCACCGCGGGCTCGGCCAGGTCGGCGTCGAGGCCGACCGCACGGGCGCCGATCGAGCGCAGTTCGGCCTCGAGCGATGCCGGGTCGCGGTCGGGGTCGCCGCCGAGACCCATGCGGCGGTCGTAGTCGGCGAGGTGGCTGAAGGCGATGTCCCAGCCGTCGGCGGCGAGCCGGGTCGCGATCGCCCAGGCGATCGTGTTGCGACGACCCGCGCCGGTGATGAGTGCGACGGGACGGTGCATGGTGCTCCTCGAGGTGGTGCGTTCGGGCCGGCTCGGCGGATCAGCCTATCGTCGTCCCGAACGCGAGCCCCAGAAGATAGGTGACCGCGGCGGCGCCGAGTCCGATCGCGAGCTGGCGCAGGGCCCGCTTGAGCGGCGACGCACCGGAGAGGAGGCCCACGGTCGCCCCGGTCGCGAGCAGCGCGATGCCCACGAGCACCGTGGCCGTCACGACCGCCGCGATGCCGCTCATGCCGAACAGGTACGGCAGCACGGGGATGAGCGCCCCGGAGGCGAAGAAGCAGAAGCTCGAGATCGCGGCCGCCATGCCCGTGCCGATCGCCTCGTCGTCGTCGGCTTCGATCGCGAGCGCGTCGGTCGGCGACTGCGCGAGCTCGGCGGCCTGCACGCGGGCGACGACGAGGGCGGCGTGCTCGACGGCCTCATCGGGTTCCATGCCGCGGGCACGGTACACGAGGGCCAGTTCGTTGGCGTCGACGTCGAGGTGCGGCAGCGCCTCGCGTGCGGTGGGGTCGGGCGCCGACGCCTCGAGCAGCTCGCGTTGCGATCGCACCGACACGTACTCCCCCGCGCCCATCGACAGCGCGCCGGCGAGCAGTCCCGCGACGCCGGTGAACAGCACGACGCTCGCGGGCACGCCCGTCGCACCGATGCCGAGCACGAGCGCGAGGTTCGAGACGAGCCCGTCGTTCGCGCCGAACACGGCGGCGCGGAAGGTGCCCGCGAGCCGGCGGCGGCCGCGTGCGGCGAGCCCGCGCACGACCTCGCCGTGGATGCGCTCGTCGGCGGCCATCGCCGCGGTCGCGTCGGGGTCGGAGGCGTAGGGTGAGCGGCCCTCCGCGCGCTGCGCGAGGGCGAGCACGAAGATCGAGCCGAAACGACGTGCGAGCGAGGCGAGCAGGCGCGTGCGCACGTCGGCACGCGGAACTCCCGAGTCGTCGCCGCCGAGCAGTGCGAGCCAGTGCGCCTCGTGGCGTCCTTCGGCGGCGGCGAGGGCGAGCAGGATCTCGCGCTCCTCGCCGTCGCGGCGTGCGGCGAGCTCACGATAGACGGCCGCCTCGGCCCGCTCGGCGGCGAGGTACTTCCGCCAGCGGTCGCGATCGGCCGGCGTGCCCTTCGGCGACTCGTCGGTCATCGTGCCTCCTCGATCATGGCGGGCGCGGGCCGAGACGGTCGTGGGCCCGCGTCATCGCGCGGCCGCGTCACGGCCGACGACCACGCTATCGGCCACGATGCGTCGAGCCGCGCGATTCCGCAGGATTGGCAGCATTTCGGACGACCGAACCGGGAGCTCGGGCGGGATCCCCGGCACCACCGTCTCGGCGATCGCCACGAACACGGATGCCCCGGCCCGAGATGATCCGAAACCGTGGCGATCGCCGAAGACGTGGCGGGCGGACCAGCCCGTGTCAGCCGACGAGCTTGTTCCAACCGTCGCCGTCGACGTGCTCGAAGATGAGGTTGGTCTCGGTGTGGGCGACCGCGGGGTGGCCGGTGAGGTGGTTGAGCACGAACTCACGAAGCTCTTCGGCGTCGCGTGCGGCGACGTGCAGGAGATAGTCCTCGGCGCCGGCCATGTGGAACACGCCGAGGACCCCGGGCAGGTGCGGCACCTGTGCACGGAAGGCGTCGATCTCGCCCCGGTCGTGCTTCACGAGTCGCACGGCGATGAGCGCTTGGAGCGAGACGCCGAGCGACGCGAGGTCGACGTCGACGCGGTAGCCGCGCACCGTGCCGAGCGACTGCAGCCGACGCAGTCGGAGCGATACCGTGGACTCGGCCACGCCGACCTCGGCGGCGAGGGCGGCACCCGATGCGCGGGCGTTCGTCGACAGCGCCTGCAGGAGCGCCCGGTCGACGCGATCGAGTTCTGGCTTCTGCGCCATGCGTGCACCTCATTCGCGAGAGATTGCAGATACTTCGAGATTTCAATCACATCTTAGCGATCGTGCGACCCGAGTTGTAGTTCGCGACAGAATCTGCTTCAGTGCGAGCCATGCAGACATCGTCGTCGCATCTCGAGACCCGCGCCGTGCACGGCGGAATGAGCGGTGTCCGAGAGAGCGGATCTCATGTGCCCACGATCGACTTCTCGACCACGAACCCGCTCGGTTCGGTCGAGACCGGCGGACTCTCGTACGAGGAGCTCGCGACGGGCCACGACCTCGGCGAGGGCCGGTCGGCCGTGTACCAGCGACTGTGGCAGCCCGGAGTGGCCCGCTTCGAGGAGTCGCTCGCAGGGCTCGAGGGCACCGACGGCGCCGTCGCCTTCGGCAGCGGCATGGCGGCGCTCGCCGCGGTGCTCATCGCCACGACCTCTGCGGGTCGACCGCACGTGGTCGCGGTGCGGCCGCTCTACGGGGGTACCGACCACGTGCTCGCGAGCGGGCTGCTGGGCACCGAGGTGACGTGGGCGACGGTCGACGAGGTCGCGGCGGCGATCCGGCCCGACACGGGCCTCGTCGTCGTCGAGACGCCCGCGAACCCGACCCTCGAGCTCGTCGACCTCGGTCGTCTCGCCACTGCGGCGGGCGAGGTGCCGCTGCTCGTCGACAACACGTTCGCCACGCCCGTGCTGCAACGCCCTGCGGAGCACGGCGCCCGGCTCGTGCTGCACAGCGCGACGAAGTACCTCGGCGGCCACGGCGACGTCATGGGCGGCGTCGTCGCGGCCGACCGCGAATGGGTCGAGCGACTGCGCCGGGTACGTGCGCTCACGGGCGGACTGCTGCACCCGATGGCGGCGTACCTGCTGCACCGCGGACTGCGCACGCTCCCCCTGCGAGTACGCGCCCAGCAGGCGACCGCCGGCGAGCTCGCGGTGCGCCTGTCGGAGCATCCGGCGGTCGGGCGCGTGCACTACCCCGGCCTCCCGGGTCAGGACCCGCAGGGCCTGGTCGGCCGGCAGCTCGACGGCGGCGGTTCGATCATCGCGATCGAGCTCGTCGGCGGGTTCGACGCGGCGGTCGCGTTCACCGAGGCGTGCGAGCTCGTGACCCACGCCGTGTCGCTCGGCGGGGTGGACTCGCTCGTGCAGCATCCCGCATCGCTCACCCACCGCCCGGTGGCCGGTGACGCGAAGCCGGGCGACGGCGTCGTCCGCCTCTCGGTCGGGCTCGAGCACGTCGACGACCTCTCGGCCGACCTCATGACCGCGCTCGATGCGGCGGCGGTCGTCGCCGGAATCGGTGCGACCGAGCGGGTCTCGATCGGCTGACCGGGCCGAACGGGTACGCGGCACGCCTCTGTGCCGCGTACCCGCGGCCGGTCACGGGCACGGCGCGCACCGCACGGGCAGCGCGTCAGCTCAACGACCCGACAGCCGCTTCCGCAGCAACTCGATGCGCGCCTGCAACTGGGTCACCGTCGCCTGCGCGACCTCGGGCCCGCCGCACGCCCGTCGCAGTTCGGCGTGCACCATCGAGTGCGCCTGACCGTTCTGCCGGGCGTACAGGCCGACGAGGCTGTTGAGCAGCGAACGCTGCTCTTTCAGCGTGCGGTACAGGGCGACCGGTTCGGCGGCCGTCTCGCCCTCACCGTCGCCGCCGTCGGTGGATGCCGCGTGCCGTCGCCGGTCACTCTGACGACGCGCCTGGCGTGCCTGTCGATGCCGCAGCAGCTCGGAGACCTGCTCGGGCTCGAGCAGCCCGGGGATGCCGATGAAGTCGAACTCCTCGTCGCTGCCGGGCTCGGCGAGCGTGCCGAACTCGGTACCGTCGAAGACCACCCGGTCGAAGCTCGCGTCGGAGGCGATCGCCTGCCAGGTGAACTCGTCGGCGAGCTCGTCGGAGGCCTTGTCTTCGCGGTTGGCCGATTCGAGCAGCCCGTCGTCGAGGCCCGGGTCGTCACCGGCGTCGCCGTCGCGTCGATCGAGGGCGTGGTCTCGCGCCCGCTCGAGCTCGGAGGCGAGCGCCATGAGCACCGGCACGTTCGGCAGGAACACCGAGGCCGTCTCGCCGCGCCTGCGCGCACGCACGAACCTGCCGATGGCCTGCGCGAAGAAGAGCGGCGTCGACGAGCTCGTCGCGTAGACGCCGACCGCGAGCCGCGGCACGTCGACGCCCTCGGACACCATGCGCACCGCGACCATCCACCGGCGCTCGTTGGCCGAGAACTCCTCGATGCGGCTCGACGCCTCCTTGTCGTCGGAGAGCACGACGGTCACCGGCTCGCCGCAGATCTTCTCGAGGATCTCGGCGTAGGCGCGTGCGACGGTCTGATCGGTCGCGAGCACGAGCCCGCCGGCGTCGGGGATCGAGTGCCGCACCTCGGTGAGGCGGCGGTCGGCGGCCTGCAGCACGGCGGGGATCCACTCGCCGGTCGGCTCGAGCGCCGTGCGCCAGGCCGACGACGTGATGTCCTTCGTGTTGTCCTCGCCGAGCTTCGCCTCCATCTCGTCGCCCGCCTTGGTGCGCCAGCGCATGTGCCCGGCGTAGACCATGAACATGACGGGACGGACGACGCCGTCGGCGAGCGCCCGACCGTAGCCGTAGTCGTAGTCGGTCTGCGAGAGGCGCACCCCCTTCGCATCGGGTGCGTACTCCACGAACGGGATCGGGGCGGTGTCGCTGCGGAACGGGGTGCCGGTGAGCGACAGCCGCTTGGTCGCCGGCTCGAACGCCTCGCGGATCGCGTCGCCCCACGAGAGCGTGTCGCCGCCGTGGTGCACCTCGTCGAGGATGACGAGGGTGCGCCCCGAGAGCGTCAGCTCGCGGTGCAGGGCCGGGCGCATCGCGACCTGCGCGTACGTCACGGCGACGCCGTGGTAGTGCCGGGCCGACCGGCCGTGGGCGTTGCGGAAGCCCGGGTCGAGGCGGATGCCGACGCGGGCCGCGGCGTCGGCCCACTGGCGCTTGAGGTGGTCGGTGGGGGCGACGACGGTGAACCGGTCGATGATGCGGCGCGATCGCAGCTCGGCGGCGAGTCGCAGGGCGAAGGTCGTCTTGCCGGCGCCCGGCGTGGCCGCCGCGAGGAAGTCGCGCGGCAGTTCGGCGAGGTACTGCTCGAGGGCCTCGGCCTGCCAGGCCCGCAGCTTCGACGCGGTGCCCCAGGCCGCACGCTCGGGGAAGGACGGTGAGAGGTGCTCGGCGGCCGACGTGCCCGGCTGGGCTCCTGAAGGCGTCGCGGTACTCACTGGTTCGAGGGTAGTGGAGCCCTCGGACAACCTCGAACCGGCGGGGTGTGCAGAATGGAGGAATGGTCACCCAGCAGCATCCCTGGTCTCGGTACGTCGCGATCGGCGACTCGTTCACGGAGGGCATCGGCGACCCCGAGCCCACGGTGCCGGGCGGCCACCGTGGCTGGGCCGACCGCGTCGCCGAGGTGCTCTCGCAGGGCACCGAGGACTTCGCGTACGCGAACCTCGCGGTGCGCGGCAAGCTCATCCAGCAGATCATCGACGAGCAGCTCGAGCCCGCGCTCGCACTGCGCCCCGACCTCATCACGATCTCGGCGGGCGGCAACGACGTGATCCGGCCGCGTACCGATCCCGACGAGATCTCGGCCCGGTTCGAGTACGCGATCGACCGGCTCAGCCGCGACCACGCGACGATCGTGATCTTCACGGGCGTCGACGTCGGCTTCTCCCCCGTCTTCCGCGGCATCCGCGGCAAGGTCGCGATCTACAACGAGAACCTGCGCGCGATCGCCGCGAGGTACGACTGCATCGTCGCCGACCAGTGGGCGCTCTCCGAGATCCAGGATCAGCGCATGTGGGCGCCCGACCGACTGCACCTCAATGCGCTCGGGCACCACACCGTCGCACGCATGGTGCTCGCGGCGCTCAACGTCGACAACGACCTCGACGCGCTGAGGCCCGAGCCGGTGCCCACCACGACGTGGCGACAGGCACGCGTCGAAGATCTCGCCTGGGCGCGCGAGTACCTCGTGCCGTGGGTCGTGCGTCGCATCCGGCACCAGTCGTCGGGCGACTTCATCTCGGCGAAGCGGCCCGACGCTGGGCCCTACTCGCTGCCCGACTGAGCCGTCGCCGGCGCGAGCCCGTCGGGGTTCGCGAGGCGCCACCACGTGCCGGGGTCGTCGATCGCCGCGTCGAGCACGAGCGGCACCGTGACCTCCTGGTCGCCCGCGCGCACGACGACGGTGCCGACGTCCGCGCCCTCCGGCGCGACCGTGACGGGCTTCGCGTGCACCTCGACCTCGACCGGGGTGTCGCTCCAGACGACGAGGGATGCCCCGTCGGCGGCCCTCGCCTTCGCGGTGTCGCCCCACGGGGTGTCGTAGCTCGCGAGCTCCTGCCCGGCCTCGAGGGGGGCAACCTCGTGGAAGCCCGGGGCGACGCTGTCGAGGAGCTTCGCGACGGCGTCGCGCAGCACCGCATGATTCTCGGCGCCGAGCAGGACGCCCACGACCGTCACGGTCTGGTCGCCGACGGCGTAGTCGGCCGAGAAGAGCAGGTTGGCGGCGTCGTCGGTGGTGCCGGTCTTGATGCCGTCGACGCCGTGGGTGCCGAGCAGCTTGTTCGAGTTGTCGAGCTCGCCGAGCTCGGGGATGTCGACCGACTTGGTGGCGACGATCGCCGCGAGCGCGGGCTCCGCGAGGGCGAGCTCGCCGAGCTTCACGAGGTCGGCCGGCGTCGACACGTTGTCCAGCGAGAGGCCGCTCGAGTCGGCGATTCGGGTGTTCGCGAGGCCGTGGTCGGCGAGCCACTTCGTGGCGGCGGTCACGAGCCCCGCCTCCGAGCCGTAGGCCCAGTTCGACAGGGAGATCGCGTAGTTGTTGCCCGAGGGCAGCAGCATCGCCTCGAGGCTCTCCTGGAGCGTGAGCGTCGCGCCAGCCTCGACGGGAGCGACGGAGCCGTTCTGGGCGATCATGTCCCAGTAGATGTCGACGTCGGCGTCGGTGTACTCGATCTCGGGACCGGACTCCCCCTCGGCGATCGGGTGGTCCTGCAGGATGGTGAGCGCCGTGATGATCTTCGTGATGCTCGCGGTCGCCATCTGGCGGTCGGCCTCGCCCGCGGCGAGGAGGCCGTCGAAGCCGACGGCGCCGACCGCATAGCCGCCGTAGCCCGGCAGGTCGAGCGCCTGCGGCGCCGCGATGACGGGTTCGGGTTGCTCGACGACCGGTGTTGCCTCGGGAACGGCGGCGCCGAGGGCGTTCGCGGAGTACACCCCGCCGCCGACGAGGAGGGCGAGAACAACGGCGAGGGCGCTGAAGACGACGATCCGGCGTCGGCGGTAGACGCGCTTGCGCGCCTCGCGGTCGTCGGTCGTCGTCATCGGGTCTCCTCGGGGTCTGCGGCGACGGCGTAGAGCACGACGGCCGCGGCGGCGGCGACGTTGAGCGAGTCGACGCCGTGTCGCATGGGGATGGTCACGACGTGGTCGGCGGCGGCGAGGGCTCGACGGCTGAGCCCGTCGCCCTCCGCCCCGAACACGAGCGCGAGTCGATCGGGTGCCTCGGCGGCGAGCCGGCGCAGCGGCACCGCGTCGTCGGCGAGCGCGAGCGCGGCGATCTCGAAGCCGGCGTCGTGCAGCAGGGCCGCGGCCGGCTCCCAGTCGGGAAGACGCGTCCACGGCACCTGGAAGACGGTGCCCATGCTGACCCGCACGCTCCTCCGGTAGAGGGGGTCGGCGCAGCGCGGCGACACGAGTACGGCGTCGGCGCCGAGCGCCGCGACCGAGCGGAAGATCGCGCCGACGTTCGTGTGGTCGACGATGTCCTCGAGCACGACCACGCGGCGCGCACCGGCGAGGAGCCGGGCGACATCGGGCAGTTCGGGCCGTTCGAACGCCGCGAGTGCACCCCGGTGCACCCGGTACCCGGTGATCTCCTCCAGCTGGTCGGGGTCGGCCAGGTGCACGGGGATGTCGAACGGCTCGAGCACGGGGGCCAGCCCGTCGAGCCACTTCTCCTCCATGAGCACGGAGCGCGGGCGGTGGCCGGCGCCGATCGCACGGCGGATCACCTTCGCCGACTCGGCGATGTAGAGGCCCTCCTCGGGCTCGCGCACGCTGCGCAGGGCGACGTCGGTGAGCCTCGCGTAATCGGCGACGGCATCGGATGCCGCGTCGCGGACTCGTTCGATGTGCATGGATCTCCTCCATCCAAGAGTGCCAGTCCGTGAAACAAACCGGAAAACGAAGGCGTTTACTCTCAGGGGTGTCGAAGGGAGACGACGTGGAGCAGACGATCGGGCGCAGGCCCGCCGACGGGTCGCAGGCGGCGGGGATCGACGAGGCGATCGAGCTCATGCGCGGCGCCCGTGTCGCGGTGCTGACGGGCGCGGGCGTGAGCACCGACTCGGGCATCCCCGACTATCGCGGCGAGGGCGCGCCCGTGCGCACGCCGATGACGGTGCAGACGTTCCTCTCCTCCGAGGCCGCGCGCAAACGCTACTGGGCGGGCAGCCACCTCGGCTGGCGCGACTTCGCCTCGGCTGCGCCGAACGCCGGCCATCGCGCGCTCGCCCGCCTCGAGGCATCCGGCATCGTGTCGGGCGTCGTGACGCAGAACGTCGACGGCCTGCACCGGCGGGCGGGCAGCCGTCATGTCGTCGAGCTGCACGGCGGCATGGACCGGGTCGTGTGCCTCGAGTGCGGCCAGCACTACGCGCGCCAGGCGATCGCGCACGAGCTCACGACGCAGAACCCGTGGCTCGACGCCGGCCGGCCCGTGCGGCTCAACCCCGACGGCGACGTCCAGATCGACGACGTCGACGCGATGCGGATCCCCGCGTGCACGGTGTGCGGCGGCGTGCTGAAGCCCGACGTGGTCTTCTTCGGCGAGTTCGTGCCCGTGCCGACGTTCCGTGCGGCGGCATCGCTCGTCGCCGGGGCCGACGTGCTCCTCGTCGCCGGCTCGTCGCTCGTCGTCAACTCCGGCATGCGACTGCTCGAGCAGGCCCGGCGCAGCCGCCTGCCCGTCGTCATCGTCAACCGGGGCGCCACGAAGGGCGACCCGCGGGCAGCGGTCAAGATCGACGCGGGCGCGAGCGAGACGCTGGCCGCCTTCGCGGCCGCGCTCGATTCGTGATCGCCCGTCCGTCCGTGGCAGAGTCTCCGACATGACGGATGCCACCACCAGCCTCGAACCGGTGACCATCGCGCTCGTGCGGCACGGTGAGACCGACTGGAACGTCGAGCGCCGCATCCAGGGCCGCACCGACATCCCCCTCAACGAGACCGGCCGTCGGCAGGCCGCGCAGGTCGGCGCCGAGCTCGCCGAGTCGACGTGGGATGCCGTCTACGCCAGCCCGCTCTCGCGCGCGGCCGAGACCGCCGAGCTGATCTCCGGTGCGCTCGGCGTACCGGTGCAGGGGCACGTCGACGCACTCGCCGAGCGCAGCTACGGCGTGCTCGAAGGCCTCGACCACGCGGGACGCACTGCCGTCGAGGCTCAGGCCGCCACGATCGAGGGCCTCGAGACCCGCTCCGCCGTGATCGAGCGATCGAGCGCCGCGCTCGCCGAGATCGCGGCTGCGCACCCCGGCGGCCGCGTCGTCGTCGTGTCGCACGGCGGCGTCATCCACTCGCTCATCCTGCACCTGAGCGACTGGACGCTGCCGGGTGCCGGCTACACCGTGACCAACGGCTCCGTCCACCTCGTGACCGCGACGGCCGACGGGCTCGAGCTCGCCGAACCCGAGCTGCTCACGGGTACCGAGGGCTGACGCCGGCGGTCGACATTCGCGACGTCGCCGGCGCTCCTCAGCGACCCCTCCGACGGCCGCCGGGCTCGGCGGCGACCCGTTGCATCAGCTCGAGGAGCGCAGCGGCCGATCTCGCCCACGTGTAGCGGGCGGCGACCTCGACCGACGCGGCCGAGCGCCGCTCCCACACGTCGTCGGTCTCGAGGGTGCGCAGCGCCTCGACGAGCGTCTCGGGCCGGTCGGCGTCGAAGAAGAGTGCGGCGTCGCCGCCGATCTCGCGGAAGATCGGGATGTCGCTCACGACGACGGGCGTCCCGAGCCGCATCGCCTCGACGAGCGGGATGCCGAACCCCTCGGCCTTCGACGCGTGCACGAGGGCCGTCGCGCCCGCGAGCAGCTCGCCGTACGCCGCATCCGTCACGCCGTCGTGGAAGACGAGCCGCGCCTCGGGGGCGAGCCGCGTGAGCCGCTCGCGCTCGGCGGGGCTGATGCGGCTCAGCAGGTGCAACTCGTGGTCGGGCAGGGCCGCAGTCGCCCGCACGAGCGTGTCGACGTTCTTGTACGGCATGTACGAGCCCATGTAGACGAGGCGATGGCCCTCGGGGCGCACGCGCGGCAGATCCGGCACGGCGAGGTCGTCGGCCGCGTTCGGCACGACCGTGATGGGGCGCTTGGTGAGTCGGTGCTCGCGGATCAGCCCGGCTGTGGTCTCCGAGACGGTGACGACAGCGTCGGCCCGGTTGAGGAGCACCCGCTGCGGCCACCACGCGAGGTGGTACAGGCGCCACAGCAACCGGATGGGCGCGGCGAGGTCGCGCGGCGGCGTGCGGTTCTCGTAGTAGATGAGGTCGTGGAGCGTGAGCAGCAGCCGGTAGTCGCGACCCCACGAGCCCATCGTCTGCATGGGCGAGAACACGACGTCGGGGCGCAGCCGCCGCACCTGCCGCGCGACGAACGGCTCGCGTGCGCTCGTCGGCGAGCTCACGAGCTGCCACGGCAGCGGCGGCAGCATCTCGAGCTGCCGGTGGTCGCTGACGAGCATCGTGACCGGATGCAGCTTCGCGAGTTCGCCGACGATGCCCGCGGTGAAGCGGCTGATGCCGTCGTGGTGGCCGATGCGGGTGTAGCGGCAGTCGACGACGATCTTCACGCCTGCTCCCCCGCCCCGAGGAAGCGGCCGATGCGTGCGGCGGCGTCGCCGGGGGTCTCGTAGTGGATGAGGTGCCCGACCTCGGGGATCACCTCGAGCGTCGCGTCGGGGAACCGGGTGGCGAGCCGGTGCTGCGCCGCGAGCGGCGTCACGTCGTCGCGCTCGGCGGCGACGAGCAGGGTGGGCACCGCGATGTCGGCGGCGTACTCGCTGACGTCATGGCTCACCGAGGCGCGGAACGCCTCGAGCAGCTGGTCGCGGTCGCCGAAGTCGGAGAAATAGCGGTCGTGCTGGTCGTGGATCCAGCGGCGGAGTTCGCGGTCGTGCGTCTTCGCCATGGTCACGCTCATGACCCGCACGATCGCCCCGTTGCGGAGCAGGGCGAAGCCCGTGCGTTCGGGAAGGGCGGCCGACGTCTTGTAGTAGAGCACGGCGAGCCGCGTCATGACGCCCCGCGGCCCCTCGAGCGCCGGCGCGCCGATCGGGTTGACGAGGACGAGCCTGCGCGGTGCGAGGTCGCGTGCGACGGCCGCGCTCGCCACGATCGAGCCGAACGAGTGCCCGAGCAGGTCGTAGTCGCCCGTGATGCCTACCGCGTCGATGAACGCGCCGAGCCAGCGCGCGTACCCGTCGATGTCGTGCGCACGGTCGGCGAACACGGCCGAGGCGCCGAAGCCCGGCAGGTCGGGCGAGACGATGCGATAGCCGGGCAGTTGCGCGACGATCGGCTCCAGTCCGTGGTGGTCGCCCCGGAAGCCGTGCACGAGCACGAGCACAGGTGCATCGGCGTCGCCGTACTCCCACCAGGCCGTCGAGGTGCCCTCGACCTCGATGCGGTGCTCCCTGACGGGGATGCGGTCGAGCGCTGAGGCGTACGGCGAGGCGATCATCCCCGCCATTCTACGGACGCCGACCGCGCGGAACCTGCGGAACCGGTGGACACGCGCGCCGCTGCGAGGGTCATGACGGTGGGGCTGCATAGCCTGTCGCACATGGATGCAGTGAACCGGGCCGGGTGGGCCGACAACCTCGCCGTCTTCGACCTCGAGACGACCGGAATCGACGTCGACGTTTGCCGCATCGTCACCGCGCACGTGGGCGTGGTCGGCCCCTCGGGCGAGGTGCTCGAGCAGCGCGAGTGGCTCGTCGATCCCGGCGTCGAGATCCCGACGGCCGCGTCGCTCATCCACGGCGTCACGACCGAGCGCGCCCGACTCGAGGGGCAGAACGCGGCCACCGCCGTCGCCGAGATCATCGACGCGCTCGCGGCGGCCGCGGCACGAGGGCTGCCGATCGTCGCCTACAACGCGGCCTACGACCTCACGGTGCTCGCACGCGAGGCCGAGCGGTACGGGCTCGCTCCGCTGCCGGGGCCCGGACCGGTCGTCGACCCGCTCGTCATCGACAAGGCCGTCGACCGGTACCGCCGGGGCAAGCGAACGCTCACCGTGACCGCCGCGCACTACGGCGTGACGCTCGACGACGCGCACAACGCGGGCGCCGACGCGGTCGCCGCGGGTCGGGTGGCGCAGGCGATCGCCCGGGCGTATCCCGAACTCGCGGCGCTCGCCGTCGGCGACCTGCACGCCCGGCAGATCGACTGGTGCCGCGACCAGGCCGAGAGCTATCAGGCCTGGCGCCGACAGAACGGCGAGCCCGAGTTCACGACGTCCGGCGCCTGGCCGGTGCGGGTCCGGGGCTGACCGCCCCGCCCGCCGAGCGCGGGCATGACGAAGGGGCGGGCGACCGAAGTCGCCCGCCCCTTCTGTTCGGCAGGATTACTTGCCGAAGTTCTTGAAGCGCTGGTTGAACTTCTCGACGCGGCCGGCCGAGTCCATGATGCGCTGCTTGCCCGTGTAGAACGGGTGCGACTCGCTCGAGATCTCGACGTCGATGACCGGGTAGGTGACACCGTCGAGCTCGACCGTCTTGTCGCTCGTCGCGGTCGAGCGCGTGAGGAACGTGGCGCCCGAAGCCAGGTCGCGGAAGACGATGGCGTTGTACTCGGGGTGGATGTCGGTCTTCATGGAGACTTCCTTGGATTTCGGTTGATTGAGCGATCGGATGGTTTTCGAGCTCCCGCCGCGCGAACACGGCACCTTCGCGGTGCGGCTCACTGGTGGGAAAGCATGATGGCGGTAGGGCCAGCTGACGAGTTTAGCAGAATCGGCGCCCGAACGCCTCAGACGGCACGCGCGGCGTACCGGCCGTCGCGCTCGGTGAGCTCGATCTGCATGTCGAAGGTCTTCGACAGGGTCTCGGCCGTGAGCGCCTCGGCGAGCGGCCCGGCCGCGACGATGCCGCCCTTCGACAGCAGCAGCGCGTGGGTGAACCCGACGGGGATCTCCTCGACGTGGTGGGTCACCATGACGATCGCGGGTGACGCGGGCGACGCGGCGTAGCCGCCGAGGAGGCCCACGAGCTCTTCGCGGGCGCCGAGGTCGAGGCTCGCGGCGGGCTCGTCGAGCAGCAGCAGCTCGGGGTCGGTCATGACCGACCGGGCGATCTGCACGCGCTTCTGCTCGCCATCGGAGAGGCTGCCGAACCGGCGACCGGAGAAGCCTTCGAGGCCCCACTCCTTGAGCACGCGCTCGGCACGGCGCAGGTCGATGCCCTCGTATTCCTCGTTCCAGCGACCCGTGACCGAGTAGGCGGCGGTGAGCACGACGTCGAGCACGGTCTCGTCGCGCGGGATGCGACGCGCCATCGCCGTCGAGGCGAACCCGATCATCGGCCGCAGCTCGAAGACGTCGACCTTGCCGAGCTTCTCCTGCAGCACCTCGGCCTTGCCCGACGTGGGGTGCATCGCGGCGGCGGCGATCTGCAGCATCGTGGTCTTGCCCGCGCCGTTCGGGCCGAGCACGACCCAGCGTTCGTCGGAGGCGACGCTCCACGTCACCGAGTCGAGGATCGTGTTGCCGTCGCGGACCACCGATACATCGCTGAACTGCAGGACCGTCGTCGCACTCGTACTCGCACTCGCCATACGTCCATGCTATCGGGAGCGACGACCCCGCCCGACGCACGCCGGCACGCTCAGCCGGCGAGCACCCGCTCGTAGACCTCGATGGTGCGGGCGGCGATCGCGTCCCACGCGAAGTGCGTCTCGGCGCGCCGGCGACCCGCCGCCCCCATCTCGGCGGCGCGCGCCGGATCGGCCACGACACGGGTGAGCGCCGCAGCGAGATCGGCGACGAACCGCTCGGGGTCGAGGGGGGTTCCGGTGCCGTCGTCGGCCTGCTCGATCGGCACGAGCACGCCGGTCACGCCGTCGTCGACGACCTCGGGGATGCCCCCCGTCGCGGTGCCCACGACCGGGGCGCCGCACGCCATCGCCTCGAGGTTCACGATGCCGAGCGGCTCGTACACCGACGGGCAGACGAAGCACGTCGCCGCGGTCAGGAGCGCCGTGAGCTCGTTGCGGGGCAGGTGGCGGTCGATCCAGACGACGCCGTCGCGCTCGCGGCGGAGGCCGTCGACGAGGCCTTCGACCTCGGCCATGATCTCGGGGGTGTCGGGCGCGCCCGCGCAGAGGACGAGCTGCACGTCGGCGGGCAGCATCCTCGCCGCGCGCAGCAGGTACGGCAGCCCCTTCTGGCGGGTGATGCGGCCCACGAACACGATCGACGGGCGGTCGGGGTCGACCCCGAGGGCGCGCACGGCGTCGGCGTCGTGCGACGGCGCCCAGTCGGCGAGGTCGATGCCGTTGTAGACGACCTCCACCCGGGCGGGGTCGAGATCGGGATACGACCGCAGGATGTCGCGGCGCATGCCGTCGCTCACGGCGATCACCGCGTCGGCGTCGGCGAAGGCGGAGTGCTCGACCCACGAGCTCAACCGGTAGCCGCCGCCGAGCTGCTCGGCCTTCCACGGCCGCAGGGGTTCGAGGCTGTGCGCCGTCACCACGTGCGGCATGCCGTGCAACCGCTTGGCGGTGAAGCCGGCGAAGTTCGCGTACCAGGTGTGCGAATGCACGAGGTCGGCCCCGGCGGTGTCGCCCGCGATCAGCAGGTCGACCGCCATCGTCGACAGGGCCGGGTTCGACGAGGCGAACTCGGCGGGCACCGGATAGGCGGTCGTGCCGGCCTCGTCGCGGGGCGCGCCGAAGCAGCGCACGCGCACGTCGATGCTCGCCCGCAGGGCCCTCACGAGCTCGGCGGCATGCACGCCGGCACCTCCGTAGACCTCGGGCGGATACTCGCGGGTGAGGAGGTCGACGCGCATGCTGCAACGCTAGCGCAGGGCACGTGGCGCGTGTCCGAAGTCGAGTGAAACGCTCCGAAACCGGGTGCGCCGAATCGTCGACGTCTGGCTACAGTTGGCACATGGTTGCGCGCAAGGTCTTCGGTATCGTCCTCGCCGGCGGCGAGGGCAAGCGGCTCATGCCCCTGACGGAAGACCGGGCGAAGCCCGCGGTGCCGTTCGCCGGCCAGTACCGGCTCATCGACTTCGCACTCTCGAACCTCCTGAACTCGGGCCTGCGCCAGGTCGTCGTGCTCACGCAGTACAAGTCGCACTCGCTCGACCGCCACGTCTCGCAGACCTGGCGCCTCAACGGCCTGCTGAACTCGTACGTCGCCTCGGTGCCCGCACAGCAGCGCCTCGGCAAGCGCTGGTTCTCGGGATCGGCGGACGCGATCCTGCAGAGCCTCAATCTGATCTACGACGAGCGGCCGGACCTCATCGTCGTGGTCGGCGCCGACCACGTGTACCGCATGGACTTCTCCCAGATGGTCGACGCGCACGTCGAGTCGGGCGCTGCGGCCACGGTCGCGGCGATCCGCCAGCCGATCTCGCTCGCGAACCAGTTCGGCGTCATCGAGGTCGACCCCGCCTCCCCCGAGCGCATCAGCCGGTTCCTCGAGAAGCCGAACGACCCGGTCGGCCTGCCCGACTCCCCCGGCGAGGTGCTCGCGTCGATGGGCAACTACGTGTTCGACGCCGACGCCCTCATCGAGGCCGTGCTGCGCGACGGCGAGACGGCCTCATCGAGCCACGACATGGGCGGCGACATCATCCCCGCCTTCGTCGAACAGGGTGCCGCCGGCGTCTACGACCTCCAGCGCAACGAGGTGCCGGGGTCGACCGACCGCGACCGCTACTACTGGCGCGATGTGGGAACGATCGACTCGTTCTTCGAGGCCCACCAGGACCTCATCTCGGTGCTGCCGGTCTTCAACCTCTACAACCGGGAGTGGCCGATCTTCAGCCAGCAGCTCAACTCGCCGCCCGCGAAGTTCACGCGCGACGCGCGCGGCTCGCTCGGCACCGTCATCGACTCGATCGTGTCGCTCGGCTCGGTGATCTCTGGCGCGCACGTCGAACGCAGCGTGATCGGGCCGTGGGCGATCGTCGGATCGGGCGCCCACGTCGCCGACGCGATCCTGTTCGACCGGGCCCGCATCGATGCCGGGGCGACGGTGCAGCGCGCCATCCTCGACAAGGAGGTCGTCGTCGAGGCCGGCGCCCGCATCGGCGTCGACCGGGCAGAGGACGTCGCGCGCGGCTTCATCGTGACCGACAGCGGCATCACCGTCGTGGGCAAGGGCTCCCGCGTCCGGACCCACGCGTGAGCGCCGCGGTGGACGGCCGCTCCGGCGGCCCGCTCGTCGTGCTCGATGCCGACTCGACGCTCATCCGCGAGGAGGCCATCGAGCTGCTCGCCGAGGCGGCCGGCAGCCTCGAGCACGTCGCGGCCGTCACCGAACGCGCCATGCGCGGCGAGCTCGACTTCGCGGCGAGCCTGCGCGAGCGGGTCGCGACGCTCGCGGGCATCGAGACGGCCGTGTTCGACGAGGTGCGCGCACGCATGACGCCCACGCCGGGCGTGCAGGAGCTCATCGACGGGGTGCATGCGGCCGGCGGCCGCGTCGGCGTGGTCTCGGGCGGCTTCCACGAGCTGCTCGACCCGCTGGCCGAACGGCTCGGACTCGACTTCTGCCGGGCGAACCGGCTCGACGTCGACGGCGGTCGGCTCACCGGCCGGGTCGACGGACCGATCGTCGACGCCGAGGCGAAGCGCACGGCGCTCGAGGAGTGGGCCGCCGCGAGCGGCATCCCGATCGCCCGGACCGTCGCCGTCGGCGACGGTGCCAACGACCTGCGCATGCTCGACCGCGCCGCGCTGGGCGTCGCGTTCTGCGCGAAGCCGATCGTGCGGGCGCAGGCCGACGTCGCGATCGACCGGCCCGACCTCGCGCAGGTGCTCGCCGTGCTCGGCCTGCGCGGCTGAAACTTCGACGCGACACCCGAGGCCGACGATCGGGGTTCGAGACTCCGCGTCAGGAGCGACGAAGGGTCGAGACGCAGTATTCGCGTCTCGACCCCTCGTGCGAGCGGTACCGGCTGCGTCGGCTCAGTGCCCCATGCCGAGGCCGCCGTCGACCGGGATGACGGCCCCCGAGATGTAGCCGGCGTCGTCGCCCGCGAGCCACGCGACCACGCGCGCGACCTCGTCGGGCGAGGCGAACCGGCCGAGCGGGATGTTCTTCTTGTACTCGGCCTGCTGCGCCTCGGGCAGCTCGTCGGTCATGTCGGTCTCGATGAACCCGGGCGCGACGACGTTCGCCGTGATGTTGCGGGCGCCGAGCTCGCGGGTGAGCGAGCGCGCCATGCCGACGAGGCCCGCCTTCGACGACGAGTAGTTGATCTGGCCCGGCGAGCCGTAGAGGCCGACGACGCTCGAGATGAGCACGATGCGACCGAAGCGGGCCTTCAGCATGCCCTTCGACGCGCGCTTGACGACGCGGAACGCGCCCGTCAGGTTCGTGTCGATGACGCTCGTGAACTCGTCCTCGCTCATCCGCAGGAGGAGCGTGTCGCGCGTGATGCCGGCGTTCGCGACGACGACCTCGACGGGGCCGAGCTCGGCCTCGATCTCGGTGAAGGCGCGGTCGATCGAGTCGGCGTCGGTGACGTCGGCGCGAACCGTGAGCGACCCCTCGGGCCCCTCGCCCGAACGGGCGGTGACGGCGACCCGGTGCCCCTGGGCGATGAATTCGCGGGCGATCGCGTAGCCGATGCCCCGGTTGCCACCGGTCACCAGGACGGTGCGGCTCGTCGTCATGCTGGACTCCGTTTCCAAAGGTCGTGCGGGAGGGCGGGCCGAGCGGCCCGTCTCAGCATAGAACGTCCCGTTCACGGCATCCGTCCGGTCGTATCGGACGTAGGCTTGACGCAAGAGGAGCGCCGTCAGATCCCGGCGACCCAGCATGAAGCAGCAGTCGATCACCTCGCTGCCGCCCTCCCCCGAAGCGGAGCGGCGCGCACGCATGATCAAGTACACGGTCGCGATGACGATCCGGGTCGCCTGCATCTTCGCCATGCTGTTCGCGCGCGGCTGGTGGCTCGCGGTGTTCGCGGCGGGGGCGATCTTCCTCCCCTACATCGCGGTCGTGCTCGCGAACGCGCAGGGCTCGGGCCGGGCGGGTCACGTCGTGCGTCCCGACCGCGCGCTGCCCGCGGGGCCGTCCGCGCCGCCGGCCGCACCGCCGTCGGACGAAGGCGACGGGCTGCGATGATCGGCGGGTTCTCCGGCGCCCCCGACGGCGCCGTCTGCTCCCGTGCCGCGTGCACGGCGACCGCGACGTGGCGCATCGACTGGCGCAACCCGAAGATCCACACGGGCGACCGCGGCAAGACCTGGCTCGCCTGCGACGAGCACGTCGGCTACCTGCGCGACTTCCTCGAGGCGCGTGCGTTCCCGGTCTCGGTCGCCGCCTTCGACGGTGACGCGAACGATGCGGATGCCGCGGCGGGAGGCCGCGCGTGAACGACTGGCGCTTCCTGCTGAGCGGCCGTTGGGCCGGCTATCTCGTGCTCGTCGTGATCTTCGCGATCGCGTGCTCGGCGCTCGGCACCTGGCAGCTCAACCGCCGCGCCGAGGCGCTCGCCGAGGTCGCCCGTATCGACGCGAACTACGATGCCGAGGCGGTCCCGGTCGCAGACGCCCTGCCCGATCCCACGGCGTTCGACATCGACCAGCGCTGGAAGGTGGTGTCGCTCGCCGGCGAGTACCTGCCCGCCGAAGAGGTCGTCGTGCGCAACCGCCCGCTGAACGGCAACGTGGGCTTCGAGGTCATCACGCCGTTCCGCCTCGACGACGGCACGGTGTTCATGGTCGATCGCGGCTGGATCCCCGAGGCGCCCGACGGCCGGCCGGGCGACATCCCTGCGGCGCCGACCGGCGAGATCGAGGTCGAGGCGCGGCTCAAGGCCGGCGAGGGCACGATCGCCGGGCGCACCTCGACCGGCACCGAACTCGCGACGATCGACCTCGACGAGCTCGCCGCACGCGTCGGTACGCCGGCCTACACCGGGGCGTACGGCCTGCTCGTGCAGTCTCCCGACGACGCGGCGGAACCCCCGCTCGCAGCGCCCCGCCCCGAGCGCGACGAGGGCCCGCACCTGTCGTACGCGCTGCAGTGGTTCGTGTTCGCCCTGCTCGCCTTCATCGGCCTCGGCTGGGCGGCGAACCAGGAGCGCAAGGCGCTCGCCGAGGCATCCCTCACCGGTGCAAGGGGCGGGCACGACGAGCGCCGGGCGCCCCGCCGACCCGAGCGCAAGCCGCGGCGCGACGCCGACGCCGACGTCGAGGACGGGATCCTCGACGGGCGGTAGCCGCGCGCGCGAATCCCGCTCCGAAACCGCGCGCCACCGCGCCACCGCGCAGCTGCGCGGCCGGCTCGCCCGCGGCCCGGGGTCAGGCGAGTTCGATGAGCTCCTGGTACTCGGCCGACCAGTGGTCCTCGACGCCGTCGGGCAGGATGAGCACGCGCTCGGGGTTCAGCGCCTCGACCGCCCCGGGGTCGTGCGAGACGAGCACGACGGCGCCCTCGAAGTGCGAGAGCGCGTCGAGGATCTCGGCGCGGCTCGCGGGGTCGAGGTTGTTGGTCGGCTCATCGAGGAGCAGCACGTTCGCGCCCGAGACGACAATCATCGCGAGCGCGAGGCGGGTCTTCTCGCCGCCCGACAGCACGCCGGCCGGCTTGTGCACGTCGTCGCCCGTGAAGAGGAAGGAGCCGAGCACCTTGCGCGCCTCGGTCTCGGTGAGGTTCGGCGACGAGCTCACCATGTTCTCGAGCACCGAGCGTTTGACCTCGATGGTCTCGTGCTCCTGCGCGAAGTAGCCGATGCGCAGGCCGTGGCCCGGCTCGACGTTGCCGGTGTCGGGTTCGTCGACGCCCGCGAGGATGCGCAGGAGGGTCGTCTTGCCGGCGCCGTTGAGGCCGATGATGACGACCTTCGACCCGCGGTCGATCGCGAGGTCGACCGCCGTGAAGATCTCGAGCGAACCGTAGCTCTTCGACAGATCGCTCGCGCTGATCGGCGTGCGACCGCACGGCGCAGGCGTCGGGAACCGGAGCTTCGCGACGCGGTCGACGGCGCGCACCTCCTCGAGGCCGGCGAGCAGCTTCTCGGCGCGCGCGACCATCTGGTGGGCGGCGGCGGCCTTCGACGCCTTCGCGCCGAACTTCGCGGCCTGCAGCTTGAGCACGTCGGCCTTCTTCTCGGCGTTCGCGCGCTCCTTCTTGCGGCGCTCCTCGTCGGCGGCGCGCTGGCGCTGGTAGTGCTTCCAGCCCATGTTGTAGACATCGATGAGCGAGCGGTTCGCGTCGAGGTAGAAGACGCGGTTCACGACCTCGCCGACGAGCTCGACGTCGTGGGAGATGACGATGACGCCACCCTTGTACGCCTTGAGGAATTCACGCAGCCACACGACCGAGTCGGCGTCGAGGTGGTTCGTCGGCTCGTCGAGGATCATCGTCTCGGCGTCGCTGAAGAGGATGCGGGCGAGCTCGATGCGGCGGCGCTGACCGCCCGAGAGCGTCTTCAGCGGCTGGTCGAGGATGCGGTCGGGCAGGTTGAGGTTCGAGGCGATCGATGCCGCCTCCGCCTCGGCGGCATACCCGCCGAGCGCGTTGAAGCGGTCGGTCAGGTTGCCGTACTTCTTCATGGCCTTCTCGGCGGCCACGGGGTCGTCGCTGCCCATGTTCATGGACGCCTCGTGCATGCCGAGCGCGAGCGAACCGAGCCCGCGCGCGTCGAGGATGCGCGTGCGCGCGAGCATCTCGGGATCGCCCGAACGCGGGTCCTGCGGCAGGTAGCCGATCTCGCCCGACCGGTCGATGCGACCGTCGGTCGGCAGCGTCTCGCCCGCGAGCGTCTTGGTGAGCGTCGTCTTTCCGGCGCCGTTCCGGCCGACGAGGCCGATCTTGTCGCCGTCCGAGACGCGGAACGAGACGTTCTCCATGAGCAGGCGCGCGCCGACGCGGATCTCGAGGTCGTGGACGGCGAGCACGGCGGGGCCTCCTGGCTGCATGGGAATCGGTGCCGAGTGGCACAGCCTCCCAGTCTAACGTCGAGCGGGCGCTGTGGTCGCGCGCTGTCGGCGGTGTCCGGCAGACTCGCAGCATGACGACGGATGCCTCGCCCGGGACTTCGCTCACGGCGCTGCGCGCCGCCCGACTCCGTGCGCAGGGACTCGCCTCGCCGTTCGGCTCGCCCTCCGAGGCGATCGAACACCTCGTCTGCGTGCAGGCGCAAGACCTCGCCGCGGCGAAGTGGGTGCTCGGCGCCCGCCTGGCCGACGCGAGCGAGGCCGCGATCGACGCCGCGATCGAGGATCGCCGGGTGGTGCGCTCGTGGCCGATGCGCGGAACGCTGCATTTCGTTGACCCGGCGATGCTGCGACCGATCCTGCGGATCGCGGCGCCTCGCGCCCGCCTGCGCTCCGCCAAGCTCGAGCGCGACGAGGGGCTCGACGCGCACGTGCTCGCCACGGCGCGCGAGGTGGCGATCGGCCTGCTCAGTGGCGGCCGCTCCGCCACGCGCGACGAACTGCAGGCCGCTTGGAGCGCCGTGGGCATCTCGACCGACGGGCAGCGCGGCTATCACCTCATCTGGGTGCTCGCGACCGAGGGGCTGCTCTGCAACGGCCCCGTCGAGACCCGGGCACGCCAACGGTTCGTCCTGCTCGACGAATGGTCGCCGGCGTCGTCATCGGAGCCGGGCGACGACGAGGCGCTCGCGCGACTGTTCACCGGGTACGCGCGCGGGCACGGCCCCGTCACCGTTCGGGACTTCGCCTGGTGGACCGGGCTGACGCTCACGCAGGCGCGCGCGGCAGCCGCCGAGGCGGGTGCAACGGTGCAGCCGTGGGGCGACGACCACTTCGTCGCCGTCGACGCGCCGACGCCGACGGCCGCTCCCGACGGCGACCACGTGCTCGCGCCGTTCGACGAGTACTTCCTCGGCTACGGCGATCGCACGGCGTACTGCTCCCCCGACGACGCGCTCCGCGTCGTGCCCGGAAAGAACGGGCTCTTCCTGCCGATCCTGGTGCGCGACGGCGAGGTCGTCGGCACCTGGCGCCGCTCGCCCGAGCGCCGTGCGGGCACGACGGTGACCCTCGACCCGTTCCGCGCGGGCACCGACCTCGAGGGCTTCGCACCCGCGCTCGAGCGCTGGGCTGAATTCTGGTCGGTGCGGCTCGCCGGGGTCGAGGCGGCCGCCGCCGGTTGAGTCCCGCGATCACCTCCCGCGATCGGCTGCCGAGCCCGGCCCGGGACGGCTCGGGTACGACGAAGGGCCGAATGCCTGTGGCATCCGGCCCTTCGATCGATCGCCGCCGATTACTGCTGGAGCGCCGCCTGCAGCTCGAGGGTGATGGTCACCTGGTCGCCGAGCAGCACGCCACCGGTCTCGAGCGCGGCGTTGTACATCAGGCCGAAGTCCTCGCGGTTGATGACGGCCTTCGCCGAGGCGCCGCCCTTGTAGTTGCCGTACGGGTCGCCGCCGAAGCCGCCGAAGTCGAAGTCGAAGGTGACCGGCTTCGTGATGCCGCGGATCGTGAGCTCGCCGTCGACCTTGAAGTCGCCCTTCTCGACGCGCACGCCGGTCGAGACGAAGTCGATGGTCGGGTAGGTCTCGGCCTCGAAGAAGTCGCCGGTGCGCAGGTGCGCGTCCCGGTTCGGCTCGTTCGTGTTGACCGAGGCGACCTCGGCCGACGCCGTGACGCTCGAGTCGAGCGGGTTCTCCGCAGTGACGAAGGTCGCGTTGAAGCGCTCGAACTTGCCCTTGACCTTGCTGATCATCAGGTGGCGGATCTGGAAGCCGACCTCGCTGTGCGTGGGGTCGATGGTCCAGGTGCCTGCGCGGTAGCCGGGGATCTCGATCGTCGGGGCGGTGGTCGTCATGTGTCGCTGTTCTCCACTTCGGATGGTTCGGGCCGATCGGCCTCACGTATGCAAACGCATGGATATCGACGATCTATTCCCGCCCTCGCGACTTTTTCCGAGGCGCGACCCGATCAACTCAGTTCACGACGGAGCGTGAGCACGCGGGTGACGGCATCGTCGAGCCGCGCTTCGGGGATACGGCCCGACGAGACGGCGGCGCCGATCGCGCCGACGAGCCCGTCGACCGAGATGCCGAACTCCGACGGGTCCGCCGGCAGCACGTAGAGCAGCAGGTCGGAGCCGGCGGCGATCGCGCGCACCGCGTTCTCACCGGGGTCGGCGTACTCGGGCAGGCCGTTGTGCTGCAGCATGAGCATGTCGTCGGTGACGACCACCCCGTCGAAGCCGAGCTCGTCGCGCAGGATGCGGTGCCACTCGGGCGAGAGCGACGCGGGGGCCGGATCGATCGCCGGGTACGCGAGGTGGCCGGTCATCACGAGCTCGGCGCCGGCATCGATGCCCGCTGCGAACGGCAGCGCCGGGCCGGCACGCCACGCCGCGAGGTCGAGCGGTGCGCTCGGGATGCTGGAGTGCGAGTCGCCCGGCGCGGCGCCGTGGCCCGGGAAGTGCTTGAGCGTCGTCGCGACCACGCCGCGTTCGCCGGCGACGGCCGCCGCGACCCGATCGGCCGCGGCCTGCGGCTCGGTGCCGAGTACCCGCCCGGCGATGAAGGAGTCGGGGTCGGCGGTGACGTCGGCGATGACGCCGAAGTTGACGTTCGCGCCGCCCGCCGCGACGCTCGCCGACCGCGCCGCGAACGCCGCGGTCGTGTCGGCCGGCGGAGCGTCGCGCAGCGCCTCGGCGGTCGCCGCGGTGTCCCAGTCGAGGCGCTGCACCTCGCCGCCCTCCTCGTCGATCGCGACGAGCGGCACGAGCTCGGGATCGACCATCAGGGCCTCGGTCAGCGCGTGCATCGACGCGGCATCCCCCGCGATGTTGTCGCCCATGAGGATGACGCCCGAGGTGCCCTGCTCGAGCAGTGCGCGAATCGGCCCGGGATCGGTGCCGGGGGCGTGCAGCATGAGCAGTGCCGCAGCCTTCTCGGCGACCGTCATGGCGGCGACGCGTTCGGCCACCCACGCCTCGGTCGCGTCGACCGTCGGGGTGGGAGTCGCCGTCGCACGGGGCTCTGCCGTCGCCGTCGCCGTCGCGGTCGCCCCCGAGGGCGACGAATCCGAGGCGCAGCCGACGAGCGCGAGTGCGCCGACGGCGAGCATCGTCACGGGCAGGAGGCGGGGGAAGCGCACCCGGCGAGTGTACGCTGCGTGTCTGACCGGGGGCGGAAGACAGCGCTGGGTAGACTCGCGGCCTCGGGAGGGGTGAGTCGATGCGCCGCAGTCGCCTGATCGTGCACGCCGCGACCGTGATCGCCCTCGTGGCGGGACTCGGCCTCGTCGCCGCGCCCGCGGCGGCGGAGGACTACCCCACCTGGGACGAGGTCGAGGCCGCGAAGCAGAGCGTCGCCGGCCGCGAGGCCGAGGCCGATCGGATCACGACGCTCGTCGACGGACTGGAACAGGAGGCCGGACGCCTCGGCGACCTCGCCGTCGAAGCGGCCGCCACCGCCGCGACCGCGGCCGCCGAGCACCGGGCGGCGGCGACGCGTGCCGCCGACCTGCGCTCGGCCGCCGATGCGGCGACGCGGACCGCCGACGAGGCGGCCGCCCGGTTCGCCCGGTTGAGCTCCGTGCTCGCACGCACCGGCGGGGCCGACGTGGCGATGCGGCTCTTCGTCGAGTCGGGCGAGGCCGGTGATGCCGACGACCTGCTCGACAGCCTGACTCGCGGCGCCCAGCTCGCCGATCTCGCAGCCGGGCTCGCCGCGAGCGCCGAGGCGGCCCAGCACGACGCCGCGTCGCTCAGCGACCAGGCCGACGTCGCCGAACGGGAGCGGGCACGTCTCGCCCGCCTCGCCGAGCAGGCTGCCGACGAGGCACGCGCGGCGCACGAGGCCGCCGAGGCACGTGTCGCCGAACAGCGGCGTGCGCTCGACACCCTCTACGCGCAACTCGCCAGCCTGCGCGACCGCTCCGTCGAGCTCGAACGCCGATTCCGCATCGGTGAACAGGCGCGGCTCGAGGCTGAAGCACGCGAGCGGGCCGCCGCCGAGGCCGCCGAGAACGCCGGCGGCGGTGGCGGCAGCGGTGGCGACGACGCTCCGCCTCCCGGAATGGACGTCGACCCGGAGGGTGCCAAGGCGTACGCGGCAGGCGCGGTCGGTCGCTACGGCTGGGGCTCCGCGCAGTTCCAGTGCCTCGTGCTCCTGTGGACCCGGGAGTCGAGCTGGCGGGCCGATGCGTACAACGCTTCCAGCGGCGCGTACGGCATCCCGCAATCGCTGCCCGGCAGCAAGATGGCCGCCGCGGGAGCGGACTGGCGCACCAACGCCGCCACGCAGATCGAATGGGGTCTCTCGTACATCGCCGGCCGCTACGGCGCCCCCTGCGGTGCATGGGCGCACTCCGAGCAGTTCAATTGGTACTGATGCACGACGACGAACTCCTCTTCCGCCGCCATGCCGCCGAGGGAGTTCTCCTGCTCGGCGGCGGCGCGGCCATCCTGCTGCAGCTCGCCGACCCGCGGGTCGCGCGCGGGGTCGCCCGTCACAGCGACTTCGCCCACCGTCCGCTCGATCGACTCTTCGGCACGCTCGACTACGTCTACGCGGTGGGCTTCGGCGACGAGGACGTCGTGCGCGAGGCGGTGCGCCGCGTCAACCGGCGGCACGGCCCCGTACGCGGCGCGGGCGACGGCGACTCCCCCGGCTACGACGCGTTCGACGCCGAGACCCAGCGCTGGGTCGCCGCGACCATCCTGGCGACCGCGCTCGCGCTCGAGGAACGGCTGTGGGGTCCGCTCGACCCCCGGGTCGCCGACGTGATCGTGCGGGGCTACGGCGCGCTCGGCTCGCACCTCCAGGCCGGTCGGGCGGGGTGGCCGCAGTCCCGCGCCGAGTTCGACGCGTGGTGGCTGCACCGCCTCGCAGCGGTCGAGGTCGGCGACGAAGCGCGACAGGTCGCGCGCACGCTGTTGGGCGCGTCGAGCGCACTGCCGCGGGGGTCGGGGATGCTGCTGCCGTTCGTCCGCCTCATGACGGCGGCCCTCCTGCCGCCGTCGGTGCGCGACGCGTACGGGTTCCGCTGGACCCCGCGAACCGACCGCGTGAGCACCGCGTGGCTCCGGGTGATCGCCGCCGGCTGGCCATGCCTTCCGAGGTTCGTGCGGCAGGCACCGATGCGGGCCTCGCTCAGGCGCGCGACGCGGTCGAACCGGTACGCTGGGCGGTGAGGCAGAGGACGAGGATGACCCCGCAGGCACCGCATCAGAACGAGGCGCTCGACAGCATCGACCGCCGCATCGTGGCCGAACTCAGCCGCGACGGTCGCCTCTCGGTGCGCACCCTCGCCGACCGGGTGCACATCTCCCGAACCGCGGCGCACAACCGACTCCAGCAACTGCAGCAGCGGGGCGTGATCACCGGCTTCGGTGCACAGATCGACCGCCGTTCGATCGGGCTGCACATCTCGGCGCTCGTCGTGGTGCGCATCGGCGAAGTCTCGTGGGAGGAGATCGCCGCGAAGCTCGCCACCCTGCCGTTCGTCGAGAAGGTGCAGGCCGTGTCGGGCGACATCGACATCATCCTCACGGTCAGTGCGCCCGACCATGAGCAGCTGAGCCAGGCGATCCTCCGCGACATCCACGACATGCCCGGCGTCGTCTCGACGCGCAGCCACCTCATCCTCGAAGAGATCGACGGGCAGCCGCCCGCGCAGACCCTGGACATCTGGCGCAGCTGACTCCCCGCCGAGCGGACGAATGGCACGGATTCCGGCGGGCGCGGGCCGTTCGTTCACGGATGGATGACACGCCCGCGGGGCCGGGCGAACATGTCGCACGATGGGCTCATGAGCCTCAACGTGGAGCACCTCCCGACGCGCACCCTTCCCGCCGAGAAGCCCCTCCGCCTCCTCGACAACGCGGGGCATGCGGTCACCGGCGCGTCGACCGGCGGCTTCTCGCTGCCCGACGTCGACACCCTCCTCGACCTCTACCGCAAGATGGTCGTAGCCCGCCGCTTCGACGTGCAGGTGACCGCGCTCACGAAGCAGGGGCGGCTCGCCACCTACCCGTCGGCGTACGGTCAGGAGGCCTGCGAGATCGGCGCCGTCGCCTCGCTCGACCCGGTCGATTGGCTCTTCCCGACCTACCGCGACAGCATCGCGCTCCTCACCCGGGGCATCGCGCCCGGCGAGATCCTGCAGTCGTTCCGCGGCGACTGGCACAACGGGTACGACCAGCACGCCTACCGCACGGCCGCCCAGGCGACCCCGCTCGCGACGCAGGCGCTGCACGCGGTCGGCCTCGCGCACGCCGCGCGGCTCCGCCGCGACCCCATCGTCTCCCTCACGTACCTCGGCGACGGCGCCACGAGCGAGGGCGACGCCCACGAGGCCTTCAACTTCGCCGCCGTCTGGCAGACGCCGACCGTCTTCATCGTGCAGAACAACCAGTTCGCGATCAGCACCCCGCTCGCGCGCCAGACGCACGCGACGACCCTCGCCGACAAGGCCGTCGGCTACGGCATGCCGGGCTTCCACGTCGACGGCAACGACGTCGCCGCGATGTACGCGGTGACGAGGGCCGCGGTCGACCGGGCACGGGCGGGCGGCGGTCCGACCCTCATCGAGGGCGTCACCTACCGCATCGAGTCGCACACCAACTCCGACGACCCCACCCGCTACCGCTCCTCGCGCGACGTCGAGCACTGGAAGCGGCGCGACCCGATCGAGCGCCTCGAGAAGTACCTCGTGTCCGAGGGCGTCCTCACCGAGACCGTGCGCGCCGAGATCACGGACGCCGCCGAGGAACTCGCCGCCGCGACGCGCGAGGTCATGACGGTCGAGGCCGAACTCGACCCGCTCGAGCTCTTCGACCACGTCTACTCGCGGCCTCGTGCCGCACTCGCCGAGCAGCGCGCCTACCTCGCGGCCGAGCTCGCCGGCGCCCGCGACCAGGCGGAGGGCGGCCGATGAACGCCACGACGACCGAGGCGCCTCGCACCGAGGCATCCCCGACCCAGCTGACGATGGCCGGCGCGCTCAACGCCGCGCTGCGCGACGCGATGGCCGCCGACGACCGCGTCGTCGTCTACGGCGAGGACGTGGGCCCGCTCGGCGGCGTGTTCCGCGTGACCGACGGCCTGCAGGCGGAGTTCGGCGACGAGCGCATCTGGGACTCGCCGCTCGCCGAGTCGGGCATCATCGGAACGGCCGTCGGCATGGCGATGTACGGCATGCGGCCGGTCGTCGAGATGCAGTTCGACGCGTTCAGCTATCCGGCGTTCGAGCAGATGGTGTCGCACGTCGCGAAGATGCGCAATCGCACGAAGGGCCGGGTGACGCTGCCGATGGTGGTGCGCATCCCCTGCGCCGGTGCGATCGGCGGGGTCGAGCACCACTCCGACTCGTCGGAAACGTACTGGGCGTCGACCCCGGGCCTGACGGTGGTGATGCCGTCGAACCCCGCCGACGCCTACTCCATGCTGCGCGAGGCGATCGCGAGCGACGACCCGGTCGTGTTCATGGAGCCGAAGAGCCGCTACTGGGCGAAGGCGCCGCTCGCCCTGCCCGTCACGACGACGCCCATGGATCGGGCCGTCGTCGTGCGCGAGGGCACCGACGTGACCCTGCTCGCCTACGGACCGACCGTGCGCACCGCGCTCGAGGCCGCCGAGGCCGCGGTCGACGAGGGCCTCTCGATCGAGGTCGTCGATCTTCGCAGCCTCTCCCCGTTCGACGACGAGACGGTCGGCGCCTCGGTGCGGAAGACATCCCGCGCCGCCGTCATCCACGAGGCGGCGCAGTTCGGCGGCTACGGGGCCGAGGTCGCGGCCCGGGTCACCGAGCGCAACTTCCACCACCTCGCGGCGCCCGTCCTGCGCATCGCGGGCTTCGACATCCCGTACCCGTCGCCGAAGCTCGAGGAGCACCACCTGCCGACGGCCGACCGCGTGCTCGCCGCGCTCGACACTTGGGAGTGGGACGCATGACGCGCGAGTTCATCCTGCCCGACCTCGGCGAGGGCCTGACCGAGGCCGAGATCGTCGCGTGGCTCGTCGCTCCCGGCGACGAGGTCGCGATCGACCAGCCCGTCGTCGAGCTCGAGTCGGCCAAGTCGGTCGTGCAACTGCCGACGCCGTTCGCCGGCGTCGTCGAATCGCTCGGCGGCGACGTCGGCGAGACCCTGCACGCCGGGGCCGTGCTGCTGACCCTCGCCGCAGACGGCGCACCCGCTGCGGATGCCGCTGGCCCCGCGTCCACCGCGACCGCTGACGACCGTGATGCCGACACCCCCGGCCCAGGCACTGGGCCGGTCGCTGCCGAACCGGGCATCGCCGCGCCGACGGAGGTGGCGACCGAGGCGTCCGGCGCCGTGCTCATCGGCTACGGCACCCGCACGTCGAGCGTCACGAAGCGCGCCGCGTCCGCGCCCGCGCGGTTCGGTCGACGCAGCGGCGTCGACGCCCCGTCGGAAGCGGCGACAGCGACGGCGACGATGACGCTCGACGCGACTCGCCGATCGCCCGTGGTCTCCCCCATCGTGCGACGCCTCGCCCGACAGCACGGCTTCGACGCGAGCCGACTCGAGGGCACCGGTCCCGACCACCTCGTCATGCGCCGCGACGTCGAGGCCTTCATCGGCGAGCAGTCCTCCCTGCGAGCAGCCACCGCTCCTGCGGGCGGTGCATCAACCACGCCATCGACGGAACCCGTCGGCGCCGCGGCATCCCCGTCGCAACCGGCGGCCGCCGCGGCCGAGCCGGCTCCTGCGCCCCCCGGTGACGAGCGGATTCCGCTCGATCGCGTCGCTCGCGCGGCCGCCGCCCACTTCTCGCGGTCGCGCCGTGAGATCCCCGAGGCGACGGTCTGGATGGACGTCGACGCGACCGCGCTCGCCGACGCCCGGCGTCGGCTGCAGGACGCCACGGGCGAACGCTTCGGCACCACGGCCCTCATCGCACGATTCGTCGTCGCGGGCCTGCGCCGACACCCGCGCCTCAACGCGAGCTTCGACGCCGAGCGCGGAGAGCTCGTGCTCCACCATGCGGTCAACCTCGGCCTCGCGGCGCAGACCCCCCGCGGACTCATGGTCCCCGTCGTGCACGGCGCCGAGGCGATGAACCTCCGTCAGCTGCGAGACGCCGTCGGCGCCCAGACCGACGCCGCCGCGACCGGTGCGTTCGCGCCGGCCGCCCTCTCGGGCGGCACGTTCACGCTCAACAACTACGGCACGCTCGGGGTCGACGGGTCTGCGGCGATCATCAACCACCCCGAGGTCGCGATGCTCGGCGTCGGGCGACTCGTCGAGCGCCCGTGGGTCGTCGACGGCGCGCTCGCGGTGCGCACGGTCACCGAGCTGACGCTCTCATTCGATCACCGCGCGTGCGACGGCGCCGAGGCGGCCGCCTTCCTGACCTTCGTGGCGCGGTGCATCGAGCAGCCGGTCTCGCTGCTCGCGGAGCTCTGAGGCCCGGGCGGCCGAGCGATCAGAAGAACTCGTCGGGCGTGCCGGCTGCGCGCTCGACGTCGCGCGTGTCGACACCTGCGGCGCGGAGCTTCGCGACCGACACCCGGAGGCCCGACTCCATCTGGGCGGCCCAGGCGTCGGACTCGCGAGCACTCGTCTCGGCGGCGTGGGCCCGCGCGTCAGCGGCCACGGCGGCGTCACGGGCGTCACGCACCTGACGGAGCGCGAGCGAGATGCCGTAGTAGGCGGCGACCATGGTGGCGATCGGGGCCGCGACGATCGCGAGGGCACTGACGGCACCGGCCGTCGGACCGAACGCCACGACGAACACGAACGCGATGAACAGCACGACGACGGCGACGAGCACCACGAGCATGAAGCGGAGATCGCGCCCCCACGGGCGCTGGTCCTGCACCGGAGCCGGCGGAATCGTCACGGCGTCGTCGGTCTCTGCGGCCGGAGCGAAATCGGGCACCGTCGGCTGGTCGTCGCGGCTCGGTCGGGCGTACACGTCGGACATTCGGACTCCGCTCACCTGTTCAGATCGACTGTTCAGATCGACCCCCCAATTGTGGGCCGCCCCCGTCGGAGGGTCAAGGAAACGCGCCGGGCGGCGATGGATGCCTCAGGCTGCGCGCAATCCCTCGAGGCCGCGCTCGATCGTGGCGACGATCTCGGGGTCGTCGGGCTCGGTCGTGGGCCGGAATCGGCGCACCTCTCCGCTCGGCAGGATCACGAACTTCTCGAAGTTCCACTTGACGCGGCCCGCCTTGCCTCGGGCGTCGGGCACCTTGGTCAGCTCCTCGTAGAGCGGGTGCCGGTTGCGCCCGTTGACCTTCGCCTTCTCCATGAGCGGGAAGCTCACGCCGTATGTCATCGAGCAGAACTGCTTGATGTCGGAGGCGTCGCCCGGCTCCTGGCCGGCGAACTGGTTGCAGGGGAACCCGATCACGGTGAAACCGCGGTCGCCGTACTCGCGTTGCAGCGCCTCGAGCTTCTCGTACTGCGGCGTCAGGCCGCATCGTGATGCGACGTTCACCACCATGACGACCTCGTCGGCGTGGTCGGCGAGCGATGCGGCTTCGCCGTCGATGGTCATGAGGGGGATGTCTCGGATCTCCACCCCTCGAGCCTACGCGGCCGCACGGCCACTGTGGGCAGCTGCCGCTACGATCGCATCGCCCTACCGGAAGGATCCGCCCGATGCACCGCTCCCCCACGACCGTCGACCACGCCACCGAGAGTCGTCGCCCGTGATGGGCGTGAATCACGCGGTCAGCGGCGCGGCCGCCTGGATCGCGGTGACCGGTGCCGTGCCCTACCTGACGGTCGGGGTGCTCCCCCTCGACCCCGTGGCCGTCATCGCCGGCTCGGTCGTCTGCGCGGGCGCGGCCCTCCTGCCCGACGCCGACCACCACAGCGCGACGATCGCGCAGTCGGTGCCCGTGCTCGGCCGCCTCGGCGCCCGCACCGTCGAGGCGATCTCGGGCGGCCACCGGCACGGGGCGCACTCCCTGCTCGGGGCGTTGCTCGTCACGGCCGCAGCCTGGGCACTGACGTTCGCGACGATCGACGTCGGTGCCGCCGGAACCGTCGCGATCGGGGTCGGCGCCGGCATCGCCGCCCTGACGTGCTTCGCCGTCAAGGCGCGCGGATTCGTCAGGTCGTGGCTCGTCGCCTGGATCACCGGCATCGCGCTCGCGTTCGCACTCGTCAGCGTCGTGCCCGGCGGGCTCGCGTGGTTCCCGGTCGCCGTCGCCGTCGGCTTCGTCGCCCATCTCGCGGGTGACGCGCTCACCACGGGCGGGCTGCCCGGCCTGCTCTGGCCGTGGATGCCGCGGCCGCCGTCGATCGTACGCTCGGTGCCGGTCGTGAATCGCGTCTGGCTGCCGAACGGGTTCGTGGCACTGCCGTTGCTCGGCGACACCGGCTCCTGGCGCGAGAAGACGTTGGGCGGGGTGCTGACGCTCTACTGCACGGTCGTCGTCGGGTTCGAGGCGCTGCGGCTCGTCGGGATCGAGCAGACACTGCTCGGGTAGGCCCGCGCAGACACTGCTCGGATAGACCCGACGCGGAACGGCTCGTGGGCGACCGACTCCGCCGACGACGTGGGATCCGGCGCAGTTTCAACCGGGCGCGCTTGCGCCGACCCCTGCGCCGGCGTCGACCGGCGAGGTCGACCTCGTGCGCAGTCCCATCGTCGCGAACATCGCCGATGTACCGTCCGCCGATCGTCGGGATGCCGAACGTGGCACGCTTGCCCCGAATGCGGGCGATGACCTCGAACATCATCACGCACATCACGAGCGTTCCGAAGCCCCAGGGGACGAAGGTCGCGATCGCGCGATCACACGGTCGCACGAAACGAGAAAGCCCCGGTCCTCTGTGAGAACCGGGGCTCGTTGGTGGATCTGAGGGGACTCGAACCCCTGACCCCCTGACAGTGCTGCGCGTCGGCGTGAGCGCACCTGTTTGGTTGTGGATACCAGCAATTGTACGGCCAGGATGACCCAGCGGGCGATCCGAGGGCGTTCGATGGATGCCGTTACATGGAGGTGCCTGTGGTTGAAAACGGACCCAAAAGGGCCCCACTCGATCTCACCGACGAGCCGTATTGATCCCGTGCCCGATGGCTCCCAGCGGGTGACTATCGGTACTCACGATTGCCCTCGCCGCATCTCGACTGATTTGGACCTGATCAAGCACTTCTTGTACGTCGTGTTTCCACACAGACAGAAGACGCGGTTCTGTCTCGGGCGTTCTGGACGCGTCTCGGATCGAAAAGTGGAGGATAGATGATCACGCGGCGGATCTACTCTGCGCGCGAGTACCGCCTCGCGGGAAAGACGAGGTCAACGACGCCTCCAGCAATCCCCTCTGCATCCGATGCGGTGCCCGCGGAGGTCTGCTGCAGTTCGGCACGCTTGGCCCGCTCCTCGCAGAAGATGGTTGCTCGACTGACGCGTGAGGCCCGCGAAGCGCGTGAGGCAAAGCCCACGGCGACCCTCGAGTCTGCGCGGAGTCGGCAAGATTTCTGGCCGGATTAGGAGTCCTGGATCCGCGACGAGATCTGGCGCGCGTGGGTGCACCGAGTAATGGCCGGAGAGAAGAGCGTGTATCAATTGCGGGACGGGTACCTCTTGAGACCGGCGTTTGCGGATTCGCTCCAGATCCTCGACGACGGGCAGCTCGACAAGACGATGCGGGCGGCGGTGTACGTACTGATCGGGCGAGCGCACGAAGTGCAGAGCCTCGACTTGCACGAACTTCGCACCGGACCTAGCGGCGGCGATCCCCCGGTCGTGCCCGCCGATGGCGCCAAGTGCTGGCGCGTGGCGATAGAGCAGAAGAGGGCATCAGCGCGGCGCCTGCATTATTGGCTGCTGCCGGGCGGGAGGATCGAGCTCAGCCCGCGTCGGAATCCACGACGATTACACACCCTGATCGCGAAGCGAGTCTCTCCCGGGCATCGTCGCTGCCCAAGCACGCGCCAATGGGTTAGGCCACCTGAACCGATCGCCCGCGGGCCATCGCGGCGCCGGGCGAACACCACCTGGTTCTGCCGTTCTGGAAGCGTGCGAGTTCCTTCGCGCTGTGCGCGACGAAGCTGACTTGGATGAGGGTAGGCATGATTCAGGCGACCTTCAGTTGCCCGTCACGGGACGGAGAAACCCTAGCCTGACCAGGCCAATCCGACAGCGTGGCGAGAGTCCGACGGTGTGCTCCGTCCATGGACCATCTCTCCGCGACCATCAGTCCAATCGCGAAACCCCGGCTGCCTCCAGGGGCGACGCGCGCCTCCATTGGCTGCCGTTCAGTTCGCCAGTCGCGTCGGTTGGGCCCGGGTATGTCTCGGCCGGGACCCAGCAGTCGCCCGGACCGCACCAGCCGTGACCTCCGGGGGCGGGGTGCGTACCTCTGCCTGACGCGAGGGTCCGCGGCGGAAACCACGCAACATTGCCGAGCAGCACACACCAGAGCACCCGGGCTAAGCCCGCGCGAAGTGCCTGCGGGACCGGTCGCCTTTTCAGCTGAGTGCGCTCTCTTTCGATCGAGCCCACTCGCGAGTCTTCTCCTGGCGTGTCGGCGTGTACGCATAACGTGGGATCAGATTCCTGGACCCGTAGGAGCTCGAAGTGGTTGATGTGCTGAAGCTCGATCGAGACGAGTTCGAAAAGTTGGTCGAGCTTCTGATTCTTCGCATGTATCAGCGGAACCACCCTGAGCTCGTGGCGACCCCAGTTGACGGCCGCGGCGGCGACGGCGGCATCGACATCGACGTCCGCGTGAAGAAGACGAATCAGCTGGTGAAGATCTACCAGCTGAAACACTTCCCCGAGGGATTCTCCGGTGCGTGGGGAAAGTCTAGGAAGCCGCAGATCAAGAAGTCCTTCAACGCAGCGATGAAGGAGGAGCCACCCGTCTGGGCACTCGTCATCCCCCGCAACATCTCGGTATCCGAGCGCAAGTGGGTTACAACCATCTCGAACACGCACAAGGTGCGGATCGAGTACATCGGCGAAACCGCGCTCAACAGTATGCTCACCGACGACCCCGACGTAGCCGACCGGATCGAGAGAAACGCCCATAGGGAGGCACTCAAGGTAGTAGCGCGCGACAGCGCCGCACTGGCCGATTCGCACGCCCTCATGGACGAAGTCCGGCGACTGTCGGAGAAGGCGAACGCGCGCAGCGCTTTCTGGGGCATGAACTTCTCCGTCGATGGTGGCGCGATCATGGAAACGATCTACGCTCGGCGACCCGATGCTCCTGACCACGAACCGCTTGCGATCAACTTCGAAGCGGACTTCACTGATCGCCAAGAACTCCGCGCGGACTGGCAGCGGATGCTCGCCTACGGGTCGTTCACCCCAGTCGTCCTGCCAGCCGACGTCATCAAGAAGTTCCAGAAGGTGGGCCCAGATTGGTTCGCAAGCTCAAGCGACGGCGGCATACTCGAGGTTCACGCAACACGATCTGATCGCAGCGACCCCACGAGGATTCGCGTTCGCCCGCGAACCCCTGGCCCGGCGCGTTCAATTTCGGGGACGACGATCTGGTCAACGGCCGGAACTGACGGCGGCATCGTGCGGATGACCCTTACCGGCGGCCTCACGATGACGTGGACATTGAGCTTTGCACTCGAGGGCGATATCACGGTGAACATCGATTTCGCGCCCCCCGGCAACGGCATCACCGACGTCCGAAACGCGATCGCATTCCTTGAAGCATTCAACGATGCCGGCCAGATCGCCATGGAGATCGGCGGGCACAAGATTGACATGACGATCAGCAGGCCCGGCGGCATTGAGATCAGCCAGTTCGTCAAAGAACTCCTCGATGATCTCGCGGTGATCGAACGCGAGACCGGCGCGCGGTTCAGCTTCCCGTCATCCTTGGAAGACAGCCATGAGCGGATCTGGGCGCGAGTCTTGCGCGCCGTACTCGAAGGTCGGTGCATGTTGATGCCCGGCGTCAGCGGACTGAACTTCACCCTTGAAGGCACTCTGTCCGAGGGCATGGAGAATCTGCTCACGTCTGGAGGCGCGATACTCGCGTCTCAAGCGGATTACGAGCACGAGCTGTTCGGCGAGACAGTAGTGATTGGTGAGCTCTTCGCGTACATGCCGGCGGCCCACGTCCCAGACAGCGCAGCGCACCTCGCGGCGCTGAAGGCCGGGGTCGGCAGGGGGCGCCGCATCGATATCGAGCCCATTGAGAATGCTGGCATCCGTGTCTACCGACCGAGACCAGACAACCCCGACAGTGCAATCGAGCTCGAACCATGGGGCATCGAGGGGCTGAAGGAGCATCCGGAGCTCCGTGACGAGTCAGGTGCGGAATCCATCGCAAGCTGACAAGCCAATACTGTCGCACCGTGGAGCGATCGTCTCGAAGTGAGCGCATTGCATGATGGGCCGATGTGGCCAAGCACGGACGCCGGGACACCTGACCAAATGCTGACACTTCACGGCCGAGCCGACTCGCAGTCAGTGACAAACTGACCGGCGATTCACACTGCGGACAACCAATAGCGTTGACCTCATGGCACAGTTCAAGCAGGTCATCGCTCCCAATTCCCCAGCGGCTGTCCGGCTTGCCCTGCTAGCCGGCTTCAACGCTGATCTCACGGATGCCCTTTATGGATTCAGCATCGCGCTCCACATGATCGAGTCGAATGAGAGCTCGGAACAGAACCTCGCGCGGCGGCTGGTCTCGGACGCGACAATCGCGTACGTTCGGTGCTTCTCGCGTTCGAATGTCCGGCCGAACCTCGACACGATAATCGCCGTGCCGGACGGGTACGCAGACGCGCACCGTACCCTGAAGAGGCTCCGCAACAGCACGGTCGCCCACTCGGAAAGCACCCTTACGCCTTCGTACGCCGTCGTGAGCCTTGAACGGGATGAGACGACTGGAAAGGTGTGGGCAACCGAGGCCCTAGCAATGACGGTTCACTTCTCGTTCTCAGCTGAGGTGATTCGACTCTTCCACGATCTCGTCAAGGCTGTGAAGGCGCGACTGCTTGTCGAAATCGAGTCGGCCAAGGGCCTGCTCGTCACCGAACTTAACACAAAGGGCGAAATCGTGGCGCTCTGGGCTGAGGGCGTGCTTCCGCAGATCGCGCCAATCGCGATGGAGGAATGGGACGTCGACTCTCGGCGCGCGAGTTATCCCGACTCACACGTGATCCCGGTCGTGGCCGCGCCAGTTAGAACGTTCCTGGCTCCGTCGTCTGGCGATGATTTCGAGGGCGAGGCCGACGCAATTTAGTCGCGCGCCTAACCGGGGCCCTCGACGCCATCGCGGCGGTGTTCAACCGGTCAGCCCGGGCGGCGCGATAATGGTCTCGACTCGCAATTGCCGTGCCGAAGCCAGACTCAGCTCAGACTCGAGGATCCCCCTGATCTCCGTTGATCCGCGATCAAGCAATTTCCGGACATCTCCAGCGCTCAGCAGGTTCGTCGGCGTCCGATCGACTACTTCCTGGAGCGCTATCCGGATCAGGAGCTCATCTCGAGTGAGTGGTGGTCTCCCACGTCGGCGCCGAGCGTGACTCTCAATCGCCGCATCCGCAGCGAGCCTCGACCGATCCCGCTTCACGAGCATCGTGACGGCCCGCACAAGCTGGTCGTATTGTTGCTTCCGCTCCAATTGTCGCAACGCCACCTTCGCACTCCGCACCGCCGCCGCGACATCCCGACTCGTGAGCAGTTCGACCCTCGGCCCCTGATCGAGCACGACCTCGACTGCCCGTGCCCACGTCACGTCATCAGCCTGCGCATCGGGCAGCCCCATCCGTTCGCGTGTTGCGACGTAGGACTCGGCGAATTCGCGCATCCGCGCATGGTGTTTCAACATGTGCCCGGTGAGCGACTCAACAAAGACGCTCACCTGACGCACATGCTCCGGCAGCGCCGGGTCGGCGAAGTATGCGTCGGCAGCGCGTTCATTCGCTCGACGCTCAGCCGCCGTCGCTGGATGCACGCTCTTGGGCGGCAGACCCGCGCGGGCGAGCGCGCGCTTGAGTCGGCGCGCAGCGGCGCTCGCCTCGAGCTCAGCCGCGTAGATCTCGGGGTTGGCGCGGCGAGCACGCTGCAGCTCAGCGCGCCGCTCCTTGTGCGCGGCAGCCCACGCCTGATTCCTGGCCTTCGTGCCGACCGGGTCTGCGTCACGACGAGCGGTCATCTTGGCGTTCACCTCGTCGCGGTGCGTGTCGTAGTACCGGCTGGCGTACTCGCGTACCTTGTCTCGGTTCGCCGCAGCCCAATCTCGCTGATAGGCCCGAATGCGATCGGGATGCTTCTCTCGCCATCGCCGTGCTCGTTCCTTGGTCTTCGCCCGGCTCTCGGCGTCGCGCCGCTTTCGGGCAGTGGAGCGGCGCATCGACTCACGGTTCTGCTTGCGCGCGTGCTCGAGGTGCTCGTCGCGCCATCGACGGTTCGATGCGCGGATTCGTTCGCGGTTCGCCTCAACCCACCTGCGGCGCTGGGCGGCATGCTCTTCGGGGTGGGCGAGCCGGTACCGCCGATCGCGCTCGCGCTTCCGATCGCGAGCTGCATCATCTCGCGCGGAGACGCGAGCATCCGGCTCTGACTGCGGCGAGGCATCCTTGTCGGCTGAACGCGTCATCATCGCCTACTCGTTCGGCGGCGGCGCCAGTTCCGCGACAAGCGCGAGCAAATCAGACCTGAATGAGGTCGGATCCGCGATTGCTCGCCCGATCGACTCCCGCAGGCGCTCCATGTCGGTAGCGGGCAAACCATCGACCGGCTGCAGGCAATACTCGACATCGTCCTGCAACCGGTACGCGCCGTCCTCAACGGTCACCTCCGGAAGGTAGAACAGCGAAGCCAGCGCGGTACGGCCGAGCAGGTCGTCAAACTGTTCTTGCGAAATCGCCATGCGGGGCCTCCCTGTCGGCACGCTCGTACGTGACAAGCCTGCCGTGAGAAGGAGGTGCGCCGACGGCGCCGTGCCGCTCGACCGCGCCTTCAGCCCTGAAGCGCCGGCTCGACCCTCGTTGTGTCCTGCTCCTCAGTCTCGAGTTCGAGCATTGCGAGAATCTGACGGGCACGCGCCTCGCGTGCCCGCACTCGCAGAAGGCGGACGAAGGTGACGGGACCTGCAACGAGAAACTTGAACGCGTTCCACACGCAGAGGAGCGCGAGCAAGCTGTACCACCCGCCGTGCTCAGTCAGCCCGGTGAACGCGACCGCGGCGAGCAGATACGGTACCGCGAGCAGCATCGCCGGCACACCCCACTTCAGGCCGCGACGCTTATGAACAGCATCGAGCAGGATGCTAGTCGGCATGAATCGACGAAAGAACGTCGCCGTGCGGATAGTCATGGCGAAGACGATTGCGAACATGCGGCTGCTCTCCGATCCGTCAGCAGCGAGAACCAGGAGAGACGGCCTGTCAGACGTCGTGCCTTCGTGTCGAACGACGGCGAACATATTGAATGCTGCTCGACCTGCACTTTAGACCCGAAGACCGACATCCGAAAGACCGGGCGTGACGTTCGGCCCATAAGCCAGTGACGGGTTGATCTCCTGATCCGCGATGCGCCGGGCAGCTTCGAGCGCGGCCCGGGCGCGCGCAGCATCCGCCTTCTGGGCGTCGGATGTTGGTTGCCCGATGCCGAGCGGTCGGCCGCCGACGATCCGGTAGCGGTCGCGGTACGCAGCGACGGTGGCCGCGCAGCGCCACCACGTGGCCGAGGCTGCGCCGGTTGGCGCGGTGCCGAGCGCACGCAACCACGGCTCCGCCGCCGCGTCGGCGTGCTTGGCCAACGCCGTTGCTCGCGCCTCGATGAGGCTGACCCGCTCGCGTAGAGCACGCTCGGACGCGGCGTCCATCGGGCCGCTCGCGACCGGCAGCAGTCCCGCGACGAAGCGTCGCGTATGCGCTGCACGTCCGGCTGCAGCATCCTGCATCAGGGCGCGCGCGACCCGTGCGCGCAGGACCGCAGCGATGTCGGCCGCATCATCGAACCCGCGCTCGCCGGCCACGCGTCGCAGCAATAGCGCGACGCCCGCGCCGTGTGCCTCAGCCCGTCGGAGTTCGGCCCCGAGTGGGCCGAACGCGTCCGAGTTGATGGCGGTGTCCGCCTGTTCGGCGGTGAGCCCGCAGTCGCCCACGGCTGCGACCCAACGGTCGCGCTGGGCGGCGGCGGCGATGGTCTCGTATTCCGCGGCGAGCTGCGCAATCGAGCCCCACGCCTCCTGCTCGGCCGCGAGCATCTCGTGCGCGGAGAGCTCTGCTCCGACGTGCTGGAGCACGCCGGTCAGCACCGACTCGGCGGTTGCGTCGGCGTCGTCTCGGGGTCGAATACCGGTGTGGGCGACATCCGGCCGGTCGAGGGCAACATAGGCGGTATTCGCTTCGCGTCCGCGGGTCATCGCGACGTAGAAGTTCTCGCGGGTCATGCCACGCGCGACGACCACGTGCGCGGTATCGGTCGTCAGGCCCTGGGCGCGGTGGGCGGTCACGGCGTACCCGAGCTCGACGTGCTCGATCACGTACTCGGCGGGCAGCAAGGTACTGCTCCCCCACCGATACCCGTGCCGGCGGACCTCGAGCGCACCGTACCGGTGCACGGCGAGGATGGTCCAGCGGTCGCCGTTGCGCACCCATCCCCGGCCGGCACGCAAACGCCGGTCGTTGCGGCGGGTGATGATCGTGTCGCCCACCCCGGCGCGGGTGCCGTCGTGCAGGGCGACCTCGTGCAGGGCGTCGACGCGGCCGTCGAGGATCGCATCGGTGCGGGCCCGTTCGTTCAGCGCCGCGACCGCGTCGTTCGAGTCGCTGATCAGCACACTCACCCGGCCCGCGCGGGCGTCGGCGCGCCAGCCCTCGTAGGCGGCATCCGCCATCACCTCACTCTCACCCTCCCGTACCCGGTCGTGTGCGAGGTACCGGTCGATGGATGCCACGTCGCCACGTCGCAGCCCGAGCGATGCGGTCTTCTCCCAGCCGTTGACGAACCGGTGCACGTCCACGAGCTCGGGTGGGTCGGGGCGATCGTGCACGAGCATCGCGAATACGCCGCCCGCGTCCACGGATTGCAACTGCGCGTAGTCCCCGACGAGCAGCACCTTCGCCCCCGCCCGCGCGGCGAGGGCGCTCACGCGGTCGAGCGCAAGCGTGCCCGCAAGGGAGGCTTCGTCCACGATCACGAGCTGGCCGGCATGGAATGCGTCGCCGTGGATGAGGTGGTTCTGCCACCACTTCGCGAGGTTCTCGGTCGCGATGCCGAGATCTACGGCGAGCACGTGCGCGGCCGCCGCCGACGGGGCGAGACCTATCACGGAGCCGCGACCGTACTCGCTCTCCCAGGCGCGGCGAAGCGCGCCCATCACCGTCGACTTGCCAGCGCCGGCCGGTCCGACCAGTACATCCACGACGCGACCCGAACCGACGATCGCTTCCAACGCGGCCGCCTGATCAGCACCGAGGCGGGCGCCACCTCGGAGCCTTCGTCGGGCGACCTCGCGCACGATCGCCGACTGGATAGTCGGGCCGGTCGTGGTCGCGGCACATTCGCGGAGGTGTGCCTCGGCGTCGAGCAACACCTCCGAGGTGTAGACGGTCGAGTGCTTCGGGCGAAACACGCTCGTGCCGTCATCGCGTTGGAACACGGCCGGGCTCGTCGCGAGCTCGGGTGGTGTGATCCGCAACGACGCACGCTCGGCCGCGTCGACGACGAGCCCGATGAGTGCCTCGCGATCGTAAGTCGTCACGAACCGGTACTGCATCGTCTGGCGTGCAGCCTCGGCTACGAGGTTCCAGTGCCGCCAGGTTGCACGCTTCTCACACACCACACGCAATACCCGCCCGCCGAGCGTTGCAACGACATCGAGCGGCACATCCTCGGCGTGCAACACCAGCGGTGCAACGTCGGCGGACGCAACACGCGCCCATGCCGTGGCATCCTGCCCGAGAACAGCGGTTGCGCGCTCCCGCCAGCCATGGGTGAGCTCAGAGAGGGAACGCACCTGCTTCTCAGGCCGCGTCGACAGCGTCGTCTGCGCGCGAAGCCTCATGATCGTCGCCCGACTTGGGCGGTGGCCGTGCGCTTCGACGTAGGCGGCGATCAGGCGATCGGTCGCCGCGTCGATGTGGCGTGAACGCGTCGAGAACTCCGCGATCAGTGGTTCAGGCACCGATGCAATCGACCACGTTGGGTTGCGATCACGGCCACGGTCGCGCTGCTCCCACTCGACACCGACCGCACGCGTGAGCGCATCCTGGAACAGCGCCTCGTGCAGCTCCGAGAGTGCGACGACCGCAGCGTGCAACGGACGCCCATCAAGCGAGCGCCACCTGCCGTCAAGCACGGTCTGCACCTTGTTGCTCACCACCACATGCGTATGCAGGTGCGGATCCCCCGCACGGCTATCGAAATGATCGAACACCGTCGCAACCAACCCCGTCACGTCGACCTGCGCGACCGCCCCGTCACTGGCCGCGACCCCGGTGCGTGTCGCGGCGACCTCGCGCTCCATGAACGCCACCACCTCCGCAACTGCTCCGTGGTGCGCCCGCACGATGATCTCCTGCGTGGTCGCATCCGCCACACCCCACAGCACGCTCGCCGACTTCGGCACCGAGAACGTGAAGTCGAACCCCGCCACCGCACGCTTGCTGCCGCTTTCATACTGCGGGAACGAACGCCCGAGCGAATCACCGGTGACCGGATCACGGCCGAGGCCGATCAGCAACTGAAGCTGCTCCTCGGTGACCGCGTCGCCGGCCGAGAGCACACCGCCGGCAAGCCCGCCAACACCGCCGCCCATCCACCTCCCTGGCGGCGTGCCTTTCGCCTCGTAGTACCGCGTCAACGGCGTCGCAAGCGACCGCTCACCATCGTCGGCCACGACCGTGCGAAGCAGATACCGGAACCCGTCCCCGGCGCTCATCACCCGCATCGACACCGTCACCCGCGCCACCCCCAATCACGCCGACAAGGTGCGCGCCCTCGATCTGCAAGAGGCGTGGCATGGCAACGGTACGTGCCGTGTCACGTTCGAAGCGCTGTCAGCATTGCTCGTCCAGCGGGGCGACGCGTACACGGCAAGACTTGGTTGCGACTACGGCGCCCCCGCGTGTGTCAAGGCCCGGCGCCGCACCCGATGAATGACTATGCGCTGCACGCTCGACACCAACGCGATCCAGTCCGGGTGTGACCGACTCGACTCGAAATCTGAGGCCAACGAACCGCTCGTACTTGCCGCCGCTCAGGACGCGATGTGCGCCGCCGCAGGCGCGTAACCGCTACGCAGTGTTAGCTGGCTCCAGTGCGTCGCGAAGGGCGTTCGCGCTGTCGCGTAGTGCCGTCCCGATCTTCCAAATGTGGATCATCGGTTGCTGAATACCGGTAGCAGTATCCCGATGTATCCGCCGACGACAGCCAGCACCGCGAACACCGCTTGAACAAGTCGCGGCCGATCTCCGCGTGGACGACGGCGCGCGAACTGGATCGCAACGATAATTGCGCAGATGCCCCAGACGACAGCGTCGAAGTAGATCTTCAAGACAAGACTCATCAGGAGTCCTGTCGCTGTAAGCAATGCGGCCGCCCAAAGTGACGGGATGTCAATTCTCCTGCCGAACGGCGTTAGTACCAGCGCACTGAAACCGAGGACGACGGCGGCGGCTACGGCGGTCGTCAAGGTGAAGGATCTTCCCAGACTCACCTCGAAATAGAGCACTGTCGCCAATTGGAGCGTTGGTGGCAACATACGCGCTGGCCATCGTTCAATCGAGATTCGAGCGAGGATCAACGTCGGCAGATAGAAACCCAGCCCAACGCCACGCGGCGCAGCTCCCGCGCTTCCCTCGAAGGGCGACACGAAGATCCCGGCAGCCACATAGAAGAGCGAAGCCCAGATCATTGCGCCGATGGCAATCGCCACGGACGGCACGATGTCGCGTGTCACGCTTCTGCTGTCTTCGGAGCCCGCTTCAGCAAACTTATCGGTCATTGGCTCCATCCTCAGTACCGAGTGCCGCACCAGCGTGATGGCATATCCGGGTTGAATGCGGTGCACGTGCGTGACGCAAGGATCGGCCAGAGCAAATCGGGAATCGGGTTCCATCCTCCGTTTGGCCCGACTGCATCTACATTCAACTTACTGCCGCCGTCGCTGAGTGAGAAGGTAATCACGTTTCCCGCACCCTCCGCATGACCTGGCAGGGAAGCGAGACTCAGTGACGTCGGACCAACGGCGACCACCTTCGCCGGATTCGAGAACACGCCCATCACACCGAGGCTAATCTTCTGGCCAGGCTTCGGATTGTTGGGAAGCCCTGACAGCGGGAAGATGGAGGACAGATTCGACTTGAAGTGCTTGAAGGCTGCACGACTCGACGAATACGTGTGCCGATCTCCAAACTGTACGGTGTAGCTCTTTGAATAGTTGTATCCGCCAGTTGTTCGTGCGGTCACAGCCTTCCCCCTGAAGTAGCACGCATTGCCGCAATCCAACCGCGTCCCGCTAAGGTCCGTACCGTTGATGGGGTCAGCAGGGTAGTCGTAATTATTGGTGACGCCGCCTTCGACCGGGTCGACTTCGAGGAACCGGCCGAGTGCGGGGATGTACTGGCGGGCGCCCATCTCGATCGTCATGATCGACCCGGCGTGTTCGGTGAGCTTGCGGTTGGTACCGAGCCAACCCCAGTCTGCCGAACCAGGGAGCGTGTCGAGCCCCGAATCATCCCCGACTACGGTGCCTGCCTGCCCGGAGGCCGGATCGATCGGCCCACCGAAGGGGTCGTACCTCAGTACCGCGGCCACGCGCAGACCGGCTTGGTCGGCGGTGACGGTGATGTCACCATGCAGGTTCGGGTACGACCATGACTGCCCATCGGCGGTGATACTCATCGCGACGCCGCCCGGGAGGGCGTGCACCGACTGCAGCAGCGCCCCAGCCGCGTCGAGGATGAGAGATGGCGCGTCGCCACCACCGGAGTGGCCGTATCGAACGATCACCGGGTCCCCGGTGGTTGTGGACTCGGTGCGCTGCACGATACGGCCGGTGACGTCCCGCAGGTACTCCACCTGAGTACCGTCATCCAACGCTGTCGTGGTGTGCCGGTCGGCGGCGTCATATCCGAGCTCCTGGTCGGCCAAACTCGTCGTGTTACCGTGCGCGTCGTACCCGAGGGAGGACGCGGCAAGTCCGGCGCCGATGGGCGACAGGCCAGGACCGGCGGGCGCACCTGTGACGCTCGAGGAGGTCAGCCGGTCGGTCTGGTCGTAGCAGTATGTCGTGGTGACCGGCGCGGCGCCGTCTGGCGTCTCGGTCTTGCTTGTGCGGTTGTCGTTCAGCCCGGCAAGCGTGTTCACGCCGCACCCACCTGTGGCGGCGAACCCGTACTCGAGCGTGCGGCCCGGAAGCGTTGCCTTCACGAGTCTGCCGGCGGTATCGAAACGGTACTGCGAGACGTACTGTGAGCTGCCATCGCTGAGTGTGTTCGCGACAACCCGGCCCGACTGCGAACGCACGACCGTGTCTGTTACCGACGATTGCCCGCCCGAGAACTGCCAGGTCGTCGACGACACCGAGCCCACATGATCGCGTTGAATGCTCGTGAGCGAACTTCCATTGCCATACGCAACGCCCGCCAGCTGACCCGCCACATAGCTGGGGTCGGCAACCTGCACTCCGTTCACCTTGACGGTCTCAGCCTGGCCATCGAGGTCATACGTAGCCTCGGTCGTCGTCGCCGGCCCGACGGGAGGTGTCACGAGGGTCTTCGTTGCTTGCCCGAGACGGTTGTAGGTGACTTGCGTGGTCGTGCCCCACACGTCGACGTACGCGGTGACTTGGCCGAGAAGGTCACTGGTCGTCGTGAGCTGGCCCGCGGAGTCTTCCGCGCGAGTGACGAGCGGATTGCCGCCGACGGCGAACGCGAACGTCGCAGTGCGCGCCGCTTCATCACCATACGCGGGCGTCTTGACCTCGACTGTTCGGCCGCGTGCGTCGAATTTCGTGCACGACCAGCTGTCGTCGCCGCTGCGTTTCGAACCGACCGCGCGTCCGAACAGGTCGTACACGAACTCGGTGACGACCCTCGTGCCGTCCACCGACGCCGGCGGGGTGGACTTGCGGAGGGCACCGTACTGAGGTGTTGCCGCGGCAACCCCGCAGATCGCATCGCTCGTGTTGAACGCCTGACCGAGGGTCTCCTTGTCCCCGTAGTACGCGTAGGTGGTGCCGGCCTCTGCGACGGTTGCGCCAGCAGCGACGCCGGCTGGGAGCATGCGGCTGGTCCGACGGAGGTACCCGTCGCCCTCCGCTTCGTACCCGGTGCGTGTCGTGAGCTTGAGACCGGCCGGGTCGACGGTCGACTCCGTCGGGAGTCCGAGCCAGGGCGTGCTGCCATACTTCGTTGTCGTCGTGATCGAAGGTGCGGAATCGGTCGGCAGACCGGTCGCGGCCGCGACGCTGTCATCGGTCGTTGTCGACGTTGCGAGATCGTAGCCCGGCGACAGGCTTGCTCCCGGGATCGTGACGGACGTGGTCTGGCCCGGCGGCGTCCATTTCAGAACGAGGCGTGCGTCGCCCGTGTCGTCCATGTATTGCAGGCGGATGCGTTTGCGTTCGCCCGCAGTCGCGGTGATGTTCACCTCGGTCGACCGGAGAGCACCGGTCTGCCAATTGTCAAGCGCCAGGACATCGTTGAGCCAGATCTGGGTCGCGTCATCCGCGTACGTCTCAAACTTGTAGGTACCGGCCGCGGGGAAGGTGAGCACCCCGGTCAGCCGCACCGACCACTTGTCGATCGGCAGCCCAGTCTGAGCTGCAGCGGCCGCCCAGTTCTTGTCGATCGCCCCACCGGCGCCGCCGACCCCGGCAGCGAACACGTCAGGGACACCGGACAGGGTCGCGTTGTCGAAATAGGCGCCCTGGAGCCCTGTCAATCCCTCGTCGTACCTCGTTGACGAGTGGGCAGGCGTGATCGCGCACGTCGCAATCGGCTTACGGCTCGCGTCGAAACATGCCGCCGGCGCAGGCCCGTAGGTGTCAGTCGGGCGGTCGGCCCAGTCGTACAGGGTGGTGCTCATCCGCCCCTGCGGGTCGGTCGACGACAACTGCTGGTCCTTGTCGTTCCACACCGTGGTGCCCGTGAGCCCGAGCGCGCTTCGATCGGACGTCTGGCGCAGGGCGGAGTCGAACGTGACCGTGCGGGCGTGCCCGTTCGAGACCGAATCCGTTGGCACCGCTAGCGCGTCGACATCGACGTAGCTCGTACCGCTGCCGTACGTGTATCGCTTGATCGGCCGGTTCGCGAGCGTGACTCCGTCGGGCGCCGCGAGCGCGACACTCGCGACCTTGCCCGCTGCGTCGTACGCGATCGTGGTTCGATTCGCGTCGGACGGAGCGGTGCCGGAATCGGTCAGCCAGTCGACCTCCAACGGGCCGCGGACGCCGACCACGCGCCGCTTCGAGTCGTACTGCAAGTGCGTCGTCTCAGCGCCCGGGTCCATTATCGCGACCAGCCGGTCAGATGAGTCGTAGAACAGTTGGGTGGTGTCGTCTTGTCCGGTCGAGCCCGGGTAGATGATCCGGCACAGCTTCTCCGGGTCCGGCGCCGCGTACGACGTGCCCGATGGCACCGGGCACGCAGGACCGACACCCGGCAGCCCCACAGCTGCGAGTGTGTCGGAACCGTATGCGAATCGCACCTCGCGCGAGTACTTGGGCGTCGCGGCATCGTCCGACGACAACCGGTCCGAAATCCGGTCGGGGCTGCCGTTGGACCGGTAGGTGATCTTCGGTGTCGCGGGCTTCTTCCCATCCAGCGGATCGGCGGTCTCCTGCAGCTTGCCGGCCGCGTTGAACACGTAGACGACCCCATCGGAATCAGTCAGGGTGACGTTGCCCTTCGTGTCCAGGCTCGCGACCCCGTACTCGCCGGTCGGGGCGGTGTAGCCGCCCTTCGACGCCTTCGTGTACGTGTGCACTCCACCGGAGCGGTCAGTGAACACCAGCGTGGTATCGGTCGCCCGCACAGTCACGTAGGTCGAACCAGACCCCGCAACGGGCGCCGAGGCCTCCCACCCCTGCGGCAGCGTCGGCACCGACCGGGTGAACCAATCAGCCGGGACGATGAACTCCTTGTCGGTCGCTTCGTCGCGAGCCCAAAGCTGCGCGGCCGCTCCACCCGTGTGATCGAAGTACTGCAGGTCGAACGGGACCGCGCCCGCGGTCATCACGGTCGACGCCGGAGCCCACTCGATCGCCCCTGACGTCCAGGTGTCGGTGTACTTGTCGATGACTGTCTTGCCGTCGATCAGCAGCTTTGCGCCGTTGTCGCGGACCATACCGAACGTGTATGTACCCGCAGCGGGTGGCTTGATGAATCCGGTCCACTTCACGATGAAGTCGTTCGCGGGAACTGATGGTGCAGGCTCAGCTGCCCACTTGAAACTCACCATTGGATCGGTGCGGATCAGCACCGGTTTACGCGACCCGATCTGTGGATCGAACGTGACTCCCGACGCGGGTGTTGCGTCGTAGTACGCAGCGTTCAGACCGCGGTCATCGCGTGCGGGCGTGTAGTTGAAGGTCAACCCCATCGGGCCGCCCGCGGTCGACACCATGGGCGAAGCGAACGAGAGATTCAGGTTGCCGTTGCCGAGATTCACGCTCACCGGCCCGGCCTGATCGACCGGCGCCGGCCCTGGCGCACCGACCCGTAGATCGATCTGGAAGGCGTTCGTCCACACCGGGCCGTACTCCTCGATGCTGTCCTTCGTCAGCACCGTCCAGTAGTACTTGCCGCCGTCCTGCAGCGTGCCTGCCGGTGGCACCCACTTCGGGTTCGACCCGTCCGACGGCGCAGCCAACCACCCCGACGACGCGACGAGACCGGACTTGCCATCCGAACCCGACGTCACCTGGAACTTGTACTGCACCTGCTGGCCAGCCCCGTTCGTCACTCGCCCCGTCGTCAGCGTCGGGGTCAACGTCGCGAGCTTCGCGCCCTCGACCGGGGACGCGGTCGATTCAGCCGGCATGCCCGGCTTGTTCGTCGTGAACGACCACACCGACGAACTATCTACTGTCGACGTTCCCAAGTGCCCGTCAGCGGTGTCGTGGATGTCGACCTTCCAGTAGTACTTCTTCCCAGGCTCGAGCTCATTCACCGGGACGGTCGCCTCGGAGGTGCCGATCCCGGTCGAACCGACCCATCCCGAGTCCCACACCCGCGTGTCCCACACCGCCGACGACGTTCCCACAATGAATCGCCACGACACCTGATACCCAGCCGCCGACGTCGCCCCCGTCGACTTCAGCGTCGGCGTCAAGTCCACCAACGCGCCATTCGCGGGCGAAGAAGGCGATCCCGGCGTCGGGAAGCTCTTGTATGCCACGCGTGTGTGCAGTGATGCGTAACGCTTGTAGGTGTAGCCGTTGATCTCTTCGCCGCGCATCGCAACGTACTTCCCCGTAGCGCGAGCATTTACCCAGTCCGAGATCTGCTTTGACAGACGACTATCGTTTGCGTACGCATATCCGGTACCGCCGACGAAGGGCCCCAAGACGGCCCCATAGCCGCCATACGTCAGCGAGGTACCCACATGGACATAGTTCGTCCGAGTTGTTGTCGTGGAGTCAGATGAAAGGAGGTCGAAGTCCATCACGACGTCGAGCACCTGCTTGCCGAACAGACCCTCGTAATCAATGTCTGCCCAGGTCCGCCAGATCCCTGTTTCGTTGGTGTTGCCGACCTGGACTCCGTAGAACGAGTTCGTCTGGCCGTTCGACTTGATGCTCTTGACATCGTTCGACCCGTAGGTGCCCTCGGGGTCCACAGTCACGGGATAGACGCGAGCATCGTCGTTGAGCCAGTCGCGGTCGGCCTTCAACGTGAGGCGCCAGCGATCGCCATCCTCGACGACCGCTGCCTGCACGTCCTGAGTTGCATTGGGTTGGTCCTGCTCGCCGACTTCACCGGCGGAGTCCCACATCATGGGAGCCGGAATCACAAACACGGGCGTGTCTTCCGAGTCCCGCAGTTCGATCGTGCCGTCCTCGAGCTCGACCATGTCGAGCCCGTCTGTATCGATCGACCATTCCCACGAAACGCGACCATCCGACCCGGGCGCTTCCTTCAGCTGGAACAGGTCCTTCACCCCGCCGGTGCGAACATCGAACACGAGATCGGTGTTTGGGAACACGTCCCCGTAGACAACCCGCGATCGCTCCCCAGACCACGGATTCAGATCTCGCACGAGCTTCGAGCCGCCAGCGTCCACAAGTGTGAATGCGATGTCGTAGCCATCCTTCGAGAGACGCAAGATGCCGTCGTCACTCGCAGTCTCGGCGAACTCGGGGCGCAACGGGTGCTTCGCAACCTCACCGCCGCCGAACCCGAGGAACGACCAGAATCCCGTCCCGTCAACCGCGGTTTGGATGGTCTCCCACTCGCCGTCGATCTTGATGTTCTGCGGCTCCTGCGAGAGATCCACCATGCTCACCCCGTCGCCGAGGTCGTAGGTCGTCTCGAATTCTCCCCGATCAACGATGTCCGACTCAGGTGGCAGCGGCGCTTCGGGATCCAACTGGAACGGCTCTTCCGCCTCGACAGCGCTGGCCTCGGCCGCCTCGGGCAATTCTGCCGGGGTGTCACCGGCGGGTACAACAGGAGCCGGGGCCTTTGCCGGCTCCGCGGACTGTTCCATCGGGAGGTCAAGGACCTCCTCGACAGTCGCGAGCTCCGGCTCAGTGGTCTCCTCAGCGCCCGCCGGCGTCACCACGCCAACGATGAGCGCGCAGACCAGTGACGAGACCAGCATAAAACGATTCCGAAGGCGCACGGCTTCCTCCAGAGGCCACAGCATTGATACCGGCCCGGGAATGGAACCGCGGGAATGAACATAAACGTCAACACCCCTACCTTTCGTACAAAACCGGCGCATCGGTATGCATCCGTTATCGGAACCACGCATCAATAAGGCGGAGCGGGATCGGCGAGTCGAAAAACGCACAGCCGGCACCAAGGTGCCGGTCGATGCGGGAGCCCGCCCGCGCGGCTCAGTATTCGCCTGCTGGCCCGACGGTCGCCGCACGTGGCAGGAGGCCACGTGCACGTCCTAGCTGGTCACTCGCGCGGCACCTCGCAATGGCGCGGCCTCGAATTCGCTCCGGTTCGACGCCCGCGAGATTCTAACGTTACGCAGTGCGCATCGTGAGGCCGGAACAGCCTCGAACGCGTCCCGGGCACGTTGACACACGACTGGATCAACCGATCCCGTCGTCCCGCATCTCGCCGGGTCGCCTACAGGGCCGGGGTGAACCTGTCCGCGCAGGGTCAATCGATTGGCGCTTATGACGCGACACTTGGGCGAGCAGCCCTCCGACGCGGGTTCGCCAGCGGTCGGGTTCGACGTTCCATGTCATTGTGTGATCAGCATCGAACTCTTCAGTTCGAATGGTCGAATGTGAGTGCGCCAACTGCGCGACGAGATCGACGGATACCGAGGTATCCCGGGCACCGTGCAGCACAATGGCGGGAATCTGTAGCGTGCGAGCTCGCTCAACGGAGGCGACGCTTTTTAATCCAATTGGTGCGGTGAGACCGGCACAGTGTGCGAGGAGTGACGAATCCAACCATGGCACTGCCAGGGCGCCCGCGCTCTTTGGCAGTCCGGCCCGTCCGCAATTCGCCTTGATCGTCTCAACCCAGTCGAGCACCGGCGACTCGAGTACAAGGCCGGCCACTCGATCGCGAAGGGCCGACCGCACAGCGAGTTCCAGCGCGATCGTTCCGCCCATCGACCATCCGAACAGGACCACCCTTCCTGCACCGTGGTCGATGGCGTAGCGCACGGCTGCTTCGACGTCGTCCGTCTCTGTTGCTCCGAGTGTGGAGCGAGCACTTCCAACGCTCGGACCTTCACCATCATTGCGGTAGGTGACGACAAGCGAGGTCAGTCCAGCGTCTGCCGCGACCTGCACGCCGCGCAATGTCCCAGCCCGATGACTTCCGAGCCCGTGGATGTGGACTGCCCAGATGTCCTGGGAAACGTCTGTCGGCGGGATTAGCCATGCCGGCGCGGAACCAAACTCCGTTGACACCTCGACATCGATGGCGTCAAAGCCGGCATCAGCGGGCGTCTTGAAGTACATGCCACTCCACGAGGCCCGGGTGCCGACTGTGAGCGCCTCGGGATCCACGTCACCCACGACCTCGCGGCCGACGAGCTCGGCGCTGACGTCGAGCACCTTCTCGCTGAGCTTGACCCACGTGCCGTTCTCGAGGATCAGGTTGAACAGGCCGGGCGTCGCGGTCTGCGCGGTCCGGGTGAGGATGACGATGACTCGCTCTTCTGAGACATCGACCCCACGCACGACGAGATCGAATCGGCGCGGACCGACCGGCGCAGTAACTCGTCTGGCGATGACGTATCCGAGCCCTCCGAGTGCCGCGGAGACAACAACGCCGCCGGCGATGACGCCGCCAACGACCCGTCGGGCCCTCATGCCGTCACCCGCGTCCGCTGCGGCAACTTCGAATCCTCGCCGACGAGATGCCGCTCCGCCCGCTCGAGCACCTGACGATCCGCGTCACTGATCGAGAACGCAACGCGTGTGTCGATCATCGCGTCGCGGACCTCGACGACCTGGCGATGCAGCAACGCTTCGGGATCGGTGGCGTCGAACGCGGCATCCGGACGCTGGCTGATCCCGGGATGCACCGCCGAAGCTGCATGCCAGATGGGAGCAAGCTCGCGAGTCAGCGTTTGAGTTGCGCGGGCCCGGGCACGCGCCCGGAAGGCGCGCGCGGCCGGTTGACTCGCGAAGCCGCCGCACAAGAACACGAAGGTCAACAGGTACAGCGTGCTGTAGGGCGTCGCGGCTGAAGCCATGAGCTCTGGACGACCGGCGAAGTGCGCAAGATCCATCAGGATCACGTCGACCGTCAGAGCGATACCGAACGCGCATCCGATGATGAGCAGAATCGGTGGCGCAACGAGGATGCCACGGCTGACGCGGACCTGCCGAATCGCGACAGTGGCCATCGCTGCGAGCACGACCGCGTAGTACGTGAACAGCGCCATCGAGTAGACCATGGCCGCCGGTTGGGCTCCGAAGTCGATCATGAAGTTCGTCGTCGTCGCGTCTCGATCGATCACGAAGAACGTGCCGGCCGTAGCCGCCGCCGCGGCAACATACGTCACACGGCTCAGCGCCGTGCGCACCGCCCGGGGAGGTTCGTCCGCGGCTTTCATCACGCCTCGGCCGAGGAGAAACACGCCAGTCATGAGCGCGAGATCGGCGACGAGCGTGACGAAGTTCGTGCCACTGGCAAGACGGTCGAGCTCGACGTACACCGCGTCGATGTTGAGCGTCATCGCGATCGCGATCGTCAGCGACGCCCACGTGATCGCGCGCTCGACTCGACCTCGGCGCAGGATGAGCAAGCTCGCGACGAGGAGCCACATCAAACCCGCAACGAGGATCGCAGTCACCCGAAGATCTCCACGAACCGAGTGTCGTGCGTAGCCGACGAGCGAATCGCTGCTGCGAGCCGGTCGGCGAGGTATTCGGCCTCGATCTCGACCGGGTCGTCGAGATTCTGACGCCGAAGCAACCGTTGTCGAGTCTCACGCGGGATGTCGGGCAGCAAGAAGTCGGGGGCGCCGGCGTCTTCGCTGTCGATGTGCCCGAGGATGAGATGGGCGCACTCGTGCAGAACGAATTGCTGTCGGTGCAGCGCCGACTCGGTCGGCGCGTGGAAGATGAGATCTTCGCCCGCGCGTTCGACCAGCAGCGCACAAAGGCCGGCCTCATCCCCCAGCTCGGGGATCTCAACGATGTGGATCGCGGTCTCGCGCAGCCGCTCGATCGCGCCGATCAACTCGTTGAACGTGAACGACGTGCCGAGCTCGAGCCCCGGTAGTGTCGCCGACACTGCGCCTTCGCTGTTCACGGCTTCGTCCTCCCCTTCGGACGTCTACGGCTCGTAACCCTTGACGCTGACGCGTCGCCGGTTCACGTATGCGCGATCTCCTCATCGAGGTACCTGCTGATCGCGTTGAGTGCGTTGGGCGAGATGTCGCCCAACGCACGAGCTGCGTATGCCTTGACGCGCGCGGCTCGCATCGCTCGCACGAGGTCGAGCTGAGCACTCACGCGCTCGGGCGTCGCCGCACCACTCACCCCGGCGAGAAACTCAGGCTCAACATCGAAGAACGCCGCCAACCCCTCGAGGAGTCGTCGGTCTTGCACGGCGCGATGACCGTTGACCATGTAGGTCCAGCGCGAGCGCGAGAGTTTGATACCGCGTTCGCCAAGGAACTGGGCGATCTGCGTGTAGGTCGGCTCCGTGCCGGTCTCGGCTGCAGCGACATCGATGAGCAGCCGGAGGCGCTTCGCCAGGTCTTCGGCTGCCGCAGTCGTGTCGTATTCGGTCATGTGATTCAGTCCCTCTCCCCCTCGGGTCAGGCAGGGCTGAGCGTCACCTCCCGCTCGTATTGAGCAAAACTCACCCTAGCAATTGAGCATGCCCAACGCAAGGGTTGCGCATGCTCAAACCGAGTGCTATAAAGACCTCGAATCCATCGATTGAGCATGCTCAACAATGGCCGACGAGCCGGTGCTGAACATGCGCGGTACCGCCAATCGCGCTCGCCAAGCGGGGTGGCGGCGCCGGTTCTCAGTTGCGCCCGAGAATGCCTCGTGCGCAGCCGACACACCTCTGTGTCAGCCGCCCAGCTCGAGCGGCCGGCGCTTGCGAAAGGTGATGGACGTGCCCAGGAATCCAGAATCGCGACCTGACCACGAAGCCAAGCTCGCTGAACTCCATGAACGCCTGACAGCCGCTGTCGAAGCCCTCGTCACCGGTGACAGTTGGAAGCAGTCGTTGGAGTTCGCAGCACGCTTCCGCACCCGGTCATTCGGCAACATGCTGCTGATCCAGGCTCAGCACCTCGCTGCCTTCGAGCGCGGCACGGTGCCCGAGCCGATGCCCACGTACCTCGCCGGCTTCAAACAGTGGCAGACGCTCGGCCGGCGCGTGCTCGCGGGCCAGCACGGGTACGCGATCCTCGCACCGCGAACTGCCCGCTTCGCCTCCGCCGATCCGACCGATGTCACGTCGTGGCGACGTCTCAGAAATGGCGAACGTCCAAGGCCTGGCGAAGTCGTTCGGCCGAAGCTGACCGGCGTTCGCCCCGCCTACGTCTGGGACGTCTCGCAAACCGACGGCCGGCCGATCCCGGTGCGGCCGGTCCCGCAGCTCCTCCGGGGCGAGGCCCCACCCGGCCTCGAAGCCGCCCTCGCGATGCTCATCCGCGCCGCCGGTTTCGAGCTCACGACGGTGATGGATGCCACGGCAATCGGCGGTGCGAACGGGATCACCGACTTCGTGAAGCGCACGGTCGTCGTCCGAGGCGACCTCGACGCAGCCGCGCAGGTGAAGACGCTCGCCCACGAACTCGCGCACGTCCGCCTCCACGACACCACCGAGAACGCCGAGTTGCCACCTCATCGTGGCATCGGCGAGGTGGAGGCCGAGTCGGTGGCACTCATGATCGGTGCCGCGCACGGGATGGACACGACCGACTACACAATCCCGTACGTCTCCGGGTGGGCGTCGACTGTCCCCGACAAGACCCCGGTCGAAGTCGTACAGGCCACGGGCGAGCGCGTCCGCCGCGCCGCCCGCGACATTCTCGACGTGCTCCCGACTACGAAGTTCAATGGCGGCGACCCGCCCGGACTCACCCGCGCGCCCTCCCGCGCTTCGGCTTCGTCGGTGGCGCGGACAGCGCCGCGGAGTCGCACGCTCGAGCGCATCCAGTCGAGGCGGCTCGCATGAACATCGCAGAAGTGATGCTCGCCGTAGCATCGCTCAGCCCTCGTGATGCGGCGCTGAAATTCGCGGAAGCGGGGGTGCCGGTGTTCCCCTGCCTGCCTGACGGCAAGCGGCCACTGACGTCGGCCGGCTTCCACGATGCGACCTCCGATCTCGAGATCGTCCGGGTGTGGTGGTCGCAGTGGCCGGCAGCGAACCTCTCGATGCCGACCGGGCCGACTTCCGGATTCGATGTCGTCGACGTCGATATCACCGACACCGGCTCTGGGCTCCCCGCACTCGAGGCAGCACAGGCAGCCGGCCTTGTCGACGGTGACGCGATTCGCGTTCGGACCCCATCGGGTGGGCTGCACATCTACTTCCCCGCCGAGCCGCGTCGACCGCAACGCTGTTGGCAGTCGGCCAGCGCGCACATCGACTTTCGCGGCGATGGTGGGTACGTCGTCGTACCGCCATCAACACTCGTGAACGGCACCAGACGGACCAGCTATCGCGTCTGCGCGATCAACTCCTCCCCGCAGCATCCGGTCGACGCCTCGGCACTCCGTGAGCTGATCGATCCTCGGCCTGAACCGACGAACTGGTCGACACCGAGCGAACCGGCAGACCTTGCCCGCCTCGCCGCCTGGGTGAGCCTGCTGCAGGAAGGTGAGCGCAACCACGGGCTCTTCTGGGCTTCTTGCCGACTCGCTGAGGCCGGCCAATCGCCCGACGGAATCATGAGGGCCCTGGGTGATGCGGCAGCGAGTTCCGGACTCTCCGACCGGGAGATCGCCGTCACGATCCGATCTGCAGTTCGTCGTGCCGCTCTGCCGCGGGCGTCAGCAGACCACTGGCGCGATCCTGGGCAGACCTCCCGACGAGCAGGTGAGGCACCATGCCTGCGCTGACCGCCCATCGCCCTGACGGCGTGCGCCTCGCCATGATCACAGCGATCATCGGCACCATCTTCATCGCAGCGGGCGCGTTCTGGCTCTCGTTCACATCGCTCAGCGACCTCGCTCGCCGCTCCGGAGTCGCGACCGACCAAGCATGGATCTGGCCGCTGATCATCGACGGCATCATCGTGGTCGCGACCGTCGCTGTCGTCGCTCTCGCCAGCTCCCGCGCGGCGTGGTACCCGTGGATGCTCCTCGTGGCCGGCGCAGCGATCTCTGTCGCGGCAAACGCCATCCATGCCGTCGTCGCCGAGACCACCGAGGTGCCGCTCGCGCTCGCCGCGTGCGTCGCATCGGTGCCGCCCCTCGTGCTGCTCGCGATTACCCACCTGACCTCGATCCTCATGCGTACCCCACGAGCCACGGCCCCCGCGACGGCGGCAGCACCGGCTGCCTCGAAATCGACTGCTCGAGTCTCGGCGGCAACGAGTATCCCGAAGAAGCCCACGACCGTCCTCGCCCCTCGCGAGGACGCGTCCTCTCTGCGAGCACTCGGCTGGTCGAACTCGGCGATCGCCCGTCAGCTCGGCGTGCATCCCTCGACCATCGGCCGATGGCTCCGCGAACACGTCGGCGCACCTACCTCGCAAAACCCCACTGTGAGGGAGGGCGCGAACGATGGATGAGGACGACTTCGAGCAGAACCGCCGCCCCTGGGATGATCGGCGGCCCAGAGGCTCGCACGCGGAATCCGAGACCGACGACGTCGGCCACCGCATTCGCGCTGCGCTCGCTGCACGAACGCGGTCATACGAGAGCAACCCAGAAGCCACGGTCGACCCAATCGGTGGTGCCAATCAGCCCGGAATCGTGTGGGTCCGCGCGTCCGATCTCCTGAACACGGGCACGGGGCGAATCGCCGGCCGTGGTCTCGACCTCGAAGCCGAGCTCGCACGGCGACTCCGCCGCGCACCCGCAACGACCAGGCGCGCCATTCGCGAGCGGGCAGCGAAACTGCCGCCCCTCTCCGAATTCGGACGGACGCAGGAGCGCACCCGGTTCACCCGCCCAGGACTCGGACGGCGGTGAATCATGAGCATCCTGCTGACCGCGGCAACACGCACCGATCCGACAGGAGGTGCCGCCATGGAGTGGAGCTCGACGCTCGAACGTGAGACAGAAGCCTTCCGAGGGCCAGAAGGTCTGCGAAGACTCCTCAAGCGCCTGCAGGAAGCCGACGGCGCTGCGTGGCGCACCGACCCCGAGGCATCCGCCCTGCTGCAGTACGCCGCCCAGAAGTACTCGGCGCTCGCCCGCAAGCACCACCTCGACCCGTGGGAGGCCGCGTCGGCCGCATTTGATGCGATGCGGGCGCCCGCGACGCTGCGAGCGGATGACCCATGGGCGCTCGTCACTCGTGCCGTACAGGTCACGTGCATCGCCGAAGAGCGCGCACAGGGCTTGCTGTGCTCCGTGCACCAGGCACGACGAGCAAAGGTCTCAGCCTTCCACGATGCCGAACGGTTCAGCGACCGGGAGCACGAACTGCCCGAATACCACCCGGCGTTCCGCACCGAGCCGGCCGACGCCGTGCTCGACGCAGGCTCCGCACCCCGCGAAGACGTGCAGGCCGCCATCGCCGACGCGGTCACGCTGTTCACCCTGCTCGGCTGGCCCGGCGACCGCGCGCGCACCGGCGTCGAGTATGTGTGCGGGCGGCTCGCGGATGCCCCATCCCGAGCGTCTGCATACGAGTCGTTGCGTCGCGACTACGCGGCCCGCGCGCAACTCGACCTGCCGCAGCACGCCTGGCACGCCATGCTCAAGGCGCTCTTGGGATGCTGCGACCCGATGCATCAGCACACCGTTGCGGGTCGCGGCATCCTGCTGCGGCTGCTCATCGGGGAGCCGCTCCGCGCCCTTCTGCACGACGACGACCTCATCACCGACGTGGTCGTCAACACCCCGCGGGCGGCGACGTGACCAGCGGACATGGGCACATCGAGCTCGATCGGGCCATCGACTCGATCCGCGTCGGTGTGCGCCATCGTCGGGACCTCGGCGATATCGAGGCCCTCGCCGCCTCGATCGAGCGGCAGGGGCTGCTGCAGCCGATCACGGTGACGCCAGACGGCGATCTCGTGTGCGGGGCACGGCGGCTTGCGGCCTTGCGGCGGCTCGGGCATCGACAGGTGAGTGTGTGGGTGCGATCCGGCATTTCGGATGAACTCGCCCGGCTGCTTGCCGAGCAGGACGACAACGCCATGCACAAGTCGCTCGCACCTACCGAAGCAGCGGCGCTGTATCGCGAGGTCAAGGCGCTGCTCAGCGAGGACGCACAACGGCGGCAGGCGACCGGCCGATTCGGAATCGGCGGTGTCCACCAGAGCGGTGCCGCGTCGGACGCGGCACCGCTCCGACGAGGCCTCGGCGACACTCGATCGCAGGCCGCCTTGATGGTCACCGGACAACGCTCCTACGACACCCACGAGCGCATCGGTCGACTGCAGCAGATCGTGGACGACGAGCATGCGACGGAGGAACTCCGAGCCGACGCAGCTCGCGCGCTCGTCGCCATCGACGGCGGTGCGCCGGTCAAGCCAGCACTCCGAGCCGTGACCGCGCATCTGCATGCCGTCGACGGGTCGGCCACTCCCCCGGAACTGGAACAGCTCGCGAAGGAAGCGCTTGCCCGGGTGAAAGCAGATGCACGATCGAAGCGACGCGCCCGACCCACACAGCGCGTCGGCGGCGAGACCGTGAAGCTGCCGGTGCGGGCATTCGTGCTCCAATGGGCTGACCTGAAGGACTGGTGGCTGCGCTTCGACGTCGACGAGATCGCGGCGGAGCTCACCGACGAGCAGAGCGACGAGTTCGAAGCGACGATCGCGGGGACGGTCGAATTCGCTGCTGCGCTTCGCGGGCTCCGAAGCCAGACGCAGGCGATCGCCCGCTGACGACGCGCGCACCTGTCCCATGACCTTGCTCATCGGGATGCTTCGGAGGAACCAGCCGTGCCATTCGCCCATCGACGCCGACTGATCATCGCCATCGTGGCGGGCGGTTGCCTGCTGCTCGGGTTGATCTGCGTCGGCATGTACGGACTACTCCGCGGGACAGCGACCGCTGCCGATCATGAGTCGCGACCCATAGCCGACAGTTCCCAGGATCAGCCGACCCCGATCTCCTCACCTCGGTCGGTGGCCGGGACCCCGGATCCCGAGCGCTTCGTCCGCGCCGTCGCCCGAGCGCTCTTCGACTGGGATACACGCTCGTCCGATGGCCCCGGGGAGTGGGCGCAGCGCCTCGTCGACGTCGCCGACCCCGAGGAGGCGGCCGGCGTCGCGGCCGACGTCCGCGCGTACCTGCCGAATCCAACCACCTGGGACCAATTGCGGGCCTACAGCACCCGGCAGAAACTCGACATCAACACCATCGAGATTCCGGATGCCTGGAACACAGCCCGCGCGCAGGCAACGCGCGGGCAGTTGTCGAAGACGGCCGTCGCGTTCACCGTGACCGGCACCGCACAACGGCATGGCACCTGGAATCGTGACCCCGTCGAGAGTTCGCGCGCGGTGTCATTCACGGTCTTCGTCGATTGCCCAACCGATGAGCACTGTCGGCTGCTGCGACTCTCACGACCCGATGCGCCACTCCATTGAGGATCCCCGGTGAAGAAGATCCTCGCCATCGTGCTCCTCATCACCTTCCTCGGGCCGCCCGCTGGACTGGTGAGCGTGGCTGTGCTGGTCAACCCGGCAGCTCGCTCGTGCGAATCCGGGTCGCTCATCGTCAGCGACATCCCCGACTCGCTCACTGCCCGCACGCGCAGTGGCGAGACGCTCACGCTGAATCGCCGGCAGTTGACCCACGCGGGCACGATCACGACCATCGGCTCGCAGACCGCGGGCGTCGGGCGGGACGGCGTCATCATCGCACTGATGGCCGCCCTCACAGAATCGGGCCTCAGGATCCTCGCGAACTCCGGCGTCTACCCCGAATCGATCGGCTTCCCGAACGACGGTGACGGATCCGACCACGACTCGCTCGGACTGTTCCAGATGCGCCCGGCCTCGGGATGGGGCACGGTGGCCGAACTCATGGACCCGAGGTACCAGGCCCGCGCCTTCTTCGGTGGAGCGTCGGGGCCCAACGGTGGCTCGCCGCAGGGGCTGCTCGATATCGCCGGTTGGCAGCAGCTCGAACGCGGTGCGGCTGCGCAAGCCGTCGAGGTCAGCGCTTTTCCCGACCGGTATCGCGAGTACGAGCCGGTCGCCGAACGGATCCTCGCCGCACTCACCGATACGCGGTCGGCCGGTGATGCGCACGGCGGACTCCCCCGCGTCCCCGAGACGACGCGAGTCGTATTCCCCCTCCCGGAAGGCACCTATACGAACACCGACAGTTTCGGGCCCCGCGTCGACCCGTACACGGGCGAGTATCGGTTCCATGCGGGCAGTGACCTCGCCGCACCTTCCGGAACGCCGATCCTCGCGATCGCCGACGGTCGGGTCGTGTTCGCAGGCGACCGCGGAACCTACGGCGGGCTCATCATCCTCGAGCACACCATCGGCGGTCAGAGGGTCGCGTCGTACTACGCGCACATGTACGACACCGGCATCCATGTCACCGCCGGCGACAGCGTCGCCGCCGGACAGCACATCGGCGACGTGGGCTCAGCCGGCAAGTCGACCGGCCCGCACCTGCATCTCGAGATCCACCCCGGTGGACAGGACCATCCCGCAGTCGACGCCCTCGCCTGGCTCACCGAACATGGTGCGGCCGCCGTCGGCGACGCCGCCGTCAATCTCGCCGGATGCCGCCCCGAGGGGATCCGCTGAGATGGACGTCTTCCCCGACTTCGGCGCCGTGGGCGCCGCCGCCGAGTTCCGCAGCGTCATCGGCGCGCTCATGACCTACGTGCTCATCTTCGCTGTGCTCATGATCATCGTGAGTGCGGTCACGTGGGCGATCGCCGCCGCAAACGGGCACTTCCAAACGGCCACCCGCGCACGCCTCGGCCTTTGGATTGCCTGTGGCGCGGCCGCCCTCGCCGGAGTCGGCGTGGCGTGGGCGAACTTCCTCCTTAGCGTGGGTGCGACGCTCTGATGCACCATCGACCCGAACGGGGATGAAGTCCCGTGGCGCGCCTGCCAGGAAGGCATTGGCGCACCATTCGCGTCTCGCACGAGTGATCGCGATCAGTCTTCGATCCCGTGCTTCGCGTCGAAGGCCATGACCGAGAGCACCTCCCAGACGGTATGGGCCGCAGCGAGACCTGTGAGTTGGGCGTGGTCGTAGGCGGGCGCGACCTCGACGATGTCGGCGCCGATGATGCCGATCCCGGTGAGTCCCCGGATGGTGGCGAAGAGCTCCCTTGTCGTGAGGCCGGCGACCTCGGGCGTGCCGGTCGCGGGGGCGTGGGCCGGGTCGAGCACGTCGATGTCGATGGAGAGGTAGACGGGGCCTCCGGCGACGCGTGCGCGAATCCGGTCGATGATGACCTTTACACCGTGTTCTTGGTAGTCGTCGGCGCGGATGACCTGGAAGCCGAGGACCTTGTCGTCCTCGAGTTCGACGCGGTCGTAGACTCCACCGCGAAGGCCCACATGCAGGCATCGACTTTGGTCGAGGATGCCTTCCTCGGCAGCGCGGCGGAACGGCGATCCGTGCCAGATCGGCGCGCGGTGGAGGGTGTCCCACGTGTCCAGGTGAGCGTCGAAGTGGATCACTGCCACCGGTCCGTGCTGCTTGGCGACAGCGCGCAGGAGCGGCAACGCGATGGTGTGGTCGCCGCCGAGTGCGACCAGGCGGGTGCCCTGCTCACCGAACTCATTCGCGGCGCGCTCGATGGTCGAGACGGCGGAGGCGATGGAGTACGGCGACACCCCGAGGTCACCGGCATCGACGACCTGATGGACGGCGAACGGGTGGACATCGTGGGTCTGGTGGTACGGATGCAGCTGGCGGGAGGCTTCGCGGATGTGACTCGGCCCGAAGCGAGCACCCGGGCGGAAGCTCGTCCCGCCGTCGAACGGGATGCCGAGGACGGCGATGTCCGCGTGCGGAACGGATTCGATGTGAGGGAGGAGGGCGAAGGTGGCAATGCCCGCGTAGCGCGGCATTCCGGCTTCGTCGCTTTGGCCGACTGGGATGTGCTCGTTGCTCATCGGATGCTCTCTGTTCGTGAGTTCGGATTGCGTTAGCGGCCGTTGGTACTGTCGTCGCGCTGCTGGGCGGCGAGGCCGCGCTCGACGCCGGCGACGTTCTCGACGACGAGTCGGCGCAGCGCGGGTGCGGCGTCGGCGTTCTGGTCGAGCCAGGCGTGGCTCGCGTCGACGAGGGCGCGGTTCGCGAGGGTCGCCGGGTAGAGGAGCTCGACGAGCTTCTCGGCGATGGCGTAGCTGCGGGTCTTCCAGACCTCGCCGATCATGGCGAAGTAGCATTCGACGAACGGTGCGAGCAGCGACTGGTCGTCGGAGCGGACGAAGCCGGCTGCGGTGGTGCGCACGACCGAGTTCGTCGCGGTGTCGGCGACGACGATCGAGTCCCAGGCACGCTGCTTGCCCTCTGCCGTCGGCATGGCGGCGCGGGCGTGGGCGGCCGACTCCTGGCCGGTCGCGGTCTTGTCGGTGGCGAGTCGGGCGTCGATCTCGGCGTCGCCGGCGCGGCCTGCGGCGACGAGCGCGATGAGCAGCTCCCAGCCGAGGTCGGTGTCGATGTCGAGGCCCTCGAGCTTGCGCTCGCCCGCGAAGAGCGCAGCGAGTTCGTCGACGTGGCTGCCAGCTTCCGCTAGTGCGGCAAAGTACTTGACGAACTGGAACTGGGCGTCGCTACCGGGTTCGGCTCCGTTCGCCCATTCCCATAGCTTGTCCGCGAGTTCGCGTCGGGTCGATGCCTGACGCTCCGGGGCGGTGTAGAGGCTGGCGGCGAGTTGGGCGTTGGCGAGCACGATGCGGATGGTGTTCGATTCGGTTTCGGCGGCGATGTTGCCGAGCACGAGGTCGAGGTAGTCGCTCGCGCTGGTCTCGGCGTCGCGGGTGGCGTCCCACACGCTCGACCAGACGAGGGCGCGGGCGAGCGGGTCCTCGATCTTCGAGAGGTTCTCGATCGCGACCTGCTGGGACGCTTCGTCGAGGCGGATCTTCGCGTAGGCGAGGTCGTCGTCGTTGAGCAGCACGAGGTCGGGGCGTGCGAGGCCGACCAGCTCGGCCACGTCGGTGCGTTCGCCGTCGACGTCGAGCTCGACGCGGTGCTCGCGCACGAGCTTGCCGTCACGCAGGTTGTAGAAGCCGATCGCGAGGCGGTGCGGGCGGATCGTCGGGTAGTCGGGGTGGGCCGACTGGAGCACCGCGAACGAGGTGATCGTGCCCGAGTCATCCGTGGCGATCTCGGGGCGCAGGGTGTTGACGCCGGCGGTCTCGAGCCACAGTTTCGACCAGCCCGACAGGTCGCGGCCCGAGGCGACCTCGAGCTCGGCGAGGAGGTCGGCGAGGGTCGTGTTGCCCCATGCGTGCTTCTTGAAGTAGGCCGAGACGCCCGTGAAGAACGCGTCGATGCCGACCCAGGCGGCGAGCTGCTTCAGCACCGAGCCGCCCTTGGCGTAGGTGATGCCGTCGAAGTTGACGAGCACGTCTTCGAGGTCGCGGATCTCGGCGACGATGGGGTGCGTCGAGGGCAGCTGGTCCTGGCGGTACGCCCAACCCTTTTCGCTTGCCGCGAAGGTGGTCCAGGCTTCGTGCCATTCCGTGGCCGCCGCGGTCGCGATGGTCGACGCCCACTCGGCGAACGACTCGTTCAGCCACAGGTCGTTCCACCACTTCATGGTGACGAGGTCGCCGAACCACATGTGCGCGAGCTCGTGCAGGATCGTGACGACGCGACGCTCCTTGATGGCGTCGGTCACCTTGGAGCGGAAGACGTAGACCTCGGTGAAGGTCACGCAGCCGGCGTTCTCCATCGCGCCCGCGTTGTACTCGGGCACGAAGAGCTGGTCGTACTTCGTGAACGGGTAGGGCACGTCGAACTTCTGCTCGAAGTAGGCGAAGCCCTGCTTCGTCTTCTCGAAGATGTAGTCGGCGTCGAGGTACTGCGACAGGCTCTTCCGGCTGAACACGCCGAGCGGGATGACGCGGCCGTCGCTCGACGTGAGCTCGTCGCGCACGACGTCGTACGGGCCCGCGACGAGGGCCGTGATGTAGCTCGAGATGCGGGGGGTCGGTTTGAATGACCAGGTCGCGCGGTCCTGCCCATCGTGCGTTGGCTCGGCCACTCCGAGTGCAGCGGTCGGCTCGTTGGAGACGACCTGCCAGTGCGCGGGCACGGTGATGGTGAAGGTGAATGCGGCTTTCAGGTCGGGCTGCTCGAACACGGCGAAGACGCGGCGAGCGTCGGGCACCTCGAACTGGGTGTAGAGGTACACCTCGCCGTCGGCGGGATCGACGAAGCGGTGCAGGCCCTCGCCGGAGTGCATGTAGCGACCGTCCGACACCACGACCAGCGTGTTGGCGGTCTGAAGGTTGGGCAGCTGAATCCGCGTCCCGTCGCTCACGCTGGTGGGGTCGAGGGAGACGCCGTTGAGGGTGACCGAGTGCACGGCCGCGGTGATCGCGTCGATGAACGTCGAGGCTCCCTGCTGAACCGCGTCGAACCGCACTGTTGTGGTCGAACGGAACACCTCGGGGCCCGTCGTGACGTCGAGGACGACGCTGTAGTCGTGGACCTGGATGAGCGCGGCGCGCTCCTCGGCTTCCAGGCGGGTGAGGTTCTCTCCGGGCATGTGTTCTCCTTGCGGTGCGGCGCCTTTTGGGCGCGGTGAAGCTCGCCGGGTGCGGCGAATGGGTTCGGGCGGGCTATCGAGTGGCGGGGAGGGCGTCTCGGTCGCGTGGGAAGAAGCTGCCGGCCAGGATCCCGATGAATCCGAGACCTGCGGTGATGAGCAGGCCGATGATGAACGCTGCGGCAGGGAGATCGGGGTTCGCCAGCGCGGCGGCGCCGAGCTGGGTTCCGACTGCGAGGCCGAGGGTGCGTGAAAGGGAGACCAGCGCGGTGGCGATGCCGACCTCGTGGAAGGGCACTGCGAGCGCGGTCGCCGCGTACGCCGTGGACGAGATCGTCGCGGAGCCGATGCTCACCGTGACCAGGCCCATGACAGTCCCGACGGCCGTCGTGTTGAACGCGAGGAAGAGCGAGCCGAGAATGAGCAGCACGCTCCCGGAGATGGCGATCAGGGCGGTCCCGAATCGCGCGGCGAGGCGTCCGGCGAGGGGCGCGGCCACGATTGCGGCGATGGATCCGCCGATGAGGAAGAGGCCGGTCTGGCCGACGTGGGCTCCGAGGCCGTACCCGGTGTCCTCTGGGAGGGCGATCCGTTGAAGTATGAGGAACGAGGTCGCCGCCATCGTTGCCCCTTCGATGACGCTTGCGAGCATCGGCGCCCACACTCCGCGCTCGCGGAGGAGCCCCACTTCCACCAACGGGTTTCTGGAACGGTGATCGCTGATGAACCATCCGACGAGGAACACTACCCCGGCGAAGAGGAGTAGGAGGGTCGAGGGTTCGAGCCATCCGACGTCCAGGCCGAAGTTCAGCCCGGCGAAGGTCGCCAACAGTCCGATGCCGAGCAGGATCGCCCCGGTCCACGGCACGCGGCCGCGGTGTTCGCGCTCCGTGTTCCCGATGCGGCAGAGCCAGAGGAGGATGGCGGCGAGGGCAAGCAGGCCGGTGGGGATCGCGAACATCGCGGCTCGTGAGAACGACAGCGCGATGGGTCCGCCAAGCAGCGTTCCGAAGCCTTCACCGGCTGCGAGCATCGCCACCATCACGCCGGACGCCAGCTTCATCCGGTTCGCGTCGAAGGTCGCGCGGAGCACGACGAACGCGACGGGAACGAGGGTGAATCCGCATCCGATCAGAACTTGACCGATCAGGAACACCGGGAACGCCGTCGCAGCGCCCGACAGGTATCCGCCGAGGATCGAGATGCCGAGGATCACGAGCATCGTGGGTCGGGCTCCGTAGAGGTCTGCGATGCGTCCGGCGAGCGGCGTCACGACCACTGCGGCCAGGGTGGAGGCGGTCAAGGCAGAAGCGATGGTCAACGGGTCGACGCCCAGTTCCGTCTGCAGCAACGGCATCGTCGGCAGGATGAGGCCGGCGAGGAAGGGCCAGGCGAGCGCGATCAATGACAAGGTGATGAGCGTCAGGGTCCTGCGCTCAGCCGGGGCAGGGGTCTGGTGCGCGCCCTCGCTGGTCGCGGTCGTGTGCTCGGTGGAGTTCCGCCCGGTCGAGGTGGTCACGCTACCGCCATTTCTGCTTCGCGTGCCCGTTGCGCGTCAGGGGCAACGGAAGGAACTCGGCGGGTTGGCCGCCAGCCCGGGCCAGGCACGCTGTTGCGCAGCAACTGCGTGTAGGCGGCTTGGGGATTGTCCAGAACTGTGGGGGTCAGGCCGGATTCGACGATCTGTCCCTTCCGCATGACCACACAGGTCTCCGTGAGGTGCCGCACGACGGCAAGGTCGTGGCTGATGAGGATGTACGCGATTGACGTTTCGGCGCGGATGTCGGCCAGTAGGTTCAGGATCTGGGCCTGGATGGAGACGTCCAGCGCAGAGACGGACTCGTCGAGGATCATGACGCTCGGCTCGACGGCCAAAGCTCGTGCGATGGACACGCGTTGGCGTTGTCCGCCGGAGAGCCTGCGTGGGAGTGCACGGCGTTGGCGTTCGTCGAAGCCGACCAGGTCTGCGAGCTCGTTCACGCGCGCGAGCCGCGCCTGCTTTCCGAGCTCCGGCCGATGGAGTCTCAGCACCTCCTCGATGCAAGACTCCACAGTTTGGCGGGGGTCGAGCGTCGAGTACGGGTCCTGGAAGACGATCTGCAGCTCGCGTGCGCGACGTCGCCGCTCAGCGAGCCCGGCGTGGCTCTCCCGAACGCGTCCGCACACCCGGATCGTCCCGGCGGTCGGAGCCTCCAGGCCGATCAGCATCTTGGCAACGGTGGTCTTGCCAGATCCGGATTCACCGACGATCCCCAAGGATCCGCCGGGGTCGAGGGTGAAGCTCACGTCGTCGACGGCAAGGGTGTGGCCGAACTTCTTCTGCAAGCCGGCAACTTCGACGATCGGGGTTGTTGAGGTCATCGAAGTACGCCTTCCATCGGGTTGAGCTGGAGTTCGTCGGCGAGCAGGCAGCGCACCGCGCCACTGCGGTCGATCTCGAGTGGCGGATCGGTATTGAGGCACTCGGGCTCGACGAATGCGCACCGGTCGGCGAACGCGCATCCGCGGTGCACTTCGAAGGCGGCCCGGGGGCGGCCCGGGATCGCCTGAAGGCGGGAGACGGTCGAGGCGATTTCGGGCTTCGCACCGAGCAGCCCGGCTGAGTAGGGATGCCTCGGGGCGTTTACGAGTTCGTCACTCCCCCGGATCTCGATGACCTGGCCGGCGTACATGACGGCGGTGCGATCGCAGATCGCGGAGGCGAGCTCGAGATCGTGAGTGATGAACACGAGCGCCATCCCGCGCTCTTTGCAGAGCTCGTCGATGATCGCCATGACGTCGGACTGGGTGGAAACATCGAGGGCGGTCGTCGGCTCGTCCGCGAGGAGGATCCGTGGCTCGCAGGCGAGCGCGGAGGCGATCATCACCCGCTGCAGCAGCCCGCCGGAGAGCTCGTGCGGGTACTGCCGGAGCCGTCGTTCGCCGTCGGGGATGCCGACCTCGTCGAGCAGGCTGATGACTTTGCGTTCGGCGGCACGTTTGGTGAAGCCGCGGGTCTTCACGAGGCCTTCGGTGAGGAAGTCGCCGATGGTGCGGACGGGATTGAGATGGACGCGGGGGTCTTGGAAGATGACCGCCATCTGCGTCGACTGATATCGCCGAAGGGCTGCATCTTTCAGTGTCAGGACTTCTTGACCGTCGAACCTGATTGATCCGTCGACCTTCGCTCCGCGGGGAAGGAGCCGTGCGATGGCGCGGGCGGTCATCGACTTCCCGGAGCCGGATTCGCCGACGATGGCCAGTGACTGGCCGGCGTCGAGTTCGAGGTCGATTCCGCGGAGCACGACTCGTCGTTCTTTCCCGACGGGGAGGCTGACGCGGAGGTCTTCGATGGTGAGCAGACTCATGCTGCGAGCACCTCCCCGCGCCGGGTGATGCGTTCGCCGAGCAGGCTGAATGAGCAGATCGCGATGACGAGGCTGAGGCCGGCGGCGAGAGCCTCGGTCGGGTAGCCCTGCAGGACCCCGGTCTGACCGTTTGCGAGCATGATGCCCCAGTCGGCGGCCGGCGGTTGGATGCCGAGGCCGAGGAAGGAGAGGCCGGCGATGTCGACGGTCGCCCAGGCCACGGTGAGCACGGCTTGACCGAGCACGATGGGGAGGATGTTCGGGATCACGTGGCGGACGCAGATCACTAGGCCTGAGAATCCCTGCACCTTCGCGGCGGCGACGTAGTCCTTGTTGATCTCGGCGAGAGCCGCGGACCGGACGATGCGTGCCATGTACGGGGTGTAGGCGATCGCGAGTGCGATGACGGTCGCTTGGATGCCGGGACCGACGATGGCGACGACCATGACGGCGAGCAGGAGGCCGGGGAACGCCAGCGAGGAGTCGAGGATCCCGGCAAGAGCTGCATCGATCCAGCCCTTTCGCCACGCGCCGATGAGCGCGAGGGTCATGCCGAGCGTCGTGGCCACGACGACGATGATGAGCGGGCCGAGGAAGCTCGACCGTGCGCCGTACAGCAGACGGGAGAAGATGTCACGTCCCTGTTGGTCGTAGCCGAGCGGGTGTTCGGCGTCCGGGCCCCAGTACGAGCGGGAGAGGTCGACTGCGTTCGGGTCATGCGGTGCGATGAGCGGTCCGAAGGCGGCGAGGAAGGCGAAGACGAGCACCAGCAGCAGTGCGACATGCCCGATGAAATCGAGTCCGGGGATGAGGCGGATCTTTCGGCCCGCTCCCGGCGGGTCGAGTTGCGCGACGATGGCGGCGGTCAAGCTGTCCTCCAAGAGGTGCGAACGCGCGGGTCGAGTGCGGCGTAGAGGAGGTCGACGATGACGTTCGTGACCGCAAAGACCGTGACGAGGATGAGGGCGACCGCCTGGGCGACGGGAAAGTCGCGGCCGGTCACCGAGGTGATGAGCAGGCTGCCCAGCCCGTTCAGCTGGAAGGCGCTCTCGACGATGGCGGTACCGGCGACGAGCCCGGCGAAGGAAAGCCCGACAACGGTGCTGATCGGGATGGCGGAGTTGCGGAACACGTGCTTCCGGACGATGTGGGAGGGGGAAAGTCCGCGGGACCGGGCGGTCTCGACGTGCTCGCGCCCGTGCTCTTCACGCATCGATGCGCGCGCGGTCTCGCCGATGACTGGCCACCAAGCGATGGTCAACGCGATTGCCGGAAGGACCAAGTGATGGAGTCGGTCGAGGAAGTCGGTGCCTGGTCCGAAAACGGGGAACCAGCCGAGACCGACGGCGAACACCGAGATGAGCAGGATGGCGGAGACGAACACGGGGGTGGCCAGGGAAACGGTCATCGCGGAGAGGATGCCGTCATCGATCGGGCCGCGCCTGAAGGCGGCGATCCCACCGAGCAGCACTCCGATCAGCACGACAAGCAGCAACGTCATCAGCACGAGCAGGATCGTGGTCGGCAGGCTGGTCGCGATGAGTTCAGTGACGGGGCGGCGTCGCACAATCGATTCGCCGAAATCTCCGGCGAACGCGTCGCCGAGCCACTGCAAGTACCGCTGGAAGAAGGGGTCGTTGAGGTGGTATTGATCAGCGAGCGCTTCACGCATCTCGGGGGTGGAGGGGCGACCTCCGATGAGGAAACTGATCGGATCACCGGGCGCGAGGTAGAGGCCGGCAAAGATCAGGAAGCTGGCGCCGGCGATGGTGGCTGCGCAGATGACGAGCCTTCGTGTCAGGAACTGCTTCACCGGTTCATCCCAACGGCGCGGCGGCGTCAGCAGGGACGAGTGACCGGAGCAATTGGCTTAGCCCGGCACGGGCGGCCACACTGACGGTTTCCGGTTCGCGGGAGATCGTCGCGAACAGGAACAGACCGTCCATCGTGGACTCCAAGAACTCGACCATCGGTCGCTCCGGGTCCCGCCCGAGTGCCTCGAGCAGTGCCGCGTAGGCGTCTTCTGCGGCGGTTTCCCAGGCATCGAACAAGAGTCGGTCGATCGTCAAGCGCGGGATCTCGAGTGTGAGGGCGTATCCCGCGATCGCGCGGTCCCGGCGTGCTCCGGCGCGTTCCGCAACCTCGGCGACGAGCATCTCGGTGAGCGCTTCGACATCTCCAGGGACTGTGAGGATCCGGTCCCGGAGCTGCGTCATCTGCTCGGCCTCATCAGCCGCCAGGGCGTCGAGCGTTGCCGAGATCAGCGCATCGGTGGAACTGAAGTGGTAGGTAATCAGGCCGACGGACGCGCCGGCCTCAGTCGCCACCCGACGGTGGGTGACGGCGCGTACACCTTCGAGCGCGATCACGCGCAGGGTGGCGTCCAGGATGCTCGAACGTCTGAGCTCTCCCCGCGACATTGCAGTTGAAGTCATGACGGTCACCTTCGCACAAGTTGAGCTTGTGCTCAACTCCAACTTGTGCAATTGTTCAACTCGGCCACCCACGAGGAGCTGGCCATCCCCCACTTCGAAGGGTGCTCAATGACGAACATCACCTGGCGTCGGTCCGCCGCCACGGCCGCTGCCCTCCTCACGGCCGGCATCATGCTCGCCGGTTGCACGGGCAAACCGCACGAGACGAACGGCACGACGGATGGACTCGACCTGCCGACCGCTGCCCCGCCCGCGACTACGGACGTCGACCTCGTCACCTGGAACCTCAGCGGCGGCGAGCCCGCAACACTCGATCCGGTCAAGGCCTTCTCCGGCTCAGATCTGCAGGTGAGCGCGAACCTCTGCGAAAGCCTGCTGACGATGACCGACACCGGTGACATCCAGCCCGGTCTCGCGAGCTCGATCGACCAGCCTTCCCCGACCGAGTACGTCGTGCACCTCCGCGACGGCGTCACCTTCACCGACGGCACGCCGATGACTTCTGACGATGTGGTCTACAGCCTCAATCGCATCCGTGACCCCGAAGCCGGCTCCTACTGGGGCTACTTCGCCGAGCGTGTCGAATCGGTGACCGCCGTCGACGCATCGACCGTGAAGATCGACATGTCGCAGCCGGACGCCGTCTTCTACCGAATGCTCGTCACCCCCGTAGGCCAGGTCATCCAGAAGGCCTTCGCAGAAGAGGCCGGCGAAACGTATGGCACGCCGACAGGTGGCGTGATGTGCACCGGCCCGTACACGCTGGCGAACTGGACCCCCGGCGACAGCATCACCCTCGAGGCGAACCCGAACTGGTGGAAGATCGGTCAGCAGCCGCTCCGGACCAAGTCCGCGAAGTTCACATTCCTCACCGAGGACGCCACGATCACCTCCGCGCTCGTCAACGGCGACATCGACGGATCGATGGACATCGCGAGCACCAGCCTCCCGCAGCTGCTCAACGCACCGAACGGGGAGATGTACGCCGGCCCCTCGACCAGGCAGTTCGTGATCATCCCGACTGATCTGAGCGCTGACAGCGCAAGCCCACTAGCCGACCCGAAGATCCGTCAGGCCCTCGCCAAGTCCATCGACTATCAGGGACTGCTCACCACCGTCTGGGCGGGTCTCAGCGAGCCGCTGCGCACCATCGTCCCGCCGGGAGCCTGGGGATACAGCAAGGAGATCTACCAGACCGCCTACGACGAGTTCAGCGACCCCGCCCGCGACATCGAAGGTGCCAAGGCGCTCCTGAAGGAAGCCGGCAACCCGAACCCCAAGATCGTGCTGGCCGTGCCGGCGGACTTCCCCCAGTACGTGACCATCGGCGAGAGCATCCAGAGCAACGCCAAGGATGCAGGGTTCGACATCGAATTGCGCGCCCTACCCGGTGCCGAGTCGAACGCACTGTTCTCAGACCCGGACGCCCGCGCCAAGGTCGACGCGTTCATCTCCGACTACTTCTCCGACATCCCGGACCCAACCGAGCTGTACATGCAGCTCGGAGTTCCCGATGGCGCCTCGAACTTCAACAGCTACGACAACCCCGAGGTTGCCGCGCTACTCGAGGAAGCACGTGGCACCGCCGATGACGACGCCCGCGCCGAGCTGACGGTGAAAGCACAAGCGACGATCACCGAGGATCTCGTCTGGATCCCGGTTTCCTACCCGCTGCAGAGCGTCTTCCTGAACAACCGCCTCGGCGGTATGACGGCAGCGTTCCCCGCGGCCCTGTACACCCCCTGGCTGGCCTTCCTCGGCGGCCGATAAGCAACGGAGAACCACACACGATGGACCTGACGAAGGCGCTCGCCTCGCTCACACCGGAATCCAGATTTCCCACGTTCCGACAGATCCTCGCAAGGATCGACGAGTTGGCGGGCGCCTTCCCAGGCGTGATCGCAGTGGACACCATCGGGTTCACCGCCGACGGAAACCCCCTGCGACGATTGCGCCTCGGAACGGGTGCTCGTCAAGCGGTCGTAATCGGCATGCCGCACCCCAACGAGCCGACCGGCAGCCTCGGCGCCCTCCAGTTGGTGGAGCTACTCTGCCGAAACCCACGAATGCGGGGTCAGCTCGGCTTCACCTGGCACGTCCTCCCCTGCGCCGATCCGGACGGCACCGCACTGAACGAGTCATGGTTCTACGGCCCGTTCACACGCGAGACCTACTCGGCCGGCATCTACCGCCCACCAATCGACGTCGACTTCGAGTGGACATTCCACCGCGCCGATCTGAACGAACCCGGGCTTGCGCCCACCCCCGGCTCGCGCGCCGTCATGGCGCTCATCGACGAAGTGCGCCCGGAGCTTCTCGTGTCGATGCACAACAACGAGGCTGGCGGGCTCTACGCCTATGCGACGCATGATGACGTCCCCATCGCCGCCGGATTCGAGCAGACAAGCCGACTCACCGGCCTCCCCGTCGACTGCGGCTTTGCCGAGGCCCCCGCCGATACGCTCGCGCCCGGAATATTTCTCGCCGAGCCGCTGCTTGACGGTGGAGCCATGATCAGCAGCACCGACTACGCGGGCAAGTACGGCACCTTCGGCGTGATCGTCGAACCCCCGCTGTGGATCGCACCGCAGGTCACCGATACTCGGCTCACGCACATCACCGCGGGCCGGCTCTACGACGAGATGGAGCTCGAACGCACCGAACTGCGCGAGGAGTACGCCGGGTGGCTCAGCACACTCGACCACGAAGTCGACCGGCACTCCACCCGGTGGGCCGCCATCGCTGCTGGCACCAAGAACCTCGAGCATCCGTGGCACCCGATGACCGATGAGGATCACCGCATGACCTTCGCCGAAGTGTCATCGGTCAAACGCCTCCGCGACCTCGAACGGCTCCGCTTGGCGGGTCACGTTGTGGCGGCCGTCGCGCACTCGCCTCACCGCATCTCCAAGGCGGAATCCCACGTACTCGGCCAAGCACGTGCCGCCCTCCGCCGTTGGTCTCTCGCTGCAGAAGGCGGCGAGTTCTGCGGCCTCGACCGAGCAGTCGCCGCCCACGTCGGCATTACTCTCACGTGCGCGGATGCCATCCGGGCACGAGGATAGACGACCACGCACTAAGGAAGGCAAGGAGCTTAGGAGATGGGGACTCGGGAGCATCCTCGAGCATCTGAAGGATCAATCGGAGAGCGGGCCGACCTCCGGCGGGCACCAGGTCTGTCCCTCGATTCTCCGTCTGAGCGCGCGTCGGCAAACCTGGGTGCCCCGGCTGGGCTGACGCGGATGCACATTGCACTGACCGCGCAAGATCTCACTGGTGTTCAGCGTCTCCTGCAGGTGCTCGCCCAGCGCGGCCACCTCCTCGCCAAAGCGGCCCTCGAGACACGCGGCACTCACCTGAGAATGGAGTTCACAGTCGATGTGATCCAGCCACAGCTCCTCCTCGACCGGCTCCACCGCATCATCAGTATCTACGACATCTGGCATACGTCCGAACCTGCGCGATAGGGCCGACTTGGTCGCGGTCGAGCGGCCGAGCAAGCGAACCGGCCTGCTGATCCGTAGCCCTCCTTGCTCGCGCGAACGGGGCCACCACGCGCACCTCCCAGTCGACCGTTCGATCGGCTGAGGAGTGGAACATGATCGACATCGACCCCAACGGGACCGGCCTACCCGGCATCGACCAACTGCGCACCATCGTCGGTGCTGTCATGACTATCGGCCTCATCTTGGCCGTGCTCGCGCTGATCATCGCCGCGATCGTCTGGGGATTCGGCGCGAACTCGTCGAATCCCCACCTCGCATCGAGGGGAAAGACCGGCGTCCTCATCGCATGCGGTGCCGCCGTCGTCTGCGGCGCGTCAGTGACGCTCACCAACTTCTTCTGGAACGTCGGCCAATCCGTCTGAGAGCGCCACCCCGTTCAGGGCTGCACGATGAGCGTCTGCGACATCCCAGTCATCGCCGAGGTCTGCACGACGGTCGGTGAGGGCACCGCGTCACTCGTCACAGCCCCCTTCGACTGGCTCGCCTCGGCGATGGGCTCAGCAGCGGCATGGATGTTCGAAGCCGTCTGGACCGCGTTCGACACCACGACACTCGTCGATGTCACCGAACCGAGCTACCTCGACGTCTTCAACGTCCTCTTCGGCGTCGCCGTGTTCGTCACCCTGCTGTTCTTCTTCCTCCAGCTCATCACCGGACTCATCCACCGCGACCCGACTGCAATCCCCCGCGCCGGCGTAGGTCTCGCCAAGTCGATCCTCGGCTCATTCGTCATCGTCAGCCTCACTGCCTTGCTGCTAGAGATCACCGACCAACTCTCGATCGGCATTGTGCAGGCAACGGGCAACACGATGGAAGGCATGGGCGACCGCATCGCTCTCCTCGCCGGAGGTCTCGTGACAGTCAACATCGCAGGCCCCGGCATCGGCGCGATCGTCACGATCTTCCTGTCCGCCCTCGCGATCAGCGCCGCTGCGATCGTGTGGTTCTCGCTGCTCATCCGCAAGGCGCTGCTGCTGGTCGCGCTCGTGTTCGGCCCGATCGCTCTGGCCGGGGCGACCTGGGAGGTCACGAAGGGATGGCTCGGCAAATGGATCGCGTTCGTCGCGGCGCTCATCTTGTCCAAGCTCGTCCTGGTCGTGATCTTCCTCGTCGCGATCGCGCAGGTTGCGGCACCGATCGATGCCGACCTCGCCTCGATCAGCGACCCGATCGCGGGAATCGTGCTGATGTTCGTCGCCGCATTCGCCCCCTACATCACCTACAAGTTCCTCAATTTCATCGGTGTCGACATGTACCACGCCATGTCGAGCGAGCAGGAGGCGAAGTCCGCTTTGAACCGGCCAGTGCCGGTGCCCGGTGGGCACGGGGTCGACGGTGCGAAGAAGATCCTCGACGGCGGAGGAAGCACCAAGGATGCCGCGGCCGGGAATCCGGCCCCGACCGGCGCAACCGCGGGCCACGCCGGCGGCCGAGCGGGAACCCCGACGGGCTCGGCGGGAGGATCTGGCTCAGCATCGAAGGCGGGGACGTCGGGCGGTACCGCCGCCAGTTCATCCGGCGCTGCTGGGCGCGGCGCTGCAGGTGCGGGCGCGGCTGCGGGACCGATGGGCATTGCCGCCGTTGCCGGCGCGCAGGTCGTCGGCGCAGCCGCGAAGGCCGGTCCGAGCGTTGGAAAGGCTGTCGCACAATCGGCCGATTCGCATTTCGGCGCCGCAGGCGACACCGTCCGACCGCCGACGGTGTCCCCTCCAGCGACTCGGACGAATGGGCCGCCCGCGGTGCCACCGAATCCACGAAAGGATGGCTGACCGGTGAAGCTAGAAACACAACATGACTACCGGCTCGCCACCGTGCAATTCTCGCGGCTGACTCGACGCGGCATCCTGCTCGGCCTGTCAACGCCACAGTTGGTCGCGCTGACAGTAGCTCTGCTCACGATCGCGACCGCGCTGTACTCGGCGGGCGCCGACGGAGTCGCATGGACCACACCGATCTGGGCCACCGCCGCGCTGACCGCAGCAGTCCCTGTCGGCGGACGCAAGATCGTCGAATGGGTGCCCGTCACGACCAAATGGACGCTACGCGTCATGCGAGGCCAGCTCACTTACCGGCGCCGCATCATGCGACCGCGTCCCGTCGGAACCCTCGCGCTGCCCGGCGATGCAGCCCCCCTCCGCGAATGGCGCGACCCAGAGTCCGGCGCCGTGATGATCCACGACCCTCATCAGCAGACCCTGACCGCGATCGTTGCGATCTCCCACCCAGCGTTCGCGCTCATTGATCCAGGCGAACAACACCGCCGAGTCCAGGCGTGGGGGCGCGTGCTCGCCGGCGCATGCCGCTCTGGACGAATCGCACGCATTCAGGTCAACGAACGCACGCTGCCTGACTCCGGCACCGGGCTTGCCGAGTGGTGGGAGCAACACGGCCTCGAAGACGATTCGTGGGCCGCCGGGACCTATCGCGAACTCATTGAACGCGCCGGACCCGCCGGCGAGCGCCATGCGACCACGATAAGCCTCGCACTCGACCTGACCGCTGCGGCCCGGCAGGTGCGGTCGAACGGCGGCGGCATGCGCGGCGCCGCCGCAGTGCTCCGTCAGGAAATGGCAGCCCTCACGAGTGCGCTCCGCGCCGCAGATCTCGCGGTCGGCGGCTGGCTCACCGCTGACGACCTCGCCACAACGCTCCGAACCGCCTACGACCCGGTCGTCGGGGTCGAGCTCGAGCGGCATCCGACGATTGGCCGCGATCTCGCCGCCGCCGGCCCCGTCGCAGTCATCGAGTCCTGGGACCGGCTCCGCACCGACACGGCGTTCCATGCCGTCCTCTGGATCAGTGAATGGCCCCGGTCGCAGGTCTATCCCGGCTTCCTCGCCCCGCTCGTCTACACGAACGGCATCCTCCGCACGCTCAGCTTGCACTATCTCCCCGTCAGCGCGGACAAGGCCGCGCGCGACCTCCGAAAGAAGAAGACCGAGCTCGTCAGCGACGCCCATCAACGCCGCCGAATCGGCCAGATCGAGGATGCCTCCGCCACGGCAGAGTACGGCGACGTGCTCCAACAGGAAGCCGATCTCACCGCTGGTCACGGGGTGCTCCGCGTTACCGGGCTCATCTCGGTGACGGCGTCAACCGCCGACGAGCTCGACGCAGCGATAGCCACGATCGAACAAGCTGCGATTCAAGCGTCATGCGAGGTGCGGCGACTCGTCGCACAGCAAGCGCAAGCCTTCACGGCGGCGGCGCTGCCTCTGTGCCGCTGCCTTTAGTCAGCAGGTATCATCGCCGACGTGCTCCGCCTATCGTTCGCGCAACTCGCCAACCTCGGATTTGCGGCGCTTTCAAACGCCCGGACCCTTTTCGAAGACGCAGAACGACTACGCGCAGCAGAACGATTCACAAGCGCATACATTCTGCTTGGACTCGCCGCCGACGAGATCGGCAAGCACATTCTCGTTGTTGCCTTTCCAACCAGAGATGCATCGGATGCAGACTGGAAGAAGTTCTGGAGGCGGTTTCGCGCCCACGAGGAGAAGCTCGGGAATACCCTGTTCATCGATTGGTCGCTCGATCCGTTCGACGTCGACGAGCCTCCCAGCCGCAAAGACTTTCATCTCCGCCGGCTGGACGCGACCTACGTGGATTTCAGAGACGGTCGAGTTCAAGCTCCCCACGATTTCGTCGGTGCAGATGCAGTAGACGCGGCGCATGGATTGGTTAGTCGTCAGCTTGAGCGATGCGAGCAATTTACCTCAAGGACAACTCCGGCGAAGCTGGCCGCGACCATGGAGAGAGTTCATTCAGAACGGCTCCAAGCCGCTTCCCCTGTGGGCAGCCAGCACATACCTGGCCTTCGCAATCTCTCCACACTTATGCTTTCTGAGGAAGAGCTCGCGGCGATGGTCGAGGAGGCTGCGGTTATGTTCGGGCCTTCGAACAGAGCCAACCTCTTCAAGAAGCCCTAACCGATGTCTGGCGAGTAACGCAATCGGCGCCGAGCGCATCCACCCACGCCTCCGCGTGCGCGTCACCGAAGGAAGTCACGCCTTCCAAGGGCGGATCAACCCAATCGTGGCAGCCCTTTCGTCATGTGGGTGTCCGCCCCAGCCAGATCGGCATCGGAGAAATTCGCCCCTGCGAGATTCGCATTCCTAAAGGTCGCGCCAGCGAGCTTCGCACCACTCAGATTCGCGCCGCTCAGATTTGCCCCATTGAAGGTGGCAGGCTGAAGGTCCTCACCAAGTTCGTTCGCCCGAGCAAAGTACGCGTAGCTCAAGTCTGCGTCTATGAGGACTGCGTCCGAGAAGTTCGCGCCTGCAAGAAAGACGTCGTGAAGGTTCGCACCCGCGAGGTTGGCGCCAACGAATCTCGCCTCGCCCATGTTTGCGCCACGGAAATCCATGCCCGAAAGGTCACAACCAGAGAAATCGATGCCATACAAATTGGCGACCGGCCTACCCAGGCGAATATCTACGCCCGATATCGTCGCGCCTGACAGGTTCACGCCTTCGATGTGGGCACCGTTCAGGTTGGCCCCGTCCAATCGGGCATGCGAGAGATCGGTCGGGGACAACACACTCGGCAATCTTGTTCGAAGAGCCGCCTCAGCCTGCTCGATCTGATCGCGCGTCATGTTGTCGAGCACAAGCTTGGTCATGAAAGTGCCCGAAAGATTCGCTCGAGACAAGGCTGTTCGAGATAGGTCGCTCCCCCAGAACATTGCGCCTGCAAGATCGACCCCCGACAGATCCAGCCCGGAAAGGTCTGCATTCACCAGCGCAGCCCCCGCCAGCGACCTGCGGTCATTTACGGCGTCAATGACCGCCTCACGTAATGTCGATGCACGCTCGGAGCGATACATCGTGTAGTTCTCGGAATCCACGATCTCGAACAAGCGTTCTCCGTTCACTCACACGCCGGACACCATGGTTCTCCAGTATCGTCTCAAGTTCCTAGCGTGTGGACACGCCTTGCACACCTTTCATGCGAAGCATCCAGATTGGAGCTGTTCATGCATGTCTTCGAACGCGATGAGGCGTCGACGCGGTGGATCAGCATCGCCTTCCTGCAGGGTGAGGATGCCGAGGAGTTCCTCGAACTCATCGATGAGGAAGGCCCGATCTCCGCGATCTATCGCCTCAGCGAGCGCGACCTGGGCGACGAAAGCGTCGAGGCTGCCCTCGCGAACGGCTACGTGTACGACACCGTGCCCGCCGGAAGCACCGACCACACGATCGAACCGTTCGGGTCGCCTTATGCGCTGACGTACAGCGAGAAGTACGGATACGTCTCGCTCCTGCGCCGATACGAGGCGCAGCCTCAACCTGAGCCGGCGCCGGGCGGAGGAGCGCTGCTCGCGTTCGAACGGCCGACGCGGTCGATTGCCGGCGAATCACGCGCACCCACGTCCTCGGCGGCGCGAGGCTCGCGGATGGGGCATGGGGTGGCATTGTGATCGTCGGCGAGCGTCTACACACGTCGCCGCTGATCAACCCCCGCAACGAGCCACACCGTCTCCGGCGGGCACGCAAGCGCGCAGCATCCAGGATCGAACACGACGCCCGCAAATCGGCTGCCGGCACGAGGCGTGAACAATTCGAGGCCGAACGTGCGGCCGCCCGTGCAGCCGCCTACCTGCCACGATCCGGCGAGCTTGGCCCCGCCGCCCTCCGTACCCCGGGCCGGTTGAAGCTGCCGAAGCATCAGGACACCTCAGCGACCCTCGCAGGCCACTACCCGTTCCTCGCCGAGGGCGGGCTCGGCTCAGCGGGCGTCTTCGTCGGTCAGGACCTCTACTCGGGTGGATCATTCGTGTACGACCCGTGGGTGCTCTACCAGCAGGGCATGATCACCGCCCCGAACGTCGTGCTGGCTGGCATCGTCGGCTCGGGCAAGTCGTCGCTCGCGAAGTCGCTCTACACGCGGTCGCTGCCGTTCGGTCGGCGCGTGTACGTGCCTGGTGACCCGAAGGGAGAGCACTCCGTCGTGGCCGAGGCCGTCGGCGGCAAGGCGATCATCCTCGGCCACGGCCTCCGAAATCGGCTGAACCCGCTCGATGAGGGGCACAGGCCGAGCAATGCATCCGACGCTGAGTGGGCCGCCCAGCTCGCCGCACGCCGCCGTGAGCTCATCGGTGCGCTCGCCGAGACCGTGCTCGATCGCCCGCTCTCCCCGCTCGAGCACACCGCCATCGACCTCGCGCTCAACGACGCCGTGCGCAGCGCCGACGTGCCGATCCTGCCGATGGTCGTCGACCGCATCCTCGACCCGAGCATCACCACCGACCCCGACCGCCGCTTGGGCGAAGACGGACGTCTCGTCGGCCATGCGCTCCGCCGCCTCGTCGCGGGTGACCTCGCCGGCCTCTTCGACGGGCCGTCAACGGTTCGATTCGACCCGTCACTGCCGATGGTCTCGCTCGACCTCTCACGGGTGGCCGAGAATTCGACCCTGATCTCGGTGCTGATGACCTGCTCGTCAGCGTGGATGGAGTCAGCACTCTCCGATCCCGATGGCGGGCAGCGCTGGGTGGTTTACGACGAGGCCTGGCGACTCATGGCCTACCCGGCGCTGCTGCGTCGTATGGACGCTCAGTGGCGCCTCGCCCGGCACTTCGGCATCGCGAACATGCTGATCTTCCACAAGCTCTCCGACCTCGACAACGTCGGCGATTCCGGCTCCGCGATGCGCGCGCTCGCGTCATCCCTGCTCGCGAACGCCGAAACCCGCATCGTCTACCGGCAGGAACCCGACCAACTCGGCGCGACCGCGACGGCGCTGGGGCTCTCCAGCACCGAGCAGAAGCTCCTCCCAACCCTCGGCACCGGGCAAGGGCTCTGGCGCGTGAAAGACCGCAGCTTCGTGGTACAGCACCAGCTCCACCCCGAAGAGCTGACAGTGTTCGACACCACGGCCCGCATGATGGCGGGCGCTACACGGTGATCGGGGTGCCGCGTGCCGACGGCGACGCGGGTGCACCTTCCGTTCAACCGAGGAGGCCCCGTGACCACAGACGACGAACGTGACGCGAGGATGACGCTCGCCGCCGCATCCGAACCGGCCGACATCATCACCGGCACCCTCGTCAAACGCCTCGGCGCCTCCGAGGCCCTCGCGCTCGTGGATTCACGCACCGCCCTTCCGTCCGACATCGACCCGGCTGAGGGCGAGCTCTGGCGTCGACGGCTCGCTTCCCGGGTCACGCCTGGCGAGAACGAACGAATCCAGCGCCGAATGGAGCAGCACGAACTGCGCATGATCACTCCCGGCGACCAGCGCTGGCCCGCCGAGCTGAGCCAGCTCGGACCGAGCGAACCCCTCGCAATCTGGATACGAGGCGACATTGCACCGCTGAACGTCCCGCTGGAACAGCGAGTCGCAATGACCGGAGCGCGGGCCTCGACCTCATACGGCGATCGGATGGCGGCAGACATCGCAGCCGACCTGGCCGGCCGCGGGAAGGTGATCGTCACAGGAGGCGCGTACGGGATCGACGCTGCCGCACTCCGCAGCGCGACCGACATCGCTCCCGGGCACGCGATTGCCGTCCTCGCGGGTGGACTCGATCTGCCCTACCCCAGCGGCCACCACGACTTCTTCGCCCACGTCACCGACGCAGGGGGTCTTCTGCTCAGCGAACTCCCGCCGGGCACTGCGCCGACGAAATGGCGGTTCTTGCAGCGAGGCCGGCTCGTCGCCGTGCTGGGCAGCGCGACGATCGTCGTCGAGGCCGGTCGACGCTCGACCTCGCTGCACATCGCTGGGTTCGCGCACGCGCTCGGCCGTCCGGTCGGTGCCGTCCCTGGGCCGCTCACCTCGGTCGCGAGCGCCGGAGCGCATCGGCTGATCCAGGACGGCATCGCCAGCCTCGTCGTCAACGCCGCCGACATCATCGAACTGACCGACCCCGCCGCCAGATATGCGGCCGGCCGGCCGTTCGCCTACTCACACGCTCGCCGCAGTCGCCTCGTCGGCACCGGAATCGGTCGCTAGACGGATGAGCACCCAACGACACAGCACGGCGGGACTCGGCGACGAGCTCACCAACCTCGGCATGTTCGTGCTGGTCGGTGGTGCTGGACTCGCGCTCGTGCTCCGAGGCGCTGGAAGCGTCGCGGCATGGGCCACTGGCGTCACGCAACCAACCAGTGGCCCCGGGTCCGGCCTCGCCGTTCTCTTCCGGCCCGGCGAACCCGGCAGTGCGCTCGGCACCCCGAGCCTGCATCCGGTCGCCTACTGGGTTGCTGCCGGACTGCTCGTGTCGGCCGTCGCGGCGGCCGTGCTCTTGCTCGGGCGCGCGTTCCACACATCAACGCATGCCCACCGAATCGACCCGTTTCGGTACCCGGGAATCGCCACACGGTCCGAGATCGCCGATGCTGCATCGCACGCTGCGCTCATGCGGCGCGCCCGGCATCTCCGCCCGTCATTGACGGGTGCGACCCCCGCTGATGTCGGCTATCGACTCGGCAGCTCGCGGGGCGTCGAGGTGTGGGCGTCGGTCGAGGACTCGATCCTCGTCATCGGCCCGCCGCGCTCCGGCAAGGGCGCGCACATCGTCATCAACGCGATCCTGGATGCTCCCGGCCCTGTCGTGACGACCTCGACTCGCCCTGACAACCTCACGACCACTTTGCGCGCGCGAGCGCAGCAGGGGCCGGTCGCCGTATTCGACCCGCAGCACCTCGCTCCAGGCATCCCGGCAGGGCTTCGGTGGTCGCCCATTCGCGGCTGCGACGACCCGCTCACGGCGATGATCCGCGCGACCGGTTTGGCCGCCGGCACCGGTCTCGCCGCAGGTGGAGTCGAGAGCGGCAGCTTCTGGGAGGCCAAGACCCGCGTCGCCCTCCAAGCACTCCTCCATGCTGCCGCCCTCGACCATCGGACGCCCGTCGAACTGTTTCGCTGGACTCTCGACCCCGCGGCTGCAGCCGATGCTGTCGCGATCCTCACCGCCCACCCGGCCGCCGCGGTCGGATGGGGCGACTCATTGCAGGCGATGCTCGAAGCGGACCCGCGCACCCGTGACTCGATCTGGCAGGGCGTCTCCCTCTCGCTCGCCGCCCTCGCCGACCCGCGCGTGCTCGACGCCGTCTCCCCCAGCGACCAAGAGGAATTCCACCCCGAGGCGTTCCTCAGGAGCAACGGCACCCTCTACCTGCTCGCCACCAGTGCAGGCGCGAACAACGCCGCGTCGCTCGTCGCCGCGTTCCTCGAAGACGTCATCGAAACAGCCCGCCAGATCGCCGCCCGCAGCCCCGGCGCCCGCCTCGATCCTCCCCTACTGCTCGCCCTCGACGAGATCGGCAACCTCGCCCCGCTCCCCTCACTCCCCAGCCTCATGGCCGAAGGCGGTGGCACCGGCATCACGACGATGCCGGTGCTGCAATCCCTCGCCCAAGCCAGAACCAAGTGGTCCGACAGCGCAGCCAGCACGATCTGGGATGCCTCGATCGTCAAGATCGTCCTCGGCGGAGCATCCAACTCGAAAGACCTGCAGGATCTCTCCACCCTGATCGGCGACCGCGACGACCGAACCGACTCGACCACCATCGGCGACCGCGGGTCACGCTCCGCGCAGCGCTCGGTTCGCCGCGTGGCGACGATGCCACCCGACGCGATCCGCATGCTCCCTTTCGGCACCGGCCTCGTCCTGCTCCGCTCGGCCCCGCCCATCATTGCGCGCCTCCGCGCTTGGACCCGGCGGACCGACGGGAAGGCGGTCCGGGCAGGGCGTGTCGACGTCGAAGCGCTACTCCGCGCACCGACGCCGGCAGCGGCATCCGAACCGGAAGCCGACGAGGCGACCGATCCCGTCGAGTGAGGCTGCATCGAGCGGTGTGGATGCCGCGGCGGAGCGCTGAGCGCACCTCTTGGTGAGCGCGGATCGACGATCCGCCCGGCACAGGAAGGCACAGTCCCATGGCTCTGCACACTCAGCAATCGATCTCGGGCTTCATCGCGACCGAGCCCCGGCAGTCGGTCACCGAGCGCGGCGAGACTCGCTTCTACGCACGCATCGGCCAACCCAGGTTCCGCCGCGAAGACGACGGCACCTTCACCGAACTCGCACCCACGTTCCACGACCTCGTCGCCTACCGCGCCACTGCCGACCGAGCAATGGCCCGGTTCGCGAAGGGCGACAGCTTCGTCGCCGAAGGCTACGTCCGCACCTTCCAGGTCGAACACGACGGCGAGATCGTCGACCGAGAAGAGTTCGTCGCGAAGAAGCTCGGTCATGACCTCGCCCGCACCGAGTACGAAGTCGATCGCTCCCATCGGCACACTGCAGTGATTCAGGCGGATGCCACGACCAAGGCCCCTGACACCCTCGTGGCGGAGGGCGATCAGCCGCGAACCCACGAGAACGGCGGGCCGACAGCCTTCGGAAACGCCGTCCTCGGATTGTGATCGACGTGGTCGACGCATCGCGTGGCGCCGCGTCCGCCGACCAGGAGCCCCTGTTCGGCGGACGCACCTTCAACGAGGCCCTCTTCGACGACCATGCCTTCGACGGCGCCACCGAACCGCTGATCGCCGAGCCGCCGCATCCCGTCAACTGGAACCTGCTCACCGCGGAACAAGCCGAGACCGAATGGATCGAGCTGAACCGCTGGGTCAACTGGCTCCGCCGCACCTACGGTCTCCCGGCGTCGATCATCCCGCCGTTCTGGCACCGCCATCCCGAACTCGTGTGGGAGCTTTCGGCCCTGCACCTTCACTGGCTCAGTGCGTACGACCCAGACCAGCACGGCTCCGCACCATTCGGCTGGCATCGCGACTTCGCCGACGCTCGCAACCGCCTCCACGATTGGGTCGCCACTTCCGGAACCCGCCTCGACCGCGACCGCCCCACCCGCCAAACCGCGTGGCCGGGTGAGGCGCCGGCCGAGGCCATTGACGACGTCTCTATCGCGGACCGTGACGCCGACTTCGTTGAATTCGTCATCACGGATATCGAGCGGCGGCGTGCGGCCGACGGACAGTCATCCGATCCTCAGACAGGTTGTCGCCGCCCAAACGACCGTTGAAGCGGCGCGGGAGATCAGGCTCGCATGGCTCGGGCGACAAGCGGCACGGCGAGCCCCCGTGGCAGCCGAGGAAGCAGCGCAGCTGTGACCGCGTTCGCCGTGCCTGGCACGATGACGCTCGGGGGTTCCGGCGTGTCGAGTGCGCGCAGAATGGTCGCGACGACATCGGCGGGAGCGGCGTGCATCCTGTCGGGGCCGGGGATTCGACCACCATGGGCGCCGAACTCGGTGCGCGTCGTGCCTGGCATGACAGTGATGGCGCGGACACCGGTTCCCCTGAGCTCGACGTCGAGCGCGTAGGTAAAGCTGTAGACATACGTCTTGCTCGCTGAATATACGGCCATGTGCGGAGTGGGGATCGCTGCGGCGACGCTCGAGATGTTGACGACGATGCCGCTGCCGTTCGTGACCATGTCGGCGCCGTAGCGGCGGGACAGTCCTGTGAGTGCGAGCACATTCAGGCGCAACAATTCGTCGAGACGCTCCGCTTCGGTTTCGATCACGTCGGCGTCGGTGCCGATTCCGGCGTTGTTGACGAGCACGTGTATGCGAAGGCCGTGAGTTCTCGTATGAAGCCGCTCCGCCGCATCCGGTTCACTCAGGTCCATCAGGATGACCGTCACGTCGACCGACGCAGTTCTGCGGATGCGTTCGGCGACTTCGAGGAGGCGGTCCCCACGGCGGGCGACGAGGACCAGGTCCAGCCCGCGTTCGGCGAGCTGCACGGCGAGTTCGGCCCCGATCCCGGAGCTCGCTCCGGTCACGAGCGCACGCATGCCGCGTGCGAGTCCGGGTGCCTCGTGCGCGCTGTCGAGCCCCTCGTTCATGAACGGTCCCTCTCTAACTGGGAGCCGCCGGCACCGGCGGCCGCAACATTTCGGAGGGCAACCTCCACGGCTTCCGTCACAGGAAGGTGGTGGGGGACGACGAAGCCGCGCTCGTCGGCTGCGAGCGGTTCGAGCGCCTCGAGTTGCGAGGCGAGCATCGACGCGGGCATGAAATGACCGGTTCGCTTGGTGATGCGTTCGGTGAGCTCGGCCTCGGTGCCGTGCACGTGCACGAACGCGAGGTCTGTCTCGCTGGCCCGAATGAGGAACTCGCGATATCTCCGCTTGAGGGCAGAGCAGGAGACCACGATGGCGCGTCCCTCGGCATGCTCGTCGTGCGCCCGAGCTGCTACGCGGGCGAGCCAGGGCCACCGGTCGTCATCGGTGAGTGGGATCCCGGCGGCCATCTGAGCCTTCGCCTCTGGCGAGTGCAGGTCATCTGCCTCGATGAACACTCCGTCGATCCGGTCGGCGAGGGCTGCGGCGAGGGTCGACTTGCCGGCACCGGCAACCCCCATGACGACGATCGCCGCGGGCGGGACAGGCGCAACCGGGTCAGCACCGGTCGCCCCGATTCGTTCGGTCATCTCGGTCACCAGTCGTGGACCGTTCCGTCGAGGAGCCGGTTGTAGGGCAGGTAGGCCTGCTCGTACGGGTACTTGCCAGCCTCGTCGATGTTCAGCTCGACCCCGAGGCCGGGTTGGTCGCCGGGATGCAGGTATCCATCCGTCCAGGTGAAGGACTGCTCGAACACCTGATCGGTCTTCGCCCCGTGCTTCATGTACTCCTGGATGCCGAAGTTGTGGATCGACAGACCCAGGTGCATGGCTGCGGCCATACCGACCGGGCTGATGTCGGTCGGGCCGTGCATGCCGGATTTGACCTGATACATCGCCGCGTAGTCGAGCGTCTTCTTGAGCGGGGAGATGCCGCCCATGTGCGTGACCGCGCCGCGCACGTAGTCGATGAGCTGGTCGCGAATGATGTCCTTGAAGTCCCAGACGGTGTTGAAGATCTCGCCGATCGCGAGCGGTGTCGTGGTGTGCTGGCGCACGAGGCGCAGCGCTTCTTGGTTCTCGGCCGGGGTGCAGTCCTCGAGCCAGAACAGGTCATACGGTTCGAGGTCCTTGCCGAGTCGTGCAGCCTGGATGGGGGTCATCCGGTGGTGCCCGTCGTGCAGCAACGGCAGATCCGGTCCGAACTCATTGCGGACCGCCTCGAACACGCCGGGCAGGTGGTTCAAGTAGGCGCGGGTGTCCCAGTCCTCCTCCACGGGCTTGGCGCCGCGCCGCGCAGGCTCGTGGTCGTAGCGCACCGTCGCGTCGCCGACATCGGCGCCTTGCGCCGCGATGCCGTAGATCGCCTTCAGCGTTGGCACACCGGTCTGCACGCGGATCGCCTTGTACCCCTGCTCCTGGTGCGCCCGGATCGAGTCGAACAGTTCGGGCAGTTCCTTGCCCGACGCGTGTCCGTAGGCCATGAGCCCGTTGCGGGAGGCACCACCGAGGAGTTGGTAGACGGGCATGTCTGCGGCCTTGCCCTTGATGTCCCACAGCGCCATGTCGACGGCTGCGATCGCGGCCATCGTGACTGGCCCGCGACGCCAGTACGCCGAGCGGTACAGGAACTGCCAGGTGTCCTCGGTGCGGCTCGCGTCGCTGCCGATGAGCAGCGGCACGACGTGCTCCTGCAGATAGGCGACGACGGCGAGTTCGCGCCCGTTGAGGGTCGCGTCACCGAGGCCGGTGTGCCCCTCGTCGGTCGTCAGCTTGAGCGTGACGAAGTTCCGGTCGGGGCTGGTCACGATGACTTCAGCCTTGTCGATGATCATGAGGGCCTTCCGTGGTTCAGTGCAATGGAACTAAGGACTTGTCCGGTGAGAGCCGGGCGAGCGCAGAACCCACGAGGTCTGCGAAGCCCGGATGGTCTGTGAACCCCGAGTCGAGCGCGGTGAGGAGGGCGTCTCGCGCGGCCGCCTCGAGCGGCTCGGACGCCGCGACTGCGGCGATGCCGCCGGGCAACGCTGCCGTGCCCGAACGGACGCCGAGGATCCATGCGGCGATGGCGGCTGCGCATCCGCCAGCGGCTCGGCCGGCGGCGAGTTCGCGGAGGGCGACCGGCACGATGCGCAAGCGAACCTTCGTGGTCGAGTCGAGGGCGATCTGCGTGAGACGGTGCTCGATGCGCGGGTTGCGGAATCGAGTGAGAAGCGCCGCTCGGTATGCGGTGAGGTCAAGGTCGGGCAACTGCGCGGCGTCGTCGTCCCACAGCGACTCGACGGCCGCTCGGCACACGGGGTCCTCGATCGCGGTGCTCACGACCGCGTGGCCGCGCGCCTGACCGAGCGTTGCGAGCACGGTGTGCGCACCGTTCAGCATCCAGAGCTTGCGGTGCTCCCATGGTTCGAGGTGGTCGACGAACCGGGCGCCTGCGGCCTCCCATTCGGGCCGGCCGGCCGGGAACTCTCCAGACAGCACCCAGTCGGAGAACGGCTCGGTGACGACCGGCGCGGCGTCCAGGCATCCGGTCGCCCGGCCGATCGCGGCCGACTCGATTACTGCGTCGATCGCCGGCGTGATCCGGTCCACCGAGGTGGACACGACTGCCGCGTTCGCAGAGAGCCAGGCGGCCAGTTCGTCGGACACTCGCCCAGCGAGGTCGGCCAATGCGCGCCGGAGAAGTCCGCCGTTGTTCGGCAGATTGTCGCACGGCACGAGCGCGATCGGACCGGCGCCCGCGCGGCGGCGCGCGTCCAGCCCGAGCAGCACACGGCCGAGGGCAGACGATGGCTCGGCGGCGCGGGCCGGGGCGAGGGATGCCTCCCGTACGAGCGCAGACCGCAGCATGGCGACATCGGATGCGACGACCGGGTCGGCGAGGTCCACCGTTCCGTCGGCAGCGAGCCGATACCCGGCCTCGGTGATGGTGAGCGTGAGGATCGCGGTCTGCGGCGCCGCGACTGCCGTGACGAAGGCCGGCACATCGTCGCCGGCCTCGACGCGCACGATCGACGGCACGACTTCGAAACGATCGCCGTCGGCGCCGCGCTCGACGATGGTGTAGAGCCCGTCCTGCTGCGCGAGACGGTCCACGAGATCGCGGCTGCGGCCTGTGAACGCAACGATCCCCCATTGGTCGGCGTCGCTCGCGTGTGCCGTGTACCAGGCCTGATGCGCGCGGTGGAACGCTCCCAAGCCGAGGTGCACGATCCGCTCGGGCGGCGTCGGGACTGCGACCGACGTGCGGGTCAGCAAGGTCAGGTCGGTCACAGTTTGAACACCGCCCGCGGGATGTCGCCGACGAGGTCGTCCATGACCCGTTCAGCGGCAGGCAGGCGCACTCGGCCCTCCGCCACGAGGCGCGCGAGGAACCCGGCGTCCACCCGGCGCGCCGTGTCGTGTCGTGCCGGGATCGACAGGAACGCGCGCGTGTCGTCGATGAAGCCGCTGCTGCGGTAGAAGCCGGCCGTCTCGGTCACGGCCGCGCGGTGGCGGGCGATCGCGTCGGGTGCGTCGAGGAACCACCACGGGGCGCCCAGGTAGACGCTCGGGTAGAACCCGGCGAGCGGCGCGAGTTCGCGCGAGTAGGTCGTCTCGTCGATCGCGAACAGCACGAGGTGGAAGTCGCGCTCGAGGCCGAAGCGCTCCAGCAGGGGCCGGATGCCGCGGGTGAACTCGATGGCGACGGGGATGTCGTGCCCGGTGTCGGGGCCGAACCGTGCGTGCGTCGTCGTCGAGTGGTTGCGGAGGACGCCCGGGTGGATCGTCATGACGAGCCCGTCGTCGACGCTCATGCGCGCCATCTGGACGAGCATGTGGCCGCGGAATGCGCGACGTTCAGCGGCATCGGCGGTGCCCGCGAGCACGGCCCGGAACAGGCGCGCCCCCTCGGCTGCGTCGAGGTCGACGGTGAACGGCTCTTCGATGCCGTGATCGGCCGAGACCGCGCCGTGCCCGATGAAGTGCGCACGTCGTTCCTCGAGCGCGCCGAGGTAGCCGGCGAAGTCGGTCGGCCGCCCCGTCGCGCCGAGCAGCCGCTCGACATCATCACCGAACGCGGGTGCATCGGGGTCGAGGTACCGATCGGGCCGGAACGTCGGCACGACGCGGCCACGGAGGCCCGATGAGGCGAGCGCGGCGTGCTCGGCCAGGTCGTCGAGCGGGTCGTCCGTCGTCGCGAGGAGCTCGATGCCGAACCGCTCGAACAGGGCACGGGGCCGGAAGTCGGGTCGCGCGAGCGCCGTGACGATCTCGTCGAAGATCGCGTCGGCCGTTTCGGGGCCGAGCGGCGTGGTGATGCCGAAGACCCCGTCGAGCTCCTCCTCGATCCAGTATCCCGACGCGGTGCCCGCGAACCGGTGCCAGTGCGCGGCGAGCGTGCGCCACACGGCTCGCGCATCGCGACCGGCCTCGCCGACGACCAGGTCGGCCAGGTCGACGCCGCCGGCGTGCAGCAGCCGGGTCACGTAGTGGTCGCCGGTGACCAGCAGCGCGACCGGGTCGGCGTACGGTTCGTCGTTCACGAGCAGGGACGGTGGCACGTGCCCGTGCGGGGAGATGATCGGGGCATCCGCGACTCGCGCGTACAGGTCGAGCGCGATCGCGCGCACGGTGGGATCGACCGGTAACAGGCGTGCCGGGTCACGGTGGAACGTGTCTGGGGTCGACATCACTTGGCGATGAGGTTCAGTCGGGCGTTCAGGGCGGCGACGGCCTCGCTGGGAACGCCGCCTGCCTGCTTGATGAGCTTCTCGACGCTCATGCGGTCGATGATCGCCTGCATCGACGGCGGGATCTCGACGCCGTGGCCGACCTCGCCCCGGCTGGTCGCCACGGCCTCCATCACCGAGGCGATGACTCGTGCTCCGTCTTCGGACTGCTTGATGTCGCCGAGGGAGTCGCGCACCGAGAAGAATCCGGCAGGGCTCGGCAGGTCGGTCTCGTCGAACCAGTTGGCGATGCCGGTGGTGGGCATCACGCTCGCTGCGGGCGCCTCGTCGACCTTGCGCAGCGTGATGGTGTCGGCGAGGTCGCCCGATCGCGCGGTGATCTCGTGCTCGCCGGTCAGCGGCACGCTGAATCGGAACGCCCGGCGGCCTTCGGCTGTGCCGACCGGGACGCCGTCGACCAGCAGGGTGACCTCACTTCGGTTGGTGTAGACGACGACCTCGGTGACCTCCTCCGCCCGCTCCGCGCGGCGGCGCCCGGCGACGTGCACGAAGGGCTCGCTCGACCAGGCCGCCTTGTAGAGGAAGAACGCGTCCTTCTTCAGCGTCCGGTCGAAGGTCACGAGTCCCTTCTGGTTGCGCCCTGCGGTGCCGCCCTCGTCGCGGCCGGCGGAGCCGAAGTCCGCGAGGTTCCACACGTGCGTCGCCCACAGCCATGGGCGCCGCTCGATCATCGCGAGCATGTGCTCGTGATAGCGAGCCTGGTATCCCTCGGTGTAGTCGCCCTTCTCGGGTGAGGCGGACTGGTACTGCGGGTTCGCGTCGGCGCCGTACTCGGCGAGGCCGATCGCGGTCCCGGGGTGGGCCTCGTGGAAATCGTCGAGCCAGGTGTCGTTGTCGGCGACCTCTCCGACGTACCAGCCGAAGTAGAGGTTGTACGACATGACGTCGGGGAGACCGACCAGCGGGTGGTCCGTCTCGAGGAGGAACAGGTTCGCCATCGCGGTCAGACGAGTGACGTCGAGCTCGTGGGCGAGGTCGTTCAGCTCGCGGTGCGCGGCGATCACGTCCTCGCCGGAGCCTGCCAGCGTGATCTCGTTCGACAGGCCCCAGCAGACGATGCTCGCGTGATGGCGGTTCTGCACGATGAGCTCCGTGAGTTGATCGCGGGCGTTCTCGACCGCACCGGGCAGGAAGACGGTGATCTGCGGGATCTCCGCCCACACCACGATGCCCGTCTCGTCGCAGAGGTCGTAGAAGAGCTGATCGTGCTGGTAGTGCGCGAGCCGCACCGTCGTGACGCCCAGTTCGCGCAGCAGTGCGAGGTCCTGGTGCTGCATCTCCTCGGTGATCGCATTGCCGACGCCCTCGCGGTCCTGATGGCGCGAGACGCCTCGGAGCGGGTACTCCTCGCCGTTCAGGAGGAAGCCGCGCTCCGGGTCGACCGTGAACTCGCGGCATCCGAACCGCAGGTCGACCACGTCGAGCACCGTGTCACCGGCCAGCAGCTCGGCTCGCGCGGTGTAGAGGTGCGGGTCGCGCAGGCCGTGCCAGCGCCGAACCTGCTCGATCCGGATCATGGCGTCCGCCTCGCCACCATCCAGAGGCACTGTCGTCGCGGACTCGCCCTGGACGCTGAAGCGCACGGACGTGGCGGTGCGCTCGGTCCCCGACGTGGTAACGGCGACGTGCAGCGCAACCTCGGCGCGGTCGCCGTGGAGCGCGGGCACGATGGTCAGGCCGGGGCCGCCGTGTGCGGCGAGGTCGAAGTGTTCACGACCGACCGTGATCTGGCGCACCCCGCGGTAGATGCCTCCGTAGAACGTGAAATCGGCGCGCTGCGGATACACGTGCTCGTTTGCGAGGTTGTCGACGACGACGAGCAACGTGCGCTCGCCGCTCGCGAGGCCGTCGGTCAGATCCACGCGGAAGGTCGAGTATCCGCCGTCATGACGCGCGAGCAACTGGCCGCCCAAGTACACCTCGGCCGACGAGTTCACGCCGGCGAACTCGATCCAGGTCTCGACGTCGCCCTGCTCCGGCTCGATGTACTTCGCGTACGTCGATCGTCCGCGCCGGTACTCCCCGCCCGCCTGACCGTCGATCGCGTTCCACGTGTGCGGCAGCACGACCGCCTCCCCTGCTGCAGCGACGTCCTCCCAGCTCGAGGACCCGGGCAGCTCGACGGGTGCGAACGCCCAACCGTCGTGGATCGTCACGACTCGTCGGGGTTGGGGGGCAGCGGGTGTCATGCATGTCTCCTTCGACCTGGTGCACCGGCGCGAGCCGGTCCGGCCCAACCAAACTACGAAGCCGACGCGCCGAAGTGATAGAACTGGTCACGCACGATCAGTACTGATTCGGCACAACCTCGTGTACTCGACGAACAGAGGGCTCAGATGGCGACGACACCCGCACCGCTCGATGCCGCGCTCGAACCGATCGCCACCACGGTGGCCGAGGTGCTGAGTTGTCCGGTCCAACTCACGACCGACATTCCCTCAGCCCTGGACGCATTCGAAGCCGCGCACTGCCTCGATCCCCGGCTCCAGCCTGCGTTCTCGGCAGCCGTGCTGCGCGGGTTCGTGCGCGAGATGGAGCCGCAGATCGTTCACGAGTTCCTCGAACCACTCGGCATGGCGATCACCCTCCTGCGCTGGGACGATCACCTGCTCGTCGTCGGTCCCTACACCCACGAGCCGATGCACCCCGGGATGGCCGAGGAGACGATGAGCCGGCTCGGCATCCCGAGCGCCCACCTGCCGCTGTACAAGCTGTATCGCACGAGATACCCGATAGTCGATGCGGAGTACGTCTACCGCGGTGCCACGGCGCTGCTGCGTGCTGCCGGGAGCGAGGATCTGCTCGGCAGCCTCCGCGAGGTCGAGGCCGACGGCGGAACGATCGCGCCGGGGTCCGGCGATGCCCCGCAGTCCGCGACCGTCACGGTGATCGAGGAGCGGTACCGGCTGGAGCGGGACTTCATGGATGCCGTCGCCGACGGCTCCGCCGAGCGTGCGCTTGCCGCATTGCATCGCATGGGGCGGATGCCGCAGACGATCAGTTACCTGAACACACCGTTCCTCGGGACGACCATCCTGCGGATCATGGCGCGCGTGGCAGCGCAGCGCGGTGGGCTGCCGCCTGTGACGATCGATGCGATCTCTCAGGAGTACGCGCAGCGGCTGCATCGGATCGGGCATTCCTCTGACATGCGCCGGTCGGTTTCGTTCACGGCTCAGATGGTCACCGACTTCTGTCGGCACGTGCGCCGCCACCGTCAGCGAAGCTTTCCGCCGCTCGTCCGGCAAGTCGCCGATGAGATCGACCTGCACCTCAGCAGCCAGGTCTCGACCACGGATCTCGCGGATCGCCTCGGGGTCTCCGTGTCGACGCTCGCACGCCGGTTCAAAGCCGCGACCGGCATGACGGTCGCGGCCTACACGGCGAGGCAGCGCGCCGAACGTGCGGCCCGCCTGCTCGCCACCACCACGCAGAACGTTCGTGACATTGCATTGTTCGTCGGGTACGACGACGCGAACTATTTCGTGAAGGTCTTCCGCGAGGCGTACGGGATGACCCCGACCGCCTACCGCGACGCCCACACGGGCTGACGCACGCCAGGGCCGCGGACCCGGTCGGATCCACGGCCCTCGAAGCGTCACGACGTCAGGCGAGAACGCCCTCCGTGTCAGGTTCGGCCGCGTCCAGCGCGGCCTTGCGCGCGCCCACGCGCTTCTGCACCTCGATCATCTCGGTTCGATCGAGCTTGTAGCCTCGCATCGCGATGAGCGTGCACACCCAGCCGAGGATCGGCAGGCCGAAGAAGAGCAGCAGGCTCATGAGCAGGATCGGCGTCGACGGAGGGTCGGTCGGCTGGGGCATCGCGGTCGTGAAGCCGATCAGCGCGACGGCGCCGAGCGCGAGCGTCGCGCCGAGCGACGAGACGATCTGATCGACGATGCTGTAGGTCGCAGTGACCGTGGCCGGCAGGAACTTGCCCGAGCGGTCGAGCTCGTAGTCGATGACGTCCGCTCGCATCGCGCCGGAAGCGACGGTGACCACCATCGACGCGCCGTTCAGCAGCAGGTAGACGAGGAAGAACCCGATCGTGAGAGCGAGGTTGCCCAGGATGGAGCCCATGTCGACGACCAGGCAGAACACGGTCAGCACCGCGGCGAGGATCACGCAGATCCAGGTCCACGTGACGGTCGCGGCCTTCGATCCGTGCTTGCCGGTGTAGCGCGCGCCCCAGATCGCGAACACGATGCCCGGGAGGATCGCGATGAGCCCGAGCACCGAGCCGAGCTGCATGTTGCCGAGCAGGATGCCCCACATGAGCGTGCCGATCACGGCCTGCGACTTCACCACCTGGGCGAGCTTGTCGGAGGCGCCGCTGATGAGGTAGCGCTGGAACGGCCCGTTCTTCGTCAGCAGGTTCCACATGTCGCGCATCGAGACGTCCGCCTTCGCGCGGTCGACTTCGAGGTGCGCGAAGTTCTCGGGCTTGTCGATGCGGGACACGCCGACACAGGCGAGGATCTGGAACACGAGCGAGCAGGCCACATAGGTGAGCGCGGTCTCGCTCAGCATCTCCACCGTGAACTCGTTGCCGTGGCGTGGCAGGAAGACCACGGTCGAGAGGATCGAGAATATCGCCGGCACGAAATAGGCGTAGACCGTCGCCCACACCTGCACGGTGGGTCGCTGCCGGGGGTCGTTCGTGAGCACGGGGCCGGTCATCTGGCCGGCGATGTCGTTCATGGACGAACCGATGATGTACACGACGTACATCGCGATGAAGAACACGGCGCCCAGCCCGGTGTCGGACGCCCAGACGAAGAGCATCAGGATCGCGAGCGACCGGATCGCCCATCCGCCCAGCATGAACACCCGGAGCTTGCCGAAGCGGAAGTCCACCTTCTCGATCACCAGCGCCAGCAGAGGGTCGATCAGCCCGTCGAACACCCTGGTGAACGTGAGGATGAGACCTGCGGCCGCGACGGCGATGCCGTATCCAGCGTTCTGCAGGTAGCTCATCAGGCCGACGAGGACGTAGAAGATCATCGCCGAGCCGTTGTTCATCTGGGAGAGGGCGATCTCCCAGGTCTTGGCGCGGCGGTAGGTCACGCCGTCCGCCTCGCTGGCCGTCTGCTTCGGGTTACGCGCCATTGCGTTCTCGCTCCTTCGGGAATCCGCTCGTGCGACGAACGGGTCGTTCCGTCGGTCGCTTCACTGAGCCGAGAGCAACACTAGGAACGGGGGGCGTGCCCGTGATAGAACCGTGTCGACGGATCTAGTACGAATTCGGCACCCGCTTTCGAATCCGTCAGGCCTCGAGGAGGTCGCCCATCTGCTTGGCGATGAGGGTCGTCGCGAACCGCGGGTTCAGTCGGGAGAGCCGGTCCATCGCCGCGGCATCCGAGCCGATCGTCGCGCGGAACCGCCCCTTCTCGATGGCGGCGACGATGACGCGTCCTGCTTCGACCGGGCTCGTCGTCTTGTACGTCGCCGTCTCGGCGGACGTGTCACCCGCAAGGCTGACGCCCGAGTTCGCTGCGATATCCGTGCCGATCGCCCCTGGGAACACCACGGTCACCTGCACGTTCGTCCCGAGGAGTTCGGCGTAGAGCGCCTCCGTCAGCAGCTTCACCGCCGCCTTCGACGCCCCGTAGACGGCTTGACCGGGCACCGGCGCGTACGACCCCATGCTCGCCACGTTGAGGATCGCCGCCTCGGGGCGCGAGAGGAGTACGGGGAGGAATGTCTTGCACATGTTCATGACCCCGCCGAAGTTGACGTTCATCACCTTGTCGATCTCGGCGAACGGCAGGTCGACGACCTTCACGAACTGCTGGATGACGCCCGCGATGTTCACGATGCCGTCGACCGCGCCGTGCGCGTGCTCGACGGCATCGGGCAGCGCCGCGACCGCTGTACGGTCGGTGATGTTGACGACATGCCGCGAGAACCGATCGCCGGCCGAGGCGAGCCGAGCGGTCTCCGCGAGACCGTCCGCATCGAGGTCGACGCCGGCGACGGATGCTCCGCCGGAGAGCAGTCGGAGCGTGGTCTCGCGTCCGATGCCGTTGCCGGCGCCGGTGACGACGAAGATCTTGTGCGTGATGTCCATGTTCGAGTCCGCCTGTTCTCGTGAGGTGACGTGATGATCAGCCGATTCGCGTCGCGACACCGGCCGTGACTCCGGCACCGTTGAAGCCGTCGACCGCGAACCAGTACGCGTGACCGGCGTTCAACGATCCGACCTCGAGGTCGGTACGGTCGTACACGAGCCAGGAGTGATGGAGCTTGTCGGGCGAGAGCCCGTAGCGCACGTTGTACCCGACGGCGCCGGGCGCGGCATCCCACCGCAGCGATGCCGTGCGCGGGTCCGGCCGTTCCCCTGCCACGGTGACCGGCTCCGGCAGCGCCACATCGGCGAGGCCGAATACGCGAAGCCCGCTGACGGCGAAGGCGGCGCCGAACGGCATCGCCCCGGCGGTGACACGCACGAATCGCGCACGCCGCCGTTCGGGCAGGACGATGAACGCGTGCGGGGCGTCCGCGCGCGTTCCGATCGTGTCGTGCACGACCGCCCATTCGTGGCCGTCGGTCGAGAGCTCGATGCGGACCTCGGTCGATTGCGAGTCCGGGAACACCGCCCGCTTGCCGAACGTCGCCCTGGCGAGGTCGCGACGCTTCGGTGCGTGCGATGCGAGGTCGTGGTCGGCGAGGTTGACCTGCAGCGCGTGCACGGAGGCGACTGCGCCCAGGTCGACCTGCAACCACTCCCCGGGATGCTCGTCTCCCGCGACCCACCAGGTGCGCACCGACTCGTCGGTCGCGAGTTCGGGTCCGTGATCCGCCAGCGACGACGAGGCGGTCGCTGCGGCGCCGTACGACAGCAGCATCCAGCCCGGGGATGCCTCGGTCCACGGGTCGAACGCGCGGTCGGGCAGCTGCATCGGGAAGTCGGCGAAGTTCTGGTTGCAGAACAGCACGCCATCCTCGTCGAACCCGGCCGGGAACAGGCCGATGCGCCGCTCGAAGTCGGCGTTCACCGAGATGCGCATGGTCGCCGCGTGCCACCAGTTGCCGTGCCGGTCCTGGAAGGTGCTGCCGTGGCCTGCGCCCGTGATGAATCCGCCGGGCTTCGACGAGAAGGGGCTGTGCTGGTCGTACTCGAAGGGCCCCAGCGGGCCGTCGCCGACGTACGTCCCATCAGCGTACGTGTTGAACTGCGTGCCGGGGCCAGCGTACTGCAGATGGTATCGGTCGCCGATACGCGTCAGGTAGGCGCCCTCGATGAAGGGCGCGTCGCCGATGTAGGCGTCCATCACCTTCCCGATGAGGCCGCGTCGCACGATCGGCACGTAGTCGTCGCCGGGGCGTTCCCAGCCGCGCGTCGCGGTCTCCGCCGCGATGAGCGGGACCGGCTCGCCGATGCGCTGCAGCGTCTCGCGGTCGAGCTCGACGCCGCGGATCGGCTCCTTGTGCGAGCAGCCCCAGTAGAGGTACAGCCGGCCGTCGTCGTCTTGGAACGTGTCGGGGTCCCAGAACGCGATGTCGCTCGACGCGACCTCCTCGAAGTCGTCGGCGAGCGGATCGACGCTGCGGAAGAATCGTCCGTTCGTGCGCCGCGATGCCGTGAACAGCAGGGCGCCGTCGACCTCGCGCACGTCGGGCGCGTAGTCGATCGCGGGGATCTTCTCGCTCGGCTGCAACGTCCAATCGACGAGATCCTCCGAATGCCAGAACCCGCGCGTCATCGAGGCGAACATGAAGTAGCGGTCGCGGTAGAACACGACGGTCGGGTCGGCCGCCTCGCGGTAGACGCTGCGGCCGGCGAACGGGGTGCGGACGTCCTGGTAGCGGTACGCGAGGTCGAGCGGATTGCAGATGACGCGTACGTTCATGCGATCGCCCCCGCGGCATCGGCGTGGTGCGAACCGGCCGCGCGGAGGTGTGCGATCGACACGGCGATCGACGTGAGGACATCGCCGCCGACGTGGTCGAACTCGATGACCGGGATGCACTGCGCAGGTGCGGCCGCCAGTGCGGCGTCGTTCTGGAGGTTGCCCGAGCCGAGCGCGCACTGGGTCAGCACGGCGGGGTCGTACTCGCCTCTCGCTGCGAAGACGTCAAGCGCCTTCGCGGCGTCCTTCAGGTGCAGGGCACGCACGCGCGAGCCGAGCCGCTCGACGAGCGCCGGCACATCCTCCCCGGCGGCCGTCGCCCAGTAGACGTCGAGCTCGAGCGCGACGCGCTCGTCGAGCAGCGACACGAAGTGCTCGTACGCGGTCAGCTCGCCGATGCGGTGATGGAACTCGAAGGTGTGGTTGTGGTGGCCCACGACGAGGCCTTCGGCCGCGGCCGGCTCGACGAGTGCGTTCATGCGGTCGGCGGTGCGGGCGACGTCGTCGGCTGTCCGCCAGCGATCTGCGTCCACCATCGGGTCGATCAGGATGGCCGCACCGAGCGCCCGCGCCGCCCCGAAGGCCGCGGTCGCGGGCGGAACAGGCACCTCCCGGCCCGAGAACCGCATGGTGTCCGACAGCAACGGCGCGTGGGCGGTCGGGATCGACAGGCCGTTCGCCGCGGCCGCCGCGGCGAGCTCCGCGGGCCGGTCGTACACCGAGAACGGCTCGACCGCCTGCGCGCCGGCCGTCGCGAGACGCTCCAGGGTCGCATCGAGGTCGGCGAGTTCGTGGCGCACGGAATACAGCTGCACGCTGATCGGCGCCGTCACCGGGGTGCCCATCAGACCGTCTCGCCGGCGTCGGCAAGGAGGGTGCTGCCCGTCATGATCATCGAGAGGTCGCTCGCTGCGAAGAGCACGACGCGCGCGATGTCGTCGGGGGTGCCCATGCGGCCGATCATGCTCGTCTTCATCACGTCGAGGGTCGGCGTCTCGATCCCGGCCGCGGCGGCGGCCTCGGCGCCGGCCTTCGCCGCCGCGATGTTGCCCTCGGTGGGTACGAAGCTGGGCGCGACGCCGAGCACGCGGATGCCGAGCGGGGCGAGGTCGACCGCGAGCGACTTGGTCATGCCGAGCGCGGCGTGCTTGGATCCGACGTACGCGGCCATGCCGGGGAATGCCACCTGCACGCCCGCGGTCGAGATGATGTTGACGATGACGCCGCCCGATCGGTCGGCCGACATGCGGCGTGCGGCCTCGCGCGAACCGAGGAACACGCCGCGCGCGTTGACCGCGAAGGTCGCGTCCCACATCTCGTCGGGCATCGCGGTCACCGGCGCGTTCGGGAAGATCCCGGCGTTGTTCACCCAGATGTCGATGCCGCCGAGCTCGGCGACCGCCACGTCGGCGGCCGCCGCGACCGATGCCGTATCGGCGACATCGGCGCGCGTGGCGGCCACGCGAACGCCGTACCGGTCGGCGAGTTCCACGGCGGCGAGCTGCGCCGCATCCTCGTTGAGGTCGATCAGCAGGAGGTCGGCCCCGGCCTCGGCCAGTCGCGCCGCAATGGCCTTGCCGAGGCCTTGAGCCGCACCGGTCACGACGGCCCGGCGGCCGGCGAGCGAGAGCAGCTCGGTGAGCGAACGGGCCGAGACGTCGGCGAACGGGAAGGTCATGCTGCAGCCTCCGCCGACTCCAGCCCATTGCGCTTCGCGACCTCGCCGAGCCAGGCCAGGCTCGGTTTCGGTGTGCGCGCGAAGGTGTCGCGGTCGACCGAGATGAGGCCGAAGGTCGGCTCCCAGTGGCCCCACTCGAAGTTGTCGAGGAGTGACCAGTGCAGGTAGCCGCGCACGTCGATGCCGTCGGCGATGGTGCCCGCGAGGCCCCGCAGCGCCTCCTCCGTGTAGCGGATGCGCTGCGCGTCGTCGGCGGTGGCGATGCCGTTCTCGGTGACGACGATGGGCGTGTGCTCACTGACCTCCCACGCGTGGCGGACGGCCATCGCGAGGGAGTCGGGACGGAAGGACGTGCCGACGAGGGTGTTGTCGGGGTGCGGCGGGTGCGGCACGAGGCCGTTCGCGTCGACCTGCTGGCTCGAGTACGCCTGCACGCCGACGAAGTCGTCGCCGCGGCTGCCCTCCCAGTACACGTCCTCCTTGCCGTACCGGATCTGCAGCAGCTTCTCCTCGCCGCCGGGCGCTGCCGTGAGGGCGCCTGCCGCGATCGTCCAGCCGACCTTCGCGCCGGTGCGCTCGCGCACGATCGCGCGGGCGGCGTGGTGGATCCGCGTGAACATGCGCCCGATCTCGGGGTCGGCGTAGGTCAGGAACTCACTGTGCGTCTGCTTCTTCTCCGCATCGCCCTCGGCCTCGACCGTGGGGCTCGTCCACTCCCCGCCGGACGCTGAGAGGTGCCGCATCGCGGTCATGATCGCCGCCTGCATGTTGGGCTCGTTCATGGTCGCGACCCATTCGACGCCGTCGAGGATGGTGCACGCCTGCTCAACGTACGCGCAGAACAGCGCTTCGGCGTCGGGGCCGTCCCAGCCGCCGAGCGCGGCGAACCACTGCGGTGTCGTGAAGTGCTGCAGGGTGACGACGGGTGCGACGCCGTGGTCGAGGCAGTAGTCGATCATGCGGCGGTAGTGGGCGAGCTCAGCCTTCGAGAAGTGACCGCGCACCGGCTCGATCCGCGACCACTCCAGGCTGAAGCGGTAGGACGTGAGGCCCGCGTCAGCGAGCAGCCGGATATCCTCGCGGTAGCGGTGGTAGCTGTCCACCGCGTCACCGGAGAGCTCCATGCCCGGCATCATCTGCTCGCGCGCCCACCAGTCGCTGTTCACGTTGTTGCCCTCGATCTGGTGGCCCGCGGTCGCGGCGCCCCAGAGGAAGCCCTCGGGGAAGGTCGTCATGGGTTGGTTTCCTCTCGTTCGTGGAGTGGTCGATTTCGAAAGATGGATGCGGCGTGCGGAGGCTGCCGCGGGGGTCATGCCGTCGCGGTCGACGCGCGGGCGGGGAGCGTGGCGGTCGTCTCGAACCGGCCCGCCCCGATCCGGTACTCGGTGCCGTCGGGCAGCACGACGCGGGCGGTGGTGCCCGATGGGACCACGGCGGTCAGCGTCATCCGCTCGCCCTCGATGCGCCAGTCGACGTCGATCGTGCCTTGCGGCCCCTCGTGGCTGCCGCGTGCCCAGGTAACGCCACCGCCCGGAACGGGTTCGATCAAGACACGTTGCCAGCCGACAGAATCGGCGTCCTGCCGCAGCCCGAGCGTGTGCGTGTGGAGAAACCGCATCGCGGCACCCTTGCTGTAGTGATTGAGCGACTCGTGGGCGTCGCCGTGTTCGTCGATGCCCTCCCAGTCCTCCCAGACTGTGGTCGCGCCGCGGTCGAGCATGTACCGCCACGACGGGGCGGTGCGCTGCTGGAGGAGTTCGTACGCGACGTCCGCGCGGCCGTGGTCGGCGAGCACCTGCAGCAGGTCGCCCGTCGCGAGGAATCCGGTGCCGACATGGGTGCCGGCGTCGCGGATCAGTTCCACGAGCCGGTCGACCGCGCGGTCGCGGAGCTCTTCGGGAATCAGTCCGAACGCGAGGGCCCGCGCGTAGGCGGCCTGAGTGTCGGTCGTCGTCGTGCCATCGGCGCGCAGGTAGGCCTGTCGCCAGGCATCGGCGATGCGGTCGGCGGTCGCCGCGTAGCGGGTGGCATCCTCGACGCGGCCGAGGACGCGCGAGACGGCGGCGAGGGTCGCGGTCGAGCGGTGCAGGTAGGCGGTGCCGACCTCGCCCTTGTCAGCCATGAACCAGGCCATCGGGTCGTGCTTGACCGGATCGATCCGGTTCCCCTCGGCGTCGCGTTGCCTGGGCTCGGTCCACTCGCCCCAGTGGAACGTGCCGTCCCAGAGATACTGCTCGAACGGCTCGGGCTCGGCTGAGGCCTGCACGCGGGCGAAGTGCCGGGCGGAGCGCGCCTGTCCGAGCGCCCACTCGACCCAGCGCCTCATCGCGTCGACGTTCTCGGCGAGCACCTGCTCGTCACCATACGAGAGGTAGAGCTCCCACGGCACCGCGACGATCGCGTCGCCCCAGCCCGCCGAACCGGTCATCATGGCGAACTGGTCGTCGAGGTGGTGCTTGATACGGCGCCCGTCGGGCGAGAAGTTCGCGATCCGGCCGTCGTCGAGCTGATCATCACGCACCGAGCGCAGCCACTTGCGGCTGAAGCCGTGCACGTCGTACAGGCGCGTGGCCATCGGCACGAACACTTGGTAGTCACCGGTCCAGGCGAGCCGCTCACGGGTCGGGCAGTCGGTCGGCACGTCGACCGCGTTGCCGCGGAAGCTCCAGTCGGTGATCTCGTGCAGCCGGTTCAGTTCGTCGTCGCTGCACGCAAAGGCTCCCGTGCGCGCGAGATCGGTCTGCACGATGCACATCTCCAGGGATGCGGCGGCGAGTGCGCTGCCATCGGGGCGGGTGATCCGTGCGTACCGGAACCCGTGCACCGTGTGGCGGGGCTCGAAGACGCCGCCCTGCTTCCCCGCGACGATCTCGTCGCGCTGCACGAACGCCTTGCGCCCGCCGTCGGGCCGTTCGGAATCGAGGTGCGAGGTGTCCAGGTCGCCGTCGCGGCCCAGTGCCTCGCCGTACTCGAGCACGGTGCGAGTGCCCGGCGCACCCAGGTCGGTCAGCCGAATCCAGCCGGACGCGTTCTGCCCGAAGTCCACGAGCCAGACCCCGTGGGCGATCGCTCGCAGCGCCTCGGGTGCGCGCCGCTCGACGACCCGCACCGGCGGCGCCGGCGACCAGTCGATCGGCGGCGCCTCGACGACGTCGACAAGCACGGGCACCACGGGGCCGGTCACCGTGGACAGGTCGAGCGTCTCGCCGTCCATGAGGTCGGCACGGGTGATCGCCGACCGCCGGCTCGTCCAGGAGCCGTCGCCCGCCACGACCTGCCGCGATCCGTCGGCGAACTCGACGTGCAGCTCGACGCGGGCACCCAACGTGGTGCCCCAGGCGGCGGGAAGCCGGAACGCGCCGACCTGCCCGCGGTACCAGCCGTCGGAGAGCTCGAGTTCGACCGTGTTCGCCCCGTCGCGGAGCAGCCGGGTGACGTCCGCCGCCTGCGCGTAGACGGTGCGGTCGTACGAGGTCGACCCCGGCGCGAGCTCGACCGTGCCGACGCGCTCGCCGTTCACGCTCGCCGTGTACACGCCGAGGGCGGTCGTGTAGAGGCGGGCCGACGAAACGGCGCCGGCGATCCTGAAGCCACCCGCGAGCACATGCGCCGCACGCCGTCCGTAGCCGGCATCGCCGTCGGTGCCCACGGCAGGTTCGACGGGAGAGATCCAAGGTGCGGACCAGTCCGCGCCGAGGAGTCCCGACTCGAACTCCGCCCACTCCGACCAAACGGCATCCGGCGCCTCGGCGCGGACCCGCCACCGCACCCGCTGTGCGCTGCCGAGCGCCGTGAACGGCCACGCCGTCAAGCGACGACCGGCGACCTCCGAGACGATCGGTTGTGCTCCGTCGATCACCGCTTCCACCCGGTAAACCGCGCGAAGATCGCGGTCGACCGCGTCCTTCCAGGAAAGGCGGGGGGCAGAGCCGGTGACTGCGAATTCGTCACCGCCGTAGTCGACGACGAGGTCGTACGGTGCACTGGGCATGCGGGTTCGCTTCCGTTCGAGTGCGGATTTCGGACTGTCGAATGGGTCGAGCCCGGTCAACGAACCGACTTGACCTTGAACATGATGACGAGGCCGCCGATCAGCGCGAAGACGGCGCCGAGCAGGTACAGCAGCGTGTAGTTCTTCTCGCCACCGGTCGCGCCGATCACGATCACGACGCCGGCCAGCAGCGGCGCGATGGCGCTCGGGATCTTCTGGGCGAACTGGATGACCGCCATGTAGCGGCCGGCCTGGTCGCGTTCGGGGATGGTCGCGTACACGATCGCCTGGTCGACGGTCGCGAACACCGCGATCGTCAGCTGCATGAGCACGGCGCCGACGACGATCTGCGCGAGCGACCAGGCGGTGGCCTCGACGAGCGCGCCGACGACGAAGAGCACGGCGGCGATCATCACGAACAGGCGGCGACGCTGGAGCTTGTCCGAAAGGAATCCTCCTGCGAGCGCGCCGCCCGCGGCGGCGAGCACCCCGACCATGCCGACCGTCGCGACCACGCCGGCCACCTCTCGCACCGGCATGTCGAGCCGCTGGGCGTAGAAGAACGTGCCGAAGGTGGTGTTGAAGTAGAGGCCGATGAAGAAGACGAAGCGGCCCAGCCAGTTCCACGCGAAGTCGGGGTACTTGCGGATGTTGAACCCGTAACTGGCGAACACCGACTTTACGGTGACCTGCGTCGGCGGCACGAGGTCCTTCGAACTGCCCTCGGGCTTGACGAGCGGGAACAGGACGAGCAGCACCGCGCCGATCGCGCCCGGCAGCAGGAAGACCAGGAAGGTGTTCGACGACACCGCGTAGGCGACGCCGATGCCGAGCACCGGAGCCACCTGGGTCATCAGGCCGGTGAGCGCCGACACCTTGCCGCGCTGCCCCTCGGGCAGTTTGTCGGCCTGGATGTTCTGCAGCGCGGCGCCGGCGATCGACCAGCCCACCATGCCGAGCACCCAGCCGGCGCCGACGATCAGCAGGTTCGGAGCAAGACCGATGACGACGAGGCCTGCCAGGCCGATCGCCGCGCCGAGGTAGATGAACGGACTTCGACGTCCGAACCGGGACCGGGTGTGGTCGCTCCAGATGCCGACCAGCGGACTGAGCACGAGGTACACGGCCTGCGCGATCCCGGTGATGAACCCGAGCACTTCTTCGTGACCGGGTGCGAGTTCGGTGATGCGTACGGCGATGCCGTACGAGAGCGGCACCATCATGGCCATGGATGCACCGAAGCTCGCGAGCATCAGCCAGAGGATGTAGCCCCGGCTCATCGGTTGCTGCGGCTCGGCCACCGGAATCGCGACCGCGGGCGCGGTCTCCCCGTCGGATACGGCCAGGCCGGCTGCGAGGTCCGCGTCCGGCTCGTTCTTCGTCACCATTGACTCCTTCATCGGCGATGAGCCGACCACGCGATCGTACGCAGGTCGTGCTGGAAAGTACGCAAAAGTAACCAGCATGGTTACTTGTGGGCAACAGTAACCATATCGGTTACTATTGGCAAATCGGGCTCGAGTACGGGTCTGCCAGACTCGAGGGATGCGCGTACAGGGAGAAGGCATGCCGGGTTCCACCCCGCCGGAGACAGCGCAGCTGCAGGAGTCCGGCTTGCGCGAGAAGTCCCCTACTCCCGCTTCCGCCCACCGAATCGCAGCCGCTCCGCCCGCGAAACCGCGAGCCCGTCGTGGCCCCTACGCGAGCACGCCCGCGCGCCGCGCCCAGATCGTGCGTGCGGCCCTGGCCAGTTTTGCCGAGCACGGTTACGAACGCGCCTCCCTCCGCGACATCGCCGCGCGTGCTGAGCTGACGCACGCCGCGCTCCTGCGCCACTTCGCCAGCAAAGACGAACTCCTCCTCGCGGCACTCGCGCAGCGCGACGACGACGACGAAGAGATGGCGCGCCGCATCATGCAGTCGCGCGTGCCGGCCGAGCAGGTGCTCTCGAATGTGCTGGCCGACGAGTTCGCCCACCCCGAGCACCAGCGCAACTGGCTCGCGATCACCGTCGCGGCGACCAACCCCGACCACCCTGCGCACGACTTCTTCATCGCGCGACGCGAACGCATGCGCCAGCACTTCTCGAGCGGCCGACTCGCCACCGCCCACGACGGCGAAGAGGTCACCGCCGACGACAAGGTCACCATGCTGCTCGCCATGATCGACGGCCTGCGAATCCAGGCGCTACTCGACCCGAGCCGCCAGACGCTGCCGCTTCTCGAGACATTCATGCGCATGATCATGACCGACGACGCGGCACGCGACTGACGGGGAACCTCCCAGAACCCGGCATCGCCGAAAGGCGCGCAGTGCTCATCGCCGGAGCCAGGTTCGAACCTGAGTCCACGCGCAGACCCGGCGCCCCCGCCGCAGTTCCGCCCGGGTTATCCGGCGTAAGGCGGCCGGACCTTGCTGGACCCTCAGCCTTCGAACGCGCGGCAGACAAGAAACGTGACGTTTCCTATTGACCCGCCACTTCGCCGATTGATATCGTCACACGAAAGCTCGAATGAAACCTTTCAATGACGAAGGGACCGAATCCACGTGTCTATCCCGCAACCGACTCCATCGAGGCGTCGCGCCGTGCTCGCAAGCTCGGCGGTCGTCGTCGCGTTCGCGCTCATTGCCGCGCCATCAGCTGCATCGATCGCCGCTCCTGCATCAAGCCGCCACACTGAGGGGCCGAGCGGCGGCGCCGAGCTGACCGCCGAAACGTTCGCCAATCCGCCCGGCTCGGTGCGCCCGATGTACCGGTGGTGGATGCCGTTGGCGTTCACCGAAGACGACGTGCTCCGCGAGGAGTTGCGCGACCTCGCCGCCTCGGGTGCGGGCGGTGTGGAGGTCGCACCCTTCTACGTACCCGGCGAGGGCAATCAGAGCAACGCGTTCCTCGCGGAGTACGGCTGGGGCACGGCCGCTTGGGCGCACAAGATGGAAGTGATCACCGGCGAGGCCGCGGACCTGGGACTGATCGTCGACCAGAACCTCGGCCCGCAGTATCCGCCGACGGTTCCGACTCTCAGCAGTTTCAACCAGCCCGAGGCGGAACAGCAGCTCATTTTCGGGCGCGAGTTCCGCCGGCCGGGCGAAACGCGCTCTGGCCCGCTGCCCGCCCCGACCACCGGTCCCCCGTCGGTGTCGACGCAGCTCTGCGAATCTGCCTCCGCTGGCCAGACCGAATTGCACGTACGGAACCTCGGCGGGTTCGCGTCGGGCGATACGATCACCGTTGGCGTGGACAGCGGCGCGGAACGCGTGACGGTCACCGGTTTGGGTGATCGCACTGCGTCGTGCGGCGTCCTGTCAGTGTCGGCGCTGGCGAGTCCGCACGCTCTGAACGAGCCCGTCGGCAACATCGCCCGCACTACGCGGATTCGCACCTTGATCGCGCAGTGCGTGGACGCCTGCGCGACGACGGGCAACGGGCAGCGCGTGCTCGACCCCGAGTCGGTCGTCGATGTCAGCGCCGATGTGCAGAGCGGCGCACTCAGCTACACATTCCCCACCGGAAACGGCAACCCGTGGGTGGTGATCGACTTCCTGCAGGCACCTTCGGGGCTGATCGCGCAGCGTGGCGGGTACATGTCGACGCAGCCGAACTACGTCGTCGATCACCTCAGTCGCGGCGGGGTGGCCATCCAGTCAGACTTCTGGGATGAGCACATCCTGACCGACGAAGTCCGCGCGAATCTCGCCCGAATCGGTTCTGGTGCGATCTTCGAGGACTCGCTCGAGCTCGGGTCGGCTCAGAAGTGGACGTGGGATTTCGTCGAGGCGTTCACTGCCAAGCGGGGGTACGATCCCACGCTGCTCCTGCCGGCGTTGGCCGGCGCCGGCATTCAAGGCACGACCGCCCCCGCGTTCGAGTTCACCGGGATCGGCCCGAAGGTCCGAGAGGACTACCGAAAGACCGTGAGCGACTTGTACACCGAGGAATACGTCGGATCGATGCAGGACTGGGCAGAAGGACATGGTCTCAACTTCCGCGTCCAGCCGTACGGCATCCCCATCGGGACTCCGGCCGCATCCGGCCGCGCCGGCATCGCCGAGGGCGAGTCGCTGAATTTCGGCAGCCCCAACCCGCTCGGGGCCGAACAGGACTACCGGGCGGTGAGCGCTGGAGCACACCTGAGTGGGAAGAACGTCGTCTCGGTCGAGTGTTGCGCGGTGTTCCAGGGCGGATATCGCTCGAGCCTGGCCGGACCGCAGGTTCCCGGTCAATTCGGCCAGGGCGGCGACGGGTCAACAGTCGGCGGCCGCTACTCGCAGGGACTGCTCGACAGCATCTACAAGAGCTACGCCGGTGGCGTCAACCAGGTGGTCTGGCACGGCCTCGCATACCGGGACGCACCGAAGGGCGTGGGCACCGCGGGTCGTGACGGCGGCACATGGCCGGGCTACCAGCCCTGGGATATCTTCGGCGCCCTCAACGTGAACGACGCGTTCGGCCCGCGCCAGGCGAGCTGGCCGGACTACCAGGCCGTGAACGACAGCCTCGCCCGCACCCAGCTCGTCCTGCGGCAAGGTCGAGCGAAGGTCGACCTGGGTATCTACTACGAGGATCTGGGCCTGATCGGCTCGTCGGTGAGCGGCCAGCAGACGCCTCAGCACATGCTTGGAACCGACTCGGCGACTTCCAGTGCCGGATACACGTACGAGTACGTCGCTCCCGAGTTCCTCGAGGATCCGTACCTCAGCCCCGAGAAGGATGGCGGCCTCTTCGGCGACCGTTCCGACTACGGTGCACTCGTCCTGAACAACCAGCGGAGCATCTCGCTTTCGGCGGCCCAGCGGATCCTCGAACTGGCTGAACAGGGCCTGCGAGTCTTCGTGGTCGGCGAAGCGCCCACCACGACCACCGGGGCCGAGCCCGATGCGGCCGACCTCGCCGGCATCGTCGCCGCACTGCTCGACCAGCCCACCGTCAGGCGGGTGGCAACGGAGACCGAACTTCCCCGAGAGTTGGGCGGGGCAGGAATTCGGCCCGCGGTGACACCAGAGACGCCGACGTCCGCGCTCGGCCTCGTCCGTCGAGACCTCGGCAACGTCACCTACGACTTCATCTACAACCGTTCGGGCGCGGAAGTCGAGCAGAACCTCACGCTCGCCGGATCCGGTCGTCCGTTCGCCTTCGATACGTGGACCGGCCAGATCACCCCGCTCGGTGAGTACGTCAAGGGTGACGACACCGTGACCGTTCCGGTCAGTATCGCGCCATACGACAAGGTGATCATCGGGCTCACGAACAAGGGAGTGATTACCAGCGGTCAGGGCGACCCGATCCACGCTCCCGCGACCTACGCTGTCCGAAGCGATGGCGAGGTATTCGCCTCCGGCAATGCGCAGGGCCTCACACTTCGTGCCTCTGCGGCCGGCACCTACACGACGGAACTGAGCAGCGGTGCTCAGCGAACCACGGACGTGCGGGGCATCATCCCAGCGATCACGCTCAACAACTGGACGCTCAAGGCTCAGACGTGGACGCCCGGTGCGAACGCGTACACCACGACGAAGACGGACGTCGCAGAATTCCCGGTCGTGGCGGGAAGCGACGGAAAGTTGCCGTCATGGCGGGAGATCACCTCGCCCACGGACCTTACTCGCCACTCGGGCCTCGGCTTGTACGTGACCACCTTCATGTTGCCCAAGGAATGGACGAAGTCCGATGGCGCGTACTTGAGCCTCGGAGCCGTCCTCGACTCCGCCACCGTGTCGGTCAACGGTGAGCCCGTGATCGTGAACCAATCGGACCGCGGCCGGATCGATCTCGGTCATCTCCTGCATGCCGGTACGAACACCATCGCCGTACGCGCGGCGACGACCATGTTCAATGCCGTCCGCTCCACTGGAGACAGCAACTACCAGATCCCTGACTGGCAGCGAACCGGCCTCATCGGCCCGGTGACGATCACCCCGTATCGTGACGTAGAGCTTTCGGTACCCGGAAGGTGATCACGGAGCGGTGTTCGCACCCCGTGGATCCGCGTCGGCACTCGCCCGCGGATCCACGGGGCGTGCGACGTCGGACCCCGAGCGGGACTGCGACGCACGGATCGCCGGCAACCAGAGGTCGTTGAGGAGGGATTCCACGCCGGCCTCGTCTGCGGGACGCCCGGTGTGGAGGAACTCGGACATCATGACCGCATGACCTAGGTTCAGGACCGAACCGGGCGGTTCGACGACCAACTCACCTCGTTCCTGTGCCGCCTCGGCGATCGTTCGCACCCGTCCGATGATGACCGGCCCGGCGAGCAGACTCGCCCGACGGGCCGAATCACCCTGCGTCATCACGCCCCGCACCGCGTCGCCATAAGGACTCGCGAGGAAGCCTGCCATCTCGTGCAGGAAGCTGCGCAGGTCTGTGACGAGATCGATCGATCTCGTCCGTGACCATTGACGGCTCGCGGTCTCCCGTTCCAGCAGGTCGGCCGCAAGCTCCATTCGGTTCCGCCATCGCCGGTAGATCACGGCCTTCGCAGTACCCGCGCGTGCCGAAACCCTCTGCACGGTGAAGCCCGCCCATCCCCCCGCCTCGAGCTCGGCCCACGCCGCGTCGAGAATCGCGTTCTCCAGCGCCGCACCTCGGCGCCGCGTCGTCGTGCGAGTCAAGCGGACCTCAGGATGCCTTCACTACGGAGCCGACACATGTCGGCCAGTGTAGGACACGGGTCTCTCGTCCTGCATGGTCGCGCTCGCGCTGCGTCGGGCGCTGACCTTCATCCAGCCACTTCGGGCACGGCCTGGTGCCCGATGTAGGCCGCGCAGCGTTCGGCAGCATCCTCGCCCGACGTGAGAGCTCCGTCCATCCAGCCAGCCCATCTGCGAGAGAGATCGCCTCCGGCGAAGAAGCAGGGGCCCGACTCAGCCGCGAGTTCGTAGAGCCCGGTGGCCTGTCCAGGCGCCGGCGTGCACCATGTCCCGCGTGTCAGCGGATCGTTGATCCAGTCGTGGTGGATCGTCTCGTCGTCGAACGTCACTTCGGGGTGTCGGAGCTGCATCACCTCGAGTGCGCGATCGGCGGCACCGCTCGTGTCGGCCCCCGTGACGAGTTGGAAGGCGCCGATCTGCTGACCACCCGGAACGGAACGTCCGTAGGATTCGGGAACATCGGGCCACCCGAAGGACCAGTAGGGTTCCGGGAGATCGGCCGTTCGAAGCCACACCTTGACGACGGCGCCGGAGTGCCCGGTCGCAATGACCTCCCGCTCGGCAGCGCTGAGTGGCACCTCGAGGTCGATCCCGCGGAGGGCATTGACGGGCACGGCGACGATCACCGCCCGAGCTGTCATCGCACCGTCCGATGTGAAGACCCGGACGGGCGACGGCCCGTCGACTGTGCTGATCCGGTCGACCGTCGTCCCGAGCCGGAGCCTCTCCCCCAGTCCCTCCGCGATCGACTCCGCGATCTTCATCGTGCCCCCCTTCACGCGAGCGGTCTCACTGGTGAAGGCCTCCTCACATGATCCGAAGGCCGCGAACTCGTGGAGCGCGTACATGGCGCTGTAGGAGGCTTCATCCGAGCCGAACAGAGCGAAGCAATGCCGCAGGAATTGCGCCCGGACCGCCGCATCGGGGGTGAATCGGTCCAGGTAATCCGTCATCGGGATGTCGAATTCGGCTGCAGCCTCGTGCCAACGGGGATCGTCGGCGTCGATGCGCGCGACGTCCGCGTCGATCGAGACGCAGAGAGCGCGGAAACCTTCTTCGGCTACTCCGATCAAGCCGCTCGGTCGACGCTCGACCAGGTCGCCGATCGCCCAGTATGGCGATGCCGGCACCTCCGGCGCATCCAACTCAAGTCCGTACCTGTCGAGCTCACGGACGACGGCATCGTGATACGCCGACTCGACCCACTCCGCCCCGAGGTCCAACGTCAGGCCGTCCTTCACTTGGCTGAACGTCCGTCCGCCGGCATGGACGTTTGCCTCGAGCACGCACACGTCCAGATCGGCGGCAACACACCTGCGCGCAGCTGCCAGACCGGCCAGGCCGGCACCCACGATGACCACGTCGTAATCGGACACTGACATCCGCTTTTCCTTCCACCTGTTTGATCGCGTTCGAACTTGAAATGCGAGAGTTTGCTGAGTATTCGGTCACTGCCGGTTGAGCCGCGGAGCTTCGTGCTGACGTTCACGGCCCTGCTCCACGGGATGTCGACGCAAATGGCGTTGCAGGATCCCGAGTTCTCCCCCCGCGACGTGCGGGTGAACTGGCGATGGCGTACGTCGAGAAGGAGCTCGGCTGGGTACTGTCCACCGGGTAGGAGAACGCGGCAGGATCGAGTGAGTCAGGTCAGGCGTCGTCACTCTCGTAGTAGACGAACTGCTTCATGAGACGTTCGTCGACACGATATTCACCAGACCAGCCCGGTTCGATCGTGAAGGCATCGCCAGGTCCGAAGCTGCGAATTACGCCGTCGGTATCGGTGAGCGTGACCCGACCCTCGATTACGCGGGTGTACTCGTATCCCCCGTACGAATCGACGTGCTCACTGTATGGCTCCGCCGACCAGATGCCGACAACGAAGCGGCCGTCGGCGCTGACCAGATGCGAAAGCTCGCATTCGTGCGGATCACCGGTGCGCAACGCTTCTGGCGTCACGTAAGAGCTCGCGGTCATGCTGGGACCTGCGATGTCGGACGTGGGCAGAGGCCGGATCTTGCTGTTCATCGGCTCTGTTTCCCTTCGCTCCCCTGGAGGACGGCGGCGGCTGCGGCTCGACCGGTGCGAACCGCGCCCTCCATGTAGCCGCACACCCACTGGTCCGACCCGCACACGTAGAACGGCGGCTCGTGGGAGCCGTGGAGCGGCCCGACGGCCATGACATCGCCGGGCCGCCAACCGGTGGCGTATCCCTGCGTCCACCTGTCGGTCGCCCAGTTGCGGAGGTAGAACTGGGAGTACTCGTCGGCCTGCTTGCCGACGACTGTGATGAGCTCGTCGGTGAGTTCCGCTTGTCGGCGGTCCAGAGGCGTGGCGAAGTACTCGGCGAGACTCGACGGAGGCAGGAGGCCTGACAGGACGCCGTCGCTTTGCGCCCAGGTTCCGCCGAGGAGCGTCTGCTCCATGTAGCTGGTTCCGTTGCGCCCATCGTTCTCCCAGAAGGAGTCCGGGTAGACAGCTGCGACTTTGACCGTGAGCGCGTTCCGCTGCGCGTGCAGCGATGCCATTCGTGCGTCGCTCACACCTTCGACACGGACATCGCGAAGTGGTCCGACAGGAAGCGCCGAGACGATCGCTGTTGCGCCGAGGATCTCACCCGTCGCCAGGCGCACCGTGCTCTTCCGTCTATCGATCCGTACCTGCTCGACAGGGCTGCTGTAGCGGATGCGCTCACCGAGGTCATCGGCCATTCGAAGGGCCACGGTTGCGGAGCCCTCGAGCACCCGCTCGTTCTCCCAAGCGTCGTAATTGTAGAAGCCGTCCGCTCCGGCAGCTGACTCCTTGCGGAGGTACGCGAGCAGCGACGAACGCTCGATCGACGAGTCGGCAAGCGCCTTGGCCGAGAGTTCGAGCGCGCGGAGAACCGACGGCGACCCGCCCTCGCCACGGACCCATTCGGCGATGGAGAGGGCATCCAGTCGCTCGGCATCGGGGTGCGACCACGGGTCGTCCGGATTCACCGTCGCGGCCAGGGCCGAGAACTGCTTCTCGATCGCGTCGTAGACGCGACGGTCGCCACTGCTCATCCACGGCAGGTCGTCGCCGAGGAACGAGCCGTCGGCGAGGCTCCAGCTGGTCTCACCATTGCTGGCCACAAAAGTCGGGACGAGCGTCAGCCCGAGCTCTCCGACCAACTCCTTGTATGCGGTGTGGAAGCTGCCGATGATCTCGCCGCCGAGTTGAACGAGCCGGCCGTCGGGCGTCTTGGCCTGCTCGACGCGCCCTCCGGCCCGTGCTCGAGCCTCGACGACGATCACATCCACTCCTGCCGCGGCAAGGTCCCGCGCCGCGCTGAGTCCGGCCAGGCCGGCTCCGAGCACGATGACGTCGTGTTTCTCCATGTGTTGATAGCTCCTTCGTAAGGTGTGGTTCTAGCTGCGCGGTGCGAGCGTGTACTTGGTTTGGAGATACTCGTGGATCCCTTCGGCCCCGCCCTCGCGTCCGAGTCCAGACCTCTTCCAGCCGCCGAACGGTGCGGCCGCATTGGAGACGACGCCCGTGTTCAGGCCCATCATTCCGGTCTGAAGACGCTCGATCATCCGCTGGCCGCGGGCGAGGTTCTCGGTGTACACGTACGACACGAGGCCGTAGTCGGTGTCGTTCGCGATGCGCACGGCGTCCTGCTCGTCGTCGAACGGGATGATCGCGAGGACTGGTCCGAAGATCTCCTCGTGCAGGATCTCTGACCCCGGCTGCACGTCCTTCACGACGGTCGGTTCGTAGAAGGCACCACGGCGCTCCCCCGCCCTCCTGCCACCGGTGGTCACGAAGGCGCCACGGGCGACCGCGTCCTGCACCAGGCGATCCGCTTTCGTAACCGCGGCTTCGTTGATGAGGGGGCCGATCGCCACGCCCTCCTCGGTTCCGCGACCGAGGCGGAGTCCGCTCACCCGGTCGGTCGCCCGTTCGGCGAACTCGTCGGCGAGGGATCGTTGCACGATGAACCGGTTCGCCGCCGTACAGGCCTGACCGGTGTTGCGGAATTTCGCCGCGATCGCCCCCTCGACCGCCTTGTCGAGATCAGCGTCATCAAAGACGACGAACGGCGCGTTCCCGCCCAGTTCCATCGATGTGCGCAGCACGCCGTGCGCTGCCTGCCGAAGGAGGCGCTGACCGACCCGCGTCGACCCGGTGAATGAGAGCTTCCGGAGCCGCGGATCACGGATGATCGGCTCCGAGACGTCCCCGGACATCGATGTGGTGATCACGTTGACGACACCGCCCGGCACGCCGGCGTCCTGCAGTAGCTGTGCGAAGGCGAGCATCGTCAGCGGGGTGAGCTCGGCCGGCTTGATTACCACGGTGCAACCGGCGGCAAGCGCCGGTGCGATCTTGCGGGTCGCCATCGCCAGAGGGAAGTTCCAAGGGGTGATCAGGAAGCACGGACCCACGGGGTGCTGCGAGACGATCACACGGCCCGTTCCCTCGGGATTCTCACCGTACCGACCCTGAATCCGCACGGCTTCCTCGCTGAACCAGCGGAGAAACTCAGCACCGTAGTCGACTTCATTGCGCGCCTCGGGAAGCGGCTTTCCCATCTCGATCGTCAGCAACAGTGCGAAGTCTTCCTTGCGCTCCTGCAGCAGGTCGAACGCCCGCCGGAGGATCTCCGCCCGCTGCCGCGCCGGCCTCGCCGCCCAAGCGGGGAAGGCCTCACTCGCTGCGTCGAGCGCTGCCAGTCCATCCTCGGGCGAAGCGTTCGCGACCTCCTTGACGGGTTCACCGGTCGCAGGATCGGAAACCGTCATCGTGACGCCGCCGGTCGCCCTACGCCAGCATCCGTCGATGAACAGGCCGTCGGGGACGGACGCCAGCAGCTCGTGCTCACGGTTCGTGACCGTCGGGTCCGGGAGCGCGCTCATGAGTTGATCACGGTGTACGCCTTGGTGATGGTCTCGTGGACGACCCAACGGCCCCTCCAGCCGGGCTGCATGAGCACGGTGACGCCGGGGCCGAGATCGAGCGCGACACCGCCCTCGTCGATGAGCCGGCCAGTCCCGGATAGGACGTGGATGTACTCCAGGTAGCCCGCATGATCGGTGACGAATTCGCCAGGAGTGACACGCCACAGTCCGAGCTGGTGGGTGGAAGCGTCCTCGATGACGAACGTGGACGCCGTCGGCGTGCCCTTCAGGACTCGGTCGGCGGCAATCGCAACGTCGTCCGGCCAGTCGATGGCCGAGTGCTCGAATCGGGTAGCGACGAATCCAGTCATGCCGCGACGTTCCCTTCGGCGGCGAGGAGCGCTGCGGCGGCCCGGTCGCCGCTGCGAAGTGCGCCTTCCATGAGACCGGTGAACTCGGGGTCGATGTACTCCCCCGCGAAGTAGAGCCGCCCATGCGGGGCAGCAAGTGCCTCCGCGTCCGCGGTCGTGAAACGCGGGCTGTGCGCCGTGTACGCACCTCGGGCGAGCGGATCAAACGGCCAAGCGGAGAGCACGGCGCGCCCGGGGGCGATCGGCAAGTCGGCGCGAAGCGCACGGACCGCCCGCTCCCAGTCGCGTTCACCTCGGTCGATGCGGAGATCGAGGAGGTGACCGATCTCTCCGCCGAAGCAGTTGAGCACGGGAGCGACCCCGACGTCCAGCGCGTTCGCGGTCCAAGTCCAGAATCTCCCCGTAACGCTCATCACCGCGCTGGTCGCGGGGGCCTCGTCGAGAGCGAGGTGGAGTTTCGCAGCGTTGCCCTGGACGACCCGGGACATCGCGTCACGCTTCCATCGCGGGATCTCGAGGCGCACGGAAGCGGGGTCGGCGAGCACGCCGAACGGCAACGCCACCACGGCGAAGTCGAAGGACTCGTCATCGTGGCCGACGCTGATCCTCACCCGGTCGCCGTGCTGCTCGACGTGGTCGACTCTGGAACTCAGGCGGACGCGGCCGTCCAGCGCGACCGCCATTGCATCGGGAAGGCTCTGGTTGCCCCCGCCGATGCGCCAACTCGGCTGGGGCTCGAACGAGGCGACGTGTTCGAGAGTTTCTGCTGCCGTCACCTGGTCGATACGGACTGCCGTCGACATCTCGATTCTCGCCTCGAGCGCTTCGCGGGTAGGCCCTTCGACGCCGATGGCGTCGAGGACATCCGCGACCGACCGCTCGTCGGGGCCGTCGGCGGCGGCTTCGGCGGCGGCCCTCCCGAGCGCCGCCATCGCTGCGGTGGTGACCTCGGGACGGTCGGCCGGTGTGCGGACGTAGTAGCTCATCCCCGTCTCGACGAGCTCGAGACGGTGTTCTTCGCAGTAGCTGCGAAGGGTTGAATAACCGTCGAGCACGAATTCCGCTCCGCGCTCGATGACGTGGTATCCGCCGGCCGCGGTGATGGTCTCCGACCATACGCGCCCTCCGACACGATCGCGTGCTTCGAAAATGGTCACATCGTGGCCGGCCCGGGCCAGTTGGGTCGCAGCGGCGAGGCCTGCGAGGCCTGCGCCGAGCACTGCGGTGCGCGTCATTCTTCTCTCCTTCGATGTCCTGGCAGTCGCGGACGTACGGACCTGCGACGGGTAATCGGTGGCCGTTCGGTGCGGTGCGTGCCGGTCAGCCGCCGCTCATGGTGCGGGCGATGTCGGCGGCCGAGTCGCCGGCGCGGCGCAGCACGTAGGCCACGAGGCCGAGCGCGATGAGCGTGAGCACGAGCATGATCGTCGAGACGGCGGCGATCTCGGGGCGCAGGCCGCTGCGCAGGGCGCTCAGCACGTACACGGGCCACGGCGTGGTGCCCGACACCTGCACAAACGCGGCGATGACGGTGTTGTCGAGGCTCAGCGTGAACGACAGCAGGAAGCCGGCGAGCACGGCGGGCATCGCGAGGGGCAGGGTCACCCGGCGGAACGTGTTGAACGGTTTCGCGTAGAGGTCAGCGGAGGCCTCCTCGAGCTGGGCGTCCTGGCCGACGAGTCGGGCGCGCACGAGGTACGAGACGACCGCGACCGAGAACAGCGAGTGGCCGATCACGAGGCGGACGATGCCGTCGTTGAAGATCGCGAGGCCGAGGTCTTGGCCGAGGAACACCATCCACGGCAGCAGTGCGACGGCGTCGACGATCTCCGGGGTCACCGACACGAGCAGCAGCAGCCCGAGGAACCACCAGACCCACTTGCCGGGATGCCTCGCCATCGCGATGCCGGCGAGCGTGCCGAGCAGCGTCGCCACGATCGCGGCGATGAAGCCGGTCTGCACCGAGATCACGACCGCGTCGCGGATGGCGGGCTTCGAGGCGATCGCGAGGAACGCGTCGAAGCCGAACGACTGCCATGAGACGAGGAGCCGGCCGACGTTGAACGACGAGAGGACGATCACGACGATGGGCGCGAACAGGAACGCGAACACCGCGACGCCCCACACGTTGAGCACGATGTCGGACCACGGACGGCGCACCCTGTGCTGTGGTGCTTCGCCTGGAACCTCACGCAGCCGTTCGGCCTGTGGTGATGCTTGGGTCTGTTGGGCGCTCATGCTGAGACCTCCTCGATCGCTGGTTCGGCGCGGAGCGCTGCGACGGCCCTGGTTACGGGGTGCGGGACTTCAATCTCTGCCGCGTCGCCGATCACGAGCCGGTTGCGGGCGCGGAAGGGCAGCGTGACGAGCCACACGACGAGCGCGCCGACGGCGACCGTGAGCATGATCACGAGGATGAGCAGCACCGCCATCGCGGAGCCCAGGGCCCAGTTCTGCGCGGTCTGGAACTGGCTCGCGACGAGCTGGCCGACCATGTTGCCCTTCGCGCCGCCGAGCACGGTCGCGGTGATGTAGTCGCCCATGAGCGGGATGAACACGAGCAGCACGCCCGCAACGACCCCGGGCCGGGCGAGCGGCAGGGTGATGCGGAAGAACGTCGTCCACTTGCCGGCCCCGAGGTCCTTCGACGCCTCGCGGAGCGGCCCGCCGACGCGGTCGAACGCGACGTACAGCGGCAGGATCATGAGCGGCAGGTAGTTGTAGACGACGCCCAGCAGCACGGCGCCGCGCGTGTACAGGATGTCGAGCGGCCCGCCGATGAGGCCGAGCTGCTGCAGGCTCGTCGACAGCCAGCCCTCGGGGGCGAGGATGACCTGCCAGCCGATCGTGCGCACGAGGAAGTTCGTCCAGAACGGCACCATCACGAGCGCGACGAGCAGGCCACGTCGGGCGGGCGATGCCTTGACGGCCATCCAGTAGGCGACCGGGAGGCCGACGACGAGGCACAGCAGGGTTCCCGCGACTCCGACCCACAGCGTGTTCTGGAAGGTGGCGAAGAACGTCGGCGACATCGCCTCGGCGTAGCGGTCGAACGACAGCACGTCGTTCGCGTGCGTGCCGAAAATGCCGGGCTTGTAGCCGAAGCTGAACCAGATCACCATCGCGACCGGCGCGACGAAGAAGACCAGCAGCCAGGCCCACGCGGGGATCGCAAGCGCGGCGCCGGCTCCGAACTTCTTACTCACCCGCGGCCGCCTTTGTCTTGTTCCAGATGTCCACGATGCGGGCCTGCGCCTCGGTGACTTCGCCCTCGCTCATCGTCTCGATCTGCTCGGGCGTGAGGAACACGAGGTCGAGCCTCGGCAGTTCGGCCGCTCGAGCGGCCTCCTCGATACCGGCGACGCCCGTGTGGTAACCGACGTAGTCGAGCTCGGCGAGCGAATTTTCGGGGTCGAGCACGTAGTTGATGAAGGCGTGCGCGGCCTCGGGGTTCGGGGCGCCCGTCGGGATGGCCCAGTTGTCCATCCAGATCTCCGTGGTGGGCGAGCCGAGCACCCACTGCCAGCGGTCGGGGTCGCTCGATTCGAGGATGCCTATGCGGGCGTCGCCGTTCCACGCCTGCAGCAGCGCCTGGGTCGCCTGCGGGATGGCCGCGCCGCCCGGATAGGAGTCGAACGCCGACACGTGCGGAGCGAGCGTGTTCACGAGGTACTCCTCGGCGGCGTCGAGCTCGGCCGGGTCGGTCGTGGTCCAGTCGATGCCGTTCGCCCAGAAGTAGAGACCGGTCTGCGAGGCCGGGTCGTCGAGGAGCGAGGTCTTGCCGCTCGCCTCGTTCTGCGCGGCGTCGAGGAAGTCGTTCCAGTCCTTGAGCTCACGCGTGATGACGGTCTTGTCGTAGACGAATCCGGTCGTGCCCCAGTCCTTGCAGATGGTGTACTCGTTCTCGGGGTCCCACGCGCGGCCGATGAACGCTGGGTCCATGTGCTCGAGGTTCGGGATCAGGTCATGGTTGAGCTTCTGCAGCAGGCCGTTCTCGACCATCTGCGGAATGTAGATGCCGGTCGGAACCACGATGTCGAAGCCGCCGGTGCCCTTGGCTGCGACGAGCTTCGAGATCATCTCCTCGTTCGAGCTGACCGACGACAGCGTGATCTTCGGGCCGAACTCCGCCGTGAACGCCTCGAGCACGTCGGGGTCGTCGTAGTCGCCCCACGTGTAGATGGACAGCTCGCTCTCGAGCGGGCCGCCCGTGGCGACCGGCGCGCCCTGGGTGCCGCCGCCCGTCGAGCAGGCCGCGAGGAAGCCCGTCGCGCCGGCGGCCGCGGCGAAGCTCAGGAACCGGCGGCGGTTGAGCTCGTGGCCGATGATCTTCGCGGCGCTCTCGTGCGCGAGGATGCGGACGGTGGGGATCGAGTCAGTCATCTGAGCCTCCTGGTGTGATGTCGTTGTTCAGGCGGTCGGCGGGGCGACGTAGCCGCCCGCGCTCGCCGCATCGTCGGCGGGGAACAGCAGCACGCTCTCGGCGCGCCACGAGCACTCGACGGGATCTCCGACGGTGAGGTTCGGCGCCTCGGGGGTGGGGCGGCGCACGATGAGGCTCTGGTCGTCGCCGAGCCGCACCAGGTACTGCATCGTCTCGCCGAGGTGCGAGACCCCGAGCAGCGTGCCGCGTGCGAGGTTGACCTCGCTCGAGGCATCCGGCCGTGCCGCGGCGATCTCGACGAACTCGGGCCGCACCGCGGCCTGGCCGTTCGCGAGCCCGGCGAGCTCGGCCGTCGCACCGCGCACGAGCGCGTACGTCGACGCGACGGCGGCACCGCCCTCGGCGACCTCGCCGCCGAAGAAGTTCTGCTGGCCGACGAACGCGGCGACGTACGCCGAGGCGGGCCGGGCGTAGACGGTGTCGGCATCGGCCAGCTGCTCGATGCGGCCGTCGCGCATGATCGCGATGCGGTCGCTCATCGAGAGCGCCTCGCCCTGGTCGTGGGTGACGAACACGAACGTGATGCCGAGCCGCGACTGCAGGAGCTTGAGCTCGAGCTGCATCTCCTCGCGCAGCTGCCGGTCGAGCGCGCCGAGGGGCTCGTCGAGGAGCAGCACCGAGGGGCGGTTCACGAGGGCACGGGCGAGCGCGATGCGCTGCTGCTGGCCACCCGAGAGCTGGGTCGGCTTGCGGTCGGCGAAGCGGCGCATCTGCACGAGGTCGAGCGCCTCGACGACACGGTCGCGCACCTCGGACTTGAGGGTGCGGCGCTGCTGGAGGCCGTAGGCGACGTTCTCCGCGACCGACATGTGCGGGAACAGCGCGTACGCCTGGAACACCGTGTTCACGTCGCGGCGGTAGGGCGGCACACCGAGCACCGAGCGACCCGAGACGCGAATGTCGCCGACGTCGGGCTGCTCGAAGCCGGCGATCATGCGCAGCGTCGTGGTCTTGCCGCACCCCGACGGCCCGAGCAGCGAGATGAACTCGCCCGCCTCGATCGTGAGCGACATCCCGTCGACAGCGGTGGAGGTGCCGTACCGCTTCGTGACAGCGTCGACGACGACCATGCCCGGTGCCTCACCGCCGGTGGGAGTGGTCGGTGTGGACTCGATCGTGGCTGCGCTGGTCATCGTTCGGTCGGCGACCTGTGGTGCGGGTGCGGGGCCCCCCGGGCCTCCGCCGGGCACGACTGTGCGCGTCATCGTCCATCTCCTTTGATGTCGTCGCGATGACCGGATCCGGCCTCGCGTCGTCCACACTACGAATTCCGCGGGGCAAGGCATACTGTACGAGCTGCTAGAGTCACACCACTTTCCATACGAAAGGTGAAACATGCCGTCGACTTTCACGATCGCCGACCTGGTCAGCGATCCGACGCTGGACACGCGAGTGCTGAGCGGTGCCGAAGGTGCCGATCGCACTGTGTTGTGGGCGCATTCCTGCGAGATGGCGAATCCGGACAAGTGGCTCGGACCGCACGAGCTGCTGATGACGATCGGCCTCTGCATCCCGAAGGGTGCCCAGCGCCAGCGTGACTTCATCGCCCGGCTCGACGACGCGGGGCTCGCCGGCATCGCGGTCGGCGATGACGGGCTCGCCCCGCGCCTCACGAAGGCGATGCTCGCCGAAGCCGCCGCCCGACGTTTCCCCGTCCTCACGACCGGACCGCACACCCCATTCGCAGCGATCGGGCGAACCGTCGCGGCCGCAAACGCGGAGCGGCAGACCATGGGGGTTCTCAGACTCGCCAAGCTCTACCAGGTCGCAGGCCTGCGGCACCACGACCAGCGACGCTCCGCGGACGATCTCGGCGAGATACTCGGCGTTCGTCTCACGGTCGTCGACGATGCGACCGGCTGCGTGCTCATCGGCCGCGGTCTCCTCGGCCCTGCCGGCTCGCGGGCCTATGCACTGCGCACGCATCGCCCGACGCATCTCTTGATCGATGCCGACGCACCGCTTGACAGCCTCACCCTGGTTCATCTTGCGCAGATCCTCGCGGTCGACGCGACTGTGGCTGCGCAGCAGGCGATGGCGCGAATCGACGCCGGCGTCGCAGCGCTCGAGCGGGCTCTGGAAGGACGACAGGACTCCCGCGCCGAGCTCCGGCGCCTCTGGGCGAGCGACTCCGGCGCATTCCGTGCGATCGCGACTACCTGCGCGATACCACTGCGACTGCAGATGGCTCTGGCGATCGCAGGCCTCTCGACCGCGGCGATCGATACCGATGGACGGATCCTCATCATCGCCCCGGCGCACGAGATTGATGGAGTGCGAAGGATCGTGGAGGAGCTCTGCCCCGAGTCGGGTGTATCAGCCGAACATCGCGATCTCGGAGACGTATCCGGAGCCATCGCGGAGGCCACGGCGGAACACGCGGAGGTGTGGGGCCGAGGCTCACACTGGCGCGAGTTCCGCGGTGAGCGAGTCTCCCTCGTCTCCCGCTCACGATCCGAAGCCGCCCAGATCGTGGCGACCGTCCTCGGGCCACTATCGGGAGACGAACCACGTTACGTCGCCCTGCGCGAGACACTGTTCGAGTTCCTCGAGAACGACCTCCACTGGAACCGTACTGCCGCTGCCCTCGGCATGCATCGGCAGGGGCTCGTCTACCGTCTGAATCAGGTCGAGGCGATCACCGGGCGGAGCGTTCGCCGAACGAAGGATCTCTCCGAACTCTGGCTCGCCCGTACGGCCTGGCGCCAATTCCGGCAGGCTGGAGTCCAAGAGCCCGAACATTCCGCGCCGAATCGGGCAGTGTGATGCGCGTCCGGCGTGCCTGTTATCGTGAGCACATCCCGTCGCACCACCCCTAAGAATCAGCAGGCGCGGAGTACTGCGATGGACTGATTCGCTCGCATGTCGAAGCATGCAGACTGGGGAGATGGTCTCCTCCTCCGACGAGATGCACGATCCCTCCGATCCCCGTCCACGGTTGCCGGTGTGGGTCGGCGACGTCATCGCCGGGGCACTGGTCGTCGCAGCCACATTCGCGCCGGTGCCCGGCGAGCCGTATGCGATGCCCAGCCTCGTGACACTCACCGCGACAGGGATCGCCGCACTCGTCTTGCCGCTCAGGAGGCGATGGCCGGTCCCTGTCCTCGCGGCCTGCATCGCGCTCTACGGCGTCGTGGCGCTCGACGGAGTCCTCTCGTCTGGTGTCGGTCTCGCGGTGGCGATCGCGATGTTCGGGGTGACGAACCGGTCATCGCGCCGCAGCGGTCTGATCGTCATGGCGTGTGCGCTCGCCGCGGTCGTACTAGTCAGCATTCCGGCGACGATCGGCAGCCCCTTCGAACCACGCGTGTTCCAAGTCGCGTTCCTCGTCGCGGCAGCGGCCGCGGCCGGCGACGCCACCCGCTCCCGGCGGCAGTACATCCGTGCCATCACAGAACGTGCCGAACGCGCGGAGCGGACGCGGGAAGCCGAAGCCCAGCGACGCGTGAGCGAGGAGCGTCTCAAGATCGCGCGCGACCTGCACGACGCCGTTGCCCACCAGATCGCCGTCATCAGTCTGAACGCCGGCGTCGCGTCGACGACGATCGAGTCGAAGCCCGAACGGGCGAAAGCCGCCCTCTCGACAATTCGGAGTGCCGCGCGGACGGTGCTCGGGGAGATCGGCGACCTGCTCGCCGTCCTGCGCACCGAAGACGATCGGAAGACCGGCACGGCTCCCCAGCCGAGCCTCGCACGGGTCGACGAACTCGTCGGGCAGTTCGCGGCGGTCGGGCTCGACGTCAACGTCCGGATCGAAGGCGACCTCTCCCGCGTCGCAGGAACGGTCGACAGCGTCGGATACCGGGTGGTGCAAGAAGCGCTGACGAACGCACACAAGCACGGTGCGGAGCATCGCGCCCATGTCCTGATACGCGCCGGAGAGCGTGACGTCGAGCTCGTCGTCACGAACCCGATGACGAATCGGGCATCGCCGCAGCGCCCTTCAGCCGATGCGGAGTCCGTCGGCGCGGGACTCGGATTGATCGGATTGCGCGAGCGAGTCGCCGCGGTCCGCGGCAGTATTGAAATCGGCGCCGGCCTGGGGGGCTGGCGACTCGCCGCACGACTCCCCTTCGAAGAGGAGGATCGCCCGTGATCCGCGTGCTCGTCGTCGATGACCAAACCCTCATCCGCCAGGCCGTCGTCGACATCCTCAGCGACGAGCCCGATATCACGGTGGTCGGCGAGGCGGCCGACGGCAACGAAGCCGTGACGAAGAGCAGCGAACTACGGCCCGATGTCGTCCTGATGGACATCCGAATGCCGTCGCTCGATGGAATCGCATCGTCGGCAGCCATCACTGATGACAAGCGCCTCGGCGCGACGCGGGTGCTGATCCTCACGACGTTCGAGGAGGACGAGTACGTCGTCGCGGCGCTCAGGGCGGGAGCGAGCGGCTTCATCGGGAAGGGCGCCGAACCCGACGAGCTCGTGCGCGCAGTGCGCGCGATCCACGCCGGCGATGCCCTGCTCTCCCCCGCGGCCACCAAAGCGCTCATCGCCCGCCACCTCAAGCCCGAAGTCGTGCTGCAGCAGCATCCGGCACTCGACCAGCTCACCGACCGCGAGCGCGAAGTCCTGCTGCTGGTGGCCAAGGGCCAGTCGAATCAAGACATCGCCGGTGGACTGTTCATCTCTCCGCACACCGCCAAGACGCATGTCAACCGCATCATGTCGAAACTTCTCGCCCATGATCGCGCGCAGCTCGTGATCATCGCGTACGAGTCGGGTCTGCTCACTCCCGGGACTTGACGGCGTCATCCGCGCGCCGCCTGCGGAGTACCGCGAGCGCGGTACACGACAGTCCGCGCTGAGGGGACGCGCTCGCAATCTCGACTGGCAAGCATCGAATGGTGACTCGTTCCAGTACTCTCGCCCCTGCCGACGGCGCCACCGCGGCGTCGGGCAAGCGCCACATCGGCGCGGTCTTCGCAGGGCTGCTCGTCGCCATGCTCCTGTCCTCCCTTGATCAGACGATCTTCTCGACCGCCCTGCCCACGATCGTGGGCGAGCTCGACGGCGTGAACCACATGCTGTGGGTGACCACGGCCTACCTCGTCACCGCGACCATCATGATGCCGATCTACGGAAAACTCGGCGACCTCATCGGCCGCAAGGGCTTGTTCATCGGCGCCCTGGCGATCTTCGTCTTTGGCTCGGTGATCGGCGGACTCGCCCCCGACATGACCTGGCTGATCATCGCCCGCGCGGTCCAGGGCATCGGAGGAGGCGGCCTCATGATCCTTGCTCAGGCCATCATCGCCGACGTCGTCCCGGTTCGCGAACGATCGAAGTACATGGGCTTCATGGGCGCGGTGTTCGGCATCTCCAGCGTCGCCGGCCCCCTCCTGGGCGGATGGTTCACCGAAGGTGTCGGGTGGCGCTGGGCGTTCTGGATCAACATCCCCCTCGGCCTCGCCGCTATCCTGCTCGCGGCCATCTATCTCCGCCTGCCCAAGCACGATACGAAGGTGCGCTTCGACATCTGGGGCACGTTCACGATGGCGATCGCCGTCACCTCGATCATCCTGATCGCCTCGTGGGGCGGAGTCGAGTACGACTGGAGCTCGCCCACCATCCTGGCGCTCATCGTGGTGGCCGCAGTCTTCAGCGGGGCATTCGTCTTCGCCGAGCACAAGGCCGCTGAGCCGCTCATCCCGCTCCGACTTTTCAAGAGCCGCAACTTCGTCCTGGCGACCATCGCCGGGCTCATCATCGGCATCACCATGTTCGGCACCCTCGCCTACCTGCCGACCTACCTCCAGATGGTCACAGGGGTCAATGCCACCGAGTCCGGCCTGCTCATGGTGGCGATGGTGGTCGGGCTCATGACCACGGCGATCCTCACCGGACAGCTCGCCGCCAGGACCGGCCGCTACAAGTGGATGCCGATCGCGAGCATGGGCGTCATCGGGGTCGCACTCGCGCTGATGTCGACGCTCACCGTGACCACTCCTCTCTGGCTTCTGCTCTGCTACCTGTTCCTGCTTGGAGCGGGTGTCGGGCTGGCGATGCAGATCCTCGTTCTCGTAGTGCAGAACTCGTTCCCGGACAGCCAGGTCGGCACCGCCACCGCTGCGAACAACTTCTTCCGCGAGATCGGCGCTTCACTCGGCGCAGCGCTCGTCGGCGCCTTGTTCACCTCGCGCCTCACCGACCTTCTCAGCGAGAGAGCGCCGGCCGGTGGTGCCGGGGATCTGAACTCGTTCACGCCCGCCGCCGTGAACGAACTGCCCGATCCGATCCGCGACCTGATCGTCGGGGCATACAACGACGCCCTGACGCCGGTATTCGCAATGCTCATCCCCCTCGCCGCAGTCGGTCTGATCGTCGTCCTCTTCATCAAGGAAGTACCCTTCCGATCGACGATCGAGGCTACGGCGGACGGGCAACAGGATGAGCTGGGAGCGGCCGCGTCACTGTCGAATGCCCCGGTCGCCGGGGCTGAGGCGGCCGCACGCGTTCTGGAAAACTCCACACAGAATCTCGCCAACAGCATGCGCGCCGGCGCCGACCGACAGGAGCGAAAGTCATGACCGCCGACGCAACGCGCACGAAGGCCCCACTGATCCGGGCCGTCGACGTGCACAAGACGTACGGGCGAGGACAGACCGGGTTCGAGGCCTTGAAGGGGGTCGGCTTCGAGATCCAGGAGGGTGAATCCATTGCGATCCTCGGCAAGAGCGGCTCTGGCAAGTCCACCCTCATGCACACGCTCGCCCTGCTCGACGCACCGACCTCCGGCACGATCGAGCTGGCGGGCGTCGACACCCGAACCCTGAAGGGTCAGCGTCTGAACCGCACCCGGAACAAGACGTTCGGATTCGTCTTCCAGCAGTTCTTCCTCGTGCCGAACAGCTCGGTGCTCGACAACGTCACCCTCCCGCTCAAGATCGCCGGGGTCGGCGCAGCCGAACGCCGACGGCTCGGCCTTGCCGTCTTGGATGAACTCGGCTTGGCCGACAAGGCCAAGAACAAAGCGGTGAATCTCTCCGGCGGCCAGAAGCAGCGCGTCGTCATCGCCCGTGCTCTCGTCAACAACCCGCGGATCATCTTCGCCGACGAACCGACGGGCAACCTCGACTCAAAGACCGGCGCGGTGGTCGAGGACATCTTGTTCGACCTCAACCGCGAGCACGGCATCACCCTCATCGTCGTCACCCACGATGACGACCTCGCCGCGCGCTGCGACCGCCGCCTCCGAATCACCGACGGGCAGTTGATCGACGACACCGTGGACGCCGCCGCATGAAAACGCCAGACCTGATCGTGTCAGCGATCACCAACACGTTCCGATCGAAGACCCGCACATTGCTCACGATCCTCTCGATCTTCATCGGCGCCTTCACGTTGAGCATTACGAGCGGCCTCGGCACCGGTATCAACGCGTACATCGCCGACACCGTTTCGGGGGTCGGCGCATCCAATGCGATGACGGTCACGAAGGCGAGCGAGAGCGCGGGTGACCCGTTCGCCGGCGATGGCGGACCCGCGGAATACGACCGGGATGCCGTCGCCACCGGCATCCCCGGAACGACCGTGATCGCACTCACTACCGACGACATCACGACGATCGCCGGCATCGATGGAGTCGTGAGCGTCGACGCGCAGCGCAACCTCACGCCCGACTTCGTGCAGTTCGCCGACGGCGCGAAGTACGTCGCGTCCGTCGGGAGCCTCGTCGCAGGGCAGACGACACTCCTCACAGAGGGGGTTCAACCCGACGATGACAGTGCAGACGCCCAGGTCGCGATTCCGCACGCATACGTGGTACCCCTCGGGTTCGCCGACGACCAAGCGGCACTCGGCCAGACGGTGACCATCGGCATCACCGATGCGCTCCGCGCGGAGCACCGAATCGAGGCGACCGTCGTCGGCGTGACGGAGGAAGCCCTGGCTTCACCCACGGGCTCAAGCCTGCTGACGAACGCGGCACTGAACGACGCGCTCTTCGACGCGCAATCGACGGGCCTTCCCGAGGACGAGGCCGACCGCTACTCCCAGGCGACGGTCTGGTTCGATCCCGGCGCCGACGCAGACCAGATCGACGCGCTGAAGCAGCGCCTCGCGGCAGAAGGGTTCACGGGAACGACCGTCGCCGACCAACTCGGTATGGTCACGAGCGTGATCGACGGCATCGTCCTCGTGCTGAACGCGTTCGCGATCATCGCCCTCCTCGCTGCCGCTTTTGGAATCGTGAACACGCTCTACATGTCCGTCCAGGAACGAACGCGGGAGATCGGACTCATGAAGGCGATGGGGATGGGCAGCGGCAAGGTCTTCGGTCTCTTCAGCCTCGAGGCCACGTTCATCGGCTTCCTCGGCAGCGCGATCGGGGTCCTTGTCGCGATGGGTGCGGGCACCGCGCTCAGCGCCGTGCTCGCCGACTCTCTACTCGCCGACCTCCCGGGGCTGACGCTGATCGCATTCGATCCCACCTCGATCCTCTCGATCATCCTGCTCGTCATGGGTATCGCGTTCCTCGCCGGCACGCTTCCGGCGGCTCGAGCAGCGCGGGCCGACCCCGTGGACTCGCTTCGCTACGAATAGCACCGACGTCGGGCGCTCGAGACTCGATCTTGGGCGCCCGACGAGGATGTGTACTTCCGGTCGTGATCAGCCTCGCGGCGTGATCCGGAAGGTGCTCAGCACACCCTTGTGGTCGGTCGGCCACACCCAGGACGGCTCCCAGAACATGTCTCGCCCGGACTCCTCGACACGCTGACTGCGCACGATCGACGACGAGGGACCGACGATCATAGAGTCCCTCAGGTGGATCCGACGGTCCGGGAAGTAGAAGATGAAGTCAATCCGATCGCGTTCGTCGGCCTTCGGCGTCCAGGTGAGCTTGCTCGGATCGGCCCCGAGGTTGTCGCTCGGCCACGTGAAGCCAGGCGACCGGACCGGGTCGGGGAAGATCTCACGATAGCTGTCCCGGAATCCGGCATCCTCGATCGACTTGGTCGTGGACCACTCGGTCACGACGCCGTTGTGATCGAAGAGGTTCCGAGTGCGTCGGGTCCAGTCCCGGTGCGAGGGTTCATTGAAGTCGCCACCCAGCACCGTGAGGCGCCCCTTGCGACGCTCGCGCGCGGCATCGATGAGCACGGTTCTCGTGACTTCCGTGCGCCCCGAGGCGGCGTTGATGCGTTCGATCAACGCCAGGTCCGTGATCGGCCCGGTCGGGATCTCGTCCCAGCCGTACTCCGAGGTCTCGAGGGGCTCGGGGGTGCCGCCACCGTAGCCGCGCGGCAGGTAGTTCGCGTAATAGCGGTACTCCAGGTGTCCCGAGTACACCGCGACCTCAGCGCCACCGACCGAGATAACCGCTTTCGACCAGAACGGGAATTGCGCGCTATCGATGATCGGGCAGCGCGAGATCACCGACGGGTCGCCCGGGCTGCCGTTGTCGGAATAGGTCAGGCCGCGGGATGCGAGGTCGGCGATGATCCCCCGCACGAGTTCTGGGTCGGACTCGCTGAGCGTGACGACATCGGGCTTCACGTTCGCGATCGTGTCGACGATGCCGTTCCGCCCGCCGGGTACCTCGGTGCCTCCGAGCCACGTGTTGAACTGCAGCACACGCAGTGATCGGTGCGGCGATGCGCCGAGGCCGCTTGGCACGGCTCCTTCCGCCGCCTGGGCGGGCGTGGCGCCCAATGCGGCGGCACCGACCGCCAACCCGAGTAGTCCGAGTGCTTCTCGACGTTTGAGCATTTCTCTCCTCAATCACTTCTCGGACGCGCTGAAATGCGCGCCGCTGTACACCAACGGCCCGGAGACCTTTTCGGCGCTTCCTGACTTCGCGGGTCAGAGTATCGGCGTTTAGACCACACGGTCCAGTACCGAGACCAGAACGGTCTGTGAACAGACCGATACCGACTACTGGTTCGAAGAATTGTGCCGAGGCACACGACAACCGAGCACACCACACCGCCGCGCACGGCGCGATCACCGAACGTTGTTGATTAGAGCCGTGAAACCGCGCCGAGACGAGCGTGTTCAGGCGCCGCCGACACGACGCCGCGCGAAACTCTCCAGGCGCTCTCGCTTGGTGCGATCGAGGTGGGCGGCCATGGCTGCCCCGGCAGCCTCGGCATCGCGGTCTCGGATCGCGGCGAGCACTATCGAGTGCTCGGCGAGCGCCTCGGCGAGATCGTCGCGATGATCCGACTCGCGGTCGAAGATGCGCAGTCGGGCAACGAGCCCACGCAAGATCGCCTCGAGCGTGGTGTTCTGCGATGCTCCCCAGAGCAGTTCGTGCCAAGCCGAGTTCCGCGCTCGGGCGATCGCTGGGTCGCCTGCCGCCTCGGCCTCGCGGTGCAGCTGCGTCAACTCGGCGAGCTGAAGTTCGGTACGACCGACCGCGGCTGCGGCGGCCGCCGTCTGCTCGAGCACGCTCCGCACCTCGTAGATCTCGATCACGTCCTGCGGGGTTCCGGAGTTCACCTGGAAGCCGCGCACCGCACGCACGATCAGCCCTTCCTGCTCGAGCCGCGCGAGCGCCTCGCGAACTGGCGTGCGCGACACCCCGTACAGGGTCGCGAGTCGACCCTCGACGAGGAGCGAGTCGGCGGCGAAGGTGCCGTTCACGAGGTCGGTTCGCAATCGTACGTAAAGCGATGCCCGTTCCATTGTGTCGCCTCCGTGTACGTCTGCCTTGCCACTGTATACACAATCTACATGCGCCGACACAAACGTGCACCGATCGACGCCCTCGTCAATACTTGCGTGCACGACCTCCCGGCTCGCGCCGGCGCCTTTGAAGGAGCACCTCCCATGACCCGTTCGAGCACGAACGAAACCACGACCGCCGTCGAGCCCGCGGTCGGCTCGCGCCTTCGGTGGCGAGTCATCGACGTCGTCGTCGCGAGCGTGCTGGCCGTGGCATCCGGCCTCGTGTTCGTCCTGTGGAACATCGCGTCGAACCCGATCAGCGCCCCGTTGGGTGCCGTGGTACCCGGACTGCAGGCGGTCGTGGGCGGCGGCTGGCTGTTCGCGGGGGTGCTCACCGCACTCGTCGTGCGTAAGCCCGGAGCGGCGCTCTTCGGCGAACTCGTCGCCGCGGTGGTCTCGGCACTCGTCGGAAACCAGTGGGGCGTCCTCACACTGGAGTCTGGACTCGTGCAGGGGCTCGGCGCCGAGCTCGTGTTCGCGCTCTTCCTCTACCGCCGGTGGAACCTGCCGATGGCGCTGCTCGCGGGCGCCGCAAGCGGCCTGATGCTCGCAGTCAACGACCTCATCCTCTGGTACCCGGGGTCCTCCACCGCGTTCAGCTGGATCTACATCGTCGCGGCTGTCGTCTCGGGCGCAGCGCTCGCCGGCCTGCTCTCGTGGCTGGCCGTACGCGGCCTCGCTGCCACCGGCGCTCTGAACCGTTTCGCGGCCGGCCGTGAAGCACGCGCCCGCAGCGGCGGAGCGCGGACCAGCGCGGCCGATGCCGCAGCCGCACGATGACCGTGTCGAACACCGTTCCCGGCGCCCGGATCGACATCGAAGGCTGGGGCTGGCAGCACGCGGGGCGCGAGAGCTGGGCAGTACGAGATCTCGATCTCGTCGTCGAGCCCGGCGAGCGAGTGCTGCTGCTCGGCCCATCAGGTGCCGGCAAATCGACCCTGCTGCACGCGCTCGGCGGCGTGCTCGGCGGCGCCGACGAGGGTACAGCGCGAGGTCGTCTCACGGTCGACGGTGGTCGTCCGGACGACCGGCGCGATCGCATCGGAATGGTCCTACAGGATCCCGATTCGCAGGTGATCCTCTCGCGGATCGGCGACGATGTGGCGTTCGGGCTCGAGAACTTGCGGGTGCCTCGCGAGGGAATCTGGGCTCGGGTTCGACACGCCTTGGATGCTGTCGGACTGCGCTCCGCCGTCGACACCGAAAGCGCGTATCTCTCGGGCGGCCAGAAGCAACGGCTCGCTCTCGCCGGCGTGATCGCGATGCACCCGGGCCTCATCCTCCTCGACGAGCCAACCGCGAACCTCGACCCGGCCGGGGTGCGCGAGGTCCGGGACGCCGTTGCCGAAGTCGCCGGCTCGACGGGGGCGACGCTCGTCGTCATCGAACACCGCACCGAGGTCTGGCTTCCCGTGGTGGACCGCGTCGTCGTGCTCGGCGCCGACGGCCGTCTCGCCGCCGACGGCCCGCCCGACACGGTCATCGCAGCCGAGCGGCAGCGTCTTCTCGAAGACGGCGTCTGGGTACCGGACGCGTCCGCACCAGTGCTCGAGCGTCACCGCAACTCCGCCGAAGGCGCACTCCTCACCGCCGCGGCGCTCGTGACCGCCGCTCCCGATGCGACCGGCACACCGGTGCAACACGACTTCTCGGTCTCGCGCGGAAAGGTCGTTGCGATCACGGGACCGAACGGAGCCGGCAAGTCCACGCTCGCCCTCGCCCTCGGCGGGCTGCGCGCGCCGATCTCAGGTTCACTGATCGGATCGCCCGGGTTCGCGCCCGACGCCCGCCGCACGGAGCCGATCCGCTGGCGGTCGCGCGAACTGCTCACGCGCATCGGCAGCGTCTTCCAGGATCCCGAGCATCAGTTCCTCGCTACGAGCGTGCGCGATGAGCTGGCAGTCGGGCCTCGCGCGCTCGGGCTCCCAGCCGACGAGATCGCGCGACGCACTGATGAACTGCTGGTCAGGCTGCGACTCGACCATCTCGCTGACGTCAACCCCTTCACCCTGTCGGGTGGTGAGAAGCGCCGCCTCTCGGTGGGCACGGTCCTCGCGAGTCGCCCCGAGCTGATCATCCTCGACGAACCCACCTTCGGCCAAGACCGCCGCACGTGGGAGGAACTCGTCCGACTCATCGCGGAGATCGTCGACGGCGGCACCGCGGTCGTCGCGGTGACCCACGATGAACTGTTCATCGAAATGCTCGCCGATGATCGCATCGAACTCGCAGCGTGGCGTGGGGATACCCCTTCCGAGGCATACCCACAAGTCGAGGCGGCCTGATGAACTCGTTCCGCCTCGATGTTCCACACGCGAATCCGGTGGCGCGGCTGCTCGCCGCGCTCGCCATCGCGATCGCGCTCGTCTTCAGCGTCGACTGGGTGTCCGCCCTCACCGCGCTCGTGCTCGAGTCCCTGCTCTTCCTGCAATCGGAGGTCCCGGTCGTCCGAATCGTCCGACGCAGCCTGCCCATCGTCGTGGCCGCCCTCCTCACCGGCCTCACGATTCTCCTCTACGGCCAGCCGAGCGGCCGGGTGCACGTCGAGGCGTTGCTCGTCACCGTCAGCGACGGCTCGATCGAGCTCGCGGCCGCGACCGTGCTGCGCGTCCTCGCGATCGGCCTACCCTCGGTGCTGTTCTTCACCGACATGGATCCAACCGACCTGGCTGACGGGCTCGCGCAGATCCTGCGGCTTCCGTCGCGCTTCGTGATCGGCGCCCTGGCCGGATTCCGCCTTGTCGGCCTGCTGCGGCATGACTGGGCCTACCTCGGCTACGCGCGCCGTGCTCGCGGCGTGGCCGACCACGGACGCGTTCGTCGGACCGCGGGCCAGGCGTTCGCACTGCTCGTCTTCGCCGTACGACGCGGTGCCAAGCTCGCGACCGCGATGGAGGCTCGCGGGTTCGGCGCCCATGCGACTCGCACGTGGGCGAGGCCTTCCGTCATGCGCGGATCCGACTATGTGCTCATCGCGCTGTGCCTCGCCATCGGCCTGGTGTCTGTCGCTTTCGCCGTGAGCACGGGAGCATGGAACTTCATTGGAGCTCACTGACCTCGCACAGGCACTCGACGGCCCGCGCGCAACCGTGCTGATCGACGGCCGCTCCGGCGCCGGCAAGAGCACGCTCGCCACGCAGCTCGGTGCGCTTCGGCCGGCGCACATCGTGCGTCTCGACGACATCTATCCCGGCTGGGACGGGCTCGACTGGGCGAGCGACCACGTGCGCCGGAACCTCCTGGGCCCGCGGGCCATCGGGCGGCCAGCCCGATGGCGCCAGTGGGACTGGAATGCCGGCGAGCCCGCCGGCTGGCACGAGGTGCCCGGCGAGCTTCCGCTGATCCTCGAGGGGGTCGGCTCCCTCACAGCTGCGACACGGCGCCTCGCGACGCTCACCGTCTGGGTCGAGGCCGACGACGAGGTCCGGCGCTCTCGGGCGCTGGCCAGAGACGGTGAGCTCTACGTTCCGTACTGGCGCCGCTGGGCCGAGCAGGAGGCCACATTCATCGCTCGACATCGCCCGTCCAGCCTCGCCGATGTCCTCGCCACTCCCCTTCCTGCCGGCTTCTCGCTCCGGCCCTCCCCCGCATCCATCCAGAAGCCCCCAGGAGCCACCCCGTGATCACCCGCCTCAGCCTCGTGCTCGAGTACTTCCACCCCTGGCCGAACTCGGCCGGCTTCTATGCCGCACGTACCGCCGGCTTCTACGAAGATGCAGGCATCGAGCTCGAGATTCGGACCGGCGATCCCGGGATCGGCGACAGCCTCGAACACGTTGCTCGAGGCGTCGCCGATCTGGCGGTGTTCCCGACGAACCGACTGCTGGCGCGCCGCGAGCGCGGGCAGCTCCTGTCGGCCATCGCCGCCGTGAACCAGCGCGGTCTCGAGACGGTCCGAACGCTCGAGAGCAGCGGCATCCGCTCGCTCGCCGATCTCGAGGGTCGCCGGCTCGCTCTGAACCCGACGCCCCGTGGGATCGCCATCGTGCGCGAACTCGTCGCGGCGGCCGGCGGCGACCCCGACGAGGTGGAGCTCCTCGACGTCGGTACGCGAGAACTCACCGCCGACGACCTCGAGGCCGGCATTGCCGACGCCACGTTCGGTTCGTACTGGGCCTGGGATGTCCTGCTCACAGAGCGGCCCGACCGACCTGAACGTGTGTGGCGGGTCGACGATGAACTCGGAATCCGGTACCACAGCTACCTCCTGGGGGGCGGCGTTTCGTTCGCCGGCCTGGACCCCGACTTGCGCGCACGGTTCCTCGACGCCACGGAGCGAGGGTTCCGCCGGGCGGCTGCCGATCAAGCCGCAACGGTCGACCTGCTCGAGACCGTGACCCCATACTTCGATCGCCGGGTGCTCGCCAAGTCGCTCGAACTCATCGCACCCACCTGGTTCGAGGAGGATCGCTGGGGCGACATCCGACCCGAGGCGATGCACGACTATGCAGCGTGGCTCGAGCGGGTGGGAATCCTCTCGGATGCGACGGTGTGGCCAAAGGCGATCGACGCGAAGGAACACCGATCCGCTCCAGTCGCGGCCGGATTCATCGGGGTCGAACGGTGAGCATCGGCCCGCTTATCACTGCCGGAGAACTTGCCGTCGAGCTGTCGGCCGGCCGGCCGGTGACCGTACTCGACGCGACACTGGTGCTCCGACGTCCGCGTCACGACGGCGACTTCGTCGCGGAAAGCGGCCGTGGCCGCTGGCTGGACGCCCACATCCCGGGTTCTCGGCACATCGCCGTCGACACCGACCTGTCGGTGCCGCATCCGACGCAGCACGATCATCATCCGGAGGCGGACGTACTGGCCTCGAACCTCGCCGCCGCAGGAATCGGTCCGGACACCTCCGTCGTCGCATACGACACGGTCGGCGGGCTGTGGGCCGCCCGCGTCTGGTACCTGCTCGACTGGATCGGCATCGATGTCCGCGTGCTCGATGGCGGCATCGCGGCCTGGCGCGATGCCGGGCTCCCGACGGCGACCGGTGAGGATGCTCCCGTCGCAACGCCGCGGGCTTCGTGGCAGGTGACGACGAAGCGCGAAGCGTGGGTGGACCGGGCCGAGATCGAGCTGCTCGTCGGTTGCGGCAACCTGGTCTGCGGCTTGCCGGAGGATGCGTTCCAGGGAACCGTGCCGACCCGCTATTCGCGACGCGGGCACATACCGGGCAGCACGAACGTCCCAGCACGGGCTCTCTCGGGCGACGACGGCCGCCTCTTGTCGCCCGGCGAAATCAGGGCACGTTACCTGGAAGCTGGTGTCGATCTCGACCGGGAAGTGCTGCTGTACTGCGGCGGCGGCATCTCCGCGACCGCCAACGCGCTCGCTCTCGCACATGCCGGCGTTCGCCACGTTCGCGTCTACGACGGGTCCCTCGAGGAGTGGAGCGCTGATCCGGCGCTACCGTTGGTAGTCGCGGCGAGCGCCTGACCGGCCGCCGGCCGAACTCGCGAGGCCCGGAAGTACCCGCCGCAGCCCGTGAGCAGGCGATGACCCGGGCCGCGGCGGGAGTCTCGTGCAGGCCTCAGACCACGAGGCCGAGCCTGCGGGCCAGCACCTCGGCCTCGGCGATGACGTCGTCCTGCCACGGCTTGAGCTGGTGCGCCGGCGAGTTCTCGAACGAGAAGGCGTACGGGTCGAGCACGCCTGTCTCGATACCGCTCATCGCCTCGAGCACCGCGAGTCCGCAGTAGGGGACGTAGACCGGCGAGTAGCCGCCCTCGTGCGAGAACACAATCCGCCCGTCGCAGACTTCCTCGGCGACGTCCACGAGGTTCTCGGCGATGGCCCGATAGGCGCTCGCCGTCACGGTCATCCCGCCGAGCGGATCGACGGCCGAGGCGTCGAACCCGCTCGCCACCATCACGAGCTGCGGCCGGAACGCGCGGAGCGCCGGGAGGACCACTCGCTGCAACGATGCCAGGTAGGCGCCGTTGCCGCTGCCGGCAGGGAGCGGAACGTTGATGGTCGTCCCCTCGGCGCGACCGACTCCCATCTCAGCTGCGCTCCCCGTGTTCTGCGGGAAGAGGAACTCCTGGTGGAGCGAGATCGCGAGAACATCAGGGTCGTCCTCGTAGATGTGCTGGGTGCCGTTGCCGTGGTGCACGTCGTAGTCGACGACGGCCACCCGCTCGACGCCGTACCGGGCGCGGGCGACTTCGATCGCGATCGGGATGTTCGCGAACAGGCAATAGCCCATACCCAGGTCGCGCTCCGCGTGGTGTCCCGGCGGTCGGACGAGCGCGTACGCGTTGTCGACGGAACCGCTCAGCACTGCTTCGGTCGCCGAAATGGTGCCACCGGCCGCGAGCATCGCGATCTCGTATCCGCCGCGCCCGAACGGAGACCAGCCGTCGCCGGCGTCGCCGAGTGGCAGGAGGCTCTGCGAGCGGATGTGCTCGACGTGGCGAGCGGTGTGCACGCGGAGCACGTCCTCTTCCGTGGCCGGTCGGGGCCGGATCGGAGTGAGTCGTTCGATGAGCCCGCTGACCTCGACGAGGCTGTTCAGCCGCGCCTTCGACTCGGGCGATTCGAAGTTGTGGAACGGCTGCACGGTCGGTCCGGGCGGGACGATGCCCGCGAACGTCCCGGTGTCGTGCCAGGCGTAGCGTTCGTGCCAGACGTATCCGGTGTTGCGGGTCATGCGCGTCCTCCGTGCGTGTTCGGGGTGAGTTCGTCATGGTTGGCTTGATCGTCGCCTGGCTCATCCGGCTGTCTCGAGATCGCTCGGCGCCCCCTCTGCGCCCAGGCACGCTTGACCATCCGCTGGATCGAGCTGTCGAGCGCGACGGCGACGACAAGGGTCGCACCGACGAGGATCGTCTGCACGAACGGCGACACCTGAAGGAACACGAGGCCGTTGCTCAGCACCTTGAAGAACAGCAGGCCGGCCACCACACCCGAGATCCGGCCCATGCCGCCCTCGAAGGCGACGCCACCGAGCAGCACGACGGTGAGCGCCTGGAGCTCCATTCCTGCGCCGATCACCGGGCTCGCGGACTGCACCTTCGCGGTGAGCATCACTCCGGCGATCGCGGCAGCCACGCCGGAGACGATGAACAGCTCGAACCTGCGCCGAACGACGTTGATGCCCATCAGGTGGGCGGCGCGCTCGTTGCCGCCGATGGCGAGGACCTCCTTGCCGAGGCGATGACGGCGCAGGAAGTACCCTCCGAGGGCAACGGTGAGCACGAGCAGGACGATCTGGATCGGCACCGGGCCGATGGTCGCCGTGCCGATCGCCCGGAACTCCTCGGGCAGGCTCGATCGCTGTACGGTCTTGCCCCCCGTGATCACCTGCGCGAAGCCACCCCAGATGCTCAGGAAGCCGAGGGTGATGACGATCGGATTCAGGCGCAGGTAGGCGATCAGGAATCCGTTGACCGCGCCGGCGAAGGCCCCGAGACCGATCGCGACGAAGATGCCGAGAATCGTGTTGCCCGTCGACGCCATCACGAGGGCGGCGGTGACGGCCGAAGCCGACGCGACCGAACCGACCGAGAGGTCGAGTGAGCCCGACATCACGAGGAATGCGAGCGGGACCACGATGATGCCGAGTTCTGCGGACTGCAGCAGGATGTTCTGCGCGTTCCCGAGGGTGAGGAAGTTCGGGTTGAGGATCGCGAAGAGGGCGATCAGGAGCAGCAGTGCGGCGAAGATCCCGTTCTTGGCGAAGAAGAGGGTCATCGAAGAGGAGAGTCTCATCGGGTCGGTCCTTCCGGTTGACGCGTCGGTGCGTCGGCGGCGAGCGCGAGCAGTGTGGTGAGTAGCTGCTCGTCGAAATCAGGAGTGCGGGTCACCTCGCGGGCAGCTCCCGCGAGCAGGACGTAGGCGCGATCGCAGAGGCTGGCGATCTCATCCGACTCGGCGGACGCGACCACCACCGTCGCCCCGGTCGCGGCCAGACGCCTGACGGCCCGCGCGATGTCGGCTTTGGCGCCGACGTCGACGCCTTGTGTCGGCTGTGCGAGCAGCAGGACGTCGGGCGTTCGCACGGACATCCACCGCGCCAGCAGGTGCTTCTGGCGGTTGCCGCCTGAGAACTCGTCGATGGGCTCCACTCCCCCGGGTCCGAGGATGCCGAGTTCGTGCCGAGCGGTCTCGTACGCCGTCGCCCCGTAACGCGGGTTGATCCACCAACTCCGCCCGAGCAGACCGTGCCACGGGAGGAAGACGTTCTCCGCGGCTCCCATCCCGGAAATGAGCCCGTCGCGTTCTCGGTCGGCGGGCACCAGGTGCACGCGGCGCCGCATCGCCTGGTGCGGACTGGCGATCCTCGTCTGCCGCCCTCGTAGCGTGAACGTCGCTCGCCCACGGACCCCGAAAACCCGTTCGACGAGGTCGAACTGTTCCCCGGCGGCCATCCCGAACAACCCGAGGACCTCGCCACGGTGCGCTGTGACGCGCTCAGAACCGAACGTCACCTCGAGGCTGGGTTCGCCGATGCGCGGCTCCTCCCACTCGGCGACGATGAGCCCCGGTGCCAGTGCTCGCGCCAGCCGCTGCGGCGTGAAGGACGCGGCCGACTCATCGGCGACGAGGCGACCGCCCGAGAGGATGAGGATCCGTTCGCAGACCGAGAGGATGTCGGGCAGCCGGTGCGAGACGTAGATGACGGTCGTGCCCGACTGAGCGAGGCGCCGGATGATCCGATGCAACGCGTCGGTCTCCTGCCGTCCGAGCGCCGCGGTCGGCTCGTCGAGCAGCAGCACCCGGATCTCCCGCCCCAGCAGACCGCGTGCGAGCCCGACCATCTGCCGCTCGCCGAGAGTCAGGCTGGCAACGGGCAGATCGAGACCGAACTCGGCACCGACGCGGCCGAGCGCTTCCTCGGCCACGCGTCGGCGGTCCGTCTTGTCCTTCCTCGCGGGCTGTGCGAGCCAGAGATTCTCGAACACCGTGAGGTTCGCGGCGAGCGCCGGCTCCTGGTACAGGATCGAGATGCCGAGCTCGGCGACATCGCGGGGCGTGCTGTCGGCGGGGACGTGCTCGCCGTCGAGGAGGAATGAGCCGGCGCTCGCCCTGATCACTCCGGCCAGCACGTTGAAGAGCGTGGACTTGCCGGCGCCGTTGTGACCGAGCAGACCCACGATCTCGCCGGGCCCGATCTGCGCGGAGACATCTGCCAGAGCCCGGGTGGCGCCGAAGTCGACGGTGACGTCGTTGAGCTCGAGGCGGAACGTCGACACGGGGGTGTCCTTGGTGCCGCTCATTGCCGGTCGACGTAGAAGTCCGCAGCGTTGTCCGCGGTGACCTTGGTGGACTCGATGACGATGTCGTCGGCAGCGTCGCCCTCCGCCGCGGAGATCAGCAGTTCGGCGTTGGCTTCGGCGAGCTGCTTCGCGGGCAGGATGTAGCTGAGCCGCCAGATCGAGTCGTCGATCGAGACGATGTCGAGGATCTCGTCGGTCGCGTCGAGCGCACCGAGGAGGTACGTGGGGTCGTCTTCGGCGACGCCCTGATCGGTGAGGTACTGGTACGCGCCCTGAAGTGGTTCAGAGGCCATTCCAAGCCAGATCTTCGTATCGGGTTCCGCGGCGAGCTGGGTCTGGGCGGCCGCATAGCCGTCGTCGAGGTTGATGACCGAGATCTCGTTGACGTCCACGTTCGCGCCGCTGTTCTTGAGCCCGTCCGCGATTCCTTCGCTGCGTTCCCGGCCGAGATCCGTGTCCCAATAGCCGAGGAGCGCCACAGGCTGCGCACCGCTGCCGTCAGCATTCTCCTTGATCCATTCGCCGGCCTCCTCGCCGAGGCGCACGCCGTCCTCATAGTTGTTGAGGAGAACACCGTACGAGATCCCGTCCCAGGTCGAGGCATATCCGAGGACCGGGATGCCTGCAGCCTGCGCCTTCTCGGACACGGCGACCATGGAGTCCGACTGCACGGGATAGCCCATGATCGCTTTCACGTCGCCTCGCTGGATCCAGTTCTCCCAGTCGTTGACCTGGGTCTGGATGTCCCAGGCCGGATCGTCGCTGAGGAACTCGTAACCGGCCTCGTTGATGATCGGTTCCATGATCGCCAGCTGGTCGACCCAGATCGGAATGTCGAGCCCGGCGAAGCTCATGGCGAGAGCGCCTTTGCTCGTATCGCTCGTGTCGTTCGAGCTTCCGACGGGTTCGGTGCTGCCGGTGCACGCCGTGAGCGCGAGCACGCCGGCCAGGCCGAGGAGGACGGCGGCTCTACGAGTGTTCGTCTGCATTTTGCACTCCTGAGGTTGCGGGGATCGGCGGGTTGTGCGCCGATGTGCAGCGAACGTACGGCGTTCCGATTACCCGGTGCTCCGTAGGAATGCGGAGAAACCGATCGCTCCGTTCGATTCGTTACCTCACCGAGACATCCCGCACTCACGGATTGCGAGTGCCACGTCGAGCTCAGTGGATGAGATCGCCCAGGGAGGCGTCCGGCGCAGCCTCCGGACGGAAGAGTCCGTTGCGAACGGCGCTGGCGACGGCTTGGGATCTTCGGGTGCAGTTGAGCTTCGCGAGGATGCTCGAGATGTGCGTGTGCACGGTGCGAATGCCGATGCCCAGGGAGTTCGCGATCATCTCGTTCGAGGAGCAGGTGATGAGCCGGGTCAACACCCGGATCTCCGTCGGCGTCAGTCCCGACGGCCGTTCGATCGGCGCCTCGATCACCACGAGGGGCTGCAGATCGGGGAGGCTGTCGTCGCTCTGGCGACGCACGACGACCCTGAACCACTGCCGATCGACATCCCAGAGGAACGCAACCTCGCCGTGCGGCGCGTCGAACAGCGGAGCGAGCGCAGCGAAGAAGTCGTCGCGCACGACCAGGTTGCTCGGCACCCGCCCGGCGATGGGGCTGACCATTCGATGCTGGTCGATGACGCTCGCCCTGGCGCTCAGGGGGATCGCCTCGAGGTCCTGGGCCGTCGCGCTGATGGCGTGCCCGAGTAGGGATGCGAAGGCGAGGCTCCGGCGCCGAAGCTCGAGGGTATAGAACGCTGCCTCGAACGACGAGAAGTTGGCGAGCCCCACGTATCGGCCACGATGGTTGAGTTCGAGGGTGAGCCCGTCACGGAACCCGGCGGGAGCCAGATACTCGAGGTAGATCGTCGAGTAGCGGAAGCTTCCGGGGTGGTCCTGCTCAGCACTGATCGTCGGCGGAAGATCGTCACCGTCGAGCACGGGGGCCCAGGCAGGCAGCGGCCAGTGTTTCGGGAACTCCTCGCACATCACCCGGGCGACCTCCGCCGGATAGCCGATCTGCGCCATTTGGCGATGGCGATCGGTACTGCGGTCGAAGACCAGAACTTGGGCGGCATCGTACGGGAGCGCGTGCTTGATACTCGAGAGGTGGCGTCGGATCAGTTGGGCACTGCTGAGCGGGATCACAGCGTCCGATGCCCGCTTGGATGCGGCCCTGATTACCAGGTGGTCCGACATCGCCGTCCGCCCTCACCGTCGACGGCGCCAGGGTTCATGTCTTCCATGGTACGGAGGACCGGGCCGCCAATCAGCCTGAGGGCGATCTCATCAGTCCGGTTCGCTGCGTTCCCGGCGCGGCGTCACGCTTTCTGGAGCGCGGCGATGGCGGAGGCCGCCCGGTATCCCGAGGCAACGGCACCAGAGAGGGACTGCGCGGTGCCGGTGTGTTCACCGGCAATCGCGACTCGCCCGATCGCATGTGAGAATGCTTCGGCGTCTTCGGGCTGCCAGTCCAGGTTCGGCGCGGTGTACGCGCCTAGTGCCCACGGGTCGTCGGCCCAGGTCGTGAGCATCGGCTCCCCGGTGACCTGCAGCTCGGGTCGCATCTCGCAGATGGCGGCGAGCCAGCCGTCGGCGCCGCGCTCGACGCCCAGTTCTTCGAGTGCCGCCGCCCCGCCCGCGAAGCTCGACAATGCGGAGATCCGCGACGTCCCATCGGTCGACAGTGACCGCCACGACCACCAGGTGTGATCGGCGTTCTGGAGCGCGACATCGCTGTCGACCGCGCCGAGCGGCACGGCGAGCTTCGCGGCGACACCCATCAGGCGGTGGTCGAGCGCCCGCTGTTCGGGGTCTGGAAGCGCGAAGCCGAGCGGCATTCGCCGGAGTACGGGCAACGGAACCGAGATCACGACGGCATCGGCATCGACTCGGGTGCCGTCGACGAGGTGCACCTGCACGCCGGACGCGCTCTGATCGACCGCCGCGACGGGCTCCTCCAGGCGGATCCGTCGCCCGAATCGGCGTGCGAGCTCGAGCGTCAGCACCTGATTGCCGCCGACGAGGCGACCCCCGTCCTCGATGTGACGGTCGTCATCGGATGCTTCGTGCAAGAGCACGGCCGCCGCGCTGACGAGCTCGGGATCGGCCGCGGCCGAGGTCGTGACACGGCGGTAGACCGGATCGAGACGATAGTCGGCGCCCAGGGCTTCCGCGTACGCGCGTTCGAGCGATACGCCCGACACACCGTCCGCGATCATCGCGCGGAGCGTGCCGCGCACCATTGTGTTCGTTCGACGCAGCTCGATGTCGGTGATGATACGGCCGTTCACGGTCCGGCGTGCATACCGGACGCCGTGAGACATGATCGGCAACTGGAGTTCAGCGGCCAGGCGGCGGATAGCGTGCTCATCGGGGAAGATGTACTCACCGCCCCGCTCCATCACCTCGCCGTTCTTGAGTCGATGCGACCACGTGCGTCCGCCGACGCGGTCACGGGCTTCGAGCACGGTGATGTCGTGTCCGGCCTTCGCGAGTTCCCACGCCGCGGCCAACCCCGACAGGCCGGCGCCGATCACGATGATCTTCACTGGGCGTCCTCCTTCCCGGGGTGCCGTGCAGCATCGCCCGCGCTGTGGGTGCGGCTGCCTCGGCGCCACGTACCTAGGACCTCGATCGACTCGGGGGAATGTGTCGTCAAGGAGCGTGGATCGCTCGACAGCCAGACGAAATCGGCCCGGCCTCCGACAGCGAGCGAACCGTCCAGCGCGCCCCTCCGACTCTGCATCACCGCCGCCGTTGCCGCGTCGAGGGCTTGCTCGACGGTCAGGCGCTCCTGCGGCTGCCAGCCACCTACGGGCGTGCCGTCCGGGTTCTGCCGGTGAACAGCGGTCCACATCCCAGCGATCACATCGGGCTCGAAGACCGGCCAGTCACTCCCGAAGCTGATCGTCGTTCCGGCGGCTCGAAGGGCTCCCATCTGGTGCTGCAGCTCACGAGCTGGGCCGAGTCGCGGAATCGTGAGGTCGGTCATCACGGGGTCGGCACGGGCCGCGAGCGGCTGGAGGCAGGCGATCACCCCGAGCGAGGCGAATCGTTCGAGGTCGGCCGGATGGATCACTTGAGCATGGGCGATCGTGGCACGCCGGTTCGCCCGAGTGCTCACCGCGTCGAGTCGTTCGATCGCGTCGAGGGCACTGCGTACTCCGGCATCGCCGATGGCATGCAGGTGAATATCGAATCCACGGGTGTCCACGTCGATGACGGCGGGAGCGAGCGTCTCGGCCGTCCAGTTCGGAAGCCCGTGATCACAGGCATCCGCGTACCGCTCGAGCATGTGCGCCGTGTGATTCTCGATGATGCCGTCGACGAAGAACTTCACCGTATCGGCGGTGAGGCCGGGCGCTTCGGCGATCTTCGCCCGCATCGCCTCGAGCTCTCCCAGCTGCTGCGGCCAGCGCAGAGGGTCAGCGCGCAGGGCGATGTCGAAGTCGACCACGAGTCGGCCGGATCGCGCCGCTTCGACCCACACCTCGATGTCGTCAGCGTCGGCCCACGCCTCCTGCGCCCAGGTGATCCCCCGCGCCGCCAGCATCTCGACCGCGCTCACGAGCGAGTCGATCCGGTCTGCCAGCGGTGGAGCGGGAACGACTCCGAGAACGAGTGCCGTCGCCGATTCGAGGAGCGTTCCCTCCGGCGTCCCGTCGGCGCGCCGTACGATCCGGCCGAGCGGCGGGTCAGGGGTCGCCGAGGTCACGCCTGCAAGTTCCAAGGCGCGCGAGTTGCACCAGACGGTGTGGTAGTCCCAGGCCCTCAGCACCACGGGACGGTCTGCTACGACGGCGTCGAGCCATCGTGCGTCGAAGCGACTGTCCTCGACGATGGTCGCGTCGTAGCTCCCTCCGACGATCCACTCGGCATCCGGGTGGTCAATCGCCCAGGCTGCGACGATGGTGCCGATCTCTTCGACGGTGTTCGCCGGACCGATGCGAGGACCTCGCAGTTCGGCGGCGGCGAGCATCGGGTGGACATGACCGTCCGCGAACGCGGGTCCGAGGTACCCGCCGCCGAGATCGACCGTCAGCGCGGTGCGCGGGACCTCCGCCGGCCAATCGATGATGCGACCGTCGCGCACGAACATCCGGTCGGTGTCGGGTAGACCCGCACCGAGGTACACAATGCCGTTCGTGAAGGCGATGTCCATGGTTCTCTTCCTAGACGATCTCGCCGAGGGCCCGGTCAAGCGCTTCGAGGAAGTAGTCAACGCTCGCCGCGGTGATGCACAGCGGTGGCTTGATCTTCAGCACGTTCTGCCGGTCGCCGGTGGGTTGGACGATCACGCCGAGCTGCAGGAGTCGATCGCAGAGGGCGCGAGTCTCTGAGGTGGCGGGTTCAAGGGTGTTCCGGTCGCGGACGAGTTCGAGGCCGAGGTACAGCCCCCGTCCGTGGGCTGCACCGATGATCTCGTGGCGCTCCGCGAGGCTGGCAAAGCCGTCGAGAAGTCGGCGACCCATCACGGCGGCGTTCTCCTGGAGCCGCTCGTCACGGATGATGTCGAGGATTGTCGTGCCGAGCTTCGCGCTGAGGGTGCTGCCACCTGCCGAGGAGAAGAAGGTGCCCTGCGCGGCGAGCGACGCCGCGATGTCGGCTCGAGTGATCACAGCTCCGAGCGGGTGCCCGTTGCCCATCGCCTTGGCGACGGTGATGATGTCAGGGACGACGCCGGGGTGCTGCTCGAACCCCCAGAACACGTCTCCTTGGCGGCCGTAGCCGACCTGGACCTCGTCGGCGATGCACAGACCGCCACCGGCCCTGATGGCCGAGTAGACCTGGCGAAGGTAGCCGTCAGGCACCTCGATGGCGCCGGCGTTTCCGTGGCGCGGCTCGGCGATGAAGGCACCGATCGGAGTCCCGTCGGCTGCCCATTCCTCAAGCTGGCGGACGGCGTCGCGGGCGTATCGATCTCCGGCGTCTGCACCGCGGTATCGCCCGCGGTAGGCATTCGGCGCCTCGAGCACGTGGACCCATGCGGGCCTTGTCTGCTCGGCGAGCGGATTGTCCGACACGCTCGTCGAGACCGCATCTGCCGCGACCGACCATCCGTGGTATGACTCGCTCACGCAGGCGACCGCCTTCCGCCCGGTGTGCGCACGCGCCAGCCGCAGCGCGAGGTCGACGGCCTCCGTGCCGCTGTTCACCAGGAGGACGGTGTCAAGCGCAGCCGGGACTGTTTCGAGGAGGCGTTCGCTGAATTCGGCGACCGAGGCGTAGTTGAATCGCGAGTTCGTGTTGAGCATGCGCCATTGATCGGCGACGGCCTCAGCGAGCCGAGGGTGACCGTGGCCGAGAACGGTCACGTTATTGACCATGTCGAGGTAGTGGCGGCCGTCGACATCGATCATGAACTCGCGCCATCCGCGCTCGATCCGTGGCGGCCGCCGGTAATAGTGCCCTTGCAGCGGAGCATACGATTCCGTGCGCCGCGTCAGGACGGATTTCTCCGTGAGCTTGGAGCGACCCGTGTGCCCGACGATGAGTGGCGTCGGGTCAAGGAACCCAGTCAGCCATCCAGGTGCTTCACTCGGACGCACGAAGAGCGGAAGCCGCACCATCGCCTCGGCACGATCGACCAGCAGATACCACAGCCTGACCGGTCCGTCGAACACGGCGATCCGCTGGCCGGCGCTGATCTCACCCTCATGGGTTCTTTCCTGTGGCTGGCCCTCGATGATGAGCGCGTATTCGCCGGCCGTGAGCGTGATCAGCCCGCCGTCGGCGTCGACCCGCCCGTCGACCGGCGCAATGAGCTCGACTGGCGCATGCGAGGCGACGTCGATGAACAGCGGCACGTTGACCGGCTCCTCAGGTCCCGCACCTCCGGCACGGGTAAGGCGCGGCTCGGCGAAGCGGGTGACGGCGAGTCCGCGGGAAGCGACTCTGCCGAGTTGGATTGCTTCCACAGCATCGGCGTCACCGAGCCACTCCCCGGCTTCGAGAGTTCGACTGTCATAGCCGAGCACCACCTCGTCGAACTCGTTGATGCCGTCAACCAACGGCCCAGGCGAATGCCATCCGCGCGGCCGAACAGGGTCGGGGCGAATCGCCGCACGAATCGCCGCGGTCATGGCATCGGCATCCCGATCGTGGGCGGCCGCGAACACAGCCCACTCCCGCTCGAGAGCGTTTCGGGCGTAATCGTTCTGCGGATCGATACTCACCTGCTGCAGTCCGCTCACGACGAGCGACGCGCCTCGCAGCACCAACAGCGGCCAGATGACACTGAGCTCCTCGTCCGTAAGGCGAACCTTCCGGTCGAACGCCGCAACGAGCGGCAGAATGGCGAGCGGCCGGCTCGGCTCGTGATGCAGAACGAAGCTGCAGGCGATGACGAGTTCAGCGACACGCCAGCTCTCAACGGCGTCACCGAAATCGATGATGCCACCCACCATGCCCTCACGATCGACCACGAGGTTGTCGTCGGTGAGATCACCGTGCACGGGCTGGACCGGAAGCTTGTTCGCGACCGGCTTGATCGCACGGAGCGACCGCACGGTCGCGTCCTCGATCGCCGACCGGTGGCTTTGATCGCCAACGAATCCCAGCAGCTCGAAAATCACGTCGCCCGCGCGACGAAGATCCCACTGGATGACACGGTCAAGACCCGGATGCGAGAACCCGGCAAGCGCCACGCTAACGTCCGCAACGAGATCACCGACGCTCTCGAGCACCTCCTCCGACAGGTGCGATCGCTCGATCAGCGGGGTGCCATCCACCCACGACAACAGCCGGACGACATGGCGGCCTTCACTGAGTTCGACAGAAGCTGTATCGCCGCCCTCGATCGCGAGCGCGGGGTGCGGAACATCGAGGCCGCGTTCGTGCAGACGGCGCATGAGCGAGTTCTGCGCCTCGATCTCCGCCTGAGAGAACGCGGGGTTGCTGACCTTGAGGAGCCAGCGGCTACCGCCGGCCTCCTCGATGAGGAAATTCCGGTCCTGCTGACTCCCGAGTTCGGTCGCGCGTCCTTCGATACCGAAGGTCCGCGTCGCGATCTCGCTCGCGGACACAGCATCGATCACCGGCCGAGGAAGCTCCCACGATTGATTCATCTGTCTAATCCGCCTTTCACTGCTGATTTTGCAGTCTAGCAATGTTGTCAAGGCTGATTCGGCATGCAGTCGTCTCGGTGGGGTCATACTGGTTGACATGAACACCGAGCCCGCGCATGGACGCAATCACGACTACGGGCTCGACGAGATCGACCGACAACTACTGACGCTGCTGCAAAAGGACGGCCGCCTCTCGTACTCCGAGCTCGGAGACGCCACAGGCCTCTCAGCCGGCGCGGCGCGCGCCCGAGTCCTGAAGCTGCAGGACGACGGCACCCTCCAGATCGTCGGCGTAACAGATCCGCTTCGACTCGGCTATCGCAATATGGCAATGCTCGCCATCAACGTCGACGGCGACATCGACGAAGCCGCCGATGCGATCGGACGAGTGAACGGCGTCATCTACGTCATCCTCGCCGCGGGTTCGGTCGATCTCCTCGTCGAAGTGATCGCAAGCAGTTCCGACGAACTCTACGAGATCATCAACCGTCACCTCCGCACGATCCCCGGAGTACGTGCGGTCGAGACGTTCACGTACTACCGCACCCACACGCACCGCTTCGCATGGGGAGCCGTGCCCGACTGAAGCAGAGTGTCCTCGAGCGAGCCGCACCAGGGCCGCGGCTGTAGTAGAGGCACCCAGCGTGTGGCGGCATCGACATGCGAGATCTCACACAGACGTGGGTCGCTCCTACGACCGCGGTGCCGAGCAGCGCTCGTGACAATTCCTGCCTGAGGTCGGCGATAGCCAGCGCCCTAGACAGTCGAGCCCGACGATCTCGAGATGTCTGCGTTCCCGGCCGCGTAGCTCAGGCGCAGATGCCTTGACGCCCGGACGCTGTCGCGCCTCCGAGGCTCGCCTCGTCGATGTGGACGCACACCAGTTCGACTTACACCCCGGCGTCCTCGCTCCGCCGTCCGACGCAACCACGATCAGTAGCGCTTCCAAGACGACCTGTCCGCCGAGCCTGCGCGACCAGGACCTCACTGCAGACGGCCTGTTTTCGATCGGCCTGGCCGGATCGTGGGGTAAACGACGGACCAATCGCTCCAAGCAGGTCGCGAATCCGGCGGCACGCAAGCTCGCTCGAAGAGACACCCCGCTGGAAGATGTAGGGACGTCCACCTGAATGGTCCAATAGCCGACACTCTGCAGTGCATCGACCGCCCGAGGCACAGCGGGTGGATTCGGACCCTTCTCGAGCGCGGAAGCGCTGAGTACGGCTATGCGATCGGACGACTGCCAGGTGTCGTCGGGACCGGGAACGATCGTCAACTGGAATCCGGACCGTTCAACAAGCTCAGACAGGCTCGCAGGCGTCCGCTCAGTGACCTCGCCGGCGGCCGGTCTCGATCGCATCCACAGCTCCGAGTTCGGCTCGAATCCTTGCCGGAGGTAGAGCGACTTCGCTCGTTCGTTCCCGGTCATGACGTCGAGCGCGGCGACCAAGCCGCGTCGGTGTACCTCACCGTCGAACGCAGCCATCAATCGTGTCCCCAGGCCGCTCCCCCGAGCCTCGGGAGCAACGCTCAGCGTCTCCAAGATCCTGCCCTCGGATCCATCGATGAGCTCGTCGAACGCGACCGCGTATCCGACCGCCGTGGATTCCCGCCGGGCGACCCAGAGAGTTGCGTTCGCCTCGCCAGCGAAAATGCGCTCGTAATGCGCGCGACGAAGCGACCAGGTCCACTCCCGAGGAATCACGGCGAACCCCGCCGCACCGATGGAGCAGTGATGATCGAACAGCGCCTCCCACAACGGCGCCACGACATCGATCGACTCGAAGCCGGCCTCGGCTACTGTCGCGCCCGCGCTCATACGTTCCTCCCCCGACGCCCTCGGGAGGAGGCATCCGTCTCACGATAGTTCGACTGCGCACCCGGCCGACAGGGCCGCGATCCGTTGTGGATCGCGGCCCTCATGTGGTGAGCACGTGTGATCAGTCGGTCCAAGCGGCTTCGATCGGGATCTCTTGGTGCAGGATGTTCGATGCGGCGCGGTGGCCGGAGTAGAGCGCTGCGGCGACGGTCGCCGGGTCATCGGTCCAGGTAGCCTCCCCTGCGAGGTGCAGCACCCCGCCCCCGATTGGGGTGGCGAGGTCGTCGTGGTCCGCTGTGGTCGAACCCACCGTCATGTACGCGTACGAACCCCGGGCAAAGGGGTCGTCCTGCCAGGTCGTCATCACGACATGCTCGGGCTGTTCGACGCGGTCGCCGTACAGTCGGCGCAGTTGAGCGAGTACGGACTCCACGACACGCTCTTGCGGCCAGTCCCGCGTCTCGATGGCGGCGGGCCCGGCCGGAAAGACGAGGAGGGTCGGCGTGCCGTGCATTTCGGTGAGGTCGTACCAGGAGTGCCACCAGACTCCTTCGGGTCCCAGTTGGCGGACGGCGTAGACCTCTTCGTCCCAGAACTTGGACGGGAAGCGGAGGAACAGTTTCTCGAACGCGTTCATCTTGAGGCGGCCGAGTGCGCCGGCGATCGGCTCGGGAAGGGGCGGCTCGATGACGAAGTCGTCCGACTGCAATACACCGACCGGAACCGTCACGACGACCGAACCCGCCGTGAAATCACCATTCGTTGTCGTGACCGTCGCGCCGCTTTCCGACCAGTGCACCTGGGAGACAACGTGCCCGAGGCGGATGTCGAGGCCCTGCGCCAAGTGCGCCGGGAGCCGGTCGTAGCCGTCGGGGAACACGACTTCGATGCCATCGATGCTGTCATCATCAAGCCCGTGTGCAGCCAAGTCCGCCGTGCGCACGCCGTACTGCTCCTCGGGGCGGTGATCCACATACTCGCGCACGCGTTGCGTGCGCGACTCGTCCCACCCCTGACGTTCCAGGGCTGCCTCGGTCACTTCGCGGTACGAAGCATCAGCCGCCGCATTCGCGATCTCCTCGACAATCGTGGCGTCCACCACAGTGAGATCGTCAACGAACTGCTGGACCTCCTCATCGGACATTCGCTGCCCGTCCGGCCCGTAGTACGCGATCGGCCTGCTGTCAGGCTGGTAGCCGCCGACGGTGTACTCCTTGGTCCGCATCCCGATCGCTTCGGCAGCAGCGGTGGTCGGGCTGCCATTGATGCCATGGATCCAGGACGCACCACGGTCAGTCACCCAACCATCGACACGTTCAGTGTGGACTCGTCCACCCACCCGATCGCGTGCCTCCAGCACCACCACTCGTCGACCGGCCCGCGCGAGGAGCCGAGCTGCAGTCAACCCTGCAACCCCGGCGCCCACGACGATCGTATCCAGGTCACTCATTTCCAAATCATCCTTCTGTGTGTGTACGGGTGGGTTGTCGATTTGTACCGTCATGCGGAAACGGCCTACTTTTCCTGCGTCTCCGCAACCAACGTCTGGCCATCCGGTCGGCACTCGGGCACAGCAGAGAGCGCGAAAAGTCACGGCCGCCGAAGACGGGCTACTCGGGGGCGAGCACCTCGGTGTCGCGGTTGAGCGAGCGCTTCTCGAAGAAGTCGCGCGCGCCCGGGAACATCGCCCACACGAACATGAGCACGGCGCCGAGCAGGAGCGAGCCGACGCCGATGATGAAGGCGCCGCCCACGCCCGCGAGCTGCGAGTAGCCGTAGTCGGGGTTCAGCATGTCGATCGCCGACTGCACGAAGGCCCAGGTCATGAAGACGCCGCCGATGAGCGGGAAGACGAGGCGGTAGAACACGTTGCGGCGGCTGGCGAAGAGCGTGCGGCGGAAGTACCAGACGCACGCGAAGCTCGCGATGGCGTAGAAGAATGCGATCGCGAGGCCCATCGAGAGCAGCGAGTCGGCGAGCACGTCGGTCGAGACCAGGTTCATTCCCGCGTAGTAGATGATCGCGATGACGCCGAGGAGCGTCGTCGAGAACGTCGGCGTCTTCGTGACCTCGTTCACCTTCGCGAACCGGGCGGGCAGTGCTTTGTAGATGCCCATCGCGAAGGTCCCGCGGGCGGTCGGCAGGATGGTGGTCTGCGACGACGACAGCGCCGAGATCGCGACCGCGATGACGAGGAACCAGCCGAAGGGACCCATCGCGGTGCCGGCCAGCACCGAGAACACGTCGTCGGCGTGCGCCTCGTTGGCGAGGCCCGTGCCGGTGTCGCCGAGGCCGGCGTACATCATCGCGACGACCGTGATGCCGACGTACGTGACGAGCAGGATCACCGTCGTGAGCGTCGCGGCGCGGCCGGGCGTGCGCCTCGGGTCCTTCGTCTCCTCGGTGAGCGCGAGGCACGTGTCCCAGCCCCAGTAGATGAACAGGGCGAGCAGGATCGCCTGCACCATGCCGGTGCCGTCGGCGAGGAACGGGTTGAACCAGTCGAGCGAGACCGGAGTGGGGTCGGGCGCGGTGCCGTTGAAGAAGCCGATGAGGCAGCCGACGACGAACGCCGCCATCGCGAGGTACTGGATGGCGAGCAGCACCTGCTGCATGCGCTCGCCGATCTCGACGCCGCGCAGCGACACCCAGGTCATCACGGCGATGATGACGCAGCCGAACGTCGTCACGACGAACCGGTTCTCGGCGAGGGCCCCGTCGCCGATGAGGCTCAGCAGGTAGGCGGAGGCGATCTCGGCGAGGTTCGCCATCACGAGCACGCCCGCGACGGCGATGCTCCAGCCGGCCATCCAGCCGGTGCGAGGCCCGAACGCCTTGGCCGCCCACGTGAACACGGTGCCGCAGTCGGGCACGTCGTCGTTGAGCTCCTTGTAGGCGAACGCCGTGAACAGCATCGGCACGAACGCGAGCACGAACGCGATCGGCGCCTGCGCGCCGACCGCGATCACGACGTAGCCGAGCGTGGCGGCGAGCGAGAACAGCGGCGCCGTCGAGGCGATGCCGATGACGGTCGAGCCCCAGAGCCCGAGCTTGCCGATCGCGAGCCCCTTCGTCGGGGTGCCGCCGGTCGGGTGCACGGGGGCGGTGGTGGTCGCCGTTGAGTTCATGGGGGTGCCTTCTCGTCGTCGAGTTCAGGGGACTCGACCGAGCATACATGACCGACCGACTAGTTGGTCGGTCCGTCCTAAGCGCGCGATCAGGAGGTGCAATCGGCCGCTCTTGATCCGCTTGCGTTAGGTCAAGAGTCGGCCGAGCGACGCATCGATGAGGGTGTGAGCTCGCTCGCGGTGTGCGGGTACCCACTCGGCGTCATAGCCACGGATATCGATCTCAGTGGCGAGAATGAGCGAGTAGTAGAGGCGGTACAGCGCGAACCGAACGATTCCGGTGGGCGAGCCGAGTTCGGTAGAGAGGACACCCCCAGCGGCCGAGTTGCCGGCGAGGAGGTCCGGGTCGATGTCCCATAGTCCGAGTTGGTCGGCGCCGATGAGGTCGAGCAGCGGATCCCCCCACACGGTCCGTTCAGTGTCGATGACGCCCGTGATGCTCCCGCGCTGATCGAGGAACAGGTTCGCCGGCCAGAGGTCGTTGTGCACGACGGCTGGCCGTTTGACCGCATCCAAGGCTGGTGCGTGCCGAGTCATCGCATCACGGATGCCAGCAGTGGGGAGGGTCGTGCTGGCGCTGGCCGCGTCTTGGAGGATGCCGTCGACCATGGCGGTGAACGCGGCGCTCCAGGTCGCCGCACGCATGTTCGCCTGCGGTGCCGGGTATCCGAACGCCGGGGGGTGAATGCGGTGCATCCTGGCCATAAGGCTCCCGAGACCACGGCGGACCCTTGCCGCTTCGACTCTGTCGAGGTTGCACTCACTCCACGGAGCCCCCGCGACGTGACTCGTCACGACAACATCGGCGTCGACAATCGTGCGGGAGAAGTCCGTGAGGAGCAGGTCCGGTACTGGGAGTTCGTGCTGAGCGAGCATCGTGTACGTTCGCGCTTCGGTCTGAGCGATGCCGCGTTCGTAGCGGCAGAGTCCACCGATATCTGTGGCGGTCAGCTTCACCACAACCAGCAGGCCAGAGTCGAGCGTCACACGATACGTGGAAGCGAACATGCCCCCGGTCAACGGTTCCGCATCGAGCAGTTCCCCAAGCGGCCGTACCAGTGCGTCCAGCGGCGGCTGGTCTCCAGGAGTGTCAGGCGCCATGCCGGTTCCCTGCTCCGACTCGTTCGAGCCAGCGCGTGATCTCGAGCATCCCCTGCTCGAAGTCTCCGCTCACCGGATCGTTGAGGAACCCATGCGACGAGCCGGGAACAACTGTCTCCGTGACGCAGACGCCGGATTCTCGGAGTTGTTCAGCGAAGCGCTGACCCGAGGCACGCAGGCTGTCACGCTCGGCATCCAGAATCAGTGTGTCGGGGAGCCCGGTTGGGGCGCCGGCTCCTGGAAACACCTTCGGGTCGGCGAGGAGCCCCCGCGAACCCGCGTAGTTCAGTGTCATGCGCTCCACCCACTCCCCTGCCCGCGCGTGCGTCGGGGACATCGGAGGATCGTCTTCCGCGCCGGTCGGCATCGGCAGTCTCGCGTGGAACACACCGTACGCGAGCACAAGGCCCAACGGAGGCGGGCCGCCTTCCTCTCTCAACCGTACGGCGACGCTCGCAGCGATGCAGGCTCCTGCGCTTGCGCCGCCCAGGAAGGCTGCACCGTGCGGTGCGACGTCGAGGAAGGCGGTGGTCACGTCGTCTTGCGCGGCGGGGTAGCGCCCCGGCGCAGGGTTGAGGTTGAGCGGTCCGTGCTCCGGCCACGGCGGAGCCAACCGATACTCCACCGTTCGGACCGGCCGACCGCCAGCGGCCAGCTGACGGGCAACGGCATCGGACTCCGCCATATCGATGCTGCCCCCGGCGAAGCCGCCCCCGTGCACCCAGAGCAACGCGGAACCCCGTGGCTGCTCGGGTACGTAGTCGCGAATCGTCGTCCGTGACTCCGTGAGCTGCCGGTTGTGCACGACGAACCTCACCGAGACTCCTTTCCTACTCCGCGATCGGAAAGCGCGCCTCACGATGAGCGTCGAGCACCTCGCGGTAGGCCGCACCCGACTGCTTCACGGTGCGCCGCTGCGTTTCATAGTCGACGCCGACGATGCCGAACCGCTTCGTGTAGCCCTCGGCCCATTCGAAGTTGTCCAAGAGCGACCATGCGAAATACCCCCGTAACGGCATCCCCGTATCGGTGCACCGAGTCGCCGCCGCAAGATGGTCCAGGAGGTACGCGACCCGGGACGAATCGACGATCGATCCGTCGGCGGCCTGCTCGTCCTCCCATGCGGAGCCGTTCTCTGTGATGTAGATCGCCTTCGGGGCATAACGTTCGTGCGTCTGGGCGACGATGTCGGTGAGCCCCTGTGGGTACACCTCCCAATCCATCGCCGTGTAGGTGCCATCAGGTCGGGTCTCGCGGGCGCGAGTCACTGGGACGGTTTCGTCACCCACCACCACGGCTCGCGAGTAGTAGTTGATGCCGACGAAGTCGATCGGTTCGGCGATCGTCTCGAGGTCGCCTTCTTCGACGGGGATCTTCTCGCGGAAGAGGTCCTCCGTGAGCGGGTGGTACTCGCCGTGCGTGATCGGGTGGAGGAAGAGCCAGTTGCGATACAGGTCGTTGCGCTCGGCCGCCGCAATGTCCTCGGGCGTGGGAGTGGCCGGTTCGGTCGGACTCATGCTGAGCGCGATCCCGATCTCTCGTTCGGTGGGGAGGGCCGCGCGGAGCGCCTGCACGCCGAGGCCGTGCGCCAGCAGCGAGTGGTGCATTGCACGCACGGCGCTCTCCTCGGAGGTCAGGCCTGGGGCATGGACGCCGGCGAGGTGCCCGAGGAAGACATACACCCACGGCTCGTTGAGCGTCATCCAGTGCTGCACCCGGTCCCCGAGCCGTTCCCCGACGTGCACGGCGAACTCCGCGAACCGGTGCGCGGTGGAGCGATCGGTCCACCCGCCGACGGTTTGCTGCCACTGTGGCAGGTCCCAGTGATAGAGGGTGATGAACGGATCGATCCCGCTCGCCAGCAGCTCGTCAACGAGTCGGTCGTAGAAGTCGAGTCCCGCCCGGTTCACGACGCCGTACGGCGAGGGCACGACGCGAGGCCACGCGATCGAGAAGCGGTACGCGCCGAGGCCGAGGTCGCGCATGAGCGCGACGTCGTCACGCCACCGCCGGAAGTGGTCGTCGGCGACATCGAGCGTGTCGCCCCCCGCGACGGCGCCCGGCACACGGGCGAACGTGTCCCAGATGCTGGGCGTGCGGCCCTCCGCCGAGACGGCGCCTTCGATCTGGGGCGCGGCGGTCGCCGCGCCCCAGACGAAGTCGGCGGGGAAGCGCCCGCCGAGGTCGCGTGCGCGTGCGGTCAGCGCGGCAGGCAGACGAGGGATGCCGCTCATCCGGCGTGCCCCTGGACGAAGCGGGAGGTGCTCGAGCCCTGCAGTTCGGCGTCGGTGACCAGCGTCGGGATCGTGGTGTCATCAGGCAACTCGATGACCTCAGAGAGGCGGATGTCGCGCGAGGACGCCCCGACCTCGATGCGGAACTCGCCCCCTTCCCTGCGCCAGAGCCCGAGACGACCTTCGCCGCGTTCGGCGACCGAGTCCCAGTATGAGAAGTCGCGGTTCTCGAGCTCGAACGCGACGCGGTTGGACTCTCCGGGCGCGAGTCGGACCTTCTCGAACCCCCGCAGCTCGCGGACGGGACGGTACACCTCGGCGTCGGGGTCGCCGACATAGAGCTGCACGATCTCGTCGCCGGCGACCGGACCGTCGTTCGCGATCGTGACCGACACGAGAACACGTCCGGCTGTGGCATCCGTGATCTCGACAGAGAGGTCGGAGTAGGCGAACGAGGTGTACGACAGTCCGTGACCGAACGGGTATCGCACCGACCGGTTCAGAGCGTCGTACCAGCGATACCCGATGAACACGCCCTCGCCGTAGAGCACGGTGCCGCGTTCACCGAGCCAGTTCGGCTGGCCGGGTGTGTCCTCGAGGGCGAGCGGGAAGGTCTCGGAGATCTTGCCGGCGGGGTTGACGCGTCCGAATAGGACGTCGGCGACGGCGCCGCCGAGTGCTTGCCCCGTGAGCCAGGACTCGACGACCGCATCGACGCGGTCGTGCCACGGGTCCATCGTTACGGCCGTGCCGTTGGAGAGGACGACCACGAGCGATGCTCCGGTGCGCTCCCGGAGGTCGGCGAGGCGACCGATGAGGGCGACCTGGTCTTGCGGCAGAGCGAGAGTATCGCGATCGTTGGCCTCCTGCTCGAAGGCGAGCGGCAGGCCGGCGAAGACGACGATCGTCTCGGCGGCTCCGGCAGCGGCGACGGCCTCGTCGATGAGTCGCGCTGCGGTCGGTGAGACCGGGCCGTTCACGGCGTGCTGCACGGCCTCCGCGAGCTGGAGTTCTCGTGCGAGGGTCGCCGAGCGGCGTGCGACGGTCGGGCGCTCCTCGACGAACTCGACCTCGTGCGCGGCGAGGGTGGCGATGTTGTCGTCCTGGTACGCGTTCTTGGGCAGGTAGACGTAGCCGGGCGCGTAGACGACGCGTTCTCCGGCGATCGCGCGGATGGCGTCGAGCGGCGCGTCGACTCGGGTGGGATCCACGCCCGACGAGCCGCCGCCCTGGATGCGGGTGTGCTGGGCGAAGGCACCGACGACCGCGACCGTGCCGGTGGCATCTTCGGCCAGTGGCAGGGCAGCAGCGCCGTGGGGCGCGGGTTCGTTGCGCAGCAGGGTGACGCACGCTGCGGCGGCTTCACGCGCGAGCGCATGGTGCTCGTCCGCGCGCAAGAGCTCCAGTTGCGCGGGAGTGAGGCGGTCACCGGCCTTATGACCAAGACGCATCACGGGGCCGTCGACGAGGTCGGCACCCGGGTAGGCGCGCGCCACGAGACGCAACACTCGACGGGCGGCCTCATCAACCACCGACTCGTCGAGCTCACCGGCGCGCACCGCTGCGACGACGTCGGCATCAGTGCGGCCCTCCGTGCCCGGCATCTCGAGGTCAAGCCCCGCGCGGATGGCGGCGACGCGGTCGTGCACGGCGTTCCAGTCCGAAACCACTGCGCCTTCGTAGCCCCAGTCCTCACGCAGCACCTCGGTCAGCAGCCACCGGTTCTCCGACGCATGCACACCCCGCAGGCGGTTATAGGAGCACATGACCGTCCATGGGTCCGCTTTGAGAACCACCCGCTCGAATGCGGCCAGGTAGGTCTCGCGAAGCGTCCTCTCGTCGGCGACGACCGAGATGCGGGTGCGCTCGATCTCCTGGTTGTTCGCCGCGAAGTGCTTGAGCGACGTGCCGACGCCGGTCGACTGCACACCCTCGACGTAGGCGGCGCCGAGCTCGCCGGAGTGCATCGGGTCCTCCGAGAAGTACTCGAAGTTCCGACCGCAGAGCGGTGAACGCTTCATGTTGACCCCCGGGCCGAGCACGACCTGGACCCCCTGCGCCCGCGCCTCTTCGCCGATCGCGGCTCCGACGCGGCGCATCAGGTCGCGGTCCCACGACGCGCCCATCGCCGACGCGGTCGGAAAACCGGTGGCCGGCACCCACACCATGTCGACACCGGTCTCCTTGCGCAGTCCGTGGGGGCCGTCACCGACCTCGATCGGCGGCACCGGGTCGGTCAACCCCGGGCGGTCGATCGGCTGTGTGAACCAGTCATCGCGCCCCGAGAGCAGTGACGCCTTCTCCTCGAGCGTGAGCTCTGACAGTACGGTGTCGACGTCGAACGGCGGGAGGGTCATGTTTCTGCTTTCTGGTGGAGGTCGTGTTGGCTGGGGGCGCGAACCCCGACGTGGGCCGCGCCCGGATGCTCAGGTGAGCGGGGGCAGGGCATCCTTCTGGAGTTCGAGGAACTCGTCGAGCATCGCGACCGCGCGGTTGTGGTTGTCGACGATCGGGTCGAGGAGGATCGCCTGCAGCAGCTTCGCCTTGGACCGCTCGACGTAGGCTTCGACGAGCAGCTTGTGGATCGATCCCTGGAGGCGCACCATCGCGAAGATGCCCTCGGGGAGCGCCTCCATCGACAGGGGCACCAGGGTGCCGTTCTCAGCCCGCGCGGGAACCTCGACCACCATGTCGTCGGGGAGCCCCGGGATCGCCCCTCGGTTCGGGATGTTCACCGCCGGGAGCGGTCGCTCGACGCCGCAGGCGACCCACTCGATGATGGGGATCGCGAGCTCTTCCGAGGCTTCGAGCGGTTGGTCTTCGAGCGCGCCGCTCGGGCGCGGAGCATGGAACGGACGGTCGGTGTCGGCGAGCCCGATGTGGTAGTGCCACTCGGGCGTCGATGCGCCTTGACGCCAGGGCGAACCATCGCCGGGGTCGTTGAAGTACTGCAGCTGCGCGGGCACGTAGTCGTCGGCCCACGAGATGTACTCGCCGATGTGGTTCGCGCTCGGCGACGGCCACAGGCCGAAACGGCGGAAGAGGATGCGGGAGAGCCCGATCTCGTGCCAATCCGACACCCAGTTCGCCTCGTGCTCGAGCTCACGCAGTCGCGGGTAGAGGTCTTCGCCCGTGCTCTTGTCGCGGACCGCCTGGAACCACGTGAAATGGTTGATGCCGGCGGCGGGCAGCTCGAGCTGATCGCTTGGAATGTCGAGCAGCGCCGAGATCTGCCGTACACCGTAGAAGTAGCCGTGGCAGAGCCCGACCACCTTCACCGAGGTGAGCCGCGAGATCGCCTCGCAGACCTTGTGCTCCGGGTTCGAGAAGTTGAGGAACAGCGCTTCAGGGGCATGTGCCTCGATCGCACTGGCGATCTCGAGGAGCGGGCCGAACTGGCGAAGGGCGTGGAAGAGGCCGCCGGGGCCGCCGTTCTCGCCATATACCTGCTTGAAGCCGTACTTGCGCGGAATCGTGAAGTCCTGCGACCAGTAGTGGTAGCGGTCGACCTCGATCGCGGTGACCACGAAAGCGGCCCCGGCGACGGCGTCGTTCAGGTCGGTGGTCGCCGAGACGGTGGCGGCATGGTCGAGCCGCTCGATGAGCTGTCGGGTATACATCTCCATCTGCGCGAGCGGCTCGACGGCGATGTCCATCAGCACGATCTCGAGGCCCTTTTCGGCGATGGGCTCGCTCAAGAGGAGGTCGCGGACGATCTTTCCGGCGAACTCGCGGCTGCCTGCTCCGATCAAGGTGACTTTCATGTGCGCGAACGCTCCGTTCTCAGGGGTTGTTGGTGGCTTCTCCGGCGATGCCGCGCGCGAGTGCGACGGCGCCCGTTACGGGCGACCGGGAAAGGATGTGCAATTCGACGTCGGCATGGTGCCGTACGAGGGCCGACCGCAACGCGTTCTGCAGCCGGGGTTGGCGTTCGATCACCGAGCCGCCCGCGACGACGGCATTCGTACGGACGCCGCGCGCGAGGAGCTGGTCGACGAGTCCAGCGAGTTCGCCGCCCGCGTTCCGGATGACGTCGACGGCGATCGCGGACCCTTCGTCCGCGGCGGTGAACACCTCGGGCGCATGAACGCCCCAAGCCCCGGCCGACGCGGCCCTCGTGACCGCGAGCGCGAGTTCGGCACCGTCACGGGCGGCGAAGGCGGCCAGCAACCGTTGCCCGAGCACGTCGATCGCCTCGCCCCGGTCGAGGTGGGCCAGTACGGCCCGAGTGGCATCGCGCACGAGGGCGGGCGCACTGCCCTCGTCACCGAGCAGCCAGCCCCAGCCCCCCGCCGTCAGCAGTTCGCCGCCGCCGTCGCGAGCTGTTGCGATCGATCCCGTGCCGACCACCACGCCGATCGCGCGGACCACGCCCATGGCCGGAGCCATGAGCTCCGAGTCGTTCACCACGACGACGGGACCGGTGAAGAGCCGGCGGAGTACGTGCTCGAGCTCGCGGCATTGATCGGTGTTGTCGCAGCCGTGCGCCCCCACCGCGAGCGGCGCCGAGAGCACCGACTCGCCGAGATGGCCGACGAGGAGGTCTCGCAGTGCGACACCGTCGGCCCGGAAGTCACCGAGCGCACCCCGCCAGGAGGCCGACGGGACGACGAACTCGCGGATCGGCCGACTCCTGACGGCTTCGATTCGTGCGACAGCCACATGGGTCTTGGTGCCGCCGATGTCGACGCCGACGACATGACCCGACAGCGCCAAGGCGCTGTCCGTCTCCAAGAGGGTCATGTCGTGCTCCTTCCTGTGCTGCTGAGATTCGGCGAGGACGCCGCCAGTCTTGTCGATGGGGCTCAGACCGGAAGGGCCGCAGCTTCGCGATCGACGAGCAACTCCGCATTGCGGCACTCGGTGACGATCGTGGCCGGCCAATCCGCTTCGTACGATTCCGCCGTCGTGATGCGCGCGAACGCGTCGCGCTTGTGCTCGCCGCACAGGATCATCGCGACCTCCGCGGACAGTCGCGCGATCGTGTCGATGCCGACCGTGACGCCGTTGCGCGGCACCATGTCGAGACGGGTGAATTCGGGGAACGTGCCCATGTTGTCGCGGCGGGTCGCCTCGCCGAGGTCGACGATGTGCGTCTTGGTCGCACGGGGGGTGCCCGGCTGATTGAACGCAATGTGGCCGTCGCTGTCGCCTGATGCGAGCAGGAACAGGTCGATGCCGCCGGCTGCGGCGATGCGCGCATCGAATTCCTCGGGGGCCTTCGGATCCGCGGTCCACAGTTCGGTCGGGGGCACGGTGCCGGCAGCGGCGCAGGCCTCGGCGATGGGCGCGAGGATGTCGCGACGGGCGAAGCCGAGACACGAGTACGACGCCTCGGGGTCGACGATGTGCAACTCGCCCCGCTCGTCGGGAACGACGTAGTCGTCCATCATCACGATGACCAGTCGGGACAAGTCGCTTCCCTCGGCGGCATGACGCGTGAGGGCGGCATAGACCGGCATCGCCGTACGGCCGCTCGGGCAGCCGAGCAGGAAGGGGGCATCGCCCTTCGCCGTCATCCGGTCGACGATGCGCGCCGCGAGGAGGTCGCCGATCGCGTTCGCGGTAGGGAGGATCTGTGGTGTCAGTTGCACGTTGTTGCCTTTGCTTGAGATTCGCGTCCGAGCGCGGTCATTCCTTGATCGCCCCGGCGAGCATGCCCGAGATGAACTTGCGCTGGAAGATCACGTAGAGGATGAGGACCGGTGCGGCGACGATGAGGCCGCCTGCCGCCATCAGGTTGATCTGCGTCACGTACTTGCCCTGGAAGACGCCGAGCGCGACGGTTGCGGTCTGGTTGTCACCATGGAGGAACACGAGCGAGAGGAAGTAGTCGTTCCAGGTCCACATGAAGCTGAGCAGGACCAGCGTGTACACCGCAGGCATGAGGTTGGGCACGGCGATCGACCACAGCATCCGCATCGGCCCGGCGCCATCCAGTGAGGCCGACTCGAAGATCCCCCGCGGCAGGGCCCTGAAGGCCGCACGCATCCAGAAGATCCCGAACGGCACACCCATTCCCAGGTGGATGAGGATGACGCCGAGGAGATTGTCGGTCAGCCCGAGCGTTCGGAACTGGTAGTAGAGCGGCACGATGATCGCTTCGAGGGAGATCATCATCCCCAGCAGGATCAGAGGGAAGAACCATCGATCGCCGATGACGCCCAGGACGCCGAACGCGTATCCGCCCATGAGCGCGAGAATGACGCCGATGACCACCACGGAGACGGTGATCACGAGCGAGACCGTCATGGAGCGGGCGAACTCGGCGTTCTCCCAGGCGGTGACGAAGTTGCCCCATTGCAGGTCGGCGCTCGGTCGCCCGGCCCGGTCCGGGCTGAGGGCCGCGGCCAGGAACGTGCCGACCGGCCACAGCACGACCAGTGCGAGTAGGCCGAGAATGAGATAGTTCCAGATCTTCTCCGCACGGGAGGACATGTTCACTCCTTCTCCGAGATGCGGGTGATCACGAGAGCGATGACGAGGCAGAGGATGGCCATGACAACTCCGATCGCGGCCGCTTGGCCGACATTCGGGTTGACGAAGGCCGCCTTGTAGAGCGCGACCGCCGGCGTCAGCGTGGACGTGCCCGGGCCACCCCGAGTCGTGATCCAAATGAGGTCGAACGCGCGCAACGCGGCGGTGATCGTCAGGGTGAGGGCGACGGCGAGCTGACCGCGCAGCCCCGGGAGGGTGACCGCGAAGAACTCGCGCACGGGGCCGGCGCCGTCCATGCGGGCGGCCTCGTACAACTCCGGCGAGATCGAAGACGCTCCGGCGATGAACAGCACCATGCAGAAGCCGAACGTCACCCAGGTTCCGATCAGTCCGACGGCGGGCAACGCCCAGGTGAAGTCTCCGAGCCAGTTCTGGGCGAGTTCACCGAGGCCGACCGCGCGCAGGGCTTCGTTGATCGGACCTTCAGGTGCGTACATGCGCTTGAAGATGAGCGCGATGACCACGCTCGTCAGGACCTGCGGCAGGAAGAAGATCCACCGGAACACGGCCATTCCGCGTCGGTTCGAGCTCGTGATCATCGCCGCCGAGAGCAGACCGAGCGCGATCGGCAGAATCGCGAAGAAGACGAGGAGGACGAGCACGTTCCCCAAGGTCGAACGCAGCACGGGATCGGTGAAGAAGTTCACGTAGTTCTGGAAGCCCACCCAGGTGGCGCTGCTGAACCCGTCCCACTTGTAGAACGAGTACTGCAGTGACTGCAGCAGCGGCCAGAGCACGACGGCCGCGTACAGCAGCAGCCCGGGCGCCGCGAACAGCAGTCCGACCCGGCGCGTCCTACGGTTCGCGTGCGAGCCGCGGCGCCGCTTTCGCGGGAGCAGCATCGCCCGAGTTGCGGTGGGGCCGCCGCCGTCCGCTACCGAAGTCGCGGCGGCCCCAACCTGCGTGATGCTCATCGTCGGTGCTTACTGCGCCAGGAAGGCGTCGCGGTCCGCGTCGACGGCGGCAGTGAGGTCTTCGGGCGTGGTCTTGCCTGCGAGCAGGAGCTGCGTGTTCTGCGTCAGGATGTCGAGCATCGTGGGGCTCGCCCAGTCGAAGTAGGGAACGTAGCCGTCATCGGCGTCGAGCGTCGCGGTGGCCGCGGCTTCGCCGCTCTGGCTGAGCACATCGGGGATGGTGACCTCGTTGAGCATCGGGACGAGGCCCAGGTCGACGGCAGTCTGGCTCGCGTCCTCCGACATGAGGAAGTCCAGGAACGCGGCGGCGACGTCGGGGTGCTCGGCCTTCGCCGAGATCACCATGGCGCCGGGGGCGGCGCCAACGCCGACGGTGGTGTCGTCGGCTGCCTGGGGCAGCTGAATGTATCCGAACTGGTCGAGCTGGTCACCGCTCAGGCCGAGTGCACCGGTGTAGTCGAAGCGGAAGACGCCGTCTCCGTCGAGGAAGTCGGCCAGTGAGGTCTGGTAGTCGATGCCCTCGAAGTCAGGGGTGAGCCAGCCCTTGTGGTTCCAGTCCTCGAGGGTCGTCGCGGCGTCGGTGAGTCCAGTGTCCTCCGCCTTGACGTCAGGGTCGCCGTAGACGAAGTCGTTGATGTCGGCTTCGGCGCCGTAGAGCGACTGCAGACCGAGGAGCGCTGCGGTGTTACCGTCCAGTCCGCTGTAACTGAACGGGATCTCGCCGGCATCCTTCGCAGCGGCTGCTGCCGACTCGAGTTCATCGAGCGTGGCCGGCGCCTCGATGCCGAGTTCCTTGAGCTTGGCGGCGTTGTAGTAGATGCCGATGAGGGACGCGCGGGCGGGAGGCGTGGCGAACCAGGATCCTTCGCCGATCGTGGCGAAGTCGGTCGTGAACTGGTTCTGCCGTGCGATCGTCGTCGGCACGCTGTCGTTCCAGTCATACAGGTCGGCGTACGCGTCGAGGTTGAGCACGAGGCCGGCCTTGGCGAGCGTCCCGAGCGACGACCAGCCGTTGTTCGCGGATGCGATGTCGGGCCCGCCCTCGTCCTGGAGCTGCAGGTTCAGCGTGCTCGTGAGCTGGCCCCAGTCCTCACGAGTTCGGTCGATGGTGACATTCGGGTATTTCTCCTCGAACTGGTCGATGAGGGAAACGATCCACTCCTCCTCGGCCGAAGTCCAGAAGTCCGAGAGCTTGAGCGTGACGTCGCCGGCGGCGGCCACGTCATCGGAGACCGACGTCGGCGCCGCCGGGCCGGGTGTGCTCGCCGCTGGGGCGCACGCGGTGAGTGCGAGCGCCGCCATCGAGCCGATCGCGACCGCCGCGAGGCGGGTCTTCTTCGAGTACATGTTCACTCCGTCGTGGTGTGTGGGGACGAGAAACCTCAACAGGCCTGATGCAGCAGCCCGGACGGCGGGGGGACCGTCACGGGCAAGCTACCACGAATAAACCAGTTATTCCAGTTGTAAACCAATTCTCAAGAATCTTGCACCAGTCTCGACGTGTGGTACCGTGTCGTCGTGACTCTCGCTGCCGCCGCCACGCAGGCCTATGACCAGCTCGCTCAGGAGTTGGACCAGGGCGTCTACGCCGCTGGAACGAGGCTGCCCGGCGAACGCGAGCTGTCTGCACGCTTGGGCGTCAGCCGCGTCACGCTTCGCGCAGCGCTCGCCGCGCTTGAAGACGAGGGCCGCCTCACCCGCTCGGCGCAGCGCGGCTGGTTCGTTCCCGCGAATGTGGTCGGCGAGCCGCCGAGCACCCTGCAGTCGTTCACCGAGATGGCACGCGCCCGAGGGCTGCGACCGACGGCGCGAGTGCTCCGACAAGAGGTGCGCCCGGCCACGTTGTCCGAAGCCGACACCCTCCGCGTCGCGCCCACCTCCCCCGTGATTCAGATCGATCGGCTTCGCGGCCTCGATGGGCGTCCGGTGTGTTTCGATGTCGTCGTCGTGGCCGAGGAACGAGCGCCCCAATTGGCCGATGCTCCACTCGACGACGCCTCGCTCTACGAAACACTTCGCGAGCGCTGCGGCATTGCCATCCACCGGAGCGCGTACAGCGTGATGGCCGCAACCGCCGATGCGTCGATGGCCCGGCTGCTCGACACGGTCGTGGGCGCCGCCGTGCTCATCGGCGAAGAGGTCGCTTACTCGACCGACGGCACTCCCATCCTCCTCGGCACGAACACGTACCGGGGCGACGCCTATCGTTTCCAGGCCGACCTCTTTCGCCGAGCCTGAGCGTTCACGATCTCGTTGCGAGCAGGCGGCTCTCGACGGCAACGGCTGCATCGCTTCGTCAACGCCGGACCATTCGCTCCAGACAGGGCGCGAACCCGGCGGCGCGCAAGCTCATTCGAAACGACACCCCGCTGGGAGACGCCGGCATCACGACCTGGATGGTCCAGCAACCGACACGCTGCAATGCATCGATCGCCTCGAGCGTGGCAAGTTGGTTCGAACCGGCCTCGATCGCTGAAGTGATGAGTACTGCGATTCGATCGGACGACTGCCAAGTGTCGTCAGGACCTGGAACGATCGTCAACTGGAGTCCTGCCTGCGCAACGAGTTCCGACAAGCTCGCAGGCGCCTGCTCAGTTCCTTTCCCGGCGGCTGGTCTTGATCGCATCCAGATCTCCGAGTGCGGCTCGAATCCTTGCCGAAGGTAGAGCGACTTCGCTCGATCGTTTCCACTCATGACGTCGAGCGCGGCGACGAGGCCGCGTCGGCGCACCTCGCCGTCGAACGCCGCCATCAGTCGTGTTCCCAGGCCACTCCCCCGCGCGTCGGGAGCAACGCTCAGCGTCTCCAGCATCCTGCCCTCGGATCCGGCGACGAACTCGTCGAACGCTACGGCGTACCCGATCGCCGTGGATTCCCGCCGGGCGATCCAGAGGGTGGGGTTCGCCTCCCCCGCGAATACACGCTCGTAGTGGGCGCGGCGAAGCGCCCATGTCCGCTCCCGTGGAATGACGGCGAACCCGGCCGCGCCGATGGAGCGATGATGGTCGAACAGCGCCTCCCACAGCGGCGCGACGACGTCGATCGACTCGAAGCCGACTTGGGTGATGGTCGTCCGCGCGCTCACGAAATCCTCCTTCCACGCTCTGGGTGAGTCATCTGTCCCTCACGATACGGGCTCACCGCTCGTACACGATTTCGCCCCCGACTACGGTGACGGCCGTCTGCAGAGAGACGATCGCCTCGGCGGGCAGGTCGAACGGGTCGCCCGTGGCGACCGCGAGGTCGGCTCGCTCGCCGACCCGCACACGGCCCGGGCGGCCGAGCACGAGCTCGGTCGAACCCGACGTGTAGGCCGCGAACGCCTGCTCGAGCGTGAGAGCCTGGTGCTCCGCGTCGAGGGTCGGCGGCAGGGCGCCGGACTCGGCACCCTCGGGCATCGGCGGCGCGGGGGCCTCGGGAGGCGGCGGCGCCCAGCGGTTCACGACCACGTGGATCGCGAGCCACGGGTCGGGAGGTGACACCGGCCAGTCCGAGCCCATCGCGAGCTGCGCCCCGCCGTCGGCCATCGCGCGGAAGGGGTAGCCGGCGAGCATCCGCTCCTCGCCGATCATCGGCACGACGTACGGGTCGGGAGCGGCCCACAGGCCCTGGATGTTCGCGGTGATGCCGAGCGGGCCGAACCGCGCGGCATCCTCGGGCTGCACCATCGAGAGATGCGCGATGTGGTGGCGCGGTGCCTGCGCGTGCACCGGCCCGTTCGCCGCGCGCGCCGCCTCGATCGCGTCGAGCGCGACCCGGATGCCGCGGTCGCCCATGATGTGCAGGTGCAGCGCGAAATCCGCGGCGTCGAGCTGGGCGACGAATGCCCGGATCACCGCCTCGTCGAAGTGCAGTTCGCCGGCGAATCCGTCGCCGTGGTTGCAGTACGGCTCGAGGAGCGCCGCCGTCTCCCCGTGCGGCACACCGTCGATCATCACCTTCGCGGTCGAGGTCGAGAATCCCGCACGAGCATTCCGCTCGCGCAGCTCGACGAACCGAGCGACGAGCGCGGGCACCTCGTCGAGCTGTAGCCCGGGCGCGATCCAAAGCGCACCAGAGACCGCGCTGCGCAGCCCGCCGTCGGCGATACCCTGTAGGTACGCGGGTGTGCAGTCGCCCTTGCCGTTGTACTCGCCGAGGATCGCCTCGTGCCACCCCGTTACGCCTATCGACCACAGGTACTCCTGCGCGTTCAGCAACCCGGCGAGCACCTCGTCGTCGGTGGCCCGTGGGATCGCCCGCCCGACCAGCTCGGCCGCGGTCTCGTTGAGGTAGCCGGTCGGGTCGCCGTCGGCGTCGAGATGGATGCGCCCGTTGTGCGGCTGCGGGGTGTCGCGGTCGACGCCCGCGAGCTCGAGCGCCCGCGAGTTGACCCACAGCGTGTGGTGCCCCGCGTCGCTCAGTGCGACGGGTCGGTCGGGCACGATGGCGTCGAGCTCGTGACGCGTCGGCGTCGGGAAGAGCTCGTGGCTCCAGCCACCGCCCGTGATCCAGCCGGCTTCGCTGCCCTCGGCGGCGGCCCGGATGAGTGCGAGCGTCTGCTCGATGCTCGTCGCGGGCGTCAGATCGAGACTCAGCCGCTCGACCCCCGCGAACGCCGCGTGCACGTGCGCGTCGACGAAGCCGGGGTGGATGACCCCGCCGGCCGCGTCGACGACGCGCGTTGCGTCGCCGCGGAGCTCGAGCACGCGTGCGTCCGAACCAACGCGCACGATGCGGTCGGTCGCGACCGCGACGGCGGTGTGCACAGTGCGCACGCGGCCGTCGAAGACTCGGCCGTTCACGATGACGAGGTCGGCTAGTTCAGTCATGTCGTTCTCGATTCTCTCCGCAAGTGCTGGGTCGGGGATGCCTCCGCCGCGGCATCCCAAGTGAAGCCCGCCTCAGACGAGCCGAAACAGCCTGATCGGCGATCCGGTCGACAGGGTCAGGCGTCGGGGATCATGGCGCTCGATCGGGTGACGGTCGGCAGGGACTGCGTACGACCCAGTCTGCGCCGTCTGGGCGTCCAGCCCTCGCGCGGGATCGAGTCGAGCAGCAGCCGGGTGTACTCGGCCGAGGGTTCGTCGAGGATCTGCGCGGCGGTGCCGCGCTCCTCGATGCGCCCCTGCCGCATGACGACGACCTGGTCGCACAGCCGCCGGATGACGGTGAGGTCGTGCGTGATCATGAGCAGCGCGACGCCTGTCTCGCGACGGATCGAGTCGAGGAGCGTCAGGATCTCGACCTGCGTCGTCACGTCGAGCGCCGATACCGCCTCGTCGAGCACGAGCAGCACGGGGTCTGCCGCGAGCGCGCGGGCGATCGCGACCCGCTGCCGCTGACCGCCCGAGAGGGCGCGCGGCCGGCTGTCGAGCAGCCCGGCGTCGAGGCGAACCTGCGACATGAGCTCCGCGATGCGGGCGTCGACGGCGGCCTTCGCGTCGCGCGGCCGGTGCACCCGCACCGCCTCGACGAGGCACTGCCGCACCGTCTGGCGGCGGTCGAGCGACTGGTACGGGTCCTGGAAGACCATCTGCGCGATCTTCGCGCGGCGCCGCCGTTCGGCGCCGCGGCGCGCGGGCACGCTCCAGTCCTCGCCGTCGACCGTGATCGTGCCGCCGTCGGCGCGCTCGAGGCCGAGCAGCAGGCGCGCGGTGGTCGACTTGCCCGACCCCGACTCGCCCACGATGCCGAGGGAGCCGCCCGGCGCGAGCTCCATCGAGACGTCGTCGACGGCGACGAGGGTGTCCCGGCGGCCGTTCGCACCGCGCACCAGGTACGCCTTGCTGAGGTTCGCCAGCGTCATGATCGGGCGCGCGGCAGGGGCATCCGTCTCGATCGGGGGCGCCTCGTCGAGCGACGCCGACATGAGCACCCTCGTGTAGTCGTCCCGCGCGTCCTGCCGCATGGTCGCGGCGCGGAGCGTCTCGACGATGCGCCCGTGCTGCATGACGTTCACCCGGTCGCAGACGGCCCCGGCGAGCGCGAGGTCGTGCGTGATGAACAGCAGCGAGAGCTCGCGGTGGGCCCGCAGGTCGGCGATGACCGCCATGACCTCCTCCTGCGTCGTCACGTCGAGCGCCGTCGTGATCTCGTCGGCGAGCAGGAGGTCGGGGTCCATCGCGAGCGTCGCGGCGATCATGACGCGCTGCAGCAGGCCGCCCGACAGTTCGGCGGGATGCTGCCGCATGCGCCGGGCGGGATCGGTGATGCCGACCTCGTCGAGGAGGTCCATGGCGCGCTTCGCGGCGGCATCCGGCCTCACGTCGGCGACGTGCACGAGCGCCTCGGTCATGAAGTCGCCGATCGTGCGGAGCGGGTTCAGGTGCGCCCGCGGCGTCTGGAACACCATGCCGAGGCGGCGGGCGCGCAGGTCGCGGAGCTCGCGGGCGCTCATCGCCCCCAGGTCGCGCCCGTCGATGCGGATCGTGCCGCTCGTCGTGAACCCGTCGGGCAGGAGGCCGGCGACGGCGCGCACGGTGAGGGTCTTGCCCGAGCCGGATTCGCCGACGAGGCCGACCGCCTCGCCGCGGCCGACCGCGAGCGTGCTGCCGAAGACGAGCTGACGGGGCCCGTCGGCGCCGGGCGCGAACACGTCGAGGCCCTCGATCTCGAGCACGGGTGCGTTCATCGTTCCTTCTCCTCGGCCCAGATTGTGACGCGCGCGCCGACGATGCCAACGGCGAGGACGGTGACGACGACGAGGATCGCCGGGAAGACCGACTGCTCGGGGGCGCCGGCGAGGATGCTCGCCTGGCCGCTCGAGATCATCGATCCCCAGTCGGGCGCGGGCGGTTGCTGCCCGAGGCCCAGGAACGAGATCGCGGCGAGGTCGAGCATCGCGTACCCGAAGCCCACCGCCATCTGCGCGGCGACGATCGGGATCATGGCCGGCACGAGGTGCCGGAAGCAGATGGCGAGGCTCGACACGCCCTGCACCGTGAGCGCCGCGATGTACGGCTTGCCGAGCTCGCGAGAGGCGGTGGTACGGGTCAGCCGGGCGACGACGGGGACGTAGGCGATCGCGAGCGCGACGACGGGGGCGACGAGCCCCTTGCCGAACAGCGTCACCGCGAGCACCGCGATCACGAGGCCCGGGATCGCGAAGATGACATCGACGAGTCGTGCGATGCCGCCCGACACCCACCCGCCGAACCACGCCGCGGCGAGCGCGAGCGCCACGCCGAGGAGGGTCGAGAGCAGCACCACGACGACGGGTGCGAACACGCTCGCCCCGGCGCCGACGAGCACCCGCGAGCGGATGTCGCGGCCGAGGTCGTCGGTGCCGAAGAGGTGCTCGACGCTCGGCGCGCCGTTCACGGGGCCGACGTAGAGCTCGTACGGGTCGTAGGGCGCGAGCCACGGTCCGGCGACCGCGATGACGACGACGACCGCGAGCACGGCGAGCGCGACGACGAAGGTCCAGTCGCGCTTCGCCGCGCGACGGGCCGCGGCGGGCACCGCCCCCGGTGCGATCTGCGCGACGCTCATGCGAGGGCACCCCCCTCGACGCTCGTCGGGTCGATGAGCGCGCTCACGAGGTCGGCGACCGCGTTCAGCACGACGAAGATCGTTACGAGGAGCAGCGACACGATCTGCACGACCGGCAGGTCGGCACGGGCCGCGGCCTGCACGAGGAGTGATCCGATGCCGCCGAGCCCGAAGGCCACCTCGGCGATCGCGGACGCCGCGAAGAGCCCGGCGATCGTCGTGCCCGCGATCGCGAGGATTTGCGGCGACGCGTTGCGGAAGACGTGCGCCCCGAACACCCGGCGTCGCGGGATGCCGCGCACCCTCGCCGTGTCGACGTGCTCGGAGTGCAGCTGCGCGACGAGCGCGCTGCGGGTGACCCGGCTGATGTACGCGATGAACAGCACCGCGAGCGAGATCGCGGGCAGCACGAGGTGCCACAGGCGATCCCAGGCGCCGTCGCCCTCCCCGTATACGGGGAACCAGCCGAGGCTCTTCGCGAAGATCCAGATCAGCAGGATCGCGACGACGAACGTCGGCAGCGCCATTCCCAGCGACGTCCCCGTCGCCACGGCGCGGTCGACCGCGCGGCCCCTCGTCGCGGCCAGGATGCCGGAGCCCACGCCGAACACGAGGATCAGCACGACCGTCAGCAGCACGAGCTGCAGAGTGATGGCGAACCGCGGCGCCACGAGCGTCGTCACCGCCGTCTTGTAGACGAACGACCGCCCGAAGTCGCCCTGGATCGCACCCGTGAGCCACTCCCAGTAGCGCTGCCAGACCGGGTCGTCGAGGTGGTACTCGGCCCGGATTTCGGCGATGAGCTCGGGCGTCGGCTTGGCGCCCCCGGCGAGCGCCGCGATCGGGTCGCCGGTGAGCAGCACCGCCGAGTAGATGACGATGCTCGCGAGGAACAGCGTCAGCAGCAGGCCGCCGAGCCGCTCCAGCAGCATTCGGGTCAGGGTGTTCACCGCACCGTTCCTCTCTTCGTTCGTCCTCGCGTGCGCGACCGCCGGCCGGCCTACTTGCCGCCGAGGTGCAGCGCCCAGGGGCTGCTGTACGCGGCGACCGACGTGGTGACGCCCGTGAGTTCGTCGTTCAGGTAGGTGAGCTGGTACGTGCCCGCGAGCGTGACCTGCAGCTGGTCGGGGGCGTAGACGGCCTGCGCGGCGACGAACTCGTTCGCGGCCGCCTCGACGTCGGTCGCATTGCGGGCGGCCATCATGTGCGCGGTCACCTCGCCGTCGTCGTAGCCGCTCCAGTTGAAGATGCCGCCCTGCTCGGCGGGCAGCACGAACAGCGACGGGTAGCCGAGCACGCCCGGGGTCTCGAGGTACCCCTGCGTGGCGACGAAGTCGACGCCCTCGCGCTTGGCGGGGTCGTAGAACAGCGCACCGAAGTCGGAGGCCTGCATCTCGTCGATCTCGAGGTCGAGGCCGATCTTCTCGCCGGCGGCCTGCATGATCGTCGCGGTCTGCTCGAACTCCTTGGCGCCCGCGGGCACCGCGACGACGAGCGGCTCGCTCACGTCCTCGCCGCTGTCGGTGACGAGCTGCTTCGCCTGCTCGAGGTCGACCTCGGGGTCCGCGAGCGCGTCGTAGCCGGCCTGGTACACGTCGGCCTCCGCCATCGACTGGAACGAGAACTCCGGCACGAGCGTCTTCTGCACGTAGCCGAGGCCGTTCACGACGGTCTGCAGGTACTGGTCGCGGTCGATGGCGAGGCTCAGCGCCTGGCGGATCTTCGGGTTCGCCGCGGGACCCGTTGCGGTCGTCGGGCCGAAGCTGTACGACGCGGTCGAGTGGCCGATCGTGAGTGTGCCGGCGCCGTCGCCCTCGAAGACCGCGCGCGAGCTCGGCGAGACGTTGATGGCCCCGTCGATCTCGCCCTGCGTGAGGGCGGTCGCGAGGGTCGACCCGTCGTTGACGAAGGTGTAGGTCAGCGTCTTCACGAGCGGTGCGCCGTTCCAGTAGTCCGCGTTCGCTGTCGTCGTGATCGCGCTGCCCGGCTTCCAGCCCCCGTCTGCGAGCTCGTACGGGCCCGTGCACATGAGGCCGCCGTCGGGCGTGCCGAGCGCGTCGCCCGCCGCCTCGCCGAACGCCTTCTGCATGACGGCGCCGCCCTGGCCGGCGAGCGCGTCGCGGAAGGTCGAGTCGGGGGCGACGAAGTGCACGGTGACCTCGTTCGGGCCGGTCGCGACGATGCCCGTGGCGGGATCGGGCACGACGAGCGCGAAGGCGCCGTACCACTGCGACTCGGGGTTCATGCCCTGCTGCAGGCTGTAGACCACGTCGTCGGCCGTCACGGGGCTGCCGTCCCAGAACGTCACGTCGTCGCGCAGCTCGATGACGAAGGTCACCGGGTCGACGAACTCGGCGCTCGTCGCGATGCCGGGCTCGATCGAGAAGTCGGGCTGCAGCGAGAGCAGGTTGTCGCACAGGTTGGGGATGATGAGGTTCGCCGACGCGGCCGGGTTCAGGGTGGCGGGCTCGCCCTCGGCGATCGCCCAGGTGACCTCGTCGACGGCCTTCGTGCCCGCGGGCAGCGCGTCGACGATCGTGAGCTCGCCGGGGTCGCCATCGACATCGGCGCTGTCACGCGGGGTGCACGCGGTCAGGGCGAGCAACGCGGCGCAGGCGACGGCGCCTGCCGCGAGTCGGGTTCGGTTCATGGTGGGGGTCCGTTCGGTTGGTGATGCGGGGTGATGGGGTCGTGTGGGGATGTCGCGGCCGGGGATTCAGGCGAGCAGGAAGACGCGGATGCAGACCTGGCCGTCCTCGTCGCGGGCGAGGCCGACGAACTGGTGCTCGGCGAGCCAGCGGTGCTGGGGCGCGTCGGTCTGGAAGACCGGCGCGGTGCGGAAGTAGAGGCCCGGGTCGTCCTCGGGCACGTGCTCGCCGCGGTCCATCCGCTCGAGCACCCCGGGGGTCGCCCGGAAGTAGCCGCGATTGAGGATGTCGACCACAGCGCCGTCGTCGGCCCGGATCAGGTATCGGGCCTCGAGCTGGGCGGTGCCGAACCGCTCGACCGCCCAGTCCCCGCCGCCCCCAAGCACCTCGCCGTTCAGCCGCGGCCCGGCGACGCTGCCGCCCGACACCGGGGTGAACGAGAGCTGCTCCTCGGGCCCGCGACCGATGTGGAACTCGGGGTCGATCGTGGCGCGGATCTCGAAGACGTACTCGAGGCGCGGCCACGATGCAGCGGCAGTGGGATTCACGGGAGGTCTCCATCGAGGACGGTGAGGGTGAGCTCGAACCCGTCGGCGCCGCCGACGACGAGCGACTGGGCGTTGGCGCGGGTCTCGCCCCAGGTCCATGGATCGGCGCCCGTGCCGGTCTGCGGTAGGAACTCGGGGTAGTCGCTGCTCGAGACGTGCACCCGCAGCCGGTGCCCCGCCCGCAGGCGGTACCCGACGTGGCCGAGGTCGATATCGACGACGGCGGGGCCGTCGGCGTTGTTCGCGTCGAGCAGCTGCACCTGGCCGCGCGCGATGCGCAGCGCACTGCCGTCGGGGGCGACGTCGAGCACTCGTACGAAGCAGTCCATGACCGGCCCGTCCGAGGCGATCCGCATGCGAGCCGAGACTGGACCCGCGAGATCGACGTCGGCGGCGAGCGGCGGGGAGTCGAAGTGCAACACGTCGGCACGCTCGCTGAGTGCCGCCTCGTCGGGAAGGTACAACAAGAAGGAGAACGCGTCGGGCACACTCGACGGCACGAGGTCGTCGGGATCATGGACCCACGCGAGCACCGTCTCATCGGCGGCGGGCTCGACTGCGAGGCCTCCCTCGCTGGTCGCGTACCGGATGACGCGACGCGCACCTGCGGGCGGCCATGCCGCGCTCTCGCGCATGCCGTCGGTGCCTGCGAGGTTCCAGGTGACGCGAGGCAGGCAGCCAGCCGATCCATTGCCGCGCACGAAGACCTCGAAGAAGGCGAGCGCGGGGTCGAGGATGCGCGGCAGGAGGTCGCGGATCTGCTCGTCGCTGCGGTCGGCGACGCGGTCGCCGTCGGCCTCGAACAGCTGATAGCTCTCGTGATCGATCGACTCGATGCGCAGGTAGTGATGCGCGTCCCAGTTCGGGCGGCGCGAGATCTGTTCGACGTCGGCCCACGACAGTGGAGCGCAGTTGTCCCACCACCCGATGGTGTGCAGCGCTGGTACCGATCGTCCGGCGAACGGGTCGCCGTTCGGGAAGCGGCGCAGCACGACCGGGTTCGGGTACCACTGGTCGTAGCTCAGCCCGCGGGCACCGACCTCGGCCATGAACTCCTCAGCCTGGGCCGCGAAGTCGCGACGCGTCCAGTCGGGCTCCCAGTGCAGCGTGTCGTTGGCGAAGAAGTTCGTGAGCGGATACATGTAGGTGACCCCCCACTCGACCGGGCGCGTGCGCTGCTCGGCGTTCCGGCGCACCGGCTCGCCGAGGCCGGTCCCGGTGACTCGCGGCGCGATGGCCTTGAGCGCCGGGTGCCCGCTCGCCGCGGCGGCCCACTGCGTGTAGCCGTAGTAGCTGTCGCCCCACATCGCGACGCTGCCGTTCGACCAGGACTGCTTCGTGATCCATTCGATCGTGTCGTAGCCGTCGTCGACCTCGTTGACGAAGAGCAGCGCGTCGCCCTCGGAGCGGAACTTGCCGCGCACGTCCTGCGCGACGACCCGGTAGCCATGCTGCGCGAGGTACTCGGCGACCTGCGGGATGAAACAGTAGACGCCCGACTTGTCGTACGGCAGGCGGATGAGAATCGTGTCGCCCGGCGCGGAGTCAGTGGCGTTAGGTGCACCGGGCAGGTAGACATCACCGGCGAGCAGCACCCCATCGCGCATCCGGACGCGCACGGGTTGCGAGAGCGGGCTCTCGGGCGCCGGGGGGATGCGCTGGATGTCGGTCATGTCACTCCTTTGAGACGGTGCTCGGCAGGGTATGCCGATGCGGTGACGGTCACGTTACGGAGATCCCCGTAAATAGTCAAGTCGGACTAGACTAAACTGGCCGGACGTTACACTCGGGCAGAGCACCCCACGAGAGGAGAAGGGTCGATGGCACGCCCCTCCGTCGCCGCAGAACGGCGCGAGCAGATCCTCGACGCGACGATGGCGACGATTGCCGAGCACGGCATCCACGGCACGACGCTCGACCGCATCGCCACCGCGACCGGTATGTCGCGCGGCCATGTGCGCCATTTCGTCGGTAACCGTGACAAGCTGCTGCTCGACGCGGCGATCGCGCTCTTCGGCGACCAGATCGGCGAGGTGGGCTCGATACTGCCAGCGGGAACGACCGACCTCGAGTCGGCGCTCGACTACCTGTTCGGCCCCGTGTTCAGCGCCCCCGACCGCGAGAACGCGGTCGTGCTCGGCTTCGTGCAGCTGTCGCGCACCAGCCCCGAGATCGCCGAGGTGCTTACCACCGCCTACACGGCGACCCGGCTCCAACTCGCCGACCTCGTCGCCGCAAGCCATCCCGATTCATCGCCCGACGCCTGCATGACCGTGGCATACGGCGTGCTCACCTGCGCTCTCGGCTCCGTCTTCCTCGGTGACTTCGATGCCGACCCGACTCGGATGACGCGCTCACGCGCCGCAGCCGATGCACTCGTCGCAGCACTTTAACGCTGTGCGGAGCTGATTGACGAACAGCACGGCTCGCGGTATGCGACCGCCTGGCCCCGCGAAGCCCAGGCGGATCAAGCAGCTGGAGACATTCTGCGCGGTCGCCCTCAACGCCCCGGAAGATACCTACACCGTTCGCGGGCGTATTCCTCTGCCGAACGCAAGCAGATGGATTTCCTCCAATTTGGAACCGCCACACGGCGCGGACCAGAGCCCCGCGCCCGAAGCCCTACGGCGTGAATTCTGCGTGCGCACGCCCTGACATCGCATGGAGGAGCCTTCGTTTCCGTCCGCATGTCCAGTTCCGCTGAAGAACGGCCGGCTGCTTTCTTGCTCGAAACCAGTCGCAGCATGTCGTTCACGTCGGAATCGACTTCGAGGTGATCGACGCGCGCCTGTCTGAGGCCCTCATTTCGAGGACGTCAGACCCGAATGGACGGGCACGCCCCGTCGCCAGAATTTCATCGAACAGTTCTCGAGTACGTCGACGATGCCGAGATACGGTTGGATGCTTCTGCGGCTGGATGCACGGGCGCCAGTCGTTTTCCCGACGAGAACACTTGCTCATCATGTCCAACGACCGAGCTCGCGACTTCGAGGTCAACTGCCTCGCCTTGCGTGCGCATAGCGCGCTGGAAACTACCGAGCACCACTGACGTGTCGGGAGCCTGAACGGCACGCTTCGCGTAGTACTGCTCAGTGACGCGCGAACGTTTGTGGCCGGCAAACTGGGCGGCCCCCTCAATGCCGAGTGCGTCGGCAACAGCTGTCACCGCTGACTTTCGGAGAGCGTGCGGCACGAGCTCTTCTTCAAGCCCGGCCCATTCGCGGACTCGCCGGAGCGACCGGTGCACATCTTGCGTGCCGCTGGGTGCCCCAGTGCGGGTATGAAAGACGAACTCGTTGCCGCCCGATGCAATCTTGCGGCGACGGAGCATTGGCACGAGTTCGACTGGAATTGAGATCCGCCGCCAACCTGACTCAGACTTGAGGTAGTCCTCGTAGTGCTTCGTCTGGCCTTTGGAGTCCACGATCTTCCCGGCGATCGTGATGCTCGGCCGTTCGGCGTCGAGGTCAACGAATTGCCACTTGAGGCCGACCGCCTCGCTCACGCGAGCGCCGGTGGCGAGGATCAGATCCACGACATCGCCGAGCAGATCGGATGGCCGCGGCCCCATCCGATCTTCGCGATCCTGGTAGTCGCGTATCAACGCCCGGAAGCTCTCCAGCTCCATCGCGTCCGGCGCGTAGATGGGTTTCGGTCGGCGCTTCGCGCTTTTCACCTCGCGCGCCGGGTTGGCGATCATGAGGTCGTTCATGACGGCGTAGGAGCAAATCTGGCTGATCAGCGCTTTGCACGAGTCGGCCTGTCGCGGCGTCGCCCGATGGATCGTCTTGTAGACCCGCAGCACCGTGCTCGCCTTGATCTCGCGAAGGGCGAGCGATCCCATCAGTGGCGCGATCTTCTTCTCGATCAGGCGCTGGTTCTCGTGCCGCGTCGTGTCGCGCTGGTCCCCCGTGAACGCCACGTGCTCCATGTACTCGTGCGCGAGATCGATGAAAAGCGAGTCCGGCGTGAGTCCGTCCCCCGTGGTTTGAACCGCCTCGTACTCGTCGCCAACCTTTTCGACCAACGTACGACGCGCGCTCGCCCTCGAGATCGCGCGGGTGCGGAGTTTGCCGTAGCTCCCGTCGATGCGGCGGAAGATGACGGTGCCGCGAACTCGGCCGTCGGGCAGGTCGTGGTAGGTGATTTCCCCGTGTGAGCCGGGTTCCATTCTGCTGCGTGGCATCGTAATCGCCCTCTGTGTTCACAGAGTATGAAGCCATCGCCGTCCTCACCGTCGATCCGTCCGGGCCTGTAGCCAAGCCTGAACGTTCTCGCGGCTGTATCGCAGATGTTTGCCGAGCTTGGTGGCCTTCGGGCCGGTGCCTTCGAGACGCCAGTGGTAGATCGTCTCTTTGGACAGCTGCAGGTACTGCGCCAGTTCGTCGACGCTGAGGTAGTCCCCCAGCTCGTCGACGAACCGGGATGCTGGAACGGTGTGATCGGTTGATGTGCTCATACTCCTCAGGAGTGCGCATCACGCCGCATTGCTTACTCTCTCAGGACATCGCATGTGGATGCCTGTGGAAGCCTGTCATCGTTCTGAAAAGTGACCCAAAACAGCCCCAACGGCCCGTTTCCGGCCCATTTCTACGAAACAACCCCTGACAAATCTCGCGATTCATCAGGGGTTCTTGGTGGATCTGAGGGGACTCGAACCCCTGACCCCCTGCATGCCATGCAGGTGCGCTACCAGCTGCGCCACAGACCCGTATCGGGAATCACCCGACGTGGTCGGAGCTCTCGCTCCGCTGTCTCCCGCTCTCGCGGGGCAACATGTCGAGCTTACACCAGCGGATGCCACCTCGCGAAATCGACGAGGGCACCCCGGGCGATTCGCCCGCCGATCAGCCCTTGGCCGCGAGCAACGGCTCGAGCGGGACCGCCGGGCAGTCGGCCCAGAGCCGCTCGAGCCCGTAGTACATGCGCTCCTCGCGGTGGAAGACGTGCACGACGAGGTCGCCGAAGTCGAGCAGCACCCATCGTCCCGCATCGTGGCCTTCGCGGCGGCCGGCCCGACCGAGCGCCTCTTCGACGGCGTCGGCGATCGCGACGACGTTGCGCTCCGAGTTTCCGGTCGCGAGGAGGAACACGTCGGCGAACGGCAACGGTCCCGACACGTCGAGCGCCACCAGGTCTTCGGCACCCTTCGCATCGGCTGCGCGCACCGCGCGTGAGAGGGCGTCGAGGGCTTGTGCGGATGCGGTCATTCGCTCACTTTCGGAATGAGAATCGGAGTCGGAGATCGTGGCGGGCGTCGGCTGCGGAGATGTCGAGCTCAGAAGAGTCCCGACATGGCGCCGATCACGAGCGTGCCGACCACACCGAGCGCGAGCACACCGGCGGTGACCGCGAGCACGAGGGGCACGTTCATGCCCTCCTTCTTCGGCGGGGCCATCATCGTGCGGGCGGCGCCCTGGGTGCTGATCGCGCTCGTCGCGGCCACCGGCGCGACCCCGGTGCCGACTTCTTCGACGCTGTCGAACAGACGGTCGACGTCGGACGAGTCGATCTGGCTCGGGTGCACGCCCGTCGCACCGTAGCTTCGCGGCAGGTCGATCGATCCGGTCGCGAGCACCTCGCCCGACTGCGCGAGCGAGTCGCCGAACGCCCCGCTGTCGGGCAGCGACGGCAGGATCAGCGCGTTCGTCGTCGTCGGGACCCCGTGGCTCAGCGAGCCACGAGACAGCAGCTGGTCGAACGGCCCCGAGGGCTCGTCGTCGGGAACGTCGAGCTGGGTGGTCCAGTGAGCGGGTGCGCTCGGCGCCGGGGTGGGCACCTGGTCGATCGGGGTCGCGAGCGACGCCGGCATCGCCGCCTGCGAACCGGGCAGCACGAGCGGCGAGGCCGTCTGCGGCGGTGCGGGCGGCGCCGGGTGCGTCGACGAGAGCGGCAGCCCCGTCTGCGGGTGCACGACCTGCGGGTGCGCGGCCTGCGGAGACGGCACGGCCTGCGATGCGCCCGGAACGTCGTCGCTGTCGAGTTCGCCGTCGAACTCGTCGAGCGCCGATCCCTCGAGCATCGCCCGCAGTTCACGCCGGGTCAGCGTGCGTTCGGGTGTCTGCGGCGAGGCAGGGGCCGCCGAGGCCGTCGGCGCCGACTCGACCGGAAGAGCCGATGCCGCGGCGATCGGGTTCGCGGGCGCGGGGATCACCGGCACCGGAGCCGCCACGGGAGGAGCGGCCTGAATCGGGGTCACGGGCTGCGGAGCGAACGGATTCTGCTGCGGAACCTGCGACTGCGTCGGCGCCTGCGGGGTCGCGAGCACGGCGTCGAAGCCGCCGGCAGGACGGGGCGGCGCGTAGCTGGGGCTCGGCGCGACCTGCGCGGCCGCAGCCTGGACCGGCGCGGCGAACTGCGGGTTGACCGGCTGCGGGGCGGGCGTCGCAGGCTGCGGCGCGGGAACGGCGGGTGCCTGCGGCGGAACCGCGGGAGTCGCCGTCGGAGCGGACGGTGCCGTGAACGGCTGTGCGGCGTCGGGGGTCGACGAAGCGGCCTGCTGTTCGCGCAGGCGCTCGCGCTCACGCAGCTCACGGCGCGTGAGCGGCGGTTCGTTCGACGACGTCATTCGACACTCCGGTAGAGATGGTGCTTGGAGATGTACTGGACGACCCCATCGGGGACCAAGTACCACACCGGGAAACCCCGGCGCACCCTGCTCCGGCAGTCGGTCGACGAGATCGCCAGAGCCGGAACCTCAAGCAAGCTTACGTCCTGCTCCGGCAAACCCGAAACGCTCAGCACATGTCCCGGGCGACTCACAGCAACGAAGTGCGCGAGCTCCCAGAGCTCGTCGACGTCCTTCCACGAGAGGATCTGGGCGATCGCATCGGCACCGGTGATGAAGAACAGGTCGGCATCGGGGCGTTCGCGCCGGATGTCGCGCAGCGTGTCGATCGTGAAGGTCGCCTTCTGGCGATCGATGTCGACGCGGCTCACCGTGAAGCGCGGGTTCGAGGCCGTCGCGATGACGGTCATGAGGTACCGGTGCTCGGCCGGGGTCACGACCGTCTTGTAGCTCGGCTGACCGGTCGGCACGAAGATCACCTCGTCGAGGTCGTGCGACTGCGCGACCTCGCTCGCGGCCACGAGGTGGCCGTGATGGATCGGATCGAACGTGCCGCCCATGATCCCGACGCGGGATCGGCGGCCCGGCACCGTCACCGGGCGACCACTCGCCTCAGTGACCGTGCCCGTGCGCGTCGCCGGCGTGACGTGCGGCGTACGCCTCGGCCTTGGCGCGGTGGCGGTTCGCGACGTCGCGGTACGACGCGGTGACGATACCGAGGATCGCGAAGATGATGAGGGCGATGAGCCCGAACACCCAGGTCTCGACCCCCAGCTCGTGCGCATGCACCGACTCGGTGAGCACCGTTCCGGTCAACGCTGCGGTGGTGAGGCTCATTCGGCCGTTCCTTTCGATCCTGCGGGTAACGCTCTCGCCAGTCTATCGAGGTCGAGGGTGCGCTGCGTTCAGGCGCGCACGTGACCCGCTCCCCTGACGATCCACTTCGTGCTCGTGAGCTGCGGCAGGCCCATCGGCCCGCGTGCGTGGAGCTTCTGCGTGGAGATGCCGACCTCGGCGCCGAATCCGAACTCCGCTCCGTCGGTGAAGCGCGTCGACGCGTTCACCATGACCGCCGCCGCGTCCACCTCGTTGAGGAAGCGCTCGGCGTTGGCGAGGTCGTTCGTGACGATCGCCTCGGTGTGCTTCGTCGAGTAGCGGCGGATGTGCGCGAGCGCGTCGTCGAGCGAGTCGACGACGCCGACCGACAGGTCGAGGCTCATGTGCTCGGTGGCCCAGTCCTCGTCGGTCACCGGAACCGTGTCGGGCCGGATCGCGCGGACGCGTTCGTCGGCGTGCACGGTGACCCCGGATGCCTCGAGCCGGTCGATCACGGCGGGCAGCAGCCGTTCGGCGGCAGCACGATGCACGAGCAACGTCTCGAGCGCGTTGCAGACGCTCGGCCGCTGCACCTTTGCGTTGTGCACGAGCTCGACCGCCCACTCCTCGGGCGCGCTCTCGTCGAGGAACATGTGCACGACACCGGCACCCGTCTCGATCACCGGGACCCTGGCCTCGTCGACGACGGCCCGGATGAGGCCGGCGCTCCCCCGCGGGATGAGCACGTCGACGTACTCGCGTGCCTGCATGAGATGGCGGGCGCCCGTCCGACCGAAGTCGTCGACCGTCTGCACGGCGTCGCCGGGGAGACCCGCACGCTCGAGCGCGGAGCGCAGCACCTCGACGAGGACGGCGTTGGTCTGCTCGGCGGCGCTGCCGCCGCGGAGCACCACGGCGTTGCCGCTCTTCAGGGCGAGCACCGCGATGTCGATCGTCACGTTCGGGCGCGCCTCGTAGATCGCCCCCACGACGCCCAGCGGCACCCGCACCTGGTCGATGCGCACCCCGCTCGGCAGCGATCGCCCGCTCACCGTCTCGCCGATCGGATCGGTCAGCGCGATCACCTCGAGCACCGCGTCTGCGAGCGCCCCGACGCGGCGCACGTCGAGCGCGAGGCGGTCGAGCAGGCCCGTCGAGAGTCCGTTGTCGCGCCCGGCTTCGAGGTCGCGCGCGTTCGCCGCGACGATCTCGTCGGCGCGTTCGCGAAGGATCGCCGCAACCTCGGCGAGGGCCGCATCCTTCTCGGCCGTCGAGGCCCGTGCCAGCCGGTACGACGCCGCCTTCGCGGCGGCGAGACGGTCGTCGAGCACGTCGGGATCCAGGTCGGGTTCGTCCATGGTCCAAGCCTAGGCGAGCCCGCCCTTCGCCGGTCCCGTGTGACGTCGGGCGGCGGGGTCGAGCACTGCCCCGCCGTGCGGCGTCAGCCGGCCGGTTCGAACCAGGTGCCGAGCTCGACGCCCGCCAGAGCCTCGGCCACGAGCGGCGTCGCCGTGATCAGTACGGCGGCCCCCGCCTCGGCCGCGACCCGCGCGGCGGAGACCTTCGTCTCCGCGCCGCCCGTGCCGACGCCCGCGCGACCGACCGAGCCGATCTCGACGCCGGCGAGCTCGTCGCCGAACGCCACGCGCGCGATGCGTTCGGCCCCCGGCAGGTGCGGCGGCTTCGTGTAGAGGGCGTCGACGTCGGAGAGCAGCACGAGCAGGTCGGCACCGATCAGTTCGGCGACGAGCGCGGCCAGGCGGTCGTTGTCGCCGAACCGGATCTCGTGGGTCGCGACGGTGTCGTTCTCGTTCACGATCGGCAGGATGCGCAGCGCCAGGAGCCGGTCGATCGCGCGCTGGGCATTCACGCGCGGGGTGTCGTTCTCCAGGTCGCCGGCCGTGAGGAGCACCTGGCCGGCGACGATGTCGTAGCGGTCGAGCGCGTCCTGATAGCGCACCATGAGCAGGTTCTGCCCGACCGACGCGGCCGCCTGCTGGGTCGCCAGATCGGAGGGTCGGGCGTCGAGCCGCAGGTAGGGCATGCCCGTCGCGATCGCACCCGACGAGACGAGCACGACCTCGGTGCCCCGCCCGTAGGCGGTCGCGAGCGCGTCGACGAGCGGCGCGATCTGCCCGGTGTTCTCGCCGCTGATCGACGACGAGCCGACCTTCACGACGATCCGGCGGGCCGTCGGGATCTCGGAGCGCGAGCGGAGGCTCACCGCTCGTCCTCGCGCTCGGTCGCCTCGTCACCGCCGGCGGTCGCCGCGGGGTCGATCTCGTCGTCGACCCAGATGCCCGCCTCGCGCTCGCGCTCGAGCTCGGCGCGGGCCTCGGCCTTCGCGTCCATCCGCTCGTGGTACTCGCTCTTGCGCTCGGCGCGGGTCGCACGACGGTTCTCGTCGAGGCGCGCGTCGGTGCCGCGCGGTGCGGTGATGAGCTCGGCGGTCGACGTGAGCGTCGGCTCCCAGTCGAACACGACACCCTGGCCCTTGCCGATCACGACCGTCGAACCGGCCACGGCGCCCGCCCGCACGAGTTCGTCCTCGACACCGAGCTTCGCCAGCCGATCGGCCAGGAAGCCGACGGCTTCGTCGTTCGCGAAGTCGGTCTGCTGCACCCAGCGCTCGGGCTTCTTGCCGATGACGCGGTACAGCGTGCCGTAGCTTCCGCCCTCGGCGCGAACCGTGAAGGCGACCTCGTCGACGGCCTTCGGGCGCATGACGATGCGTTCGGGCGCGGGAGCGGCTGCGGCTTCGGCCCGGGCGCGGTCGACGAGCTCGCCGAGCGCGTAGCCGAGGGGGCGGAGACCCTCGTGGCTCACGGTTGAGATCTCGAACACGCGGTAGCCGCGCGACTCGAGCTCGGGCCGCACGAAGTCGGCGAGCTCCTTCGCCTCGGGCACGTCGACCTTGTTGAGTGCGATGAGCTGCGGGCGGTCGAGCAGCGGGATCTGACCCTCCGGCACCGGGTACGCCGCGAGCTCGGCGAGGATGACGTCGAGGTCGCTGATCGGGTCGCGTCCAGGTTCGAGCGTCGCGCAGTCGATGACGTGCAGGAGCGCCGAGCAGCGCTCGACGTGGCGCAGGAACTCGAGACCGAGCCCCTTGCCCTCGCTCGCGCCCTCGATGAGGCCGGGCACGTCGGCGACCGTGAACCGGTGGTCGCCCGCTTGCACGACGCCGAGGTTCGGGTGGAGGGTCGTGAACGGGTAGTCGGCGATCTTCGGGCGCGCCGCGGAGAGCGCGGCGATGAGGCTCGACTTGCCGGCGCTCGGGAACCCGACGAGTGCGACGTCGGCGATCGTCTTGAGCTCGAGCGTGATCTCGATCTCGTCGCCGTCGGTGCCGAGGAGGGCGAACCCGGGCGCCTTGCGCTTCGTGGTCGCGAGGGCGGCGTTGCCGAGGCCGCCGAGGCCGCCGGCCGCCGCGACGTAGCGGAGTCCGGGCTCGGCGAGGTCGGCGAGCTCGTTGCCCTCATCGTCCTTCACGACGGTGCCCACGGGCACCGGCAGCTCGAGGTCGTCGCCGGCCGCGCCCGCACGGTTGTCGCCCATGCCGGGCTGGCCGTTCGACGACGACCGGTGCGGACGGCCGTGGTACGCGAGCAGCGTGGTCACCTGCGGGTCGGCGACGAGCACGATGTCGCCGCCGTGGCCGCCGTTGCCGCCGTCGGGGCCTGCGAGCGGCTTGAACTTCTCCCGCCGCACCGAGACGCAGCCGTTGCCGCCGTGGCCGGCGCGCAGGTACAGCGTCACCTCGTCGACGAAGCTGACCATGCCGACCCCTCCTCCTGAAATCCGAGTGATGAAACACGTGAGGGCGAGCCGAAGCCCGCCCTCACGAAGACCGTCGGTCGACTACTCGCCGACCGCCACGATGTTGACGACCTTGCGGCCGCCCTTGTTGCCGAACTGCACCGCGCCGGCTTCGAGCGCGAACAGGGTGTCGTCGCCACCGCGACCGACGCCCGCACCCGGGTGGAAGTGGGTGCCGCGCTGGCGGACGAGGATCTCGCCCGCGCTGACGACCTGGCCGCCGAAGCGCTTCACGCCGAGGCGCTGCGCGTTCGAGTCACGACCGTTGCGAGTGGAGCTCGCTCCCTTTTTGTGTGCCATGTCTGATTCTCCTTGGACGCCGCGGGGTTACTTGATGCCGGTGACCTTGACGCGCGTGAGCTCCTGACGGTGGCCCTGGCGCTTCTTGTAGCCGGTCTTGTTCTTGAACTTCTGGATCACGATCTTCGGGCCGCGGAGGTCGCCCAGAACCTCGGCCGTGACCGTGACCTTCGCGAGCGACTTGGCGTCGGAGGTGATCTTGTCGCCGTCGACGAGGAGGACCGGGGTGAGCTGGACGTTGCCGTCCTTGTCAGCCTTGATGCGGTCCATCGTCACGATGGTGCCGACTTCGACCTTCTCCTGCCGACCGCCGGCGCGCACTACTGCGTAAACCACTACTCGTACCTATCTCTGGGGAGCCGGAGCTCCGTCTGTCTGAAGGGATTGTCACTGCGCGGTCGCCCCAGCGGGAAGAAGGGTGGTGACTGCCAGAAAACGATGTGCAGCCTCGACTGCAAGATGGCGCCCACTGGGATAAGCAGCGGCACCAACGGTCGAGTTTACCGGATCAGTCTGAGAGGGTCAAACGCGCGGCGACGGCGCGTCGTGCGCCATCGCGGCGTAGCATCCCCTCATGACCGTCCTCATCGACACGCCCCTGTGGCCGAAGCACGGCACGGTCTGGGCGCACCTCGTGAGCGACGAGTCGATCGAGGAACTGCAGGCGTTCGCCCGCCGCGCCGATCTGCCGCCCAGGGCGTTCGACCTCGACCACTACGACGTCCCGATCGAACGGTACGACGACCTGGTCGCGGCCGGCGCCGAACCGGTGAGCCCGCGTGAGCTCGTCCGTCGCCTGCGGCGAAGCGGCCTGCGGGTCACGCCGCGCGAACGGCGCGACCGCGCAGGCAGCACGTCATTCTGACCGGTCGGATGCCTCGTCGCCGGCGTCGCCGTCGGCACGGGTGATCACGGGGATCGAGCCACCGGCGCTGAGCGCGGCCGTCGAGACCCGGCGGCTGCGGGTGCGGCCCTCACCGGCCTTCTTCGGCGCCGGCAGCGCGTCGAGCACCGAGTCGAGGAGCACCTCGGCCTCGGCGGTCGGCACGGGACGCTTGCGGTCGGAGGCCGGCTCGGGCAGGTCGATGATCGGGAGCGCCGCCTCGACGGGCTCGGCCGACGGCGCGGGCGCTGCATCGGCGGTCGCGGCGGTCGCGCCCTCCGGGCGGCCCGCCTCCTGCGACACGCGGCGGTGCCGGCCACGACGGCGGCCACCGGTGGGGGCGTCGGTCGCTGCGGATGCGGCGGCCTCGGTCTCGGCCAGTGCCGCCGCCGCCTCGAGGCCGGACTCGTCGCCCTTGGCGTCGGTGTGGGGAATCGTCGACGCGGCGATCTGGGCGAGCGCGTGCTTCGCGTCGTCGGTGATCGCGTGCGTTCCGGCGTGCGGGGCGGCCGGGGTCGCCGGCTGCTGCTGCGGCTGGGACTGGCCGCCGCCGCGGTTGCGACGGCGCTCGGGCTGCTGCGGGGCGCGGTGCTTCAGGATCGGCTCGTGGTGCACGATGATGCCGCGGCCCGCGCACACCTCGCAGGGCTCCGAGAAGGACTCGAGGAGGCCGAGGCCGAGCTTCTTGCGCGTCATCTGCACGAGGCCGAGCGAGGTCACCTCGGCGACCTGGTGCTTCGTGCGGTCGCGCGACAGGCACTCGACGAGGCGGCGCAGCACGAGGTCGCGGTTCGACTCGAGCACCATGTCGATGAAGTCGACCACGATGATGCCGCCGATGTCGCGCAGCCGCAGCTGACGCACGATCTCTTCAGCAGCCTCGAGGTTGTTCTTCGTGACCGTCTCTTCGAGGTTGCCGCCCGAACCGACGAACTTGCCGGTGTTGACGTCGACGACGGTCATCGCCTCGGTGCGGTCGATGATGAGCGAGCCGCCCGACGGCAGCCAGACCTTGCGGTCGAGCGCCTTCTCGATCTGCTCCGTGATGCGGAACTCGTCGAACGAGTCGCGGTCGCCGGCGTACGCCTCGACGCGCTCGAGCAGGTCGGGCGCGACGGCGCGCAGGTAGCGCTCGATCGTCTGGCGCGCGTCGTCGCCCTCGATGATGAGCTTCTGGAAGTCCTCGTTGAAGACGTCGCGCACGATCTTGATCAGCAGGTCGGGCTCGGAGTGCAGGAGCGCGGGCGCCTGCACCTTCTCGAGCGTCTGCTGGATGTCGGCCCACTGCGCGATGAGGCGGTTGACGTCGAGCGTCAGCTGCTCCTCGGTCGCACCCTCGGCCGCGGTGCGCACGATCACGCCCTGGTTCTCGGGCAGCACCTCCTTGAGGATCTTCTTGAGGCGCGCGCGCTCGGTGTCGGGCAGCTTGCGGCTGATGCCGTTCATCGAGCCGTTCGGCACGTACACGAGGTAGCGGCCGGGCAGCGAGACCTGGCTCGTGAGGCGGGCGCCCTTGTGCCCGACCGGGTCCTTCGTGACCTGGACGAGCACGCGATCGCCGGGCTTCAGGGCGAGCTCGATGCGACGGGGCTGGTTCTTCTCGCCGTTCTCGGCGGCGGCCTCCCAGTCGACCTCGCCCGAGTAGAGCACGGCGTTGCGGCCGCGGCCGATGTCGACGAACGCCGCCTCCATGCTGGGCAGCACGTTCTGCACGCGGCCGAGATACACATTCCCGATGAGGGATGCATCCTGGTTGCGCGCGACGTAGTGCTCGACGAGCACGCCGTCTTCCAGCACGCCGATCTGGATGCGGCCGCCCTTCTCGCGGACGACCATCGAGCGGTCGACCGACTCGCGGCGTGCGAGGAACTCGGCCTCGGTGATGACCGCACGACGGCGGCCCGCGTCGCGGCCGTCGCGGCGGCGCTGCTTCTTGGCCTCGAGGCGGGTGGAGCCCTTGACCTTCTGCGGCTCGGTGATGAGCTCGGGCTCGCGGGGCTTGCGCACCTTGACCACGTTGTTGGCCGGCTCATCGCCGGTCGGACGGCTCTCTTCACCCGAACGGCGACGGGTGCGGCGTCGGACGGTCGAGCCCTCGTCGGTTCGCGGTTCGTCGCGCTCGGCGACCTCGAACACGGGCGGTGCGTGGAAGATGAGCGACGTCGTGGTGAGCGTCGCGGGGATCGGCGAGACCGCCGGCGCGGTCTCGTCGGCAGCGGGCGCCTCGTCGCCGGATGCCTCGTCGGCAGGCGCCTCGGCCGTCGACTCCCCCGCGGTCGACGACCCGGCGTCTGCCGCGGCATCCGCGTCGCGTGCCGGCGTCACGGCTTCGGCCGGCTCGCTCGGCGCCGCGGGCGACTCGGGGGTCACGCCCTCGGTGGCTGCCGACTCGAGCGCGGGCTCGCTCGAGGCCCGACGCGACCGTCGGGCGCCGAACAGGCCGCCGCGCCGCTTGGGGGCGCTGCCGCGCGAATCGGGTTCGTTGCTGTTCTTCTCGTTGCCTTCCACCATCTCTGGTGCACTCCTACACCGGATGCCGCGGCCGCGCCGTGGATCCGTACTCCTCTGGAGCGGCACCGCGTTTCGCGCAGTGCCGCCGAACCATCAATTCTGCGATCGGCGGTTGCCGTGATCGCCACGTCTTGCGGGTTTCTCCCGCCCACTCGGATGCGTCGCATCCTCAAAGCCTTCGTTGGCGCCGTGCCGGGCGCGGCCCGGACGACTCCCTCGATTATCGCATGCTCTGGCAGCGCCTTGGGGAATCGGCGTGCCATAATCCGAGCATGCCCGACACCGCCGAGCGCTCCAAGCCGCTCGCCCTCGCGATCTTCCTCATCATCGCCGGAGCCCTCGGGCTGCTCGCCGCCTTCGAGTTGTCGGTCGAGAAGGTGCTCACGCTGCAGGATCCGAGCCACGTGCCGAACTGCAACGTGGGCGTGCTCGTCGGGTGCAGCACGAACCTGGCCTCGTGGCAGGGCGCGGTCTTCGGGTTCCCGAACCCGTTCGTCGGGCTCATGGCCTGGCCCGTCGTCATCACGATCGCCGTGGCGATCCTCGCGGGCGCGACCTTCGCGCGCTGGTTCTGGATCGGCTTCAACGTCGGCGTGGCGGGCGCACTGGTGTTCGTCGGCTGGCTCATCGCCCAGAGCATCTACGTGCTCGACGTGCTGTGCCCGTGGTGCATGCTCACGTGGGCCGTCACCATTCCGACGTTCTGGGCGCTGACGCTGTACAACCTGCGCGAGGGGCATATTCCGGCCTCGGCACGCGTCCGCCGGCTCGCCGGCGCGTGGTTCAAGTGGGTGCCCCTCATCACCGTCATCAGCTACGCGATCGTCATCCTGCTCGCGCAGGCGCAGATGGACGCGATCCCGCGCGTCATGATCGACCTGCAGAACCTCTTCTGAGCCGCCCGTTCACGGGTGTGCCGGCCCGCAGCGACGCAGCACCCCGGTGGTCGAGTAGCGCCGGCGGGCAGCGACGACGCGTATCGAGATCCGCAGGAGGGTCTCGATACGCTCCTTCGTCGCTACTCGACCACCGGTGGCCGCGTCAGGCGAACCAGAGAGCGAGCTCGCGCTCGGCCGACTCGGGCGAGTCGGAGCCGTGCACGAGGTTCTGCTGCACCTTCAGGCCCCAGTCGCGACCGAAGTCGCCGCGGATCGTGCCCGGCGCGGCGGTCGTCGGGTCGGTCGTGCCGGCGAGCACCCGGAATCCCTCGATCACGCGGTTGCCGGCCACGCGGATCGCGACGACGGGGCCCGACTCCATGAACTCGACGAGCGGCTCGTAGAAGGGCTTGCCCTCGTGCTCGGCGTAGTGCTTCGCGAGCAGCCCACGGTCGGCCTGCACGAGGCGGATGTCGACGAGCGAGTAGCCCTTGGCCTCGATGCGGCGAAGGATCTCACCGGTCAGGTTGCGGGCGACCCCGTCGGGCTTCACGAGGACGAGGGTCTCTTCGATCGCAGTGGTCATTGCTGGTCCTTTCCCGGCGCGGCGAATGCCGCGCGCTCTCGGTCGATCCGGCTCCCGGCCACCATGCAGTACCACCACATGCCGCCGAAGAGCGCCCCGACGACGAACATCGCCGGGTTGATGAAGCCCGAGACGACGATGAGCACCTGCAGCACCCAGCCGAGCGTGTAGGCCCAGCGGTAGCGCAGCAGTCCGATCGTCGCGATCAGGCCGAGGATGATGACGCCGCCGGCGGCGAGCGCCGCCCACGACGGAAGCGCCGACTCGACGCCCAGGGCGGCGTCGCCCTGCGCGAGCCCCCAGATGACGAGCGCCGCGAGGAACACCACGATCGTCTCGAAGGCGAGCACGATCGCGGCGAGGCTCTGCCGGATCGACCGCGGCGCCCGAGCGGGCGCGGTGGCGGCATCGGATGCCGGATCGCCGGGAGTATCGATGCCGTGCGCTTCGTCGGTGCCGTTCACGTCATCGGGACGCTGTACGTCGTCGCTCATGCGCTCCCCCATTCGTGATCGTCCGCGTACGCCATCGCCTCGCCGACGAGCACGATCGAACCGGTGACGAGCACCGCTCGCTTCGGCCCGGCGCCGGCCCAGTCGCGCGCCTGCTCGAGCGCGTCGTCGAGGCGCTCGGCCACGGTCACGCGGTCTCCGGCACGGGCGGCCACGATCGGCGCGAGCACGTCGGCGGAGAGCGCACGCTCCGAGTCGGGCGCGGTCACGAGGAACGGCCCGGTGATCGCGGAGAGTTCGCCGACGATGCCCTCGGCGTCCTTGTCGTCGACGACGCCGAACACGACGGCGATCTCGTCGAAGTCGAAGACCGCGTCGAGCGCGGCCACGAGCGAACGCGCGCCGTGCGGGTTGTGCGCCGCATCGACGAGCACCGTCGGCTCGGTGCCGATGACCTGCAGGCGGCCGGGCGACGTGGCTTCGCCGAGGCCGCGCTCGACGACCTCGTCGGCCAGCCGGACGGTTCCGCCGCCGATGAAGGCCTCGACCGCGGCGACGGCGACGGCCGCGTTCTCGGCCTGGTGGGCACCGAACATGGGCAGCAGCACGTCTCGGTACTCCCCCGCGAGCCCGCGGATCGTGACGAGCTGCCCGCCGACCGCGACGGCCGTGGACGTGACGGCGAAGGCGTCGTCCTCGACGGCGAGCGTCGACTCGGTGAGCTCGGCCGCGTCCTCGAGCACGCGCAGCGCCTCGTCGGACTGCCGGGCGGTCACGACGGCCGCGGCGGGCTTGATGATGCCCGACTTCGTTCGCGCGATCGCCTCGATCGTGGAACCGAGGCGAGCCTGGTGGTCGAGCGCGATGGGCGTGAACACGGCGACCTGGCCGTCGGCCACGTTCGTCGAGTCCCACTCGCCGCCCATGCCGACCTCGAGCACGACGACGTCGACCGGGGCATCCGCGAAGCACGCGAACGCGAGCACGGTCAGCGCCTCGAAGTAGGTGAGCGGCTGTTCGCCCGCCTGCTCGAGCTCGGCGTCGACGATCGCGATGAACGGGAGGATCTCCTCCCAGTTGCGGGCGACCGCCTCATCGGAGATCGACTCACCGTCGATCCGGATGCGCTCGGTGAACCGCACGAGGTGCGGGCTCGTGAGCAGGCCGGTGCGCAGGCCCGAGGCGCGCAGCAGGCTCTCGATCATGCGACTCGTCGACGTCTTGCCGTTCGTGCCCGTGATGTGGATCACGGGTGCCGACCGGTGCGGGTCGCCGAGCAGTTCGACGGTCCGGCGGGTCGGTTCGAGACGGGGTCGCGGCGCGCCCTCGCCGACACGCGCGATGAGCGACGCGTACACGGCGTCGGCCGCGTCGCGGGCTTCGGGTTCGAAGTCGTCGTTCACGCCTTCTCCAATCCGATGTGCACCTTGGTACCGCCGGCGAGCGCCTGCGTCGCGTCGGCATCGCCGCCGTCGAGGTCGCGGAGTTCGAGCGTGGTTGCCAGGGTCTCACCGACGATCAGTTCGCGATGCACCGTGGCCGCCGCACGACCGGCGGAGTCGAGGGTGAGGGTCAGCGCGATGCGGTCGCCCACTTCGAGCCCGGCCGACTTGCGCGCCTCCTGCACTGCGCGCACGACGTCGCGCGCGAGCCCCTCGGCCTCGAGCTCGGGGGTCGTCGCCGTGTCGAGGATCACGAACCCGCCGTCGCCGAGCAGTCCGAGCGCTCGCTCGCCGTCGCCCGAGCCCGCCTCGAGCACGAGGTCGTACTCCGCCGGCTCGAGCGCGACGCCGCCCGCGACCACCGTCTCACCGTCGAGCGACCAGTCGCCCGAACGCGCGGCCTGGATCACCTGCTGCACCTGCTTGCCGAGGCGGGGACCTGCCGCGCGGGCATTGACGGTGAGGCGCTTCGTGACCCCGTAGGCCTCCGCGCTGTGCTCGTCGAGCTGCACGAGCTCGACGCCCTTGACGTTGAGCTCGTCGCGCAGGATCGCCTCGAACGGCGTGAGCGCCGCGGCATCCCCGCTGACGACGGTGAGCGTCGCGAGCGGAAGCCGCACGCGACGACCCGCCTGCTTGCGCAGCGAGAGCGCCGTCGAGCTGATCTCGCGCACCGCGTCCATCGCCGCGACGAGCGCGGGGTCGGCCGGGAACTCGCTCGCCTCGGGCCAGTCGGTCAGGTGCACGCTGCGCCCGCCGGTGAGGCCGCGCCACACCTGCTCGCTCACGAGCGGGAGCAGCGGCGCCGCGAGGCGCGTCAGCGTCTCGAGCACCGTGTACAGCGTGTCGAACGCCTCACGGCCGGAGCCGTCGGCGCCCACGCCCTGCCAGAAGCGGTCGCGCGAGCGGCGCACGTACCAGTTGGTGAGCACGTCGCCGAAGTCGCGCAGCTTCTGCGCGGCGAGCGGCGAATCGAAGTCGTCGAGATCGGCGGTGACGTCCTCGACGAGGTCGCGCAGCTTCGCGAGCAGGTAGCGGTCGAGCACGTCGGTCGAGGCCGTCGACCGGGATGCCTCGTACCCGCCCTCCTTCGCGGTGTTGGCGTACAGCGAGAAGAAGTACCAGGTGCTCCAGAGCGGCAGCATGAGCTGGCGCACGCCCTCGCGGATCCCCTCCTCGGTGACGACGAGGTTGCCGCCGCGCAGCACCGAGCTCGACATCAGGAACCAGCGCATCGCGTCGGAGCCGTCGCGGTCGAACACCTCGGAGACGTCGGGGTAGTTGCGCAGCGACTTCGACATCTTCTGCCCGTCGCTGCCGAGCACGATGCCGTGGCTCACGACGTTCGAGAAGGCACGGCGGTCGAAGAGCGCGGTCGAGAGCACGTGCATGACGTAGAACCAGCCGCGCGTCTGCCCGATGTACTCGACGATGAAGTCGGCGGGGTTGTGCGTGTCGAACCACTCGCGGTTCTCGAACGGGTAGTGCACCTGGGCGAACGGCATCGAGCCCGAGTCGAACCACACGTCGAAGATGTCGGTGATGCGGCGCATCGTCGACCGTCCGGTGGGGTCGTCGGGGTTCGGCCGGGTGAGCTCGTCGATGTACGGACGGTGCAGGTCGGGCTTGCCGTCGGGGCCGAGCGGCATGCGGCCGAAGTCGCGCTCGAGCTCCTCCAGCGATCCGTACACGTCGATGCGCGGGTACTCGGGGTCGTCGCTCTTCCACACCGGGATCGGCGACCCCCAGTAGCGGTTGCGGCTGATCGACCAGTCGCGGGCGCCGGCGACCCACTTGCCGAACTGGCCGTCCTTCACATTCTCGGGCACCCAGTTGATGTCCTGGTTGAGCTCGCCCATGCGGCCCTTGAACTCGGGCACCTTGATGAACCAGCTCGAGACGGCCTTGTAGATGAGCGGGTTGCGGCAGCGCCAGCAGTGCGGGTACGAGTGCTCGTAGCTCGCCTGTCGGAGGAGCCGACCCTCGGCCTTCAGCAGCTGGGTGAGCGGCTTGTTCGCATCGCTCCAGAGGAGGCCGGCGACGTCGGTCACGGCGGGCAGGAACTTGCCGCCCTCATCGAGGGAGATGATGACGGGGATGCCGGCGGCTTCGCCGATCTTCTGGTCCTCCTCGCCGTAGGCGGGAGCCTGGTGCACGATCCCGGTGCCGTCCTCGGTCGTGACGTAGTCGGCCACGAGGATGCGCCAGGCGTTCTGCAACCCGTACGTCTCGACGTCGGCGTAGTAGTCGAAGAGACGGTCGTAGGTGACCCCCTCGAGCTCGGCGCCGCGCACGGTGCGCGACACGGCCGCGCGCGCCTCGTCGGCCGACTCGTAGCCGAGCTCCTTCGCGTAGCCGCCGACGAGGTCGACCGCGAGCAGGTATTCGGCTCCGAGCACCTCGGGCGCCTCGCCGCCGTCGGCCAGTTCGCGGAGGACCGTCGCGTCGGGCGTGCCCGCAGGGCCGGCGGGCACCACCGCGTACTCGATGTCGGGGCCGACCGCGAGGGCGAAGTTCGTGGGCAGCGTCCACGGCGTCGTCGTCCAGGCGAGCGCCCGCACCGCGGTGAGGCCGAGCGACTCGGCCTTCGGACCCGTGAGCGGGAACGTCACCGTGACGGTCTGGTCCTGTCGCATCTTGTAGACGTCGTCGTCCATGCGCAGCTCGTGGTTCGACAGCGGGGTCTGGTCGCGCCAGCAGTACGGCAGCACGCGGTGGCCCTCGTAGGCCAGGCCCTTGTCGTAGAGGGTCTTGAACGCCCAGATCACGCTCTCCATGAACGTGACGTCGAGCGTCTTGTAGTCGTTCTCGAAGTCGACCCAGCGGGCCTGGCGGGTGACGTAGTCCTCCCACTCCTTCGTGTACCGCAGCACCGATTCGCGGGCGGCGCGGTTGAACGCGGCGATGCCCATCTCCTCGATCTCGCTCTTGTCGGTGATGCCGAGCTGGCGCTCGGCCTCGAGCTCGGCGGGCAGGCCGTGCGTGTCCCAGCCGAAGCGACGGTGCACCTGGTGCCCGCGCATCGTCTGGAACCGCGGGAACAGGTCCTTCGCGTAGCCGGTCAGGAGGTGGCCGTAGTGCGGCAGGCCGTTGGCGAACGGCGGGCCGTCGTAGAAGACCCACTCGGGAGCGCCCTCGCGCTGGTCGATCGAGGCCTGGAAGGTGCCGTCGGCCTTCCAGAACGCGAGCACCTCGCGTTCGACGGCGGGGAAGTCTGGTGAGGGGGCGACACCGTGGTCGTCTGGGGTGCGGGGGTACACGCTCGCTCCTTGTGGGACGGATGCTCTCACGAGGACGCCGGCCGCTCGATCGAGCCGCCACCGCGGTACCACCTCGTTTGCGAATCGGTCCGTCGACTGGCTCGGAACCGCTTCACCCCTCATTGCCGGCTGTGACGGGCCGCCCGTTCGGTTCTACTTGCGGGCCGGGCCCGCGTTCTTCCGAAGACTCCCCGGTGATGGCCGGATCGACGTCGTTGCCGTCAAGAATACCGTGTCGACGGCGGCCCCGCGGGACGCAGCGGCCGGACGACCCCGATCTGCGGGGCCGAGCGGTACGCGGCGCGCACGAGTTCGAGGAGGGCCGCCTCGGGCAGCCCGTGCTCGCGCGCCTCGTCGACGAGGTCGTGCACGGCGCCGGCGAGCGCGGCGTGGCCGCCGATGCGCACGGCGACGACGGCGCCCCGCCCGCGGTGCACCTCGATGAGCTGCTCGTCGCGCAGCCGGTGGTAGGCGCGGAGGACGGTGTGCACGTTGACGCCGAGCTCGCTCCCGAGCTGTCGCGCCGACGGGAGCCGCTCGCCACCCGTCAGTCGACCGTCGATGATCGAGCTCCGAAGCGCCGAGGCGAGCTGGTCGGCCAGCAGGGTCGGCGAGGCAGGATCGAGTCGGATGAGCACCCTCGCATCCTAATTGTTCTACTTGAATGCGAACAACTCGCTTGTCCGGACCCGATCGCGGTGTCAGGATGACTCCGGGCCGGCGTCGTCCCGCTCAGATCCCTTCTCCCCTTCGAGGACTCGATGCACGCTGCACTCCGCACCATCCACCGCCCGCTCGGGCTCGCCGTCGTGGCGCTCGCCGGTACGGTCGCCCTCGCCGGCTGCCAGGCCGCCGAACCCGCCGCCTCCGACGAGCCGGTCTCGGGCGGCACGCTGCGGTACGCGTCCGGCGACGCCGAGCCGACCTGCCTCGACCCGCACGTCGGCGGCAACTACCCGCAGGCGCTGCTCGCGACCCAGTTCCTGGAGTCGCTCGTCTCGCGCGACGAGTCGGGCGAGATCATCCCGTGGCTCGCCGAGTCGTGGACGGCAGCCGACGACGGCCTGAGCTGGGACTTCACGCTGCGCGACGACGTCGCGTTCACCGACGGCACGCCGTTCGACGCCGAGGCCGTCAAGGCGAACGTCGAGCACCTCAAGGACCCCGCGACCGAGTCGTCGACGGGCTACCTCGCGCTCGGCAAGGTCGACCACGTCGAGGTCGTCTCGCCCGAGGTCGCACGCTTCGTGCTGACGGCGCCCGACAGTGCTCTGCTCGAGTCGCTCTCGCAGCCGTGGCTCGCGATCGAGTCGCCCGCGGGGATCGCCCGTGGCATGGAGGAGAACTGCCAGGCACCGATCGGCACCGGGCCGTTCGTCGTCGATGACTGGGTGAAGCAGGAGCGCGTCTCGCTCGTGCGCAACGACGACTACGTCTCGCCGCCCGCCGACGCCGCACACGAGGGGCCGGCGTATCTCGAGGCGATCGACTGGCGCTTCATCCCCGACGCGGCCTCGCGCTACGCCGCGCTGCAGGGCGGGCAGGTCGACGTCATCGACAACCCCCAGCCCGACACGGCCGCCGCAGCCGAGAAGTCCGGCGACCCCACGTGGATCGATGCCCCGCGCCCCGGAGCCTCGAACCGCATCGAGCTGAACTCGGGCCAGGCGCCGTTCGACGACGAGCGCGTGCGCGAGGCGTTCATCGCCGCGGTCGACGTGAACGACGGCATCGACTCCCTCTACTTCGGCACCGCCGAGCGCTCGTACTCGGCGCTCTCGTCGGTCGAGGCGCTCGCCTACTCCGACCCGTCGCTCTTCGAGACCGACCTCGACCGGGCGAACGCCCTCCTCGACGAGGCCGGCTGGACCGAGCGCGACGCCGACGGCACCCGCATGAAGAACGGCAAGCGCTTGGTGCTGCGGTTCCCCGTGAGCACGAACCAGTCGGTGCCCGCCGAGCAGTCGCTCTTCGAGCAGGTGCAGGCCACCGCGAAGGAGGCCGGCTTCGACGTGCAGATCTCGCTGCTCGACCTGTCGAGCTGGTATGGCGCCCTGTTCGCGCACGAGTACGAGATCGTCAGCGCGCCGTACACGAAGGTCGGCCCCGACGTGCTGCGCATCCTGTACCACTCCGACAGCATCACGCCTGCGCCGAGCGGCTACTTCGCGAACCTCGCGCAGGTCGACGACCCCGAGATCGACCGGCTGCTGACGGATGCCGCGTCGACGAGCGACGCCGACGAACGCGCCGACCTCTCCGAGCAGGCGCAGCGACTCATTCTCGGCGGGCACTACCTGCTGCCGCTCTACGACCAGCAGAACAGCTTCCTCGTGGCGAAGTCGGTGCACGGCGCCCGCGCCCTGCCGACGGTGTCGACGCCGACCTTCTATGACGCCTGGATCGCCGACTGACCCGGTGCCGGTCGACGGCGGAGCATCCCCGTCGCCGATCGACCGGCCGGTCCCCCGCAGCGGGGGCCGGCCGGTGCGTCATGTCGCGCTGCTGCTCGGCGGCGCGATCTTCGTCATGTGGGCGGTCGCGACGCTCACGTTCTTCGCGATCCGGCTGATCCCGGGCGACCCGGCACAGGCGATCCTCGGCGGGCCGGGCTCCCAGGCCTCCCAGGAGGCGCTCGACCAGGTGCGGCGCGACTACGGACTCGATCAGCCCCTGCTCGTGCAGTACCTCGCGATGCTCGGGCGACTCCTCACGGGCGACCTCGGTAGTTCGTACGCGCTGAAGGTGCCCGTCGCCGAGCTGCTCGGCGCGCAGATCGGCGGCACCCTCCTGCTCGCCGTGTGCTCGCTCGCGCTCGCGTGGGTGCTCGCGCTCGCCCTCGCCATCTGGTCGACGGGCCGGGGTCGCATCGCCGCGGCGCTCGGCCAGGGCATCGAGCTCGTCGCCGCGGCGTTGCCGCACTTCTTCCTCGCGGCGGTGCTCATCGCCGTGTTCAGCTCGGGCCTCGGCTGGCTGCCGCCGGTCTCCACGGGAACGCCCGCGGGTTTCGTGCTGCCCGTCGTCACGCTCGCGGTCCCACTCGCCGGCTTCCTCGCGCAGGTGATGCGCGAGAGCCTCCTCGAGGCGATGCGGCAGCCGTTCGTGATGTCGGCACGGGCTCGCGGCGAGAGTGCGCTGGGCGTGCGACTCCGGCACACGCTGCGGCACGCCGCGCTGCCCGGCATCAGTCTCTCGGGCTGGGCGCTCGGTTGGCTGCTCTCGGGCGCCGTCGTCGTGGAGACGATCTTCGCGATGCCCGGGCTCGGCCGCACGCTCCTGCAGGCGGTCACGCTCCGCGACATCCCCGTCGTCACCGGCGTCGTGCTGCTCGTCGCGTTCGTCTACGTCGTCATGACGGTCGTGACCGACCTCGCGATGCGCGTCGCCGACCCGCGCCTGGCCGTGGAGGCGAGCCGATGAGCGACCTCGAACTCCAGCAGGCGACGGTCGACGCGGCTGTCGCCGACACGCCACGGACGGGGCGGCCGCGAGTCGGCACGGTGCTCGCGATCATGTTCGTCGCCTTCCTGCTGGTCGCGACGTGCTTCCCGTGGCTGCTCGAGACGTACGACCCGAACGCGATCGCGCCGGCCGATGCCTTCCAGCCGCCGTCGGGCGCGCACTGGTTCGGCACCGACGAGTCGGGGCGCGACATCTACAGCCGTGTCGTCGCGGGCACTGCGACCTCGCTCGCGATCGGCGTGACGGCGACCGCGATCGGCCTCGCGCTCGGGCTCGTGCTCGGCGTCGCCGCGAGCTTCGGCGGGCGAGCGGTCGACTTCGGCGTCGGGCGGCTCGTGGAGGTGCTCTTCGCGTTCCCCGGGCTCCTGCTCGCCCTGCTCGTCATCGTCGTCGCCGGCCCCGGCCCGGTGACCGCGACGATCGCCGTGGGCCTCTCCACCGCCCCGGGTTACGCCCGCATCATCCGCGGTCAGCTCATCGCCATCCGCTCGGCGCCGTTCGTCGAGGCCGCGACCGTGCTCGGCCGCTCCCGTGCTCGCATCCTCGGTGCGAACATCCTGCCGAACGCGCTGCTCCCGCTCGTCGTGCTGGCGACCCTCGGCATCGGTCAGGCGATCGTCTGGGCCGCTGCGCTCAGCTACCTCGGCCTCGGCGCCGAGCCGCCCGCGGCCGAGTGGGGGGCGATGCTGTCCGCGGGTCGCACGTACCTGTCGACGGCCTGGTGGATGACCGTGTTCCCCGGACTCATGATCGTCGGCACGACCATCGCGACGACCGTGCTCGGGCGTGCGCTGGCCCGGCGCGAACGGCGGGCCTCATGAGCGGCTCCACGACCTCGGCGCAGCGGCCGCCGGTGCTGGAGGTCGACGGGCTCTCGGTCGACTTCGGCCCGACGAGGGTCGTCGACGGCGTCGGCTTCGAACTCGGCCCGGGCGAATGCGTCGCCCTCGTCGGCGAGTCGGGATCGGGCAAGTCGGTCACGGCGCGAAGCCTGCTCGGCCTGGCCGGCGACGGCGCGCGCGTCGAAGCAGCCACGCTCCGGATCACCGGGCGCGACCTCCGCACCGCCACCGAGCGCGAGTGGCGTGCGGTGCGCGGCCGCACCGTCGGCCTCGTGCTGCAGGACGCGCTCGTCGCACTCGATCCGCTCCGCCCGGTCGGTCGCGAGGTCGGCGACGCGCTGCGCATCCACGACCGGATGCCGCGTGCCGAGCGGCGCGCGCGCGTGCTCGAACTCCTCGACGAGGTCGGCATGCCCGACCCCGCGTCAGCCGCACGGCAACGATCGGGCGAGCTCTCGGGCGGCCTGCGCCAGCGGGCGCTCATCGCCGCCGCCCTCGCGCTCGAACCGCCGCTGCTCATCGCCGACGAGCCCACGACGGCGCTCGACGCGACCGTGCAGGCGAGAGTGCTCGACCAGCTGGCCGCGATCCGCGACCGGGGCACCGCGCTCCTGCTCATCAGCCACGACCTCGCCGTCGTCTCGCGGCTGGCCGATCGCGTGCTCGTGATGCGCGACGGGCGGGTGCTCGAGACGGGGGCCACGGCCGACGTGCTCGGGGCCCCGCGCGATCCCTACACGCGCGCACTGATCGCCGCGGTGCCGGCCGACGTGCCGCGGGGCGTCGCGCTCAGCCGGCCGCACGATCGCGAGAGTCCGCCCGAGCGCGCACGCATCGCACCGCATGTGCTCGGCGCGCTCGCCGACCGCGCACCGGCCGCGCAGGACGTCGACCCGGCCTCGACCGACCGCGCCCGGTCCGCGACGGATCCGCACCCGCTCCTCATCGTCGAGCACGCGAGCAAGACGTTCACCGCCCCCGGCCGACGTCGGTTCGCCGCCGTCGACGACGTCTCGCTGCACGTCTCGCGCGGAGAGACCCTCGGTCTCGTCGGCGAGTCGGGGTCGGGCAAGTCGACGCTCGCACGGCTCGTGCTCGCGCTCACCGCCCCCGACGCGGGGACGATCACGTTCGACGGCGCGCCGTGGTCCGCGCTCGACGAGCGCGTGCGGCGCCCCGGACGCCGCCGGATCGGTGCGATCTACCAGGACGCGCTGAGCTCGTTCGATCCCCGTTGGACGGTCGGCCGGATCCTCGCCGACGCCGGTGCCGGCGTCGGCGCGGACGTGTCGGCCGACGAGGCATCCGCATCGCCGAAGGACCGACCGGGCGGACTCGGCCGTGCCCGGCGCGTCGCCGAGCTGCTCGATCTCGTGGGCCTGGCCTCGACGGTCGCCCACCGCGAACCGCTGACGCTCTCGGGCGGCCAGCGGCAGCGCGTCGCGATCGCGAGGGCGATCGCCGCACGCCCCGACCTGCTCGTGTGCGACGAACCGGTCTCGGCGCTCGACGTGACGATCCAGGCGCAGATCCTCGACCTGCTCGACGAGCTGCAGCGCGAGCGGGGCCTTGCGATGCTCTTCATCTCGCACGACCTCGGCGTCGTGGGCCACATGGCCGACCGGGTCGCCGTGATGCGCGCGGGCGTCGTCGTCGAGCAGGGCCCCGCCGACCGTGTTCTCGGCGCACCCGAACACCCGTACACCGCGCGCCTGCTGGCCGACGCCCCGCGACTCGTGCACTGAGCGCGACGCGACGCCGGTGGCCCGGTCCGCCGCCGCGCCTCGTCGCACGGCGCGCCGCTTTCCGCGCTCACCGGGTGTTCCCCGCCGCGCTCCGCTAGGCTTGAGCGTCACATTCAGGCACCTCATCACGGACTCGGTGCCGCAGATATCGAACCGGAGCATCATGACCGACACCTCCCGCATCCCCGACAAGCCCGCGCTCGAGGGCCTCGAGAACAAGTGGGGCGGCGTCTGGGAACACGACGGCACCTACCGGTTCGACCGCACCGAAGCCACCCGCGAGGGCGTGTACTCGATCGACACGCCGCCCCCGACGGCGTCGGGTTCGCTGCACATCGGCCACGTCTTCTCGTTCACCCACACCGACCTCGTGGCGCGCTTCCAGCGCATGCGCGGCAAGCACGTCTTCTACCCGATGGGCTGGGACGACAACGGGCTCCCGACCGAGCGCCGGGTGCAGAACTACTACGGCGTGCGCTGCGACCCGTCGCTGCCCTACGACCCCGACTTCACCCCGCCGTTCGAGGGCGGCGACAACAAGAGCACGAAGGCGGCCGACCAGCTGCCGATCTCGCGCCGCAACTTCATCGAGCTCTGCGAGCGCCTCACGGTCGAGGACGAGCAGCAGTTCGAGTCGCTGTTCCGCCAGCTCGGCCTCTCCGTCGACTGGACCCAGTCGTACCGCACGATCGCCGACGAAGCGCTGCGCACCTCCCAGCTCGCGTTCATCCGCAACGTCGAGCGCGGCGAGGCGTACCAGGCCCTCGCACCGACCCTGTGGGACGTGACCTTCCGCACGGCCGTCGCCCAGGCCGAGCTCGAGGACCGCGAGCAGCCGGGCCACTACCACCGGGTGTCGTTCCACCGCCCCGACGGCGGCATCGTCGAGATCGAGACGAGCCGCCCCGAGCTGATCCCCGCGTGCGTCGCGCTCGTGGCCCACCCCGACGACGAGCGCTACCAGCCGCTGTTCGGGACGACCGTCACGACGCCCGTGTTCGGCGTCGAGGTGCCGGTTGTCGCGCACCACCTCGCCCAGAAGGACAAGGGCACCGGCATCGCCATGATCTGCACCTTCGGCGACGTGACCGACGTCGTCTGGTGGCGCGAGCTCGACCTGCCGAACCGCGCGATCATCGGCTTCGACGGCCGGGTCATCGCCGAGACGCCCGAGGCCATCACCTCCGACGCCGGCCGTGCCGCCTACGCCGAGCTCGCCGGCAAGACGACGTTCAGCGCCAAGCAGACCATCGTGCAGCAGCTGCGCGACTCGGGCGACCTGCTCGCCGACCCCAAGGCCATCACCCACCCGGTGAAGTTCTTCGAGAAGGGCGACAAGCCGCTCGAGATCGTGTCGACCCGCCAGTGGTACATCAAGAACGGCGCCCGCGACGAGGCGCTGCGCGAACGCCTGCTCGAGCACGGGCGCGAGATCGACTGGCACCCCGACTTCATGCGGGTGCGCTACGAGAACTGGGTCGGCGGACTGTCGGGCGACTGGCTCATCTCGCGCCAGCGCTTCTTCGGCGTGCCGATCCCGGTGTGGTACCCGCTCGACGCACAGGGCGACCCGGTGTTCGACGAGCCGATCATCGCGACGCAGGAGATGCTGCCGGTCGACCCGTCGTCGGCACCGGCGCCCGGCTACGACGAGGCCCAGCGCGGAGCGCCGGGTGGCTTCGTCGGCGAGCACGACGTCATGGACACCTGGGCGACCTCGTCGCTCACGCCGCAGCTCGCGGGCGGCTGGGAGCGCGACCCCGAGCTCTGGGGTCTCGTGTTCCCGTACTCGCTGCGCCCGCAGGGTCAGGACATCATCCGTACCTGGCTCTTCTCGACGACCCTTCGCGCCGAGCTCGAGCACAGGGTCGCGCCGTGGTCGAACGCCGCCATCTCGGGCTTCATCGTCGACCCCGACCGCAAGAAGATGTCGAAGTCGAAGGGCAACGTCGTGACGCCGGCGGGCCTGCTCGAGCAGCACGGCACCGACGCGGTCCGCTACTGGGCAGCGTCCAGCCGCCTCGGCACCGACGCCGCGTTCGATCCGCAGAACCCGACGCAGGTCAAGATCGGCCGCCGCCTCGCGATCAAGGTGCTGAACGCCGCCAAGTTCATCCTCGGGTTCGAGGGTGCGGCCGATGCCGCCGTCACGATGCCGGTCGACCGCAGCATGTTGGCCGAACTCGCCACGGTCGTCGACCGCGCCACCCGTGCGCTCGAGTCGTACGACCACGCCCGCGCGCTCGAGGTCGCCGAGACGTTCTTCTGGACGTTCTGCGACGACTACCTCGAACTCGTCAAGGAGCGCGCGTACGGCGAGGCGAGCCCCGAGCAGGCCTCGGCGGTCGCGGCGCTGAAGACCGCCCTCGGCGTGCTGCTCCGCCTGTTCGCACCCGTGATCCCGTTCGCGACCGAAGAGGCCTGGCGCTGGTCGCACGACGGCTCGGTGCACGTGGCGGCGTGGCCCACGGTCGACGAGCTCGCGGCCCGCGGCGAGGCGAGCGGCGAGCTGCTCGAGCTCGCGAGTCTCGCGCTCACGGGCATCCGTCGCGCCAAGACCGACGCCAAGGCCTCGCAGAAGACGCCCGTCGCGCACGCGACGATCGCCGCGCCGGCTGCGACGGTCGAGCTGCTCGAGCACGTGGCATCCGACCTGCGCGCCGTCGGCCGCATCGCAGAACTCGCCTTCACCGAGGCCGAGGAGTTCGAAGTCCGCGACGTCGTCTTCGAGGCGGCGTCCGAATAGGGGGAACCATGACCAACGAGATCCGGATGGCCGGGGACGACGACTTCTTCGGCTGGCTGCCGCTCTTCGAGGCGTACTGCACGTTCTACGAGACCGAGCTCGACGACCAGAAGGCGCTCATCGTCTGGAACTGGCTGCGCGACGAGCACAACCCGCTGCAGGCGGCGCTCGCGGTCGACGAGGAGGGCACACCGGTCGGGCTCGCCCACTTCCGCCAGGTTCCCGAGACGCTGAGCGCGACGTACGGCATGTACCTCGACGACCTGTACGTCGTCGACTCGCAGCGCGGCACGGGCACGGGGCGGGCGCTCATCGAGTTCGTGCACGCCCGCGCGGCCGAGGTCGGTCACGGCGGCGTCGCGTGGATCACCGCCGACGACAACGAGACTGCACAGCAGCTCTACGACCGGCTCGCCGAGCGCACCCGCTGGGTGACCTACGAGATGAGGGCCTGATGCGCCTCGGTACGCGCTGGGCGTTCGGCACCGAGCCGCCGGTCTCGGTGCCGGGCGACCTGCGGCCGCGCATCGCCGCGGCCGAGGCCGCGTTCGAGGGAGACCCGGCCGGCCGCCATTGGACGCTGACGTGGCTCGAGGGACGGCCCATCGCCGAGCTCGACGACGGAACGGTCGTGCGCGAGGTCATCGCCGACGCGCTCGACTCCGACGAGGACTGGTAGGCGCCGCCGCCACGACGAGCGGCCGCCCGGACAGCGCGCCGCCGGCTACGCCCGGGCGAGCACCTCGCCGTGCGGCATGAGCAGCCAGCCGTCGCCGTCGGCCGCCCAGTCGCGCCACGCCTGCGCGATGCGGCGCAGTTCGTCGGGGTTGGAGTGCCCCGACTCGATCGCGTGCCCGGCGAAGCTCGACTCGGTCGCCCGCTCGGCCCACGAGCCGCCCCACCATTCGCGCTCGAGGTCGCTCGCGAACACCCACACCGACCCCGAGGCGGTGACGTCGGCGAAGCCGGCCTCACGCACCCAGCGCTTGAGGTGGCGACCGGCATGCGCGTCGCCGCCGTTCCAGTCGTGCACGTCGTGGTAGAGCGCGAGCCAGCGGTCGAGCCCGGCCGACGCCGGACTCCAGATGACGCCGCCGTAGTCGACGTCGCGCACGGCGAGCAGCCCTCCGGGCTTCAGCACGCGTCGGAACTCGCGGAGCGCGTCGACGGGCCGCGCCAGGTGCTGGAGCACCTGGTGCGCGTGAACGACGTCGAACGCCCCGTCGTCGAACTCGAGTGCGTAGGCGTCGCCGGTGCGGAACTCGACGTTGCCGACGCCCTCGCTCGCGGCGAGCCCGGCCGCCTGCGAGACCACTTCGGCCGACGCGTCGATGCCGACCACGTGCCCCGGCCGTACCCGGCGCGCGAGGTCGAGGGTGATCGTGCCCGGACCGCTGCCGACGTCGAGCACGTCGACGCCGGCCTCGAGACGGGGCGCGAGATAGGCGGCCGAGTTCTCGACGGTGCGCCACGCGTGGATGCGCAGGACGCTCGCGTGGTGGCCGTGGGTGTACGCGTCCCGTGCGGGCGCCGTTTCGCTCTCCATGACCCGAGCCTACGCGCGCAGCGACTCGACGGCGGCCTCGATACGACGCGCGCGCGTCTCGGGCCGCTTGGCCTCGGCGACGCCGCGTGCGAGCTCCTTGCGTCGCGTGTACGACAGCGCGTCGAACGAGCGTCGCAGCGCCGGCTCGGCGTCGAGCGCGGCCGCGAGATCGTCGGGCACCTCGACCGCGCGCTCGGCCGTATCGAGTGCGACGGTGGCCTCGACCGCGTCGCCGATCTCGACGCCGAGCTCGGCGCGAGCCGCCTTGGAGATGCCGATGACGTTGCGCCCGTCCATCACCGCGAGCCGCAACCGGGCGGTTCGTCCGCCGATGCCGACGACGACTGCGGCGCGCCGGCCGCCGCCGAGCTCGTCGACCTGCGCGTCGGTGAGTTCGAGCGCGGTGGCGGGTCCGAAGGGGGCGAGCACAGTGCTGATCGAGACGGTCATGGTTCGATCATGCCCGCCGCGGGCGGCCGCGCAAGTCACTGCGGCGCGCCGGGTCGCAATTCGAACGTCCACGGCGACCGTGTCGCGCCCCACCCCGCCCATAGGGTGGACGGATGACCGAGCCACGCCGCAATCCCCTGCTCGAGCCGAGTCCGCTGCCGTACCGGCTGCCGTTGTTCGCCCTCATCACGCCCGACGACTACCGCGAGGCGATCGAGGCCGGCATGGGCGAGCAACGCGCAGAGCTCGACCGCATCGCCGGAGAGACCGGGCCTGCGACGTTCGAGAACTCGGTCCTGGCGCTCGAGCGCTCGGGTGCGACGCTGCGGCGGGTGCTGCCCGTCTTCGAGAACCACAGCTCGGGCGACGCCGACGAGGCGATCGACGCGATCGAGGCCGAGTTCGCGCCGCGCCTCGCCGCGCACCGCGACGCGCTGCTGCTCGAGCCACGGCTGTTCGCCCGCCTCGACGAACTCGTCGCCCGGCTCGACTCGGGCGACCTCGCACTCGAACCCGACGCTGCCTATCTGCTCCGGCGTCGGCACCGCACCGCCGTGCTCGCGGGCGCGGGCCTCGACGACGCGGGCCGCGCCGAGCTCGAGTCGCTGGGCGGGCGCATCGCACGGCTCACGACCGCATTCCAGCAGGCGCTCCTCGCCGACTCGAACGATCGTGCGCTGCACCTGACCGACGAGCACGACCTCGACGGGCTCGACGAGCGTCGCCGGGCAGCCGCGCGCGCCGCGGCCGAGGCACGGGGAGTCGACGGCTGGCTCATCCCGCTCGTGCTGCCGACGCAGCAGCCCGCCCTCGCCGAGCTCGCCTCGCCGTCCGCCCGCGACCGGCTGCTCGCCGCGTCGCTCGGTCGCGGCATCTCGGGCGGGCGTCACGACACGCGCGCGACGCTCGTGCAGCTCGTCGCAGCACGCGCCGAACGAGCACGCCTGCTCGGCTTCGCCGACCATGCGACGGCCGTGACCGCCGACGAGACCGCGGGCTCCCCCGAAGCCGTCGCCGAACTGCTCCTCCGGCTCGTGCCGCCCGCGGTGGCGAACGCGCGCCGCGAGGCGGCCGCCCTCGCCGAGCGGGCCTCGCGCGCAGGCGGGCGCGAACTCGAGGCATCCGACTGGATGCACCTGGCCGAGCGCGAACGAACCGAGCGCCACGAGGTCGACCTGTCGGCGATGCGTCCCTATCTCGAAGCCGATCGTGTGCTCCACAACGGCGTCTTCCACGCTGCGACGCTGCTCTACGGGCTCCGGTTCGCGGAGCGCGCCGACCTCGTCGGCCACCACCCCGACGCGCGCATCTTCGAGGTCCGCGAAGCAGACGGCTCCCCCGTCGGGCTCTACCTGCTCGATCTCTACGCCCGCCCGTCGAAGCGCGGCGGCGCGTGGATGAGCTCGCTCGTCGACCAGTCCGACCTCACGGGCGACCTGCCCGTCGTCGTCAACCACCTCAACGTGCCGAAGCCGGCTGCCGGCGACGCGACGCTGCTGACCTTCGACGAGGCCGAGACGCTGTTCCACGAGTTCGGTCACGCGTTGCACGGCCTGCTCGCGCGGGTGCGGTTCCCGAGCTTCGCGGGCACGAACGTCTTCCGCGACTTCGTCGAGCTGCCGAGCCAGGTGAACGAGCTCTGGATGCTTCGCCCCGAGATCCTCGAGCACTACGCCGTGCACCACGAGACGGGCGAGCCGCTGCCGCACGAGTACGTCGAGCGCCTGCTCGCCTCGAGGACGTTCGGCGAGGGCTTCGCGACCACCGAGTACCTCGCGGCGGCCGTGCTCGACCAGGCCTGGCATCGCCTCGACGCCGTGGCGGCGGCCGCACTGTCGCCCGAGGACGTCGCCCGCTTCGAGCACGAGGCGCTCGACGCGGTCGGCCTCGCCGACCCGCTCGTGCCGCCGCGCTACTCGAGCGGATACTTCGCCCATGTCTTCGCCGGCGGGTACGACGCCGGCTACTACTCGTACGTGTGGAGCGAGGTGCCCGGTGCCGACATCATGGCGTGGTTCGAGGAGCGCGGCGGTGCGACGGCCGAGAACGGCGCCCGTTACCGCGCCGAGATCCTCGCGCCCGGCGGCTCCCGCGACCCCGGCGAGTCGATCCGCGCCCTGCTCGGCCGCGAGCCGCGCATCGACGCCCTGCTCGCGCGGCGCGGCCTCGGCTGAGGCACCGGCCTCGCCTGAGGCCACCCGCCCCGAGACGACGGATGCCCCGTGCAGCGCTGCTGCACGGGGCATCCGCCGACGTGGTTCTCGACACCCGTCGATCGGGCCGAGCGGGTCAGATCGCGAAGCCGAGCGCCCGCATCATGTCGCGACCGTCGTCGGTGATGCGCTCGGGGCCCCACGGCGGCATCCACACCCAGTTGATGCGGAACGCCTCGACGACCCCGTCGAGCGCCTCGGCCGTCTGCTCCTCGATGACGTCCGTCAGCGGGCAGCCGGCGCTCGTGAGGGTCATGTGGATGACGAGCGCGTCGTTCTCGTCGTCCCAGCCCAGGTCGTAGATGAGCCCGAGGTCGACGATGTTGACGCCGAGCTCCGGGTCCATCACGTCTTTCAGGGCCTCGGAGACCTCGTCGTAGCGCTCGGGCGCGAGTGAGGTGACCATGGTTCGAGTCTACCCGCGCCCTATTCGGCGGCGGCCGAGGCCGACTCGGCGACCTGGTAGCGGTCGTAGCCCTCTTCTTCCAGGCGGTCGGCGAGCTCGGGGCCGCCCTGCTCGGCGATGCGGCCGGCCACGAAGACGTGCACGAAGTCGGGCTTGATGTAGCGGAGGATGCGCGTGTAGTGCGTGATGAGCAGGATGCCGAGGCCGGTGTTCGCCTTGGCGCGGTTCACGCCCTCGGAGACGATCTTGAGCGCGTCGACGTCGAGGCCCGAGTCGGTCTCGTCGAGCACCGCGAACTTCGGCTTCAGCAGCTCGAGCTGGAGGATCTCGTTGCGCTTCTTCTCGCCGCCCGAGAAGCCCTCGTTGACGTTGCGCTCGGCGAACGCCGAGTCCATCTTGAGGTTCGACATCGACTCGCGGACGTCCTTGACCCAGGTGCGGACGCTGGGCGCCTCGCCGTCGATCGCGGTCTTCGCGGTGCGGAGGAAGTTCGTCACGGTGACGCCGGGGATCTCGACCGGGTACTGCATCGCCAGGAAGAGCCCGGCGCGGGCGCGCTCGTCGACCGACATCTCGAGCACGTTCTCGCCGTCGAGGAGGATCTCGCCCTCGACGACCGTGTACTTCGGGTGACCGGCGATCGTGTACGCCAGGGTCGACTTGCCGGAGCCGTTGGGGCCCATAATGGCGTGGATCTCGCCCTCGTTGATGACGAGGTCGACGCCGCGGAGGATCTCGCGGGTGCCCTGGTCGGTCTCGACGTTGACGTGCAGGTTCTTGATCTCGAGCACAGACATGTTCTGGGATTTCTCTTTTCGGTGGTCCGGCCGAGGCCGGAGAAGCATGGGTCAGACGGTCAGCGTGACCGCGGGGTCGATGTGGACGTCGCCGCCCGAGACCTCGACCTGGTAGACGGGGACCGGCTCGTACGCCGGGAGGGTGAGGGGCTTGCCGGTCTTCAGCGAGAACTTCGACCCGTGCGCCCAGCACTCGAGCGTGTCCTCCTCGACGAACCCCTCGGCGAGCGAGATGTCGCCGTGGGTGCAGGTGTCGCCGATGGCGAAGACGTCGCCGGCGGAGTCCTTCACGACCGCGATCGGCACGCCCTCGAGCACGAAGCGCGAGGCCTGGTTCTCGACGAGCTCGTCGAGCGAGCACACACGAACGGCGGCCACGTCAGTTGCCCTGCAGTTCGGCTTCGAGGGCGGCGGTGAGACGCTCTTCGAGCTCGGGCGAGCCGATCTTCTGCACGATCTCGGTGAGGAAGCCGCGCACGACGAGGCGGCGCGCCTCGTCCTCGCGGATGCCGCGGGCCATGAGGTAGAAGAGCTGCTCGTCGTCGAACCGCCCGGTCGCCGACGCGTGCCCGGCGCCCTCGATGTCGCCGGTCTCGATCTCGAGGTTCGGCACCGAGTCGGCACGGGTGCCGTCGGTGAGCACGAGGTTGCGGTTCTGCTCGTAGCTGTCGGTGCCGGTGGCCTTCTGCCCGATGAGCACGTCGCCGATCCAGACGGTGCGCGCACCCTCGCCCTGCAGCGCGCCCTTGTAGGTCACGCGGCTCTTGGTGTGCGGTGCGTCGTGGTGCACGTAGACCTGCTGCTCGAGGTGCTGGCCTGCGTCGGCGAAGTAGAGGCCGAGCGCCTCGACGTCGGCGCCCTGCTCGGCGAGGTGGGTCTGCGGGTTCACGCGCACGACCTTGCCGCCGAGCGAGACGACGATGTGCTTGAGGAAGGCGTCGCGGCCGACCTTCGCGAACTGGCTCGCGAGGTGCACCGAGTCGTCGCTCCACTCCTGCAGCGAGACGACCGTGAGCTGGGCGCCATCGCCGACGAGGATCTCGAGGTTCTCGGTGAGGCGGGCGTCGCCCGTGCCGCGGAGCACGACGAGGCCCCGGCTGTTCGGGGCGATCTCGATGATCGTGTGCGCGGCGCGGGGCGCGTTGCCGAGGCCCGAGCGCGTGACGGTCGCGACCTTCTCGCCCTCACCGGTGACCGAGATCAGGAGCGCCTCGCTGAAGCTCGACCAGGCGTTCGCGCTCGCGCGCTCCTCGGGGGTGCCGGTGGTGCCGATGCGGGCGTCGTCGCGGCCGACCCACGAGACGGCCACGCCGTCGACCTCGTCGGCCTCGATCTCGGGGCGCGAACCGTCGAGCTCGCCCGACGTGAGGTCGGCGAAGGCGGCGACGGGCGACAGCTTCCACTCGTGCTCGCGGCCGTTCACGGGCTCGAAGTCCTCGACGTTCACCGAGCGGAAGCGCTCGGAACGCGTCTGGACCGGCACGAACGCGCCGTCGGAGTGCGCGACGAGGCCGTGCTGCTCGGCCGTGGGCATAGCGGTGCTCTGCATTGCGGTGGTCATCGCTTAGCCGACCGATCCTTCCATGCCCATCTCGATGAGCTTGTTGAGTTCCATCGCGTATTCCATCGGCAGCTCGCGGGCGATCGGCTCGATGAAGCCGCGCACGATCATGGCCATGGCCTCGTCCTCGGGGATGCCGCGGGCCATGAGGTAGAAGAGCTGCTCCTCGGAGACCTTCGACACCGTGGCCTCGTGGCCGAGCTGCACGTCGTCGACGCGGATGTCGATCGCCGGGTAGGTGTCGGAGCGCGAGATGGTGTCCACCAGCAGGGCGTCGCAGCGCACGGTGTTCGCCGCGTGGTGCGCGTTCGCGTCGACGCGGACCTCGCCACGGTAGCCGGCGCGGCCGCCGCCGCGGGCGATCGACTTCGAGACGATCGACGACTGCGTGTACGGCGCCATGTGGATCATCTTCGCGCCCGCGTCCTGGTGCTGGCCCGGGCCCGCGAAGGCGACCGAGAGGGTCTCGCCCTTGGCGTGCTCGCCCATGAGGAAGATCGACGGGTACTTCATCGTCACCTTCGAGCCGATGTTGCCGTCGACCCACTCCATGGTGGCGCCCTCGGCGGCCGTGGCGCGCTTCGTGACGAGGTTGTAGACGTTGTTCGACCAGTTCTGGATCGTCGTGTAGCGAACGCGCGCGTTCTTCTTCACGATGATCTCGACGACGGCCGAGTGCAGCGAGTCGCTCTTGTAGATCGGCGCCGTGCAGCCCTCGATGTAGTGCACGTACGAGTCTTCGTCGGCGATGATGAGCGTGCGCTCGAACTGGCCCATGTTCTCGGTGTTGATGCGGAAGTAGGCCTGCAGCGGGATCTCGACGTGCACCCCCTTCGGCACGTAGACGAACGAACCGCCCGACCACACTGCGGTGTTGAGCGCGGCGAACTTGTTGTCACCGGCCGGGATGACGGTGCCGAAGTACTCCTCGAAGAACTCGGGGTGCTCGCGCAGCGCCGTGTCGGTGTCCATGAAGATGACGCCCTGGCGCTCGAGCTCTTCGTTGATCTGGTGGTAGACCACCTCGGACTCGTACTGGGCCGCGACGCCCGCGACGAGGCGCTGGCGCTCGGCCTCGGGGATGCCGAGCCGCTCGTAGGTGTTCTTGATGTCGTCGGGCAGGTCCTCCCAGGTCTGGGCCTGCTTCTCGGTCGACCGGACGAAGTACTTGATGTTGTCGAAGTCGATCTCCGACAGGTCGGCGCCCCAGGTCGGCATGGGCTTGCGCTCGAACAGCTGCAGGCCGCGCTGGCGACGCTGCAGCATCCACTCGGGCTCGTCCTTCAGTCGCGAGATGTCGGCGACCACCTCCGCCGACAGCCCGCGCCGGGCCGAGGCCCCCGCAGCGTCGGAGTCGGCCCAACCGAACTCGTAGTTGCCGAGCCCTTCGAGCTCGGGGCGGTCGATCAGTACGTCCGTCATGCTCTCTCTCTTCTCCTCCCGTGCGACCGGCTATCAGTCCGGCTCACCCCGCCTGCGAGTCGAGGCTCTCGCCGAGCGGTGGATGATGTGCGGGTGGCTTCAGTGCGAACCTAAGATGGCTGGTGCCTGCGTGCCGCGCTCTCGCGCGCGTCGCAACAGTTGCGCCAACCACTCAAGTCTATAGGGTCGCCTGCGGTGTGGGTCCGGGACTCCCAGCCCCGTCACAGCGCGATCCGGATCAGGAACGTCCCGCGTGCCCCGTTCACTCCGCTTCTTCGCCTGGGCCTCCTTCGTCGCGCAGACGACGATCATCGCCACCGGCGGCGCGGTCCGCCTCACTGGTTCGGGTCTCGGATGCCCCACCTGGCCGACCTGCACGCCCGAGTCGCTCGTGCCGACCGAGGAGCTGAGCTACCACTCGCTCATCGAGTTCGGCAACCGCACGATGACGGGTGTCGTCGGCATCATCGCGCTCATCGTGTTCCTGCTCGTGTGGCGGATCCGCCGCGAGCGTCGCGACCTGTTCGTGCTGTCGCTCGTCGTCGGCCTCGGCATCGTCGCCCAGGCGATCGTCGGCGGGATCACGGTCTGGACGGGCCTCAACCCGTTCATCGTCGGATTCCACTACGTCTCGTCGCTCGTGCTCGTGTGCGTCACGGCGGCGTTCCTCGCCCGCATGGACGAGCCCGTCGGACCGCGCGAGCGCGCGGTGCCCGGCTGGTACGCCGGCCTCACCCACGCGACGAGCGCGGTGCTCGCGATCTCGATCGTCTTCGGCGTGCTCACGACGGGCTCGGGCCCGCACTCGGGCGACGCAGAGGCCGGTCGCAACGGATTCGACTCGGAGATCCTCGAGCACGTGCACGCCTGGCCGGGATACCTGCTCTTCGCGCTGACGCTCGTACTCGTGATCGCCGCCTGGCGCGACCACCTGCCGACCCGCGCATGGGTGACGGGCCTGCTCGCCGTCGAGGTCGTGCAGATCGCCGTCGGCCTCTACCAGGCCCGCAACGGCCTGCCGCCGCTGGCCGTCGGCGTGCACATGGTGCTCGCCGCCCTCACCGCCGCGGCGATGACCGTCGCGATCCTCCGCCTCAAGCGCCCGGTCGGCGCCGACGCGCCCGAACCCGCCCCGGCCGCGGCATCCGCCGCCTGACCCGCAGCGCGCACCAGAACCTCGGCGATCACCACGACTTCGGACGATTGTCCGCCAGGCGTCCGAAATCGTGGCGATCACCGATTCTGCGGCGGTCGCTCAGCGCCGATGCAGGCCCTGTGCGACCGCCCGCGCAATCCGGTCCTGCACCGTCGGCCAGTCGTCGACGACCTGTCGATACCCGACCCTGATCACGCAGAAGCCGCGCAACACCAGTTCTGCGTCATGGGCGTTGTCGGATTCGCGCTGCGCACCGACATGGTGTCCGCCGTCGACCTGCACAACGAGCCGGTCGCCGATGAGGAAGTCGACCCGGTGACCCGCGATCCACGCTTGCGGGACGATGCGAACCCTGAGCCAGCGCAGCCTCGTGAGCACGAGCGACTCGAGCCCGGAGTCTGAGAAAGCACCCGACGCCTCGAGGAGCCGGCGGGCGTGCGGACCGAGCGGAAGTCGCGACAGCACGTCGCGATCGACGAGTCGCATGCGCAGCGCGGACTCCCACACCACGAGCGCCCGTTCGTACGGCTGGCAGGCTGCCACGAGCGCGAGCGCGTTCTCGATCGAGTCGCGAAGCGCGTCGGGATGCCTCGGCACGAGCGGCTTCGACCAGTGCACGTGGGCGTCGATCGACGGGACTGCGTCGTGCCGCCCGGCGGCGACATGGAGCGCCGGCCCGTCGAGCACCCAGAGTCCCAGTCGCTTCACCTCAGTCACGCACGAGATCACGACACCGGCCCGCGCCGCAGCGACGAGCAGCGGATCCGACCCCGGCAGCGCAACCCAGTTGCGCCGCACTCGGAGAAGACGACCCTCCTCGAGGGCACAGCGGAGATGGTGCCTGCTGTGCCCCGCGGTTTGCAAGGTCGTCACTCGCGCGACGCCGTCGTATCGGCGCAGCGTGCGTTCGAGATCGGCCATGCGACCCATCGTCGCGGCCCCCGGAGGACACGATGGGCCGGATGTACGCGCGATGTGGATGGAACGCGCGGCCGACCTGCTGCCGAGGAGAGGTGGCCAACGCCATCGATTCGGCGATCGCCACAACCTCGGTCAGATCGCTGCGAATGAGCCGAAAACGTGGCGATCGCCGAAATCGTGGCGTGCACGGTGGCCGAGCATCCAGGCCGCTCGTGCCGCGCGCGAGGCGAGTGCGACCGGCCTAGAAGGGCAGGAGCGGGTCGATGCCGACCGCGAGGAACAGCAGCGACAGGTAGGCGATCGACCCGTGGAACACGCGCATGGGCGAAACCTGCACGTGGCGGATCGCGAGGTTGTAGAGGCGGTGCGTCTCGTAGATGAACCACACGCCCGTCACGACCGCGACGGTCGAGTACACGAGCCCCATGTCGGCGATCGGGATGAGCAGCAGCGAGCAGGCGACCGTCGCCCACGCGTAGAGGATGACCTGCAGGCCGACCTGGGCTCGACCGCGAACGACCGCGAGCATCGGCACGCCGGCCGCCGCGTAGTCATCCTTGTACTTCATCGACAGCGGCCAGTAGTGCGGCGGCGTCCACAGGAAGATGATGAGGAACAGGATGAACGGCGCCCAGTCGAGGCTGCCGGTCACCGCGGCCCACCCGATGAGCACGGGCATGCAGCCGGCGATGCCGCCCCACACGATGTTCTGCGCGGTACGGCGCTTGAGGATGAGGCTGTAGAAGACGACGTAGAGCAGGATGGCGGCGAGCGAGAGCAGGGCGGCGAGCCAGTTCGTGAACACCCAGAGCCAGACGATCGAGGCGACGCCGAGGCCGTAGGCGAAGACGAGCGCCTCGCGGTCGGTGAGCTCGCCGGTGACGAGCGGTCGACCCTGCGTGCGCTTCATGACCCGGTCGATGTCGCGGTCGATGTAGCAGTTGAACGCGCCCGCGCTGCCCGCGCTCATCGCGCCGCCGATGAGGGTCGCGAGCATGAGCCACAGGCTCGGCAGCCCCTGCTGCGCGAGGATCATCGTCGGTGCGGTCACGACGAGGAGCAGCTCGATCACGCGCGGCTTGGTCAGCGCGAGGTAGGCGGCGAGCTTGCGCCGAACGGTCATCGCCGGTCGGGCGTCACGGGTGTCTACGGCTGCCTGCATCGTTCCTTCTCCGAGGCGCGCGCGCAGGCAGATGCCGGGCGCCGCGCCGCCTCCCCACGATTCTAGGCCATCCGGTCGCACGGGCCCGATTCCGCGCCCGGGCGGCTCACATGGGAGGGTTCGCGGTGTGAGTCATACCCCGTCATCGCGCGTCACGAAGTCCATATACTGAGGATTGCGCGCTTGGCGCTGCGATCCCACGATTCCCCCGAGGCATCCCCCACGGTTCGCACGCCCGGCGGTACCGCGCCGCAACGTCCTCGGCGGGTCGGGGACGAGTTCCCGTCGCCGTCACGAACGGAAGGAACTGCACCTCGTGGCAACTCTGCACTGGGAATCCATCGACGATCGCGCGGTGGACACCGCCCGGGTGCTCGCGGCTGACGCCGTCGAGAAGGTCGGCAACGGCCATCCCGGAACGGCGATGAGCCTGGCCCCCGCCGCCTACCTCCTCTTCCAGAAGGTGATGCGCCGCGACCCGGCCGACCACGCCTGGCTCGGGCGAGACCGGTTCATCCTGTCGGCGGGCCACTCGTCGCTCACCCAGTACGTGCAGCTCTACTTCGCCGGCGACGGCCTCGAGCTCGACGACCTGAAGGCGCTCCGCACCTGGGGCTCGAAGACCCCCGGGCACCCCGAGTACGGCCACACGGCCGGCGTCGAGATCACCACGGGCCCGCTCGGCCAGGGCCTCGCCTCGGCGGTGGGCTTCGCCTACGCCGCCCGCTACGAGCGCGGCCTCTTCGACCCCGAGACCCCGGCCGGCGAGAGCCCCTTCGACCACTTCGTCTACGTCATCGCGGGCGACGGCGACCTGCAGGAGGGCGTCACCAGCGAGGCATCCTCGCTCGCCGGTCACCAGCAGCTCGGCAACCTCGTCGTGATCTACGACTCGAACCAGATCTCCATCGAGGACGACACGAACATCGCGTTCACCGAGAACGTGGCCGAGCGCTACGAGTCGTACGGCTGGCACGTGCAGACAGTCGACTGGAAGAAGACCGGCGAGTACGTCGAGGACGTCGCCGAGCTCCACCGCGCGATCGAGGCCGCGAAGGGCGAGCAGTCCAAGCCCTCGATCATCATCCTGAAGACGATCATCGGCTGGCCCTCCCCCGGCAAGCAGAACTCGGGCAAGATCCACGGCTCCGCACTCGGGGGCGCCGAGCTCGCCGCGACGAAGGAGGTGCTCGGGTTCGATCCCGAGGAGAGCTTCGTCGTCGCCGACGACGTGATCGCGCACACGCGCGGCGCCCGTGAGCGCGGTGCGGCCGCGCGCACCGAGTGGCAGCAGTCGTTCGACGCCTGGGCCGCGGCGAACCCCGAGCGCAAGGCGCTCCTCGACCGCCTCGAGGCCGGCGAGCTGCCCGAGGGCATCGCCGACGCGCTGCCCGTCTTCGAGGGCGGCACCGAGGTGTCGACCCGCGCGGCGTCCGGCAAGGTGATCAACGCCCTCGCCGCCCAGCTGCCCGAGCTGTGGGGCGGTTCGGCCGACCTCGCCGAGTCGAACCTCACGACCATCAACGGCGGCGGCTCGTTCGTGCCGACCGAGCACTCGACGCACGAGTGGGCGGGCAACCCCTACGGCCGCGTGCTGCACTTCGGCATCCGCGAGCACGCGATGGCCGCGATCGTGAACGGCATCGTGCTGCACGGCCCGACGCGCGCCTTCGGCGGCACGTTCCTCATCTTCAGCGACTACATGCGGCCGTCCGTGCGCCTCGCCGCGCTCATGCAGGTGCCGTCGATCTTCGTCTGGACGCACGACTCCGTCGCGCTCGGCGAGGACGGCCCGACCCACCAGCCGATCGAGCAGCTCGCCACGCTCCGTGCGATCCCCGGACTCGACGTCGTGCGTCCCGCCGACGCGAACGAGGTCGCCCACGCGTGGCTCGAGATCCTCAAGCGCCGCGGCGGCCCGGCCGGCATCGCGCTCACCCGCCAGAACATCCCGGTGTTCGAGCGCGGCGAGGGCGAGGCTTCCGGCGACGTCCTCGCGAGCGCCGCGAACACGTCGAAGGGCGCCTACGTGCTCGCCGACGCCGCTTCGGGCTCGCCCGACGTCATCATCATCGCGACCGGCTCCGAGGTGCAGCTCGCGCTCTCGGCGCGCGAGACGCTCGCCGCCGAGGGCATCGGGGCGCGCGTCGTCTCGGCTCCCAGCCTCGAGTGGTTCGACGAGCAGGATGCCGCCTACCGCGAGTCGGTGCTGCCGGCATCGGTCACGGCGCGGGTCTCGGTCGAGGCCGGCCTCGCCCTGACGTGGCACCGCTACATCGGCGACCGCGGCCGCGCCGTCTCGATCGAGCACTTCGGCGCTTCGGCCGACTACAAGACCCTGTTCCGCGAGTTCGGCATCACGGCCGAGGCCGTCGTCGCCGCCGCGAAGGAATCGCTCGCGTCGGCCTGACGCGAGCCAGAAGAGGAGACACCCCATGACCAGCTCCCCCACCGCCGCCCTCTCCGAGGCCGGCGTCAGCATCTGGCTCGACGACCTCTCGCGCGAGCGCCTCGTGACGGGCGACCTCGCCCGCCTCATCGCCGAGCGCAACGTCGTCGGCGTCACCACGAACCCGACGATCTTCGCGAACGCCCTCACCGCCGGCAACGGCTACACCGAGCACCTGCACGAGCTCGCCGTCGCGGGCGCCGACGTGAACACCGCCGTGTTCGACATCACGACCGACGACGTGCGCTCTGCGGCCGACGTGCTGCGTCCCGTCTACGACCGTACGGGCGGTGTCGACGGCCGCGTCTCGATCGAGGTCGAGCCCGGCCTCGCCCACGACACCGCCGGCACGATCGAGGAGGCGAAGGCGCTCTGGGCCAAGGTCGACCGGCCGAACGCGATGATCAAGATCCCGGCGACCGTCGAGGGCCTCGACGCGATCCGCGAGACGATCGGCGCGGGGATCAGCGTGAACGTCACGCTCATCTTCAGCCTCGACCGCCACCGCGAGGTCATCGAGGCGTACCTCGCGGGCCTCGAGCAGGCGAAGGCTGCGGGCCACGACCTGTCGCAGATCCACTCGGTCGCCTCGTTCTTCGTCTCGCGTGTCGACACCGAGATCGACAAGCGCCTCGCCGCCATCGGCACGCCCGAGGCCCTCGCGCTCAAGAGCAAGGCCGGCGTCGCGAACGCACGCCTCGCGTACGAGCTGTTCGAGGAGCAGTTCGCAACGGAGCGCGCCCAGGCCCTCCTCGCTGCCGGTGCCAACCTGCAGCGCCCGCTCTGGGCGTCGACGGGCGTCAAGGACCCGGCGCTGCCCGACACGCTCTACGTGACCGAGCTCGTGGCTCGCGGCGTCGTCAACACGATGCCCGAGAAGACGCTCGAGGCGACCTTCGACCACGGCGTCGTCGAGGGCGACACCGTGACCGGCAATTACGGCAGCGCGGCCGAGGTCCTCGACGCGCTCGCGACCGTCGGCGTCGACTACGACGACGTGACGGCGCTCCTCGAGCGCGAGGGCGTCGAGAAGTTCAACGTGTCGTGGGGCGAGCTGCTCGACTCCGTGACCGCAGCGCTGGAGGCCGCCCGATGAGCTTCCGCATCTCGGTCTCGGGCGCCGCGGCCGAGGCCGTCCGCCGCACCGTCCCGACGCTCGTCGCCGACCTCGTCGCGAGCGGCATCACCGCCCAGGACCCGGCCCTCTGGGGTGCCGCCGCGGAGGCGGAGGCCGACAAGCGCCTCGGCTGGACCGAGGCCGTCGCGATCTCGCGCCCGCTCGTGCCGCAGATCGAGGCGCTCCGCGAGGAGCTCGAGGCCGCGGGCGTGCGACACATCGTGCTCGCGGGCATGGGCGGCTCCTCGCTCGCGCCCGAGGTGATCACGCGCACCGCGCGCGTCGAGCTCACCGTGCTCGACTCCACTGAGCCCGGACAGGTCCGCGCCGCGCTCGGCGACCGCCTCGAGGCGTCCGCCCTCGTCGTGTCGTCGAAGTCGGGCTCGACCGTCGAGACCGACAGCCAGCGCCGCGCGTACGAGCAGGCGTTCCGCGACGCGGGCATCGACCCTGCCGCCCGCATCATCGTCGTCACCGACCCGGGCTCGCCGCTCGACGAGTCGGCGCGCGCGGCCGGGTACCGCGTGTTCAACGCCGACCCGAACGTGGGCGGCCGCTACTCGGCGCTGACGGCCTTCGGGCTCGTGCCGTCCGGCCTCGCCGGAGTCGACATCGCCGAGGTGCTCGACGAGGCCGAGACGATCGAGCTCTCGCTCGCGATCGACAGCCCCGAGAATCCCGGCCTCGTGCTCGGCGCCGCGATCGCCGCGACCGCGCCGCTGCGCGACAAGCTGGGCATCGTCGCCGACGGCACGCACATCGTCGGCTTCGCCGACTGGGCCGAGCAGCTCATCGCCGAGTCCACGGGCAAGGAGGGCACCGGCATCCTGCCCGTCGTGCTCGACGTCGACTCCCCCGAGCTCGGCGAGTCGCTGCCCGACCTGCAGGTCGTGCGCCTCGTCGACGACGCGGGCGACGAGATCTTCTCCGACGACCCGTCGGGCGAGATCCGGGTGTCGGGCACGCTCGGCGCCCAGCTGCTCGTCTGGGAGTACGCGACGGCCGTCGCCGGCCGCCTGCTCGGCATCAACCCGTTCGACCAGCCGGACGTCGAGTCGGCGAAGATCGCCGCCCGCGGCCTCCTCGACGCCCGACCGGCGCCCGAGCCCGCCGCGTTCGTCGCCGACGGCATCGAGGTGCGCGGCACGCCCGAGGTGATCGGAGCCGCGAGCGACCTCGTGTCGGCGATCGACGTGCTGCTCGAGGAGCTGCCCGCGAACGGCTACGTCTCGATCCAGGCGTACGTCGACCGCGTCGCGCACCCCGAGGTCGCGAAGCTGCGCGATCTCGTGGCGGCACGGGCGGCGCGTCCCGTCACGTTCGGCTGGGGCCCGCGCTTCCTCCACTCGACCGGCCAGTTCCACAAGGGCGGCCCGGCGGTCGGCGTGTTCCTGCAGATCACGCAGACCCCGGTCGACGACCTCGCCATCACCGAGCGGCCGTTCACCTTCGGCGAGCTCATCGCGGCCCAGGCCTCGGGCGACGCGAGCGTGCTCGCCGAGCACGGCCGCCCGGTGCTGACGCTCACGTTCACCGATCCGGCCGCGAACCTCGGCTCGCTCATCGACGCCATCGGGTGACCGAACGAAAGGACCCGCACGTGGTTTCGGCAGAGATCTCGGCGCAGCACAACCCCCTCCGATCTCCCAAGGACTACCGGCTCAACCGCATCGCGGGGCCGTCGAGCCTCATCATCTTCGGCGTCACGGGCGACCTGTCGCGCAAGAAGCTGATGCCGGCCGTGTACGACCTCGCGAACCGGGGGCTCCTGCCCCCGGGGTTCGCGCTCGTCGGATTCGCCCGGCGCGACTGGGAGGACGAGGACTTCGCACAGGTGGTGCACGACTCGGTCAAGCAGTACGCCCGCACCGAGTTCCGTGAGGACGTGTGGCAGCAGCTCGCGCGGGGCATCCGCTTCGTGATGGGCACGTTCGACGACGACGCCGCGTTCGACCGGTTGCGCGACGTCGTCGAGTCGCTCGACCGCGAACGCGGCACGATGGGCAACCACGCGTTCTACCTCTCGATCCCGCCGAAGTCGTTCCCACTCGTGACCGAGCAGCTCAAGCGCTCGGGGCTCACCGAGCAGCGCGACGGGCAGTGGCGGCGCGTCGTGATCGAGAAGCCGTTCGGCAGCGACCTGGCGTCGGCGCGCGACCTCAACGACGTTGTGGCGAGCGTGTTCCCGCCCGACTCGGTGTTCCGCATCGACCACTACCTCGGCAAGGAGACGGTGCAGAACATCCTCGCGCTGCGCTTCGCCAACCAGTTGTACGAGCCGATCTGGAACGCGAACTTCGTCGACCACGTGCAGATCACGATGGCCGAGGACATCGGCGTGGGCGGCCGGGCCGGCTACTACGACGGCATCGGCGCTGCTCGCGACGTCATCCAGAACCACCTGCTGCAGCTGCTCGCGCTCACGGCGATGGAAGAGCCCATCTCGTTCGACGCGGCCGACCTGCGGGCGGAGAAGGAGAAGATCCTCGCCGCCGTGCGCATCCCCGAAGACCTGGCCGCTGGAACCGCACGCGGCCAGTACTCGGGCGGTTGGCAGGGTGGCGAGCAGGTCGTCGGCTTCCTCGAGGAGGACGGCATGAACCCCGCCTCCACGACCGAGACGTATGCGGCCATGAAGCTCACGATCGGCACCCGCCGCTGGGCCGGCGTGCCGTTCTACCTCCGCGCGGGCAAGCGCCTCGGCCGGCGGGTCACCGAGATCGCGGTCGTGTTCAAGCGCGCACCGCAGCAGCTCTTCGCCGACAGCCAGACCTCCGAGCTCGGCCAGAACGCGCTCGTCATCCGGGTGCAGCCCGACGAGGGCGTCACGATCCGCTTCGGCTCGAAGGTGCCGGGCGCGGGCATGCAGGTGCGCGACGTGACGATGGACTTCGGCTACGGCCACGCGTTCACCGAGGCGAGCCCCGAAGCCTACGAACGACTCATCCTCGACGTCCTGCTCGGCGACCCGCCCCTCTTCCCCCGTCAGGAGGAGGTCGAGCTCAGCTGGAAGATCCTCGACCCGATCGAGGAGTTCTGGGCGACCCAGGGGCAGCCCGAGCAGTACCGCCCCGGCACCTGGGGCCCCAGCTCGGCCGACGAGCTCCTCGCCCGCGACGGACGCACCTGGAGGCGGCCATGATCGTCGAACTGCCCGACACGACCACGAGCCAGGTCTCGAAGGCCCTCGTGAAGATCCGCGAGGAGGGCGGCGTCGTCGCGCTCGGCCGCGTGCTGACGCTCGTCATCGCCACGACGCCCGACGCCGAGGAGGAGGCGATCGAGGCCGCGAACGACGCCTCGCGGGAGCATCCGATGCGGGTCATCGTTGTGTCCATCGAGCCCGGCACGGCAACCGACGCGGTCGAGGCGCGCCTCGACGCCGAGATCCGCGTCGGCGGCGACGCCGGCGCGAGCGAGGTCATCATCCTGCGCGCTCGCGGTGACGCGGCCCGTTACGAGGAGAGCCTCGTCATGGCGCTCTTGCTGCCCGACGCCCCCGTGGTGACGTGGTGGCCGGGCGCAGCCCCCGAGGTGCCCGGTCGATCGCCGCTCGGGCGCATCGCGCAACGGCGCATCACGGATGCCTCGACCCAGGCCGATCCGCAGGCCGCGCTGCACGCGCTCGCGGCGAGCTACACGCCGGGCGACGCCGACTTCGCGTGGACGCGGCTCACGCTCTGGCGTGCGCAGCTGGCCGCCGTGCTCGACCAGCCGCCGTACGAGCCCATCACCGCCGTGCACGTGTCGGGAGCGATCGACTCGCCGTCGACGACGCTGCTCGCGGCGTGGCTGCGCCTGCAGCTCGGGTGCGCGACCGAGGTCGAACTGACCGGGGTCGACGAGGGCTCGCACGGCATCCACGGCGTGCGACTCGACCGACCGAGCGGTCCGATCGAGCTCGTGCGCGACGTGCCCGGCGTGGCGACCCTGCGCCAGCCCGACCAGCCGCTGCACGATGTGGCCCTCCCCCGGCGCAGCCTTCGCGACTGCCTCGCCGACGAACTGCGCCGCCTCGACCCCGACGAGCTGTACGGTGAAGTGATCGCGCAGGGGCTCCGACTCCTCGCTGACGACGGTGCGGAGGAGATCGCGTGACGAACGAACGACGGGTGCTCGTGCACCCCGACAAGGCGACGCTGGCCGGAGCGGTGGCGGCGAGGTTCATCACGAAGACCCTCGACCTGCTCGACGCGCAGGCCGTCGTCCACGTCGTCCTCACGGGCGGCTCGATGGGGTCCGCCGTGCTCGAGGCCGTCGCGGCCTCCCCCGCCCGCATGTCGGTCGACTGGTCGCGCGTGCACTTCTGGTGGGGCGACGAACGCTGGGTGCCGTCCGGCGACGCCGACCGCAACGACCGCCAGTCGCACGAGGCGCTGCTCGACGACCTCGACCTGCCGGACGACAACCTGCACCCGTTCCCCGCGTCCGACTCGGGGCTCACGCTCGACGAGGCCGCGGTCGACTACGCGGCCGAGCTCGCCGATCACGCGGCGGAGGGCTTCGCGCACCCGGTCTTCGACATCACGTTCCTCGGCGTCGGGCCCGACGGCCATGTCGCGTCGCTCTTCCCGCACCGCTCGGGCATCGAGGTCACCGACCAGACGGTGATCGCCGTGCGCGAGTCGCCCAAGCCGCCGCCCGAGCGCCTGAGCCTCACCCGGCCGGTGCTGAACGCCTCGCAGCGCGTCTGGATGGTGCTCGCGGGCGCCGACAAGGCGTCGGCCCTGGGCCTCGCACTCGCCGGCGCCAGCCGCGACGAGGTGCCCGTGGCCGGCATCAAGGGCCGGCGTCGCACCGTCTTCTTCGTCGATCAGGATGCCGCGGCGGAGGTGCCCGAAGCGCTCATCGCACGCGAGTACTGAGTCGTCGAGTACCACGTGACATGACGAAGGGCGGGCCGATCGGCCCGCCCTTCGTCATGTCAGCACCGTGCGGTGCGGTCAGTCCTTCGACACCTGTCCGCGCCGCGCGCGGAGCTGGTTGAGCGCGTCGTCGAGGAGCTGCGCCGCCTCGTCCTCGGTGCGGCGCTCCTTCACGTAGGCGAGGTGCGTCTTGTACGGTTCGAGCTTCGTCACCGCAGGCGGGTTCTCACGGTCGCGGCCCGCCGGCAGCCCGGTCGACGGGCTGTCGATGACGTCGGGGATCTCCTCTTCGGGCAGGTTCGCCGCGAAGTAGCGCACGGTCTCGTTGCCCTGGGCGTCCCAGTAGCTCACCGCGACGCGGTCGGCATGGAAGCCGCGGTCCTGCTCGCCCATGGGACCGGCTCCGACGCGGGAGCCGCGGATGGCGCTGTTGCCTGATGCCATGTCGTCTCCTCGTCAGGCGCCGGTCTGGAACTTGGTGATCAGGCCGAGGATCACGATGCACGTGATCCACACGAGCCCGAGCACCACGGTGATGCGGTTCAGGTTGCGCTCGGCGACGCCGGATGCACCGAGGCTCGAGGTGACGCCGCCGCCGAACATGTCGGACAGACCGCCGCCGCGACCCTTGTGCAGCAGGATGAGCAGCGTCAGGAGCAGGCTCGTGAGGCCGAGCAGCACCTCGAGCACGACTTGGAGAATCTCCACGGTGAACCTTTCCGGGCACGACGCAGGGGGTCGATGCCGACAATCGAGTATAGCCGGGTGCGGCACCGGGGTCCGGAGGCTCGCCGCGGACCCCGGCCGCGTTCAGGCGCCGACGTGCTTCTTGAAGCGGACGATGCTCGAGAACTCGTCGATGTCGAGGCTCGCACCGCCGACGAGCGCGCCGTCGACGTTCGGCTCGCGCAGGAACGCCGCGATGTTCGCCGCCTTCACCGAACCGCCGTAGAGGATGCGCGTGGATGCCGCGATCTCGTCGCCTGCGATCTCGGCGAGCACGGTACGGAGGGCGGCGGCCACCTGCTCGGCCTGGGCCGGCGTCGCCGCCTGGCCCGAGCCGATCGCCCAGACCGGCTCGTACGCCACGACGAGGCCCTTCGAGGCGTCGACGCCCTCGAGGGCGGCGCGCAGCTGCGCGACGGGCACGGCGCTCGCGCCGTGCGCCTCGAGGTCTTCGGCGGTCTCGCCGACGCAGAGCACCGGCACGATGCCGTGCCGGTGGGCCGCGATGACCTTCGCGTTCACGTCGGCGTCGGTCTCACCGTGCAGCGTGCGCCGCTCGGAGTGGCCGATGATGACGTAGCCGCAGTCGAGCTGCTTGAGGAACGCCCCAGAGATCTCGCCCGTGTACGCCCCCGAGTCGTGCTTCGAGAGGTCCTGCGCGCCGTAGCCGATCGAGAGCGAGTCGGCCGCGACGAGCGTCTGCACGCTCCGCAGGTCGGTGAACGGCGGGAAGACCGCCACCTCGGCGTCGGCGTAGTCGTGCTTCGCGTCGTCGAGCGCCCATGCGAGCTTCTGCACGAACGCGATCGACTGCAGGTGGTCGAGGTTCATCTTCCAGTTGCCCGCGATGAACGGGGTGCGCTTCACTGCCATCCGAGGACCTCCAGTCCGGGGAGCTTCTTGCCCTCGAGGAACTCGAGGCTCGCGCCCCCGCCCGTCGAGATGTGTCCGAATCGTTCGTCGTCGAAGCCGAGCACGCGCACGGCCGCGGCCGAGTCGCCTCCGCCGATGACGCTGAGGCCGTCGACCTCGGTGAGCGCCTCGGCGACCGCACGGGTCCCCTCGGCGAAGGGTGCGAGCTCGAAGACGCCCATCGGACCGTTCCAGAAGACGGTCTTCGAGTCGCGGATGAGCTCTGCGAACCGCGCAGCCGTCTCGGGGCCGATGTCGAGGCCGAGACCGGATGCACCGAACGACGTCTCCTCGATCGCGTCGGCGGGCGTGACGACGTGCTCGGCGTCGGCCGAGAACGATGCGGCGACGACCACGTCGGTCGGGAGTACGAGTTCGACGCCGCGCTCGGCCGCCTCGGCGAGGTAGCCGTCGACCGTCTCGATCTGGTCGGCCTCGAGCAGGCTCGAGCCGACCTTGTGGCCCTGTGCGGCGAGGAAGGTGAAGAGCATGCCGCCGCCGATGAGCAGCCGGTCGACGCGCGGCAGCAGGTGCGCGATGACGCCGAGCTTGTCGGAGACCTTCGAGCCGCCGAGCACGACCGTGTACGGCCGCTCGGGGTTCTCGGTGAGCCGGTCGAGCACGTCGAGCTCGGCGGCGATGAGGAGGCCTGCGGCGCTCGGCCGGAGCTCGGCGAGCTCGTAGACGCTCGCCTGCTTGCGGTGCACGACGCCGAACCCGTCGGAGACGACGGCGTCGGCGAAGCCGGCGAGCTCGCCGGCGAACGCGGTGCGCTCGGCCTCGTTCTTCGAGGTCTCACCCGGGTTGAAGCGCAGGTTCTCGAGCACGAGCACGTCGCCGTCGCCGAGAGCGGCCACCTTGGCCGCGGCATCCTCGCCGACCGTGTCGGTCGCGAACGCGACCGGGGCGTCGAGCAGTTCGCCGAGACGGGTCGCGACCGGCGCCAGGCTGTACTTCGGGTCGGGCGCCCCGTCGGGACGGCCGAGGTGGGAGACGACGATCACTCGGGCGCCCTGCGATCGCAGGGCGTCGATCGTGGGCACCGATGCGCGCACGCGGCCGTCGTCCGTGATGGACCCCTCGTTCAGCGGAACGTTGAGGTCGCAGCGGACGACGACGCGCTTGCCCGCGAGGTCACCGAGTGAGGAGATGGTTCGCAGGGTCACGTGTTCTCGTTTCAGAGTCGGTCGGCGACGTACTCGGTCAGGTCGACGAGACGGTTGGAGTAGCCCCACTCGTTGTCGTACCAGCTCGAGAGCTTCACCTGGTCGCCGATCACGCGCACGAGACCTGCGTCGAAGATCGACGAGTGCGGATCGGAGACGATGTCGGACGAGACGATCTCGTCCTCCGTGTACTTGAGGATGCCCTTCAGGGGCCCCTCGGCGGCCGCCTTGTAGGCGGCCTTGATCTCGTCGACCGTGACCGGGCGCGATGCCGTCACGGTCAGGTCGGTGATCGAACCGGTCGGCACCGGCACGCGCAGCGCGAAGCCGTCGAGCTTGCCGACGAGTTCGGGCAGCACGAGGCCGATCGCCTTCGCGGCGCCCGTCGACGTCGGCACGATGTTGATCGCGGCGGCGCGGGCGCGACGCAGGTCGCGGTGGGGGCCGTCCTGCAGGTTCTGGTCGGCCGTGTACGCGTGCACCGTCGTCATGAGGCCGCGCTCGATGCCGAAGGCGTCGTTGAACACCTTCGCCAGGGGCGCGAGACAGTTCGTGGTGCACGACGCGTTCGAGATGATGTGGTGACGCTCGGGCACGTACGTGTCCTCGTTCACGCCCATGACGAAGGTCGCGTCCTCGTCGGTCGCGGGAGCCGAGATGAGCACCTTCTTGGCGCCCGCCTCCAGGTGCTTGCGCGCGTCGGCGGCCTTCGTGAAGAAGCCGGTCGACTCGATGACGATGTCGACGCCGAGGTCGCCCCACGGCAGGTTCGCGGGATCGCGCTCGGCGAAGGCCTTGATCGGCTTGCCGTCGACGATGATGTGGTCGTCGTCGTAGTCGACGCTCACGTCGAGCCGGCCGGTGACGGAGTCGTACTTGAGCAGGTGCGCGAGCGTCTTGTTGTCGGTGAGGTCGTTCACCGCGACGATCTCGAGGTCTGCGCCCTGGGCGAGTGCGGCGCGGAGGTAGTTGCGGCCGATGCGGCCGAAGCCGTTGATGCCGATCTTGACAGACACAGGTGTCTCCTCAATGACGAGGCGCGACGGCGCCGTTTTCATGGATGGACTGATCGGACGGCGGTGTCCCCGGAGTGGCCGGGGACACCATCCGGTTTACGACAGTAGCAGCAGCCCTGAGGTCTTCTCACCAGCCGCGGTGAAGCGCTGCTGGACGTTGGCCCAGTCGACGATCGTCCAGAACGCCTTGACGTAGTCGGCGCGGACGTTCTTGTAGTCGAGGTAGTACGCGTGCTCCCACACGTCGAGCATGAGGAGCGGGACGATGCCGGCGGGCAGGTTGCCCTGCTGGTCGAACAACTGCACGATGATCAGCCGCTGACCGAGCGAGTCCCACGCGAGCACCGCCCAGCCCGAACCCTGCACGCCGAGCGCGGTGGCGGTGAAGTGCGCCTGGAACTTGTCGAACGACCCGAACTGGTCGTCGATCGCCGCGGCGAGCTCGCCGGTCGGCTTGTCGCCGCCGTTCGGCGACATGTTGGTCCAGAAGATCGAGTGGTTGACGTGGCCGCCGAGGTTGAACGCGAGGTCCTTCTCGAGCTTGTTGACGTTGGCGAGGTTGCCAGAGTCCCGAGCCTCGGCCAGTTGCGCGAGCGCGGTGTTCGCACCGGTCACGTACGCCTGGTGGTGCTTCGAGTGGTGCAGCTCCATGATCGTGCCGCTGATCGCCGGCTGGAGGGCCGAGTAGTCGTAGGCGAGATCGGGGAGGGTGTAGTCAGCCATTGCTTCTCCTTGTCAGACATGCCGGGGCGCCCGGGCGTCTCCCCGGGCCTCCGCGGCCGCTCTCCCGAGTCTATGCCCGGGGCACCCGGCGGCACCGGGGCTTGTCATCGAGGGCAACGGCGATCGGGATGCCCCTGCGCAGCGTCGGCCGTCAGGCCTCGTCGAGGTCTGCCGAGTCATGCACGACCGCCTCGCCTCCGTGCCGTCAGACCTCGTCGAGGTCCGCCGCCACCGGTGGCCCCGCCTCGCCTCCGTTGCGGTCAGACCTCGTCGAGGTCCGCCGGCAGACTCGCCTCCGTGCCCGGCACGCCGAGGTCGGCCGCGCGCTTGTCGGCCATCGCGAGGAGTCGCCGGATGCGACCGGCGACCGCGTCCTTCGTCATCGGCGGGTCGGCGTGGTGGCCGAGCTCGTCGAGGCTCGCGTCGCGGTGCGCGAGGCGCAGCTCGCCGGCGTAGCGGAGGTGGTCGGGGATGTCCTCGCCGAGGAGCTCCATCGCACGCTCGACCCGGGCACAGGCCGCGACCGCCGCCTGCGCGGAGCGGCGGAGGTTGGCGTCGTCGAAGTTGACGAGCCGGTTCGCGGTCGCGCGAACCTCGCGACGCTGTCGCAGCTCCTCCCAGTTGCGAACCGTGCCGGTGGCACCCATCGCGGAGAGCATCGCGCTGATCGCCTCGCCGTCGCGGATGACGACGCGGTGCACGCCGCGCACCTCGCGGGCCTTCGCGGAGATGCCGAGGCGGCCGGCAGCGCCGACGAGCGCCATCGCGGTCTCGTTGCCCGGGCACGTCACCTCGAGCGCGGCCGAGCGGCCCGGGTCGGTGAGGCTGCCCTGGGCGAGGAACGCACCGCGCCACACGGCGGCGATCTCGTCCCGCGAGCCGGTGGTGAGCTTGTTCGGCAGCCCGCGCACCTGCCGGCGCCGGGCGTCGAGCAGGCCGGTCTGGCGGGCGAGCGTCTCGCCGCCGTCGAGCACCCGGATGAGGTACTGGTTGGTCCGACGCACACCCGAGGGCGAGATCACCGAGACGTCGGGGCGAACGCCGTAGATCTCGCCGAGGTCTCGCGTGACGCGCTTCGCGACGGTCTTCGAGTCGAGTTCGGCCTCGATCGCGATGCGGTTCTGGATGATGTGCAGTCCGCCTGCGAAGCGCAGCACGGAGGCGAGTTCGGCGACGCGTACGCTCGTCTTGGAGACCTCGACGCGTGCGAGCTCCTCTTTCACATCAGCGGTCAATGGCACCTGGTGTTTCCAATCTGTGTTGCGGGCCCGGCGTCACTCGCGACCGAGGTCGCGATGCTTGACACTCACGACGACTCCGGGCATCTCGGCGACCCGCTCGCTCAGCGCTCGGACCATCGCCACCGAGCGGTGCTTGCCGCCCGTGCAGCCGATCGCGATCGTCGCGTGCCGCTTGTTCTCTCGTTGATAGCCGGCGAGCACCGGCTCGAGCGCTTTCGCGTAGGCGTCGATGAACTCCATCGCGCCGGGCTGGCCGAGCACGAAGTCGCGCACGAGGGCGTCTTCGCCCGTCAGGTGGCGCAGCTCGGGATTCCAGAACGGGTTCGGCAGGAAGCGGGCGTCGGCGATCAGGTCGGCGTCGGTGGGTGCGCCGTACTTGAACCCGAAGCTCTGCATCGTCACGCGCAGTCCCGCGTGGTCGGCATCGGCGAACGTCTCGGTGATGAGGTTCGCGAGCTGGTGGATGTTGAGGTCGGAGGTGTCGACGACGAAGTCGCTCGCCTCGCGCAGCGTCGCGAGGCGCGCCCGCTCGGCGCCGATGCCGTCGAGGAGCGTGCCGTTGCCCTGGAGCGGGTGCGGGCGTCGCACGGCTTCGAAACGCCGCACGAGCACGGCGTCGTTGGCGTCGAGGAAGACGACGCGCACGTTCACTCCGGTGCGGAGCGCCTGGATGATGTCCTGCAGCTCGGCGAAGAAGTCACGGCCGCGGATGTCGACGACGGCGGCGATCCGCGGCAGCGACGTGCCGGCCCGTTCGACGAGTTCGACGAGCGGCCGCAGCATCTGCGGCGGAAGGTTGTCGACGACGTACCAGCCGAGGTCTTCGAGCGCGTTGCCGACGGTCGACCGCCCGGCACCGGACATCCCCGTGACGATCAGCATCTCCTGCCGTTCGGGCTCCCCCGCCGCCATTCAGGCCCCCTTCCAGCCGAAGCCAACCCAGCCGACACACCAGCCTAGCGGGGTGCGGGCGCCATGTCGGCGTGCAGCTGCGCGTGCACCGTCGCGGCGAGCGTCGGTCCGATGCCCTTCACCTCGGCGATGGCCGCCTCGTCGGCGGCGCGGAGACGCGTGACCGACCCGAAATGACGCAGGAGTTCCTTCACCCGTGCCGGCCCGAGTCCGGGGATCTCGGCGAGCACCGACCCGATGTCGCGCTTGCGTCGCTGGCGTTGATGGGTGATGGCGAAGCGGTGCGCTTCGTCGCGCACGCGCTGGAAGAGGAAGAGCGCATCGCTGTTGCGCGGAAGGATCACCGGGAAGTCGCTCTCGGGAGTCCAGATCTCCTCCAGCCGCTTCGCGATTCCGCACAGGTAGATGCCCTGCACGCCGGACTCGCGGAGCGCCCTCGCGGCGGCGGCCACCTGCGGCTGCCCGCCGTCGACGACGAGCAGGTTGGGCGGGTAGGTGAACTTCTTGCGACGTTCGGGAGTGACGAGTTCGTCGGCGGACGTGCCTTCGACGTGCCCGTCGCCCTCGGGACGCACCTCGGTCGCGGCATCCGTATCGGTGACGGCGCCGCCGGGTGAGAGGTAGGCGAGCCGACGGGTGAGCACCTGGTGGATGGAGTCGGTGTCGTCGCTCGACTGCGGGATGGTGAAACGGCGGTACTCGTCTTTGCGCGGCAGGCCGTCTTCGAAGACGACCATGGATGCGACGATGTTGGTGCCGCTCAGGTGCGAGACGTCGTAGCACTCGATGCGGAGCGGCGCCTCGGCCATGCCGAGCGCCTCCTGGATGTCTTCGAGCGCGCGCGACCTGGTCGTGAAGTCGGCACTCCGACGGGTCTTGTACAGCATGAGCGTCTGCCGGGCGTTCTGCGTCGCCGTCGCGAGCAGCGACGCCTTGTCACCGCGCTGGGCGACCTTGAGCCGCACCTTGCGACCCGCCTCGGCGCCCAGCCAGTCTTCGAGCGCCGCGGCGTCGTCGGGCAGCTCGGGCACGACGACCTCGGCCGGCGGAGTGAGGCCGTCGGCGTAGGCGTTCTGCACGATCGAGTCGACGAGATCTCCGAGCGGCACGTCGAGCTCCTTGTCGACGGTCCAGGAGTGCACACCGCGAACCCGGCCGCCACGGACGATGAACAGCTGCACCGCGGCGGCGAGCTCGTCGTGGTCGACGCCGAACACGTCGAGGTCGACCGTGTCGCCGAGCACGACCGCGCTCTTCTCGAAGAACGCGTTCGCCGCCTGCAGCCGGTCGCGGTAACGTGCCGCCGCCTCGTACTCCTGGGCGGCGGCGGCGGCCTGCATGCGATCGGTGAGCTCGCCGACGATGCGACGGTCTTGATTCTGCATGAACCCGACGAACCGGTCGACGTTCTCGCGGTGCTCCTCGATCGTGACGAGCCCCGAGCACGGCCCGAAGCAACGGCCGATCTGGCCCGCGAAGCAGGGCTTGCCGCTCGCCATCGCCCGGCGGTAGTCGCTGTCTTTGCAGGTGCGGATCGGGAACAGCCTGAGCAGGATCTCGAGCGTCTCGTTGATCGCCCACACCTTCGGGTACGGTCCGAAGTACCGCGCCCCGCGGATCTTGCGATTGCGGGTCACGAAGGCCCGCGGCGCCTCATCGGCCATCGTCACCGCGAGGTACGGGTACGACTTGTCGTCCTTGAACCGGACGTTGAACGGCGGGTGGAACTCGTTGATCCACGTGATCTCGAGCTGCAGCGCCTCGACCTCGCTGCCGACGACCGTCCACTCGACCGACGACGCGGTCGTGACCATTCGGCGCGTTCGCTCGTGCAGGCTGCGGAGCGGGGCGAAGTAGTTCGACAGCCGCGCACGGAGGTTCTTCGCCTTGCCGACGTAGAGCACCCGCCGCTCGGCGTCGCGGAAGCGGTAGACGCCCGGGCTCGTCGGGATCTCACCCGCCTTCGGACGGTACGGAACGGTGTCGCCGCCGCCGTGCGCGCTCGCCATCGGCTCAGCTGGCGACGTCGGCGCGCTCGGCCGCCGCGTCGAAGATCTCGCGCAGGAAGTAGCCGGTGTGGCTCTCGGCCACCGTCGCGACGTGCTCGGGGGTGCCGGTCGCGACGATCTGGCCGCCGCCCGAGCCGCCCTCGGGCCCGAGGTCGATGATCCAGTCGGCCGACTTGATGACGTCGAGCGAATGCTCGATGACGATCACGGTGTTGCCCTTCTCGACGAGCTTGCCGAGCACCTTCAGGAGCTTCTGCACGTCTTCGAAGTGCAGACCGGTGGTCGGCTCGTCGAGCACGTAGACGCTGCGGCCGTTCGAGCGGCGCTGGAGCTCGGTCGCGAGCTTCACGCGCTGGGCCTCGCCTCCGGAGAGCGTGGTCGCGCTCTGGCCGAGCTGCACGTAGCCGAGGCCGACGTCGACGAGCGTCTTGAGGTACCGGTGGATCGCCGAGATCGGCTCGAAGAACTCTGCCGCCTCGGAGATCGGCATCTCGAGCACCTCGGCGATGTTCTTGCCCTTGTAATGCACCTGCAGCGTCTCGCGGTTGTAGCGCTTGCCCCCGCAGACCTCGCACGCGACGTAGACGTCGGGCAGGAAGTTCATCTCGATCTTGATCGTGCCGTCGCCCGAGCACGCCTCGCAGCGGCCGCCCTTGACGTTGAAGCTGAACCGACCGGGCAGATAGCCGCGGGCCTTCGCCTCGGTCGTCTCGGAGAAGAGGGTGCGGATGCGGTCGAAGACGCCCGTGTAGGTCGCGGGGTTCGATCGCGGCGTGCGCCCGATCGGCGCCTGGTCGACGTGCACGACCTTGTCGAGGTGCTCGAGCCCGGTGACCCGCCGGTGCTTGCCCGGCACCTTGCGCGCCCCGTTGAGCCGGTTCGCGAGCACCCGGTAGAGGATGTCGTTGACGAGCGAGGACTTGCCCGAACCGCTCACCCCCGTCACGGCGGTGAACGTGCCGAGCGGGAACTCGACGTCGACCCCGCGGAGGTTGTTCGCTGCGGCGCCCTCGACCGAGATCATGCGCTCGGGGTCGATGGGGCGGCGACGCGTCGGGATCGCGATCTCCTTGCGGCCCGAGAGGTAGTCGCCCGTGAGCGACCGGGTGTTCTTCAGCAGGTCGGCATAGCTGCCCGAGTGCACGACCGTGCCGCCGTTCACGCCGGCGCCGGGGCCGATGTCGACGACCCAGTCGGCGGTGCGGATGGTGTCTTCGTCGTGCTCGACGACGATGAGCGTGTTGCCGAGGTCGCGGAGCGCGACGAGCGTGTCGATGAGGCGCCGGTTGTCGCGCTGGTGGAGGCCGATGCTGGGCTCGTCGAGCACGTACAGCACGCCCGTCAGCCCCGAGCCGATCTGCGTCGCGAGCCGGATGCGCTGCGCCTCGCCGCCCGAGAGCGTGCCCGCGGCACGTGCGAGGTCGAGGTAGCTGAGGCCGACCCGGATCAGGAAGTCGAGCCGGAGCTTGATCTCGCGCAGCACCTGCGCGCCGATGGCCTGTTCGCGGTCGGTGAGCTCGAGCCGGTCCATGAACGCCCGGGCGTCGGTCAGGCTCAGCAGCCCCACGTCGGCGATGCTGTGGTCGTGGATGAGCACCGAGAGCACCTCGGGCTTCAACCGCTTGCCATCGCACACCGGGCACGGCACCTCGCGCAGGTACTCGGCCCAGCGGGCCCGCTGCACGTCGGTCTCGGCCTGGAGGTACTGCCGCTCGATGTAGGGCACGACGCCCTCGAAGCCCGAGGTGTAGCTCATCTCGCGGCCGTAGCGGTTGCGCCACCGCACCTTGACCTCGAAGTTCTGACCGCGGAGCACGGCTTGGCGTGCCTCGTCGGGCAACTCGGTCCACGGGGTGTCGAGCGAGAAGCCCAGGTCGCGGGCGAGCCCGTCGAGCAGCTTCTCGTAATAGTTGTAGAGGCTCTTGCCCTGCGAGGTCCACGGCAGGATCACGCCGTCGGCGATCGAGAGTGCCGGGTCGCCGAGCAGCAGCTCCTCGTCGACCGACATGCGGGTGCCGAGACCCGAGCACTCGGGGCACGCGCCGAAGGGCGCGTTGAACGAGAACGTGCGCGGCTCGATCTCGGTGAGCTGGATCGGGTGCTGGTTCGGGCACGAGAGCTTCTCGGAGAAGGTGTGCCACGCGTCGGGGCCCGCTTCGTCGACGAAGTTGACCTGCACGAGCCCGTCGGTGAGCCGCAGCGCGGTCTCGAGCGAGTCGGTGAGCCGGCCGAGCACCTCGGGGCCGGCGACGAGGCGGTCGACGACGACCGAGATGTCGTGCTTGACCTGCTTCTTGAGCTTCGGCGGGTCGTCGAGGCGGACGACCTCACCGTCGACGACGGCGCGCGAGTAGCCCTGCGCCGCCAGGTCGCGGAAGAGGTCGACGAACTCACCCTTCTTCTTCGACACGACCGGGCTCAGCACCTGGAATCGCGTGCCCGCCTCGAGCTCCATCAGCCGGTCGGCGATCTGCTGCACCGTCTGGCGCTGGATCTTCTCGCCGCAGACCGGGCAGTGCGGCACGCCGATGCGCGCCCAGAGCAGACGCATGTAGTCGTAGATCTCGGTGATCGTGCCGACGGTCGAGCGCGGGTTGCGGTTCGTCGACTTCTGGTCGATCGACACCGCCGGGCTCAGGCCCTCGATGAAGTCGACATCGGGCCGGTCGACCTGTCCGAGGAACTGCCGGGCGTACGCCGACAGCGACTCGACGTAGCGGCGCTGCCCCTCGGCGAAGATCGTGTCGAACGCGAGCGACGACTTGCCCGAGCCCGACAGGCCCGTGAAGACGACCATCGCGTCGCGCGGGATCTCGACGTCGACGTTGTGCAGGTTGTGCACGCGGGCACCGCGGACACTCAGGCGCGAATGGGCATCGAGACGTGAAACTGGCACCCTTCGAGTCTAGAGAGCACCACCGACACGGAAGCTGCGAGGGCTGCGCTGTGGGCGAACAGATGTTCGAATGAGGGCCGACGCGGTCACTCCGACGGCCCGCAATCCCCCGGCTGCCGACGCCTCAGCCCAGATGGCCGGCCTTCTCCATCTGCCGCAGTTCGCGCTTGAGCTCGGACACCTCGTCGCGAAGGCGCGCGGCCAACTCGAACTTGAGTTCGCCGGCGGCCTCGAGCATCTGGTCGTTGAGGTCGCGGATGAGCTCTTCGAGGTCGTTCGCCCCCTCGGCGGCGATGCCCTCGGTGCGCAGGTTCGGCACGGGCGACTTCTTGCGGCCCTCGCGACCGGCCAGGAGCGCAGCGGTGTCGGCCTCTTCTCGGGCGAGCACGTCGGTGATGTCGGCGATGCGCTTGCGGAGGGGCTGCGGATCGATGCCGTTGACGCGGTTGTATTCGAGCTGCTTGTCTCGGCGGCGCGTCGTCTCGTCGATGGCCTGCTTCATCGAATCGGTGAGGACGTCGGCGTACATGTGCACCTCGCCGGAGACGTTGCGGGCCGCACGCCCGATCGTCTGGATGAGCGAGGTCGACGACCGCAGGAAGCCCTCTTTGTCGGCGTCGAGGATCGAGACGAGCGACACCTCGGGCAGGTCGAGGCCCTCGCGCAGCAGGTTGATGCCGACGAGCACGTCGTAGACGCCCGCACGCAGCTCGGTGAGGAGTTCGACGCGGCGGAGCGTGTCGACGTCGGAGTGCAGATAGCGCACCCGAACGCCGGCCTCGGTGAGGAAGTCGGTGAGCTCCTCGGCCATCTTCTTCGTCAACGTCGTGACGAGCACGCGCTCGTCGCGCTCGGCGCGCTTGCGGATCTCTTCGAGGAGGTCGTCGATCTGCCCCTTCGACGGCTTCACGACGATCTGGGGGTCGACCAGCCCGGTCGGCCGGATGATCTGCTCGACGACGCCGTCGGCGACGCCCATCTCGTAGCGGCCGGGCGTCGCCGAGAGGTACACGGTCTGACCGACGCGGTTCTTGAACTCGTCCCACTTCAGCGGCCGGTTGTCGAGCGCGCTCGGCAGGCGGAAGCCGTGTTCGACGAGCGTGCGCTTGCGCGACGAGTCGCCCTCGTACATCGCGCCGATCTGCGGCACCGTCACGTGCGACTCGTCGATGACGACGAGGAAGTCGTCGGCGAAGTAGTCGAGCAGGCAGTGCGGCGCCTCGCCCGGCGCGCGCCCGTCGATGTGCCGCGAGTAGTTCTCGATGCCCGAGCAGAAGCCGATCTGCTCCATCATCTCGAGGTCGAAGGTCGTGCGCATGCGCAGGCGCTGGGCTTCGAGCAGCTTGCCCTCGCGCTCGAGCTCGGCGAGCCGTTCGTCGAGCTCGTCGCGGATGGTGCCGATGGCGCGCTGCATGACGTCGGTGGACGCCACGTAGTGCGACCCGGGGAACACGGGCACGGCGTCGAGCTTCGCGACGACCTGCCCCGTGAGCGGGTGCAGGCTGTAGAGCGCCTCGATCTCGTCGCCGAACATCTCGATGCGGATGGCGAGCTCTTCGTAGATCGGGATGATCTCGATCGTGTCGCCCCGAACCCGGAAGTTGCCGCGGGAGAAGTCGACGTCGTTGCGCTGGTACTGCATCGACACGAACTTGCGGATGAGCCAGTCGCGGTCGACCCGCTGGCCGACCTGCAACGGCATCATCGCGCCGAGGTACTCTTCGGGCGTGCCGAGGCCGTAGATGCACGAGACCGTCGAGACCACGACGACGTCGCGCCGACTGAGCAGCGAGTTCGTCGTCGAGTGACGCAGCCGCTCGACCTCGGCGTTGATCGAGGAGTCCTTCTCGATGAAGGTGTCGGTCTGCGGCACGTACGCCTCGGGCTGGTAGTAGTCGTAGTACGAGACGAAGTACTCGACGGCGTTGTTCGGCAACAGCTCTCTGAACTCGGTCGCGAGCTGCGCTGCGAGGGTCTTGTTGTGCGCGAGCACGAGCGTCGGCCGCTGCACCTGCTCGATGAGCCACGCGGTCGTCGCCGACTTGCCGGTGCCGGTCGCGCCGAGCAGCACGATGTCGGTCTCGCCGGCGTTCACGCGGCCCGCGAGCTCGGCGATCGCCTGCGGCTGGTCACCGCTGGGACGGTACTCGCTGACGACCTCGAACGGACGGACTGAGCGCGTGGCCTGCATGCTCCAAGTCTAGGAGCGGCCTCCGACATCGCGTCCGGCGCGCTCCGCCGCGACACGCGCCCACAGTGCGTCGGTCTGGCTCATCGTGCTCGCGAGCGAACCGTCGGTGTCGATCACGACGTCGGCGATCGCAAGGCGCCGGGTGTTGTCGACCTGGGCGTCGACGCGCGCCTCGGCCTGCATGAGGTCGAGCCCCCGCTCCTCGACGAGCCGCTTCACCTGGGTGCGACGCGGCGCGTTCGTCACGACGATGAGGTCGAACGGGTGGTCGACGGATGCCTCGACCAGGAGCGGCACGTCGTAGACGACCACCGCGTCGGGGTCGTCGGCCTCGGCCCGCGCGATCAGTCGCGATGAGAGCTCGCGAACTGCCGGGTGGACGATCGCGTTGAGTCGTGCCCTCGCCGCGTCGTCGTTGAAGACGATCTCGCCGAGCCTCACCCGGTCGAGCGATCCGTCGGCGCGCAGCACGCCCTCGCCGAACTCGGCGACCACCGCCGCGAGTCCCGGCGTGCCGGGCTCCACCACCCGGCGGGCGAGGTCGTCGGCGTCGATGTGCACGGCACCGTGCTCGTACAGCCTGCGCGCGACGGTCGACTTTCCGGAGGCGATCCCGCCAGTGAGCCCGATCAGATACACGACACCACTCTAGCCATGCGAGACTCGACACGATCCGACGAGGAGGGCCGATGATCGAACTGCTCACGGGCACCGGGCTCGCGCTCGCGGCCGGGCTCAACGCGTGGATCCCGCTCGTGGTGCTCGGGGCGCTCGACCGGTTCACCGACCTCGTCGAGCTGCCACCCGCCTGGGCCTGGCTCTCGAACGAGTGGGTGCTGCTCGTGCTCGTGGTGCTGCTCGCGATCGAGTTCATCGCCGACAAGGTGCCCGGCCTCGACTCCGTGAACGACCTCGTGCAGACCGTCGTGCGCCCGACGGCCGGCGGCATCGTCTTCGGCACGGGCATCGACGCCACGACCGCCGTCGTGACGGATCCCGAGTCGTTCTTCGCCTCGAACGCGTGGGTGCCGGTGGCGATCGGCGCAGGCCTGGCGCTCCTCGTGCATCTCGTGAAGGCGGGGGCCCGCCCGGTCGTCAACGCGGCGACCTTCGGCTTCGGCGCACCCGCCGTGAGCGCCGCCGAGGACGCCGGGAGCTTCGCGCTCGCGTTCGCGGCCGTCCTCGCGCCCGTGCTCGTCGTCTTCGGCGTCATCGCCCTCGTGGTTGGGCTCGTGCTCGTCGCGCGCCGGCGCCGTGCGCGCAGGACGGCGGCCACGGCGCATCCCGCTTCAGCGCCCTGACGACCGCCCGCTCGGCGTCGCACGGCCGTCGCCGAACCGCACGGGGCATCCCGCGAACGCCGCCCGGAAACGGCCGAAGGCCGGTTCCAGAGGGAACCGGCCTTCAGTCGTGTCGCGGATGCGATCAGTTGTTGCTCGAGAGCTTCTCGCGCAGTGCCGCGAGCGAGGCGTCGTCGGCGAGGGTGCCCGCGCCGGCCGAGTCGCTCGAGTAGGAGGCACCGCCGGCCGAGAACGAGTCGTCGGCAGCCTGGGCGGCGAGCGAAGCAGCAACCTGCTTCTTGTGCGCCTCCCAGCGAGCCTGAGCGGCAGCGTAGTCCTGCTCCCACTTCTCGCGCTGGGCCTCGAAGCCCTCGCGCCACTCGTTGGTCTCGGGGTCGAAGCCCTCGGGGTACTTGTAGTTGCCCTGCTCGTCGTACTCCGTGAGCATGCCGTAGAGCGCCGGGTCGAACTCGGTGCCCTCGGGGTCGACGCCCTCGTTCGCCTGCTTCAGCGAGAGCGAGATGCGGCGACGCTCGAGGTCGATGTCGATGACCTTGACGAAGACCTCTTCGCCGACCGACACGACCTGCTCGGCGAGCTCGACGTGCTTGCCCGACAGCTCCGAGATGTGCACGAGGCCCTCGATGCCGTCGGCCACGCGGACGAACGCACCGAACGGCACGAGCTTCGTGACCTTGCCCGGTGCGACCTGGCCGATCGCGTGGGTGCGGGCGAAGACCTGCCACGGGTCCTCCTGCGTCGCCTTGAGCGACAGGGAGACGCGCTCGCGGTCGAGCTCGACGGAGAGCACCTCGACGGTGACCTCCTGGCCGACCTCGACGACCTCGCTGGCGTGCTCGATGTGCTTCCACGACAGCTCGGAGACGTGCACGAGGCCGTCCACGCCGCCGAGGTCGACGAACGCACCGAAGTTGACGATCGACGAGATGACGCCCTTGCGGATCTGGCCCGGGTGCAGGTTCGCGAGGAACGTCGAACGCGACTCGGACTGCGTCTGCTCGAGGAGCGCACGGCGCGAGAGCACGACGTTGTTGCGGTTCTTGTCGAGCTCGAGGATCTTCGCCTCGATCTCCTGGCCGAGGTACGGCGTGAGGTCGCGCACGCGGCGGAGCTCGATGAGCGACGCCGGGAGGAAGCCGCGGAGGCCGATGTCGACGATCAGGCCGCCCTTGACGACCTCGATGACCGAACCGGTCACGACGCCGTCGGCTTCCTTGATCTTCTCCACGTCGCCCCAGGCGCGCTCGTACTGCGCACGCTTCTTCGACAGGATGAGGCGGCCTTCCTTGTCCTCCTTCTGGAGAACGAGGGCCTCGACGGTGTCGCCGACGCCGACGACCTCGCTGGGGTCGACGTCGTGCTTGATGGAAAGCTCGCGCGAGGGGATGACGCCCTCGGTCTTGTAGCCGACGTCGAGGAGGACCTCGTCGCGGTCGATCTTCACGACGGTGCCCTCGATGAGGTCGCCGTCGTTGAAGAACTTCAGAGTCTTCTCGACCGCGGCGAGGAAATCGTCAGCAGATCCGATGTCGTTGATCGCGACCTGCTTGGGCGCCTTGGTCGTTGCGGTTGTCATGTAGTGAATGCTCCGTAAAGGACAATATCGAGCCCATCGCGCGGTAGAGCGTTGTTGTGTTTCCGCGATGGGCATGCGGACAGGGATGTCACAAGAGTGACGTTCCATCCTAACGGCATCGATCCGGTCCAGGCAACCGGACGGATTCCGGGAGCCGCAACCCCCGGAATCCGCCGCATCCGACGCCCGGGCTCAGCCCAGCAGCGCCGACCTGAGCGTGTCGAGCCCGACCCCGCCGAGGCCGAGCGCGCGCCGGTGGAACTCGCGGATGTCGAACGCATCGCCCTCGCGGCGGGCGACCTCGTCGCGCAATTGCTCCCAGATGCGCTGACCCACCTTGTACGACGGCGCCTGGCCCGGCCAGCCGAGGTAGCGGTGCACCTCGAAGCGCACGAACCCCTCGTTCATGTTGACGTTCTGCCCGAGGAACTCGAACGCGTAGTCGCCCGTCCACACACCCTGACCGTCGGGGCGCTGCTTGCCCAGGTGCACGCCGATGTCGAGCACGACGCGGGCCGCGCGCATGCGCTGCCCGTCGAGCATGCCGAGCCGGTCGGCCGGGTCGTCGAGGTAGCCGAGCCCCTCCATGAGCCGCTCGGCGTACAGCGCCCAGCCCTCGGCGTGGCCCGAGGTACCGGCGAGCTGGCGCCGCCAGGTGTTGAGCTGCCCGCGGTTGACGACGGCCTGGCCGATCTGCAGATGATGTCCGGGCACGCCCTCGTGGTAGACCGTCGTGAGTTCGCGCCAGGTGTCGAACTCGGTGACGCCCTCGGGCACCGACCACCACATGCGGCCGGGGCGCGAGAAGTCGTCGCTCGGGCCCGTGTAGTAGATGCCGCCCTCCTGCGTGGGGGCGATCATGCACTCGAGCGTGCGGATCTCGGCGGGAATCTCGAACTGGGTGCCTGCGAGCTCGGCGACCGCGCGATCGCTCGTCTCCTGCATCCATCGCTGGAGCGCGTCGGTGCCGTGCAGCTTGCGGCTCGGGTCGCCGTCGAGGAACGCGATGGCCTCCGACACGGATGCCCCGGGCTTGATCTCGTTCGCGATCGACTCCTGCTCGGCGACCATGCGCGCCAGTTCCTCGATGCCCCACTCGTAGGTCTCGTCGAGGTCGATCACCGCGCCGAGGAACCGTCGCGACTCGAGGGCGTAGACGTCACGCCCGACCGCGTCGGCGTCGCCCGCGACCGGCGCGAGCTCGGACTCGAGGAACTCGGCGAGCCGTCCGTACGCCTCGCTCGCGGTGCCCGCGCCGGCCTCGAGGTCGCGCCGGAGCGACTCGGGCAGTGCGGTCTCCCCCGCGGTCGCGTTCGCCGCGAGGTTCGTGAAGAAGCCGTCGGCCTTCGCGATGCGCCGAGCCTGGGCGGCGACCTCGCGCACCTGGCGCTCGGCCGGAACGGTGCCGGCGGCGATGCCGGCACGGAGCGTCTCGACATAGCCGTCGAGGGCCGCCGGCACCGCGCTCATGCGCGTCGCGATGCGCGACCAGTCGTCGACGTCGGCGGTGGGCATGAGATCGAAGACGTCGCGGATCTCCTGCGTGGGGCTCGCGATCACGTTGAGGTCGCGCAGGTGGAGGTCCGCGTCGTACCGTTCGAGGTCGAGCTCCAGCTCGGAGCCGAGGTCGGCGACCGTGATCCGGTCGACCTCGTCGGCCGGCGACGCCGAACGCAGCGAGTCGACGGTCGCACGGATCGCCGCGACACGGCGCTCGTGCCCCGCGGGCGAGTAGTCGGCGAGCCGGTCGTCGTGGCTCGTACGGCCGATGTAGGTGCCGACGCTCGGGTCGAGGTCGACGAGGGTGTCGACCCACTCCTCGGCGATGCGGTCGACGTCGGTCGGGGTGCGCTCACTCGATGCCATCCTCCGAACCTAGGACAGCGGCCCCGCCGGTGTCGACATCGAGGATCCCTCGCACGACGCGTTCGAGCGTCGGCCATCGGTCGATCGGCCGACACCCGGGCGTCAGTGCGCCGCGTCCTCCCAGTCGCGGCCGCGCCCGACCTGCACGTCGAGCGGCACCTTGAGCTCGGCCGCGTGCGCCATCTTGTCGCGCACGACCGCCTCGAGCGCCTCGGACTCGCCGGCAGCGACCTCGAAGATGAGCTCGTCGTGCACGGTGAGGAGCATGCGACTCTCGAGCCCCTGCTCGCGGATCCCGCGTTCGACGCCGACCATCGCGATCTTCATGATGTCGGCCGCCGAGCCCTGGATCGGCGAGTTGAGCGCCGCTCGCTCGGCGTTCTCGCGGTGCACCCGGTTCGGGCTGTTGAGGTCGGGGAACGGACGGCGCCGGCCGAAGATCGTCTCGGTGTAGCCGTCGATCTTCGCCTGCTCGACGACGCCGCGCAGGTAGTCGCGCACCGCACCGAACCGCTCGAAGTACTCGCGCATGAGTTGCTGCGCCTCGCCGCGGTCGATGCGCAGCTGCTTCGACAGGCCGAACGCGCTGAGACCGTAGGCGAGGCCGTAGGACATGGCCTTGACCTTCGTGCGCATGAGCGGTGTGACGTCGGCCGGATCGACCGAGAACACCCGCGCGCCGACGAACCGGTGCAGGTCTTCTCCGGCGTTGAACGCCTCGATGAGACCCGGGTCGCCCGACAGGTGGGCCATGATGCGCATCTCGATCTGCGAGTAGTCGGCGGTGAGCAGCTCGACGTACTCGGCACCGTGCCGGAAGGCCTTGCGGATGCGGCGGCCGTCCTCGGTGCGGATCGGGATGTTCTGGAGGTTCGGGTCGTTCGACGACATGCGCCCGGTCGCCGCACCGATCTGGCCGTAGTTCGTGTGGATGCGGCCGTCGGCCGCGATCGACTTGTCGAGCGAGTCGACGATCTGGCGGAGCTTCGTCGCGTCGCGGTGCTCGAGCAGGTAGCCGAGGAACGGGTGGGGGCTCGACTCCTGCAGGTCGGCCAGCGCGTTCGCATCGGTCGTGTAGCCGGTCTTCGTCGCCCGCGTCTTCGGCATGCCCAGCTGGTCGAACAGCACCTCTTGGAGCTGCTTGGGCGACCCGAGGTTCACCTCGCGACCGATCTCGGCGTACGCCGCCTCGGCGAGGCCGGCCGCGCGTTCGCCGAGTTCGGCCGAGAGCGCCGCGAGCTCGTCGTGGTCGACCGTGACGCCGCGCAGCTCCATCGCCGCGAGCACCGGGACAAGCGGCATCTCGACGTCGGCGAGCAGCTGCCGCGAGGGTTCGGGCAGCGCGCGCAGGACCGCCGGTGCCGCCCGAACCGTGAACCAGGCGTGCTCGGGTGCGCCGGCATCGGTGCCCTCTTCGGGCACGAGCTGTGCCGGGTCGGCCTGCGGCACCGTCTCGCCGAGATACCGGTCGACGACGTCGGGCAGGCTCTTCTCGACGAGGTTCGGGCGAACGAGCCAGGCGGCCACGAGCACGTCGAGCACGAGTCCGCCGAACGCGAGGCCCGAACGCGCGAGCGCCTGGAGCTGCGGCTTGGCGTCGCTCATGACCTTCGGGGCGTCGGAGGCGAGCCAGGCCTCGAACGGTGCGGCGTCGGCAGAGCCGGCCCGCCACGGCACGTGGATCGTCTCGGTCGTCGTCGCGACGCCCGCGCCGACGACGACGCCGTCGATGACCTCGAGGGTCAGGCCGAGACCCGCGGGTTCGGCCGCGATCGCGCGCTCGAGCCACGACGCGAGGTCGTCGCCGACGGGGCTCTGCGAGGTCGGCATGGTCGGCGCGGCGATGAGCGGTGCGGGCTCGGCCGCCGTCGCTGCGCCGCCGCCGTTGCCGTTTCCGTTCGCCTCTCCGGCGACGAGCTTGCGCAGGCGCTCGAAGAGCGTACGGAACTCGAGCTGCTCGAACAGCGGACGCACCGCCTCGATGTCGATGGGGCGAGCCGCGAGCTCGTCGATCACGACATCGAGCTCGACGTCGTCGACGAGACGGTTGAGCTTGCGGTTGCGGATCGCGTTCTCTTTCTCGTCGCGCAGGTTCTGGCCGACCACGCCCTTGATCTCGTCGGCGTGGGCGAGGATGCCGTCGAGGTCGCCGTAGAGGCCGAGCCACTTGACCGCGGTCTTCTCGCCGACCTTCGTGATGCCCGTGAGGTTGTCGCTCGTCTCGCCGACGAGCGCCGCGACGTCGGGGTACTGCTCGGGCCGGATGCCGTAGCGTTCGACGACGGCCTCGGGGTCGTACCGCTTCAGCTGCGACACCCCCTGCGCGTTCGGGTAGAGCAGCGTGACGTCGTCGTTGACGAGCTGGATGGTGTCGCGGTCGCCCGACACGAGCAGCACCCGGTAGCCCTCGGTGCGTCCACGTGCGGCGAGCGTCGCGAGGATGTCGTCGGCCTCGAAGTCCTCTTTCTCGAGCACGCGGACGCCCATCGCCTGCAGCGCCTCCTGCAGCAGCGGCACCTGGCCCTTGAACTCGGCCGGAGTCTCGCCGCGGGTGCCCTTGTACTCGGCGTACTCGCGCGTGCGGAACGAGTGCCGCGACACGTCGAACGCGACCGCGAGGTGCGTCGGCTTCTCGTTCTGGAGCAGCAGGAGCAGCATCGAGAGGAAGCCGTGGATGGCGTTCGTGTGCTGGCCGTCGCGCGTCGTGAAGCTGTCGACCGGGAGTGCGTAGAAGGCTCGGAAGGCCAGCGAGTGGCCGTCGACGACGAGGAGGGTGGGCTTGTCTGCGTCCGTCACCGCACCAGCCTACAAGCGGCCGCCGACACCGCCCGACGCGCGGGCCCGGGTGCCGAGACGGCCGGCCGACACGACGAACGGCGGATGCCTCGACGAGTGCGTACTCGTCGCGGCATCCGCCGTTCGGGGGTTCTCGAACCCCTACTTCTTCGGGGCGAGCTGTTCGATGATCGCCTGCGAGACGTCCTTCATCGTGAGGCGGCGGTCCATCGACGCCTTCTGGATCCAGCGGAACGCCTCGGGCTCGGAGAGGCCCATCTTCTCGTTGAGCAGACCCTTCGCCCGATCGACGAGCTTGCGCGTCTCGAAGCGCTCGACGAGGTCGCCGACCTCGGCCTCGAGGGCGATGATCTGGGCGTGGCGGGCGAGGGCGATCTCGATCGCGGGGAGCAGGTCGTTCGGCGTGAACGGCTTGACGACGTACGCCAGGGCGCCCGCCTCGCTCGCGCGCTCGACGAGCTCCTTCTGGCTGAAGGCGGTCAGCAGCACGACGGGGGCGATGTGCCCCTTCGAGAGCCGCTCGGCCGCGGAGATGCCGTCGAGCTGGGGCATCTTGACGTCCATGATGACGAGATCGGGGCGAAGCTCGGTCGCGAGCGCCACGGCGGTCTCGCCGTCGCCCGCCTCGCCGACGACCTCGTAGCCGTTGTCGCGCAGGATCTCGACGATGTCGAGGCGGATGAGCGACTCATCTTCGGCCACGACCACGCGGCGCGGAGCTGCCGGCTGAGTTGATTCGGTGTCAGTCACGCAGGAAAGCCTACGGTATTCTGGGCGAGGCCTCTGGCCGGTGTGGCGGAATGGCAGACGCGGAGCACTCAAAATGCTTTGCCCGAAAGGGCGTGTGGGTTCGACCCCCACCACCGGCACCTTCGCCCGTTCGACGGGCGCCCCTCAGGTCGGGCCGAGGTCGGCGATGTGGGCGTTCCGGCTCTCGATGAGTCGGCGCAGGTACGGTCCGAGCACCACCTCCGCCATCCTGCCGAGCGGACCGAACGGCGCGACGAACTCGATCTCGTCGACCATGAGCGCGCCCTCGCCATCGGCTGCCGGCTCGAACCGATGCACGTGCCGGAACGACCGGAACGGACCGTGCACCTGCTCGTCCGTGAACGACCGGGGCCGGTCGTACGCGACGATCCGACTCGTCATCCGGAACGGCAGGCCGAAATGCCACGCCCGCCACGTCACCTGCTCCCCAGGTCCGATCAGCCCCGTCGTCACCCCGGCGACGGCGCGCTCGCGGGACCGAGCCATCGACGCCTGATGCAGGTCGATGTCGAGCGAGCGGTCGAACGCGACCTCCCGGCTCATGTGAAGCGTCGTCCGGCATTCGAATCTCACGACCACGTTGGGATCATGCCACGACGCGTGCCGCGGCATCCGATTCGCCATGCCCTCGCTCTGGGCACGACCGGCATGCCGAAGGGCCGGCCATCACTGGCCGGCCCTTCGGGACGGAACCGCTAGAGCACCTCGCCGACGACGTGCACGCGCACGTCGTTGGTGGTGCCGGGGATGCCGGGAGGCGAGCCGGAGATGATGACGACCTTCTCGCCGTTGACCGCCTTGCCGGTCTTCGCGAGCGCCTCGTCGACCTGGCCGACCATCTGGTCGGTGTGGGTGACCCGCGAGACGACGAACGACTCGACGCCCCAGTTGAGCGCCATGCGGCGACGGATCGCGGGGTCGGGCGTGAACGCGAGGATCGGGATCTTCGAGCGCAGGCGCGTCATGCGGCGCACCGTCTCGCCCGACTCGGTGAACACGCAGAGGTACTTCGCCTCGACGAAGTCGGCGACCTCGACGGCCGCAGCCGTGATGGCCCCGGACTGCGTGCGCGGCTTCGTGCCGAGCGGCAGGATACGGTCGAGGCCGTGCTGCTCGGTCGACTCGACGATGCGCGCCATGGTCTGCACCGTGATGACGGGGTACTCCCCCACGCTCGTCTCGCCCGAGAGCATGACCGCGTCGGCACCGTCGAGCACCGCGTTCGCGACGTCACTGGTCTCGGCGCGCGTCGGCACCGGGCTGTGGATCATCGACTCGAGCATCTGCGTCGCCACGATGACGGGCTTCGCGAGCCGGCGGGCGATCTCGACCGCGCGCTTCTGCACGATCGGCACGGCCTCGAGCGGCAGCTCCACGCCGAGGTCGCCGCGGGCGACCATGATGGCGTCGAACGCCTCGGTGATCTCCTCGAGGGCGTCGACCGCCTGGGGCTTCTCGACCTTGGCGACGACGGGCACTCGACGGCCGACCTCGTCCATGATCTCGTGCACCCGGGTGATGTCTGCGGCGTTGCGCACGAACGACAGCGCGATGAGGTCGGCGCCGAGCTCGAGGCCCCAGCGCAGGTCGGCCTCGTCCTTCTCGGAGAGCGCCGGCACGTTGACCGCGACGCCGGGCAGGTTGATGCCCTTGTTGTTCGAGACCGGGCCGGCGACGACGACCTTGGTCGTGACGACGGTGCCGTCGGTCTCGAGCACCTCGACCCGGACCTTGCCGTCGTCGATGAGCAGGAAGTCGCCGGGCTTCACGTCGTTCGGCAGGCCCTTGAACGTCGTGCCGACGATCTCCTTCGTGCCGAGGATGTCGTCGGTCGTGATCTTGAAGATGTCGCCCTCGGCGAGCTCGTGCGGACCGTCGGCGAACTTGCCCAGGCGGATCTTCGGCCCCTGGAGGTCGACGAGCACTGCGACCGCGCGACCGGAGTCGGCAGCGGCCTTGCGCACGTTCTGGTAGACGCCCTCGTGGACGTCGTAGCTGCCGTGGCTGAGGTTCATGCGGGCGACGTCGACGCCCGCATCGACGATCGCACGGATCTGCTCGTAGCTCGATGTCGCCGGCCCGAGGGTGGCGACGATCTTCGCTCGTCTCATGTGGTGATACTCCCGGTGTTCTGCGTTGTTCGGCGCCGGAGCGCCGAACCTTGTTCGGACGACGCGCCGAGCGGCGCGCCTGGGGCTCAGACGGCGATGGCCCGTGCCGTCGCCGCGATGGGACTCGGCAGCGAGGTCTCGCCTTCAAGGTACCGGTCGACGGCGGCGGCCGCAGCCCGGCCCTCCGCGATCGCCCAGACGATGAGCGACTGACCGCGGCCGGCGTCGCCGGCCACGAAGACGCCGGGCTCGGCGGTCGCGTAGGCGGCGTCGCGGGCGAGGTTGCCGCGATCCGTGACCGCGAGCTCGAGCTGCTCGTCGAGCTCGGCGGTCTCGGGCCCGGTGAACCCGAGCGCGAGCAGCACGAGGTCGGCCGGGATCTCACGTTCGGTGCCCGCCTTGGGCACCCGACGGCCGTCGAGGTACTCGGTCTCGGCGACGCGGATGGCCCGCACTTCGCCGGCGTCGTTCGCGAGGAACTCGACGGTCGAAGCGAGGAACTCGCGGCGGCCGCCCTCCTCGTGGGCGCTCTGCACCTCGAAGACGGTCGGGTGCATCGGCCAGGGCTGGTGGTCGGGCCGTTCCTGCCCGGGCTGCTTGCCGATCGCGAGGTTGGTCACCGAGAGGGCGCCCTGCCGGTGCGCTGTGCCGATGCAGTCGGCACCCGTGTCGCCGCCGCCGAGGACGACGACGTGCTTGCCCTCCGCCGTGAGCTGGTCGAAGACCTGGTCGCCGGCGACGTGCCGGTTCGACTGGGTGAGGTATTCCATCGCGAAGTGCACGCCGGGCAGGTCGCGGCCGGGAACCGGCAGATCGCGCGGGACCATCGCGCCGGTGGCCACCACGACGGCGTCGTAGCGCTCGCGGAGCGCGTCCCACGTGATGTCCACGCCGATGTTCATTCCGGCGCGGAAGCGCGTGCCCTCGGCCGTCATCTGGGCGAGACGCGCCTCGAGGTGCTTCTTCTCCATCTTGAAGTCGGGGATGCCGTAGCGCAGCAGGCCGCCGATGCGGTCGTCACGCTCGAACACCGCGACCGTGTGGCCCGCGCGCGTGAGCTGCTGCGCGGCGGCGAGCCCGGCGGGGCCCGAGCCGACGACGGCGACCGTCTTGCCCGTCAGGCGTCCGGGCGGCTGCGGCTGCACCCAGCCGTTGCCGAACGCCTGGTCGATGATCGAGACCTCGACCTGCTTGATCGTGACGGCGGGCTGGTTGATGCCGAGGACGCACGCCGACTCGCACGGGGCCGGGCAGAGCCGGCCCGTGAACTCGGGGAAGTTGTTCGTCGCGTGCAGGCGCTCGATCGCCGCGCGGCCCTCACCGCGGTACATCAGGTCGTTCCACTCGGGGATGAGGTTGCCGAGCGGGCAGCCCTGATGGCAGAACGGGATGCCGCAGTCCATGCAACGACCCGCCTGCCGGCGCAACTGCGCCGGGTCGCCCTGTTCGTAGACCTCTTTCCAGTCCATGATGCGCACCGGCACGGGACGCCGCTTGGGCAGCTCGCGCTCGGTGACCTTCAGGAAGCCCTTGGGGTCAGCCATTCGTCGCCTCCACGCAGTTCGTGCGCACAGCCGTCCCCATCGTCTGCAGGGTTTCAGCCATTCGTCACCTCCAGGATTCTCGTCCAGACGACGTCGCCGTCGGGGTCGAGCCCCTCGTCGACCGCGCTCTGGCGGGTGCGGAGCACTGCCGCGTAGTCGCGCGGCAGCACCTTGGTGAAGCGGTCGAACGCGGCGTCGCCCTCGGCGAGGAGCGACGCGGCGACCGCGGAGTCGGTCTCGGCGACGTGCTGCTCGAGCAGGTCGCGCACGATCACCCGGTCGGCACTGCCGAGCGGGAGGAGCTCGAGCTCGCCGGCGGCGAGCGACTCGCGGTTGATCCGACCCTCGCGGAGTCCGAGCACGTAGGCGGTGCCGCCCGACATGCCGGCGCCGAGGTTGCGGCCGGTCTCGCCGAGGATGAGCGCGAGGCCGCCGGTCATGTACTCGAGCGCGTGGTCGCCCACGCCCTCGACGACGGCGGTCGCCCCGGAGTTGCGCACGAGGAACCGCTCGCCCACGATGCCGCGGATGAACATGCTCCCGCTCGTCGCGCCGTAGCCGATCACGTTGCCCGCGATGACGTTGCGCTCGGCCGCGAACCCGCTGTCACGGGCCGGCCGCACGACGATCCGCCCGCCCGAGAGGCCCTTGCCGACGTAGTCGTTCGAGTCGCCCTCGAGTCGCAGCGTGATGCCGCCGGGCAGGAACGCGCCGAGCGACTGCCCGGCCGAGCCCGTCAGCGTCACGTCGATCGAACCGGTCGGCAGCCCCTGCTCGCCGTGGCGGGCGGTCACCTCGTGGCCGAGCATCGTGCCGACCGCGCGCTCGGTGTTCTTGATGGGGAGTTCGATCGACACCGACCCGCCGTCCTCCAGCACGATGCCGGCCCGACGGATGAGCTCGTTGTCGAAGTGCTCGTCGAGCTCGTGGTCCTGCGCGCGGGCGTTGCGGCGGGCGTCCGCCTCCGAGAAGTCGGGGCCGACGAGCACGGGGGTGAGGTCGAGACCCGACGCCTTCCAGTGGTCGACCGCGCGGTCGACGTCGAGGAGCTCCCGCCGTCCGACGATCTCGTCGATCGAGCGGTAGCCGAGGGCGGCGAGGTACTCGCGCACCTCCTGGGCGATGAACTCGAAGAAGTTGACCACGAACTCGGGCTTGCCGCTGAAGCGCTTGCGGAGCTCGGGGTTCTGGGTCGCGACGCCGACGGGGCAGGTGTCGAGGTGGCAGACGCGCATCATGACGCAGCCCTCGACGACGAGCGGGGCCGTCGCGAAGCCGAACTCCTCGGCCCCCAGCAGGGCGCCGATGACGACGTCTCGGCCGGTCTTCAACTGCCCGTCGACCTGCACGACGACGCGGTCGCGCATGCCGTTGAGCATGAGCGTCTGCTGGGTCTCGGCGAGCCCGAGCTCCCACGGGGTGCCCGCGTGCTTGAGCGAGTTCAGCGGGCTCGCGCCGGTGCCGCCGTCGTGTCCGGAGACGAGGATGACGTCGGCGAGGGCCTTCGCGGTGCCCGCGGCGACCGCGCCGATGCCCGACTGGCTGACGAGCTTCACGTGGATGCGCGCCTTCGGGTTCGCCCGCTTGAGGTCGAAGATGAGCTGCTTGAGGTCTTCGATCGAGTAGATGTCGTGGTGCGGCGGCGGTGAGATGAGCCCGACGCCCGCGGTCGCGTGCCGGGTGCGGGCGACCCACGGGTAGACCTTCGTCGGCGGCAGCTGCCCGCCCTCGCCGGGCTTCGCGCCCTGCGCGAGCTTGATCTGGATGTCGTCGGCATGGGTGAGGTACATGCTCGTGACGCCGAAGCGGCCGGATGCGACCTGCTTGATCGCGCTGCGACGCTCGGGGTCGAGCAGCCGGTCGAGGTCTTCGCCGCCCTCACCGGTGTTCGACTTGGCGCCGAGCCGGTTCATCGCGATCGCGAGCGTCTCGTGCGCCTCCTTCGAGATCGAGCCGTAGCTCATCGCGCCGGTGGAGAACCGCTTCACGATCGAGGAGACCGGCTCGACCTCGTCGATCGGCACCGCGGGCCGCGTGCCGGTGCGCAGGGCGAACATGCCGCGCAGCGTGAGCAGTTGCTCGGCCTGCGAGTCGACGAGCGAGGTGTACTCGCGGAAGACGTCGTAGCGACGGTTGCGGGTCGAGTGCTGCAGCCGGAAGACGGTCTCGGGGTTGAAGAGGTGCGGCGAGCCGTCGCGCCGCCACTGGTACTCGCCCCCGGTCGCGAGGCGCTCGTGCGCACGCACGGCCTGGTCCTGCGGATACGCCTGGGCGTGCCGGTCGAGGGTCTCGGTCGCGATGACGTCGATGCCGACCCCGCCGAGCTTCGACGTCGTCCCGGTGAAGTACTCGTCGATGAACGCCTGCGACAGCCCGACCGCCTCGAAGGCCTGGGCGCCCGCGTAGGAGGCGATCGTCGAGACGCCCATCTTCGACATGATCTTCAGGACGCCCTTGCCGAGCGCCTTGATCACGTTGTGCACGGCCTGCTCGGGAGAGACGCCCGTGATGACGCCCGAACGCACGAGGTCCTCGCAGGTCTCCATGGCGAGGTACGGGTTCACGGCCGAGGCGCCGTAGCCGACGAGCAGCGCCACGTGGTGCACCTCGCGCACGTCGCCGGCTTCGACCACGAGGCCGACCTTCATGCGGTTCTCGGCCCGGATGAGGTGGTGGTGCACGGCCGAGAGCATGAGCAGCGACGGGATCGGAGCGAGGTCCTTGTTCGAGTCGCGGTCGGAGAGGACCACGAACTTCGCCCCCTCCTCGATCGCCTCGTCGACCTCGGCGCACATCGCACGCAGGCGGTCGCGCATCGCGTCGGGGCCCTCGTCGAAGCGGTAGAGCCCGCGGATGGTGGCGGTCGTGCGCCGACCCGGCAACGGGTCGATGTGCACGATCTTCGCGAGCTCGTCGTTGTCGATCACGGGGAAGCCGAGGGTGACCTGACGAGCGTGCTCGGGACCGGCGGCGAGCAGGTTGCGCTCGGGGCCGATCTGCGTGCCGAGCGAGGTCACGACCGCCTCGCGGATCGAGTCGAGCGGCGGGTTCGTCACCTGGGCGAACTGCTGCGTGAAGTAGTCGAACAGCAGACGCGGACGCTGCGAGAGGACGGCGATCGGCGTGTCCGAACCCATGGCGCCGAGCGGCTCCTGACCGGTCTTCGCCATCGGCGTGAGGAGGATCTTCACCTCTTCCTCGGTGTACCCGAAGGTGCGCTGGCGACGGTTGACCGAGGCCGGCGGGTGCACGATGTGCTCGCGCTCGGGCAGTTCGGCGAGGCGGATGCGGCCCTCTTCGAGCCACTCGCCCCAGGGCTCGGACTGCTCGAGCTCGGACTTGATCTCGTCGTCCTCGATGAGGCGGCCGCGTTCGGTGTCGACGAGGAACATGCGGCCGGGCTGCAGGCGCCCCTTCCGCACGATGCGCGACTGCTCGAGGTCGAGCACCCCGATCTCGCTCGCGAGCACGACGAGGCCGTCGTCGGTCACGACGTAGCGGCCCGGGCGGAGTCCGTTGCGGTCGAGCGTCGCGCCGACGAGGGTGCCGTCGGTGAAGACGATCGCGGCGGGGCCGTCCCACGGCTCCATGAGCATCGAGTGGTACTCGTAGAACGCCCGGCGCTCGGGGCTGAGCTCGGCCTGGTTCTCCCAGGCCTCGGGCACCATCATCATGATCGCGTGCGGCAGGCTGCGCCCTGCGAGGGTCAGCAGCTCGACCACCTCGTCGAACGAGGCGGAGTCGCTCGCGCCCGGCGTCACGATCGGGAGGATCGGACCGAGGTCGCCGAGCACCTCGGACTCGAGCTGCGACTGGCGGGCGCGCATCCAGTTGCGGTTGCCCTGGATCGTGTTGATCTCGCCGTTGTGCGCGATCATGCGGAAGGGCTGCGCGAGCGGCCACGACGGGAAGGTGTTGGTCGAGTAGCGCGAGTGCACGAGGGCGAGCTTCGACGTGAACCGCTCGTCGGAGAGGTCGGGGTAGAACGGCTCGAGCTGGAGCGTCGTCACCATGCCCTTGTAGACCATGGTGCGGCACGAGAGCGAGGCGAAGTAGAGCTCGAGCTCGCGCTCGGCGCGCTTGCGGAACCGGAACGCGAGCCGATCGAGCGCGATCCCCGCGAGTCGGGCGCCGGTCGACGTCGTCGCGGTCGACTGCACGAAGAGCTGCTGCACCGCGGGCATCGCGGCACGCGCGAGGGTGCCGAGCACGTCGGGCCGTACGGGCACCTCGCGCCAGCCGAGCACCTCGAGGCCCTCGGAGGCCGCGAGCTCGGCGAGCTGCTGCTTCACCCGGCTGCGCGTGGTCGGGTCGACCGGCAGGAAGGCGTTTCCGACGGCGTACTCGCCGGCCTCGGGCAGCGGGAAGCTCGCGACGGCCCGCAGGAACTCGTCGGGGATCTGCGTGATGATGCCCGCACCGTCACCGGTGCCGGCATCCGAGCCGACCGCCCCGCGGTGTTCGAGGTGCCGCAGCGCATCGAGCGCCGCGGTGATGATGTCGTGGCCGGCGGTGCCACGCAGCGTGGCGACCATGGCGAGACCGCAGGCGTCTTTCTCGGCGGCGGGGTCGTACATGCCCTGGGCAGGCGGAACGGTTCCGAACCGCGAGAAGGGTGGGGTGAGCGACACAGGGACCGTCCTCATCACATCAGGGGAATGGAAGCGGGGACGCCATCGGCCCTACACGGGGATGCACGACGCGAGGTGCGGCGTCGCTTCGGAGAACGGGGTTCGGGCGGCCTGTCTACGAGGTGGTACGGCTCGGGCTTGTGGCCGCCGTCTCGCCCTGGGGCTCGTTCTCGCCCTCGACGCCGTCGTCGAGAGAGTCTGAGTCGGACTCGATTTCGTCTGAGTCTACCTCAGCGTCGGGGCCCTTCCATTCACGTCCGGGAACGTACGGGCTGGGCTCGTCGCCGGTGTGGCGACGACGCTGGACGAGGTAGAGGACGATGCCGAGCACGATCGCCGCGAACGACGTCCAGACGTTGACGCGGATGCCGAGGAACATCTCGCTCGGGTCGACGCGGATCGACTCGAAGAACGAGCGACCGAGGCCGTACCAGATGAGGTAGATCGCGAAGGCCTTGCCCCAACGCAGGTTGATGCGACGCTCGAGGAGCACGATCACCGCAGCGCCGAGCAGGTTCCAGACCAGCTCGTAGAGGAACGTCGGATGGAAGAGCGTGCCCTCGGCGAGCCCCTGCGGCCAGGCGGGATTGTCGAACTCGATCTCGAGCCCCCAGGGCAGGTCGGTCGGGGCGCCGAAGAGCTCGTGGTTGAACCAGTTGCCGAGGCGGCCGACCGCCTGGGCGACCAGGAGTGCGGGCGCGAGGGCGTCGGCGAAGGACCAGAACCGCAGGCCGGTGAACCGGCAGCCGATGATGACGCCGATCGCGCCGCCGATCAGCGCGCCGTAGATGGCGTTGCCGCCCTCCCAGATGGCGAAGACCTTCCACCACTCCTGACCCGCGAAGTAGTCGGCGGGATGCGTCAGCACGTGGTACAGGCGGGCGCCGATGATGCCGAGCGGCACGGCCCAGAGCGCGATGTCGAGGACCACGCCGGGCTCCGCGCCCCGCTTCGTGAGCCGGCGCGAGGTGATGATCACCGCGAGGATGATGCCGGCGAGGATGCAGAGGGCGTACGTCTGGATAGGGATGATGCCCCAGGGCACCGGGATCTCGATGGTGCGCCAGCCGTAATCGGGGCTCGGAATGCTGATCGGAGCGATCACTCGGGCTCTTGCCTTTCCTCGGAAGCGACGTCGGCCGCGTGGGCCTCAGCCAGCGTACTTCACTCGCGGCGCGTGCCGCGTGCGAGCTCGGCGGCGAGGGCGCCGGCGCCGCGGACACCGCCGTCGGCGAGTGCCTTCACGAGGGCCGAGCCCACGATCGCGCCTTCTGCGTAGTCGAGCACCTCGGCGACCTGGGCCGCCGTGGAGATGCCCACGCCGACGCAGCTCGCGGGCGCTCCCGCCGCGTGCAGCCGGTCGACGACGCCGCGGGCGGCCCGGTCGACGTCGGCGCGCGCACCGGTGATGCCCATCGTCGACACGGCGTAGACGAAGCCGCGGCTGGCCTCGACGACCCGGGCGATGCGCGCGTCGGTCGAGGTCGGCGCGGCGAGGAACACCCGGTCGAGCCCGGTGCGCTCGGATGCCGCGATCCAGTCGGCCCCCTCGTCGGGGATGAGGTCGGGCGTGATGAGCCCGGCTCCCCCGGCCGCCGCGAGGTCGTCGGCGAAGCGCTCGACGCCGTACTGCACCACGGGGTTCCAGTAGGTCATGACGAGCACGGGAGCGTCGACCCGCTCGGTGATGCGACGGACGGCCTCGAAGCCGTCCGCGAGGCGGAATCCGTTCTGGAGCGCCTGCTGGGTCGCCGCCTGGATGACCGGGCCGTCCATCACGGGGTCGGAGTAGGGCAGCCCGAGCTCGAGCGCGTCGACGCCGTTCTCGACGAGGGCCACGGCCGCCTCGACGCTCTCGTCGAGCGTCGGGAACCCGACGGGCAGGTAGCCGATCAGGGCGCCGGATGCCTCGGCGTTGCGTCGCGCGATGACCGAGCCGACCGTCTTCAGGGCGCTCATTCGGCGTTCTCCTCGTCGTACAGCTCGAAGTACCGGGCCGCGGTGTCCATGTCCTTGTCGCCGCGCCCCGAGAGGTTGACGAGGATGGTCGCGTCGCCGCCGAGCTCCCGCCCGAGCTCGAGCGCGCCCGCGAGGGCGTGCGACGACTCGATCGCGGGGATGATGCCCTCGGTGCGGGTGAGCAGGCGCAGCGCCTGCATCGCGGCATCGTCGGTCACTGGTCGGTACTGCGCCCGGCCGATCGCGGCGAGCCACGAGTGCTCGGGGCCGACGCCCGGGTAGTCGAGCCCGGCCGAGATCGAGTGCGACTCGATCGTCTGGCCGTCGTCGTCCTGCAGCATGTAGCTGCGCGCGCCGTGCAGCACGCCGGGACGCCCCTTCGTGATCGTCGCGGCGTGGCGCGGCGTGTCCACGCCCTCGCCCCCGGCCTCGAAGCCGTAGAGGCCGACGCCCTCGTCGTCGAGGAACGCGTGGAAGATGCCGATCGCGTTCGACCCGCCGCCGACGCAGGCCGCGACGGCCGTCGGCAGCGAGCCGGTGAGGTCGAGCACCTGCTGGCGCGCCTCCTCGCCGATGATCTTCTGGAAGTCGCGCACCATCTCGGGGAAGGGATGCGGCCCCGCCACGGTGCCGAAGATGTAGTTGGTGGACTCGACGTTCGTGACCCAGTCGCGCATGGCCTCGTTGATCGCGTCCTTCAGGGTGCGCGAGCCCGCCTTCACGGCGACGACCTCGGCCCCGAGCAGGCGCATTCGGGCGACGTTGAGGGCCTGCCGCTCGGTGTCGACCTCGCCCATGTAGATCGTGCAGTCGAGCCCGAAGAGCGCCGCCGCGGTCGCCGTCGCGACGCCGTGCTGGCCGGCGCCGGTCTCGGCGATCACGCGCTGCTTGCCGATGCGCTTGGTGAGCAGCGCCTGGCCGAGCACGTTGTTGATCTTGTGCGAACCCGTGTGGTTCAGGTCTTCGCGCTTCAGGATGACGCGTGCGCCTCCGGCGTGCTGTGCGAAGCGCGGCACCTCGGTGATGATCGAGGGGCGCCCGGTGTAGCTGCGCCCGAGTTCGGCGAGCTCGGCGCCGAACGCCGGATCGAGCTTCGCGAGGTCGTAGGCCTCGCCGAGCTCGTCGAGGGCGGCGACGAGGGATTCGGGCACGAAGCGCCCGCCGAAGTCGCCGAAGTACGGACCGGTCTGCGCACGAAGCGCCATGTCACACCGCCAGGAAAGCTGAGAGGTTGGCAATCGGGTCGCCCGTGACGAGCGCCTCGCCGACGAGCACGACGTCGGCGCCCGACGAGCGGTAGTGCGCGACATCGGCGGGCGTGAGCACCGCCGATTCGGCGACGCGGATCGCGTCGTCGGGGAAGCGTTCGGCGAGCCGGCCGAACAGGTCGCGATCGAGTTCGAACGTCGTCAGGTCGCGCGCGTTCACCCCGATGAGCCGCGCACCGAGCGCAGCCGCACGGTCGAGCTCGTCGGCAGAGTGCGTCTCGACGAGCGGCGTCATGGCGAGCGAGACGATGAGGTCGAAGAGCTCGCGGAGCGTCGCATCGTCGAGTGCGGCCACGATGAGCAGCACGAGGTCGGCGCCCGCTGCACGGGCCTCGAACACCTGGTACGGCGTCGCGATGAAGTCCTTGCGCAGCACGGGCAGTGCGACCGCCGCACGGACGGCCTCGAGGTCGGCGAGCGATCCGCCGAACCTCCGGCCCTCGGTGAGCACGCTGATCGCGCTCGCGCCGCCGAGCTCGTAGCTGCGCGCGAGCGCTGCCGGGTCGGCGATCGCCGCGAGTGAGCCACGAGACGGGCTCGAGCGCTTGATCTCTGCGATCACCTTGACGTGCGACGCCGGGCGGAGCGCCTCGAGGGCGTCGATCGCCGCGGGGCGGGCGAGGGCTGCGGCCTCGACCTCGTCGATCGGGTGGTCCTCACGGCGCGCGAGCGCGTCGGCGACCGCGTTCGCCGTCAGCTCGGCGAGCACCTAGTGCGCCTTCTCGGCGACCTTCGCGCCGCCGACGCCGTAGCCGGCACGGGCGAGCACCCAGCCGACGATGAGGCCGACGACGAGCAGCCCTGCCGACGCCCAGACGAGCCACTGCACGTCGAGGAAGAACGCGACCGTGCCGATCGTGAACGCGATGAGCATGATGGTGACGGAGGTCCACGCCGCGGGCGAGTGTCCGTGGCCGGGATCTGCGGTCTCGATGCTCATTGATGCTCCTTCGTGCGGGGGTTTCCGCCCGCCAGTCTAGCGGGTCGGTTCGGGGCCGGTCGTGTCATCGGCGGGGTCGACGGTCGTGTCGGCGGTGTCGTCGGCCGGGTCGGTGGAGGCCTCGGCGTCGTCGACGGCATCGTCGGTGGGGTCGTCGCCGCGGCTGAGCTCATCCCAGTCGTCGACCGCACGCTCCGCAGCACCCCGCTGGGCCGGCTGCGAGCCGTCGGCGGGCTCGAGGCCGCTGCGGTAGCGCCGCGACGAACCCGCCCAGCGGGTGCCGGTGGCGAGCACGAGCACGCCCGCCGCCACGACGAGCACGCCGCCCGCGACGGCGACGGTCGGCCAGGCGGTCGCGACGGCAGCACCGACGAGCTCCGCCGTCGGGCGGTCGCCGGCGACGCCCGTCGCCTCGGTGACCGACGCCGAGACGGCGGCCACGGGGTCGGCGAGTGCGAGGGCGGAGGCGAGCACGAGGCATCCACCCAGCACGACCTCGAGCACGCCGAGCACGATGCTGATCGCCGGGCCGGCCAGGGCGAGTGCCGCCGCGAGGGCGAGTCCGGCCAGGCCGAGCGCCGCGAGCGCCGGCGAGGCTACGCTGCCCGGCACGGCGATGACCTCGGCGTCGACGTGGGCGCCGGCACCGCTCGCGAGCACGAGTCCGAACCAGGTCTGGCTCCACGCGAGCAACGCGATCGCCGATCCGGCGATCGACGTGACGATCGCGATGAGCTTCATGCGGGAGCGCTTCACGCCTCGACCCTCCGCATCGCGTTCGCGACCGCGACGGCCCGGAGCGGCGCCGCCGCCTTGTTGCGGGACTCCTCGAACTCGCTCAGCGGGTCGGAGTCGGCCACGAGACCGGCACCGGCCTGCACCCGGGCGACGCCGCCCGCGATCGTCGCGGTGCGGATGGCGATGGCGAGATCGGCGTCGCCGCCGAACCCGAAGTAGCCCACCACTCCCCCGTAGAGGCCGCGCTGGGCGGGCTCGAGCTCGTCGATGATCTCGAGCGCCCGTGGCTTCGGCGCACCCGACAGTGTGCCCGCCGGGAAGGTGGCGCGGAACACCTCGATCGCGTTGACGTCGGGCCCGAGGTCGCCCTCGACCGAGGAGACGAGGTGCATGATGTGACTGAAGCGCTCGACCCGCATGAACTCCGTCACCTCGACCGAGCCCGCCGTGCAGACCTTCGCGAGGTCGTTGCGCGCGAGGTCGACGAGCATGAGGTGCTCGGCCTGCTCCTTGGGGTCGGCGACGAGGGCGGACTCGAGGTCGGCGTCCTCCTCGGGCGTCGATCCGCGCGGCTTCGAACCGGCGATCGGATGGGTGAAGACCCGGCCGTGCTGCACCTTCACGAGCGCCTCGGGCGACGATCCGACGATCCAGTACGGCTCGCCCGAGCCGTCTTCGAGGTGGAGGAAGTACATGTACGGGCTCGGGTTGAGACTGCGGAGCACCCGGTAGACGTCGAGCGCCGGTGCGGTCGCCTCGTGCTCGAACCGCTGCGAGATGACGACCTGGAAGACGTCGCCGTCGCGGATGAAGTCCTTCGACCGATCGACGGCCGCGAGGAAGTCCGCTTCGTCGGTGCGATGCACTGGCGACGCCGACCGGCCGAGGTCGATGTCGGCCAGCCACGCCTCGGCCGGCGCGGCGAGACCCCGCTGCATCCCGTCGAGCCGCGCCTGCGCGTCGGCCCAGAGCTCCTCGGCCGGCGCACCGGTGTCGTTCAGCGCGGAGGCGATGAGCTGCACCGTGCCCGTGCGATGGTCGATCACGACGAGCTCGGCGACGAAGGCGAACGCCTGCCCGGGGATGGACGACTCGGCTGGCGGCCGGTTCGGGAGGTGCTCGATCTGGCGCACCGCCTCCCAGCCGATGAAGCCGACGAGTCCACCGGTCAGCGGCGGCGCGCCCGGCACGTCCTCGGTGCGCCAGCGCTCGAACAGCGCCTCGAGGGCGGCGAGGGGCGGCAGCTCGGCGGCGGCGCCGAGCGCCCGCTCGGCGGAGAGCCCGTGGTCGTGCCACTCGACCCGGTCGGCGTGCTCGGTGAGCACGCCATACGACGAGACGCCGACGAACGAGTACCGCGACCAGATGCCGCCCTGTTCGGCCGACTCGAGGAGGAAGGTGCCAGGCCGTCCCTCGCCGAGCTTGCGGTAGATGCCCACGGGCGTCTCGCCGTCGGCGAAGAGCTCGCGGACGACGGGTACGACGCGGCGCCCCGCGAGCAGGCCGGCGAACTCGTCGAAGGTCGTCGTCGCGGTCATCGTGTCTCCTCGTCGTTCGCGTGGATCGGGTGCGGGCGGGTCAGGCGTCGGGCCGGCCAGGCGCCGGGTCGGGTTCGCCGGGGACGCGCCCCTGCACGACCTCGATCGGGTCGCCGTCGAAGCACGTGCGGGTGCCCGTGTGGCAGGCCGCGCCGACCTGCTCCACCCGGACGAGCAGCGTGTCGGCGTCGCAGTCGAGCGCGGCGGAGCGGACGTACTGGGCGTGCCCGGACGTATCGCCCTTGCGCCAGTACTCCTGCCGCGAGCGAGACCAGAAGGTCACGCGCCCCTCGGTGAGGGTGCGGCGCAGCGCTTCGCGGTCCATCCAGCCGAGCATGAGCATCTCGCCGGTGTCCCATTGCTGGATCACGGCCGGCAGGAGCCCCTGTTCGTTGAAGACGGCGCGTTCGAGCGCCTGGTCGGACGTCGAGGGCGTCGAGGGCGTCGTCTCGGGTGCTCGGGTCATCGGACGGTCCTCCCGTCGGCGGCGAGTGCCTGCTTGACCTCGCCGATCGTGAGCTCGCCGTTGTGGAACACGGATGCCGCGAGCACGGCGTCGGCACCGGCGGCGATCGCGGGCGCGAAGTCCTCGACTCGGCCCGCCCCGCCCGAGGCGATGACCGGCACGGTCGAGAGCTCGTGCATGAGCGCGGTGAGCTCGAGGTCGAAGCCCTGCTTCGTGCCGTCGGCGTCGATGGAGTTGACGAGCAGTTCCCCGGCGCCGAGGTCGATCGCCTGTCGTGCCCACTCGAGGGCGTCGAGGTCGGTCTCGGTCCGCCCGCCGTGAGTCGTCACGACGAAGCCCGACTCGGTGCGGTCCGAACGCTTCACGTCGAGCGACAGCACGCACACCTGGGCGCCGAACCGGTCGGCGATCTCGGCGACGAGCGCGGGACGCGCGATCGCGGCGCTGTTGACGCCGATCTTGTCGGCGCCGTGGCCGAGCAACCGCGCGACGTCGTCGGTCGACCGCACGCCGCCGCCCACCGTGAGCGGGATGAACACCTGCTCGGCGACCTGCTGCACCATGTCGTACGTCGTCGACCGGTCGTCGACGGTCGCCGTGACGTCGAGGAACGTGAGTTCGTCGGCGCCCTGCGCGGCGTAGCGCGCCGCGAGCTCGACGGGATCTCCGGCGTCGCGCAGGTTGAGGAAGTTGACGCCCTTGACGACGCGGCCCGCGGCCACGTCGAGGCACGGGATGACGCGGACGGCGAGGCTCATGCGCGCACCCTCACAACCGTGCCGCGTGGATGGCGCTCACGAGGATCGCGCGTGCGCCGAGGGCGTAGAGCTCGTCCATCACGTGGTTCATGTCGACGCGCGGGATCATCACGCGGACGGCGACCCACTCGGGGTCGTGCAGCGGCGAGACGGTCGGCGACTCGAAGCCGGGCGCCGCAGCGGTGGCCTGTTCGAGGTGTTCGACGGGCACGTCGTAGTCGAGCAGCACGTACTGCCGGGCGACGAGCACGCCCTGGAGGCGGCGCAGCAGCGTCGCGGCACCGGGCTTGTCGACGCCCGAGCCGATGAGCACGGCCTCGGACTCGAGGATGACGGGCCCGAAGATCTCGAGCCCGGCCTGCCGGAGGGTCGCACCCGTCGAGACGACGTCGGCGACGGCGTCGGCCACGCCGAGACGCACGGCCGACTCGACCGCGCCGTCGAGCTTCACGAGCTTCGACGGCGTGACGCCCTTGCCTGCCAGGAACGCACCGACGAGTCCGGGGTAGCTGGTCGCGACGCGCACGCCCTCGAGGTCGGCGAGCTCGGCGAAGCGGCCGGCGGGGCCGGCGAAGCGGAAGGTCGAGTCGCCGAAGCCGAGCGGGGCGATCTCCGAGGCATCCGACCCCGAATCGAGCAGGAGATCGCGACCCGTGATGCCGACGTCGAGCGCACCCGAGCCGACGTAGGTCGCGATGTCGCGCGGGCGGAGGTAGAAGAACTCGACCCCGTTGCGCGGGTCGGCGGTGTGCAGGTCGCGCTGGTCGCGACGACCCGTGTAGCCCGCCTCCCACAGCATCTGCGCGGCGGTCTCGGCGAGCGAACCCTTGTTGGGCACGGCGATTCTGAGCATGTCTGAGCTTTCGTGTCGACGGAACTGATCGGGCATGGGCGATCAGAGATGTCGGTACACGTCGGCCGGCGAGAGCCCCTTCGCGAGCATGAGCACCTGGAGGTGGTAGAGGAGCTGCGAGATCTCTTCAGCGGTCTCGGCGTCGGTCTGGTACTCGGCGGCCATCCAGACCTCGGCGGCCTCCTCGACGATCTTCTTGCCGATGGCGTGCACTCCCGCGTCGAGCTCGCGCACGGTGCCGGAACCCTCTGGGCGGGTGCGGGCCTTGTCGCTCAGCTCGACGAAGAGTTCGTCGAAGGTCTTCACACCCACCAGACTATCGGTGCCGGGAGCACCGTCAGTGCGCGTGCGTCGCCGCCGCGGCACGGAGCGCGGCGATCTGGTCCTCGGGGACGCCCCGGAACACCGCCGACCCGGCGACGAACGTGTCGGCTCCGGCCTCCGCCGCGATGCCGATCGTGTCGACCGTGACGCCGCCGTCGACCTGCAGCCAGACGTCGAGTCCGCGGGCGCGCACGGCGTCGGCGACGCGCCGCAGCTTCGGCATGGTCTCGGGCATGAACGACTGCCCGCCGAAGCCCGGCTCGACGGTCATCACGAGCACCTGGTCGAACTCGTGGAGGACGTCGAGGAACGGCTCGGCCCCGGTGCCCGGCTTCAGTGCGATGCCCGCCCGGGCGCCGATCTCGCGCAGCCGCCTGGCGGTCGCGACGACGTCGGTCGCGGCTTCGACATGGAACGTCACACTCGCGGCTCCGAGCTCGGCGTAGGCGGGCGCCCAGCGATCGGGGTCGTCGATCATGAGGTGCACGTCGAGCGGGATCGGGCTCGTCGCCTGGATGCGCTCGACCATCTGCGGGCCGAACGTCAGGTTCGGCACGAAGTGGTTGTCCATGACGTCGACGTGCACGAGGTCGGCGGTCGCGATGCGCGCGAGCTCGTGCTCGATGTTCGCGAAGTCGGCGGCCAGGATGCTCGGATTGATGCGCGTCGTCATGGGCAGCAGCCTAGCCAGCGGCGGATGCCTCGGGCCGCGAGCCGGTCGGGCGTCCGCGGTGCCCGGCCACGCCGGGCGGCCGCCGGCCGAGGCCGGTGGGCGCCCGCTCAGTTCGTGCGACGTACGAGTGCGATGAACATCGCGTCGGTGCCGTGCCGGTGCGGCCAGAGCTGCACCGTCTCGCCGTCGCCGGCGAGGTCGGGCTCCTCGCGGCTGATCGAACGCACCACGGTGCCGGTGTCGAGCTGCTCGAGCCCCGGGTTGCGCTGCAGCGCGGCGCGCAGGGTTCCCCGGGTCTCCGCGGTGTGCGGCGAGCAGGTCACGTAGGCGAGGATGCCGCCGGGCGCGAGCAGCCGCACCGCGTGGTCGAACAGCTCGGCCTGAAGTCGCGTGAGCTCGGGGACGTCGCCCGGCTGCTTGCGCCAGCGCGCCTCCGGGCGACGGCGGAGTGCGCCGAGGCCGGTGCACGGCGCGTCGAGGAGGATGCGGTCGAAGCCGCCATCGGCGTCGCCTCCGCCGAGGAGCATCGATGCCGTCGACTCGCGTCCGTCGCCGACCGCGACGTGCACGTCGAGCGGCACGCCCGCGATCGCGCGTCGCACGAGCTCCGCGCGGGCGGGCACGAGCTCGTTGGCGGCGAGTGTCGCATCGGCGGCCAGCGCCTCCGCGGCGAGGACGGCGGTCTTGCCGCCGGGACCGGCGCACAGGTCGAGCCAGCGCTCCCCGGCCGCACCGGTACGGCACGGGTGAGCGCGAGCGCCGCGAGCTGCGAGCCCTCGTCCTGCACCCGGACGCGGCCCTCGTGCGCTGCGACGAGCGCGAGCGGGCGCTCCGCGGTGAAGCCGATCGGCGAGAACCGGTTCGGCGTGCCGAGCTCGGCGGCGGACTCGTCGCCGAGGCCGGGCAGCGCGACGAGATTGACCCTCGGCGCCGCATTGTCGGCATCGAGCAGGGCGTCGAGCTCGTCGGCACGCCCCTCGGCGTCGAGTGCCGCGCGCAGCGCCCGCACGATCCACTCGGGGTGCGAGGCGAGCGCGGCGATACGGGCGTCGCCCTCGTGCTCTGCGGCCACCGCCTCGCGCCACTCCTCGACGCTCGTGCGCGAGATCGTGCGGAGCACGCCGTTCACGAAGCCGCTCGCGGTCGGGGCGACGCGCTTCGCGATGTCGACCTGCTCGTTGACGGCGGCGTGCGTCGGCACCCGCGTCGACAAGAGCTGGTGGGCGCCGAGCCGCAGCACGTCGAGCACGGGCGGGTCGATGCGGTCGACCGGCCGGCCGGCCGCGATCGCGATGACCTCGTCGTAGAAGCCCCGCATGCGGAGGGTGCCGTACGTGAGCTCGGTCGCGAGCGCGGCGTCGGCCTCGCTGAGCTTCGAGCGCTCGATGCGGTTCGGCAGCAAGAGGTTGGCATATGCTTCGTCGTCGCGCACGGCCGCGAGCACCTCGAACGCGACGATGCGCGGGGGCGAGACCCTCACCTGGCGCGATCGCTGCTGGTCGCGGTCTCGGGAGGGCCGTCGGGCCGGGCGTTGCTGCTGCACCCGTCAACTGTACGCGGCGGCGCCGTGCGCGGCCGGGTCATCCCAGGGCGCGAACGTCCGCGGGGAGTCCGCGACCCCAGTCGGCGGCCGACATCGGGGACTTGCCGGCCGGCTGCACCCGCACGAGTTCGATCGGGTCGCCGGCGGTGCCGACGAGCACGCGGCGGCGTTCGGGGCGCAGTTCGCCCGGCGCGAGAGGCGCCGGCGGCCCGGCCGTGACGTCGGCCGCACGGGCCTCGAGCACCTTGAGCCGCTCGCCGCCGACGGTCGACCACGCGCCAGGCTCGGGCGTCACGCCGCGGAACCGGGCGAGCACCTCGCGTGCGTCGCGCATCCAGTCGAGTCGGCCGTCGTCGAGGCCGAGCTTGGGCGCGAACGTCGGTTCACCCGACTGCGGCTCGGCGTGCGCCGTGCCGTCGGCGATCGCATCGACGACGCCCGCGAGCACCTCGGCACCCTCCTCGGCGAGCAGCTCGAGCGCGGCCCCCGCGGTCAGCGTCTCATCGGCGCGCCGGCGATGCATCGCGAACACGTCGCCCGCGTCGAGCTCGGGCACGAGCTGGAAGACGGATGCGGCGAGCTCGTCGTCGCCTGCGATGATCGAGTGCTGCACGGGGGCGGCGCCCCGCCATGCGGGCAGCGCCGAGAAGTGCAGGTTGATCCAGCCGTGCTGCGGCAGTGACAGCAGCGGTCGGCGCACGAGCCCGCCGTAGGCGACGATCACGCCGAGGTCGGGTTCGAGCGCGTCGATCGCCGCGGTGGCCTCCTCGTCGAGCCTCGCGGCCTTCACGACCGGGAGCCCGAGCCGCTCGGCTGCGGCCGCCACCGGTGAGGGCGTGAGCACGCGCTTGCGCCCGAGCGGGGCATCCGGTCGCGTCACGACGCCCACGATCTGATGCGGCCCGGCCGCGAGGCGTTCGAGGCTCGGCACGGCGGCGGCAGGGGTTCCGGCGAAGACGAGGCGCAGGGTGTTCACTCCGCCATTCTTCCGGATCGGCTCGGGCTTCAGGACCTGCTCGGGGTCGATCGTTCATGGCCTCGGCGGATCCGGAGCGAGCCGGACTCCGCCCTTCAGTCCCTACGGCACCTCGGGGTCGTCGAACCGCACGCGCAGCACCCGAGGCCGCTTCGGCGGGCGACCCGCGACCGGTCGCCGCCGCTCGGTCGCGACGCGGATCATCTCGGCCCGGAGCGCCTTCGCGACCGCCGTGCCGGCCGCGTAGTCGAACCTGACGATGGCGCGTTCGAGTTCGTCATCGGCGGGAGTCGGTCCCAGCACGTCGACGCCCGGCGCGGCCGCTTTCGACGCCGTGATCGCACTGTCGACTCCCGCATGCGGAGCGGTCACGCTCGCGACCCGGACCGCCGGCGGGAAACGGAGCGCGCGGCGGGCGGCGAGCTCGGTGCCCGCCCACTCGAGCTGGCGCCAGCCGGCGAGGGTCTGAGCGAGTACGCCTGCGACGCCGACGAGGAACACGGGGGCCCCGGGCGCGGCGAGGGCTGCGGCGTTCGACCACCAGCGCAGGCAGTCCTCCGCGACGCGGAGGGACTCGCGGAGGAGCATCCGCTCGCCGTCGAGGAGCAGCACGGCGCGATAGCCGCCGTCGGCGATCGGTTCGGCGCCCCTCGTGGCGACCACGAGCGCCGGTTCGGCGCCGACGCGGAGCACGGGACGCTCGCCGTCGGACAGCACGACCTTCGCGCGCGGGAAGGCCCGACCCAGTTCGTCGGCCGTGCGGCTCGCACCGACCGTCGCCGCCCGGAGCCGCGTCGACTCGCAGACCGGGCACTGCCACGAGGCGGCGCTCGTGCCGCACAGCGTGCACCTGGGTGTGCCGCCGCTGCGTGGAACGGCGAGCCCGCCGCCGCACGCCGGGCAGCGCGCCGGCTCGCGACAGCGGTCGCACACGAGCATCGGGGTGTGGCCCGGCCGCGCGACCTGCACGAGCACGGGTCCTTCGCGCACCGCCTCCTGCGCCTGCCGCCACGCCGTCGAGGGGATGCGGGCCGACCCCGGCTCGGGGCTCGACTGCTGCTCGGTCAAGATGACGCGGGGACGGACGTGGCGGTGCGGGGCGATCTCGCGAACCCACCCGATCTCGACCAGGCGCTCGACCTCGACGCTGCGGGTGTGGCCGAGGAAGACGAGCGCGGCGCCCGACTGCTCCTGTCGGATGAGGGCGGCGTCACGCGGATGGACCCCCGGTGAGAGCGGCTCGTGCTGGAGCGCGTCTCCGTCGTCCCACATCGCGATGAGCCCGAGACGTGCCGCGGGTGCATACACCGTCGACCGGTTGCCGATGACGATGCGGGCCGCCTCGCCCGTCGCATCCAGGAACGCCCGGAAACGAGCACCACCCGTCTGGCGCGCGTCGGTCCGCAGCACCCGGCGCGGGTCGACGAGTGCCGCGAGCGCGAGCTCGAGCTGCTCCTGGTCGCGGTAGTCGGGCACGACGAGGAGGCTCGACCTGTCTGCCGCCAGCGTCACGGCGGCCGCCTGCGCGAGCGTGACCGCCCAGGCGCCGACCCACTCGCCGCCCGGCAGGTGTACCGGCCGTGGGTCGGCGGCGAGCGACATGCGCTCCCCCGCAGCGATTCCTGCTTCGACGGCCCCGGGCGCGAAGCCGTCGACCGAGACCGATCCGGGCGCCGGCCGATCGCCCGGATCGGGCTCGGCCGAGAGCCACGATCGCTCGACCCGGACGTAACGGCTCGGGACGGCGAGCCGCAGGATGTCGCTCGCGTTGCCCGCAGCGCGGTCGGCGGCAGCCCGCGCGAGCGCCCAGACCTCGGGAGTGAGCAGCGGCACCTCGGAGACGACGTCGTCGAGCTCGGCGAGCCGCCCGTCGTACTCGCTCGTCGCGACGCGCTCCACCAGCCAGCCGTCGGCGATGCGGCCTCCGGAGCGCAACGGCACGCGAACGCGCACACCCGGCCGGGCGGCCTCGTCGAGGCGGTCGGGGACGCGGTAGTCGAAGAGCTGGTCGAGCTGGGGCAGCGGCGAGTCGACGAGCACCCTGGCGACCGGGCCGCCCGTCACCTCAGAGTCCGGCGGCCGTGCGGAGGTCGGCGACGCGGTCGAGCCGCTCCCACGTGAAGTCGGGCAGCTCGCGGCCGAAGTGGCCGTAGGCGGCGGTCTGCGCGTAGATGGGACGGAGCAGGTCGAGGTCGCGGATAATGGCGGCGGGCCGGAGGTCGAACACGTCGCGGATCGCGGCGATGATCTGCTCGTCGGGCAGCGTGCCCGTGCCGAAGGTCTCAACGTACAGACCCACCGGCGACGCCTTGCCGATGGCGTACGCGACCTGCAGCTCGAGCCGGTCGGCGAGGCCCGCCGCGACCGCGTTCTTCGCGACCCAGCGCATGGCGTACGCCGCCGAGCGGTCGACCTTCGACGGGTCCTTGCCGCTGAACGCGCCGCCGCCGTGCCGGCTCGCGCCGCCGTACGTGTCGATGATGATCTTGCGGCCCGTGAGGCCGGCGTCGCCCTGGGGGCCGCCGATCTCGAAGCGGCCCGTCGGGTTGATGAGCACCGCCAGCTCGGGTCGAGTCAGCTCGACCGTGTCGAGCACGGGTCGGATGACGAGCTCTTCGACCTCGGCACGGAGCTGCTCGTTCGAGACCGCTGGCGAGTGCTGCGTCGAGAGCACGACGGTCTCGATCGTCTTCGGCGTCGGTCCGTCGTAGCCGACCGTCACCTGGGTCTTGCCGTCGGGGCGCAGGTAGTCGAGCTCGCCCGCCTTGCGCACGTGCGCCAGCCGCTCGGCGAGACGGTGCGCGAGCCAGATCGGCACGGGCATGAGCTCGGGCGTCTCGCGGGTCGCGTAGCCGAACATGATGCCCTGGTCGCCCGCGCCCTGCTGGTCGAGCGCGTCGTCGCTCGCCCGCTCGCGCGCCTCGAACGCCTGGTCGACGCCCTGAGCGATGTCGGGCGACTGCCCGCCGATCGAGACCGAGACGCCGCACGAACGGCCGTCGAACCACACGTCGGACGAGTCGTACCCGATCGACGTGACCTTCTCGCGGACGATCGCGGGGATCTCGACGTACCCGGAGGTCGTGACCTCGCCCGCGACGTGCACGAGACCCGTCGTCACGAGGGTCTCGACGGCGACCCGGCTGTGCGGGTCGACGGCGAGCAGCGCGTCGAGGATCGAGTCGGAGATCTGGTCGCAGATCTTGTCGGGGTGCCCCTCGGTCACGGACTCGGAGGTGAACAGGCGGAGGGCGCTCATGCGGGGTCGGCTTCTTTCGTGCGTTCGGTGGTGCTCGTCAGCTTCGAGACAACCACGTCGAGGATGCCATCGGCCACCGACGTCTTCGTTCCGTGTAGTCGTGTGACGACCGTGTCGTCGCGGTCGACGACGACGACCGAGTTCTCGTCGGTCGCGAAGCCCTCGCTCCATCCGACCCGGTTGACCACGAGCAGGTCGGCGCCCTTCGCCCGGCGCTTGGAGCGCCCGAGTTCGAGCAACCGCTCGTCGTCGGGTTCGGTCTCGGCGGCGAAGCCGACGAGCAGCGTCCCGTCGTGCGGCGCCGCCCCGAGGCCGGCCAGGATGTCGGGATTGCGGACCAGTTCGAGGGTGAGGCCGTCGCCCGAGGCATCCTTCTTGATCTTCGACTCGCTCACGGCCGCCGGGCGGTAGTCGGCGACCGCAGCCGCCATGACGACCGCGTCGGCGCCCTGCGCCGCGTCGGTCACTGCGGCCTGCAGCTCGAGCGCGCTCGAGACCCGCCGTACGTCGCAGCCGTCGGGCTCGGCGATCTCGAGGTTCGCGGCGACGAGCGTGACCTCGGCGCCCCGGGCGCGCGCGGCCTCGGCGATCGCGACGCCCTGCTTGCCGCTCGAACGATTGCCGAGGAAGCGCACCGGGTCGAGCGGTTCGCGGGTGCCGCCGGCGGTGACGACGATGCGTCGGCCGGCGAGGTCGCGAGTCGACGGGGATGCCGCGCGCGCGAGCGCCGCGGCGACGATCACGTCGGGCTCCTCCATGCGGCCGGGGCCGCTGTCGGTGCCGGTCAGCTGCCCGACCGCGGGCCCGACGACCGTCACGCCGCGCTCGACGAGAGTCGCGATGTTCGCCTGCGTCGCCGGATTGCGCCACATCTCGGTGTGCATCGCCGGGGCGATGACGACGGGCGCCTCGCTCGCGAGCACCGTGTTGCCGAGCAGGTCGTCGGCGAGTCCCGCGGCGAGCTTCGCGATCGTGTTCGCCGTCGCCGGAGCGATGACGATGAGGTCGGCCGCCTGGCCGATCGCCACGTGGCGCACCTCGGCGACGCCTTCGTAGAGGTCGGTGTGCACCGGGTTGCGCGAGATCGCCTCGAGCGTCGGACGACCGACGAACCGCAGTGCGCCCTCGGTGGGCACGACGTGCACGTCGTGCCCGGCGAGCACGAGGGCTCGCACGACGCCGACGGCCTTGTAGGCCGCGATGCCGCCGGTGATGCCGACGACGATGTTGAGGGTCATGCGGCCCTCGCGGTCACTCGCCGAGGGGGCGGAGCCGGAGCTTGTCCTCGTTGATCTCGTGCATGGCGACCGAGAGCGGCTTGTCGTCGATCGACGAGTCGACGAGCGGGCCGACGTTGTCGAACAGGCTGCCCTCGTGCAGGTCGGCGTAGTAGTCGTTGATCTGACGCGCGCGCTTCGACGCGAAGATGACCAGCTGGTACTTCGAGTCGACCTTCGAGAGCAGGTCGTCGATGGGCGGGTCGATGATGCCGGACTGCTTCTCAGCCATGGAATGACTCCTTGATCGTGGGATGCGCTCGTGGCGCCCGAAAGCTCGTGGCGAGGGAGGCCGGACCGTGACGGTTCAGCGTCGTCCCCTGCGAGGCCTCATCAAGTCTACGACCTTCTGGGCGGCCTCGCCGACGTCGTGGTTCACGACCTGGTGGTCGAACTCGTCGACGGCGGCCAGTTCGACCTTCGCCGTCTCGAGCCGTCGCTGCTGCTCGGCCGCGGTCTCGGTGCCGCGGCCGACGAGTCGGCGCACGAGTTCGTCCCAGCTCGGCGGCAGCAGGAACACGAGCGTCGCATCGGGCATCGCGCGGCGCACCGAACGCGCGCCCTGGATGTCGATCTCGAGCAGGACGCTCTGACCCGCGGCGATCGCCTCCTCGACCGGGCGCCGCGGCGTGCCGTACCGGTAGGCGTTGTGCACCGTCGCCCACTCGAGCAGCTCGCCGGCCGCGACCATGCGATCGAACTCGGCGTCGTCGACGAAGTAGTAGCTCTCACCCTCGACCTCGCCGGGGCGCGGCGCCCGGGTGGTGGCCGACACCGAGAGCCGCACGTCGGGGTGGTGCTGGCGGATGTAACCCGCCACCGTGCCCTTGCCGACCGCCGTCGGACCGGCGAGCACGACGAGGCGGTCGCCCGTGCCGCCATGGGCGGCGATCCAGTCGGCGATGAACTCGCGCAGCCGGCGACGCTGGAGCCGGCCGAGGCCGCCGAGCCGCTTGGAGGTCGAGATCTCGAGGTCGTCCATGATGCGCGCCGACTTGGTCGCACCGATCGCGGGGATCGAGGTCAGGAACTCGGTGACCCGCAGGCGCCCTTCGACGCCCTCGGGCTCCTCGAACGCGACGCGCAGCACGTCGAGCGGGCTCCGTCGGCCGGCGGCCACGTCGGCCTTCACGCTCGCTCGCGCCCGGCGTGCGGCCACGGCGGCGCGCGACGCGGCCACCCGGTCGACGTCGGGCGGGTTCGTCGCGGTCACGGCGCGCTCAGACATCGACCGCGCCGATCTCGTCGATGCGGCGGGCGATGGCGTCGGCGAGCCCGTCGGGCCCGGCGGAGAGCAGCGATCGCGACTCGCTCACGATCACACCGCCCGAGAGGGCACCGAAGACGTGCTTGAGGTCGCGCACCTCGCCGCCCTGGTGGCCGAAGCCCGGCGCGAGCACGGGCAGGCCCGGCCGCGGCACGTCGCCGTGCACGTCGATACCGGATGCCGCGAGGTCGACGGTCGCGCCGATCACGAGGCCGATCGAGCCGAACTCGCGGTCGGCGGCGTCGGGCCGTCCCTGGTTCCAGCTCGTGACGCCGGCGGCGATGGCGCCAGCCACGGTCGCCCCCTCACGGCTCGACTGGGTCAGCACGGCCCGCTGGATCGCTGCCGCCTCGGGGTTCGACGTCGCCGCGAGCACGAAGAGGCCCTTGCCCCAGCGCTCGGCCGAGGTCATGACCGACTCGATCGAGCCGAGGCCCTGGAAGGCGCTGATCGTCATCGCGTCGGCCTCGAGCGACGAGCCCGGACGAAGCCACGCCTCGCCGTAGGCGTCGACGCTCGTGCCGATGTCGCCGCGCTTCGCGTCGGCGATGACGAGCAGGTCGGCGTCGCGCGCCTCGGCGAGCACGCGCTCGAGCGCCGCATAGCCGGCGGCGCCGTGACGCTCGAAGAACGCGACCTGCGGCTTCACGATGCCGGCCAGTCCTGCGGCGGCATCCACGGTGCGCAACCCGAACTCGCGGGCGCCGGCCGCCGAGTCGTCGTACCCCCACGCCGACAGCAGCGAGGCGTGCGGGTCGATGCCGACGCAGAGCCGACCGTAGGCGGCGAAGACGGCACCGAGCCGCTCGCCGAACGCGACGATCTCGTCGGTCACGCGCTCACCTCCCGCTTGCGAGCGTAATCCTGGAGGCTCGTGACCTCGAAGCCGCCGTCCTTCGCGTCGAGCGAGGCGACCGCCGCGGAGAGCTCGGCGATGGTCGTGAACAGCGGGATGTCGGCGGCCACCGCGGCGGCGCGGATCTCGTAGCCGTCGGCACGGGCCGAACGGCCGCTCGGGGTGTTGACGACGACGTCGACCTCGCCGCGGTGGATGAGCTCCACGACCGAGGCGGCGTCGTCGGAGGGCTTCTCGCTGAACTTCATCACCTCGCGGGCGCGGATGCCGTTGCGCTGGAGCACCTCGGCGGTGCCCTCGGTCGCGGCGATCTCGTAGCCGAGCTGCTGCAGGCGCAGCACCGGCAGGATGATCGCGCGCTTGTCGCGGTCGGAGACCGAGACGAACACCGTGCCGGCGTCGGGCATGCCGCCGTAGGCGGCGAGCTGGCTCTTCGCGAACGCGCGCGGGAAGTCGCGGTCGATGCCCATGACCTCGCCGGTCGAGCGCATCTCGGGGCCGAGCACCGAGTCGACCATGATCCCCTCGCGGGTGCGGAAGCGGTGGAACGGGAGCACGGCCTCCTTGACCGCGACCGGTGCGTCCAGCGGGATGCGCGAACCGTCGGCCGCGGGCAGCAGCCCCTCGGCGACGAGCTCGGCGACCGTGGCGCCGACCATGATGCGGCTCGCGGCCTTCGCGAGCGGGATGCCGAGCGCCTTCGAGACGAACGGCACCGTACGGCTCGCACGCGGGTTCGCCTCGAGCACGTAGAGCACGCCCGCGCCGATCGCGAACTGCACGTTGAGCAGGCCTCGCACGCCGATGCCCTCGGCGATCGCCTTCGTCGCCTCGCGAACCCGGTCGACCTCGGCGCGGCCGAGCGTCACGGGCGGCAGCGTGCAGCTCGAGTCGCCCGAGTGGATGCCCGCCTCCTCGATGTGCTCCATGACGCCGCCGATGTAGAGGTCGGTGCCGTCGTACAGGGCGTCGACGTCGATCTCGATCGCGTCGTCGAGGAAGCGGTCGACGAGCAGCGGGTGGCTCGGGCCGACGATGCCCTGGCCCTCGATCCGCGCGAAGTAGTCGGCGAGCGACGCCGAGTCGTACACGATCTCCATGCCGCGGCCGCCGAGCACGTAGCTCGGGCGCACGAGCACGGGGTAGCCGATGCCCTCGGCGACCTGCTGCGCACCCGCGAGGTCGATCGCGGTGCCGTTGCGCGGCGCGAGGAGGCCGGCGGTCTCGAGGATGCCGGCGAACAGGCCGCGCTCCTCGGCGAGGTCGATCGCCTCGGGGGTCGTGCCGAGGATCGGTACGCCGGCCGCCTCCAGGCCCTTGGCGAGGCCGAGCGCCGTCTGGCCGCCGAGCTGCACGACGACGCCCACGAGCTCACCCGTCTGCGACTCGGCGTGGATGACCTCGAGCACGTCCTCGAGGGTGAGCGGCTCGAAGTAGAGCCGGTCGCTCGTGTCGTAGTCGGTCGAGACCGTCTCGGGGTTGCAGTTGATCATGATCGTCTCGAAGCCCGCTGCCGAGAGCGCGAACGAGGCGTGCACGCAGGAGTAATCGAACTCGACGCCCTGGCCGATGCGGTTCGGGCCCGAGCCGAGGATGACGACCTTGCGGCGATCGCTCGGCTCGACCTCGGTCTCGGCGTCGTAGCTCGAGTAGTGGTACGGCGTGAGTGCGGGGAACTCCCCCGCGCACGTGTCGACCGTCTTGTACACCGGGCGGATGCCGAGGATGTGACGCACCTCGCGCGCGTCCGCCTCGCTGCCGAACCCGCGAAGCTCGGCGATCTGCACGTCCGAGAACCCGTGGTCCTTCGCGAGCAGCAGCGTGTCGTGGTCGAGCGCCTCGGCGGCGGCGACGTGCTCGGCGACCTCGTTGATCAGCACGATCTGGTCGAGGAACCACGGGTCGATCTTCGTCGCCTCGAAGGCCTGCTCGATCGACGCGCCCTTGCGGAGCGCCTGCTGCACGAGCACGATGCGGCCGTCGGTCGGCACCTGCGCCTGCTCGAGCAGCTCGTCGACCGTGCGCGCCTCCTCGCCCCAGTGGAACGACGAACCGCGCTTCTCGAGCGAGCGCAGCGCCTTCTGCAGGGCCGTCGAGAAGTTGCGGCCGATCGCCATCGCCTCGCCCACCGACTTCATGGTGGTCGTGAGCGTCGGGTCGGCGGCCGGGAACTTCTCGAACGCGAACCGCGGCACCTTGACGACGACGTAGTCGAGCGTCGGCTCGAAGCTCGCGGGCGTCACCCGGGTGATGTCGTTCGGGATCTCGTCGAGGCGGTACCCGATCGCGAGCTTCGCGGCGATCTTCGCGATCGGGAAGCCCGTCGCCTTCGACGCGAGCGCGCTCGAGCGGGACACGCGCGGGTTCATCTCGATGACGATCACGCGACCGTTCTCGGGGTCGACGGCGAACTGGATGTTGCAGCCGCCGGTGTCGACGCCGACCGCGCGGATGATGTCGATGCCGATGTCGCGCAGCTTCTGGTACTCGCGGTCGGTCAGGGTGAGCGCCGGCGCGACCGTGATCGAGTCGCCCGTGTGCACGCCGACCGGGTCGACGTTCTCGATGGAGCAGACCACGACGGTGTTGTCGTGGGTGTCGCGCATGAGCTCGAGCTCGTACTCCTTCCAGCCGAGGATCGACTCTTCGAGGAGCACCTCGGTCGTGGGCGAGTCGTGCAGTCCGGCACCGGCGATGCGGCGGAGGTCGGTCTCGTCGTAGGCGAAGCCGGAGCCCAGCCCGCCCATCGTGAAGGAGGGGCGTACCACGAGCGGGTAGCCGAGGTCCTCGGCGGCGGCCAGCACCTCGTCCATCGTGTGGGCGATGTGCGAGCGGGCGACGTCGGCGCCGCACTCGACGACGAGTTCTTTGAAGAGCTGGCGGTCCTCGCCCTTGCGGATGGCGTCGACCTTCGCGCCGATGAGCTCGACGCCGTGCTTGGCGAGGATGCCGGCCTCTTCGAGCGCGATCGCCGCGTTGAGCGCGGTCTGCCCGCCGAGCGTCGGCAGCACCGCGTCGGGGCGTTCCTTGATGATGATCTGCTCGATGATCTCGGGCGTGATCGGCTCGATGTAGGTCGCGTCGGCGAAGTCGGGGTCGGTCATGATCGTGGCCGGGTTCGGGTTCACGAGGATGACGCGCACCCCCTCGGAACGCAGCACCCGGCACGCCTGAGTGCCCGAGTAGTCGAACTCGGCCGCCTGGCCGATGACGATCGGCCCTGAGCCGATGACGAGGACGGAGTTGATGTCGTCGCGCTTGGGCATTAGTTGCCGGCCTCCTGGCTGGTGGTCTTCGTCGCGATGACCATGTCGCGGAAACGGTCGAAGAGGTAGTTCGCGTCGTGCGGGCCGGCGGCCGACTCGGGGTGGTACTGCACGCTGAACGCGGGGATGTCGAGGCAGTTGAGTCCCTCGACCACGTTGTCGTTGAGGCCGACGTGGCTGACCTCGACCCGGCCGAAGCCCTGGGCGGACTCGCTCACGGCGTCGATCGGCGCGTCGACGGCGAAGCCGTGGTTGTGCGCGGTGATCTCGACCCGGCCGGTCGAGCGGTCGAGCACCGGCTGGTTGATGCCGCGGTGTCCGAAGGGCAGCTTGTAGGTGCCGAAGCCGAGGGCGCGGCCGAGCAGCTGGTTGCCGAAGCAGATGCCGAAGTACGGCACGCCTGCGCGCAGCGCGGTGCGGAGGATCTCGACGTGCTGGTCGGACGCCGAGGGGTCGCCGGGCCCGTTCGAGTAGAACAGCGCGTCGGGCTGCATCGCGAGGATCTCGTCGGCCGTGATCGTCTGCGGCAGCACGTGCACGTCGAAGCCCCGCTCGGCGAGGTAGTGCAGCGTCGAGGCCTTGACGCCGAGGTCGAGCACCGCCACCGAGCCCACGCGCTCGCCCTCGGCGGGCAGCGTGTAGGCCTCGGCGGTCGAGACCGTCGCGGAGAGGTTCTGCCCCGCCATCTCGGCCCCCGACTGCACGACCGCGAGCTGCTCGCCGGCGCTCAGCAGCGCGTCGTCGCCCGAGAAGATGCCGGCGCGCATGGCACCCGCCGATCGCAGGTGGCGGGTGAGGGCGCGGGTGTCGATGCGCGAGATGCCGACGACGCCGGACCGCTCGAGGTCGTCGTCGAGGCTGCGCTGCGACCGGAAGTTCGAGACGACGCGGGAGGGGTCGCGGACGATGAATCCGGCGACCCAGATCCGGTTCGACTCCTCGTCGTCGTCGTTCATGCCCGTGTTGCCGATGTGGGGTGCCGTCATCATGACGATCTGCCCGGCGTACGACGGGTCGGTCAGGGTCTCCTGGTAGCCGGTCATGCCCGTCGCGAAGACGGCCTCGCCGACGGTGCGCCCACGGGCGCCGTATGCGCGGCCCTCGTAGCGGGTTCCGTCCTCCAGGACGAGCACGGCGTGGTCGCCCGTGCGGGTGGTGGTCTCAGTCATCCGAGGCCTCGCTCTCGTGTTCCGGCCGCGGCGCGTCTGGCGCGGCGGCGATGTCTTCGATGGCCCGGATGATGCGGGCCTGGTCGCCCGGGTACCGGGCGCGGAGATAGCTGTCGACGCGCGGCGGCTCGGCCTCCGCGTCGTCGAGGGCGGCGATCCAGCTGACCGCGATGAGCCCCTCGGGCTCGACCGCGCGGTCGATGGCGTAGGTCGCCGTCGCGGCACCGATCAGGCGATCGGCGGGGATGAAGCTCACGGGCTCCCCCGCGATGCGGAGGGCCACTCCCTCGGCCCCGACCTCGACCCTGCCCGAGCCGCGGAACGCGAGGCCGGGCACGGCGAGCCGCTCGAGCGGTTCGCCCGCCGGCGTCGTGGCCACGTACAGCACCTCGGCCTCGAGCGACGGCGCGCCGAGGGCCGCCGGCAGCGGATGCGCGGAGAGCGCCGCGTCCCTGGTGGTGCGCCGACGCCATGACCGCAGCACGAGCCACGCGACGACCGCGATGATCGCGACGGCGACGAACGCGCCGATCGCCTTATCCATGCGCTCCCCCGGTCGCCTCGATCGCGAGCTGCGCGATCTCGTCGGCGGGCCGGACCCGGCCGTCGATGCAGGTCGCGTAGCCCGCGTGGAAGGTGGCGATCACCCGGCCGGGCAGGGTGCGCCCGAGGTACGGCGAGTTCACGCTGCGTCCGGCGAGGCGGTCGAGGTCGAACACACCGCTCGCCTGCGGGTCGTAGAGCGTGAGCTCGGCCGCCGCGCCTGCGGCGATCGCCTCGCCGTGACCGTGCAGCCGTCCGATGCGGGCAGGTGTCTGCGACAGGATGCGGGCGACGTCGGCCCAGCCCATCAGGCCGGTCTCGACCATCGTCTGGTGCACCACGGGCAGTGCCGACTCGAGGCCGACCATGCCGTTGGCCGCGGCATCCCACTCGCTCTCCTTCGCCTCCGCGGGATGCGGGGCGTGGTCGGTGGCCACGATGTCGATCGTGCCGTCGGCGAGGGCCGCGCGCAGCGCGAGCGCGTCCTCCTCGCGGCGGAGGGGCGGGTTCACCTTGAACCGGGGGTCGTAGCCCGCCACGAGGTCGTCGGTGAGCAGCAGGTGGTGCGGCGTCACCTCGGCGGTGACGTCGATGCCGCGGGCCTTCGCCCACCGGACGACCTCGACCGAACCGGCGGTCGACACGTGGCAGACGTGCAGCCGGCTTCCGACGTGCTCGGCGAGCAGGACGTCGCGGGCGATGATCGCCTCCTCGGCGACGGCGGGCCAGCCGGTCAGGCCGAGCTCGGCCGACAACGGGCCCTCGTTCATCTGCGCGCCCTCGGTGAGCCGGGGCTCCTGGGCGTGCTGGGCGATGACGCCGTCGAACGCCTTGACGTACTCGAGTGCACGGCGCATGAGCAGCGGGTCGGAGACGCAGAACCCGTCGTCGCTGAAGACTCGCACGTTCGCCCGCGACCGGGCCATCGCGCCGAGCTCGGCGAGCTCGGCGCCCTTGAGCCCGACGGTCACGGCACCGATCGGCTGCACGGTCGCGAAGCCCGCGGCGCGGCCGAGGCTCGCCTCCTGCTCGACGACGCCCGCCGTGTCGGCGACGGGGAAGGTGTTCGCCATCGCGAAGACCGCCGTGAAGCCGCCGGCCGCTGCGGCCTGCGTGCCCGTGAGCACCGTCTCGCTCTGCTCGTAGCCCGGCTCGCGGAGATGCGTGTGCAGGTCGACGAGGCCGGGCAGGGCCACGAGGCCGTCGGCGTCGTGGACGGTCGCGCCCGCGGCATCCGAGATCGAGCCGACCTCGGCGATGATGCCGTCGGCCAGAAGGATGTCGGCGCGTTCGCCGCTCGGCAGCGTGGCGCCGGTGATGAGGTGTCGCTCGCCCATCAGGCCTCACCCCGTTCGCCCGACAGCAGCAGATAGAGGGCGGCCATTCTCACTGATACTCCGTTCGCGACCTGTTCTCGCACCGTCGACCGCGGCGAATCCGCCGCGCGGGCCGAGATCTCGAGCCCGCGGTTCATCGGGCCGGGGTGCATGACCATCGTAGTCGGCGGCAGCGCGTCGAACCGGGCGTCGTCGAGCCCCCAGGTTCGGGTGTACTCGCGGCTGTTCGGGAAGAACGCCGCGTGCATGCGCTCCGCCTGGATGCGGAGCATCATGACGACGTCGGGCGTGCGGGCGAGTGCGGCGTCGAGGTCGTACCCGACGGTCGCCGGCCACGACCCCGTCGCGACCGGGACGAGGGTCGGCGGGGCCACGAGTTCGACCACCGCGCCGAGGGTGTGCAGGAGCCACACGTTCGATCGCGCGACGCGGGAGTGCAGGATGTCGCCGACGATGACGACGTGCACGCCGTCGAGCCCGCGGCCGCGCGAGGCCGAGCCGTGCAGGCGCCGGCGCATCGTGAACGCGTCGAGCAGCGCCTGCGTCGGGTGCTCGTGCGTGCCGTCGCCGGCGTTCACGACGCCCGCGTCGATCCACCCGCTCGTCGCGAGCGTGTACGGGGCGCCCGACGAGTGGTGCCGGATGACGACGCCGTCGGCGCCCATCGCCTGGAGGGTCTGCGCCGTGTCCTTGAGGCTCTCGCCCTTCGAGACGCTCGAGCCCTTCGCGCTGAAGTTGATGACGTCGGCGCTCAGGCGCTTCGCGGCGGCCTCGAACGAGATGCGGGTGCGCGTCGAGTCCTCGAAGAAGAGGTTCACGACGGTCTTGCCGCGCAGCGTCGGGAGCTTCTTGACCTCGCGCTCCTGCACGGCCGCCATGTCCTCGGCGATGTCGAGCAGGGCGATCGCGTCGTCGCGCGACAGGTCGCGGGTGCCGAGCAGGTGCTTCACTCGTCGCCCCCCTCGATCGTGACGGCATCGTCGCCGTCGGTCTCGACGAGGCGTACGTTGATGCGTTCGCGGGTCGAGCTCGGCAGGTTCTTGCCGACGAAGTCGGCGCGGATCGGGAACTCGCGGTGACCGCGGTCGACGAGCACCGCGAGCCGGACGGCGCGCGCCCGGCCGAGGTCTGCGAGCGCGTCGAAGGCCGACCGGATGGTGCGCCCCGAGTACAGCACGTCGTCGACGAGCACGACGGTCTTGCCGTCGATGCCGCCGGGCGGCAGCTGCGTGGGCGACGGCGTGCGGGTTCGCGTGCGCCCGAGGTCGTCGCGGTACATGGTCACGTCGAGCGACCCCGCGAGCACGGACGGCGCCGGCGCATCGGGCTCGATGCGGGCGATGGTCTCGGCGATGCGCCGGGCGAGGATCACGCCACGGGTCGGGATGCCGAGGAGGACGAGATCGCGACTGCCGCGATTGGATTCGAGGATCTCGTGCGAGATGCGGGTCAGCGCCCGCTGGATGTCAGCCTGACTGAGCACAGCACGTGCCATCAACCGACTCCCTTCTCCGCCTCTCAGGACGGCCTTAAAGGTTGCCAACTCGAGCCAGTCTATCGTGCGGCCGGCGTGCGTCGCGCATCGACGTGCTGCTGTCGTGCGCGTCTTGGCGCTAGGGTTCGGGCATGCGACGGCATCCCTCGAGAACCTGGTGCGTCATCTCCGCGCTGGCCGCGGCCGGCTGGGCGTTCTTCCTGCTGCCGCCGCAGCAGGCGGTCTGGTCGGGCTCCGGCTCGCCGGAGTGGCTCGCCACGCTCGACGCCCTCCCCGTCTACGACGCGCTGCGCGAGTGGCTCGCGTCGGCCGGCCTCGGCGATCTCTACCTGGTGTTCGGCGCCGCGTCGGCCCTGTCGTTCGTGCTCCTCTGGCTCGCGACCGGCCCGGTGCTCGCGGCGCTCGGGTGGACCGGCCGGGTGCTCGGCTGGCTGCTGATCCTCGCCGCGGTCGTCACCGTGCTCTCATATGCGAACCACCCGGTGGATGCTCCGCTGCATGCGCTCTGGGGCGGCGAGGCCTTCGTGCTGCTGGCGATCGGCGTGTGGGGCATCGTGGTCGCCCTCGTCAACGGGCGGCGCGCCCCGCTGTGGGAGCGGCTGCTGCTCGCAGCCCTCCTCGTGATCATCGTGGGTTCGACCGTGCTGTTCACGTACTGGCCGCACGGGAGCCTCATCGGGCTCGGCCTGGCGGCCGCGGCGCTCGCCGCCTGGGGCGACCGAGCGGACGACGCCGAGACAGCCCCCGCGTAGTGCGGGAGCCGTCTCGGCGTGCGAGCTGCGACAGCCGGGTCGCGGGCGGACCCGTCGTTCGCCCGGGCGACGTCACCGACGGCGGATCGGACGGGTGAGCGCACCGGTCGCGACGACCATCGCCGCGGCGACGAGCACGACGTCCTTGAGGATGTACTGCGCGGTGAGCGTCGGCCCGGCCGTGCTGAAGAGCTCGCCCGTGAAGAACACGAGCGGCGAGAAGATGCCGACGAACGTCGCGGCGAGGGCGAGCAGGCCCACGCGCAGGAACTTGCCGGTGATGAACGTCAGCCCGACGAAGACCTCGAGCGTCGCTGTGAGCGCCATCGCGGCGTAGCCGTCGACGAGACCGAACGAGAGTGCGTTCCACGTGCGCATGACGAGGTCGTCGACGGGGCTCGCGCCGGGGATGAACTTCAGCGCACCGAACACGGCGAACACGAGGCCGAGCGAGATGCGCAGCGCCGGCACACCGGTGCGGGCGAGGAAGCGCTGGAGGACGGCCTGGGCGGCGTCCGCGCGTTCGAGCACGTGGTCGAGACCAGCGGTCGGGGCGGTGCGACCGGTGCCGAGGGTGGTGGAGGACATGACGAGCCTTTCGATTCGATCGGGTTGGTGTGCGCCGAGGGGGCGACGGTTTCCCATCGAATCGCCTCGCCGGAGGCCCGTCGCCCGGAGCACCGCTGAACCCGGCTCGGGGCGAACCCCGAACCCCGACTCGGGGACCGCCCCTCGGTCACCCCCGTTCGCGGGCCGCGTCCCAGCCCGTCGAGACCCGTGCGCGCACGCCGCGGTCGCACGACGTGGCTCCCCCGCGCGCCAGCACGCCCGGGTACACGAAAGCGCCCGGCGCGTCGAGTGACGAGCCGGGCGCCTGCAGGATCGGTGCGGGTCAGGCCTTCGCGTGCGAGACCGCGGCGAGCAGGCCGTTCACGAAGCCGGCCGAGTCGTCGGTCGACAGCACGGTCGCCGCCTCGACGGCCTCCGCGATCGCCACGGGGTCGGGCACCTCGTCGTTGTAGACGATCTCCCAGACGCCGATGCGCAGCAGTGCGCGGTCGACCGCGGGCATGCGCTCGAGCGTCCACCCGCGGGAGTGCGTCTCGATGAGCTCGTCGATCTCGGTGCGGTGGTCGACGATGCCGTCGACGATCTCGCGCGCGTACAGCCACGAGGCCTGACGTTCGGGCTCGTTGGCGGCCTTCTGCGCCTCGACCACGAGCATCTGCTCGACGGGCACCTGGCGCATGTCGGCCGAGTACAGCATGTCGAGCGCGCGCTTGCGCGCCTTCGTGCGTGCGCTCACTAGTCGTTCACGCGGCCGAGGTAGTCGCCCGTGCGGGTGTCGACCTTGACCTTGGTGCCCGTCTCGAGGAAGAGCGGCACCTGGATCTCGTAGCCGGTCTCGACGGTCGCAGGCTTGGTGCCGCCCGTCGAGCGGTCGCCCTGCAGGCCCGGCTCGGTGTACGTGATCTCGAGCACGACCGACGCGGGCAGGTCGACGTAGAGCGGGTTGCCGTTGTTCAGGGCGATCGTGACGGCCTGGTTCTCGAGCATGAAGTTCGCGGCGTCGCCGACGACCGCGGCGGGCACGGTGATCTGGTCGTAGTCGGTCGCGTCCATGAACACGAATCCGTCGCCGTCGTTGTAGAGGTACGTGAAGTCGCGACGGTCGACGTTCTCGATGTCGATCTTCGCGCCCGCGTTGTAGGTGCGGTCGACGACCTTGCCGCTGACGACGTTCTTCAGCTTGGTGCGCACGAACGCACCGCCCTTGCCGGGCTTGACGTGCTGGAACTCGATGACGCTCCAGAGCTGCCCGTCGATGGAGAGGACGACGCCGTTCTTGATGTCAGCGGTGCTTGCCATGCGTGTACGTTCCGTTCGATAGTTCGTGTTCGGTTGCGAAGAGGCTCGGCCGGACTCGGCCCGAGAAGTTCAGTCGATCGAGTTTAGTCGGTCGGCACCGGCAGCGCCAACGCGCAGCACCTGCGGCCGGATGCCCCGTGGCGGGCGCCGAACGGCCGTGTCCTACGCTGGCGGGGTGATCGAAACACCGCGCCCCGGCCCGCGGCCGCTCGTCTCCGACGAGGGTCCCCAGCGCCAGCTCGACCAGCAGGCTCCGCCCGAGATCTGGGGCCGGCTCGTCGCCGCCGTGTTCGCGCTCGACGGCGTCGTCGAAGGCCACAGCCAGGTCTCGCCGAAGTCGTCCCGGGCCGTGTTCTTCACCGATCGCGAGGCTGCCCGCGCTCCCGAGACCTCGCTCTTCCCCGACGGCCGGCTCGAGCCCGTGCACCTGCACGGCGTCGCCGACACCTCCGTGCACCTCGTACTGCCGCCCGAGCGCGGTGCCCGGCTCACCGAGCTCGGCTGGGCCGAACCGCACCAGTACGAGGACTTCGGCACCGAGTTCATGGTCTACGGCCCGCGCGATGCGGGCGAGCTCGACGTGGTGCTCGCCATCGTGGTCGAGAGCCTCGCGTACGCACGGGGCGACTGAGGCACGCACACCCCGACCGCAGGTCAGCCGTCGGCCTGGCCCTCGATGACCGCGATCAGCCGGCGCACCGCGGAGGCGTAGCCCGCGACGCCCTCGCCGACGACGTGCACGACCGCGACGTCGGCCACGTACGAGTGGTGCCGGAACGACTCGCGCTGCATCACGTCCGAGATGTGCACCTCGGCGACCGGGAGCGCAACGCCCGCAAGCGCATCGCGGAGGACGACCGACGTGTGCGTGAGGCCGCCCGGGTTGATCACGATGCCGGCGCAGTCGAGACGCGCGTCGTGGATCGCGTCGAGGAGGACCCCCTCGTGGTTCGACTGCACGGCTCGCACCTCGAAGCCGAGCCCGGCAGCGGCATCCACGACCAGCCGCTCGACGTCGGCGAGGGTCTCGGTGCCGTAGATCTCGGGCTCGCGCGTGCCCAGCAGGTTGAGGTTCGGCCCGTTCACGAGCAGCAGGCGGCGCTCGGTCATGCGACGGGTCCGTTCGGCGAGGGCGTCTTCGTCATCCGGGCAGCCTATCGCCGCGGCATCCCGCCGGCCGTCAGACCGTCGGTGCGGGCTCGCCCTGGTCTTCGGCGTGGTACTGCTCGAGCAGTTCGCGCTCGCGCTTCGCGTTCGGGAACTTCCAGATCACGAGCAGCGCGCCGAGCACGACGGCGATGATGCCCGCGAGGTACGCCCAGTCCTGGCCCTGCTCGAACGACTGCCTGGCGCCCTGGATGATCGCGTCCGAGTACTTCGGGTACTGCTGCGCGATGTCGGCCGCGCTCGAGAACGACTGCGTGAGCTGGCTCTGCACCGAGGACGTGATCTGGTCGGCGTTCGGGGCGTCCTTCATGAGCGCCGTGGCCGACGCCGCGTAGCCCGCGGTCAGGAGCGCGCCGAGGATCGACTGCATGATCGCGCCGCCGAGGTCGCGCTGCAGGTCGGCGGTACCCGACGCCATGCCCGCGCGGCGCACCGGCACCGCGCCCGTGAGCGATCGCGACGCCGGGGTGCCGGCGAGTCCGACGCCTGCCCCGACGAAGGCGTAGCCGAGACCGACGACCCAGTACTGCGCACCCTCGCGCCAGAGCAGCAGCATGGTGAGGAAGCCGAGGAGCACCCCCGCGTACCCGAGCAGCATCGTGAACCGGGCGCCGCGCGACTCGACGAGCTTCGCCGAGCGCGGCGCCAGCAGCACCATGAAGATCGCCGCCGGCAGGATCGCGAAGCCCGATTCGAGCGTCGAGTAGCCGAGCACGTTCTGCAGGTACTGCTGGCCGATGAACATGGCGCCCATCAGCGAGCCGAACACGATGATGCCCGCGCACGCCGCCACCCAGAAGATCGGCCTGGCGGCGATCTTCAGGTCGTACAACGGGTTCTTCGCGAGCTTCTGGCGGATGACGAAGCCGATGAGCGCCGCAGCGCCGATGATCGACAGGCCGAGCACGAGCGTGCCCGAGTCGGGCACCGCGGCGAAGTTGATCGCGAGGATGATGCCGCCGACCATCAGCGCCGAGAGCAGGCCGCCGAGGTTGTCGACCCGCTCGGTCGACTCGTTCACGTGCGCGGGGACCGTCTTCAGGATCATCGGCACCGCGACGACGATGAGCGGCAGCGTCACGAGGAACACCGAGCCCCAGTCGAACGATTCGAGCAGGAAGCCCGCGATGAGCGGGCCCAACGCCGAGATCGCGCCGCCGATCGCCGACCACAGCGCGATCGACTTCGTGCGCTGCGGGCCCGACCAGAAGGCCGTGATGAGCGCGAGGGTGGTCGGGTAGGCCATGCCGGCCGCGAGCCCGCCGACGATCCGCGCGACGATGAGCACCTCGATGGTCGGGGCGAACGCCGCGACGAGGCACGCCGGCAGTGAGAGCAGTACGCCGATGAGCAGCATCGACTTGCGGCCGTAGCGATCGCCGACCGCGCCGAGCCAGAGCACCGACGCGGCGAGTCCCAACGAGTACCCGACGGCCACGAGGTTGAGCTCGGTCTGCGAGGCGTCGAACGCCTTGCCGATATCGGGCAGGGCGACGTTCGCCACCGCGAGCGGCAGGTTGGCGACCGCTGCCACGAGGATGAGCGTGACGAGCGTCACCCCCGTGGCCGTCTTCTTCGTCGTGCCGCTCATGCTGTTCCCCCTCGGAGTGCCGCGCGGAGCGCTGCGGTGTGGTGCGGCGACAGCCTCCCACCGGGCGACGGGGCGCCGCATCACACGATCGACGTGAATCGCGGCGGAACGGTCAGCTCGCGATCTCCTGGTACGCCGCGAAGAGCAGCGACTGGTCTGGGGCGAGCATGACCGTGGGCTTCGCGAGGTCGTCGAGCACGATGAACCGCAGCTGGCCCGCCCGCGACTTCTTGTCGCGCTGCATCGTGGCGAGCAGCGTGTTCCAGCGCCCGGCCGGGTAGCTCGTGGGCAGGCTCAGCAGGTCGAGCACGCGCTTGTGCCGGTCGGCGACGTCGTCGGACAACCGACCGCTCAACCGGCCGAGCTCTGCGGCGAAGGCGAGGCCGACCGCGACGGCCGCACCGTGGCGCCACTGGTAGCGCTCGGCGTGCTCGACGGCGTGGCCGAGCGTGTGGCCGTAGTTGAGGATCTCGCGGAGGCCCTGCTCCGTGAAGTCCTCGGAGACGACGTCGGCCTTCATCTGGATCGACAGTTCGACGACGCGGCGGAACTCGGGCGTCGACGGATCGGTGGCCCGATCGGGGTCGGCCTCGATCGTGTCGAGGATCTCGGGGTAGCGGATGAAGCCCGCCTTCACGATCTCGGCGAAGCCCGCGAGGATCTCGTTCTTCGGCAGGGTCTCGAGCAGGTCGAGATCGCAGATGACCTCGGCCGGCGCGTGGAACACCCCGACGAGGTTCTTGCCCTCGTTCGTGTTGATGCCCGTCTTGCCGCCGACCGCTGCGTCGACCATGCCGAGCACGGTCGTCGGCACCTGCACCACGCGCACGCCGCGCAGCCAGGTCGCCGCGACGAAGCCCGCGAGGTCGGTGATCGCTCCCCCGCCGAACCCGACGATCGCGTCGCTGCGGGTGAAGTCGGCCTGGCCGAGCACCTGCCAGCAGAACGCCGCGACCTCGATGCGCTTGCCGGCCTCGGCGTCGGGGACCTCGGCGAGCAGCACCTCGAAGCGGTCGGAGAGCGCCTCGCGCAGCTCCGCCGCGCGAGCGCCGAGGGTCGCCGGATGCACCACGAGCACCTTCTTGACCGTCGGGCCGAGGGCGTCGCCGATGCCGGCGATCACTCCCCGTCCGACGATCACGTCGTACCCCTCGTCGCCGCCGACTCGGATCGTCGTGCGGTCGTCGCCTGCGGTCATCGTGCTCCTCCGAAGTCGTCGGTTGCGAAACGTGCGGTGATGTCGTCGACGATCCGCGCGACCGACCGGCGCGACGTGTCGACGGCGAGATCGGCCACCTGTTCGTAGAGGGGTCGACGCGCCTCGAGGATCGCCGCCCAGGCGTCGATGCCGCCCGCCGCGATGAGCGGCCGATTGCCGCCGGCGAGCCGCGGTGCCACGGCCTCGCGCGACACCTGCAGCCACACGACGGGCAGCGTCGCGAGGTCGTCGCGCGTGTCGGGGTGCAGCACCGCGCCGCCCCCGAGCGAGATGACGGCCTCGTCGCGGAGCGCTTCGGCCACGACCTCGCGCTCGACGATGCGGAAGTACTCCTCGCCCTCGCGATCGAAGATCTCCTCGATCGGGCCGTAGCGTTCGGCGATGCGCGCATCGGTGTCGACGAACGGCGCTCCCGCGTCGTTCGCGAGGCGCTGGCCGACGCGCGACTTGCCCGAGCCCATCGGACCGACGAGCACGATGGGCAGTGCGAGCCGCCCGTGCTCCGACGGCCGGGCCTCAGACACGAGCGGGGTCGGACTCGGCGGCCGCGCCCGTCGCTCCCGCGGTGCGGAGCGACTCGGGGATCGCCGCGAGGTAGGACTCGAGGTTGCGACGAGTCTCGGCGACGGAGTCGCCGCCGAACTTCTCGAGCACCGAGTTCGCGAGCACGAGCGCGACCATCGCCTCGGCGACGACCCCCGCCGCGGGCACGGCGCACACGTCGGAGCGCTGGTGGTGCGCCGGGGCCGGCTCGCCGGTGGCGACGTCGATCGTCGGCAGTGCGTGCGGCACCGTCGCGATGGGCTTCATGCCCGCGCGGACCCGCAGCACGGTGCCGGTCGACATCCCGCCCTCGGTGCCGCCCGCGCGGTCGCTCGCGCGTTCGATGCGGCCGTCCGCGAGGTGCAGCTCGTCGTGCGCGGCCGAGCCACGGCGACGGGTCGTCTCGAAGCCGTCGCCGACCTCGACGCCCTTGATCGCCTGGATGCCCATGAGCGCCGCGGCGAGCTGCGCGTCGAGCCTGCGGTCCCAGTGCACGTGCGAGCCGAGCCCCGGCGGCACGCCGTAGGCGAGCACCTCGACGACGCCGCCGAGGGTGTCGCCCGACTTGTGCGCGTCGTCGACCTCGGCGACCATCAGGGCGCTCGTGTCGGCGTCGAAGCAGCGCAGCGGATCGGCGTCGACCGCCGCGAGGTCGGCGGGCGTCGGCAGTGCGGCGTCGTCGGGCACCCGCACGGGGCCGATCGAGAGGGTGTGCGCGATCGTCGTGATGCCGAGCTCCGCGAGGAACGACTTCGCGACCGCGCCGAGCGCGACGCGGGCGGCGGTCTCGCGGGCGCTCGCGCGCTCGAGCACTGGGCGTGCCTCGTCGAAGCCGTACTTCTGCATGCCGACGAGGTCGGCGTGCCCCGGGCGCGGGCGGGTCAGCGGCGCACCGCGACCGCGGCCGAGCTTGGCGGGATCGATGGGCTCGGGGCTCATGACCTCCTGCCACTTCGGCCACTCGGTGTTGCCGACGCGCAGTGCGATGGGGCTGCCGAGGCTGAGCCCGTGCCGCACGCCGCCCGAGATCGCCAGTTCGTCCTGCTCGAACTTCATGCGGGCGCCGCGGCCGTAGCCGAGCTTGCGACGTGCGAGGTCGTCGCGGATCGAGTCGAGCGAGACGGGGGTGCCGGCGGGAAGACCCTCGAGGATCGCGACGAGCTCAGGGCCGTGCGATTCTCCGGCAGTGAGCCAACGGAGCATGCTTTCTATACTTCCACAGCGTCAGCGCACGGATTCGCGCATGACGGCGAGCACGTCATGCTCGCCCGGCAGTTCGGTGAACGGGTCGCCGTGCACGAACACCCGCACCTGCAGCAGCGCCTGGTGCAGGAGCATGCCGAGTCCGTGCACGACGCGGCCGGAGCCGGCCAGCCAGGCCGCGCCGAGCGGGCTCGGCCACGGGTCGTAGGCGACGTCGAGCAGCGCGGCCCCCGCCACGAGCGCCGCGGCCGGCGCGACACCGAGGTCGGTGCCGCCGGGCACCGTCGCGATCACGAGCTCCCCGTCGCCCTCGCCGAGCTCGCCGAGCGCTGCCAGCGGGAGTTCGTCGACGGCGACGCCCGCGTTCCGGCCGAGCACGCCGAGCGGATCGGCGGACCCCGGCCGGCGGACGAGCACGCGCACCTCGCGCGCACCGAGCTCGGCCATCGCGACGAGCGCCGATGCCGCAGTCGCCCCGGCGCCGATGAGGATGCCGCGATCGATCGACCGCACACCGGACTCGCCGAGCGTCCGCACGATGCCGCCGACGTCGGTGTTGAAGCCGCGTCGACGCCCGCCGTCGAACACCACGGTGTTCGCGGCTCCCGTGAGCGTCGCGAGTTCATCGACCTCGTCGAGCAGCGGCAGCACGTCCTGCTTGAGCGGCATCGTCAGCGAGAGACCTCGCCACGAGGCATCCCGCTCGTCGACGAAGGCCGCCAGGCGGTCGCCCGTCATCTCGATCGCCGAGTACTCCCAATCGAGACCGAGACGCGCGTACGCCGCCCGGTGCAGCGCCGGGCTCTTCGAGTGCGCGACCGGCGACCCGAGCACCGCGAGACGGGAACCGGGCCGCGCGGGCAGCGGCTCATCCATACTCGGGGTGCTCCTCCATCCAGGCGAGCCACTTCGCGACCGCGGCGTCGTGCTCCTCCGCGGTGGAGGAGAAGATCGTCTCCCCCGTGTCGAGGTTCCAGGTGACGAAGTAGAGCCACGGCCCGTCGGCCGGGTGCAGCGCGGCGTCGATCGCGAGGTCGCCCGGGTTCGAGATCGGGCCGACCGGCAGGCCGGGATGCACGTAGGTGTTGTACGGGTTCGACGCGTCCTCGCGCTCGGCATCGGTCGTCGTGACGAGGTGCGTGTTGCCCGTGCCGTAGGCCACGGTCGCGTCGGACTGCAGCAGCCCGCTCTCCCACTTGGCCGGGTCGAGCCGGTTGAGGAACACGCGCGAGACCTTGTAGTAGTCGTCCTTGAGCCCCGCCTCGCGCTGCACGAGGGCGGCGAGCACGATCGTCTTCCACCGGTCGGCCGGGGCGACGCCCGCCTCGTCGAGCGCCTGGAACTGCCGGTCGACGAGCGTCTGCAGCACGCCGCGCGCATCGAGGTCGGGGTCGAGCGTGTACGTCGCCGGGAACAGGAAGCCCTCGAGGCTCTTCGCCTCGGCCGGCAGCCCGTACGACTGGGGAGACTCGGCCGCCGCGGCCTGCAGCTCCTCGAGCGGGAGGCCGGTGCCTTCGGCGATGAGCGGCAGCGCGTCGACGGTCGCCGTGCCCTCGGGGATGACGAACGTGTTCTCGAGCTTGTTCGCCGGGTCTTCGAGGGCGTCGAGCGCGGCCTGGGCGCTCATCTTCTCGGCGAGCCGGTAGGCGCCCGGGTAGAAGATCGGCGACGGGTCGGCGTCGGCCACCGCTTCGAGGAACGCGTCCTCGCTCGCGACGACCTTCTCGGCCACCAGGTTCGTCGCGATCGACGACCCCGTGTCGCCCTCGTGGATCATGAAGACGACCTCGCCCGTGCCCGTGCCGTCGTAGTCGGCGGCGGGCTGGAACCGCTCGATCACGGCATTGATCGGCCCCTGCAGGAAGACGTAGGCACCGACGCCGAGAGCCGCGACGACGAGCAGGCCGATGAGGCAGCCCCATCCTCCGCGCCGCCGCGGCTTGTCATGCTCGTCGTGGTCGTGATGGTCGACGGATGCCGCGGCCCGGCGCTCGGCACGGGACGGCTTGCGCCGTGGCGGCTCGGGGTCGTCTCCGCGTTCCGACCCGCCGAGCAGCGCGGCGAACGCAGAGGCCGGCGCGTCGGGGTGGAGGGGCGTCGGGCCGGCGTCGGGGGCGGTGGGCGCGGCGGGAGCGGGCGTCGGCGCGACCGCCGGCGCACCCACGGGTGCGACCGACGGCACCGGGGCGGCGGCAGCCGCCGCTGCGGAGACCGGTGCCGCGAACTGCTCGTTCGGCGTGAGGGTCTCAGCGGTCGGGGTCGGGACCGACGTCGTCGCGCTCGTCGTCGCCGGGGTCGCCGCCGCTTCGGCCGCGGCCCGACGCTGCTCGGCCTCGCGCGCCTCCCGGCGTGTCATCGGGCGCCCCTCGCCGGCGACTGCTGCCGCCGCCGACGGAGAAGCAGCGGGTTCGACCGGTGCGGCGGGAGCGGCCGGCTCGTGCGAGGCCGGTGTTCCGGAGGACGAGTGGGACTGGCCCGCCTGCGGCATCGGCATGACCGGCGACGGCCGCGTCGTCGCGGGCTGTTGACCGTCGAGCATGGCCTGCCAGTCGCGCATGAGCGCGTCGGCGTCGGATTGCTCTGGGGGGAGCTGGGTCACAGGGGTCAGGGCCCTTCATCGGTGTCGAGGGTGCGACCGGGCGCGTGCCCGGAGGCCCGCTCGGCATCGATCGCGTGTTGCAGAATGATAACGGCTGCGACTTGGTCGACGATGGGACGCTGCTGCTTCGCCTTCTTGCCGCTCGCCCGGAGCGCCTGCTGGGCGCTCACCGTCGACAACCGCTCGTCGACGAGCCGAACGGGTCGGTCGGGACTCGCGGTCGCGAGTCGCGCCGCGAACGCCACGGCGTCGTCGGTCGAGGGCGTGGGCTGCCCCGAGAGGGACAGCGGGTTGCCGACGACGAGCTCGATCGCCTCGAACTCCTCGGCGATCGCGAGGATCCGCCGCACGTCGGCGTCATCGCCCTCGACCGCTCGCGGCACGGTCTCGACGGGCACCGCGAGCAGTGCCCCGCCGTCGCAGCGCGCGACGCCGATCCGCGCCCGGCCGACGTCGATGCCGAGCCTCGCCCCTGCGCGCATCGGTCGACTACCCGCCGAGTCCGCGACGCACGGCCTCGAGGGCCGCCGGGATCGCCGCGAGGTCGCTGCCGCCGCCCTGCGCGAGGTCGGGCTTGCCGCCGCCGCCACCGCCGAGGGCGGCCGCGGCCGCCTTCGCGAGGGCACCGGCGTTCGCACCGCGTTCTCGCGCGCCGGGCGTCGTCGCGACGATCGTCAGCGGCTTGCCGCCGACCTCGCCCGCGAGCGCCACGACCGCGTCGACGTCGCCGAGCTTGGCACGCACCGAGAGCGCGAGCGAACGCAGTTCGTCGCCCGACCCGAGCTCGCCCGCCGCCTCGGCCACGAGCAGGACGTCGCCGACCCGCACGGCCTTCGCCGCGAGCGCCGGGACCCGGTCGCCGAGTGCCTTGGCCTCGAACGCCTGGATGCGCTTCTCGGCCGCCTTGAGGTTCGTGACGAGTTCGCCGACCCGGTCGACGAGCTGCTCGGGCCGCGTCTTCAGCGTCGAGGTGAGCTCGTTGACGAGCGCACGCTCGGCGGCGAAGCGTCGGAACGCCTCGAGGCCGACGAGCGACTCGACGCGACGGTTCGACGCACCGACCGACGACTCGCCGACGATGTTGATCATGCCGATCTCGGAGCTCGTGGAGACGTGCGTGCCGGCGCAGAGCTCGCGCGACCAGGGGCCGCCGATGTCGACGACGCGCACGACGTCGCCGTACTTCTCGCCGAACAGCGCCATCGCGCCGAGCGCCTTCGCCTCGTCGAGGGGCAGTTCGCGGGTGACGACCTGCAGGTTGTCGCGGATGGCCGAGTTCGAGATCTCCTCGATCTCGCTGCGGGTCTCGGGTGAGAGCGCCGAGTTCCAGCCGTAGTCGAGACGCAGGTAGCCGGCCTTGTTGAACGAGCCCGACTGGTGCGCGTTCGGGCCGAGCACCTGGCGCAACGCCGCGTGCACGATGTGCGTGCCCGAGTGCGCCTGCGTCGCCCCGCGGCGGTAGTCCTCGTCGACGAGGCTCGTCGCATGCTCGCCCACGCCGACCTCGCCCGAGGTGACCTTGACGGTGTGGCTGATGAGGCCCTTGACGGGCTTCTGCACGTCGAGCACCTCGAGCTCGAAGCCGTCGCCGACGATGCGCCCCTGATCGGGTGCCTGGCCGCCGGACTCGGCGTAGAGCGCGGTCTCGGCGAGGATCACCTCGGCGGTCTGCCCGGCGACGGCGCGCTGGGCGGGGCGGCCGTCGACGAGGATGCCGAGCACGTTCGACTCGGTCGCGAGCTCGGTGTAGCCCGTGAAGACGGTCTCGCCCTTCGCCCGGAAGTCGGCGTACACCGAGAGGTCGGCGAGCACCTTCTTCTTCGACTTGGCATCGGCCTTCGCTCGGGTGCGCTGCGCCGTCATGAGCTCGTCGAACGCTCCGCGGTCGACCGCGAGACCCGCTTCGTCGGCCATCTCGAGCGTGAGCTCGATCGGGAAGCCGTAGGTGTCGTGCAGCAGGAACGCCGTGTCGCCGGCGAGCTGCGACCGACCCGCATCCTTGGTCTTCTCGACGGCGAGGTCGAGGATCGAGGTGCCCGCCGCGAGGGTGCGGAGGAACGTCTCCTCCTCGCCGAGGGCGAGTTGCTCGATGTGCGCGTAGTCGCGCGCGACCTCGGGATAGGCCGACTTCATGGCGTCGCGCGACGCCGCGAACAGCTCGCGGAAGGTCGGGCCCTCGACGCCCAGGAGGCGCATGGCCCGGATGCTGCGGCGGAGGAGCCGGCGGAGGATGTACCCGCGGCCCTCGTTGGACGGGCTGACGCCGTCGCTCATGAGCATGAGCGCCGAGCGGATGTGGTCGGCGATGACGCGCATGCGCACGTCGTCCTCATGGTCGGCGCCGTAGCGACGACCCGAGAGCTCGGACGCCTTGTCGAGCACCGGCCGCACCTGGTCGATCTCGTACATGTTGTCGACGCCCTGCTTGATGAACGCGACGCGCTCGAGGCCCATGCCGGTGTCGATGTTCTTCTTCGGCAGCTCCTTCACGATGCGGAAGTCGGTCTTCGACACCACGTCGTCGATGAGGTACTGCATGAACACGAGGTTCCAGATCTCGACGTAGCGGTCGTCGTCGGTCGCCGGCCCGCCGTCGATGCCGTACGCGGGACCCCGGTCGAAGAAGATCTCGGAGCACGGACCCGCCGGACCGGGCTGCCCGGTGTGCCAGTAGTTCGTGTCCTTGCCGAGCCGCTGGATGCGCTCGTCGGGCAGGCCGGCGACGCGCTTCCAGATCTCGATCGCCTCGTCGTCGTCCTCGTAGACGGTGACCCAGAGGTCGTTCGGGTCGAAACCGTAGCCGCCGCCGGACTCGGGCGTGGTCAGGAGCTCCCACGCCATCGAGATGGCGCCCTCCTTGAAGTAGTCGCCGAACGAGAAGTTGCCGTTCATCTGGAAGAACGTGCCGTGGCGCGGCGTCTTGCCGACCTCTTCGATGTCGTTGGTGCGGATGCACTTCTGCACGCTCGTCGCGCGCGGGTACGGCGCGGGCACGATTCCGGTGAGGTACGGCACGAACGGCACCATGCCGGCGACCGTGAAGAGCAGCGTCGGGTCGTCGGAGACGAGCGAGGCCGAGGGCACCACGGTGTGGCCGCGCTCGGCGAAGAAGTCCAGCCAGCGCTGGCGGATGTCGGCAGTCTGCATGGTTCCGTTCTGGGGTCGAGCCCGGCGCGGCCGGGCCGGAATGCGGTTCTGGGTGGGAGTCAGCGATCGCCGGCGGAGCCGGCCTCGGCACGCAGCTCGGCGTCGCGCGCGTGGTAGCCCTCGGCGATCGCGTGGCCGAACGCGCGGGCCTTGGCGTCGATCGACTCGAAGAAGTCTCGCCCCTGCTTGGTCTGGTTGACCTGGTGCGCGACGACGAATCCGGCCGCGACGCCGACGGTGAACCACAGAATGCTCTTCACGGGTGCTCCCTGTTCGATCTCTCGCCGGCGCCTCGGGGCGCTCGGCACGCCTCCGACCAGTCTAGTGGCGCAGCACCGGCGCCCGTCCGGTGGCGGAGGCGCATGCCGTCGACCGCAGACGCGAACAGGGGCCGCGGGAAACCCCGCGACCCCTGTTCGGTGCAGTCTGCGTCAGCGAGCCGCGTAGTACTCGACGACGAGCTGGACGTCACAGGTCACGGGGACCTCGGCGCGCTTCGGGCGACGGACGAGCTTGGCCTGGAGCTTGTCGAGCTCGACCTCGAGGTAGCCCGGGACCTTGGGCAGCACGTCGGCGTGACCGCCGGCGGCGGCGACCTGGAACGGCTCGGTGCCCTCGCTGCGGGTCTTCACGTGCACGAGCTGGCCCGGCTTCACGCGGAACGAGGGGCGGTCGACGAGCTGGCCGTCGACGAGGATGTGGCGGTGCACCACGAACTGGCGGGCCTGCGAGATCGTGCGGGCGAAGCCGGCACGCAGCACGAGAGCGTCGAGACGCATCTCGAGCAGCTCGACCAGGTTCTCACCGGTCTGGCCGTCGATGCGCTTGGCCTCGTTGTAGGCGATGCGGAGCTGCTTCTCGCGGATGCCGTACTGGGCGCGCAGACGCTGCTTCTCGCGCAGACGCACGGCGTAGTCGCTGTCGGCCTTGCGCTTGGTGCGGCCGTGCTCACCAGGAGCGTAGGGGCGCTTCTCCATGTAGCGGGCGGCCTTCGGGGTGAGGGCGACGCCGAGCGCACGGGAGAGGCGGGTCTTGCTGCGGGAACGGTTCGACACGAATGTCCTTTCGGAAGAATCTCAAGTGAAACCCGCGGCGCGCTGATGCACCGCAGGTCTGTGTCAGAGGGATTCGCCAGGGGCCGATCGGCTACAGATCGCACCCACTCGCCGGTGATCCTCTCGCAGCCGCGCTCGAGGATCTGGCTTCAGGCCAGCGTCAATGGTATCACGGCGCCGTCGGCCAGCCGTGCCGCCCGCCGAGCCGGCGTCCGCCGAGCGGCGCCCGCCGAGTCATCGACCCCCGCGCACGATGCGCCGGAGCTTCGCGAGCCTGGCCGACACCTCGCGCTCGTTGCCGTGCTCGGTCGGCTCGTAGTAGACCGCCCCGCGCAACGTGTCGGGCAGGTACTCCTGGGCCACCACGCCGATCGCGTCGTCGTGCGGATACCGGTAGCCTTTGCCATGTCCGAGCCGCTTCGCCCCCGGGTAGTGGGCGTCGCGCAGGTGCTTCGGCACGCGCCCCGCCTTGCCGGCGCGCACATCGGCGATCGCCTTGTCGATGCCGAGGTAGGCGGCGTTCGACTTGGGCGCCGTCGCGAGATGCACGACCGCCTGCGCGAGCGGGATGCGCCCCTCGGGCATGCCGATGAACTGCACCGCGTCGGCCGCCGCGACCGCGACGCCGAGCGCCTGCGGGTCGGCGAGCCCGATGTCCTCGGAGGCGAGCACGATGATGCGCCGGGCGATGAACCTCGGGTCCTCTCCGGCCTCGATCATTCGCGCGAGATAGTGCAGTGCCGCGTCGACGTCGCTGCCGCGCACCGACTTGATGAAGGCGCTGATGACGTCGTAGTGCTCGTCGCCGTTGCGGTCGTACCGCAGGAGAGCCCGGTCGACCGCCCGTGCCACGACGTCGGCGGTGATGACCGGCAACCGGGATGCCTCGGCGTCGGCGTCGTCCGCATCGGCATCGTCGACCCCATCGGCATCGGTATCGGTATCGGCATCGCCGGCATCGCTCGCTTCGGGTGCGGCCGCCGCCTCGGCGGCTGCGGAGATCGCCGAGGCCTCGAGCGCGGTGAGCGCACGGCGTGCGTCGCCTGACGCGAGCCTGACGATCGCCGAACGCGCCTCGGCGTCGAGCACGACCTTGCCGGCGAGCCCGCGCGGGTCGGCGACCGCGCGGTCGACGAGCACGCCGAGGTCGTCGTCGCTCAGGAGCTCGAGCGTCAGCAGCAGCGAGCGCGAGAGCAGCGGCGAGATGACCGAGAACGAGGGATTCTCGGTCGTCGCCGCGACGAGGATGACCCAGCCGTTCTCGACACCCGGCAGCAGCGCGTCCTGCTGCGCCTTCGTGAATCGGTGGATCTCGTCGAGGAAGAGCACGGTCGAGATGCCGTAGAGGTCTCGGCTCGCCTGCGCCTCCTCCATCACCTGGCGCACGTCTCGGACGCCCGCGGTGACGGCCGAGAGTTCGACGAACTTGCGCCCCGACGACCGCGCGATCGCCTGGGCGAGCGTCGTCTTGCCCGTACCGGGCGGCCCCCAGAGGATCACGGACACCGAACCAGACTCCCCCGTGCGGTCGCCCGCGAGCGCGACGAGCGGAGAACCGGGGGTCAGCAGGTGCCGCTGCCCGGCCACCTCGTCGAGGCTGGTCGGGCGCATGCGCACTGCGAGCGGGGTCGCGCCCGTGCGCAGCCCCGGGCCGGATTCCACCATACGATCAAGCGTAGTCGCGGCATCCGACACCCCCTTCTGCGCCGACGGGCAGCGCGGCGATTGGTGCGCGCCCGGGGGCTCAAGTACAGTCGGCTCGCAGCAGCAGTGCTCACCGGCAGGCGCAGGCCCGACGGGAGCGGCCCGAGAAGGAGCAGGCGTGGCATCGAACGACCGTCAGGCACGCGAGGAACGCGCGCGCCTCCGCACGTACCAGGCCCGGCAGGAGGTCCACGCCGGCAAGCAGCGCCGCCGCACGCGCGACAACGTCATCGCGGGCATCGCGCTCGTCGTCGTGCTCGCCCTCGCGGTCGGCGCGCAGCTCCTCTTCTTCAACGGCGGTCCCGGCAGCCCCGAGCCCGAGGCGTCCGCGACGCCCACGCCCACGGCTGCGGCCGGGGAGAACCAGGGCGACGTTCCCTCGGCCGACCTCGCCGAGGACCGCACGTGGACGGGCACGCTCACACTCAACGACATCCCGCTCGGCGTGGAGCTCGACGGCGCCGCCGCACCGCAGGCGGTCTCGAGCGAGATCAGCCTCGCCCAGGCCGGCTTCTACGACGGCGTCAGCTGCCACCGCCTCACCGATGAGGGCATCTGGGTGCTCCAGTGCGGCGACCCGAACGGCGACGGCTCCGGCGGACCCGGCTACAGCTACGGACCGATCGAGAACGCGCCCGCCGACGGCGTCTACCCCGCGGGCACGATCGCGATGGCGCGGCAGTCGGGCGACGCCTACAGCCAGGGCAGCCAGTTCTTCATCGTGTACGAGGACTCCCCCATTCCGGCCGACGCGGCCGGCGGGTACACCGTCATCGGCCAGGTCACGAGCGGTCTCGACGAATTGCGCGCGGGCGTCATCGACGCCGGCCCCGTCGACGGCACGACCGACCCGTCACCGAAGGTGCCGACGACCATCACCTCGTTCACCGTCGAGTGAGCGGGACCCGCCTCCGGGCGGTGCAATAGGCTTGAGAGCACATCGCCGCCGATGGGCGGCATCCGACCTACAACACACAGGGTGAGGCCGTGACCGAATCAGATCAGCAACCGTGGGGCCGCGTCGACGAGACGGGCACCGTCTTCGTCCGCACGAGCGACGGCGAGCGTGAGGTCGGCCAGTACCCCGATGCCACCGCCGAGGAGGCGCTCGCCTACTTCGAGCGCAAGTACGCCGATCTCGCCGGCCAGGTGACCCTGCTCGAGCAACGCGTCCGCCGCGGCGCACCCGCCGCCGACGTCGCGAAGGCCGTCGCCGCGCTCCGCGAGTCGGTCGCGGGCGCGCACGCCGTCGGCGACCTCGACTCGCTCTCCCGCCGGCTCGAGGCGCTCTCGGGCACCGCGAAGGAGCTCACCGAGCAGCAGCAGGCCGAGGCGAAGGCGGCGCTCGGCGAGGCGATCGCCGAGCGCACCCGCATCGTCGAGCAGGCCGAGAAGCTCGCCGCGCAGGACCCGGCGAAGACCCAGTGGAAGCAGACGTCGGCCGAGCTCGACGCGCTCTTCGCCAACTGGCAGCGTCACCAGCAGGAGGGCCCGCGACTGCCCAAGGGCGAGGCGAACGACCTGTGGAAGCGGTTCCGCGCCGCGCGCTCGACGATCGAGCAGCACCGCAAGGCGTTCTTCGCCGAACTGGATGCGACGCACCGCGACGTCCGCACGCGCAAGCAGCGGCTCATCGAGCGGGCCGAGGCCCTCGCACCGCGCGGCGCCGACGCCGTCGGCGACTACCGCAACCTTCTCGACGAGTGGAAGCAGGCGGGCCGCGCCGGCAAGAAGCTCGACGACCAGCTGTGGGCGCGCTTCAAGGCCGCCGGCGACGTGCTGTTCGACGCCAAGGCCGAGATCGACGCGAAGGAGGACGAGGCGTACCGTGCGAACCTCGACCAGAAGCTCGCGCTGCTCACCGAGGCCGAGGTGCTCCTGAAGGAGACCGACCCGAAGCCCGCCCGTCAGGCGCTCAACCGCATCCAGCGGCAGTGGGACGAGATCGGCCGGGTCCCCCGCGACCAGGTCCGTCCGATCGAAGACCGCCTGCGCAAGGTCGAGAACCACGTGCGCTCCCTCGAGGACGAGCGCTGGCAGCGCGAGGACCCCGAGAAGAAGGCGCGCTCCGAGGGCATGCTCGGCCAGCTGCAGGACGCGATCGAGAAGCTCGAGGCGGAGCTCGCCGCCGCAGAGGCCTCGGGCGACCAGAAGGCCGCCGCGGAAGCCCGTGAGGCGCTCGACGCACGCAAGGCGTGGCTCAAGGCCGTCGGCGGCTGACTCCACTCGTCCGCGACATCCCACCGCGATCGGCCGTTCTCCACAGAACGGCCGATCCGCTGTTTCGGGGCGATCCGATGCCGCAGCATTGGGACATGTCCAGGCTCCCCTCGGTACTCGGCACCGACGATCTCACGCTGGCAGAGCTCTGCGCCGCGCGCATCGACGGCGAGCTGTTCCGCATCGACGACGCCTGGGCGCCGATCGACGAACCCGACCTGCCCGGCCTCCGCGCCGCGGTCGTGGCGCGTCGGGCGCCGCGCGCGCTCATCGTCGAGCGGTTGTCGGCGGCCTGGGTGCACGGAGCGATCGACGCTCCCCCGCAGGTCGCGCAGTTCTGCGTGCCGCACCGCGCGAGGGTCGCGGTCGTGACCGCGCACGCCGCGGTCGTGCGCGAGGTGACGATCACCGACGACGAACTCGTCTCCTTCGACGGTGTCGTCTGCACCGACCGGTTGCGCACCGCATTCGACCTGCTTCGCGACCCGTCGCTCGACGACGACGCGGTCGAACCCGTCGTCGCCCGCATGATCTCGGCGGACGACGAACTCGTGCCGCGCCTGCACGAGCGCCTCGCTGGCGCCAACCGGCTGCCGCATCGAAGCCTCGCGCTCGGTCGACTCGGCCGCGCGGAGACGGCCGTGCGGGTCGAAGCGACCGTTCGCGCGGAGTGCGAGCAGCGATCGTCGGCCGCGGCCGGGTTCAGCCGTCGCTGACGCGGTAGACGTCGTAGACGGCGTCGATGCGGCGAACCGCGTTGAGCACACGGTCGAGATGCGTCGTGTCGCCCATCTCGAAGACGAAACGGCTGAGGGCGAGGCGATCGGTCGAGGTCGACACGTTGGCCGACAGGATGTTGACGTGGTGCTCGGACAGCACCCGCGTGACGTCGGAGAGCAGCCCCGACCGATCGAGCGCCTCGATCTGGATCTGCACGAGGAACACGCTCTTCGAGCTCGGCGCCCACTCGACGTCGATCATGCGCTCGGGCTCCCGCATGAGCGACTGCACGTTGTGGCAGTTCGCCTGATGCACCGAGACGCCGGCCCCGCGGGTGATGAACCCGACGATCTCGTCGCCCGGCACCGGGGTGCAGCAGCGCGCCAGCTTCACGAGGATGTCGGGCGCACCGCGAACGAGGACGCCCGAGTCGGAGTGTCGGGGAAGCGGGCGCGACCGGGTCGGCAGCGGCAGGTCGGGCTCGTCGACGTCGTCGATGTCGCGCACGAGCGAGACGACCTTCTCGAGCACCGACTGCGTCGACACGTGCCCCTCGCCGACCGCGGCGTAGAGCGACGAGACGTCGTCGTAGTGCAGCAGGGCCGCGACCTCGGCGAACGACTCCTGGCTCATGAGCTTCTGCAGCGGCAGGTTCTGCTTGCGCATCGCGCGGGCGATCGCGTCGCGACCCTGCTCGATCGCCTCGTCGCGACGCTCCTTCGTGAACCACTGCCGGATCTTGTTGCGCGCACGGGGACTCTTGACGAAGCCCAGCCAGTCTTTGCTGGGGCCCGAGTCGGGGTTCTTCGAGGTGAACACCTCGACGACGTCGCCGCTCGACAGCTCGCTCTCGAGGGGCACGAGCCGCCCGTTCACCTTCGCGCCCATCGTGCGATGGCCGACCTCGGTGTGCACGGCGTACGCGAAGTCGACCGGGGTCGCCCCGGACGGCAACCCGATGACGCGCCCCTTCGGGGTGAAGACGTACACCTCCTTCGCACCGATCTCGAACCGGAGCGAATCGAGGAACTCCCCCGGGTCGGCCGTCTCGGCCTGCCAGTCGGAGATGTGCGCGAGCCAGGCCATGTCGGTCTCGTTCGCGAGGGCGGGACCCCCGGCAGAACGACCGGTGGTCTGCTCCTTGTACTTCCAGTGGGCGGCGACACCGTACTCGGCCCGCTGGTGCATGTCGTGCGTGCGGATCTGGATCTCGACCGCGCGCCCCTTCGGACCGATCACGGTGGTGTGCAGCGACTGGTAGAGGTTGAACTTCGGCGTCGCGATGTAGTCCTTGAACCGGCCGGGGAGCGGCGTCCACCGGGCGTGGATCGCGCCGAGCACCGCGTAGCAGTCGCGGACCGAGTTGACAAGCACGCGAATGCCCACGAGGTCGTAGATCTCGTCGAAGTCGCGACCCCGAACGATCATCTTCTGGTAGATCGAGTAGTACTGCTTCGGGCGACCCACGACCTTGCCACGGATCTTCGCGGCCTTGAGGTCGTCGTTCACGAGATCGATGACGTTCTGCACGAACTCCTCGCGCTGCGGGGTGCGCTGCTTCACGAGGCTCTCGATCTCGGCGTAGAGCTTTGGGTAGAGCACGGCGAACGACAGGTCCTCGAGCTCCCACTTGATCGCCTGGATGCCGAGACGATGCGCGAGCGGCGCGTAGATCTCGAGGGTCTCGGTCGCCTTCTTCGCTGCCTTCTCGGCGGGCACGAAGCCCCACGTCCTGGCATTGTGCAACCGGTCGGCGAGCTTGATGATGAGCACGCGGATGTCCTTCGACATCGCGACGATCATCTTGCGCACCGTCTCGGCCTGCGTCGAGTCGCCGTACTTGACCTTGTCGAGCTTGGTGACGCCGTCGACGAGCATCGCGATCTCGTCACCGAAGTCGGCGCGAACCTCGTCGAGGGTGTACGCCGTGTCCTCGACGGTGTCGTGCAGCAGGGCGGCAGCGACCGTCTTGGAGCCGATGCCGAGATCGGCGAGGATCTGCGCGACCGCGATCGGGTGCGTGATGTACGGCTCGCCGCTCTTGCGCTTCTGGCCCTCGTGCGCCCGGTCGGCCACCGTGAACGCGCGCTCGATGAGCGCGACGTCGGCTTTCGGGTGGTGCATGCGCACCGTGCGGATCAGCGTATCGACCGCACCCGACGGTTGTGCCTTGGAGAAGATCCGAGGCACGAGTCGGCGCAGCGACGCCGTCGAATTGACCCCGGTCTCCGTCACCCGCGCACCTCCAGAACTCAATTATCACCGCTCCGGAGGCCCCGGCGTGCACGAGAGCGCACGCCGGGGGCGAACGTCAGGCGCTCGGCAGGGCCTCGGCCGTGGTCGTCGACGACGATCCGGCGCGCTCGCGCTCCTTGAGCACCTTGAGGTCGTGGCGCTTGATCTCGGGCTCGCCCTCGCGCAGCAGCGAGTAGAGCGGAGCCGCGAGGAACACCGTCGACCAGGTGCCCACGAGGATGCCGATGAGCAGCGCGAGCGAGATGTCGCGCAGCGTGTCGGCTCCGAGCACGCCCGCACCGATGAAGAGGATCGACGCGACCGGCAGGGCCGCCACGACGCTCGTGTTGATCGAGCGCACGAGGGTCTGGTTGACCGCCAGGTTGACCGACTCGGCGAAGGTGCGCCGCGACTCGTGCCCGTCTTCGGCCGTGTTCTCGCGGATCTTGTCGAAGACGACGACCGTGTCGTAGAGCGAGTAGCTGAGGATCGTGAGGATACCGATCATCGCGGCCGGGCTGATCTCGAAGCCGACCGCCGCGTAGAGACCGGTCGTGATGACGAGGTCGGCCATGAGCGCGAGGATCGCGGCGAGCGACATCTTCCAGGTGCGGAAGTACAGGGCCATGACGAGCGCCGCGAGCAGCACGAACGCGACCAGGCCGACGACGGCCTGACGGGTGACGTCGGCACCCCAGCTCGGGCCGATGAACGAGGACGTCACTTCGGACTCGGGCACGTCGTACGCCTCGGCCAGCGCCGAGGTGACGTCGTGCGACTCGTCCTGCGAGAGCTGATCGGTCTGGACGCGGACGCCGACGTCGCCGACGATGGTCACCTTGGTCGTCGCTTCGGGGACGACCGACGCGACGGCGTCGATCGCGGGCTGTGCGGTCGCGTTCTCGACACCGGAGATCTGGAACTGCGATCCGCCGCGGAACTCGATGCTGAAGTTGACACCGGTCAGCAGCGGGATCACCACCGAGAGCAGCACGATCACGCCGGCGATCGAGAACCACTTCTTGCGGCCGCCGACGAAGTTGAACGAGCGCTTGCCGGTGTAGAGGTCGTTGCCGAAGGTCGTGAGACGGTTCGCCATCAGGACTCCTTCCCCTCGTTCTCGGTATCGCCGGCTCCGACCGCAGCCGCCTTGCGCTCGGCGATCGTCTGGCGCCGCTGCGCCTCCTTCGCGCTCGAGGCGGCCTTCTTGGCGGGCACGGCGGTGGGCTTGCGGAACTCGGCGCGACCGCGGTACACGGCGCCGAGCGCGTTCGGGTCGAGACCCGACCACGGGTTGCCGCTCGAGAAGAACTTCGTCTGCGCGAGCAGCTGCAGCATCGGGTGCGTGAACAGGATCACGATCACGACGTCGATGATGGTCGTGAGACCGAGCGTGTAGGCGAAGCCCTTGACGCTGCCGACCGCGAGGATGAAGAGCACGATCGCCGCGAGCAGGTTGACGCCCTTCGAGGCGAGGATGGTGCGGAAGGCGCGCTTCCACCCGGCCTCGACGGCGCCGACCAAGGGTCTGCCGTCTCGCAACTCGTCTCTCACGCGTTCGAAGTACACGATGAACGAGTCGGCCGTGAAGCCGATCGCGACGATGAGGCCCGCGATGCCGGCGAGCGACAGGCGGTAGCCCTCGCGCCACGACAGGATCGTGATCGTCAGGTACGTGATGAGCGCCGCGATCACGAGCGAGGCGATCGTGACCGTGCCGAGGGCGCGGTACTGGAAGAGCGTGTAGATCACGACGAGGATGAGGCCGATGAGGCCGGCGATCAGGCCCGACTGCAGCTGCGAGGTACCGAGCGTCGCCGAGATCGTGTCGGAGGACTGCACGGTGAAGCTGATCGGCAGCGCGCCGAACTTGAGCTGGTCGGCGAGCGCCTTCGACGACTCCTGCGTGAAGCTGCCCGTGATCTGCGGGCGACCGTCGGTGATCGCACCGTTCATGGCCGGCGCGGTGAGCACCTGGCCGTCGAGCACGAACGCGAACTGGTCGCGCGGCGTCTGCCCGGAGAGGGCGAAGAGGCGGGTGCTGACCTTCGCGAACTCCTCGGTGCCCTTCTCGTCGAACACGATGTTGACGGCCCACTGGCCCGTCGAGGCGCCCGTCTGGGTCGTGACCATGCCGTTGGTGGCGTCGACGATGTTCTCGCCGCTGGCCTCGACCGGGCCGAGCAGGTACTTGGCCGTGCGGCTCACGTCACAGGTGACGAGCGGCTCGTCGGCCGGGGCGACGCTCGCGTCGGTCTCGTCGATCTGCGAGCAGTCGAACGAGTCGAACTCGGCCTGCAGGGCCGGCGTGATCCACGCGGGGTCGCTGCCGTCGGTCGGCACCGCGGTCGGCGTCGACTCGAGGTCCTCCGACGGCGTCTCGGTCGGCGAGGGGCTCTCGGTCGGGTTGATCGCCTGGTTCGTCGCCGCATCGGCGAGCAGCACGGCGCGCAGCTCGAGCTTCGCGGACTGCTCGATGCGGGCGCGCGTCTGGTCGTCGAGCTCACCGGGGATGCGAACGACGATGTTCTGCCCCTCGGTGTTGATCTCGGCCTCGGAGACGCCCGAGGCGTCCACGCGCTGGCGGATGATCGAGACGGCCTGGTCGAGCTGCTCCTGGGAGGCCGTGTCACCGGTCTCGAGCTTCGGCGCGAGGATGATCTGCGTGCCGCCCTCGAGGTCGAGCGCGAGCTTCGGCGTCCACGATCCACCGCCCCACATCACGCCGGCGGCGTTGATGCCGAACAGGAGGGCGATGATGACACCCAGCCAGATGAGTGAACGCCATGCCTTGCGGACGGGCGTCGGCCGGGATGACCGCTTGGATGGTGCAGCCACGTGTTCTGCTTTCTCTGCAGGAGCCCGCGCGACATCGCGCGGGCCCAGCCTCAGGGGTGAATCCGAGTCGCTCGACTACTTCGCGTCGGGCTTCTCGTCGTTGTTCGACTGGTCGGTGCCCGACGCGTCGCTGGTCGTCTCGTCGGTCGCGGCGTCGGAGACCCGCTCGCCGAACTCGGGCTCGCCGTCGAGCGCGGGCGTCTCGTCGACGTCGACCGCGTCCTTCGGCTCGACCACGCGAGCGATCGTCTGGCGGTGCACCGTCAGGATCGTGCCGGGCGAGGTCTCGAGCAGCACCTGGTTCTCGTCTTCGTCGATCGAGAGGATCGTGCCGAACACACCGAAGTTCGTCATCACCTGCGCACCGGGCTGGACCTTCTGCTGCATCTCCTTCGCATCGGCCTGCCGCTTGCGCGAGTTGCGGAACATGAAGAAGATCAGCACCGCCAGGACGGCGAGCATGATGATGGTGATCGGATCGAACGTCATGAGGGTGAGATACCTTCCGGGGTGCGCGTCGCGCACGAAGTCGAGGGGCGTTGAGGGTGACGCCTCAAAGGATTATAGGTCATCGATCGGAAGGACCGCTGCCGTGCCGTCGGCGCCCGCGGTCAGCCCGAAGTGCCGCCATGCGGCAGGGGTTGCGACGCGTCCGCGGGGGGTGCGCGTGATGAGCCCGATGCGGACGAGGAACGGCTCGACGACGGCCTCGATGGTCTCCGACTCCTCACCGACCGAGACTGCGAGGGTGTTGAGGCCCACCGGTCCCCCGCCGAAGCGGGTGAGGATCGTCTCCATCACCGCGCGGTCGAGCCGGTCGAGCCCGAGGGCGTCGACGTCGTAGAGCTCGAGCGCCGCCCGCACGGCCTCGACGTCGGCTCGGCCGGTGTGGACGAGCGCGTAGTCGCGCACGCGTCGCAGCAGGCGGTTGGCGATGCGCGGGGTGCCTCGGCACCGACCCGCGATCTCGGCCAGCGCCTCTCGGTCGATGTCGAGCCCGAGCATCGTCGCCGCACGGCCGAGCACCTGCTCGAGCTCCGCCTCGTCGTAGAACTCGAGGTGCGCGGTGAATCCGAATCGGTCGCGCAGCGGGTTCGGCAGCAGGCCGGCCCGCGTGGTCGCACCCACGAGGGTGAACGGCGCGAGGTCGAGCGGCACCGAGGTCGCGCCGGCACCCTTGCCGACCATGATGTCGATGCGGAAGTCCTCCATCGCGAGGTAGAGCATCTCTTCGGCCGAGCGGGCCATGCGATGGATCTCGTCGATGAACAGCACCTCGCCGGGCACGAGCGAGCTCAGGATCGCGGCGAGGTCGCCCGCGTGCTGGATGGCCGGGCCGCTCGACATGCGCAGCGGCCGGCCCCCCTCGTGCGCGACGATCATCGCGAGCGTCGTCTTGCCGAGTCCGGGCGGACCGGCGAGCAGGATGTGGTCGGGGGTGCGCTGCTGCAGCGTCGCCGCCGTGAGCAGGAGCTGCAATTGCCCGCGCACGCGCGTCTGCCCCACGAACTCCTGAAGACTCCGCGGTCGGAGGGCCCCCTCGAACGCGAGCTCCGCCTCGGAGGCGAGTTCGGGATCGGTCAGGTCGTCGGCAGGTCGGCTCATCGGCTCCTCCCGGCCTGCTGGGCGGGACCGAGCCGGGCGAGCGTCAGACGCAGCAGCGTGGGCACCGACGCCTGCTCGACCTCGGTCGCCCCGGCCATCGTCTCGTCGAGCGCATCGGCGGCCACGCGCTCGGACCAGCCGAGACCCGTGAGCGCCGCGAGCACGCTGTCGGCGACGCCGCCGGACGCGACCGGCGCCGCGGCCGAGCGCGCAGCAGGCGCCGCGAGCTTGCCCGCGAGCGAGACGGTGATGAGCTTCGCCGTCTTCGGCCCGATGCCGCTGACCTTGCGGAAGACCGCGTCGTCTTCACGGTGCACGGCCTCGGCGACCTGGTCGGGTGAGAGCGACGACAGCACGCCGAGCGCCGACTTCGGGCCGACGCCGGTCACGCCGATGAGCAGCTCGAACACGTCGAGCTCGTCGCGGGTGCCGAAGCCGAACAGGGTCAGCGAGTCCTCGCGGACGATCAGCGAGGTGTGCACCGAGAGCTCATGACCCTCGCGGCTCGCGAGCACGAGCGCGGGGGTGGTGTTGACCTGGAAGCCGACGCCGCCGACGTCGATGACGACCGAGCTGCCGGCGGCGGCGAGCACGCGCCCGCGAAGAGAGGAGATCACTCCTTCACCCTACGGGCCGCCCCCGACACGGCTGCGGAACGCTCGGCGGCGAGCCACGCCCGCTGCGCGGGGGTCAGCGCCGCGGCATCCCCGGCGGTCGCACCGCCGCGTGCGCCACCGCGCGCCGCGTCACGGATCGCCTCGCCGGCGACGCCGCCCGTGCGCCAGGCGTGGCAGATCGCTAGCGCGAGCGCGTCGGCCGCGTCGGCGGGCTTCGGCACCGCCTCGAGCCCGAGGATGCGCGCGACCATCGCGCCGACCTGCTTCTTGTCGGCCCGCCCGTAGCCCGTGATCGCAGCCTTCACCTCTGACGGCGTGTGCAGCGCGACCGGTAGCTCGCGGCGTGCGGCGATGAGCATCGCGACGCCCGAGATCTGCGCCGTCCCCATGATCGTCGAGACGTCCGAGCGCGCGAAGACGCGCTCGAGGGCGACCGCCTGCGGGCGGTGCTCCTCGAAGATAGCCTCGAGCCCGTCGGCGATGCGCGCGAGCCGTCGTTCGATCGGCGCGTCGGTCGGCGATCGCAGCACGACGACGTCGACGAGCGTGGCCTTGCGGTCGCCCCGCACGTCGACGACGCCGACGCCGCAGCGGGTGAGCCCGGGATCGATGCCGAGCACCCGCATGACGATGGGCCTACTCCGCCTCGAGCTCGGCCTGCACCTCGGGGGTCAGGTCGAAGTTGCTGTACACGTTCTGCACGTCGTCGCTGTCCTCGAGGGCGTCGATGAGCCGGAAGACCTTGCGCGCGGTGTCGGCGTCGATCTCGACCTTGAGGTTCGGCACGAACTCGATGTCGGCCGACTCGTAGTCGAGCCCGGCCTCCTGCAGCGCCTTGCGCACCTCGACCATGTCGGACGGGTCGGTGATGACCTCGAAGCCCTGGGCGTGCGGCTCGATCTCTTCGGCGCCGGCCTCGAGCGCCGCCATCATGACGTCGTCCTCGGTGGTGCCCTCGCCCGAGACGACGATGACGCCCTTGCGGGTGAAGTTGTACGCGACCGACCCCGGGTCGGCGAGCGTGCCGCCGTTGCGGCTCAGCCCCGTGCGCACCTCGGCGGCGGCGCGGTTCTTGTTGTCGGTCAGCACCTCGACCATGAGGGCGACGCCCGACGGGCCGTAGGCCTCGTACGTGATGCTGAGGTACTCGACAGCCTCGCCGCCGATGCCGGCGCCGCGCTTGATGGCGCGATCGATGTTGTCGTTCGGCACCGAGGTCTTCTTGGCCTTCTGCACGGCGTCGTACAGGGTCGGGTTGCCGTTCATGTCGGCGCCGCCCATCTTGGCTGCGACCTCGATGTTCTTGATGAGCTTCGCGAACGACTTCGCGCGGCGCGCGTCGATGACGGCCTTCTTGTGCTTGGTCGTCGCCCACTTGGAATGCCCGGACATGCTGCTCCTGTATCGACTTCTCGGCGGGGGCGCCCGCCGAGGCTACATTCTAGTCGAGCGCGCGGCGCGCGCCCGTGAACACGACGGGGATGCCTCGCCGCGCGGCTCGATCAGACGACGAGCTTCTGCAGCGTGCGGAGGTTGCGCGTCGTGATGCTCGGCTTGAACCGCGCCTTCGCCGTGAGCTTCGAGAACGTGCTGTCGACGCCCCGGGCACGGCGATTGTGCCAGTAGAGCACGCCGTCGCCGGGCGTCACCACGTCGTCGGCCGCGTCGAGCGCGCCGGCGCCTGCGACGAGGTCGTCGAGCGCCGTCTGCGACGACGAGAACACGACGTAGGGATGCCACCCCTCGCGTTCGGCATCGAACGGGAAGCCCGCGATGACGCGTACGAGCTCGTCGCGCGAAACGAGCACGATCCACGCCTCGTAGCCGAAGCGGTCGGAGAGGGCCTGTTCGATGCGTGACTTCAGCCCCGAGGCATCCGTCTCGCCCGCCGGCGCCGTTGAAAACGCGACATTGCCGCTTGCGAGCACCGTGCGCACGCCCTCGAACCCGAGCCCGCGGAAGAGCTCGGCGAGTTCGGCGGAGCGCACGGTGACACCGCCGACGTTGACCCCGCGCAGCAGGGCGATCCATTCGGTCACGTGGGCGAGCGTAGCGCGGGCCGCCGACGCGCGACGCCGCGCGACGCCGTCACACCATGGCCGGCATGCCCTCGGGGAAGAGCCCCTGCTGCCACGCCGTGTACTTGCGCCGCATCAACAGCACCCAGAGGAGACGGATCGGTGCGGGCAGGTTCGACTTCAGCCACTGGTCGCGCTCGCCGGCCGGCACGGCGTCGATCATGAGGCCGAGCTGGACCGGCATCTCCTCCTTCGGGAGCGCCGCTCGCCCGTGCTCGCCGAGCTCCTCCCACTCGGACTGGCTGAGCACCCGGGCGGCGACCGGCACGATGTCCGTCTCCTCGCGACCGAGGTGCACGCCGAGGGTCGTGCCGACGTCGTCGAGCGCGGCGGCGAGCCGCTCCCCCGTCGTCGGGTCGGCGGTGGAGCTCCACGACGCGGCGAGCGGGTCGACGAGCTCCAGGAGCTCCGCGACGCGGGCGTGCTGTGCCTTCATCACGTCGACGTGCATCGAGCAGCCGGGCTCCCGACGCTCGAGGCGGTCCCAGAGCAGTTCGTCCTCGCCGTGGTGGTGCACGTGCAGGCCGCGGTCGAGCTGGTCGATGGCCTGTGCGACCGTTCGCGCGCGGACGACGTCGCCGGGCGCGACCTCGCGGACGAGTCTGGGCAGTTCGCGGTACCCCCAGCGGAAGATGCGGTGGATGATGAAGATGTCGCTCGTGTCGCAGCCGGTCTCGTCGACGACACGGTTCTCGGCGCCGGTGCTCGGCAGTCGTTTGGTCATGCGGGCGACGCTATCGATCGGCGACCGCGCCGGAATCGGTGCCGGCACTGAGACGCCCGCCCCCGTTCGAGGGTCCGGGCCCCGCGCCCGGACGGCAGCTGCGCACCCGCTCCGGCGCGTCGGACTCAGACCCGCGCGCCCACCTTCGACAGGAAGTACTCGTGGAACCGGTGCTCCCCGTTGATCTCGGGGTGGAAGCTCGTGCCGAGGAGGTTGCCCTGCTCCACCGCGACGACGCGGCCGTCGTCGAGGGTCGCGAGTGCCGTGGCCGCGGGCCCCACCGACTCGACCACCGGGCCGCGGATGAACACCGCGTGCACGGGCGGGTCGCCGAGTTCGGGAATCACGAGGTCGGTCTCGAACGACTGGTTCTGCGAGCCGAAGGCGTTGCGGCGCACGACGACATCGAGCCCGCCGAGCGACTGCTGCCCCTCGATCGCGTCGAGCACGGTGTCGGCGAGCATGATCAGGCCGGCGCACGTGCCGTAGACGGGCAGGCCATCGGCGATCGCCGCCCGCAGCGGCTCGGCGACGCCGAACATGCGCGAGAGCTTGTCGATGACGCTCGACTCGCCCCCGGGGATGACGAGGCCGTCGACCTCGGCGAGCTCCTCGGGGCGGCGCACGAGCGAGACGCGCGCACCGAGGGCTGCGAGCACTTGGGCGTGCTCGCGGAAGTCGCCCTGCAGGGCGAGCACGCCGACGCGGGGTCCGGCAGCGGCCGGCTCCGCATCGACGGAGCCGGCTCGCAGGGTCGTCGTCACCAGCCGCGCTCGGCGAGGCGGTGCGGCGCCGGCAGGTCGCCGACGTTGATGCCGACCATCGCCTCGCCGAGGCCGCGCGACGCCTCGGCGATGACCGACGGGTCGTCGTAGAACGTCGTCGCCTTGACGACGGCCGCGGCACGCGCCTCGGGGTTGCCCGACTTGAAGATGCCCGAGCCGACGAATACGCCGTCAGCGCCGAGTTGCATCATCATGGCCGCGTCGGCGGGCGTCGCGACGCCGCCCGCGGTGAAGAGCACGACGGGGAGCTTGCCCGTCTCGGCCACCTCGGCGACGAGTTCGTACGGTGCCTGCAGCTCCTTCGCCGCGACGTACAGCTCGTCCTTCGTCATCGAGCGCAGCGCGTTGATCTCCGAGGTGATCTTGCGGATGTGCTTCGTCGCCTCCGAGACGTCGCCCGTGCCGGCCTCGCCCTTCGAGCGGATCATCGCGGCACCCTCGTTGATGCGACGGAGCGCCTCGCCCAGGTTGGTCGCGCCGCAGACGAACGGCACGGTGAAGTTCCACTTGTCGATGTGGTTGACGTAGTCGGCCGGCGAGAGCACCTCGGACTCGTCGATGTAGTCGACGTCGAGCGCCTGCAGCACCTGCGCCTCGACGAAGTGGCCGATGCGGGCCTTCGCCATGACGGGGATGGAGACCTCGGCGATGATCGCCTCGATGAGGTCGGGGTCGCTCATGCGGGCGACGCCGCCCTGCGCGCGGATGTCGGCCGGCACGCGCTCGAGCGCCATCACGGCGACGGCGCCGGCGTCCTCGGCGATGCGCGCCTGCTCGGGGGTGACGACGTCCATGATGACGCCGCCCTTCAGCATCTCGGCGAGGCCGCGCTTGACGCGGTTCGAGCCCGTCTCGGGTGCGGTCACGGGGGAATCCTTTCGACGAGCGCGACGCGGTTCGCGCATCAGAACAGACCAACGGAATCATTGACCTAGGCCAAAAGATAGCATGGCCGGAGAACTGCGGAAGGATGGTGACGTGAGCATCGACATCGAAGGACGTTCGGCCGCCGAGATCGCGGAGAGCCTGCGCGCGTTGATCGAGCGCGGCGACCTGCGGCCGGGCGACGCCCTCCCCCCGGTGCGCAGCCTCGCCGAGCAGCTCGGCGTCAACCGCAACACGGCCGTCGCCGCATATCGACAGCTCACGACCGCCGGCGTGGTCGTCACGCTCGGTCGCGGCGGCACGCGCGTCGCGGGGTCGGCGCCGGTCGCACAGGAGGGCTTCGCCCCCGACACCGCCCTCCGCGACATCGGCACGGGCAACCCGGATGCCTCGTACATCCCCGATCCCTCGCGGGCCCTCGCGACCATCGCCCGCCGCCCCGTGCTCTACGGCGAACCCGTCATCGATCCGGGCCTCGAGGAATGGGCCGACGCCTGGATGCGCGCCGACCTGCCGCCCGGCACGCCGATGCGCCTCACGGTCACGAGCGGGGCCGCCGACGCCGTCGAGCGCCTGCTCGCCCAAGCGCTCACCCGCGACGACGCCGTCGCGCTCGAGGACCCGTGCTTCCTCACGAGCATCCACACGGTGCGCGTCGCCGGCTACCGCCCGGTACCGGTGGCGGTCGACGAGGAGGGCATGACGGTCGAGGGGCTGCGCAGCGCGCTCGAACAGGGCGTGCGCGCCGTCATCTGCACACCGCGCGCGCAGAACCCGACCGGGGCGAGCCTCTCGGCCGAACGGGCGGCCGCACTGCGCGAGGTGCTGCGCGAGCACCCGTACGTGCTGGTCATCGAGGACGACCACTACTCCCTGCTGTCGCAGCAGCCGTTCCAGTCGCTCATCGGGCCCGAGCACCGGCGCTGGGCGCTCGTGCGCTCGGTGTCGAAGTTCCTCGGCCCCGACATGTGCCTCGCGGTGACCGCGTCCGATCCCGAGACGGCCGACCGCCTCGCCATGCGGCTGACCCCGGGCACGACGTGGGTGAGCCACCTGCTGCAACGGCTCGTGCACGCGCTCGCGACCGATCCCGACGTCGCCGACGGCATCCGGGCCGCCGGCGCGCACTACGCCGCCCGCAACGCCGAGTTCGCGGCGCTGCTCACGGCGGCGGGGGTCCCCACGACACCGGGCGACGGGCTCAACGTGTGGGTGCCGCTCGCTGCACCGGCCCGCGCCGTCTCCGAGCAGCTCATGCGACGAGGGTGGCTCGCCCGCCCCGGCGACGAGTTCGCGCTCGGCGACCGGGCACCGTACGACCGGATCCGCCTCACCGTGCACGACCTCGACGACGACGAACTCCGGAAGCTCGCCGCCGACGTCGGGGCCGCGGTGCGCGTGGCGTCGGTGCCGGCCGCGACGCCCGCACGGGGCATCCGCTTCGAGATGGGATGATCGAACGGTGAAGATCCTCTCGATCCAGTCGGCCGTCGCCTTCGGTCACGTCGGCAACTCCGCGGCCGTGTTCCCCCTCCAGCGCATCGGCGTCGAGGTGCTCCCCGTGTATACGGTGAACTTCTCCAACCACACCGGCTACGGCGCCTGGCGCGGCCCGCTCATCTCCCCCGACGACGTCCGCGAGGTCATCACGGGCATCGAAGAGCGCGGGGTGCTCGGCGACATCGACGTCGTGCTGAGCGGCTACCAGGGCAGCGACGGCATCGCCGACGTCATCCTCGACGCCGTGGCCCGCGTGAAGGCCGCCAACCCATCGGCGATCTACGCCTGCGACCCCGTCATGGGCAACGCGAAGTCGGGGTGTTTCGTGGCACCCGCCATCCCCGTGCTCCTGCGCGAGCGCGTCGTGCCGGCCGCCGACCTCATCACGCCGAACCAGTTCGAGCTCGGGTACCTCACGGGCACCGAGCCCGACACGCTCGAGTCGACCCTCGCCTCCGTCGACCTCGCGCGCGCGTCGGGCCCCTCGACGGTGCTCGTCACGAGCGTCGAGCGCCCCGACCGCGAACCGGGCACGATCGAGATGCTCGCGGTCGACGCGAACGGCGCCTGGCTCGCGAAGACCCCGCACCTGCCGCTCAAGGCGAACGGCTCGGGCGACGTCACCGCCGCCCTCTTCACGGCGCACTACCGTCGCACGGGCGACGCCGCCGACGCGCTCGCGCGCACGATCTCGAGCGTCTACGACCTGCTCGCCACCACGCACGAGTCGGGCGAGCGCGAACTGCAGCTCGTCGAGTCGCAGGAGTTCTACGCCCACCCGCGCATGCAGTTCGAGGTGCAGCAGGTGCGCTGAGCTCGGCCTCGCGAACCACGACGGCGCCCCGGTCCACGACCGGGGCGCCGTCGTCATGACGGTCGACGACTCAGGCGGGCCACCCGTCGGCGATCTCCTGCCGCACCTCGCCGAGCAGCCGCGGCAGTGCCTTCGTGCCCGCGATGATCGGGAAGAAGTTCGAATCGAGCGCCCAGCGCGGCACGATGTGCTGGTGCAGGTGCTCGGCGATGCCGGCGCCGGCGATGCGCCCCTGGTTCATGCCGATGTTGAACCCGTCGCACCTCGACACCTGCTTCACGACGCGCATCGCCGTCTGCGTGAGGGCGCCGATCTCGGCGACCTCGTCGGCGCTCGCCTCGTCGTAAGTCGCGATGTGGCGGTACGGGCAGACGAGCAGGTGCCCCGAGTTGTACGGAAAGAGGTTGAGCAGCACGTACGCGTGCTCGCCCCGCGCCACGATGAGCGACTGCTCGTCGCTCATCTCGGGCGCACGGCAGAACGGGCACGTGTGCTCGTCGGGCTGCTGCCCCTGCTGGATGTAGACGAGCCGGTGCGGCGTCCAGAGCCGCTGGAACGCATCGGGGACACCAGCCAGGTCGGCCGAGGAGTCCGTGGGGACCCCGTCGAACTCGTCGCGCTCGTAGCTGGTCATGAGAACAGGTCGTCGCGGGTCGTCACCTGCCGGTGATCGGCGATCGACTCCCGCACGAGCTCGATCGCCCGATCGATCGGCACGCCGTTCTCCTGCGTGCCGTCGCGGAACCGGAAGCTCACCGTCTCGCCCGAGCGGTCGTTGTCGCCCGCGATGAGCTGGAACGGCACCTTCTGCGTCGTGTGCGTGCGGATCTTCTTCTGCATGCGGTCGTCGCTCACGTCGAGGTCTGCACGCACGCCGAAGCCCTTCAGCTGCTCGATGATCGCACCGAGGTAGGGCGCGTACTCGTCGGCGACGGGGATGCCGACGACCTGCACGGGCGCGAGCCACACCGGGAAGACGCCCGCGTAGTGCTCGAGCAGGATCGCGAAGAACCGCTCGATCGAGCCGAACAGCGCCCGGTGGATCATGATCGGCCGGTGCTTCTCGCCGTCGGGCCCCATGTACTCGAGCTCGAAGCGCTCGGGCAGGTTGGGGTCGACCTGCACGGTTGAGAGCTGCCAGGTGCGGCCGATCGCGTCACGGGTCTTGAGGTCGATCTTCGGGCCGTAGAAGGCCGCCTCGCCGGGCACCTCGGTGAGCTTCAGCCCGCTCGCGACCGCGACGTTGCGCAGCGCGTTCGTCGAGTACTCCCAGAACTCGTCGCTGCCGATCCACTTCGACTTCTCGTCGTCGCGCATCGACAGCTCGAGCTCGAAGTCCTCGAGGCCGAAGTCGCGCAGCATCGAGATGACGAACTCGAGCACCCGGGTCGCCTCCTCCTCGAGCTGCTCGGGGGTGACGAAGAGGTGCGAGTCGTCCTGGGTGAAGCCGCGCACGCGGGTGAGGCCGTGCAACGCCCCCGAGAGCTCGTTGCGGTAGACCGTGCCGTTCTCGGCGAGCCGCATCGGCAGGTCGCGGTAGCTGCGCGCGCGCTCCTTGTAGATGAGGATGTGCATCGGGCAGTTCATGGGCTTCAGGTAGTAGTCCTGGCCCTGCTTGGTGACATTGCCCTCGGCGTCGCGCTCCTCGTCCATGACGATCGGCGGGAACATGCCCTCGCGGTAGGTGACGAGGTGGTTCGACTGGAGGAAGAGGTCCTCCTTCGAGATGTGCGGCGTGTACACGTAGGTGTAGCCGCCCGCGATGTGGCGCCGGCGCGCGTGCTGCTCCATCTCGCCGCGCACGATGCCGCCCTTGGGGTGCCAGACCGACAGGCCCGAGCCGATCTCGTCGGGGAAGCTGAACAGGTCGAGCTCCTTGCCGAGCTTGCGGTGGTCGCGCTTGGCGGCCTCCTCGAGCCGGTGCTGGTAGGCGCGCAGCTCGTCCTTCGTCGGCCAGGCGGTGCCGTAGATGCGCTGCAGCTGGGGGTTCTTCTCGCTGCCGCGCCAGTATGCTCCGGCGACGCGCTGCAGCGCCCAGCCGTTGCCGATCATGCGGGTGTTCGGCAGGTGCGGCCCGCGGCAGAGGTCCTTCCAGGCGACCTCGCCGGTCTTGGGGTCGACGTTGTCGTAGATCGTCAGCTCGCCCGCGCCGACCTCGACGTTCTCGTTGTCGCCACCGGCCGAGGCGCTGCCCTTGAGGCCGATCAGCTCGAGCTTGTACGGCTCGTGGGCGAGTTCGGCGCGCGCCTCGTCGTCGGTGACGACGCGACGCACGAAGCGCTGGCCGGCGCGGATGATGCGCGCCATCTCCTTGTCGAGCGCCTTCAGGTCGTCGGTCGAGAACGCCTCGGCGACGTCGAAGTCGTAATAGAAGCCGTCGGTGACGGGCGGGCCGATGCCGAGCTTGGCCTCGGGGTTCACGTTCTGCACCGCCTGCGCGAGCACGTGCGCGGTCGAGTGGCGCAGGATGTTCAGCCCGTCGGGCGAGTCGATGGTCACGGGCTCGACGACGTCGGCGTCCGTCACCGTCGTGGCGAGGTCCTTGAGCTCGCCGTTGACGCGCATCGCGACAACGGAACGGTCGGTGAAGAGCTCGAAGCCGTCAGCCACCTGGATCCACTCCTTGTTTCTTGAAAACGAACCCTTCAACTGTAGTCGGCCGAGGTACCCCTCTTCGGCGCGCGGCTTGCGCCGGGTTGCACGCAAACGGATGCCTCGGGACCGACCTGTTTGCGACCGCTTGCGTTCGATCCTGCAAGAACAGGACTTTCCGTCGACAATTCGCGCGCATGGCTTGTGGCCCCGGTGTCGGCGCTCCTACAGTCGCCGCATCCGGGCCGATTCGGGCCCGCGAGCTGTCCGATGGCGCACACGACTCGAGAGGACCGTGCCGACATGCCCCTCCGCTCCCCCACCCGTTTCACGCGATCGGCCGCCGCGTCGGCCCTCGTGCTCGCCGTCTTCGCGTCGGTCCTGCTCGCCGCACCCGCGACGGCCGCCGCCGCGAAGCCGGCCCCGCCGGCGACCCCGCACGTCACTCGAGCCGCGCTCGAGCCGGTACTCGTCGCCGGCCGCGGCGCCGACGTCGCCTTCCTCGAGCAGGAGGCGGAGCACGCGACGACGACCGGAACCGTGCTGGCGCCGAGCCGCGATGCGTACACGCTCGCCGCCGAGGCCTCCGGCCGCTCGGCGGTGCAGCTCGCGCCCGGCCAGTACGTCGAGTTCACGCTTCCCGCGCGCGCGAACGCGCTCACGGTGCGCTACTCCGTTCCCGACGCCCCGGGCGGCGGCGGAATCGAGTCTCCGCTCGAGGTGACGGTGAACGGCCGTCAGTCGCACACGATGATGCTGACGAGCGAATACTCATGGCTGTACAACCAGTACCCGTTCACGAACGACCCGGAAGCGGGCCTCCTGCACCCCGACTGGTGGATCACCGAGTGCGGCTGCGTGCCCGGCGAGGGGTACGAGGTGCAGAAGCCGTTCCGTCCGATGCACTTCTACGACGAGCAACGCCTCCTGCTGCCGAAGACGTATCGGGCCGGCGACGTCCTCCGACTCACGGCACCGGCCGGCGCGACCGCGGCGCTCACGACGATCGATCTCGTCGACACCGAGTACGTCGAACCTCCGGTCCGCCGGCCGCGGGCGGCGAACGTGCTCGCCTTCGGGGCCGACCCGACCGGACGTCGAGACGCAGCCGGCGCGATCGAACGCGCGATCGAGTTCGCGAAGCGCACCGGCACGTCGGTCTACCTGCCGCCCGGCACCTTCCGGGTCGACCGCCACATCGTCGTCGACGACGTCACCGTCGAGGGCGCCGGCAACTGGTACACGATCGTCGCCGGATCGGAGATCGCGCTCGACGAGCCCGCCGCCGACGGCTCGGTGCACACCGGGGTCGGCTTCTACGGTCGGGATGCCGCGGACGGGGGCAGCTCGAACGTGCACCTGTCGGGCTTCACGATCCGCGGCGACGTCGCGGAGCGCATCGACACCGATCAGGTCAACGGCGTCGGCGGTGCGATGAACGACTCGACGATCGAAGGCCTCTACATCGAGCACACGAAGGTCGGCATGTGGTTCGACGGGCCGATGGACGGCCTCGTCGTGCGCGACAACGTCATCGTCGACCAGATCGCCGACGGCCTGAACCTCCACCGCGGGGTCACGAACTCGGTCGTCGAGGGCAACTTCATCCGCAACACGGGCGACGACGCCCTCGCGATGTGGTCGGAGGGCATCGCGAACGCCGGCAACACGTTCACCCGCAACACGGTGCAGACGCCGACCCTCGCCAACGGCATCGCCGTCTACGGCGGAGCCGACAACACCATCACCGGCAACCTCGTCGCCGACCCGATCCGCGAGGGCAGCGGCATCCACGTCGGAGCCCGTTTCGGCGCCGAGCCGTTCACCGGAAGCCTCGAGATCGGCGACAACACGACCGTCCGCGCCGGTACCTACGAGCTGAACTGGAACATCGGACTCGGGGCGATCTGGTTCTTCGCGCTCGACCGCTCGATCGACGGCGCCGAGATCACGGTGACGGGCGATCACTACCTCGACAGCACCTACAACGCGATCATGCTCGTCACCGACTGGCCCGTGAAGGATCGGCATGGCATCGAGCGGGTCGCGTTCAGCGACGTGCGGATCGACGGAACGGGAACGTCCGTCCTCAGCGCCCGTACGGCGGGCGAGGCGTCGTTCGCGAACGTCGACGCCCGCAACGTCGGGGCGGTGGGCATCAACAACTGCGGGGCGTTCAACTTCCCGCCGACGGGCTCGGAATTCTCGGTGATCGACCTCGGCGGCAACGACGGCGGCGGCACGACGGGACCCTGGCTCGCGCCCTGGGAGCTGCCGAACACCATCACGTGCGACGACCGGCCGCCGCGCGTCGCTCCGCCCGCGCCGAGCGCCTGGTAACGCTTCGCACCGTGCACATGCCCCGAACGGGGGTGTACCCCGGAGTAGGCATTTCGGGGGACAATTCCCCATGGACCGACCTTGTGCCGGCCCACCGGATCCCGGTGAAAGCGAAAGCCGGTCACCGGGGTCCGGCTCACCCCATTCCGAACAGGATGCGGCGAGCCGGGCCCGCACCGAGAAGTCGACGTGGAAACGAGAAAAGCCCCGGCTGAGCCGGGGCTTTCGTTGTGGTGGGCGATACTGGGATCGAACCAGTGACCTCTTCCGTGTCAGGGAAGCGCGCTACCGCTGCGCCAATCGCCCGAGTCGAGATCGGAGGATCTCGGCTTGGAGGTGGATACGGGATTCGAACCCGTGTATACGGCTTTGCAGGCCGCTGCCTCGCCTCTCGGCCAATCCACCGTTCATGGGTTCACCACCAAAGAACAGGAGCCGGGCTTTCGCCCGACCCTGATCAGAGCGGATGACGAGACTCGAACTCGCGACCCTCACCTTGGCAAGGTGATGCGCTACCAACTGCGCCACATCCGCGTTGCTCCGCATTTCTGCGTGCAGAGAAGACTTTATACACACTTCGAGCGATTCACAAACCGAGCGAGCGCCGGCGGGACTTCTCCCCGGTCACACGGCCAATCGTCCCGTGAATCCCGGGCGTGTCGACACCTTCGTCCGCTCCGCGCCGCGCCCGGCCGACGCCCGATGTGCATTCGCCCCGCTCCGTCGGCTAGTATCGAGTCCGGTCACCGCAACGGCGACCGAAATCCCACATGGGCGATTGGCGCAGCTGGTAGCGCGCTTCCTTCACACGGAAGAGGTCGTCGGTTCGAGCCCGGCATCGCCCACCACGAGAACGCCCCCGGTACGCCGGGGGCGTTCGTCGTTTCGAGACCACCACACGAAACCATCGCCCACAACAGAAAGCCCCTGGCCAGTCCAGGGGCTTTCGTCGTCTCGAGACCGAGAGCGCTCAGCGCCAGCCGTAGCGACGTCCGAGGGCGTCGGCGACGAGTCCGTAGCGTTCGGCGTCGAGCGAGGCCGCCTCGCGGCGCATGCCGCCGGTACGCACGCGGAACACCCGATCGGTCTTCGCCCAGCTCGGGCGGCCCTCGGCGTCCCAGGCCCCCTCTCCGAGCGCCACGTAGTCGCGATCGCCGTCGTGCGCCTTGCTCGTGAGCTGTACCGCCAGGAAGTCCCCGGTGCCCGAAGCGGCGACGATCACGACCGGACGGTCCTTGCCGCGCCCGTCGCGCTCCTCGTACGGCACCCACGTCCAGACGACCTCCCCGGGGTCGGGCTCGCCGTCGTGGCTCGGGGCATAGCCCAGCCGGACGTCGCGCAGGCGGCCCGGGTCGATCTCGACGGTCGCATCCGGGCCCGACTGCCCCGGCGAGACCTCGTCGGGAGAGAAGGGCGCCGGCGCGGCATCCCGAGTCGAAAGGGCCGCCGTGCGGCTCGCCGCCGTGCGAGCGCTGCCCGAGGTGAACGCCCGCAAGAAGCGGCCGACGGCGGTGCGGAGGCGGCCGGTGTCAGTCACACCGGGCACACTACCCCACCGCCGTCGGCCGGCCGAGGCTCGAGGATGAGCGTCAGACGGTCTCGAGCTTGTACGCGTCCTCACCGTGCACGACGGTGTCGATGCCGGCGATCTCGTCCTCGTTCTTGACGCGGAAGCCCATCGTCTTCTGGATGAGCGTGCCGATGCCGTAGGTGAGCACGAACGAGTACACGAGCACCGAGACGGCGGCGATCGCCTGCACAGCCAGCTGCGTCAGGTTGCCGCTGTAGATGAGCCCGGTGCCGTTCGCGAAGATGCCGAGGTACAGCGTGCCGATGAGGCCGCCCACGAGGTGGATGCCCACGACATCGAGCGAGTCGTCGAAGCCGAACTTGAACTTCAGGTCGATCGCGAGGGCGCACACGGCACCGGCGACGAGGCCGAGCACGATGGCCCAGATCGGCGTCAGCGAAGCGCACGCGGGCGTGATCGCGACGAGACCGGCCACGGCGCCCGACGCGGCGCCGACCGAGGTCGGCTTGCCGTCCTTGATCTTCTCGACGAGGAGCCAGGCGAGCAGGGCCGCGGCCGGCGCGGCGATGGTGTTCACGAAGGCGAGGGACGACGTGTTGTCCGCGGCGAGCTCCGATCCCGCGTTGAAGCCGAACCAGCCGAACCACAGGAGACCGGCGCCGAGCAGCACGAACGGCGGGTTGTGCGGCACGTGGGCGCCCTTGGAGAAGCCGACCCGCTTGCCGAGCACGAGCGCGAGGGCGAGCGCCGCCGCGCCGGCGTTGATGTGCACGGCCGTGCCGCCCGCGAAGTCGATCGCACCGACGCCGAAGACCTCCTGCAGGCCGTAGGTGATCCAGCCGCCGTACGCGAAGCTGCCATCGTCGGCGAGGCCGAAGTTGAACACCCAGCTCGCGACCGGGAAGTAGACGATCGTCGCCCAGATGCCCGCGAACACCATCCAGCCGCCGAACTTCGCCCGGTCGGCGATCGCGCCCGAGATGAGCGCGACCGTCAGGATCGCGAAGGTCGCCTGGAACGCCACGAACGCGAGCGGCGGGTACGCGGCGCCCTCGGGGGTCTCGAGCAGGCTCTCGAGCCCGATCGCCGACCAGTCGATCGACCACGGCGGCACGAGGCCCTCCGAGCCGGGGAAGGCGATGGCGTAGCCGTAGAGCACCCACAGCACGCCGATGAGACCCATCGCGCCGAAGCTCATCATCATCATGCTGATGACGCTCTTCGCCTTGACGAGGCCGCCGTAGAAGAACGCGAGCCCCGGCGTCATCAGCAGCACCAGTGCCGCCGAGATCAACAGGAACGCGGTGTTGCCTTGATCCATCTCTCGAACCTCTCTCGGATTCGGGCCGAGGGGGCGACCCGTGCCGCAAGTGTCACGAGCGGGCGTTTCGAGCGGTTCGTCGTTGTGTTTCGGGGGCGTTACGGTCGGGGCGGCCGTGTGAACAGCAGATTTCGGGATGCCTCGATCCTGCGGTGAATCGGCTGCGCGAGTGCCCCGATCAGTCGTGCGGCGGCAGCTCGCCCGAGGTGAGCGCGATCATGCGGCTCATCGAGCGGAGGTACTTCTTGCGGTAGCCGCCGGCCATCATCTCGGCGTCGAAGACCTCGTCGAGCGGGATGCCGCTCGCGATGACCGGCACCTCGGCGTCGTAGACGCGGTCGATGAAGGCGACGAGGCGCAGCGCCGCGTTCTGGTCGTGCAGTTCGTGGGCGCCGGTGAGGGCGATGGCGTCGAGTCCCTCGACGAGGCGCACGTACTTCGACGGGTGCACCGTCGCGAGGTGGGCGATGAGCTCGTCGAAGCCGTCGAGCGACACCCGATGCCCTCGCGAGGCGAGCGCGTCGACGGTGCGTCGCACCGCTTCGTCGTCGCCCGCGTCGACCGCGTGGCCCTCGGTGTCGCGCCGGCGGTAGTCGAGTCCGTCGATGCGCAGCGTCTCGAAGTTCGACGAGAGCGCGTGGATCTCGCGGAGGAAGTCGGCGGCCGCGAAGCGCCCCTCGCCGAGTGCGTTCGGCGGCGTGTTGCTCGTCGCGGCGACGCGCGTGCCGCCGGCCATGAGCTCGCCCAGGAATCGGGTCATGAGCATCGTGTCGCCCGGGTCGTCGAGCTCGAACTCGTCGATGCAGATGAGCTTGGCACCGCGAAGCAGCTCGACCGCCTGCGCGTACCCGAGCGCACCGACGAGCGCCGTGTACTCGATGAACGTGCCGAAGTACTTCGGCCCGTGCGCGACGTGCCACAGCGAGGCCAGCAGGTGGGTCTTGCCGACACCGAAGCCGCCGTCGAGGTACACGCCCGGCAGCTCGATGCGCGCGGGGCGCTTGCGTGAGAAGAATCCGCCCGGACGCTGGGCCGCTCGCCAGGCTCCCGCGAACTGGTTGAGCCGGTCGAGGGCGGCCTGCTGCGAGGGGAAGTCGGGGTCGGGACGGTACGACTCGAACGACGCGTGCTCGAACTGCGGCGGCGGCACGAGCTCGGCCGCGATCTCGGCCCCCGAGATCGATGGATTGCGATCGACGAGACGGATGGGTGCCGGGCTGGAGGCCGTGGTCATGCTGGAGAGCTCCCGTGTTGCACCTGATGACGGGTGCTGTGACTGCGCCCCGCGGGCCGCGTAGATTCTGAGGTGGACAGGTGATCAGCCTAGTCCGCTCCCCCGCTCAACCCGCCCGACCGGGCGACCACAGGAGGCCCCCATGTCCGCCGAGTTCGACTCCGCCGCGAAGTTCGCCGAGTACGCCCACCCCGAGCGCCTCGTCTCGACCGACTGGCTGGCCGAACACCTCGGCGAACCGGGCCTCGTCGTGGTCGAGTCCGACGAGGACGTCCTGCTGTACGAGACGGGTCACATCCCCGGCGCCGTGAAGATCGACTGGCACCTCGACCTCAACGACCCCGTCGTGCGCGACTACGTCGACGCCGAGCGGTTCGCCGAGCTCCTCGGGTCGCGCGGCATCGCACGCGACACGACCGTCGTGATCTACGGCGACAAGAACAACTGGTGGGCGGCGTACGCGCTCTGGGTGTTCACCCTGTTCGGCCACGAGGACGTGCGTCTGCTCGACGGCGGCCGCGACCTCTGGATCGCGGAGGGCCGCGAGATCACGACCGCCGTTCCCGACGTCGCGCCCGTGGAGTACCCGGTCGTCGAGCGCGACGACCGCGCGGTGCGGGCCTTCAAGGACGACGTGCTCGCGCACCTCGGGCAGTCGCCGACCGGGAGGGCGCTCATCGACGTGCGCTCGCCCGAGGAGTACACGGGCGAGCGCACCACGGCGCCCGCCTACCCCGAGGAGGGCGCGCTTCGAGCGGGCCACATCCCGACCGCGGCATCCGTGCCGTGGGCCCGTGCCGCGGCGGCCGACGGCACCTTCAAGACCCGCGCCGAGCTCGACGCGATCTACCGCGACGAGGTCGGCCTCGCCGACGGCGACGACATCGTCGCGTACTGCCGTATCGGCGAGCGGTCGAGCCACACCTGGTTCGTGCTGCAGCACCTCCTCGGGTTCGAGAACGTGCGCAACTACGACGGCTCGTGGACCGAGTGGGGCAGCGCCGTGCGCGTGCCGATCGTGACCGGCGCCGAGCGCGGCGAGGTGCCCGGCCGCTGAGGCGCTGCGCCGCGGCCCGACCCCGGCCGCGGCATCCGCGTCGCATGGGAGAATGGCTGGGATGGAACCGACGACCCTGCCCACCGCCCTCGCCGAGATCCGCGACGACTTCCTCGCCCTCGGCGTGCGCGACCGGCTGCAGCTGCTGCTCGAGTTCTCGAACGAGCTGCCCGAGCTGCCCGAGCGCTACGCCGACCACCCCGACCTGCTGGAGCGGGTCGTCGAGTGCCAGTCGCCGGTCTACATCTTCGTCGAGGTGCAGGACGGCATCGTGCACCTGTTCGCGACCGCCCCGGCCGAGTCGCCGACGACGCGCGGGTTCGCCTCGATCCTCGTGCAGGGCCTCGCGGGACTCACCGTGCAGGAGGTCCTCGACATCCCCGCCGACTATCCCCAGTCGCTCGGGCTCGGCGAGGCCGTCTCCCCGCTGCGGGTGCGCGGCATGACCGGCATGCTCGCGCGGGCCAAGCGTCAGCTCCGCGAGCGCGTCGCGGCCTGATCAGCCGACGATCTCCGCGTCGCCCTCGCCGGCGGCATCGGCCGGTGCGCCACCCGATCGCGTCGCGAGCCACGCCGTGATCAGTCGCGTCCAGCGTTCGGGATCGTGGTTCCACAGCTTCGTGTGACGGGCGCCGGTGAACTCCTCGAACTGCACGAGATCGGGGCGGGATGCCGCGAGCCGGCGCGACCCGTCGATGGGCACGAACCCGTCATCGGTGCTGTGCATGAGCAGCATCGGCGTCGCCAGCTCCCCCGATCGGGCCACGAGGTCGAGTGCGACGAGGTCGATCGGCGCTGCGGCCCCGGTGAGGCCGACGCCCACGGGCGCCCCGAGGACGCCCGCCACGAGGTCGCCGAGGCCGGCCGGAAGGCCGAGCGCCGTCCCCTGGAAGCGGAGGATGTCGACCCAGTCGACCGCGGGCGAGTCGAGGACGACGCCGACGAGGTGCTCGCGCGCCTCCTCGGAGCGCAGCACCGCCTGCAGTGCGATCATGCCGCCCATCGACCAGCCCATGAGCACGATCTCGCGGGCGCCGCGCGCGGTCGCGAACCGCACCGCCGCGACGACGTCCTCCCACTCGGTGCCGCCGAGGCCGTAGCGGCGGTCGGCGCTCTCGGGTGCCTCGCCGTCGTTCCGGTAGGAGATGAGGAGACTGTTCCAGCCCGCCTCGTGAACGGGCGGCACCGCCCGCAGCGCCTCGTGGCGCTTCGCGCCGCGGCCGTGCACCTGCACCACCCATCGGTCGGTCGGAGCGGCGGCGGGCACCGACCAGGCGGGCGCCGGGCCGAGCGGGGTCTGCACGACGACGTCGCGGTACGGCAGGTCGAGCTCCCAGGGGCCGAGGAAGTACCACCCGTCGATGCGCCCTCGCCGTGCCCGATCGAGACGACCGTAGTCGACGGCGTCGATGCCGCGGATCACGACACCGCCTCGCTCCTCGTCGACGTCGGCGAGGCGGGCGTGACCGCTGTCGCCTTCGAACCAGAGCCCGTAGCGGCCGTGCATCCGCGACTCGTCGCTCGCCGCGAGCGTGATGCGGCCGGCGGCGAGGTCGACGCCGACGATCCGCACGTCGTCGTCACGTTTCGCCTGGGGGGTGACCACCTTCCGGGCGAAGACGACCGTGGCGAACGCGGTCGCGACGGCGGTGACGACGGCGATCGCGCCGGCAACGATCCCCACGGCTGCGACCGTCGTGCCGAGGACGCGCAGTCCCGTGCTCCGCTTCGCCATCCGCTGCTGCCTCCCCTTCGACGCCACTGCGAGCCGGTGCGGCGTGCCGCCGCCCCCGGCTCCGATGGAGACTCTAGTCTGCACTCGTGCCCGACCACCCGACCGTCGCCCCCGCCGAGTTCGAGAACGCGCTCGCCTCGATCCGGGCCGCCGTGCCACGTGCCGAGCTCACCGTCTCGGAGATCCCGGCTCCGGGCGGGCTGGCCCCGTTCTCGGTGGCCCTGTCGGCCGACGTCTCCCCCACCCGGCACGGCGACGACTCCGAGCTCGGCACGGGTCGGTTCATCCTGCTCTACGACCCGGCCGAACCCGAGGCCTGGGGCGGCCGGTTCCGCGTCGTGTGCTTCGCACAGGCCCCGCTGGAGACCGACATCGGGCTCGACCCGTTCCTCGCCGACGTCGCCTGGTCGTGGCTCATCGACGCACTCGACGCGCGGGGCGCTCGGTACGTCGCCGCGTCGGGCACGGCCACGAAGATCCTCTCGACCGGTTTCGGCGAGCTCGCCCACCAGGGCGACGGCGCGCAGATCGAGCTGCGGGCGTCGTGGACGCCGCTCGACGCGGCGATCGGCACCCATGTGGAAGGCTGGGGAGAGTTGTTGTGCATGCTGGCGGGGCTCCCGCCTCGTGCTGAAGGGGTGACCGCACTGCCCCGCCGGAGGTCTGATCGTGGATGAGTATCGGGTGATCGAGACGCCGGGCGCGTTCGACGAGGCCGTCGACCTGCTGCTCGGCGGCGAGGGACCGATCGCGGTCGATGCCGAGCGCGCGAGCGGGTTCCGCTACTCGCAGCGCGCCTACCTCATCCAGATGTACCGGCGCGGAGCCGGGGTGTTCCTCTTCGACGCCCCCGCGGTCCCCGACTTCTCGGCCCTGGAGGACGGCATCCGCGCCGAGGAGTGGGTGCTGCACGCCGCGAGCCAGGATCTCGCGTGCCTGCGCGAGGTCGGCCTCGACCCAGACCACATCTTCGACACCGAGCTGGCGGCACGCCTCCTCGGCATGCCGCGAGTCGGACTCGCCTCGGTCGTCGAGGAACTGCTCGGCGTCAAGCTCGCGAAGGAGCACTCCGCGGCGGACTGGTCGACCCGGCCCCTCCCGCAATCGTGGCTGAAGTACGCGGCCCTCGACGTCGAGCTCCTCGTCGACGTGCGCGACCGTCTCGTCGACCGGCTCGACGAGACGGGCAAGGCCGCCCTCGCCGGGCAGGAGTTCGACGCCGTGCTGCATCGCGCCGCGAAGCCGCCGGCCGCCGAGCCGTGGCGCCGGCTGTCGGGCATCCACTCGATGCGCAGCCCCCGCAACCTCGCGGTGGCACGCGAACTGTGGGTCTCGCGCGACGCGCTCGCTTCGGAGACCGACATCGCGCCCGGGCGGCTCATCCCCGACGCATCCATCGTCGCGGTCGCGAGGGCGCTCCCCTCGACGCGTCGCGCACTCGCCGACCTCCGCGAGTTCACGGGTCGCGCCAGCCGCTCGGAACTCGATCGGTGGTGGTCGGCGATCGAGCACGGGCTCTCGACCGACGAACTGCCGGCCGTCCGCGTGCCGAGCGACGCGCCCCCGCCGCCGCGGGCCTGGGCCGCACGCAACCCCGAGGCCGACATCCGCCTGAAGGCGGCGAAGGCCGCCGTCGCGGTGATCGCGGAGCAGCTCGACATGCCGGTCGAGAACCTGCTGACCCCCGACTTCCTGCGGCGTGTCGCATGGCACCCGCCGCAGCCCGCCGATGCCGTGTCGATCGGCACCGCGCTCGCTCAGCTGGGCGCACGCCCGTGGCAGATTGAGGCAACCGCACAGATTATCGCCGATGCGTTTGTCGAGGCATCACAATCGCTCCTCGACGCGACCTCGGAGGGTTCGTAGGAACCGTCAAGCGATTCACGGGCGCCGAACACCGGTTCGTAGGATCGAAGCATCCTGATTTCGAAACGGAGCTGCAGCGTGGCTGAACGAGCTGATGTCGTGTTCGTCGACGGGGTCCGAACCCCGTTCGGACGAGCCGGTGAAAAGGGCATGTACTGGAACACCCGGGCCGATGACCTCGCGGTCAAGGCCATCACCGGGCTCCTCGAGCGCAACCCGAACCTCCCTCCCGAGCGCGTCGACGACGTCGCCATCGCCGCGACGACGCAGCAGGGCGACCAGGGTCTCACGCTCGGCCGCACGGCTGCGATCCTCGCCGGCCTGCCGATGAGCGTGCCGGGCTTCGCGATCGATCGCATGTGCGCCGGCGCGATGACCGCGGTCACGACGACCGGGTCGGGCATCGGCTTCGGCCAGTACGACGTCGTGATCGCCGGCGGCGTCGAGCACATGGGTCGCCACCCGATGGGCCTCGACGCCGACCCCAACCCGCGCTTCCTCACCGAGAAGCTCGTCGCGGCCGACGCCCTGAACATGGGCAACACGGCCGAGCGCCTGCACGACCGGTTCCCCGAGCTCACGAAGGAGCGCAGCGACCGCTTCGGCATGCTGAGCCAGCAGAAGGTGCAGGCCGCGTACGACGCCGGCCACATCCAGCCCGATCTCGTGCCGGTCGCGATCCGCACCGCCGAGGGCTGGGGCCTCGCGAGCGAGGACGAGGGCCGTCGCCCCGCGACGACGATGGAGGGGCTCGCGAGCCTCAAGACCCCGTTCCGCCCGCACGGCCGGGTCACGGCGGGCAACGCCTCACCGCTGACCGATGGCGCGACCGCCGCGATCCTCGCGAGCTCGGACGCCGCGAAGGAGCTCGGCCTCACCACGAAGATGCGCATGGTGAGCTTCGGCTTCGCCGGTGTCGAGCCCGAGGTCATGGGCATCGGCCCGATTCCGTCGACCGAGAAGGCGCTGAAGCGCGCCGGCCTCTCGATCGACGACATCGGCCTGTTCGAGCTCAACGAGGCGTTCGCCGTGCAGGTGCTGAGCTTCCTCGACCACTTCGGCATCGCCGACGACGACCCCAGGGTCAACCCGTGGGGCGGCGCGATCGCGATCGGTCACCCGCTCGCCGCGTCCGGCGTGCGCCTCATGCTGCAGCTCGCCCGTCAGTTCGAGCAGCACCCCGAGGTGCGCTACGGCGTCACCGCGATGTGCGTCGGGCTCGGCCAGGGCGGCACCGTCATCTGGGAGAACCCCAACCACAAGAAGTACGGAAAGGGCCGCTGAACGACATGACCGACTACTCGAAGATCGACTTCTCCGAGCTGGCGGCCGCGTTCGCCGACGACGAGGTCGTCACGCACTCGTACGTGCGCGACATCCGCCTCGCGTCCGGACGCACCATCGCCCTCATCACGCTCGACAACGGGCGCGACCACACGCGTCCGTCGACGCTCGGCCCGGTCACGCTGCTCGAACTGAACGACCGCCTCGACGAGCTGAAGGGCCGTGCCGCGGCGGGCGAGATCCAGGCGGTCGCCGTCACCGGCAAGCCGTACTTCCTCGCGGCGGGCGCCGACCTCTCGAAGGTCGGCGAGATCCCGAGCCGCGCCATCGCGCTGCAGATGGGCCAGCTCGGGCACATGGTGTTCGGCAAGCTGAGCGAGCTCGGCGTGCCGTCGTTCACGTTCATCAACGGCCTCGCCCTCGGCGGCGGCCTCGAGATCGCGCTCAACAGCGATTACCGCACGGTGGATGCCTCGGCGCCGGCGATCGCACTCCCCGAGGTCTTCCTCGGCATCGTGCCCGCCTGGGGCGGCGCGTACCTGCTGCCGAACCTCATCGGCATCGAGAACGCCCTCAAGGTCGTCATCGAGAACCCGCTCAAGAACAACCGCATGCTGAAGGCGAAGGACGCGTTCGACCTCGGCATCGCCGACGCGATGTTCGCCCCGGTCAACTTCCTCGAGGACTCGCTCAAGTGGGCCGACGGCGTGCTCGGCGGCTCGGTGCAGGTGAAGCGTCCGAACGTGCCCGGCAAGCTCGAACGGCTCGCCAAGTGGGACGTCGCGGTCGGCATCGCACGCAAGAGCATCGAGGGCAAGCTCGGCACGACCGCGAAGTCCCCGTACGTCGCCCTCGACCTGCTCAAGGCGGCGAAGTCGGGCACGAAGGCCGAGGGCTTCGCCCGAGAGGACGAGGCGCTCGCCGACCTCGTGGCAGGCGACCAGTTCGTCGCGTCGATCTACGCGTTCAACCTCGTGCAGAAGCGCGCCAAGCGGCCCGCCGGTGCGCCCGACAAGTCGCTCGCCCGCAAGGTGACGAAGGTCGGCATCATCGGCGCGGGTCTCATGGCGAGCCAGTTCGCGCTGCTGTTCGTGCGCCGCCTGCAGGTGCCGGTGGTCATCACCGATCTCGACCAGGCGCGCGTCGACAAGGGCCTCGCGTACATCCGCGACGAGATCGGCACGCTCGAGCAGAAGGGCCGCATCGACGGCGACGAGGCGAACCGCCTGCGCGCCCTCGTCTCGGGTACGACCGACAAGGCCGACTTCGCCGACTGCGACTGGGTCATCGAGGCCGTCTTCGAAGACCTGGCCGTGAAGCAGCAGGTGTTCGCCGAGGTCGAGCCGCACCTGTCCGAGACCGCCGTCATGGCGACGAACACCTCCTCGCTCTCGGTCGAGGAGATCGGTGCGAACCTCGCGCACCCCGAGCGCCTCGTGGGCTTCCACTTCTTCAACCCGGTCGCCGTCATGCCGCTCCTCGAGATCGTCAAGACGCCGAAGACCGACGACGAGACCCTCGCCACCGCGTTCGCGACGGCGGCCAAGCTCCACAAGAGCGCCGTGCTCACGGCCGACGCACCGGGCTTCGTCGTGAACCGCCTGCTCGCGAAGGTCATGGGCGAGGCGGCACGCGCCGTCGACGAGGGCACGCCGGTGCCCGTCGTCGAGAAGGCGCTCGCACCGATCGGCCTGCCGATGGGGCCGTTCGAGCTCATCGACCTCGTCGGCTGGGCGGTCGCCGCCCACGTGCAGGACACGATGGTGCGCGAGTTCCCCGAGCGCTTCTACGCCTCCCAGAACATGCACGCGCTGTCGAAGCTCGGCGCTCCCGTCGTCGAGAAGGACAAGCACGGCAAGGTCACCGACCTCACGAAGGACGCGAAGAAGGCCATCACGGTCGGCAAGACCGCCGTCGACGCCGCGACGATCCTGCGTCGCGTCGAGGACGAGCTCGCCCGCGAGATCAAGCTCATGCTCGACGAGGGCGTCGTCGCCGCGGCGGAGGACATCGACCTCTGCCTCATCCTCGGCGCCGGCTGGCCGTTCCAGGCCGGCGGTGCCACGCCCTACCTCGACCGCGTGGGCGCGTCGGAGCGCGTGTTCGGCGACACCTTCCACCACCCCGCGATTCGCGGGGTCGGCGCGTAGGCCGTCACCTCCACGCAACGGGCCCGCGACCGGAAGGTCGCGGGCCCGTTGCGTGTTCGGAGAACCTGCGCAGGCTACTTGCGGGCGTGCGCGACGATCGGCTGCGTGCCGGTGTCGCCCGACGCCCCACGCGCGTGCGGAAGCTTGGTGCCGAGCACCATCGCCGTGACGTCGTGGGCGATGTGCTGCGGGGTCAGCCCGACACGCTCGAGGATGTCGGAGCGTGAACCGTGCTCGAGGAACTCGTCGGGCAGCCCGAGCTCGGTGACGGCCGTGTCGACGCCCGCCTCGCGCAGGTCCTGGCGGATGCGCGTGCCGACACCGCCGACGCGGATACCATCCTCGAGCGATACGACGATGCGGTAGTCGCCCGCGAGCTCGACGACGCTGCGCGGCACGGGCACGACCCAGCGCGGGTCGACGACGGTCGCACCGATGCCCTGCGCCTCGAGCCGCTCGGCCACCTCGAGCCCGATGCCGGCCATCGGGCCGACGGTCACGATGAGCACGTCCCTGCGGTCGGATTCGACGAGCACGTCGACGCCGTCGTCGGTGCGACGGACGGCGTCGTACTCGGTACCGACCGACCCCTTCGGGAATCGCAGCACGGTCGGGGCATCCGTCACCTGCACGGCTTCGCCGAGCTCCTCGGCGAGGCGGATCGCGTCGCGCGGGGCCGCGATGCGGATGCCCGGGACGACCTGGAGGATCGAGAGATCCCAGACGCCGTGGTGACTTGGGCCATCAGGCCCGGTGACGCCTGCGCGGTCGAGCACGAACGTGACGCCGGCCTTGTGCAGCGCGACGTCCATGAGGAGCTGGTCGAACGCGCGATTCATGAACGTCGCGTAGACCGCGACGACGGGGTGCAGTCCCCCGAACGCGAGGCCCGCCGCAGACGTCACGGCGTGCTGCTCGGCGATGCCGACGTCGAACACGCGCGTCGGGAAGCGCTCGGCCATCCGGTGCAGGCCCGTGGGCCGCAGCATCGCCGCGGTGATGCCCACGAGGCGGTCGTCGCGCTCGGCGAGGTGCACGAGCTCGTCGGCGAAGACGCTGGTCCAGCTCTTCGCTCCCCCGGTGTCGAGCGGCTCGCCCGTCTCGGGGTCGATCTGGCCGACGGCGTGGAACTGGTCGGCGACGTCGTTGCGGGCCGGCTCGTAGCCACGACCCTTCTCGGTGATCGCGTGCACGATGACGGGTGCGCCGTAATGCTTCGCCTGCTGGAGGGCCGCCTCCAGCGCCTGCTCGTCATGACCGTCGACGGGGCCGACGTACTTGATGTCCAGGTTCGAGTAGAGCGCCTCGTTGTCCGTGAACCGTGAGAGGAAGCCGTGCAGGCCGCCGCGGACGCCTCGGTAGAACGCCGTCGCCGGGCCGCCCATCTTCTCGAACGCGTCACGGCTCGACAGGTGCAGGTTGCGGTAGGTGCGCTTCGTGCGCACGGAGTTCAGGAACCGCGCCATGCCGCCGATCGTCGGCGCATACGAGCGACCGTTGTCGTTCACCACGACGATCAGCTTGCGCGTGTTGTCGTCGGAGATGTTGTTGAGCGCCTCCCAGGTCATGCCGCCCGTGAGGGCGCCGTCGCCGACGACGGCGACGACGTGACGGTCGTGCTGACCGGTCATCTCGAAGGCCTTCGAGATGCCGTCGGCCCACGAGAGCGAGCTCGACGCGTGCGACGACTCGACGATGTCGTGCTCCGACTCGCTGCGCTGCGGATATCCGGCGAGGCCCCCCGTCTGACGAAGGGTCGAGAAGTCCTGGCGACCGGTGAGTAGCTTGTGCACGTACGACTGGTGGCCCGTGTCGAACACGATCGCGTCACGCGGGGAGTCGAACACGCGGTGGATCGCGATCGTCAACTCGACCACGCCGAGGTTCGGCCCCAGGTGGCCGCCGGTCTTCGCCACGTCGGCGACGAGGTGCTCCCGCACCTCGACGGCGAGCTGCTCCAGCTGCTCCTTCGAGAGTGCGTCGAGGTCGCGGGGGCCTCGGATCGTCTCGAGCAAGGTCATGCGTTGGGCCTCCGGGGTGACGCGGACGATGCCGCCGAACGGAACGAGTCTACGCCGGGCAACCTGAGCGCCCGGGCAGACGACAGGGCGATCGGCGCAATCGCCGATCGCCCTGTCGTCGAGGTGGTGCGCGTCAGACGAGGCTGCGCAGCACGTACTGCAGAATTCCGCCGTTGCGGTAGTAGTCGGCTTCACCGGGCGTGTCGATGCGGACGACCGCGTCGAACTCGACTGTCTCCTTGCCGGCGGGCGAGTGCTCGCTCGGCGCAGCGACGACGTGCACGGTCTTCGGCGTCGTGCCCTCGTTCAGCTGCTCGAGGCCCGTGATCGAGACGATCTCGGTGCCGTCGAGGCCGAGCGACGCCCAGCTCTCACCGGCCGGGAACTGCAGCGGGACGACGCCCATGCCGATGAGGTTCGAACGGTGGATGCGCTCGAAGCTCTCGGTGATGACCGCCTTGACGCCGAGCAGGCTCGTGCCCTTGGCCGCCCAGTCGCGCGACGAGCCCGAACCGTACTCCTTGCCGCCGAAGATGACGAGCGGGGTGCCCTCGGCCTGGTAGTTCTGCGACGCGTCGTAGATGAACGACTGCGGGCCGCCCGCCTGCGTGAAGTCGCGGGTGTAGCCGCCCTCGACGCCGTCGAGCAGCTGGTTCTTCAGGCGGATGTTCGCGAACGTGCCGCGGATCATGACCTCGTGGTTGCCGCGGCGCGAGCCGTAGGAGTTGAAGTCCTTGCGGTCGACGCCGTGCTCGGTGAGGTAGCGGCCCGCGGGGCTGTCGGCCTTGATCGAACCGGCCGGCGAGATGTGGTCGGTGGTGACCGAGTCGCCGAGCTTCGCGAGCACGCGGGCGCCCGCGATGTCGCTGACCGGCGTGGTCTCCATCGTCATGCCGTCGAAGTACGGGGGCTTGCGGACGTACGTCGACGCCTCGTTCCACTCGAACACCGATCCGGTCGGGGTCTCGAGGTTGCGCCAGCGCTCGTCACCCTCGAACACGCTCGCGTACTGGTGCACGAACATGTCCTTGTTGATCGAGTTGTCGATCGTCTCCTGCACCTCGGCCGCGTCGGGCCAGATGTCCTTCAGGAAGACGTCGTTGCCATCGGTGTCGGTGCCGAGCGCGTCGACCTCGAAGTCGAAGTTCATCGACCCGGCGAGGGCGTACGCGATGACGAGCGGCGGTGACGCGAGGTAGTTCATCTTCACGTCGGGGTTGATGCGACCCTCGAAATTGCGGTTGCCCGAGAGCACCGCGGTGACGGCGAGGTCGGAGTCGTTGACGGCCGTCGAGATCTCGTCGATCAGCGGGCCCGAGTTGCCGATGCAGGTCGTGCAGCCGTAACCGACGGTGTAGAAGCCGAGGGCCTCGAGGTCGGCGGTGAGTCCGGCCTTCTCGTAGTAGTCGGTGACGACCTTCGAGCCGGGCGCGAGCGTGGTCTTCACCCACGGCTTCGCCTTGAGGCCCTTCTTCGCCGCGTTGCGGGCGAGGAGGCCGGCGGCGAGCATGACCGACGGGTTCGACGTGTTGGTGCACGAGGTGATCGCCGCGATCGCGACGGCGCCGTGGTCGAGCGTGAACTTCTCGCCGTCGGCGAGGGTCACGGGCGTCGGGTTCGACGCGGTCGCCGGAGCGTGGCTCGCGTGGTGGTGCTCGTGGTGGCTGTGCTCGTCCTCGGGCGAGTTGCCGGGCGGGTCGGAGGCCGGGAACGACTCGGCGATCTCGAGGTCGACGAGGTCGTGGTCGACCGTCGCGTAGTTCAGGAGGTCCTGTTCGAAGGCGGCCTTCGAGTTCGAGAGCTCGATGCGGTCCTGCGGACGCTTCGGGCCGGCGATCGAGGGCACGACGGTCGAGAGGTCGAGCTCCATGTACTCGCTGTACTCCGGCTCGTTGTCGGCGTCGTGCCAGAGCTTCTGCGCCTTCGAGTAGGCCTCGACCAGGGCGATCTGCTCGTCGCTGCGGCCCGTGAGGCGCAGGTAGTCGAGGGTCACGTCGTCGATCGGGAACATCGCGGCGGTCGAGCCGAACTCGGGGCTCATGTTGCCGATGGTCGCGCGGTTGGCGAGCGGCACCGAGGCGACGCCCGAGCCGTAGAACTCGACGAACTTGCCGACGACGCCGTGCTTGCGCAGCATGTCGGTGATGGTCAGCACGACGTCGGTCGCGGTGACGCCCGTCGGGATCGAGCCCGAGAGCTTGAATCCGACGACCTTGGGGATGAGCATCGACACGGGCTGGCCGAGCATCGCGGCCTCGGCCTCGATGCCGCCGACGCCCCAGCCGAGCACGCCGAGGCCGTTCACCATCGTCGTGTGCGAGTCGGTGCCCACGCAGGTGTCGGGGTAGGCGCGGAGCACGCCGTCGACGGTACGGGTGAAGGTGACCTTCGCGAGGTGCTCGATGTTCACCTGGTGCACGATGCCGGTGCCCGGCGGGACGACCTTGAAGTCGTCGAAGGCGGTCTGGCCCCAGCGGAGGAACTGGTAGCGCTCGCCGTTGCGCTCGTACTCGATCTCGACGTTGCGCTCGAGGGCGTTCTCGGTGCCGAACAGGTCGGCGATGACGGAGTGGTCGATGACCATCTCGGCCGGCGCGAGCGGGTTGATCTTGTCGGGGTCGCCGCCGAGGGCGACGACGGCCTCGCGCATCGTGGCGAGGTCGACGATGCACGGCACGCCGGTGAAGTCCTGCATGACGACGCGCGCGGGCGTGAACTGGATCTCGGTGTCGGGCTCCGCCGTCGGCACCCACGAACCGAGGGCCTCGATCTGCTCCTTGGTGACGTTCGCGCCGTCTTCGGTGCGCAGCAGGTTCTCGAGCAGCACCTTCAGGCTGAACGGCAGCTTCTCGTGCCCCGGCACGGTGTCGAGCCGGAAGATCTCGTAGGACTTGTCACCGACGTGGAGCGTGTCCTTCGCCCCGAAACTGTTCACTGCAGACACGATGTCCTCTCCTTCGTGGATGCCGCCCGGCATGCGGACAACACTCCATCTTCTCCGTCAGACAGGGGGCCGATCCAGCAAGGGTAACCTAAGCCGAATGCCCGCCGACAGGCCTCGCACGGTGTGCGGATTTATCTTGACGTCGAGATAACTGTATCACTCGGTCGGTTGCTTGGCCGACGGGTAGACCGCGCGCACGACGAGCCACGAGAAGACGAGCACGAGGGCGTACAGCGGCACGCCCATGAGCAGCCGCATCGCGCCGAGCGCTTCGACGTTGTCGGCGAGGTAGAACGGCACCTGCACCGCCAGTCGGGCGACGAAGAGGCCGATCCAGACGAGGGTGAGGAACTGCATCGCCCGGTACTTGCGACGGTCCTTCCGCCAGGCGACCCCGTCGCCCATGAGGAATCCGACGATCAGCCCGATCGCGGGCCAGCGCACGAGGAGCGAGACGATGAGCGCGAGCGCGTAGGCGGCGTTCGTGAAGAAGCCGAGTACGTAGTTGTCGCGGGCGTTGCCCGTCCACAGCGCGAGCGCCGCCGAGGCGAGCACGCCGATGAGTCCGGCGATCGCCTGCGTGGGTTGCCCCTTCGTCGCGACCCGCACGAGTGTGAACACGACGGCGAGTCCGACCGACGCGATGAGCGCCGGAATCAGGGCGGCTTGCGCGTCCTGTCCGGCGAAGCTCGTGAGCGAGCTGTAGACGATGAGGAACACGAGCCCCGGCAGCAGCGCCTCGAGGATGCCGCGAACACCGCCGACCGCGGTCAGCAGGTCGCGCCCGCTCAGCTTCTCGTCGCGCGCGAGCGCGCCGAGTCCGCTCTTCTCGGCCGCGGCTGCGAACGCCCGGCCGAACTCGCCTGCGTCGGACGCGGATTCGCCCGCGGCATCCGCGTCGTCGTCGGGTTCGGGGCGCCCGGCGCCCGTCGCCTCGGTCACCCTACGCCGTCGGTGCGCCGGCGGACGAGGCCGGCATGCGCAGCGGGATCAGGTCGCGCGGCGGCATCGGCGTCGCCCCGCGGACCACCACGATCGAGCGGAACAGGTCTTCGATCTGCGCCGCAGCGGCCGGGTCGACCGCGGCCTGCCCGGCGATGACGCCGCGCAGGAACCACCGCGGCCCGTCGACGCCGATGAAGCGCGCGAGACGCATCTGGCCCTGCTGGCCCTCGCCAGCGGCGACCGGGATCTGCGCGAGCAGCTCGGGGCCGAACGTTCCCTCGCGGACGGTCGTGGTGCCGCCCTGACGGGCGATCTGATCGGCGATCTGCCCACGGATCTCATGCCACAACCCGCTCGAACGGGGCGCCGCGAACGGCTGCACCTGCAGCGTCGAGTTCGCGTAGTCGAGCCCGATCGCGACGACGCGCTTCGTGCCCTCCTCGACCTCGAGCCGGAGATGCAGGCCCTCGCGCGGGAGGATCTTCACCCCGCCGAGATCGACGTACGGTCGAACCGGGTTCGCCTCGGCCTCGTCGAGCGGTCCGGCACTGGCACGGTCGTCGGGGGCCGACTTGGGCTGGTCGACGGGAACCCCGTCGGTGTTCTCGATGTCGCTCACGCGTTCACTCCTGACTTGTGCTCCCCGAATCCCGTGGAGCCGAATCCCCCGTCGCCGCGCAGGCTGCCCGGCAATTGCTCGACCTCGACGAAGCGCGCCCGGCTGACGGGCATCACGACGATCTGCGCAATTCGATCGCCCTTCGCGATGGCGTACGACTCGCGCGTGTCGGTGTTGAGCAGTGCGACCTTGATCTCGCCCCGGTAGCCGGCGTCGACCGTGCCGGGTGCGTTCACGATCGTGATGCCGTGCTTGAACGCCAGACCCGATCGCGGGACCACGAACGCGACGTAGCCGTCGGGCAGGGCGATCGAGACGCCGGTGCCGACGGTCGCACGCTCGCCGGGGCCGAGCACGACCGCCTCGGCGGCGTGCAGGTCGGCTCCTGCGTCGCCCGGATGGGCGTACTCGGGGGTGCGCTCGGCGGTGATGAGGACGTCGACGGAATCGGTCACCGTAAGAGGCTAGTGCAGAAGTCCGGGGAGCGAGCACGGAAGGGGCGAGGTGACCGGCGGCACGGAAGTCTGATCTGATAGACCCATGCCCGACTATCGCGAGAAACTGTGGCCGACGCCGTGGATCTACCTCGCCAGCCTGCTGCTCGTGCCCGCGAGCATCCTGGTGCTGGCTCCCGTGTCGATGCCCGCCGGCATCGCCACCGGCATCATCCTCTACGCCGCCGTGGCCGGCGCGCTCACGATCACCGCGCCGGTCGTCGAGGTGCGCGACGGTCGGTTCCACGCCGGACGCGCCGAGATCTCGCTCGACCTGCTCGGCGAGGCGGTCGCGGCCGACGAGGCCGCCGCCCGCATGGAGCGGGGAACCGGGCTCGACGCCCGCGCGTTCCTCGTGATCCGCGGCTGGATCCGGCCCGTCGTGCGGGTTCCCGTCGTCGACCCCGCGGACCCGACCCCCTACTGGCTCGTCTCGACGCGGCATCCCAAAGAACTGGCCGCCGCGATCAACGGATCGCGACGGCCTGACGGTACGGAGCAGAGCGCTTAGGAGGCGCACTCCAGGCAGATCGGCCCGAGCTTCGTCTCGTGGTCGATCTGCGAGCGGTGCTTCACGAGGAAGCAGTTCACACACGTGAACTCATCGGCCTGCGGTGGCAGCACGACGACGTCGAGCTCGACATCCGACAGGTCGGCACCCGACAGGTCGAAACCTCCGGGGTTGTCGGCGTCATCGACGTCGACCACACCCGACATCTTGTCGGGGACGCGTTCCTTGAGGGCCTCGATCGACTCCGAGTCGTCTTCGGTCTTCCGCGGGGCGTCGTAATCCGTTGCCATTCCCATCCATTTCCTCAAGCGCCGGAGATTCGGCGGCCATAGTCTGCATCAAAACGATCACGTAAGCAAACCCTTTGCGCGGCCGTCGTCCGATGCTTCCTGCTCAACTTCCGCCGCGCCCGCGCTATTCCCGCGAGCACCCGTTCGGCCGTGGCATCCTTGGGCGGAGACGAAAGCACGGAAGGGCTTGTCGCGATGCAGGAACTCAAGGTAATCGGGGTCGAGAACGGCGCGCTCCTCGCCGCCTCCGACGATGGCGCGCGCTTCCGGATCGAGATCGACGAAGTGCTCCAGTCGCGGATCCGCCAGGCGCAGCCCGAACAGCACACCGGCCCGAAACCCTCGCCCCGCGAGGTGCAGGCCCACATCAGGGGCGGCATGTCGGCCGAGGAGGTCGCCCAGCTCACGGGCGCCGCGGTCGAGTACATCCGTCGGTTCGAGGGCCCCGTCATGGCCGAGCGCGAACACGTCGTGACCTCCGCACTGGCCGTGCCCGTGAATGTGACCCTCGACGTCGATCCCGCCGACGAGCCCGCCTCGTTCGGCGGCGTGATCCGCGACCGGCTCGCGAAGCTCGGTGCCGAGGGCGAACGCTGGGCGAGCTGGAAGGACGAGGAGCGCGGCTGGATCGTCAAGCTCGAGTTCACCGCCGACACGATCGACCACGACGCCCGCTGGACCTTCGAGCCCCGCAAGCAGTCGCTGCAGCCGCTCAACTCCGAGGCCATCACGCTCTCGCAGCAGGGCGAGCTCAAGGGCGGGCTCATCCCCCGGCTGCGCGCCGTCGGGCCCGACTCCGACGAGTCGCGCTTCGACAGCGGCGCATTCACGTTCGACGAGATCGAGCAGAGCGACGACGACACGGCCCCCCACCTGGAGCCGCTGCCGTACGCCCGCAGCGCCCAGACGTCGAGCCCCGCCGTCGCACGAGCCGCGATCAAGCGCGCCGACGAGCCGAAGCAGTCGATGGGCGAGACCGCCGACCTGCTCGAGGCCCTGCGGCGCCGTCGGGGCGAGCGCGAATCCGCGACGGTCGACGCCCCCGCTCCCCTGCAGCCCACGCTCCCCGAGCCCGCCGACGAACCCGCAGCGGCCGTCGAGACGCCGAGCGAGCCGGTCACCGACGAGAAGCCCGGAGCCGGCGCACGCAGCATCTGGGGCAAGGTCTCGTCGTCCTCCTCGTCGAACTCGGGATCGAGCCGAGCGGCGAAGAAGGGTCGCGCGTCGATGCCGAGCTGGGACGAGATCGTCTTCGGCGCCCGCACCGACGACGACCTGGCCTGACGGCTCGCCGCCCGGGGCGCGGATGACGCGCCGAGCGGCCGCACAGCACGACGAGAGCGGGCCCCGACACCGTCATGGTGTCGGGGCCCGCTCGTCGGCTTCGGACGCCGCTACGCCGACTTCTCGGCGCGTCGCGGCTTGTGCGGCACGATGGTCGGCGCGGCGTTGTCGAGCACGGCGGCCTTCGTGACGACGACCCGTGCGACGCCCGTCGAGGACGGCACCTCGAACATGATCGGCCCGAGCACCTCCTCCATGATCGCGCGGAGGCCCCGGGCGCCGGTCTGGCGGAGCACCGCGAGGTCGGCGATGGCCTCGAGGGCGGCGTCTTCGAAGTCGAGCTCGACGCCGTCGAGCTGGAACATGCGCTGGTACTGCTTCACGAGTGCGTTCTTGGGTTCGGTGAGGATCTCCATGAGCGCCTCCCGATCGAGCGGGGTGACGGTCGCGACGACGGGGAGGCGACCGATGAACTCGGGGATGAGGCCGAACTTGTGCAGGTCTTCAGGAAGGACCTCGCTGAAGATGTCGGCCTCTTCGGCCTTGTTGTGCAGCGGGGCGCCGAACCCGATGCCGCGCTTGCCCGCGCGCGACGAGATGATGTCTTCGAGTCCGGCGAACGCGCCGGCCACGATGAACAGCACGTTCGTCGTGTCGATCTGGATGAACTCCTGGTGCGGATGCTTGCGGCCGCCCTGCGGCGGCACCGAGGCGACCGTGCCCTCGAGGATCTTGAGCAGCGCCTGCTGCACGCCCTCACCAGAAACGTCGCGCGTGATCGACGGGTTCTCGGCCTTGCGGGCGATCTTGTCGACCTCGTCGATGTAGATGATGCCGGTCTCTGCGCGCTTGACGTCGTAGTCGGCGGCCTGGATGAGCTTGAGCAGGATGTTCTCGACGTCTTCGCCGACGTAGCCCGCCTCGGTGAGGGCGGTCGCGTCGGCGACCGCGAACGGCACGTTGAGCTGCTTCGCGAGGGTCTGTGCCAGGTAGGTCTTGCCGCAACCGGTCGGGCCGATGAGCAGAATGTTCGACTTCGCGATCTCGACGTCGTCGTGCGTGCGGTCGGCGGTCGTGAGCGTCGTCTTCGCGCGAACGCGCTTGTAGTGGTTGTAGACCGCGACGGCGAGCGCCTTCTTCGCGGCCTCCTGACCGATCACGTACTCCTCGAGGAAGCCGAAGATCTCCTTCGGCTTGGGGAGCTCGAACTCGCCCGACTCCGTCTCGCCGGCCTCGGCCAGGCGCTCCTCGATGATCTCGTTGCAGAGTTCGACGCACTCGTCGCAGATGTAGACGCCGGGCCCGGCGATGAGCTGCTGCACCTGCTTCTGGCTCTTCCCGCAGAAGGAGCACTTGAGCAGGTCGGCGCTCTCCCCGATGCGTGCCATCGCACCCTCCTCTCGACGAGCCTGTTCCGAGCCTAGCCCGACTTCGCGCGGTTGCGGCGTAGCGCGCGGGATTCGACACGCGAGGCGTTTCGCCGGTCGCGAACCGGCGCGTGATCAGAACGACGGATGCCTCGGCCGATCATCCGGCCGAGGCATCCGTACCCGTCGAAACGCGCTCAGCGCCCGATCGCCGGGAGGGTCTTGCGCGAGGTGAGCACCTGGTCGATGAGGCCGTAGTCGAGCGCCTCCTCGGCCGAGAGGATCTTGTCGCGGTCGATGTCGTCGTGCACCTGCTGCTGGTCGCGGTTCGAGTGACGCGCGAGCGTCTCTTCGAGCCACGTGCGCATGCGGAGGATCTCGGCAGCCTGGATCTCGATGTCGCTCGCCTGGCCGTGGCCCGCCTCGCCCATCGCCGGCTGGTGGATGAGCACACGCGCGTTCGGCAGCGCGAGGCGCTTGCCGGGCGTGCCCGCCGCGGCGATGACCGCCGCGGCGGAGGCCGCCTGGCCGAGCACCACGGTCTGGATCTGCGGACGGATGTACTGCATCGTGTCGTAGATCGCCGTCATCGCGGTGAACGAGCCACCGGGAGAGTTGATGTAGAGGATGATGTCGCGGTCGGGGTCCATCGACTCGAGCACCAGGAGCTGGGCCATGATGTCGTCGGCCGAGGCGTCGTCGACCTGCACGCCGAGGAAGATGATGCGGTCCTCGAAGAGCTTCGCGTACGGGTCCTGGCGCTTGTAGCCGTAGGCGGTGCGCTCCTCGAAGCTCGGCAGGATGTAGCGCGAGCCCGGCGCCTGCACGCCGTTGAAGGCGGTGCCACCGAAAGCAGGGATGTTCATTCTGACGTTCTCTCTTCTCTCGCTGCCTACGCCTGGGTCCCGCCGCCGCCGGCGACGTCGAGCGCCGACTCGCGGATGTGGTCGACGAAGCCGTACTCCAGGGCCTCCTGCGCGTTGAACCAGCGGTCGCGGTCGCCGTCGGCGTTGATCTGCTCGACGGACTTGCCGGTCTGCGCGGCCGTGATCTCGGCGAGGCGGCGCTTCATGTCGAGGATGAGCTGCGCCTGCGTCTGGATGTCGCTCGCGGTGCCGCCGAAGCCGCCGTGCGGCTGGTGGAGGAGCACCCGGGCGTTCGGCGTGATGTACCGCTTGCCCTTCGTGCCCGCCGTCAGCAGCAGCTGGCCCATCGAGGCGGCCATGCCGATGCCGACGGTGACGATGTCGTTCGGCACGAACTGCATGGTGTCGTAGATCGCCATGCCCGCGGTGATCGAGCCGCCGGGCGAGTTCACGTAGAGGTAGATGTCCTTCTTGGGATCCTCCGCGGCGAGCAGCAGCAGCTTGGCCGCGATCTCGTTCGCGTTCTCGTCGCGCACCTCGGAGCCAAGCCAGATGATGCGGTCCTTCAGCAGTCGATCGAAAACACCCGTGCCTGGTGTCGGTTCGGCCATGTGTCGCTCCGTTTCGGTTGTCGCGTTGGAATCGAATCTATCCGTTGCAACGCGCGCGAACTCCGCTGTTCGCCCTAGGCGGATGCCGTGAGCCCCTCCGCGTACGCGGCGACCGACACGCGGTACCGGGCGAGATGCGGGGCGAGCGCCGCGAGGGCGACGGATGCCGCGTGGCGGGCGTCTCCCGCGTCGATGAGTGCGAGCGCGCGGAATGCCGCGACGGCGTCGCGAAGGTCGCCCGACTCGGGCTCGATCGCGACGAGGAGGGCGATCGACTCGAGCGGGCGCCCGAGGTTGCGCACCGTCGAGGCGAGCTGGATCTGGGCCTGCACGCGCTCGGAGCCGGAGAGTCCGGCGTCGATGGCGCGACGGTAGAGCCGTTCGGCCTCGGCCTCGAGCCCGGCCGAGTCGCGGGCGCCGGCTCGCTCGAAGAGGGCGAGCGGGTCGCCATCGGGCCGTTCGTCGGCGAGTGCGTCGATGCGCCGGATCACCTCGTCGTCGCCGAGCCCGCCGGCGGCGTCCCAGACCGCGTCGACGCGGCGCTGCCAGTCGTTCGTCATGATGCCTCCCGGTACGCGAAGCGGGGCCGGGCGAAACGCCCGGCCCCGCTCACCACGGTTCGATCGTCGATTACTCGGCGTCGGCCTTCTTGGCGGCGCGCTTCTTGGCGGCCGGCTTCTTCTCCTCGGCGGCCTCCTCGACGGGAGCCTCCTCGGCGGCGGCCTTCTTCGGGGCGCGCTTCTTGGCGGCCGGCTTCTTCTCTTCGACGGGAGCCTCAGCGGCCTCCTCGGCGTCGTCGTCACCGGCGACGGCGGTGAACTCGGAGAGGTCGACGGCGTTGCCCGCGGCATCCGTCACCTTCGCCTTGCCGAGCGCGATCGCGAGCGCCTTGTTGCGCGCGACCTCGCCGACCATGGCGGGGATCTGACCCTGCTGGCTGAGGATCTGGACGAACTCGTTCGGGTCCATGCCGTACTGGGCGGCGCCCTGCACGAGGTACTGCGTGAGCTCCTCCTGGCTGACCTGGACCTTCTCGGCCTCGGCGATCGCGTCGAGCAGGATCTGCGTCTTGAACGCCTTCTCGCTCGCCTCGGCGACCTCGGCGCGGTGCTCGTCGTCCTCGAGGCGGTTCTCGCTCTCGAGGTGGCGGTGCACCTCGTCGTCGATGACGCCCTGTGCGACGGGGACGTCGACGAGCTCGAGGAGCTTCTCGACGAGGAGGTCGCGCGCCTGGTTGCCCTGGCCGAAGACCTTGTTGCGGCCGGCCTGCTCCTTGAGCGAGTCCTTGAGCTCGGCGAGGGTGTCGAACTCGCTCGCGATCTGCGCGAAGTCGTCGTCGGCCTCGGGGAGCTCGCGCTCCTTCACGGCGGTGACGGTGACGCTGATCTCGGCGGTCTCGCCCTCGTGGTCGCCGCCGAGCAGCTTCGACGAGAACGTGGTCGACTCGTCGGCCGACAGCGTGTCGAGCGCCTCGTCGATGCCCTCGAGCAGCTCGCCCGAGCCGAGCTCGTACGAGATGCCGCTGGCCTTGTCGACCTCGGTGCCGTCGATCGTGGCGACGAGGTCGAGGGTGACGAAGTCGCCCGTCTTCGCCGGGCGGTCGACCGTGATGAGGGTGCCGAAGCGGCTGCGCAGGCGCTCGAGCTCGCCCTCGATCTCGTCGTCGCCGACCTCGACCGAGTCGACCGTCAGCTCGATGCCGTCATAAGCGGGGAGCTCGATCTCGGGGCGCACGTCGACCTCGATGGCGAGCAGCAGGTCACCGGAGAAGTCCTTCTCGCTCGGCCACTCGACGATGTCGGCCTCGGGGCGGCCCATCGGGCGCAGTTCGTGCTCGGCCACCGCGGCGCGGTAGAAGCCGTCGAGGCCCTCGTTGACCGCGTGCTCGAGCACGGCGGCCTTGCCGACGCGCTGGTCGATGATGGGCGGCGGCACCTTGCCCTTGCGGAAGCCGGGCACGTTGACCTGCTCGGCGATGTGGCTGTAGGCGTGGGTGATGCTGGGCTTCAGCTCCTCGGGCGTCACCGAGATGGTGAGCTTGGCGCGCGTCGGGCTCAGCTTCTCAACCGAAGTGGTCGGCATGTGGAAGTTCTCCTGTTGTGTGGAAGTTCGTGTCGAGTCGGATCGACTCGTCGGGGCGACAGGATTCGAACCTGCGACCTCCCGCTCCCAAAGCGGGCGCTCTACCAAGCTGAGCTACGCCCCGAGTCGCGACTCAACTCGTCGGACCGTCGGCGCGGGCATGCCTGAAGCACGCGTCGACCGATGGACCCCCGAAAGTCTACTGCACACGGGCAGGGCACTGCGGTGCGCCCCCGACACGCGCCTGTGGATGGTGCGAGGTCGGCGCCGAGGCGTCGTGGCAGAGTGTGCCCATGACCGACAGCCCCGCCGCCCGAGCGACGAGCCCCGGCCTCCGTCGATGGCCGACCGAACCGGCGTACTTCGCCGATACGACGCGCTGCCCCGCCTGCTTCGAACTCCTCGTCGAACCCCGCTGCCTCGTCTGCGGACTCGACCTGGCGACGCCCGACGCCGTGCGACTGCTCGCTGCCGGCACGCGGGTGCGCGACGCGGAGTCCGACCGGCAGGTGCTGCTCGGCGAGGTCTTCGTCGCCCAGGCGGCGGCACGGCGTTCGCAGGAGGCGGCCCGGTCGGCGAGCGTCGCGGCGGCGAGTGCCGTCGCGGCGGCCCCATCGATCGACCTTCCCGAACCGGCCGCCGTGTCCGTACCGGTCGAGCTCCCCGCGCCGGTCGCCGCGCCAGAACCGGTCGCAGCGCCCGAGCCGATCGCGCTGCCCGACCCGATCGCGCCGCCCGAACCGATCACGCTGCCCGCTCCGGCGGCAAGGACCGCGCCGGCCGAGGACCGCACGCCGGGCGCTCCCCGACGGTCGGGAATCCAGGTGTTCCTGCTCACCCTCGGCGTCGTCCTCATCTCGGTGACGGCGATCGTCTTCCTGTTCGTCGCGTACCTCGTCGCGAGCCTCGAGGTGCGCTCGGTGATCACCGCCGTGCTGAGCGTCGTCGTGCTCGGCATCGCATGGCTGCTTCGCGCCCGTCGCCTGCCTGGAACGGCCGAAGGCGTCGCCTCCGTCGCCGTCGTGCTACTGCTGCTCGACGTCTGGATCGTCCGGGCGAACGAGCTGTTCGGCACCGAACGGCTCGATGCCGCCGGCTACACCGGCGGGGCGCTCCTCGTCGTCGCGGCACTGCTCGCCGGGACGCGCGCGCTCAGCGGCCTGCGGATCCCCGGGTTCGCGGCGGCGGGCGTGGCCCCGGTCGCGGTGTTCCTGCTCGTCTTCCAGGGCGCTCCCGAATCGGAGCCCGCCACCGGCGTCTGGGCCGGCGCCATCGCTGCAGGGCTGCTCGGCATCGGTGCGGCGTTCCTCACCCCGTCCATCGAGCGGACGATCCTCATGTCCGCCGGCTTCGGCGCCGGCGCCGTCGCGATGTTCGCTGCGGACTGGGCCCTGCCATCACTCCCGTGGCATCAGCTCGTCACCTTCGGCGCCTGCGCGGTGCTGTGGGGTGTCGCGCTCGTGGTGCTCGAACGCCGCTCCACTGCGTCGGACTGGTGGGCCGGCGTCGCCGCCGCAGCAGCGGGCGTCGCCGCAGCGCTCGCCCCGACGGCCGCGATCGCGGCCGAGGTGCGCCCCCAGGATGCGCTCTGGATCGCCCCGGCCGCGGCCGGCGGCGTGCTCGGCCTCGCAGCGTGGTGGGTGCGGCGGACCCGACCGGAGGCGGGCGCTGCGCACGGTTCCCGCCTACGGGACGCTGTGCTCGGGTTCATCGGCGCCGGCGCGATCGCCGTCATCGCCGCGATCCCCGGCCTCGTCCTCGGTTGCAGCCTGATCGCCGAACGCCTCGCGAGCGCCATCCCGCCCTGGCGCGCACGACCCGTCGCGGGAACGTGGGTCGAGCCGGGCTTCGAGTGGTCCACCGTGCTCGCGCTCCTCGTGGTGGCGGTCGGCGTACTCGTCGTCGTCGTAGTTCTGGGCAGCCCGCGCCGATGGATCGCGCTTCCGGTCGGCGCACTGCTCGGCTGCGGGTCGGTCGCCGGGGCGGTCCTGGAGTCCGCTGGCGCCGCCACCGGTCTCCTGCTCGCCATCGCGGCCGGCACGCTCGCCGTCGCATCCCGTTCGTTCCCGGCGCCCGGTCTCCGACCCGTCCTGGCCGGTGGCGGCGCCCTCGCCGCGACGATCGCGCTCGCGATCGGCTACGCGGATGCCGCTACCTGGCCCTGGGCGATCGCCGGTCTGCTCCTGCTTCTGATCGCCGGGCGCCTGCTCGCGTCGAGGGTCTGGCCCGAGCCCGAGCTCGACTGGTTCGGTGCCGCGCACGTCGCTGCGGCCGCCGCCCTCGTGGCGTTCGCGTCCGCATCGTTGCCCGCCTGGTTCGTCGCCGCCGACCTCGACGCCGTTCAGCCCTGGGACGCCGTCCCGGTGTGGCTCGGCACCGTCGCGTCCTCGCTCCTCCTCATCGGGTCGCTCGCACGGATCGGGACCGCAGCCGACCGGCTCGCGTTCACGACGCCCCTGCTGTTCGCCGCGGTCGTCGGCCTGTTCTGGCTCGCACTCGACAGCGAGGTGGAGACCCTCCGCTGGCTTCCGCCGGCACTCTTCACGGGCGCCGGAGTGCTCTGGGCCTTCGCACGCGGCGTCGCAGCCCCCCTCCGCATCGTCTTCGCCGCTCTGACCCCGGTGACCCTCGTCGGCGCCGTCATCGCTGCAGTCTCGGAGTGGGCGGGCAGCGAGTTCGCGCTCTACGGCGCGGCCGGTGCCGTGCTCGCCGCCGCGGCCTTTGCACACGTCTTCGCCGCTCCCGCCGATCGACCGGTCAGGACCGGCTGGGTCGTCTCGCTCGCGGTCGTCGGCTGCTGCGTCGTGATGGCAGTGATCGTCGGCCCGATGCTCGCGGCGGTCGCCGAGCCGTGGCTCGTCCTGCTCATCCTGACGCCCATCCCGGTGCTGCTCGCGGCGCTCGACGGAGACCCCGTCGGCGGGAACGCGCCGGCACGCCATGCCGCATGGCTCAGCGCGGGACTCGCCGTGGCCACGATCTGGACCTGGCTCGCCGGCGAGGGCGTGGACGACGTCGAGGCCTACTCGCTGCCGCTCGCCGGCGTGCTCGTCGCGATCGCACTGCTCATCACCTGGCGCCGACCGACCACGGCGCGGAGCGCGACCGGCCGGACGGCCCTCCTGGCATCGGCCGCGAGCGTGGCGGTACTGCCGAGCGTCGCGTCGACCGCCGACTCCGACCTCCGCACCCTCGTCCTCGTGGCCGGCGGGGCGATCGTCGCCCTCGCGTCGAGCTTCCTGCCCGAGTCTGCGCGCGGCGTGCCCGTGCGGCTGCTCGGCGTCGTCACCGGGTGGACGGCGGCGACCGGAGCCGCGCTGGTCCGGGCCACCGCCCTCATCACCGGCTCCGAGAGCCCGCTGCCGCTCGAGTTCTGGCCCGTCGCAGCGCTCGCGGTCGGCGTCTTCTCCGCGGTCGTGTGGTCGCGGCTCCGCTCGACGCCGGGCTGGGTCGCCGAGGCGATGTTCGCCGCAACGATCGCGGCCGCGAGCACGCCGACGATCTTCGCGATCGCGGTCGACGATCACGCCGTCTCGCGGGCGCTCGTGCTGCTGTCGGCCGTCGGGGTGCTGCACGTCGCCGGCACTCTCACCGACGCCCGACCCCTCGCCGGCCCGGTGTCCGCCTGGACGACCCGCGCCCTCCTCGTGCTCGCGGGGCTCGCCGCCCTCTCGTCGAGGGTCGACCCGGTCGACCTCGTCACCGTCACGGTCGGTCTCGCACTTGCACTCGGTGCCGCGTTCTCGCGGCGCACCGGCGACCCGGCGAGCACGCCGATCATGTGGCTCGGCGCGGCCATCGCCGTGCTCCCGAGCGTCGCCGCGAGCGTCGACTCGCAGCCGAGGGCGCTCGTCACCGTGGCCGTGGGCGCAGTGCTCGCGCTCCTCGCCGGCGCCCTGCCGCAGACCGCGCACGGCGCGCCGGTCCGACTGCTCGTGGTCGTCATCGGCTGGGGTGCGATGACGGGGGCGGCCCTCGTGCACGGGACCGCACTCGCCGTCGGTGCGGCCTCGCCGAGCGGACTTCCGCTCGAGCTGCTCCCGGCCGTCGCGCTCGTCGTCGGCGTCGTCACCGCGAGCGTCTGGGCGCGGTCGGCGTCCCGGCCGGCGCCGCTCGCCGAGATCGGACTCGCGGCATCACTGGCGCTCGCGAGCGTGCCGACGCTCGTCGCGATCGCCTCCGCCGATGTGCCGCTCCTGCGGGCGGCGGTGCTGTTCCCCTTCGTCGCCGCGGCGCACGTCACGACGGTCGCCGTCACCTGGCGCCCGTTCGCCGGACCTGTTCCCGTGTGGACGACACGAGGGATCCTCGCGGTCGGCGGCGCCGTCGCCCTCGCGAGCTCGACGGTCGACCCGTTCGATGTCGTGACCACGCCGATCGGTCTCGCGTTCATCGTCGCGGGCGCGATCGAGCTCCGCCGTTCACCCTCGCTCCGGAGCTGGCCGGCGTTGGGCGCCGGACTCGCGATCCTGCTGGTACCGCCCCTGATCGCCGACTTCCTCGACCCGCAGCTCTGGCGCGTCGTCGCGCTCGGCATCACCGCGGCGATCGCCGTCGTGCTCGGGGTGGTCCGCCGGCTGCAGGCGCCGTTCGTGCTCGGCGGCGTCGTGCTGCTCGTCCACGCCGTCGTCCAGCTGTGGCCGGCCGTCTCGTGGCTGTACGAGGCCGTCTGGTGGTGGCTGTGGCTCGGGGTCGCCGGCGTGCTGCTCGTCGTCTTCGCGGCGACGTACGAACGGCAGCTGCGCCTCGCCCGATCGACGATCGGCTCGATCGCCGCGCTGAGATAGCGGCGACCCCGACGAGCCGGCCCCCGAGCTTCGTCGTGCACGAGCGCGTCGTCGCCGTGTACTACGATGATCCATGGCCCGCGAGCGCTCGCGGGGATGTAGCTCAATGGTAGAGCCTCAGTCTTCCAAACTGATTACGCGGGTTCGATTCCCGTCATCCCCTCCACTCGCACCGCTCGCGGGCATGCAGAACGGCCCGCGATCGCTCGCGGGCCGTTCTGCGTTCGACGCGGCGTCACTCAGTACTTGTTGCCGAGCGCCTTGTTCTTGATCGCGTCGAACTCGCCCTGCGTGATCGTGCCGGCGTCGAGCAGCGCCTTGGCCTTGGCGATCTCGTCGGTGGGGCTCGCGAACGACACCTGCCGGATGTAGTCCTCGCTGTACTCCTGGTACTCGCGCTGCTTGCGTGCGGACCGCTCCGCCATGCCCTTGCCTCGCGCGATCAGGTACACGAGGGCGGTGAGGAACGGCACGAAGAACAGGAAGATCGTCCAGGCCGCCTTCGCCCAGCCGTTGAGCTCCGCGTCGCGGAAGACGTCGATCAGGATGTAGACGAGCGCGAAGATGTACGCCACGTAGGCGAACATCCAGAAGAGGAACCAGAACCAGTCCCACACGTCGTTGAGGAAGTACATGGCAGACCCTTTCGTTCGTGCCGCCAAACTAGCGGCTCGGCGGCGTCGAGCGCGAGCATGACGCGCGACTCCGCGCCGAGGCGTCCGGCCCGCCATCGATCGCCCGATACCACGAACCCAGCCCTGCCTACCCTTCCTTGAAATACCGCGGCAGGTGCGTAGCGTTGAAGGGGACATACTCCAGGGAAGGTGGACACGATGACCGACATCCAGACCGCACCGAAGACCGGATCGAACGCCGACGTCGCGGCAGGCGTCGCGCAGTACCTCACCCCCGTCGTTCACGAGCTCGTCGCCCTCGTGGTCAACGGCAAGCAGGCGCACTGGCACGTGCGCGGCGCGAACTTCATCGCCGTGCACGAGCTGCTCGACGACGTGGTGGCGCACGCCCAGGAATGGGCCGACCTCGCCGCCGAGCGGGTCGTCGCCCTCGGCCTGCCGATCGACGGACGTCTCGGCACCGTCGCGGCGAAGAGCGGCGCGAAGGACCCGAAGCTCGGCTTCCTCTCGTACGAGGAGGCCATCTCGGGCGTCGTGAGCCAGATCGACCTCGCGACCGAGAAGATCAACGCCGCGGTGGAGGGTCTGGCCGACCTCGACCCGGCCAGCCAGGACGTCGCGATCGAGATCCGTCGCGGACTCGACAAGGACCGCTGGTTCCTGTTCTCGCACATCGCCGTCGAATGACGGCGTGACGGGTCGACGGGCCCGGATGCCTCGCGCCGACCTCGTCGGTCGCGGCATCCGGGCCCGTCGTCGTCCACGTGGGGATTTCACACGGATCGCACGACCCGACCGGGCCCGCAGTGCGCGAGAATCATCTCAGGGGCCCCGGCCGACGACCGGGCGCGCGACGGAAGGGGAAGCGGCGATGGCGAGCACGGAGGCGGCCTCGAACCGGCATCGGGAGCGCAAGACGCCCAAGCGCCCGCAGTCGAAGCTCGCCGAGCACTGGACCACGGTCGACGGGCTCGACGTCTTCTACCGCGAGTCGCCGACGCCTCCCCCGGGAGCCCCCGTCGTCATGCACGTGCACGGGTTCGGACTCTCGGGGCACTACCTGCTGCCGACCGCAGAACTCCTCGCCGACGACTTCCACACGCTCGTGCCCGACCTGCCGGGGTTCGGGCGCAGCGCGCGCCGAACCCGCGCCGAGGGCCTCACGCTGAGCTCGCTCGCCGAGGCTGCCGTGCGCTTCCTCGACGATCGCGGCATCGAGAAGGCGACACTCGTGGGCAACTCGATGGGATGCCCCGTCATCTGCGAGTTCGGCAACACCTACCCCGACCGGCTCGAGCGGGCGGTCCTCGTCTCGCCCGCGGGCGGGTACCACAACCAGCCGCTCGCTCGCGCGATGGTGCAGCTCGCCCGTGACGGCGGGCGCGAGCCGAAGCGGATGATGCGCGTCGCCGCGCCCGACTACCTGAAGTTCGGCGTCGCGTCGACGGTCAAGATGTTCGGCGCCCTGACCCGCTACCCGACCCTGGAGCGCCTGCTCTCGCTGCCGGTGCCGATCATCGCGGTGATCGGCGACCGCGACCCGCTCATCCCCGCGCCCACCCGCGTGCACGAGGTCGTGTCCCACGTCGACACCGACGTCACCGTCGTCGTCATCGAGGGCGCGGCGCACGCGATCAACTTCAGCCACCCGGGCGAGCTCTCGCACATCATCCGGCAGTTCATGGCCGATGAGCCGATCACCGACGACCCCGACTCCCCCGGCGAGACGAAGGTCATCGAGATCCACCGCGGGGCGCCGCGCCACTCGTCCGACGAGGGCTGACCGCCGGACGATCCGCCTGCGCGGTCGGGCCCCGCCCCGTTCGCGGGATGGCGAGGCGGTGCGTCACGGGTGCACAATGCCGACATGGCGGCGGATGCTTCCGGGCCCGCACTGCCCGAGGACGACGCCGCATCGCTCAGCGATGCGCAGAAGTCGCTGCGCGCGCAGATGCTCGCGACGGAGCACTGGAGCCTCCTCGCCTCGCGGAGCACGACCCAGAGCGAGGTGCTCACCCGCATCGCGATCTTCCTCACGCTCGTCTCGGCCGGCCTCGTCTCGCTGGGCGTACTCGGCAACGCCACGCAGTTCCGCGGCTGGTTCGGCGCCGCCGCCGTCGGCGTGCTCACGCTGCTCGTGGTGCTCGGGGCGATCACCCAGCTGCGGGTCTTCAACACCGCGACCGAGGACCTCGTGTACGTGCTCGCGATGAATCGGCTGCGCAGGGGGTACCTCGACCTCGACCCCGGGATGGCGCGCTACCTCGTGACCGGCACGACCGACGACGAAGCGGGCGCGAAGACGACCTACTACCCGTACGCGACGCGGGACCGCTCGCAGGTGCTCGCGAGCTCGATGATGGTGATGCTCGTCGTGAACACCGCGCTCGTCGGACTCTTCTCCGGTGCGGTGGTCTTCGCGGCGACGGCCTCGCCCGCGTGGTCGATCGGGGTCGGAGCGGTGGTCGCGATCGTGCAGTTCGTACTCTGGATGCGACGGGGGTACCGCAGCTACCGCTCGGTGCTGACCGCGCACGCATCCCTGCCCGCCTCGCCCGGATGACCGCTCAGCGCTGCAGCCAGGTGAGCACGGCGAGCACCCGGCGGTGGTCGGTGCCCGAGTCCTCGAGCGAGAGCTTCTGGAAGATCGACGTCACGTTCTTCTCGACCGCGCCCACCCCGATGAACAGCTGCTTCGCGATGCCGGCATTGGTGCGCCCCTCGGCCATGAGCTCCATGACCTCCCGCTCACGCGGAGTGAGCGTCGCGAGCGGATCGCTGCGGCGGGCGAGGAGCTCCCGTACGACCTGCGGGTCGAGCACGGTGCCGCCCTCGCTGACGCGCTCCACCGCGTCCTCGAGCTCGTCGAGCGACGCCACACGGTCCTTCAGCAGGTAGCCCATGCCGCCCTCGCCCGAGGACAGGAGCTCGTGCGCGTAGGTGCCCTCGACGTACTGGCTGAGCAGCAGCACGCCGAGACCGGGCCGGCGCTTGCGCAGTTCGATCGCCGCGCGCACCCCCTCGTCGCGGAACGTCGGCGGCATGCGCACGTCGAGCACCGCGAGATCGGGGTTCGTCTCGTCGATCGCGGCGAGCAGGGAGTCGGCCTCGCCGTAGGCGGCGACCGTCTCGAAGCCCGCCTCGTCGAAGAGGCGCACCAGCCCCTCGCGCAGGAGCACCGAGTCCTCGGCGAGCACGATGCGGAGGGGCCGGGCCGAGTCGGTCATGGCCCCACACTATCGAGCGTTCGGGATGCTTCATGGCGTGGTCTCGATACGGCGCTGGGCGCCGACTCGACCGACCGTTACGCGTACGGGATGTGAGCGCCGATCGTCGTCGGTCCGCCGGCCGGGCTGTCGACGACGAACTGGCCCTGGAGCCCCTGCACGCGCTCGGCGAGCCCGGCGAGACCGTGGCCGGGCACCGCCGAAGCGCCACCACGACCGTTGTCGGTGACCCACACATCGACCCAGCGACCGGTGGCCCCGGTGTTGCGCGTCGACACGGCGAGGCGGACGCCCGCCGCATCGGCGTGCTTCGCGGCGTTCGTCAGCAGTTCGGCGGCCACGAAGTACACGTTGCGTTCGATCGCCGCCGGCAGCGGAGCATCCGCGGGCAGCGCGATCTCGACGGTGACGGGCACCGGGCTGCGCGCGGCGAGCGACTCGAGCCCGACCGCCAGTCCCCGGTCCTGCAGGATCGGCGGGGCGAAACCGCGTGAGAGCGCCCGGAGCTCGTCGAGCGTCTCGCGCGCCTGGCTGCGCGCTTCGCCGAGCAGTTCACGAGCCGACTCGGGGTCGCGATCCAGCTTGCGCTCGATCGCGGCGAGGTCCATCTGCAGGCGCACGAGTCGCTGCTGCGGCCCGTCGTGGATGTCGCGTTCGAGGCGCCGGAGCGAGGCGTCCTCCGCCTGCACGGCGGCCCCACGGGATGCCGCGAGCTGGGCGACCTCGCGTTCGAGCGCCTCCGACCGCCAGGCCCCGAGCATGCCGCGGCCGATGACGTCGTGCAGCAGGGTGAGCCCGCGGAAGACGAACGGCAGCGTCGCGAGGAAGACGAGACCGACGACGAGCTCGAACACCGCCTCGCCGACGCCGGGATCGATGTGCCACGTGTTGGCCGGGAAGAGGAAGTCGAGCACCGTGTCGTAGAGCCAGAACGCGTCCTCGCCGCGATACGAGGGGATGTAGCGCTGCCAGAACCACCCCGTGGTGCCGCCCAGCGCGACCGAGGTCCACGCGACCGTGAGACTCCACGAAACGACGCTGACGATCGGGTTCACGACGATGCCGTGCAGCAGATAGAGCCAGTAGTGGCCGTCGACGAACGGGGCGAACATGGTGCGCCAGAATCCCTGGTCGCGGTCGCCGTGCTCCCACACGGGGCGCGCGATCTCGCGTCGGCCCGCCCAGCGCAGCCGGACGAGCTCGAGCGTTCCGAAACCGCGGGCCATGAACATCGCCGCGACGACGATGAAGATGCCGATGACGAGGAAGATCAGGCCGAGGCCCGTGAAGAACGTCGTGGACAGCACCACGAGGCCGGTGATCGCGATCGGCATCGTCAGGATGAGGAAGCCGAACTCGCGCGGCACGGTCGCCCAGAGCGACCAGTAGCCGCGACGCCGCGGCGCCGCATCGTCGGTGGTGATCGGGTGCATCGTGCCGGTCGGCATCGCTTCCGTGCTCGTCGATTCAGTGTCCATGGTGTCCTCCCGTCATCGTGGCAGACCCCGCCGGGTCGAGGCGTGCCGACTGACCGGGTTCGACGACGGCGAACTGGCCCATCATGCCCTGGTCCTCGTGCCACAGCAGGTGGCAGTGGTACATGTACGGCGTGTCGGGGTCGGTGTAGTCCTCGAACCGCATGAGCAGCTCGTATTCGGTCTCGGGCTCCGTGAAGATCGTGTCCTTCCAGCCGGCCAGCTCGGGCGGCGGCGCCTCACCGTCGATCGACGCGATCCGGAACTGCACGTCGTGCACGTGGAAGCTGTGCGGGACCTGCGTCGCGTTCTCGACGACCCATCGCTCGAGGGTGTCGACCGTGACGGTCTCGTCGATCCGGCCCATGTCCATCGACTCGCCGTTGATCTCGAAGCTGTCGCTGAGCTCGAAGCGGCGGGTGGTCGCGACCTCGCGCTCCTCGAAGTCGGCGATCTCGTTCAGTTGCGCCGGCACCTCGGGCGCCGGGTCGAGCCGATCGGCGGCGCGCACCTCGAGCACGTCGAAGGCGTCGCTGCCGCCGTTGGTTCCGGCCACGGGGCCGACCAGGCCGGCGATCTCGGGGGTCATCCTCGACTGCAGCACGACGCGTTCACCCGGGGTCACGCGCAGCAGCACTTCGGCGCGTTCGCCGGGCGAGAGGCGCACGTGATCGAGGTCGACCGGGGCCTCGAGCAGGCCGCCGTCGGTCGCGATGAGCCGTACCGGCCGGGCGTCGCTCCAGGTGAAGGCGTAGGTGCGTGCCGTCGACGCGTTGAGCAGTCGCAGGCGCACCAGATAATCGTCGACCTCGAGGTACGGACTGCGCGTGCCGTTCACGATGAGCTCGTCGCCGATCCCGCCCGCGTAGGTGCGCTGCTTCGACTCCCGCCGGCCGTCGGCGGAGAAACCCGTGTCCTGCACGATCACGGGAATGTCGTCGACGCCGTACTCACCGGGCAGGCCGAGTGAGCGCTCGTGCTCGTCGTGCAGGATGAACATGCCGGCGAGCCCCTGCTCGACGTGTCCTTCGGTCTCGCCGTGCGGATGCGGGTGGTACCAGAGCGTCGCCGCCTGCTGGTCGATGTCCCACTCCGGCGACCACGAGGCATCCGGCTCGACCATCTGGTGCGGGCCGCCGTCCATCTCTGCAGGCAGGTGCATGCCGTGCCAGTGCACGGTCGTCGGCACGTCGAGCGAGTTCGTCACGTCGACGCGCACGTGCTCCCCGCGGTCGGCGACGAGCGTCGGGCCGAGGTATGAGCCGTCGAACCCCCAGGTGTCGCTCGGAACGCCGGGTTCGAACTCGGTCGTGCCGGACTGTGCGTCGAGTGAGAAGACGCGGGTGCCGTCGGCGTCCACGGTCGAGTCGGCGAGCGCCGGGATCGCGAGCGGGCGGTCGAAGTCGACCTCGCCGACGGTCGAGACTGGAGCGGGCGTGACGATGCCGCAGCCGGCGAACGCGACGGCGACGAGGCCGCCGGCCGCGATCGCGGCGATGGCGCTGCCGATCGCGGCGCGGGGCCTGCGGAGACGGGTCTGAAGCATGATTCCAGCCTCGCGAGCGACGCCGGGCCGGCACAGCCGGCGGGCGCCCCGATCCGAGCGGGGGTTATCCCCCGTGTCGGCTCACGCCTGGCAGTTGGGGCACCAGTAGAGCTTCCGGGCGCCCATCTCCTCGAGCAGGATGTTCGTGCCGCACACGCGGCACGGCAGTCCCTCCCGCTTGTACACCCAGTGACGGTCGTCACGACTCGCCATGGCGGCCCGGTAGGCCTCAGGATCGAGGTCGTCCATCGTCATCATCTGGCCGGTCTCGACGCCGATGCGCAACAGCTTCGCCCAGTCGCGCCAGAGGTCGCGCACGAGCTCCTCGGGCACCCGCTTGCCAGGGGTGTGGGGATTGAGCCGTGCTCGGAACAGCAGCTCGGCGCGGTAGACGTTGCCGATGCCGGCGACGACGTTCTGGTCCATGAGCAGGAGGCCGATGGGCGTCGGCTTCCTGCGCACGACGCTCGTGAAGCGCTCCTCGGCGTCGGGGCCCGGGTCGAGCAGCGGGTCGGGCCCGAGCTTCGCGACGATCTGCTCGACCTGCGCGGGGTCGAGCACCTCGCACGCGGTCGGGCCGCGGAGATCGGCGCAGATCGTGTCGGTGAGCAGCCGCACCCGCACCTGCCCGATCGGCTCGGGCGGGAAGGTGTCGAGGCCGTTGCCCTCCTTCTCCGACTCCGACATGCGCAGGCGCGTCTTGCGGGGCGCCCCGATGGAGGTCAGCGAGTTCTCGCCCGCCGAGTCGAGCACCACCGCGTCGGGGTTCGGTCGGTCGAGGAACGTGCCCCGCTGATTCGTCTGCCCCATGCGGCCGTTCGCCGACGCGATCGTCGCATCCATCAGGATGTCGCCCGCGAAGTCCCACGCCCCGTACATGCCGAGGTGCACGCGCAACCAGACGTCGCCCTCGAAGCCGAGGAACATCTGCTTTCCGACCGCGCGCGCGTCGGTCATGCGCCGGCCGTCGAGCTCGGCGGCGCCCACGGCGAAGCGGCCCTGCGGACTCGAGGCGTGCACGACGTGCCCGACGAAGTTGCGTTCGAACTGCCGGGTGATGCGGTGGACGGAGTGGCCTTCGGGCACCCTGCTACTCCGCCGGTGCCTCGGCGCGAGGCTCGACGTCGACGCCCTTGCCGGCGATGTCGCCGGTCGTCTCGTACTCGGCGAGCTGGGCGATGCGGCGCACGTGGCGCTCGTCGCCCGAGAACGGCTCGGCGATGAACGCGTCGATGTAGCGGATCGCCTCTTCGACCGTGTGATGGCGGGCGCCGATCGAGATGACGTTCGCGTCGTTGTGCTCACGCGCGAGGATCGCGGTGTCCATGCTCCAGACGAGCGCCGCCCGGATACCGGGCACCTTGTTGGCCGCGATCTGCTCGCCGTTGCCCGAGCCGCCGAACACGACGCCGAGCGCCTTGACCCCGGCGGCCTGGTCGCGGGCCACGCCGAGGGCGGCGTTGATGCAGAACGCCGGGTAGTCGTCGAGCGCGTCGTACTCGACCGGACCGTGGTCGATCACCTCATGGCCGCCGTTCGAGAGGTGGGCCTTGAGGGTCCGGCTGAACTCGAGGCCGGCATGGTCGGTCGCGATGTGGATGCGCATGTACCGATTCTAGGGATTCGGCACCCATGTGACGGCTCGCCCGTGCGGTTGCGCCCACGCGAGTTGGACCCCGTCGAGGGCGAGCACGAAGTCGGTCGAGTCGTTCGCGACGTCGGTGCGCACGTCGATGCCCGGGACGATGGATCGGCCCTCGACCGAGAGCCAGTGACCGGGCAGGCCGCGCACCGTCTCGGTGAATCGGGCCCGCCCCGCATCATCGAGATAGGCGATGACGGCGGTGTGGAAGACGACGAGCGTCGCATCGGCGGGCGCCTCCGCGGAGAGCGCGGCGAGCCGTTCGTTGAGGTCGCCGGCGACGATGCGCGGCGGGTCGGCGGCGACGACGGATGCTGCTGCCCGGAGCCGTGCCCGACGGTCGTCGTGCTCGGGCCAGATGAGGGCGTCGAGCCAGTCGAGGTCGGCGGCGTCGGCGACGTCGAGCGGGTGGAGGTCGATGCCGGCACGCCAGACGACGTCGGGAAGCCGCGCGGGAACGGGCACGGGCACTGCCCCGTTCGGCTCGCGAGCCTCGCAGTCGAGTACGACAGGGCTCGGGCCGTCGGCGGGGTCGAGCTGCTCGTGGCCCGAGTATCGATAGCTGTAGCGATCGGGGTAGAGGCAGAGGCCTGCCGATGCGCCGACCTCGAGGAGCGCGAGCGGCCCCGGGATCTCGGCGAGCGCGGGCAGGTGCAGCGCACACCGGCCGGCTTCGTTCGTCTGCGTGGCGTGCGTCTCGGCGGTGGCGCGCACCTCCGGCCAGTGCGCGCCGAGCCACTCGCGGAAGTCGTCGTACGGCGCGGGTTCGGCACCGTGGAACCTCGCCGCCGAGAACACGAGGTTGGGCTGGCGCTTCGCGGGCGGCAGCTCGTCGATGAGCGCGATCGTCGCGGGGTCGCTCGCGACGCCGAGCGCCCACGCGTCGTACGTCGCCGACATGCCGCGGGCTTCGACCTCGGCGAAGGCGCGGTAGCGCTCAGCGGTCGGGGCATCGTTGTCGACGGTGGTGCGCATGGGCTCAGGGTACGCCCGCCGATCGTCGCGCACCGCGTTCTGGGGGCGGCGCCCGCCGCGCACCGTCAGTAGGCTCGCGATCGCCGAGAGGACGGGGATCCGCATGCTGCTGATGATCGTGTGCGGCGTGCTGCTCGTCGTCGGGATCGTGCTGACCGTGCTGTGGTCGGCTGAGCGACTCGTGCCACCGCCGACGCCCGCGGCCCTCGTCGACGATGCCGGAACCCCACAGAGCGAGCGACCGCCGCGCTTCGACGTGCACGCGGCCGGCCTGCGCGTGTATCTCTGGTGGGCGACCGTCTTCACCGTGGTGGGGACTGCGACCGGCGTGCTCATCACGGGCGCGGGCGGTCGGCTCGTCATGCGCTTGCTCGCCGCGACGTCTCCCGACGCGACGGGCGGCATCACTGAGGCGCAGGCGAGCGTGGGCGACATCACCCTCGGCGGGACGATCTCGTATCTCGTGATCGGCGCGTTGCCGGCCGCGTTCCTCTCGGCGGCGCTCTACCTCTTCGTGTATCCGTGGCTCCCGCGCGGCCGGCTCGGCGGCCCCGCCTTCGGCGCAGTGCTGCTCGTGACGCTCGCGCCATTCGTCGATCCGCTGCGCGCGTCGAACTTCGATTTCCGGTTCGTGGGGCCGGGCTGGCTGTCGGTAGTGCTCTTCTCGGCGCTCGCGGTCTTGCACGGCGCCGCCCTCGCGGCGCTCGCGGGACGCCTCAGCCGGAGCCTCCCGCTCGTGACGAGGGCACGCTGGGTCGGACCGTCGGCACCGCTCGTCGCGGCGGTCGTCCTCGTCCCCGTCGGGGTCGTGCTCGCATTCGGGGCCTTCGTCGCGCTCGTCCTGCCGCGCGTGCTGCCGTGGCTCCTCGCCGTACGGGCCTCCCGCATCGGCGTGATCACGGGACGGATCCTCCTCGCCGTCGCAGTCGTCGCAGCCCTCCCCGCGTTCGGCGCTGCGGTGCTCTCGATCGTTCGCGACTGAGACGACTCCGCCGATCGCGCGTCTACTCGGGCGACGCCGCCGAGGGCTAGGCTGGGACGCGTTGCCTGCGGCCACGAGCCGCGTCGATACTTGCGAAGGAGCGCACGTGCCCGGAGAGAACCTCACCCGACTCGAAGCCGAGGAGCGCGCCGCGCTCGTGACGGTGCACGACTACGACGTCGTGCTCGACGTCACCGTCGGCCCCGAGGTCTTCACGTCCACCACGACCGTGCGTTTCGACGCGACCACGCCGGGCGCGTCGACCTTCATCGACGCGATCACCGCGAAGGTGCACTCGGTCACGCTCAACGGCGTCGCGCTCGACCCGGCCGAGGTCAGTGACGGCGTGCGCATCCAGCTGCCGAATCTCGCGGCCGAGAACGTGCTCGTCGTCGAGGCCGACGGCCGGTACATGAACACGGGTGAGGGACTGCACCGCTTCGTCGACCCCGCCGACGGCGAGGTGTACCTGTACACCCAGTTCGAGGTGCCCGACTCGCGCCGCATGTTCGCCGTGTTCGAGCAACCCGACCTGAAGGCCGCGTTCCGCTTCACGGTGACCGCGCCGTCGCACTGGCAGGTCGTGTCGAACATGCCCACGCCCGAGCCCGTCGCCGCCGGCACCGACTCGGCGACCTGGTCGTTCGAGCCCACGCACCGCATCTCGAGCTACATCACCGCCCTCGTGGCCGGTCCGTACGACGTCGTCCGCGACGAGCTCACGAGCTCCGACGGCCGTACCATCCCGCTCGGCGTGTTCAGCCGCAAGAGCCTGTCGCAGTACCTCGACGCCGACTACATCTTCGAGAAGACGAAGCAGGGCTTCGAGTACTTCGAAGACAAGTTCGATGTGCCGTACCCGTTCACGAAGTACGACCAGCTGTTCGTGCCCGAGTACAACGCGGGCGCCATGGAGAACGCGGGCTGCGTCACGTTCACCGAGGTGTACGTCTTCCGTTCCAAGGTGACCGACGCGATCAAGGAGCGCCGCGTCGTCACGATCCTGCACGAGCTCGCGCACATGTGGTTCGGCGACCTCGTCACGATGAAGTGGTGGAACGACCTCTGGCTCAACGAGTCCTTCGCCGAATGGGCGTCGACGATCGCGACCGCCGAGGCGACCGAGTGGCACCACGCCTGGACGACGTTCAACTCGATGGAGAAGAGCTGGGCCTACCGCCAGGACCAGCTGCCGTCGACGCACCCGATCGTGGCCGAGATCCGCGACCTGGAAGACGTGCTCGTCAACTTCGACGGCATCACCTACGCCAAGGGCGGCTCGGTGCTCAAGCAGCTCGCCGCCTGGGTCGGCATCGACGCGTTCTTCACCGGCGTTTCCGCGTACTTCAAGAAGCACGCGTGGGGCAACACGACCCTCGCCGACCTGCTCACCGAGCTCGAGACCGCCAGCGGTCGCGACCTGTCGGGCTGGTCGAAGCTGTGGCTCGAGACCGCGGGCGTCAACACCCTCCGCCCCGAGATCGGCACGGATGACGCGGGGAACATCACCTCGTTCGCGGTGCTCCAGTCGGCCCACCCCGACTACCCGACGATCCGCCCGCACCGCCTCGCGATCGGGTTCTACAACCTGCGTGACGGCAAGCTCGTGCGCGAACACCGCGTCGAGCTCGACGTCGACGGCGAGCGCACCGAGGTCGCCGAGCTGACAGGCCTGGCGCGGCCCGACCTCGTGCTCCTCAACGACGACGACCTCGCGTACGCGAAGATCCGCCTCGACGAGGCGTCCCAGCAGGTCGCGATCGCAAACCTCTCGAAGATCGAGGACCCCCTCGCCCGCGCCCTCGTCTGGTCGAGCGTCTGGGACGCCACCCGCGATGCCGAGACCACCGCGAGCGACTACCTCGAGCTCGTGCTCGGCAACATCGCCAGCGAGACCGAGTCGACGACGCTGCGCATCATCCTCGCGAACGCCCAGCTCGCCGCGAGCTCGTACGTCGCGCCCGAGCGCCGCGTCGACGCGCGTCGCACGCTCGCCGACGGGTTCTGGACGCTCGCGCAGCAGGCCGAGGCCGGCAGCGACGCCCAGTTCCAGTTCGTGAAGTCGTTCGCCGCGATCGCCGAGGCCGGCACCCACGTCGACGCACTCGCCGAGCTGTTCGCGGGCACGCGTTCGCTCGAGGGTCTCGACATCGACACCGACCTCGGCTGGGAGCTGCTCATCGCGCTCGTCGCCGCAGGCCGTGCCGGCGACGCCGAGATCGACGCCCGACTCGCGACCGACAAGACCGCGACCGGCCAGGAGTCGGCGGCGCACGCCCGCGCCGCCATGCCGACCGCCGACGGCAAGCAGCGTGCCTGGGACTCGATCGTCGTCGCCGACACCGCGACGAACTCGGTCGTTCGCACCACCGCGGCCGGCTTCGTCCGCGCCGACGACCAGTCGCTGCTCGCACCCTTCGTCGAGCGCTACTTCGGCATGATCGGCGAGGTCTGGAAGACCCGCAGCTACGCCATCGCCGAGAAGCTCGTCGAGCTGCTCTACCCGGCCACGCTCGCGAACCGCGCCCTCGTCGACGCCAGCCACGCCTGGCTCGACGCCAACCAGGACGCCGCACCGGCCCTGCGCCGCCTCGTCATCGAGAACGTCGCCGGCGTCGAACGGGCCCTGGCCGCACAGGCGCGCGACGCGCAGTAGTGCCGTCGGTGGTCGAGTAGCGAAGCGTATCGAGACCCGCGTGCGTGCGGGTCTCGATACGCGTGCTCCCTCGTCGCTCGCTACTCGACCACCGGGTCCGGGGCGGCGGCGAGTGGTACCGGGGTACCACTCGCCGCCGCCCCGAACCATTCCTGCGGCCGATGCGCCGACGGCCGCGGCATCCGTAGCGTCGAAGACATGATCACCGCAACCGCGCTCACCAAGCGCTACGGCGCGAAGACCGCCGTCAACGACATCTCCTTCAGCGTGCGACCCGGCCAGGTGACCGGGTTCCTCGGCCCCAACGGCGCCGGCAAGTCGACCACGATGCGCATGATCGTCGGACTCGACCGCCCGAGCGCGGGCGTGGTCACCGTCGGCGGCAAGGCGTACGCCGAGCACCGTGCACCCCTGCACGAGGTCGGCGCCCTCCTCGATGCGAAGGCCGTGCACACCGGTCGCACCGCCGAGAACCACCTGCTCGCGATGGCGGCGACGCACGGCATCGGCAAGCGCCGCGTGCGCGAGGTCATCGAACTCACCGGCCTCGAGTCGGTCGCCCGCAAGCGCGTCGGCGGCTTCTCGCTCGGCATGGGCCAGCGGCTCGGCATCGCCGCGGCGATGCTCGGCGACCCCTCCACCCTCATCCTGGACGAGCCCGTGAACGGCCTCGACCCCGAGGGCGTGCTGTGGGTGCGCCAGTTCGTGCGCCATCTCGCCGGTGAGGGTCGCACCGTCTTCCTCTCCTCGCACCTCATGAGCGAGATGGCCCAGACCGCCGACCACCTCATCGTGCTCGGCCGCGGCGAGATCATCGCCGACGCACCGGTGGCCGACATCGTCGCCGGCGGCAACCGACCGCGGGTGCGCGTCCGCTCGCCGCACGCCTCGCAGCTCGCCGACCTGCTCGCCGCGCCCGACGTCGCCGTGGTCCGTTCGGAGGCGGGCCTGCTCGAGGTGACGGGGGTCGAGGCATCCGGCATCGGCGACCTCGCCGCCGCGAACGGCCTCGCGATCCACGAACTCACCCCCCAGAACGCGTCGCTCGAGGAGGCCTACATGGCCCTCACGGCCGACGCCGTCGAATACCGTACGGAGGCCGTCCGATGACCACGATCACCCCCACCGCGACGCACCCCTCGCAGACCGCACGCACGTCGCGGCTGACCTTCGGCGGTGTCCTGCGCTCCGAGTGGATCAAGCTGCGCAGCCTGCGATCGACCGTCTGGTCGTACCTCATCGTCATCGCCATCTCGCTCGGGATGGCCCTGCTCATGTCGCTCAGCATGGTGAACGGCATGGGCGGCGAGGAGATCGACGGCGGCCCGCTTCCCGTGGAGCAGACGCACGAGCTCGTCCTCCAGGCCTCCACGTTCGGCGTGTACTTCGGCCAGCTCGTCGTCGGCGTGCTCGGCGTGCTCGTCATCAGCGGCGAGTACACGACCGGAATGATCCGCTCGACGCTCACGGCGGTGCCGAAGCGGCTTCCCGCCCTCGCCGCGAAGGGCGTCGTGTTGTTCGTCGCGACGTTCGTCGTCGGCCTCGTCGCGAACCTCGCGGCGTACGTGACGTCGACGATCGTCTTCGGCAGCGAGTTCGACCTGGCCGACGCGAACACGCTCCTCGTGCTCGCCGGAGGCGCCCTCTATCTCGCGTTCGTGGCCGTGTTCGCACTCGGCGTGGGCACCATGATCCGCTCCAGCGCAGGCGGGATCGCCGCGGTGCTCGGTCTGCTGCTCCTGCTGCCGACGGTGCTGCAGCTCATCCCCGCCGACTGGGCGCACGACGCTATCCCGTACCTGCTCTCGTCGTCGGGCATGACGATGTTCACCGCGATCGGCGCCGACGACGCGGCGATCACCGGGCCGAACGCCTGGCAGAGCCTCCTGATCGTGCTGGCCTGGGTGGGGGCATCCCTCGCCGGCGCCTCGGTGCTCCTGAAGCGCAGGGACGCGTAGAGTCCTGCCTATGACGGAAGCACCGTTCTCCCCCGGCCGCCCGGCTTCGGCGGTCGGGGGAGAACTCCGTCTGCCGAAGCCGCCGGGCGTCATCCGGCAGTTCTGGGCGCGTCACCCTCGGCTGACCGACTCGCTCATCACCGCGGTCTACGTCGTCCCGACCTTCATCGGGGCCGTCGTGATGGCGAGCGACTCGCAGAACCCGCCCCTCTGGTCGACGATGCTGCAACTCATCGGCATCGCGCTCGGCGGCGCCGCGCTGCTGCTGTTCCGGCGCAGCCGCCCGTGGCTCGTGATGGGCGTCGCCTGGGTCGTGTGCTTCCTCGTGTACCCGTTCGGGGCGAGCGACGTGTACCCGATGCTGTTCGCACTGTACGGCCTCGGCGTCTACCGGTCGACGAAGTCGGCCTGGATCGGCTTCGCGGGCTCGGTCGCGGTCTCGACCGCCGCCGCCTACCTCGCGACCTGGATGGCGGCCGATCCCGCCCTCGGTCGGCCCGACCTCGAAGTCGGTCCCGCCGCGGCGTCGTCGCAGTACGCGGTCGTGCTGCTCATCGCGACCCTGATCGGCGTCACGGTGGGCAACCGTCGCCGATACCTCGACGCGCTCATCGCCCGAGCGCACGACCTCGCGCGCGAGCGCGACCAGCAGGCGCAGCTCGCCGCGGCTGCCGAACGTGCCCGCATCGCGCGCGAACTGCACGACATCGTGTCGCACGGCCTCACCGTGATGGTGACGCTCGCCGACGGCTCCGCGGCGACGACCGCGCGCGACCCCGATCGGGCGGCCGAGGTCATGCGCAGCGTCGCCGAGACGGGTCGCGAGGCCCTCGGCGAGATGCGCCGGATGCTCGGCGTGCTGTCGGAGCCGGGTGCCGCCTCGGCCGAGCTCGCGCCCCAGCCGGGACTCGCCGAGCTCCCCGATCTCGTCGACGGGTTCAGGGACGCCGGCCTGCCCGTCCGGCTCACGACCATCGGCCGGCCGGCCGCCGACCCGGCGCGCGAGCTCGCGGCCTACCGGGTGGTGCAGGAGGGCCTCACCAACGCGCTGCGCCACGGCGAGCGCGCGCACCGCGTCGACGTGCGCGTCGAGCACTCGTCGACCGGTCTCGAGATCGTCGTCGACGACGACTCGCCGCCGCCGAGACCGGGAACCGCGACCTCGACGCAGGGCGCCGGACGAGGGCTCGCCGGGCTCCGTGAGCGGGTCGCCCTCTACGGCGGCGTGCTCGAAGCCGGCCCTCGCGCCGGCCGGGGCTGGCGGCTCCGCGCCGCGATCCCCGACCAGGGCACCGACTCCCCCGACCGACCGACGACCGCGAACGAGGCCGACGAATGACCGAGACCGACATCGACGCCTCGACCGCGCCGCCCGTCCGTGTCGGCCTCGTCGACGATCAGGCGCTCGTGCGCACGGGGTTCCGGCTGGTCCTCGACGCCGAGCCCGACGTCGAGGTCGTCGGCGAGGCGGGCGACGGTCGGGCCGCCCTCGAACTCGTCGATGCGAACCGCATCGACGTGCTGCTGATGGACGTGCGGATGCCCGGGATGGACGGCATCGCGGCCACGGCGCAGGTGACGGCGCGGCATCCCGAGACCCGGGTCATCGTGCTCACGACCTTCGATCTCGACGAGTACGCCTTCGCGGCGATCCGGTCGGGAGCCAGCGGGTTCCTCCTGAAGGACGTACGACCGCAGGAGCTCGTGGCCGCGATCCGCACGGTGCACTCGGGCGAGGCGGCGCTCTCGCCCCGGGTGACCCGCCGCATGCTCGAACTGTTCGCCGCAGAACTGCCGATCGACGGCTCGGCGGCAGCGCGTGAGGACGCCGCGGCCGACCCCGCGCCGTTGGACGCGCTCACCACCCGTGAGCGCGAGATCCTCGTCGCGATCGCCGAGGGGCTCAACAACGGCGAGCTCGCCGAGCGATTCTTCCTCTCGGAGTCGACCGTGAAGACCCATGTCGGCCGCGTGCTGCAGAAACTCGGCGCCCGCGACCGGGTGCAGCTCGTCATCCTCGCCTACGAGCTCGGGCTGCTCGCCCCGCACGGTGGCGCCCCCTCGGATCGCTAGGCTGGCTGGGCACCGCCGCTACGAAGGGATCGTCCATGCCTGCTGCCAACCTCACCCGCTCAGAGGCCGAGGAGCGCGCGACGATCGTCGGCTCCCCGAGCTACGAGGTCGTACTCGACCTCACGGGCGACGGCGAGACGTTCCGCAGCGAGACGACGGCCCGGTTCACGGGCGCGCCGGGCGCCTCGACCTTCATCGAGGCCTGCACCGCGCGCGTGCACGAGGTGGTGCTTAACGGGCGGTCGCTCGACCCGGCCGAGGTGAGCGACGGCACGCGCATCCGACTCGACGGCCTCGCCGCCGACAACGAGCTGCGCGTCGTCGCCGACGCCCGGTACACCAACACCGGCGAGGGTCTCCACCGCTTCGTCGACCCCGTCGACGGCGAGACCTACCTCTACACCGAGTTCGCGGTCGCCGAGGCGAACCGCGTGTACGCCGTCTTCGACCAACCCGACCTCAAGGCGGGCGTGCGATTCACGATCACCGCGCCCGCGCACTGGACCGTGCTCTCGAACGCACCCTCCCCCGAGCCGGTGGCGGGCCCCGCGGCATCCTCGGTCGCGACTTGGGCGTTCGAGACCGGGCCCGTCATCTCGAGCTACATCATCGCGATCATCGCCGGTCCCTACGCGAGCTGGCGCGGGACCGCCTCGAGCATCGACGGCCGCGAGGTGCCGCTCGGCCTCTTCACCCGGGCGTCGCTCGCCGAGTACGCCGACCCCGACATGATGTTCTCGACCGTGCAGGCGGGGCTCGCGTTCTATGAGGACGCGTTCGGCGTGCCGTACCCGTACGGCAAGTACGACCAGATCTTCGTGCCCGAGTACAACTGGGGCGCCATGGAGAACGTCGGCGCGGTCACCTTCAACGAGGGGTACCTGTTCCGCTCGCGGGTCTCCGACGCGCGCCGCGAACAGCGCGCGATCGTCGTGCTGCACGAGCTCAGCCACATGTGGTTCGGCAACTCGGTGACCATGAAGTGGTGGAACGACATCTGGCTCAACGAGTCGTTCGCGACCTGGGCGTCGACCCTCGCGACCTCGCAGGTCACCGAGTTCACGGGCGTCTGGTCGACGTTCGCCAACGACGAGAAGACCCACGCCGCCGAGCAGGACCAGCTGCCCTCGACGCACCCGATCGTCGCCGAGATCCGTGACCTCGAAGACGTGGAGGTCAACTTCGACGCCATCACCTACGACAAGGGCGCGTCGGTGCTGAAGCAGCTCGTCGCCTGGGTCGGCCTCGACGCGTTCAAGCGCGGGGTGGGCGCCTATCTCGCGAAGCACTCGGGCGGAAATGCGACCCTGCGCGACCTGCTCGACGAGCTCGAGGCCGCGAGCGGCCGCGAGCTCACCGAGTGGTCGCGGCTCTGGCTCGAGACGGCGGGCGTGAACACGCTGCGCGCCGACGTCGAGACGGATGCCTCGGGCACCATCATCTCCGCGGCCGTCGTGCAGACCGCGGCCGAGTCGCATCCGACCCTCCGACCGCACCGGCTCGCGATCGGCTACTACGAGCTCGATGCGTTCGGCAAGCTCCAGCGCACGGGCCGCTTCGAGCTCGACGTCGACGGTGCACGCACGGCGGTGCCTGAGCTCGTCGGACTCGCGAGACCCGACCTGCTGCTCGTGAACGACGACGACCTCACCTACGCCAAGGTGCGCCTCGACGGCGCCTCGTTCGAGACGGCGGTTCGGCACCTCGCCGAGATCGCCGACCCGGTCGCCCGCGCGGTCGTGCTCGGTTCCGCGTGGGACGCGGTGCGCGACGCCGAGTTGCCGGCCGCCGCATTCGTGCGACTCGTGCTCGCGGCGATCGGCCACGAGACCCAGTCGTCGGCACGGTCGCTCGCGCTCAGCCGGCTCGAGCTCGCCGTCGGGCGCTACCTCGCCGACGAGCACCGCGAGCGGCTGGCGGCCGAGGCGGGCGACGCGATCTGGGCGCTCGCCGAACTCGCACCCGCCGGGTCCGACGCGCAGCTGCAGTTCGTCAAGGCCTTCACGGCGCTCGCGTCGAGCGACGCGCACGGCGACGTGCTCGGCAGCCTCCTGGAGGGCTCCGTCTCGCTCGACGGACTCGCGATCGACCTCGACCTGCGCTGGGAGATCGTGATCGCCCGCTCGGCGCTCGGCGCGGGCGACGACGACGAGATCGACGCCGCCCTCGCCGCCGACGACACCGCGAAGGGCCGCCAGCTCGCAGCGACGGCGCGCGCGGCGCGGCCCGACCAGGCGGTGAAGGATGCCGCGTGGCGGCGTGCCATGACCGACGAGAGCCTCTCGAACGACCTCGCGCGGGCCGTCGCCGACGGTTGGCGCCGGACGAACTCGCCGGAACTCCTCGCGGCGGTCGCGCGCGACTACTTCGACGCGATGCCGACGGTGTGGGCCGACCGCAGCTTCAACATGGCCTCGATCCTCTCGAAGCGCCTGTTCCCGACGCCGCTCGTCGATGCCGACCTCGCCGAGTTCGCCCGAGCCTGGCTCGCCGATCACCCCGAGCCGGCGTCGATGCACCGGGTCGTCGCCGAGCACCTCGCCGAGCTCGACCGCGCGCTCGCCGCGCGCGCACGCGATGCCAGCGAGCTCTCGGATGGGGCTCAGTAGACTTGCACACCATGTTCGGGTTCACGACATTCACGGCCGCCCAAGCGGAAGACAACCCGGTCAACCCCAACTTCTGGACTGATCTCGGCACTTGGTGGGCGACGAACTGGGATGTCATCCTCGGCAAGTTGATCTCCATCGTGATGATCATCGTGATCGCGCTGCTGATCCGCTGGGTGCTGCACTTCGTCATCGAGCGGGTCGTCAAGCAGATCGTCACGGGCGTCAAGAAGAAGCAGGACGTCACCGACACCCAGGCCCTGCAAGCATCGCCGCTCGCGGCGGTGCGCGTCGTTCAGCGCACCCGCACGCTCGGCACGGTGCTCACGAACATCGTCAACGTGACGCTCTTCATCGTCGTCGTGCTGCTCATCGTCACGACGATCAACGAGCAGATCCTCGGCTCCTTCGCGCTCTTGACCGCCGCGGTCGGCGCAGGCCTCGGCTTCGGTGCGCAGAACATCGTGAAGGACGCACTGAACGGCATCTTCATGGTCGTCGAGGACCAGCTCGGCGTCGGCGACGTCGTCGACCTCGGCCCCGCGACGGGCATCGTCGAGGAGGTGCGCATCCGTATCACGACGGTCCGCGACGTCAACGGCACGCTCTGGTTCGTGCGCAACGGCGAGATCCTGCGCGTCGGCAACATGTCCCAGGGCTGGGCCCGCGTCATCATCGACCTCGCCGTGCCGTACGACGCCGACGTCGAGTCCGTCGAGGCCGAACTGCTGCGCACCGCGACCGAGATGGCGCACTCGAGCAAGTGGCGTTCCCGCGTGCTCGAGAAGCCCGAGGTCTGGGGGCTCGAGTCGATCTCCGCCGACGCGATGGTGCTGCGGGTCGTCATGAAGGTGCGGTCCTCGGCGAAGGACGACGTCGCCCGCGAGCTCCGGATGCGCCTGAAGCGCACACTCGACGAGATGGAGCTGAAGCTGCCGAGCCTCGCGAGCGTCGTGCTTACCGGCTTCGACGGCGCAACTCGGGTGAAGGGCGCGAAGCCGCCGCGCACCGCGCCGAACTCGGTCGTCCCCGGGCAGACCATGACGAAGCCGAAGAACCGGGCACCGCGCCTGCCACGCGGCACGGTCGGCGGCACTGGGGCCGCCGGAACGACGCCGACCACGCCGAAGCCGCCAACCCCGCCCACGGGAGGCACCGCATGACCGAGCCGCAGTCGTTCTACGAGCAGGTCGGCGGCAGTGCGACGTTCGAGCGGCTTGTCGCCGAGTTCTACCGCGGCGTCGCCGACGACCCCGTGCTGAAGCCCATGTACCCCGAGGAGGACCTCGGTCCGGCTGCGCGACGCCTGCAGCTCTTCCTCGAGCAGTACTGGGGCGGACCGACGGCCTACGGCGAGGAGCGGGGCCACCCGCGACTGCGCCTCCGCCACCAGCCGTTCAAGGTCAACCCCGACGCCCGTGACCGCTGGCTCGCCCACATGCGCACCGCCGTCGACTCGCTCGAGCTGCCCCCGCTCGCCGAGGAGACGCTGTGGGACTATCTCCAACGTGCCGCGTTCGCCATGGTGAACACGTTCGACGACTGACCGATCCACCCGCCACCCACCCGAAGCGACGAAGGAGTCACTGTGGCAGCCAACCCCACCCCCGATGCGATCATCGTCGGCGCCGGCCTCTCCGGCCTCGTCGCGGCATCCGAGCTCGTCGATGCCGGCCGCAGGGTCGTGATCGTCGACCAGGAACCCGCGGCGAGCCTCGGCGGCCAGGCCCACTGGTCGTTCGGCGGCCTCTTCCTCATCGATTCACCCGAGCAGCGCCGCATGGGCGTCAAGGACTCGCTCGACCTCGCCCGGCAGGACTGGGCCGGCACCGCGGGCTTCGACCGCGATGAGGACGAATGGGGCCGCCGCTGGGCCGACGCGTACCTCGAGTTCGCCGCCGGTGAGAAGCGTGCGTGGCTGCACGAGAAGGGCGTGCGGTTCTTCCCCGTCGTCGGCTGGGCCGAACGCGGCGCCGGGCAGGCGATCAGCCACGGCAACTCGGTGCCCCGGTTCCACATCACCTGGGGCACCGGTCCGGGCGTGCTCGCGCCGTTCATCGCCCGGGTGAAGGCCGGCGAGGCCGCGGGCCTCGTCGAGTTCCGCCACCGCCACCGCGTCGACGAGCTCATCGTCGAGGGCGGTGCGGTCGTGGGCGTCCGCGGCGCCCTGCTGGCCGCCGACGACGCCGCGCGCGGCGAGGCCTCGAACCGCGACGTGGTCGGCGACTTCGAGCTTCGCGCGCCCGCCGTGGTCGTCTCGTCGGGTGGCATCGGCGGCAACCACGAACTCGTGCGCGCGGCGTGGCCGGCGCGGCTCGGCGAGCCGCCCGCCGAGATGCTCTCGGGCGTGCCGGCGCACGTCGACGGACGCATGCTCGGCATCGCCGAGGCATCCGGCGCGCGTCTCGTGAACGGCGACCGCATGTGGCACTACACCGAGGGCATCACCAACTGGGACCCGGTCTGGCCGCTGCACGGCATCCGCATCCTGCCGGGGCCCTCATCGCTCTGGTTCGACGCCGAGGGTCGCCGCCTGCCGCCGCCGCTCTTCCCCGGCTTCGACACGCTCGGCACGCTCGAACACCTCATGGCGACCGGCCACGGGCACTCGTGGTTCGTGCTCACCCAGAAGATCATCGAGAAGGAGTTCGCCCTCTCGGGCAGCGAGCAGAACCCCGACCTGACGGGCAAGGACCTGAAGCTCCTCGCCCAGCGCGTCCGGCCCGGCGCCCCCGCACCGGTCGAGGCGTTCAAGGAGCACGGCGTCGACTTCATCGTCGCCGACACCCTCGACGAGCTGCTCGAGCGGATGAGCGACCTCTCCCCCGAGGTCGAGCTCGACACCGCGAACATCGAGCGCGAGGTGCACGCCCACGATCGCGAGATCGAGAACGAGTTCTCGAAGGACCTGCAGATCACGGCGCTCCGCGGTGCGCGCCGCTACCGCGGCGACAAGCTCATCCGGGTGGCGACCCCGCATCGCTTCCTCGACCCAGAGGCCGGCCCGCTCATCGCCGTGAAGCTGCACATCCTCACCCGCAAGAGTCTCGGCGGCATCCAGACCGACCTCGACTCGCGCGCGCTCGGCGCCGACGGCACGCCCGTGCCGGGCCTCTACGCGGTCGGCGAGGCGGCCGGCTTCGGCGGTGGCGGCGTGCACGGCTACCGGGCGCTCGAGGGCACCTTCCTCGGCGGATGCCTCTTCACGGGCCGTTCGGCGGGGCGGGCGATCGCGCGCGGCTGAGTCGGGAGTCCGACGTCAGGACTTCAGCGTCCACGGCTTGCGGCGCACGAGCACGTGTCCGCGGCGCGACGTGAGTCGCGTCCACGGACCGGTCTCGAAGAGCCGGACCGGGTCGTCGCCGAGGAACCCGAGGCTGAACGCGGCGAAGGCGGCGCCGGTGGGCACGTACTCGAGCCCGTCGACCCCGCGACCCCAGACCTCGGAACGCACCCGCTGCACGAGCTGCTCGCCGGTGCCCTCGGGAATGGCCTTCGCCACCTCGTCGATGCCCTCGCGGGCGGCGGACTCCAGCACCGCGGCATCCGTCTCACCGAGCGCCCGCCAGCCGCCCCTGGGCGGCGAGATGCCCGCCCAGGTCACGGTGTTCACCTCGGGCGGGCGGGACATCGACACCGGACGCGACTCGTCGTCCTCGCCGAGTTCGCCACGCGCCCGGACGATGCGCTCGACGAGCGAGCGCATCGGCACGACCGAGTCGAACTCGTCGTCGTCGGCGAGGGCGAACGTGCGCAGTCCCAGCACGGTCGGGCTCTCGTCGAGGATGCCGCGGGGGTAGAGGATCGCGGTGTAGACGGCGAGGATGCGGGAGCCCGCGACGAGGCGCACCGACCCGTCTTCGACGCGGCCGGCCCGCTGGAGGTACGTGTGCAGGTCACCGAGCGACAAGCTGTCGGCGAGCGTGAGTCGTTCAACCATCTCCTGTCTAAACTACCAAGTGCGCAGGCCGCATTCCGGCGCATTGCGGTTCGCTGCGCAGCCGCGGCCGCCCACCGACACGGAGGATCGATGAACGGACCGATCGACGGCCTGCTGAGCACGCTCAACCTCACCGACACCGGTGCCCGCACGACGGAGGACATCTTCACCGGTCCGTCGCAGTGGATGCCGCTCGGCCGCGTCTTCGGCGGGCAGGTGCTCGCCCAGTCGATCGTCGCGGCGCTGCGCACCGTGCCCGAGGACCGCAACATCCACTCGATGCACGGCTACTTCCTGCGGCCGGGTGACGTCGCGCACCCGATCACCTTCTCGGTGGATCGCATCCACGACGGCAGGTCGTTCTCCACGCGGCGCACGCAGGCCTACCAGCACGGCGAGCCGATCCTGTCGCTCATCGCCTCGTTCCAGACCCACGACGAGGGCGTCGAGCACCAGCTCGAGATGCCCGAGGGCCTGCCGGATCCCGAGTCGCTGCCGTCGACGGCCGACGTGCTCGGCAGCGTCGAACACGACGTCGCCCGCTACTGGTCGAGCGAGCGCGCCTTCGATGTGCGGCACGTGCCGTCGCCCGTGTACCTCTCGGTCGAGGGCGAGCGGTCGCCGCGGCAGGCGGTGTGGATGAAGGCGTTCGGCCGGCTTCCCGACGACCCCAAGCAGCACCGCGCGGCGCTCGCCTACGCGAGCGACTACTCCATCCTCGAGCCCGTGCTCCGTGCGCACGGAGTGGCCTGGGCGACGCCCGGTCTCAAGGTCGCGAGCCTCGACCACGCGATGTGGTGGCACCGCGACGCCCGCGTCGACGAATGGCTGCTGTACGTGCAGGAGTCGCCGTCGGCGAGCGGCGGGCGCGGCCTCTCGCTGGGTCGCATCTACACCCGCGAGGGGTTGCTCGTCGCGAGCGTCGCCCAGGAGGGCATGGTGCGGGTCCCGCACCCCGCCGACTTCGACTGAGTTTCCGCCGTGGGTTCCGGGCGCAGCTGCGACCGGTGGCACACAATGGTGAGCAGGGCGCCGCTCGACGCCCGACACGGACGAAGGAGTTCGGCGATGGCGACTTCCCCCGATCTCACGCGGCGCGCGGCGATCGCACTCGGTTCGGCCGGCGCGATCGGCGGTGCGCTCGCACTGGCCGGCTGCACGGACGCCTCCGGCACCGGCTCCGATTCCGCGCCGCCTGCTGCCGGGGATGCCTCATCGGCCCCGCCGCCCGCCGGGGAGCAGGTCGCCGCGGCGGCCGATGTTCCCGTCGGCGGCAGCATCGACGCGACCGTCGCCGGTGCCCCGGTGCTCGTGGCGCAACCGAAGGCCGGCGAGTACGTCGCCTTCAGCGCCATCTGCACCCACCAGCAGTGCGTCGTGGCGGCAGCGGGCGCCGAGTTCCACTGCCCGTGCCACGGGTCGATCTACGACGCGGCGACCGGCGACGTGCTGGCGGGGCCGGCACCCGAGCCGCTCAGCCCGATCAAGATCGAGGTCGCCGGCGACGAGATCGTCACGGCGTCCTGAGACCGACCGGAGTCCACAGGAGGCCCGGCGACGCGGCACAGCGGGAGCTCAGCGCCCACGCACCAAGGCCGTCGGAACCCGCGCCGAGGTCGGCGACGCGGCCAGCGGGAGCTCAGCGCCGACGGAACTCGATCGGCGCCTCGAGGTACGGCTCCCACGCGGCGCGCTCGTCGTCGCTCATGCGCCGCGGCCGCTCGGTCGCGGCATCCACGAGCACGATCGTCGTGACCGCACGGGTGTACAGCACGCGCGGCGACGCCCCGGCCGGCGAGTAGACCTCGTAGCAGACGTCGAGGCTCGCACCGCCCATGTGCCCGATCCACAGCTCGACGTCGAGCGGCAGCCGCTGATACGGGATGGGGGCGAGGTACTCCACCTCTTGGCGCGCGATGAGTGTGATCGTCGTCGAGCCGGGCGTCGCATCGAGCACCGCCGTCGACGCGCCGACCGCGTGTTCTGCAGTGCCGTCGTCGTTCACCCAGAACGCCTGGATGCGAGCCTCCTCGAGAAGGCTCAGCATCCGGGCGTTGTTCACGTGCCCGTAGGCGTCGAGATCGCTCCAGCGGAGCGGAGTCGGCACGTGCAGGCGCATCTCAGTCTCGCGTGAGCTTGCGGTACGTGGAACGGTGCGGCTTCGCGGCGTCGGCGCCGAGGCGCTCGACCTTGTTCGCCTCGTACGCCTCGAAGTTGCCCTCGAACCAGTGCCAGTTCGACGGGTTCTCGTCGGTGCCCTCGTACGCGAGGATGTGCGTCGCGATGCGGTCGAGGAACCACCGGTCGTGGGTGATCACGACGGCGCAGCCGGGGAACTCGAGCAGCGCGTTCTCGAGGCTCGACAGCGTCTCGACGTCGAGGTCGTTGGTCGGCTCGTCGAGGAGCAGCAGGTTGCCGCCCTGCTTCAGGGTGAGAGCGAGGTTCAGCCGGTTGCGCTCACCGCCCGACAGGACGCCCGCGCGCTTCTGCTGGTCGGGCCCCTTGAACCCGAAGGTCGAGACGTACGCACGGCTCGGCACCTCGGTCTTGCCGACCTGGATGTAGTCGAGCCCGTCGGAGACGACCTCCCACAGGGACTTGTTCGGGTCGATGCCGCCACGGGTCTGGTCGACGTACGAGATCTGCACGGTCTCGCCGATCTTCACGTCGCCGCCGTCGGCGGGTTCGATGCCCACGATCGTCTTGAAGAGCGTGGTCTTGCCGACGCCGTTCGGACCGATGATGCCGACGATGCCGTTGCGCGGCAGCGAGAAGCTGAGCCCGTCGATGAGGACCCGGTCGCCGAAGCCCTTCTTCAGGTTCTTGACCTCGAGCACGATGTCGCCGAGGCGGGGACCAGCCGGAATCTGGATCTCCTCGAAGTCGAGCTTGCGCGTGCGCTCGGCCTCTGTCGCCATCTCCTCGTACCGGGCGAGACGGGCCTTCGACTTGGCCTGCCGGCCCTTCGCGTTCGAGCGGACCCACTCGAGCTCTTCCTTCAGTCGCTTCGCGAGCTTCGCGTCCTTCTTGCCCTGGACGGTGAGTCGCTCCTGCTTCTTCTCGAGGTAGGTCGAATAGTTGCCCTCGTAGGGGTAGAGGCGACCGCGGTCGACCTCGCAGATCCACTCGGCGACGTGGTCGAGGAAATACCGGTCGTGGGTGACGGCGAGCACCGCGCCGGGGTACTTCGCGAGGTGCTGCTCGAGCCAGAGCACGCTCTCGGCGTCGAGGTGGTTCGTGGGCTCGTCGAGGAGCAGCAGGTCGGGCTTCTGCAGGAGGAGCTTGCAGAGTGCGACGCGGCGCTTCTCACCGCCCGAGAGCACCGAGACGATCTCGTCGCCCGGTGGGCACCGCAGCGCGTCCATCGCCTGCTCGAGCTGCGAGTCGAGATCCCACGCGTCGGCCGCGTCGATCTCCTCCTGCAGCGTTCCCATCTCGGCGAGGAGGGCATCGAAGTCGGCATCGGGCTCGGCCATGAGCAGCGAGATCTCGTTGAAGCGGTCGAGCTTCGCCTTGATCGGGCCGACGCCCTGCTGGACGTTCTCGAGCACGGTCTTGTCCTCGTCGAGCTCGGGCTCCTGCATGAGGATGCCCACGGAGAAGCCGGGGGTGAGCTTCGCCTCGCCGTTCGACGGCTGATCGAGGCCGGCCATGATCTTGAGGATCGTCGACTTTCCGGCGCCGTTCGGACCGACGACGCCGATCTTCGCTCCGGGGAGGAACGCCATCGTCACGTCGTCGAGGATGACCTTGTCGCCGACCGCCTTGCGGGCGCGCACCATCGAGTAAATGTATTCAGCCAAGTCTTTTCCTCACACCGTTCGGCGGCCACCGAGCACGGGCCGCCGCATGTCGGCTACCAGTCTATGGGGCGCATCTGCCCGATGAGGCAGCCGCCCGTGCCGAGCGCGGGGCGCACCGCGCCGTGATAGCCGCCCGACTTGGGGCCGTACTGGCCGACGAGGCACTCGTCCTGGAAGAGCACGGCGAACTGGATCGAGTCGGCAGGATCGCCCTGGGTCGTCTCGTCGGAGGTCACCTGCATCGCCTGCTTGTCGAAGCCGGCGGCGACGAGCGCGTCGATGAAATCGCGACCGTGCGCTTCGGCGTTGGCGACGACGACGGCCGCGTTGACCGAGTTGAAGTACTCGAGGTTCTCGGCGGCCGAGAGCTCGGGTCGGAGCGTCGGCGGCGCAGCCGGCGCGGTCGATGCCGGAACCGATGCGCTCGGCGACTGCGAAGCGGTCGGCGGCGTCGACCCGCCGAACGTGCAGCCGGCGAGCGCGAGCACCGTCGCGGTCGTGACCAGCGCGAGCGCCGCCGTCGTGCCGATCCGCCGTGCCATGCTTCCCCTCACCGCGGTGTCGACCGCCCGAGCCGAGTCTATGCGTTCGACCGGCTCGAGCGGCCAGCCCCGATCAGTCGCTCGCCGATTCGGCGTAGGCGCGCTCGAGTTCGTCATCCGTTGCGATCGGTTCGAGGCCGAGGCTCCCGGTGTCGCCGATTCCGTCGCCGATTCCGCCGAATTCGCCGGCCGACGACACACTCGACCAACCGGCGTCGTCGACGGGCGCGGCCACGTCGTCGGCGGCGTCGCCCGCGCCGGACTCGGCCGACCGGGATTCGGACTGCGTACGGACGTACGACGAGATGCACCACGCCATGTCGTGCCCGATCGCATCGGCTTCGATGTCGACGGAGGTACCGGATTTGCCACCCGCCTCCCACGCGCGCACCCGCAGACGCCCCTGCACGACGACGTGCTGGCCCTTGCGCACCGAGAAGCCGGCGTTGTGGCCGAGCTGCCGGAACGCCGACACCGTGAACCAGTTCGTCTCCGTGCTCTCCCACGTGCCCTTGGCCTTGTCGAAGTAGCGCCGGTTGGACGCGAGGCGGAACGAGGTGATGACGACGCCGTCGCCGATCACCTTCTGGGTCGGATCGGTGCCGACGATGCCGGTCACCGTGATGCTGTCGGTCATGTGCTCTCCTCGAGTCGTGCGCCGTCGCGAGTCGACGGCTCGTGGTTCCGGAGCGACCTCGTGCCGGATGCCGCCCCGGAACCACGTGCCACCAGCGTCGCGTCGGGCACGGAGCATCCCGCCGTCGTCGAGCCGATCTGTGGACGAGGCGAACAGAACCGCGCCTGTCGAGGAGAAGTCGCCGGTTTGGCGTCGGACGGCCGCGAACGAGCGGGAAGGCCGATGTCGGCGGGTCGGAATACGCTCACCGCATCACCCGCGCAGGGCCGGCTGCGACATCGAGAGGAGCAACATGTCGACCATCGCCGCCCGCGTGCGCGACCCCTTCCCCATCACCGTCCCCGGCCTCGCCATCCTGCCCGCGGGCCCCGACCTCTGGCGCGTGGTGCGTCCCGGCGGCACGGTGCTCGGCCACGTCGAGCGCCGCGGCGACGGCATCACCGCACGGTTCGCGGTCCGGCGGTTCGTACCCGGCGGCCGCCCACCGGTGCCGCTCGGCGAGTTCTGGTCGCCCGAGTCGGCGATCGAACTGTTCCGTTGAACGCGGCGTCGATTCGGGCCACGCCGTCGGCGCACGACGGCGCCGCGCGCGCGCCACGCTAGCCTGCGGCCATGCAGTGGTGGAACGACTTCATCTCCTGGCTGACCGCGAGCACCTCCCAGTCGACGGTGTTCACCGCGATCGTGCTCTTCGTCGCCGTCCTCGCCGCGGGGCTCATCGCCGCGTGGATCTCGAGCGCCGCGATCCGCCGTGTCGTCGCGCAGCGCGACCGCGAGGCGAAGGCTGCGGCGATCGCCGCGCTCGTGGATGCCGCGACCGAGGCCTCCGTCTGGAACTCGCTCACCCCGCAGGAGCAGGTGCTCGCCGACCGCGCCGTGGGCCAGGCCGACATCGTCGTACGGCTGCTGCCGATCCGCGGTTCCGATGTCGCGGCGAACTGGGCGGCGCACCAGCTGCACGAACTCAAGCGGGCGTCGGCCACGTTCGGCTACCAGCTCGATCCCGCCGTCGTCGAGTTCCGCGACCGGCTGCTCGACTGGCAGCGCCACCCCGGCCGCAGCCGACGCCAGTTCCAGAACGACCTCGACCGCTGGCGCACCCAACGTCAGGAGCCCGACCAGGGAACGATCGACGCGCAGGACACGTGGGTCGCCGAGCAGCACCACGACCGCTACCGCGAGGTCGCGGCCACCGCTGATCCGGCGACTGCACCGACGCAGACCCTGCCGACCGGGTCGGAGGCTGCGACGGCCGCACTGTCCGAGGCCGAGCCCCGGCGCTGAGTTCGACGAGCTGCGGCCGGGCTCAGCGCCACCACTCGTCGAACATCGACGCGGGCACCGTGCGCTTGTGCCGTGTCTGGAGGTAGCGGGCCTCGATCTTCTCGGCGACCGCTTCGTCGACCTCCTCGCCCTCGAGGTAGGCGTCGATGTCCTGATAGCGGAGCCCGAGGTTCGCTTCGTCGGCCTGACCGGGATCGCCGTCGAGCAGATCGGCGGTGGGCACCTTCAGGTAGAGGCGCTCAGGTGCGCCGAGTTCTTCGAGCAACGACCGCCCCTGGCGTTTCGTCAGTCCGGTCAGCGGCACGAGGTCTGCGCCGCCGTCGCCGAATTTCGTGAAGAACCCGGTCAGCGCCTCAGCCGCATGGTCGGTCCCGACCACGAGCAGCCCGTACTCACCGGCGATCGCGTACTGCGCGATCATGCGCATGCGCGCCTTCACGTTCCCCTTGCCGAAATCGCTGATCGGCGCACCCACGGCCTCCGCGAAGTCGGCCGTGAACCCGTCGACGCCACCCTCGATGCCGAACACGATCGTCTCCTGCGGGTCGATGAAGCTCAGCGCGAGCTGCGCATCGGCCTCGTCGTGCTGGACGCCGTACGGCAACCGGACGGCGACGAAGCGGGCAGCCACGCCCTCGTCGACCAATTCGGCCACCGCCATCCGGCAGAGACGGCCGGCGAGCGACGAGTCCTGGCCCCCGCTGATGCCGAGGACGAACCCGCGAGCGCCGGTCGCGCGCAGGTAGTCCTTCAAGAAGTCGACTCGGCTCCGCACCTCGGCAGCCGGGTCGATGTCGGGGACGACGTCGAGTTCGTCGATGATTCGCGCCTGCAGGTCTCGCATGCCCCGACGATACCGCCGTCGTGTTTCCGCGAGGAAACACGCGCGCTCCACTAGCATCGCCGCAGGACACTCGCCGCCCAGGAGGACACGTGGAGTACTCGATCAGCACCATGGTGCTCGTCCCGGCGATCGCGGTCGCCGCACCGCTGATCGTGCGTGGTCTCGGCCGCTGGATCGCGATTCCGCTCGTCGTGTTCGAGATCGTGCTCGGCCTCGTGGTCGGGCCTTCGGTGCTGGGCTGGGTCGTCCCCGAGCAGTTCATGGGCATGCTCGCGGAGTTCGGCCTCGCGATGCTGTTCTTCCTGGCCGGCAACGAGATCGACTTCCGCGCCATCCGGGGGCGCCCGCTCAGCCGGGCTGCGATCGGCTGGATCATCTCGCTCGCGGCAGGCGTCGGCATCGCCGCACTCTTCGCCCCCGACCTGCCCGCCGCGGCATTCATCGGCATCGCGCTGACCTCGACCGCGCTCGGCACGCTCATGCCCGTGCTGCGGGACTCCGGTGACCTGACGACGCCGTTCGGCCTCTCCGTGCTCGCGATCGGGGCCGTCGGCGAGTTCGGTCCGCTGCTCGCGATCTCGCTGTTCCTGAGCGGGCGGTCGCCGCTCGTCGCAGCGATCGTGCTCGTCCTGTTCGCCGTCATCGCCGGCATCGCGATCTGGCTCGCCGCGAAGGGCGTCGGCAAGCGGATGCACGCGATCATCACCTCGACGCTGCACACCAGCGGACAGTTCGCCGTGCGCCTCGTCATCTTCATCCTGCTCGCACTCGTCGCGCTCAGCATCGTGCTCGACCTCGACATGCTCCTCGGCGCATTCACCGCCGGCGTGCTGTACCGGCTGATGCTGAGTGGAGCGCCCGAGCGCGACGCCGAGGCGATCGAGTCGAAACTCGAAGCCGTCGGCTACGGCTTCCTCGTGCCGGTCTTCTTCATCAACACGGGTATCACGTTCGATCTCGAGGCGCTCTTCGCCGACGGGCGCACGCTCGCGCTCCTCCCGATCTTCCTCGTGCTGCTGCTCATCGTCCGCGGCCTGCCCTCGATGCTCGCGGCGCCAGCGGGCTCGAGCCGACGCGACGTCGCAGCGACCGCGCTCTTCGGCGCGACGGGCCTTCCGATCATCGTCGCGGTCACGGCCATCGGCGTCGACGTCGGCGACCTCACGAGCGGCACCGCCGCGGCGCTCGTCGGCGCGGGCATGCTGTCGGTGCTGCTCTTCCCGCTCATCGCGCTCCTGCTGCGACGCCGCGGCAGCGCTTCGGGCGATCGCGCGATGACCGACGACGTGCACGTGCCGACTGAAGGCTGATCGCGCGTCGGGTCCCGAACCGCATGTTCGACGGGGCAGGGATCGCTATGCTGGCCTGAGCATCGTGCCACGGCCCCCCGTAGCTCAGTGGACAGAGCAGGTGGTTTCTACCCACTTGGTCGGGAGTTCGAATCTCTCCGGGGGGACCATTCACCATCCCCGTCGAGCAGGTCGAAATGCCATGATCGCGCGCGTCGTTGGATCGTGACGATCGCATGGCAGTTCCGGCAGCGAACGTCGCATTTCTCGATCTCGGCCTCGATGATCGCTCGGCTGCGTCCGCGACGAACCAGATTCGCGATCGAGTCGACCTTCGTTCCGCGGACGTGATCGAACTCGAGAACGCGCAGGTCGGTGATTCCACAGTCCACGCAGCCTGTTGCCAGGTGCCGTGCCACGAGTTCCCTCGCCAGGACGAGACGGCGCAGACTCGTAGCACGGACGTTGCGAGCATGACGTTCGAAATTGTCGCGGTAGTACGCCTTCTGACAGAGACGGCAGTACGAGTGCAATCCATCGCGGTTCTTCGGCGACCGGTTGAAATCCTCGCTCGACTTCGCTTCGTTGCACCGTGCGCAGCGTTTCATGCCCTGACCATATGCGGAGCAAACGACATTTCACGGGGGTGTCGGCGTGGCCGGATAGACTCGCCGCATGGCTTCATCGAGCGACAGACTGGTCTGGATCGACTGCGAGATGACCGGGCTCGACCTCGAGGTCGATGAGCTGGTCGAGATCGCCGTCGTCATCACCGACTACGACCTCCGTCCCGTCGACGGCGGGCTCAGCATCGTCATCAAACCCGACGCGAGCGCGCTCGAGTCCATGGGCGAGTTCGTGCGCCAGATGCACACGACTTCCGGCCTGATCGAGGAGATCCCGAACGGGGTCTCGGTCGCCGAGGCCGAGTACCAGGTGCTCGAGTACGTTCTGAAGCACGTTCCCGACGAGCAGAAGGCCCCCCTCGCCGGCAACTCCATCGGCACCGACCGTGCATTCCTCACGAAGTACATGCCCCGACTCGATGCGCACCTGCACTATCGCAACGTCGACGTCTCATCGATCAAAGAACTGGCCAAGCGTTGGTTCCCGCGTGCGTACTTCAACTCGCCCCCGAAGAACGGTGGGCACCGCGCTCTCGCCGACATCCTCGAGTCGATCCGTGAGCTCCACTACTACCGGCGAGCCGTGTTCGTCGCCGATCCCGGGCCCGCGAGCCACGAACTCCAGACGCTCGCTGCCGAGGTGGTCGCCGAGTTCGGGGAGAGCTCGAACGTGTAGTAGGCTCTATCCGTTGTCCTGATCGCCACGGTGATCGAGACGCATGGTGGGTATAGCTCAGTTGGTAGAGCGCCTGGTTGTGGTCCAGGAGGTCGCGGGTTCAAGCCCCGTTACTCACCCCAAGAGCGCCTGGTCACGGTACTCGTCCAGACGCAGGGTCGCGGGTTCAAGCCCCGTTACTCACCCCAAGGTGTATGCGAAGCGCGGGTCGGAGACGGCCCGCGTTTCGTGCATCCACCCCGCTGAGCGTCCAGATGGGAGAGACCGTGGAACTCGATGCCGAGACCTTCGAAGCGCTCGTCGTCGACGAACTCGACCAGTTGCCGGACGACATGATCGACGGGCTCGACAACGTCGTGTTCGTCGTCGAAGACCGCCCCGAAGACGGCTCGCTGGACCTGCTGGGTCTCTACGACGGCACGGCGCTGACCGAACGCGACCGATACGGCTTCGGCGAGATGCCCGATCGCATCATCCTCTACCGCGAGCCGCTGCTCGCGATCTGCGAAGACGAAGAAGAGCTCCGCGACGAGATCCACGTGACTCTCGTGCACGAGATCGCCCATTTCTACGGCATCGACGACGACCGGCTGCACGAGCTGGGCTGGGCCTGAGCTTCGCCGAGATACCCTGATCGTCATGAGTCTGTCCCCCGGCCGCATCGTCGGCATCGCCGTCGGCGCGGTCGCGATCCTCGCGGTCGGCGTCTACGGTCCCGCCATGCTCCTCGGTCCGCTGCCCGAGGCGAAGGTCCACGTCGCGGCGGCCGATGCGAAGACGCAGTCGGAGGCTCCGCCGATCGTGCTGCCCGAGGTCGGATCGAGCGCGCTCGCACTCGTCGACGACGACGGCGGTGCCTCGACGCTCACGACTTCCGGCGAAACCGGTGTCGTGCCGATCGGCGGCGCGGCGAAGCTCGTGACGGTGCTGGCGACGCTCGACGCCCTGCCGCTGCCCGAAGACGGCGGGCCCGGGCCGTCGATCAAGATCGGTCCGGCCGACTACACCGGCTACCTCGAACACTCCAAGGCCGGCAACCGCACGCTCCAGGTCTCACCCGGCGACAGCTGGACCGAGCGCGACGTCGTACGCGCCGCCCTGTTCGCATCGAGCAACAACCACGCCGACACCCTCGCCAGATGGGCCTTCGGCAGCCTCGACGGTTACGTCGACGAGGCGAACGCCTGGCTCGCCGAGCAGGGGTTCGAATCCACGCACGTCGCCGATGCCACGGGCCTCTCGGCGGACAACGTCGGTACGGCCGAAGAGCTCGCCCGACTGGGCGCGATGGCACTCGCGAATCCGCAGCTGGCCGCGCTCGTGGCCGACCCCGAGCGAAGCGACCCGACCTCGCGCAACGTGCCCGACGTCATCGCCCACCTCGGCGATCACGGCCTGCGCGCACTGTCGCGCAGCTACACGGACGAAGCGGGGGTGTCATTCGTCTTCACGACGACGGTGTCGGGCGACACCGATGACCCGCGCGTCGTCGTGGGCGCCATGACGATGATGCCCGACTACGAGACCCTCGACGAGGCTGCGGTCGCCGCCGCCGAGTCGGTCGAGGCGTCGGCGGTGCCGATCACCGTGATCGCGGCAGGAGCCACCTACGGGACCGTCGAGACCGCGTGGGGCGATCGCGCCGAGCTGGTTGCACGGACGGAGCGGACCGATGCTTCCTGGGGCAGCGATCCCGGCGAGGCATCCGTGGTCGTCGAACCGTTCTCAACCGCCACGGCCGGCCGCGCGGTCGGCACAGTGACCGTGCCGACCGCGAGCGGCGACATCGGCAGTGAGCTCGAACTCTCGTCGGACATCGACGACCCCGGTCCCCTGTGGCGCCTCGCCAACCCGTTCGCGCTGATCGACGCCTTCGTCAGCGGGCAGGCCGGGTAGGCGCGAACGCGGACGCCCGCGCGCCTTCGCGCGTCAGTCGTTCTCGTCGTCCGACTCGACCGGATCGGAGTCGCCGGCATCGAAGCTGAAGCGCACCCGCAACTCGCCGGCCACCTCGCGCTCGTCGACGGCGTCGTACCAGAAGAGCGATTCGAGACCGTCGACCGCGGCGACCATGCCGACGCGCTGCTCGGGCTTGCCCCCGACGAGGGCTCGGTGGTCGAACTCGCCCTCGAGCGGTCCGTCGATGAACTCTGCGACGTACTGGGCGCCGACCGTATCTGCACTCATATCCCTACCGTAGACCCCGCGGTACCGCGTCGGGCAGTGCCAGGACGAGGTCGGCCGAGCGTAGCGGCGCCGTGCGGTGCACGTAGCGGCGCCATTCGGTCTCCCAGAGATCCCAGAACGGGTCGAATCCCCCGGCGTCGCGTTCGAGCGCGCGACGCTTCCGCGTCGCCTCCGCGGCACGCAGCCAGACTCGGACGACGCCCGGACGTCCAGCGGTCGCCTCGAAGGCGCCGCAACCCTCGACGATGAGCGGCCCGCCCGGCAGGACGATCGCCGCGGTGCCGGATCGATCATGGCTCCAGTCCCAACGCCGCCATCCGCCCGGCACGCCGCGGCCGAGCGGTGCGAGGAGGGTGCGATCGAGCGATCCTGCGGCCCTCGCGAGTCCGTACCAGCCCGGGTAGACCGAGTCGAGGGCGACGACGCGCGGCGCGGTGGCCGGAGGCCACGCATCCGCGAGTGCACCGGCGAACGTCGACTTCCCGGCTCCGCTCGGCCCGTCGATCGCGACCGCTGCAAGCGGTGCGAGCCGGCGCCGGCGTCGGACCTCGGCGAGCACGCGCGCGACCGCGGCCGCGTCGCTCACGCCCACACCGGATGGAACGTGCCGGCCCAGACCGCGGCTCCGAGCGCCGCCGCGGCGACGGCCAGCGCGATCGCGATGAGCGCCCAGTCGCTTCCGCCGACGGTCGACTCCCGCGCCCAGGTGCGGGTGCGGTCGCTGCCGAATCCCCGTGCCTCCATGGCTGTCGCGAGCTTGGAACCGCGACGGATCGCGAGCACGAGCAGCGCGAACGCCATCGTCGCGAATCGACGCAGCGCGCCGGTGTCGCCGATCCCCCGCGCCCGACGGCTGAGTGCCATCGCGTGCCAGTCCTCGATGAAGAGGCCGACGAGCCTGGCTCCGGCGAGTGCACCGAGCACGAATCGGCTCGGCAGTCGCCAGACCTGTGCCAGGCCGTCGGCGAGTTCGGTCGGATCGACGCGCAGGAACAGCAGCACGGCCGGCAAGCCGATCGCGAGCACCCGGATCGTCACCGCGATCGCGAGCTCGATCGATCCGTCGGTGATGCGCGCGAGCCAGAAGCTCCAGTACTCCTCGCCCGACGGCCGACCGTAGAGCAGCATGCTGATGCCCGCGATGGGTGCTGCGAGGAGGATCGGCCACGCCCGCCGCACGAGCATGCCGAGCCGCACCCCGGCGAGCGTGAAGAGGAGCACCTCGATGACCAGGGCGGTGGCGGCACTGACCCAATCGACCGTGAACAGCAGGGGCGTGGTCACGAGCATCGCGGCCGCGAGTTTCGTCACGGGGTTCACCCGATCGATCAGACGCAGTGGCGGGGCGTCCTGGATGCCGATCGTCGCCGTCACGCGAAGGCCCGTTCGGTCGAGTGCTCGAGCTGGATGCGATCGTCGCCGAGCGCCCCGATGTACGCCGCGTCGTGGGTGACCGACAGCAGGGTCAGCCCGTCGTCGACGAGCGTTCGCAGGAGGGTCGTCAGCTCGAGCCAGGTCGTCCGGTCCTGGCCGAAGGTGGGTTCGTCGAGGATGAGCACCGACGGCCGCGCGGCGAGCACCGCGGCCACCGACAGCCGTCGCTTCTCGCCGCCGGACAGCGTGAACGGATTCGCCCGCGCGATCCGTTCGAGCCGCAGCCGTGCGAGCAGTTCGTCGACGCGTTCTGCGGTCTCGCGGTCACCGAGTCGGAGCGCACGTGGCGCGACCTCGAGTTCGGCGCGGACCGTGCTGGTCACGAACTGGTGCTCCGGCTCCTGGAAGACGGTGCCGATCCGGGTCAGCAGATCACGGGAGCGCCAGGCGATGGGATCACCGCGCAGACCGGCCGAGAGTGAAGCGGATGCCTCGACCCTTCCCTCGATCGGACGAAGCAGTCCACCGAGGGTGAGGGCGAGGGTCGACTTGCCCGCCCCGTTCGGCCCGGTGACGACGGTGCTCGTGCCGCGGAGGAGCTCAAGCTCGAGTCCTCGCTGCACCACGCCCTTCACGCTGCGGCCGATGGCGAGTCCTCGAGCGGCGATCATCGGATCGGGTGCCGTGCCGTCGGTCGCCCTCGCCGTCCCTGCGCCGAGTGGCGCACCCGGTACCCAGACGCCGGCGTCGAGGAGCGCGTCCCGCTCACGGGCGAGCACGAGCCGGGGCGCACCATCGGCGATCAAGCGGCCATCGTGGCCCAGCACGACGACCCGATCGACCAGGTCGGCCCAGATGTCGACCCGGTGCTCGACGACGACGAGCGTCGAACCGTGGCGATCGAGCACCCGTTCCACCGCGGCCCGGACCTCGCGGACGCCCGCAGGGTCGAGGTTCGCGGTCGGCTCGTCGAGCAGCAGCAGGCCGGGACGCATCGCGAGCGCACCGGCCAGCGCCAACCGCTGCTTCTGGCCGCCGGACAGCGCCGAGGTCGGGTGGTCGAGCGGCACATCGAGCCCGACGTCGTCGAGCGCGACGTGCACGCGGCGCCAGATCTCGTCTCGCGGCACGCCGAGGTTCTCGCACCCGAACGCGACGTCGTCGCCGACGCGCGCGAGGATCACCTGCGAGTCGGGGTCCTGCAGCACGAGGCCGGCCCGGCCGCGGGCGCGGGCCGGCTCGATGCCGTCGACCAGGAGTTCGCCGAAGGCCTCGCCCTCGTCATCGCCGCCGTGCACGCCGGCCATGGCGTGCAGCAGCGTCGACTTGCCCGCCCCGCTCGGGCCGACGAGGAGCACGCGCTCCCCGGGTTCGACGCGCAGGTCGACCCCCTGGACGGCCGGTCGGAGCCGGGACGCATGACGCCAGCCCCAGCCGCGCGCGTCGACGGCGGCGGGGTGCGTCGCAAGCCCTTCGGACACGTCAGACCCGCTGCGCCACGTCCTGGCCGGCTGCGAACCGGTTGAGCGCGCCGGTCGCCGCGATCGCGCGCACGAGCAGCCAGCCGACGAGGCCGGCCAGGATCGCGCCCGACACGACGAGGGTTCCGAGGTAGAGGGCGAGGAACTCCGGAGACTTCTGCAGGTTGCCCGACGTGAAGAGCTCGAGGGTCCATGCGCCGACGCCGGCCGCCGCGCCGGCGAGCATCGCCTGCAGCAGGCCGAATCGCCGGTAGAGGAAGAGCGCGAAGACGAGCTCGGCGCCGAGGCCCTGCGCGAGCCCCGAGTAGATGGTCTCGATCGCCCACTGGTTGCCGACGAGCATCGACACGGTGGCGGCGAGCAGCTCGACGAAGAGGGCGGCGCCCGGCTTGCGGATCACGAGGCCGCCGAGCACGCCCCCGAGCAGCCAGATGCCGACCGCGATGCCGCCGAGGCCGGGTGTCACGGCGTCGGCCGCGACGAACCACGCGTAGCCGACGCTGTTCCAGAAGATGAAGACCACCCCGGTCGCGATGCCGAGCACCGCGGCGACGACGATGTCGACGACACGCCAGCGGAGGTTGCGCTTCTGCGTGGTCGCGGCGGTGGTGGATGGTGCGGTTGCGTGCACTGTCGTGCCCTTTCGATCGTTGGAAAGAGGCACGGGATGTTGAGATCGATTGCCCTCCCTGCGCTGGCATGACCCAGATCAGGTTCGACGGTCGAAGGTTGAGAACCTTCCTCTCAGCCCGGCTCACCGGACTCCCGTGTTCACCGACGAGTATACGCGCGGCACGGTCGCGTGACGCCGTGCGACGGACACCCCGCGTCGCCGACGCCGGAAGCGGTGGAGACCGGGATCGGAATTTGGGTCAGTGCTTGAGCGCGCGGATGACCGCCTTGAGCGCCTTGCCGGTGACCCAGATGAGTGGCGTCGCAACGAGCAGGAGTCCGATGAGGTTCGGCTCGAAGCGGACGTCGCCGCCCCGGCCGACGTATGCGCCGAGCGGAATGGACAGTCCGCCGCCGCCACCACCGCCGGCCTGGTCACCGCCCGCGTCGCTGCCGCTGCCGGCGCCGAACCCGTAGTAGCCGAGTGCGACGGGCACGACCTTGGTGCCGTCGAGGTCGACCGTCTCGCCGTACGAGGTCTTCACCCCGACGCCGGCGACGGTCTCTGCGAGTTCGAGGACGAGATCAGCCATGGTGGCCACGCTACCCGCCGAACTGCGTTCGATCCACCCCCGCGCGGCCCTCCGCCGCTTCCACCGCCTCGGCGGCCGCCCGGTCGCGCATCGCCGCGTCGACGGGCGTGCGTCGTATCGACTCGACGCGCGCAGCGGCCTCACCGGGCCGTACGAGCGCGGCCGGCCGCACGGCACCCCGGCCGAAGCGAGCGGTCACCTCGTCGATCGCGCGCTCGGCCTCACGCCACTCCTCGTCGGGGTCCCACAGGGCGGCCCCGCCGCCGGAGGGCCGCAGCTGCTCGGCGCGGACGCCGATCAGCCTGATGCGCGCACCGTCGCCCACGAGTTCACCGAGGGCCGCGGACGCCTCGTCGTAGATGCGCCGGGCGACATCGGTGGGTTCACCGAGCGTGCGCGACCTCGTGACGGTGCGGAAGTCGCCGTAACGCAGCTTGAGCACGACGGTGCGCCCGACTGCGCCGGCCTTGCGCAGGCGCACGGCGACATCGTCGGAGAGCCGCAGCAGCTCCCGCCGGATCTGCTCGGGATCACGCAGGTCGTGGTCGAAGGTGACCTCGTGCCCGATGCTCTTCTCGGACCTCGTGGTCTCGACGTCGCGCGGATCGATGCCGTTCGCGAGCCGAGCGAGTCGAGCCGCGAGCGCCGGGCCCACCGCTCGTTCGAGGGCGTCCGACGGCATCTCGGCGACATCGCCGACCGTGCGCAGTCCGAGTCTCGTCAGCGACTCCTCGGTGACACGACCGACGCCCCACAACGCCGAGACCGGCAACGGATGCAGGAACGACAACGTGTCGGCTGCGGGCACCACCAGCATCCCGTCGGGCTTCGCCCGGCCGGAGGCCACCTTCGCGACGTACTTCGTCGCCGCGACGCCGATCGAGCACGTCAGGCCGGTCTCGGCACGGACGCGCTCGCGGATCGTCCAGGCGATCTGCGCGGGGCTGCCGTGGAGACGGCGCGCCCCGGAGACGTCGAGGAACGCCTCGTCGATGGAGAGCGGCTCCACGAGCGGGGTGACCTGCTCGAAGATCTCCATCACCCGCTTCGAGTAGCGCGAGTAGCTCGCGTAGTCGCCGCGCAGGACGATCGCGTTCGGGCACCGCTGCAGGGCCACCGACATCGGCATCGCCGAGTTCACGCCGTACCTGCGGGCCTCGTAGCTCGCAGCCGAGACGACCCCGCGCCCGGCGGCACCGCCGACGAGCACGGGCTTGCCGCGCAGCTCGGGACGACTGAGCAACTCGACCGAGACGAAGAACGCGTCCATGTCGACGTGCAGGATCGGGGTCGCCGAATCGTCGACCGGTCCCGTCGTCACCTGGCGCGACGAGCCGTCCTGCTTGCTCATGTTGCGACCCTATCCTGAGCCGGCGACACCCAGTTCTCGTCGAGCGCGGCCGGCCGTCTCAGCTCAGAAGCCGAAGTCGCCGCCGCCGAAGTCGCCGCCGCCGAAGTCGCCGCCGAACCCGCCGAAGTCTCCACCGGTGTCGCCCGATGCATCGACCGAGCCCGGGTCCGCCCCGGTGTCGGCCGCCCCCTGATCGCCGCCGGCGTCGAACGAGGTCGCATCCGGGAGGATCGCGTCGGCGATCGCGGTACCGACCACGACTCCGGCGATGGAGCCGAGCAGCGAGCTGCCGAACATCGAGCCGAACGACGGGCCGCCGGGACGGCCGGCGGCACCGGCCTGGCCTGCCGGCCCCGCGGGGGCAGCATTCGCGAAGGCGCGCTCCATGCTGCCGGGCGCGCGCAGCTCCTGCCTGGTAGCCGCACGCGCGAGTGCGCTCGGCTCGTCCGAGACGAGTCGCTCCCCCGCCGGAGCCTGGTCGGCGAGTGCGCGGTAGACCTGCTGACGCTGCTCGGGCGTGAGCTTCGCGAACGCCTCTGCGTGCACTTGTTCGATCGCCTCCGGCGGAGCCGTGCGCAGCAGGTAGCGGTAGCGCTCGATCGCGAGCTCATCCTGCGTGAGCTGACGGGCCGGCGCCTGGGGCAGCGGGCGCTGCGGTTCGGGGGCGCCGAAGAGTCGATCGAAGAATCCCATGGTGTCCTCGCTGATCGTGAAGGGTGTCCATGCATTCTCGCGGTGCCCGCCTTGAAACGGCTGAGAGCCGGGCCGAGGCATCCGCCCTCGACCCGGCTCTCGGAAGCCGCGCCCTACGACTGCTGGGCGCGCTCGAGCACGAGCTCGCGCACGCGAGCCGCGTCGGCCTTGCCCTGCATCGCCTTCATGACGGCCCCGATCACGGCACCGGCGGCCTGCACCTTGCCGTCGCGGATCTTCGCGAGCACATCGGGCTGCGAGGCGAGGGCCTCGTCGATCGCGGCGATCAATGCGCCGTCGTCGGACACGACCGCGAGCCCACGGGCGTCGACGATCTCCTGCGGCGAGCCCTCGCCCGCGACGACGCCCTCGAGCACCTGGCGTGCGAGGCGGTCGGTGAGCGTGCCGGCATCGACGAGCGCGGCGAGCTCGGCGACGTGCTCGGGCGAGGCCAGCGCCGAGGCATCCGTCTCGCTCGCGTTCGCGAGCCGGGTGAGCTCGCCCGTCCACCACTTGCGGGCGGCGGCCGGGCTCGCGCCGGCTTCGATCGTCGCGGAGACCTCGTTGAGGAGACCGCCGTTCACGACGTCCTGGAACTCGAGGTCGGTGAAGCCCCACTCGGCCTTGAGCCGGCGCCGGCGCGCTGCGGGCGCTTCGGGGAGCGCCGCACGCAGCGCCTCGACGAGCTCGGTCGAGGGCACGACCGGCACGAGGTCGGGCTCGGGGAAGTAGCGGTAGTCATCGGCGTCGGACTTCGGACGGCCGGGGCTCGTCGTGCCCGTGTCCTCGTGCCAGTGCCGGGTCTCCTGCGTGATCGAGCCGCCCTTCGCGAGGATCGCGGCCTGGCGCTGGATCTCGTAGCGCACCGCCCGCTCGATCGAACGGAACGAGTTCACGTTCTTCGTCTCGGTGCGGATGCCGAGCTTCTCCGCACCGCGCGGGCGCAGCGAGACGTTCGCGTCGCAGCGCAGGTTGCCGCGCTCCATGCGGGCCTCGGAGATGCCGAGCGCGATCGCGATGTCGCGGATCGTCGACACGTATGCCTTCGCCAGTTCGGGCGCATCGCCCTCGGCGCCGAAGATCGGCTTCGTGACGATCTCGACGAGCGGCACCCCGGCACGGTTGTAGTCGACGAGCGAGTACTCGGCGCCCTGGATGCGACCGGTCGCGCCACCCACGTGCGTGAGCTTGCCCGCGTCCTCCTCCATGTGGGCGCGCTCGATCGGCACCTGGAAGGTGCGTCCGTCGGCGAGCTCGACCTCGACCGAGCCCTCGAACGCGATCGGCTCGTCGTACTGGGAGATCTGGTAGTTCTTCGCGAGGTCGGGGTAGAAGTAGTTCTTGCGCGCGAAGCGGCTCGACGCGGCGATCGAGCACCCGAGCGCCAGGCCGAGCGAGATCGACTTCTCGACCGCTTCGCCGTTCACGACGGGCAGCGATCCGGGCAGGCCGAGGCACACGGGCGAGACGAGCGTGTTCGGCTCGGCGCCGTGGTACTTCTCGTTCGCCGGGTTCGGCGCGGGCGAGAACATCTTGGTCTCGGTGTTGAGCTCGACGTGCACCTCGAGGCCGATCACCGGCTCGAAGAGCTCGAGCGCCTTGTCGTAGTCCATCAGTTCGACGCGCGCCATCAGAGTGCGCCCTCCTCGGTCGCGGTGAGCTCGTGGGTGGTCAGGTCGGGCGCCTTCGCGAGGATGGGTCCGCCCCACTCGGCGACGAGCAGCTGCTCGAGCGCGCTACCGACGTTGTAGAGGCGTGCGTCCTCGCGCGCCGGCGCGAGGAACTGGATGCCGACCGGCAGGCCGTCCTCGGGCGCGAGGCCCGAGGGCAGCGAGATGCCCGGGACGCCGGCGAGGTTCGCCGGGATCGTCGCGACGTCGTTGAGGTACATCGCGAGCGGGTCGTCGAGCTTCTCGCCCAGCCGGAACGCGGTGGTCGGCGCGGTCGGCGTGGCGAGCACATCGACCTGCTCGAAGGCCGCGTCGAAGTCGCGCTGCACGAGCGTGCGCACCTTCTGCGCGCTGCCGTAGTACGCGTCGTAGTAGCCCGCCGAGAGCGCGTAGGTGCCGAGGATGATGCGGCGCTTGACCTCGGGACCGAAGCCGGCTTCGCGCGTCGCGGCCATGACCTGCTCGACCGTGCCACCGCCGTCGGGCGTCACCCGCAGGCCGAAGCGCACCGAGTCGAACTTCGCGAGGTTCGACGACGCCTCAGCCGGAAGGATGAGGTAGTAGGCCGCGATCGAGTACTCGAAGTTCGGGGCGGAGACCTCGACGATCTCGGCACCCTGCTTCTCGAGGAGGTCGAGCGACTCGTGGAACCGCTGACGCACGCCCGCCTGGAATCCGTCGGAGTCGAGCTCCTTCACGACGCCGATGCGCAAACCCTTCACGTCGGCGTTGCGCGCCGCCTCGGCCATCGAGGGCCAGGCCATGTCGATCGACGTCGAGTCGTGCGGGTCGTGACCCGCGATGACGTCGTGCAGGAGCGCCGCGTCGAGCACCGCACGAGTCACGGGGCCGATCTGGTCGAGGCTCGACGCGAGCGCGATCGAGCCGTAGCGGCTGACGGCGCCGTAGGTCGGCTTCACGCCGACCGTGCCGGTCACGTGCGCGGGCTGGCGGATCGAGCCGCCGGTGTCGCTGCCGAGCGCGAGCGGTGCCTCGAACGCGGCGACCGAGGCGGCCGAGCCGCCGCCCGAGCCGCCGGGGATGCGCTCGAGGTCCCACGGGTTGTGGGTCGGACCGTAAGCCGAGTGCTCGGTCGACGAGCCCATCGCGAACTCGTCCATGTTGGTCTTGCCGAGCGGGATGAGCCCTGCCTCGCGGACCTTGCGCACGGGCGTCGCGTCGTAGGGCGGGATCCACCCCTCGAGGATCTTGGAGCCCGACGTCGAGGGCATGCCCTCGGTGACGAGCACGTCCTTGACGGCGATCGGCACCCCCGCGAGCTCGCCGAGCGACTCGCCGGCGGCGCGGGCGCGGTCGACCTCCGCGGCGGCCGCGAGGGCGCGTTCGGCGTCGACGTGGAGGAACGCGTGCACGGCGCCGTCCACGGCGGCGATGCGGTCGAGGTGCGCCCGGGTCGCCTCGACGGACGAGACGTCGCCGGCGGTGAGGCGGCCCGCGAGGTCGGCGGCGTTCAGCCGGATGAGGTCGTCGGCGTGGCTCACTGCTCCTCCCCCAGGATCGCGGAGACGACGAACCGGTCGCCGTCGCGCTCGGGGGCGCCGGCGAGCGCCTGCGCGGGCGTCAGCACGTCGTCGGTCACGACGTCGGCGCGGAAGACGTTCTGCATCGGGATGGGGTGGCTGGTGGGCGGCACCTCGGGGGTCGCGACGCGATTCACCTGCTCGACGGCCTGCATGATCTGGCCGAGCTCGGTGGTGAGGTGCGCGATCTCCTCTTCGGTGAGCGCGATGCGAGCGAGGGTCGCGAGATGCGCGACCTGCTCGGCACTGATTTCAGGCATGCTGCTCCGAACGTGTCGTGACGGGATGCACCGATTCTATCGGGGCGTTCTCTCGGGGTGCGTCCCGTCACGACGCCCCGAAGAGGCCGTGCCCGTGGCGCTCGAGCACGTCGAGCGCATCTGCGTACGTCTCGGGCATGGCCTCGTCGGGCGCGACCTTGGCGAGCAGGAGCCCGAGGAGCCCGCGTGCCGGCGGGCTCAGGGGGCGATCGGGATGCCTCGCCGCCGGGTGGCCGCCGGACTCGGGGTTCGGCGGCACGAACTGGGGCGTCGGCGACGGCCAGGTCTCGGGAGCGCGCGCATCGTCGAGGTTGAGGGCCGCATGGAGTCGGCGCGCCCCGCGATCGCGTTCGGTGAGCTCCTCGAGCCCGTGCTCGTGCGCGAGCGTCGCGACGAGGGCGGCGTGATGGTACTCGTCGCGCACGACGGTGCCCGCACGGGTGTACGCCGAGACGGCGATCGCCGGCACCCGCACACCGAGCCGGTCGAACTCGAACCCCATCTCACCCGGCTCGCGGCGCCCTGGCGGCGTCGCGGTCGGCGGTGCGACGTGGTCGTAGGTGCCGCCGTGCTCGTCGAACGTGATGAGCAGCAGCGTGTTGAGCGCGTTCGATCCCGTCGTCGACCCCCCGCCCTTGACCGCTTCGTACACCCGGTGTACGAGCGCATCGCCGGCCCGGACGTCGGAGATCGCGCTGTCGACGATGAGCTCGCCGTCGACTTCACCCTCGCGCAGTCGCCCGACCGGTGGGTGGAAGTCGTTGTGGTCGTACACCATGCGCGGCTCGATGAATGCGTACACGGGCAGGGTGCCTGCGGCGGCGTCACGCTCGAAGTCGGCCATCGTCGCGAAGTGCTCGGTCTTCCAGTAGCGCTCGAGCGCGGGAGCGTGCAGGAATCCCGTGAACGAGATGAGCTGCAGCTCGTCGAAGTAGATGCGCCAGCTGAGGCCGGCCTCCTCGAGCCGGTTGAAGATCGTTGGCGCCGCGGGCGCGTCGAGCCACTTTCGGTAGCCGCCGTTCTCGACGTTGGTCACGAACCCGTGCGACGTGGAGGCGTGGAAGAACGAGCGGTTGCAGAAGGTCTGCGACGGCACCGCGCAATGCCAGTGGTCGAACACGGCGAACTCGCGCGCGAGCGTCGAGAGCACGGGAAGCATCTCGGGCGCGAACCCGCCCATGATGCGACGCACCTCGCGCTCGTCGGGCTCGACCCCTCGACGGAGCGCGAGGAGGTGCGAACGGTAGTCGCGCACGAATCCGCTCATCGGCGGCGAGGAGGCCTCCTTCGGCGCGTTGAACGGGGCCCGCATCGCGCCGACCTCGGCACCGTCGTTCGACGCGGGGTCGATCACGTCGAACAGCTGGGTGTTGACGTGCGGGTACTCCTCGCCCGGGTCGGGGTCGGGGCTGCCCATGATCACATCGGTCTGCCCGACGTAGACGTGCGCGGGGATGCGCCGGCCGTCGCGATCGTCGTTCGCGTAGTCGCCGAACGCCAACCCCTCGAAGGTGCCGTCGACCGGTTCGTCGCCCGGTGCGTACAGCCGGCCGAGCAGGTTGTCGAACGAGCGGTTCTCGCCCATGAGCACGACCCAGTGCGCGATGGGCCCGCCGGATGCCCCGTGGCCGGAGTCGGGTGCGGCGGCGTGCTCCCCCGCGACGCCTGCCGTGATGGCGGCGCCGGCCGCGCCCCCGACGACCGCTCCTGCCGCCGCCGCGCCGCCGAGCTTCAGGAATCCGCGCCGGGTCGTGGACCGCGCGTCATCGCTCGCATCATCCATCTGCTCCCCCTCCGCCGGCCCCCACCGGCGCCGTCACCCGTCGAGCGCACCCGGCCCGTCGGTCACGAGCACGGCGAACTGCGCTGCGTCGAGCACGCGGATGCCGAGCTCTTCGGCCTTCGCGAGCTTCGAACCCGCACCCGGCCCGGCGGCGACGAAGTCGGTCTTCTTCGAGACGCTCGACGCGGCCTTGCCGCCCGCGGCGATGATCGCCTCCTGGGCGCCCTCTCGGGTGAACCCCTCGAGCGACCCGGTCGCGACGACCGTGAGTCCGGCGAGCACACCGCCCGCCTCGGCTGCTGCGCCCGGCCCCGGGTGCCCGGGCGTCGCCCACTGCACACCGGCAGCCGTCCACCGGTCGACGATGTCGACGTGCCAGTCGACCGCGAACCAGTCGATGAGCGAGTCGGCGATGATGCCGCCGACGCCGTCGACCTGTGCGAGCTCGTCGCGCGAGGCGGCGCGGACGGCGTCGAGCGAGCCGAACCAGTCGGCGAGCGCACGGGCGGCCACCGGACCGACGTGGCGGATGTTGAGCGAGACGATGAGCCGCCAGAGCGGCTTGGTCTTGGCCTTCTCGAGTTCGGCGAGGAGCTTCGACGCGGCCTCCGACGGACCGAGCTCGCGGAAGTCCTTCTTGACGCCGGCGGCGCGGCGTTCGGCGGCGGTCATCTGCTCGGCGCCCGGCGGGTAGGTGATGCGCACCTTCTGGAACGGGGCGCGCTTGACCGGGACGCCGGTCGACTCGTCGACCTTGGGCTCGCCCGTCTCGGCATCGCGCACGACCACCTCGATCGGCACGAGCTCGTCGATCGTGAGGTCGAAGAGCCCGGCCTCGGTCGGCAGTGGCGGCTCGGCAGGGAACGACGGCTGGGTGAGCGCTGCGGCGGTCACCTCGCCGAGGGCCTCGATGTCGAGGCCGCCGCGCGAGCCGATGTGCTCGATGCGGCCACGCACCTGTGCGGGGCACGACCTGGCGTTGGGGCAGCGCAGGTCGATGTCGCCCTCTTTCATCGCCCGCAGCGGGGTGCCGCACTCGGGGCAGAGCTCGGGCATGTGCCACTCGACCTGCGTGCCGTCGCGCAGCTGCTCGACGGCGCCGAGGATCTCGGGGATGACGTCTCCCGCCTTGCGGAGCACGACGGTGTCGCCGATCATGACGCCCTTCGCGCGCACGACCTCTTGGTTGTGGAGCGTCGCCTGGCGCACCGTCGAGCCGGCGACCTTCACCGGCTCCATCACGGCGTACGGCGTGGCCCGGCCCGTGCGACCGACGCCGACGACGATGTCGAGGAGCTTCGTGTGCACCTCTTCGGGCGGGTACTTGTAGGCGATCGCCCACCGGGGCGCTCGGCTCGTGGCGCCGAGCTCGTCGTGCAGGTCGAGCTCGTCGACCTTCACGACGATGCCGTCGATCTCGTGCTCGACGGAGTGCCGGTGCTCGCCGCGTTCGGCGATGTAGTCGGCCACCTCGTCGACCGTGTCGAACACGCGCGAGTGCGGTGAGACCGGCAGCCCCCAGCCGGCGAGGAGTCCGTAGATCTCGGACTGGTTGCGGACGTCGGGATGGGCCCAGGCCCCGATGCCGTGGAGGTACAGCGCGAGCCGGCCCAGCCGCTCGCGCATGAGCTCGAGCTCGAGCCCCGTCTTCTTCTCACGCCGCTGCCTGAGGCTGCCCGCGGCGGTGTTGCGCGCATTCGCGAACTCGGGGTACTTCGTGGGGATCTGGTCGGCGGCCCGCCCCTTGGCGAGCTGGTCGGCCTCGTATGCCGCCTGCAGCTCGTGCTGGCGCTCGTTGAGGGCCTCGAAGTCGACCGAGCGCAGGAACACCTCGCCGCGCACCTCGAAGAAGTCGGGGAAGCCCTCACCCGTGAGGCGGCGCGGGATCGCCGGGATGAAGTCGACGTTCTCGGTGATGTCTTCGCCGACCCGGCCGTCGCCGCGGGTGGTGGCGGTCTCGAGCACGCCGCCGCGGTAGGCGAGGCTGATCGCCAGCCCGTCGATCTTCAGTTCGGAGAGCCAGCGCACGGGCCGCCCTGCGGACGCCTGCGTCTTCGCGGCCCACTCGCGGAACTCGTCGATCGAGAACACGTTGTCGAGGCTCAGCATGCGCTCGGCGTGCTCGTGCTCGGGGAAGCCGGCCGAGACGACGGTGGCCCCCACCTGCTGCGTCGGACTGTCTTGCCCGGCGAGCTCGGGGAACGCGCGCTCGAGCGCTTCGAGGCGATGGAAGTCGGCGTCGTACTCGGCGTCGGAGTACGGCGAGTCCCCGTCGCCGTAGTAGGCCACCCGAGCCGCCTCGATGCGCGCCGTGAGGCGGTCGGCCTCGGCGCGCGCATCGTCGAACGTCATCGACTCGAACTCGGCGGGGATGTCGCTGGCAGCGGTGGTCTCGCTCACAGGCCAACCCTAGCGAAGCCCCCCGACACGCGAACGGCGTTTCGGCGGACGACCCCCGCGGCCTCAGGCGTCGACGGGGACGGCGCTGACCGTGCGATCGATCGTGCACTGCCCGAGCACGCGGCTGCCGACGTAGACGACGGCGGTCTGGCCCGGGGCGACGCCGTCGAGCGGCGAATCGGGGACGATGACGAGCTCGGGATCGCCCGAGGCATCCGTCTCGACGGTCGCACGCGCCGGCACCGGGTCGGCGTGCGCACGGATCTGCACGTCGCAGTCGAACGACTCGCCGACCGAGCCGACGATCCCGGAGGCCACGGGGTCCAGTCCCGCCCACGAGAAGCGCGAGCCCGCGATGAGGCCGACGGCGAGCGCCGCCTTCGGCCCGACGACGACCGTGTTCTCCTTCGGGCGCACCTCGAGCACGAAGCGCGGCTTGCCGTCGGCGGCCGGCGTGCCGAGGCGCAGGCCGCGACGCTGGCCGACCGTGTAGGCGTGCGCACCGTCGTGCGAGCCGACGACAGCGCCCGAGCGGTCGACGATGTCGCCCTGCTCGGTGCCGACCTTGTCGGCGAGCCAGCCCCTCGTGTCGCCGTCGGGGATGAAGCAGATGTCGTAGGAGTCGGGCTTCTGCGCGACGCTGAGGCCTCGACGGGCCGCCTCTTCGCGCACGAGCTGCTTCGAGGCGGTGTCGCCGAGCGGGAAGTACGCGTGCGCGAGCTGCTCGGCGGTGAGCACGCCGAGGACATACGACTGGTCCTTCGCCTCGGCGTTGGCGCGGTGCAGTTCGAGGGCTCCCGAGTCGCCCGTCACGACCTTCGCGTAGTGGCCGGTGGCGACGGCGTCGAAGCCGAGGGCGAGCGCCTTCTCGAGGAGGGCGGCGAACTTGATGCGCTCGTTGCAGCGCATGCAGGGATTCGGAGTGCGGCCGGCCGAGTACTCGGCGATGAAGTCGTCGACGACGTCGGCCTTGAACCGCTCGGAGAAGTCCCACACGTAGTAGGGGATGCCGAGCACGTTCGCGGCGCGCTGCGCGTCCATCGAGTCCTCGATCGTGCAGCAGCCGCGGCTGCCGGTGCGCAGCGTGCCGGGCATGCGGCTGAGCGCGAGGTGCACGCCCACGACGTCGTGTCCCGCCTCGACGGCGCGCGCAGCCGCGACGGCGCTGTCGACGCCGCCGCTCATCGCAGCAAGGACCTTCATGTCCTCCAGTGTAGGCAGGGCAGCCTGAACGGATGCCTCGGGCGGAGGCTCAGCGATCGAACGACGTCGCGCGGGCCGCGAGGCCGGCGCGCGCCGCCTGCGCATGAGCCGCAGGCAGGGCGGCGAGGAACGCGTCGACATCGGCGTCGGTCGAGGTGTGCCCGAGCGTGATGCGCAGGGCGCCGCGAGCGTCCGCCTCGGTACGCCCCATCGCCATGAGGACGTGCGACGGCTCAGGCACGCCCGCCTGGCAGGCGGAACCGGTGGACACCGCCACTCCGGCCGCGTCGAGCAGGAAGAGGAGCGAGTCGCCCTCGCAGCCCGGGAACGAGAAGTGCACGTTGCCCGGCAGGCGCACCGAGGCGCCCGGTCCGGCGTCGCCCGAGAGCCGCGCGCTCGGCACCGCCTCGAGGACGCCGTCGATCACCCGGTCGCGCAGGGCGGCCATGCGCTCGGCGTCGTCGTCGAGACGCGCGGCAACCGACTCCGCGGCCGCCGCGAACGCCGCCGCCGCGGCGACGTCCTGCGTGCCCGAACGCACCTTGCGCTGCTGCCCGCCGCCGTGGATGAGCGGTTCGACGGCGGCCGACCGGTCGAGCACGAGCGCGCCGATTCCGGCCGGCCCGCCGATCTTGTGGGCGGACACGCTGAGCGCGACGAGCCCGGCCCCACGCGGGGCCTCGGTCGACCGCCGCAGCGAGCGGACGTCGATCGGCACCTGCCCGTAGGCGGCGATCGCGTCGACGTGCAGCGGCACCCCGGCGCGCGCCGTCAGCCGGGCGACCTCCTCGACCGGCTGGATCGTGCCGACCTCGTTGTTCGCCCACAACATCGTGACGAGGGCGATCGTCGACGCGTCGTCGAGCTCGCGCTCGAGCACGTCGAGCCGGAGCCGGCCGACCGCGTCGAGCGGGATCTCGACGACGTCGGCACCCTCGTGCTCGACGAGCCAGTCGACGGTGTCGAGGGTCGCGTGATGCTCCCCCGCGGGGACGACGATGCGCCGGCGGGCGGCACCGGCCGCGGCATCCCCGGCGGATGCGGTTCGCCGCTGCCACCACAGTCCCTTGATCGCGAGGTTGACCGCCTCGGTGCCGTTGCCGGTGAAGACCACCTCGATGCCGTCGACGCCGAGCGTCGCGGCCACGCGCTCACGCGACTCCTCGAGCAGCCGCTTCGCCTGCTGGCCCGCACTGTGGATCGACGACGGGTTGCCGACCACGGCGAGCGCGGCGGTCATCGCCTCGATCGCCTCGGGACGCATGGGCGTGGTCGCCGCGTGGTCGAGGTAGACCATTCGCCAGCCCTCCGTGGTCGATCGATTGCGATTCGGGATGCCGCGGCGCGCCGCCTGCACACGCTTGCAGCGGCCGCTCCCGCAAGAACTACTGTAGATCGCATGTCTGCGCCCGATCCCCTCGACGACCTCGGCGTCCGCGCCGACGCCGCGGGCGGACGCATCCGGGTCTGGTCCGAGCACGCATCGAGCGTCGACCTCGTCGTGTTCGATGCCGAGGACCTCGACTGGGCGGCCGAGCGCGTGCCGCTCGTGCGCGATGCCGACGGGGTGTGGTCGGGTGACTCCGCCGCGCTCGTGCCGGGGGCGCACTACGGGCTCCGCGTCGACGGGCCGGCCGGGTTCGACCACGCCTTCAACCCCGTGCACACGCTGCTCGACCCCTACGCCCGCGGGCTCGCCCGCGCCAACGACGGCTCCTGGCGCGGCGTCGTGCTCGGCGGGCTCGACGACGCCGGGTTCGACTGGGGCGGCGTCGGCAAGCCCGGGGTGCCGCTCGACCGCACGGTCGTGTACGAGACGCACGTGCGGGGCTTCTCGAAGCTCAATCACGCGATCCCCGAGCCGTTGCGCGGCACCTACGCGGGCCTCGCTCACGACGCCTCGCTCGAGTACCTCACCGGGCTCGGCGTCACGACGGTCGAACTGCTGCCCGTGCACGCCTTCGTCGCCGAGCAGCGTCTCGTGCGCCAGGGCAAGCCGAACTACTGGGGCTACAACACGCTCGCCTTCTTCGCCGCGCACGCCCCGTACGCGAGCGCCGCGGCGCAGGCGGAGGGTGCGCACGCCGTTCGACGCGAGTTCGCGGGCATGGTGCGGCGACTGCACGAGGCGGGCCTCGAGGTCGTGCTCGACGTGGTCTACAACCACACCGCCGAAGAGGGTCGCGAAGGGCCGACGTACAGCTTCCGCGGCATCGACAACGCGAGCTACTACCGCCATGACGCGCACGGCCGATACGTCGACACGACGGGGTGCGGCAACACCGTGCACTTCGGCAATCCCGCGCCCGTGCGGCTCGTGCTCGACTCGATGCGCTACTTCGCCGAGGAGCTGCAGGTCGACGGATTCCGGCTCGACCTCGCCGCGACGCTCGGTCGCGACGCGAACGGCGAGTTCACGCGCGACCACCCGCTGCTGCGGGGCATGCTCGACGACCCGGTCATCGGCGCGACGAAGCTCATCGCCGAGCCCTGGGACGTGGGCCCGGGCGGCTGGCGCACGGGCGACTTCCCCGCCGGGTTCGGCGAGTGGAACGACCGGTACCGCGACCGGATGCGCGACTTCTGGCTCGGCGACCTGCGCCGCGAGCGGGAGACGGGCTCGGCCGGCAGCGGCATCGGCCGGTTCGCCACCCGCCTCGCGGGGTCGTCGAACACGTTCAGCGCCGAGCGCGGCCCGCTCGCGAGCCTCAACTTCGTGACCGCGCACGACGGGTTCACCCTCGCCGACCTCACCGCCTTCGACGTCAAGCACAATCTCGGCAACGGCGAGCAGAACCGCGACGGCACCGACAACAACAACTCGTTCAACCACGGTGTGGAGGGCGAGGCGGCCGACCCGGCCGTCCGGGCGGCGCGGCGGCGCAGCATCCGCAACCTGCTCGGCACCCTGCTCCTGTCGGCCGGCGTGCCGATGCTGACGGCCGGCGACGAGTACGGGCGCACGCAGCGCGGCAACAACAACGCCTACTGCCATGACTCGCCGCTGACGTGGCTCGCGTGGGATGCGGCCGAGCGTCCGCGATACGCGCCCGAACTCGTCGCGACCGCCCGGCACCTGCTGCGGCTGCGTCGCGAGAATCCGGCGCTCCGGCCGATCCGCTTCGGGCGCGACGGCGAGTCCACGCCGAGCGCCTCGAGGATGGACTGGTACAACGCCGACGGCGAGACCATGGGCATCGACGACTGGAACTCGACCTCTGAGCGCACCCTGCAGTTCGTCGCGGCCTCGACGCCCGAGACCGAGGCGTTCAATCGCATCCTGCTCGTCGTACACGCGCGCGAGACGGTCGCCGACGTCGTGCTGCCCGCCGTCAACGGCGTCACGGGGTACCGGCCGCTGTGGAACTCGGCCGAGGAGGCGCCCCCGGGTGCGGCGGACGGAGAGGACTCCCCCGGCGCGGCCGAACCGCTCGCGGCCGGCGAGCGCGTGCGCATCGTCGGTCCGTCGATGCGTCTCTTCCGCGCAGAGGGCGCCGGGTGATGTCGAAACGGTCGGATGCCGCGTCGGCCGGCACACCCGCCACGCTCGCCCTCATCCGCGCGGGAGTCGCCTTCACGCCGCATGCGTACGAGCACGACCCGCGAGCGTCCGCGTACGGCCTGGAGGCCGCGGAGAAGCTCGGGCTCGACCCCGACCGCGTGTTCAAGACCCTGCTCGCCGACGTCGACGGCGCCCTCGCGGTCGGCATCGTGCCGGTCGCCATGCAGCTCGATCTGAAGGCGCTCGCCGCGGCCGTCGGCGGCAAGCGCGCGGAGATGGCCGACCCGCGGGTCGCCGAGCGCAAGACCGGCTACGTCGTCGGCGGAATCAGCCCCATCGGGCAGAAGACCGCACTGCCGACCGTGCTCGACGAGTCCGCGATCCTGTGCGAGACGATCTACGTCTCGGGCGGGCGACGCGGCCTCGACCTCGAGCTCGCACCCGACGACCTCCTCGCCGTCACGGCCGGCCGGTACGCCCCGATCGCCCGGACCCGCTGACGCTGCCGGGCGATCGACGGCCGCTCACCGCTCGTCAGGATGCGACGGCGACGAGTCCCAGTTCGGCCGGGTTCGTCATCAGCGGATGCGACGGCACGACCCGCACCGAGTAGCCGAAGGCTCCGGCGCGGTCGAGCGTGACGACGCCCTCGTACCCGCCGCCGGCCGCGAGCGCGAGCGTCGTGCGCACGGGCTCGCCGATCGAGTCGTCGGCGAGGCTCCGGCCCGACACCAGCTCGACCGCGACGTCCGTGGCGTCGAGGCCGCCGAGTTCGACCTCCGCGCGGACGTGCAGCTCGTCGCCGACCGCCGGCTGGTCGAGCCCGCCCGACTCGACGTGCAGCACCTTGACCTCGGGCCAGGCCGAACGGACCCTCGCGGCCCATGCGGCGAACTCGCGGGCGCCGCGGGCATCGTCGGCGCGAACCCGGTCGAAGGTCGTCCCCGCGTGCCGGTAGAGCCGCTCGACGTACTCGCGCACCATGCGGTCGGCGCCGAGCTCGGGGACGAGCCGACCGAGCGTCGTGCGCAGCATCCGCACCCATTCGACGGGCACGCGGTCCGCATCGCGCTCGAAGTAGCCCGCCTGGCCGTCGGCGTCGGCCGGGCGGTCGTAGAACGCGGGCACGATGTGGTGCTCCAGCAGGTCGTAGAGCGCCGCCGCCTCGCGAGCGTCGCGCTCGGCGGCGTCGCCGGCCGCATCCGCCGACGGGATGACCCAGCCGAAGTCGTCGCCCGCGTACTCGGCCCACCACCCGTCGAGGATCGACAGGTTGAGGGCGGCGTTCATCGCCGCCTTCATGCCCGAGGTGCCGCACGCCTCGAGGGGCCGCAGCGGATTGTTGAGCCACACGTCGCACCCCGGGTACAGGGTCTCGGCCATCGCCATGTCGTAGTCGGGGAGGAACACGAACCGGTCGCGGACCTCGGGCTTCGCGGCGAACTGCACGAGCCGCTGGATGAGGCGCTTGCCCTCGTCATCGGCGGGATGCGACTTGCCGGCGATGACGAACTGCACGGGGCGATCGGGGTCGGTGAGGATGGCCTCCAGCCGATCGGGGTCCTGCAGCATGAGCGTGAGCCGCTTGTAGGTCGGCACCCGTCGCGCGAAGCCGATCGTGAGCGTCTCGGGGTCGAGGGCGCGACTGATCCACTCGGGCGCGGCCGCCCCGGGATGCTGCTCCACGAAGCTCGCCGCGAGCCGCCGACGCGCGTCGTCGACGAGGCGGGTGCGCATCTCTCGCTTCACCGACCAGAGTTCGGCGTCGCCCACGGCCGAGCTCAGCCAGTCGGCGTGCTCGCTGTCGTCGGTGCCGAGCGTGCGCTCGGCGAGCGCCGTGAGCGCAGGGTCGGTCCAGGTCGGCGCGTGCACCCCGTTCGTGATCGACGTGATCGGCACCTCGTCGGCGTCGAACCCCGGCCACAGGTCGCCGAACATGCGACGGCTGACCCGCCCGTGGAGCTCGGAGACCCCGTTCGCGTGCCCGGCGAGCCGGAGGCCCATGACGGCCATGTTGAACGCGCTCGTCGCCGGGTCGGCACCCGGCTCGACGCCGAGCGCGAGCGCCGCGTCGGGCTCGACGCCGGGCAGGAGCTCGGCGGTCACGTACCGCTCGACGAGTGCACGATCGAACCGGTCGATGCCGGCGGGCACCGGGGTGTGCGTCGTGAACACCGTGCCCGCGCGCACGAGCTGCAGCGCCTCGCCGAACGCGAGCCCCTCGCCGATGTAGGCGGAGATCCGTTCGAGCCCGAGGAATCCCGCGTGCCCCTCGTTCATGTGGAACACATCGGGTGCGGGCGCGCCGACGAGCTCGGCCCACGCACGGAGTGCACGCACTCCCCCGATGCCGAGCAGCAGTTCCTGCAGCAGCCGGTGCTCGCTGCCGCCGCCGTACAGCCGATCGGTGATCGCGCGGTGCTCGTCGTCGTTCGCGGGCACATCGGTGTCGAGCAGCAGGAGCTCGACCCGTCCGACCGCGGCACGCCAGACCCTGGCGTTGAGCGTCGCCCCGTCGGGCAGGGCGAGCGAGACCTGCACCGCGCTGCCGTCGGCGCGACGCAGCACCGTGAGCGGCAGGCCGTCGGGGTCCTGCAGCGGGTAGCGCTCCTGCTGCCAGCCGTCGGAGGAGATCGACTGGGCGAAGTAGCCCGCCTTGTAGAAGAGGCCGACGGCGACGATCGGCACGCCGAGGTCGGATGCCGCCTTGAGGTGATCGCCGGCGAGGATCCCCAGCCCGCCCGAGTACTGCGGCAGCGCCGCGGTGATGCCGTACTCGGGCGAGAAGTACGCGACGAGTCCGGGTTTGTCGCCCTCGAGCCCCTGGTACCAGCGAGGCTCCTCGAGATAGCGGCGGAGCCCGTCGCGCTCGCGCTCGGCCCAGCCGACGTAGTCGTCGTCCGCGGCGAGCGCGTCGAGTCGTGCGGGGTCGACCTCGCCGAGGAAGGTGACCGGGTCGCGCTCCGAGCGCGCCCAGGCGTCGGGGTCGATGTGCTCGAACAGGCGCCTCGTCGGTTCGTGCCACGCCCAGCGCAGGTTGGCCGCGAGCTCCTCGAGTGCGGTGAGGCGGGCGGGGACGACGGCTCGGACGGTGAACTTCCGGATCGACTTCACGGCTCCACCCTAGGTCGCCCAGATGTCGCGCGTGTGAACCCGTGCCGACGCACGTGGGGTCGCGACCGACCCGCGGAGACCGATTCGGTGCTGCGCGAACCCCGACGCGCTACGGTCGGAACGTGACCACCGCTACCCCGCTCGCCGGCCGCATCCCCGTGACGCGGCTCACCCCCGCCGTGCCCGACCCGCGCTGGCACCCGAAGGCGTTCGAGGGCGAGGTCGTGCCGTTCCGTGCGACCGTGTTCCGTGAGGGGCACGACCGGGTCGGCGCCATGCTCGTCGTGACGAGCCCGTCGGGGCGCGAGGAGCGGCATCGCATGCGCGCACTGGCTCCGGGCACCGACCGGTGGGAGGCGCTCGTGCGCGTCGACGAGGTCGGCGAGTGGCGCTGGCACGTGATCGGCTTCGACGACGAGATCGCGACCTGGCGGCACGACGCGGCCGTGAAGATCGACGCGGGCGTCGACGTCGAGCTCATGTACGAACTCGGCGCGCGCCTGATCGAACGGGCTGCGGCCGAGACCTCGCGACCGCGGCCCGTGCGCAAGCGCCTCGCCGAGCTCGCCGACGCGCTGCGCGACGGCCGGGCATCCGCGGCCGCCCGCCGCGCCCTCGTCGACGCGCCCGTACTCTCGGAGTTCGACGCCCGGCCGCTCGCGCGCCTCGTGAGCGAGTCCGGCGAGCAGCGCCTGCTCGTCGAACGTCGTCGAGCGGGCGTCGGCGCGTGGTACGAGTTCTTCCCACGCTCGGAGGGCGCCCGTCGGCAGAAGGACGGCACCTGGCGGAGCGGCACGTTCCGCACGGCGGCGAAGCGACTCGACGGCGTCGCCGCCATGGGCTTCGACGTCGTGTACCTGCCGCCCATCCACCCGATCGGCGTCACGAACCGCAAGGGACGCAACAACACGCTCGACCCGGGTGCCGGCGACCCGGGCTCGCCGTGGGCGATCGGCGGGCTGCTGAAGGACGGATCCCCGGGCGGCCACGACGCCGTGCACCCAGACCTCGGCACCCTCGCCGACTTCCGGGCCTTCGTGCGCCGCGCGAACGAGCTCGGCATCGAGGTCGCTCTCGACCTCGCCCTGCAGGCCTCGCCCGACCACCCCTGGGTGGCGGAGCATCCCGAATGGTTCACGGTGCTGCCCGACGGCACGATCCGCTATGCGGAGAACCCGCCGAAGAAGTACCAGGACATCTACCCCGTCAACTTCGACGACGATCCCGAGGGCATCTTCGACGAGGTGCTGCGCATCGTGCGGCACTGGATGAAGCAGGGCGTGCGGATCTTCCGCGTCGACAACCCGCACACGAAGCCGCTCGCGTTCTGGGAGCGGCTCATCGCGACCGTCAACGCCGACGACCCCGGCGTCGTGTTCCTCGCCGAGGCGTTCACGCGCCCCGCGATGATGCAGGCCCTCGCGATGGCCGGATTCCAGCAGTCGTACTCGTACTTCACCTGGCGCAACACGAAGGACGAGCTCGAGGAGTTCCTCACCTCGGTGTCGCAGGACACGGCCGACTTCATGCGGCCGAACCTGTTCGTGAACACGCCGGACATCCTCACGGAGTACCTGCAGTTCGGGGGCCCCGCTGCGTTCACGGTGCGCGCGACGATCGCGGCGACGGCGGCACCGCTGTGGGGCGTCTACTCGGGGTTCGAGCTGTTCGAGTCGGTCGCCCGTCCGGGTGCCGAAGAGGCGATCGACAACGAGAAGTACGAGTACAAGCCGCGCGACTTCGCCGCGGCCGAGGCCGAGGGGCGATCGCTCGGCCTCTACCTCGGCATCCTCAATCGCATCAGGGCAGAGCACCCGGCGCTCGGACAACTCCGCAACATCCGCTTCCACGCGAGCGAGGACGACGCCGTACTCGTCTACTCGAAGCACCTCGACGGGCGGTTCACCGATGACGGCGTCGACGACACGCTCATCGTCGTCGCGAACGTCGACCCGCACTCGGTGCGCGAGACGACCGTGCACCTCGACCTCGAGGCGCTCGGGCTGCCGCCGGGCGCACGGTTCTCGGTCGACGACCTCGTCACCGGCTCCACCTGGGACTGGGGCGCCTCGAACTACGTCCGGCTCGACGCGTTCACGCGACCCGTCCACATCCTGCACGTGAGAAGAGGATCGGATGACTGACCCGTCGGCCGCCCCGCCCGCCGCCCCCGCCGTGCCCGACGCGGTGCTCGCCGCCATCGCCGAGGGGCGGCACAGCGACCCGCACGCGGTGCTCGGCCAGCACGGGTTCGACGCCGCGCAGGAGCCCGGACCGCTCACCGTCATCCGGACCCTGCGGCCGCTCGCGGCCGCCGTCGACGCCGTGCTGTCCGACGGCACCACGCTGCAGCTCGAGCACGTCGGCCACGGCGTGTGGGCCGGCACCGGCCGGTTCGGCCCGACCGACTACCTCGTCGAAGCGCGCTACGACGACGGCTCGGAGTGGTCGGCCGACGACCCCTACCGGTTCGCCCCAACGATCGGCGAGCTCGACCTGCATCTCATCGGAGAGGGCCGGCACGAGGAGCTCTGGCGCGTGCTCGGCGCCCGCTACCGCGAGCACTGGGGCGTCGACGGTCGCGTGGGCGGCACGGCGTTCACCGTCTGGGCGCCGCACGCCCGCGCCGTGCGCGTCGTCGGCGAGTTCAACCGGTGGAACGGCGCCGCGCACGCGATGCGGAGCATGGGCGCGTCGGGCGTGTGGGAACTGTTCGTGCCCGAGCTCGAGCCCGGGGCGCTCTACAAGTTCGAGCTGCTCGCCGGCAGCGGCGACTGGATCATGAAGGCCGACCCGATGGCCCGGCGCGCCGAGGTCGCGCCCGCCACCGCGTCGATCGTCGACGACAGCCGCTACGACTGGGGCGACGGCGACTGGCTCGCCCGGCGCGCCGCCGAGAACGTGCACGAGCGGCCGATGTCGATCTACGAGCTCCACCTCGGATCGTGGCGCCCCGGCAAGGGGTACCGCGACGTCGCCGACGAGCTCATCGAGTACCTCGACTGGCTCGGCTACACGCACGTCGAGTTCCTGCCGCTCGCTGAGCATCCGTTCGGCGGCTCGTGGGGGTACCAGGTCACCGGGTACTACGCCGCGACGAGCCGGTTCGGCTCCCCCGACGACCTGCGCTACCTCATCGACCGCCTGCACCGGGCGGGCATCGGCGTGATCATGGACTGGGTCCCCGGCCACTTCCCCAAGGACGAGTGGGCGCTTGCGCGCTTCGACGGCGAGCCGCTCTACGAGCACGCCGACCCGCGGCGGGGCGAGCAGCAGGACTGGGGCACCCTCGTCTTCGACTTCGGCAACCCCCGGGTGCGCAACTTCCTCGTCGCGAACGCGCTGTTCTGGCTCGAGGAGTTCCACGTCGACGGGCTGCGCGTCGACGCCGTCGCATCCATGCTCTATCTCGACTACTCGCGCGCCGAGGGCGAGTGGCTCCCGAACGTGCACGGCGGGCGAGAGCACCTCGAGGCGATCACCTTCCTCCAGGAGGCGACGGCGACCGCCTACAAACGCAATCCCGGCATCGTCATGATCGCCGAGGAGTCGACGTCGTGGCCCGGCGTCACGGCGCCCACCTCGTCGGGCGGACTCGGCTTCGGGTACAAGTGGAACATGGGGTGGATGCACGACTCGCTCCAGTACATCCAGAACGACCCGCTCTACCGGTCGCACCATCACCACGAGCTGACCTTCTCGTTCCTCTACGCGTTCAGCGAGCACTTCATCCTGCCGATCAGCCACGACGAGGTCGTGCACGGCAAGGGCTCCCTCGTGCGCAAGATGCCGGGCGACCACTGGCAGCAGCTCGCGAACACGCGCGCCTACCTGGCGTTCATGTGGGCGCACCCGGGCAAGCAATTGCTCTTCATGGGCCAGGAGTTCGGCCAGCTCAGCGAGTGGAGCGAGGAGCGCGGGCTCGACTGGTGGATCCTCGACCAGCCCTCCCATCGCGAGCTCGCCGAGTTCGTCGGTGCGCTCAACCGGAGCTATCGAGCGACCCCCGCGCTCTGGCAGCTCGACGACGATGCGGCCGGGTTCGAATGGGTCGAGGGCGGTGCCGCGGCCGAGAACGTCATCGCGTTCCTGCGCTACGACCGCGAACGGCGCCCGCTCCTGTGCATCGTGAACTTCGCGGGCCGGCCGCACGAGCGTTTCCGGCTCGGCCTCCCCTTCACGGGCCGGTGGCGCGAGGTGCTCAACTCGGATGCCGCGGAGTTCGGCGGCTCGGGCGTGGGCAACCTCGGCGGGGTCGAGGCCGAAGCCGTGCCGTGGGCGGGTCGCCCGGCATCGGCGGTGTTCGCGCTGCCACCACTCGGTGCCGTGTGGTTCGAACTCGACGGCTCGTGAGCTGCTCGGCCGCCGTGGGTCAGTAGAGCAGGCTCGCGAGCCGACGTCGGGCCGCGGCGACGCGCGGGTCATCGGTGCCGACGATCTCGAACAACTCGACGAGTCGCTCGCGAACCGTCGTGCGGCCGTCGGAGTCGAGGTCGGGGAAGATCGTGAGCAGACGGTCGAACGCGTCCTCGACGTGTCCGCCCGAGACATCGAGGTCGGCGACGTCGAGTTGGGCGGCGAGGTCGTCGGGCGCCGCAGCGGCGGCCTGGCGGATGGAGTCGAGGGTCTTGCCGGCGAGGCGGCCGAGGAGGCTCACCTGGGCGAGGCCCGCGACGGCGAGGGCGTCGCGCGGGTCCTGGGCGATGGCGGTGCGGTACGCTGCCGCAGCCGCGTCGTAGTCGCGCCGCTCGATCGCGTCGTACGCCTCCTGGTGGAGGGGCGGCAGCGGCGGCTCCTCGGGCGCGTCGTTCGCACCGGCACCGTCGTCGTCGCCGGCTTCGATACGACCGGCGGCTCCGTGCTGCGCACCGAGCTCGAGGAGCTGATCGAACAGCTGGGAGATCACGTCGTCGGGCTGCTCGCCCGCGAAGAGCGGCACGGGCTGGCCGGCGACGAGCGCGACGACCGTCGGCACCGACTGCACCTGCAGTGCCTGAACCAGCTGGGGGCTGCGATCGGCATCGGCCGCAGCCAGGACGAGCCGACCCTCGCGAGCCCGGACGAGTCGTTCGAGCGCAGCGAGCAGCTGCTGCGACGGCTGGCTCCAGGACGCCCACACGGCGACGACGACCGGGAGGGTGCGCGAGAGCTCGAGAACCTGGCCGAACGAGGCGTCGTCGGTCTCCACGACGATCCGGTCGGCCGACGCCGGTGCGTGCGCGCCGGTGGGTTGTGCTCCGGCCTGCTGACGCTGCACGAGCGCCGTGAGGTCGACGGCGCCGCGCAACGAGGCGCCGGAAGGAGGGGTCGGGTTCGTCATCACTTGACCTCCGATGCTGTGGTAAGGTTCTCGGCCCAGCCGAGCAACTCGATCTTCGCGTCCTCACCGGCGCTGACGCTCGGTACGTAGAAGAGCAGTTGGATGTCGCTCACGCGCTGCACCCCCTTCGCACTCTGACCGGTGAAGCCCGAGAGCGCCGCGGCGCTGCCGCCTTCCTGGAAGCCGGTCGTACCGCCGTCGTTCGGCACGCTCTTCTCGGCGCGCAGCACGTCGACCGACACGATGGCACCCGCGTCGATCGTGCCGAAGCCGATGGTCGGAGCGCTGCCCGCGACGGTCGAGACCGTCAGCGTCGCCGTCGGATTGGCCTTCTCGGCCTCCGCCTTGCGCGTCGCGGCGTTGAGGGCCTCGTCGAGATCCGAGGCCTCGAGATCGAACATCGGCGCGAACGCGCTCGCCGTGCCGTTCTGCAGCACGTCGGCGTACGCCGCGGCGACCTCGCCGGTCGGCATCACGAGGCCCTTGAACTCCGGCGAGATCGGCGGCGCGCCGATCGAGGCCGGCGCCACCTCCGGCACCTCGGTATCGGGGACGAGTGCCGTCTGGGCGATGACGTGGTAGTTGTCTCGCGGCGTCTCCTGCACCAGCACGAGCGCCGTCGGGGCGATGGTCTCGTCCTCGGCGTTCTTGGCGATCGTGAGGACCGTGCGCGGCCAACCGGTCGACTGCTGCGGCAGGGTCAACGTGAGCGGTGCGGCCGGGATCGCCGGCGGCAGCGGGTGGTCGGCGAGGGTCGCGCGGATCGTGTAGTTCGCCGTCCGTGCGGCAAGGGCCGGGCCCGCGAACCGTTCGGCGGCGAGGGTCGCGTCACCGGCCTTGTCGACCTCACTCGTGAACACCGCGATGCGTCGCATGATGCGCTCCATCTGCGGCACCGTGACGGCCGGTTCGACGACCGGCTCCTCGGGGTCGGGCGCGTCGGTCGCGGCCGCACTCGCCTCAGGCGTCGCCGGTGCGGTGGTCGCGGGTGCATCGCCGTTCTCGAACGTCGGCCAGTAGTCGGCGGAGCAGGCGCTCAGCGCGAGGGCGGGCACGAGCAGTGCGGGCACGAGCGCGACTCGCTTCGCGCGACCGATCGCGCGGCGGCCTCCGGTCACCTGGTTCCGCTTTGACGGCTTCGGAGCGCTCGGCAGCTTGCCGCGCGGGCCCTTCGGAAGGTTGCGACGGGGACCGCGTGAACGACGATGCCGCACGAACCCCGAGATGAGGAGGCCGAGTCCGACCAGGAAGACGAGGGCACCGCCGGCGATCAGCGGACCGACCCAGGGCGTCCGCGTGTCGCCCGGCCAGTCGAGTGCGACGCGTGCCGGGGCGGGGTTCACCCCGTCGGAGGCGATGAGCACCGAGATGCCCTCCGGTACGTCGATCGTCGTCGTCACGAACCGTTCGCCCGTGAACTCGTCGAGCCACAGGTCGGAGCCGACCGGTGTCGCGGCGGCGAGCACCTCGGGGTCGATCGGGGCAGGCGTCTCGGTCGCACCCGGAGTCGCGGGCGGTGTCGTGGGAGGCGCCGTGGCAGCCGGCGTCTCCTCGGGCGTCTCGAGCTGCGGGTCGTCGACCGGCTCCGTCGTGACGACCTCGCTCACGAGCGACTTCGTCTCGGGGTCGTAGTGCACGGACTGGTAGGGCGTCGAGCCGAGCCACGCGACCATGTCGGAACTGCGCCCGTACGAGATGAAGATGGCGCCGTCTCCGGAGACCGTGATCTCCTGCTTGCCCGAGTTCGCCTCGAGCGCGTCGGACTCGAGCACGGTGAAGGCCGTGGCCCCGTCGGACTCGACCGCCATCGACGCGCGGTCGGGCTCCATGAAGACCGTGCGCTGGGCGACCCCGAGCCCGATCATCACGGCCGCGGCGACGAACGCCACGATGGCGAAGACGAAGCGCACGAAAACTGACCTCCCAAGCCGCCGCAGCGGCATCCGACAAAGACATTCCACACTACCGGCTGAGTCTGGGAGTCGCCTGCCCGCGCCCTGAACGACCGCGGGCGGCGGGGCGCGCCGAACCCCCGTACAATCAGAACGATTCCCGCTTGAGCCCCCACAAACGCGGGACACGACCCGGAGGAAGCATGGCCGTCGAAGAGACCGAGTTCACACAGGTGTTCCGCGGATACGACAAGGACGAGGTCGACAAGGCCATCAACGGCCTTCGTCGTGACATCATCGCCGCGAACACCGCGTCCGCGGACACGGTGAAGGAGAACAAGCGGCTGCTGGCGCGCATCGACGAGCTCACCGCCGAGCTCGAAGAGGTCGGCAGCCCGACCTTCTCGGGCCTCGGCACGAAGCTCGAGAACACGCTGCGCGTCGCCGAGGAGCAGTCCACCCGACTCATCGCGCAGGCCGACATCGATGCCGAGAAGCTCCGCCGTGCCGCGGAGGACGAGGCGCACCTCATGCGCTCGGACGCGCAGGAGTTCGCGGAGCGCACGCTCGGCGAGGCACGCGCGCAGTCGAACCGTATCCTCGAGAACGCCCGGGCCGAGGTCGACGACATGGTCGCGCGCGCCCACGAGACGAGCGAGCAGCTCCGGCAGGACGCCGCACGCGACGCCGGTGCGATCCGCGGCGCGGTCGCGACCGAGACCGCCGAGCTGCGCTCGAGCGCGAAGCGCGAGTCCGCCGCGGTCATCTCCGCGGCCGAGCGCAAGGCCTCCGAGATCCTGCTCGCCGCGAACACCGAGGCGAGCGAGGCCCGCGCCACTGCGGCCGGCCTCACCCAGGAGACCGAGCAGACCCGCGCCGAGGTCGCGGTCGAGCTCGACCGTGCTCGTGCCGACCTCGCGAAGGAGACCGAGCAGGCCCGCATCGACCTCGCCCGCGAGAGCGAGCAGTCGCGACTCGACCTCGAGCGCGAAACCGCCGAGGCCCGCGCAGCCATCGAGGCGGAGATCGAGGAGCGGCGCGCCGCTCTCGTGCACGAGCTCGAGCAGGCCCGCACCGACCTCGATCGCGAACTCACGGCCGCCCGCACCGAGCTCGCCGAGGAGCGCGAGCAGGCGAAGGTCGACCTCGACCGCGAGGCCGAGTCGGCACGTCTCAAGCTGCAGCACGAGCTCGAGCGCATCCGTGCCAAGCACGCCGCCGACCTCGACCAGATGCGCGCCGACCTCGCGCTCGAGCAGGAGCAGGCACGAGCCGACTTCGAGGCCGAGTCGGAGCAGGCCCGCATCGACCTCGACAACCAGCTCACCGCCATGCGCAAGAAGACCACGCACGAGGTCAACCGCATGCGACGCGAGATCGAGAAGGGTCGACTCGACCTGGAGTCCGAGCTCACCGCGAAGCGCGACGAAGCCGAGCAGGAGCTGCTCGCGGCCCACCAGGAGGCCGTCGCGCAGACCCAGAAGTTCCTCGACGACGCGAACGCCGAGCTCGCCGAGACGAGCGCCCGCACCGCCGAGAGCCGCGCCGAGTCCGAGCGTCTCGAGACCGAGGCGCGGTCGGCCATCTCCGGCATTCGCGAGAAGGCCGAGCAGGAGGCATCCGAGCGCATCTCGGCGGCACACGACCAGGCCCGCAAGCTCATCGCCGACGCCGAGGAGCGCACCCGCGCCCTCGTTGCCGACGCCGAGGACCGGCTCTCGCAGATTAGGATCGAGCGCGACGCGGTCGCCGGCTACTTCGAGAGCCTGCGCGGCGTGCTGACGCAGGCCGAGCAGGTCGCAGCCGACACGAAATAGTCCGAAGGAGCGCGGTGGTTCCGTGAAGATCCTCAACGCGTTCCGCATCGGCCTCGTCGGCACCCTCGGTGTCGGCGTCGGCCTCTTCATCCTGACCTCGATCGTCAGCCTCTCGACGATCATCACCTACATCGGAGCGGCACTCTTCCTGGCCCTCGGCCTCGATCCGGCGATCAGCTGGCTCGAGCGCCGAGGGCTTCCGCGTTGGTCGTCGATCCTCATCGTGATGACCGGCGTGGGGCTCATCGTCGCCGGGCTCGTGCTCGCCGTCGTGCCGATCATCGTCGACCAGGTCGGCCAGCTGATCGAGGAGATCCCGAGGATCGTCGAGCAGTTCGACGCCCAGACCTGGCTCGCGAACCTGCAGGAGCAGTTCCCGCAGCTGCAGGTTCAGGAGATCTACGACCAGGTCACGACCGCGCTCACCGACTTCTTCACGAATCCCGACAAGCTCTCGGAACTCGCCGGCGGCGTGCTGCAGGTCGCGGTCGCGATCGGCTCGGGCATCTTCGCCGTCGTGATCGTGTTCATCCTGATGCTCTACTTCGCGGCATCCCTGAACACGATGAAGCGAGCGACCTACCAGCTCGTTCCCGCGTCGCGTCGCGCGCGGTTCGCCGACCTCACCGAGCAGATCACGCAATCGGTCGGCCGGTACGTGCTCGGGCAGGTCTCGCTCGCCGCCGTGAACGGGGTGCTGAGCTTCATCTACCTGTCGATCATCCGCGCGCCGTTCCCGGCGGTGCTCGCGTTCCTCGCGTTCATGTTCTCGCTCGTGCCGCTCGTCGGCACGCTGTCGGGGTCGATCGTGATCGTGCTCGTCTGCCTCATCCCCGGGCTCGGGTCACCGCTCACGGCCCTCGCCGCCGCGATCTACTACATCGTCTACATGCAGGTCGAGGCGTACATCCTGAGTCCGCGCATCATGCACCGGGCCGTGCGAGTACCCGGCGCACTCGTCGTGATCGCGGCGCTCGCGGGCGGCGCACTCGGCGGCATCCTGGGCGCGCTCGTCGCGATTCCGGTGGCTGCGGCGATCCTGCTCATCATCAAGCAGGTCGTGATCCCCCGGCAGAACGAGCGCTGACCGCACCGCCGACCGGGCTCCGCGGCGCGGCCGCACGGACCGGGGTTACGCGCGCGACCGGCCAGTGCGTCGGCAGCGGCGCGGCCGCCGGGTTCACCGCGGCGACGATCTCGTCGAGCACCCGGCGCGTCTGCGTCTCCCCCACCCACAGGTGCCGGCCGCCGGCCACGTCGATTCGCCGCAGCTTCGGCAGGCCCGCGAACCGCTCGGCGGCTTCGGCCGGCCGCAGGTAGTCGTCGTGCTCGGGGATCAGGGCGACGAGCGCGGGAGTGGCGCCGGCCCAACGGTCGAGCTCGGCGTCGCTCGTGCGGTGCAGCGGAGGCGAGAGCAGGATGGCGCCGTCGATCCCGTGCTCGAGCCCGTACTTCAGCGCGAGCTCGGTGCCGAACGACCAGCCGACGAGCCACGGGTGCGGCAGCGCGCGCTCCGCGACGAAGGCCATGGCCGCGGCCAGGTCGGCCCGTTCGGCGATGCCTTCGCCGAACCGCCCCTCGCTTCTCCCCCGCGGCGACTCGGTGCCCCGCGTGTTGAATCGCAGCACGGCGAGGTCGGCGAGGGCCGGGAGCCGCGCGGCCGCCTTCCGCAGGATGTGCGAGTCCATGAATCCGCCGGCTGTCGGGAGCGGATGCAGCGTGACGAGCGTCGCGACCGGGTCGCGGTCGAGCGGCAGCGCCAGCTCGCCGACGAGCCGCAGCCCGTCGGTCGTGTGCAGCTCGATCTCCTCCCGCCGCGCGGGAAGTTCGACACCCGATCGGATCTCGACCGTCGCGTCCGTCTCGCTCATCGTGCGCCCATCCTCCAGCAGTGCGTGTGCCAATGGCGGCGCGCGGCCAGGTCGGCCGCGTCACCGAGCACGCCGTCCGCCCGCCAGGCGACGAGGTGTGCGACGCCGGGCGCGACTTCGAGGCCGCAACCCGGGCACACGTACGCCTTCACGGCCTGCGCCTCCGAGACCGGCTGCACGTTCCATTCGCGACCGGCGTGCACCTCGGTGCGTCGCCAGCCGGCGGTCAGCCGTTCGACGTCGAGGTCGGGGTGCGCCTCGCGTGCACGTTCGGCGCGCGACCGGGGTCGGTTCGAGCGTGCCATGCGTCCAGTCTAGGGCGGTCGCGACAGGCCGCCGCATCGACGCGGATGCCGCGGCGGAGTGCGCGCGACTCAGTACCAGCCGGCCGACTCCGAGTGCCCCCAGGCACCGCACGGGGTGCCGTAGCGGCCCGTCACGTAGCCGAGACCCCACTCGATCTGGGTCGCCGCGTTCGTCTCCCAGTCGGCGCCGGCCGAGGCCATCTTCGATCCGGGGAGCGCCTGCGGGATGCCGTAGGCCCCGCTGCCGGCGTTGTACGCGTTGACGCGCCAACCCGACTCCTTGTTCCAGAGCGCGACGAGGCAGTCGAACTCGGAGCTCGGCCAGCCACGAGCGGCGACGGCACCGGCCGCGTACGCCTGCGCGGAGCCGGGATCGGGTGTGACCGCCGGCGGAGCCCAGCCGGCGCCCGAGGACGCGGCGACGATGACCGGTTCGGGCTTCTCCTCGACGACGTACTGTTCGTGGCCGTCGACGGTGACCTCGTAGTCGCCGCCGGCGGCCACGGTCTGCACCGACTCGCCGCCGAAGCGGTCGCCGCGTGCGAACTCAGGCGACGCCGTCGCACCCGAGTACGGGTCGACGATGTTGACGAGCACGAAACTGGCCGAGGCGAGGAAGGCGAAGACGACGGTCGCGGCCTGCTTCACCGGCCCGCGGGTGGTTCGGGAAACGGTCGACGACGACGGCTGCGCCGCGTCGCCCGTACCTGCATGCCTACCCACGATTCGTCGAGCATAGCGGAGCGGCGGCCCGTCGGGCCAATGCCGCGCGCGTGATCACCGGACGGCCAGCATGACGTCGACGACCGCGTCGAGCACGAGGTCGACCTGCGCCTCGCGGTAGCCGCCGCGCTGGGTCGCGAAGACGACCGAGCGGACGTCTTCGACCGAGATCGGCCAGCCGTCGCGGAAGTACCGCGTGAGCTTGTCGGCGAACTTGTCGACGTCGCGGACGTTGTACCCCAGGACGAGCGGGTTCATGCGCTCGAAGCGCTCGCCCTCGGGCCGTGCGAGCCGGTTCGAGACGACCTGCGCGGTGAGTCGTGCCTCGCGGAGCCACGCTTCGTCGCCGTGCAGCCGGGCGGCGTCCTGCCGCTCCTGGGCCGCGAACGCGTCTTCGAGCCGCGCGAGCGCTGCGTCGACGTGCTCGGTCGAGTAGCCGCCCTTCTGCATGGCGAACGCGGTGAGCCGGATGCGCTCGCTCGTCATGGGCTCGTCGCCAGGCTCGGACGTGCCGTCGTAGGCGCGTCGGGCGAGCTGCAGGAACTCCTCGACCTGGTCGATCTTGTACCCGAGGCGGGGCTTCCTGGCGCGGGGGAACGTCGAATCCACGGCACCAGTATCGCGCACAGTCATCCGAAGATCCGGAACGCCACGAACGCGACGGCCGCCGACGGCAGGATCGAGTCGAGCCGGTCGAGGAACCCGCCGTGGCCGGGCAGCCACGAACTCATGTCCTTGATGCCGATGTCGCGTTTGATGAGCGACTCGACGAGATCCCCGAGGGTCGCCGTGAGGAAGATCGCTCCGCCGAAGAGCAGGCCGAACCACCACGGTTCGTCGAGCATGAAGAGCGCGAGCAGCACGCCGGCGACGAGGCTCGTCGCGGCGCCGCCGGCGAAGCCCTCCCAGGTCTTCTTCGGGCTGATCACCGGAGCCATCTTGTGCTTGCCGAACATGAGCCCGAACGCGTACGCGCCGGTGTCGGCCGCCACGGCGGCGACGATGAAGGCGAGCGTCCACCACTGGCCCCCGTCGGCCGCGGTCAGCACGACCGCGAAGGTGGCCAGGAACGTCACGTAGCCCTGCACGAAGGCGCTCGCGCTGAGATCGCGGACGAGCGCGCGCCGGCCGGTGCGGCGGTTCGGGACCGCCTGCTCGGCGAGTCGCCACAGCACGACCACCGCGACGCCGAGCACGACGGCGAGGAACTGGCCGCCCGCACCGCCGTAGTACGCGGCGGGCACCGCGACGACCGCGACGGCGACCGTCGGGATGCCCGGAACGCGATAGCCGCCCTTGCGCAGCGCCTGCGCGAGCTCGTAGCTCGCGAACCCGGCGATGACGACCGCGAAGAGCATGAAGAGCTCTTTGACGACGAGCAGGCTCAGGAGCAGGGCTCCGCCGAACACGAGACCGATCAGGATCGCGAGCAGCAGGTTGCGGCCCGTGCGCGCCTTGATCTTCTCCTGCGCCTCGTCGAACTGCGCCTTGGACGCCTCGAACTGACGCTCGAGGTCGGCCTTGCGCGCGTTCACCTGCGCACGGAACTCACCGCGTGCGGCCCGTTCGTGCCCCCCGGCGTCCGACTGACCCTCTTCTGGGACGCCTGACATGGCCCTCCCTCAGACCCCGAGCCCTCAGACCTCGAGGAGTTCGGCTTCTTTCCGCTTGAGCGCCTCGTCGATCGCGTCGACGTTCGCCTTCGTGATCTGCTCGAGCTCCTTCTCGCCGCGGGCCACCTCGTCGTCACCGACCTCGCCCTTGAGGGCGTCGAGGTCGTCCTTCGCCTTGCGACGGATGTTGCGGACCGACACCTTCGCGTCCTCGGCCTTCGAGCGCACGATCTTCACGAACTCCTTGCGGCGCTCCTCCGTGAGCTCGGGAAGCGTCACCCGGATGAGGTTGCCGTCGTTCGTCGGGTTCGCGCCGAGGTTCGGGGTGTCGCGGATCGCCTGCTCGATGTCCTTCAGGGCGCCCTTGTCGTACGGCGTCACGACGAGCGTGCGCGCCTCGGGGTTCTGCAGCGACGCGAGCTGCGCGAGCGGCGTCGGCGTGCCGTAATAGCTCACCATGATCTTCTGGAAGAGCTGGGGGTTCGCCCGCCCCGTTCGCACGGTGGCGAAGTCGTCTTTTGCGACTTCGACCGCCTTCTGCATGCGTGCGGTGGCATCGGAAAGTACATCCGCGATCACGGGAACTCCTTTACGGTTCGCTACTCGAGTCAGTCTATCGGCCGGCCGGCGCGACGCCGTTGCTCACGACCGTGCCGAGGTCGGCGCCGAGGATCGCCGCGGTCACGTTGCCCGCAGGCTCCATGCCGAACACCTGCATCGGCATGCCGTTGTCCATGCAGAGGCTGAACGCCGTCGAGTCGACGACCTTGAGCCCGCGCTGCAGCGCCTCCTGGTAGCTGATGCGGTCGATCTTGGTCGCGTCGGGGTTGGTGCGCGGGTCGTCGGAGTAGACGCCGTCGACGCCGTTCTTCGCGACGAGCACGACATCGGCGTCGATCTCGAGGGCGCGCTGTGCGGCGACCGTGTCGGTCGAGAAGTACGGGAGGCCCGCGCCCGCGCCGAAGATCACGACGCGACCCTTCTCGAGATGGCGCTCGGCGCGACGGGGGATGTACGGCTCCGCGACCTGGGTCATCGAGATGGCCGACTGCACGCGCGTCTCCGCACCCGCCTGCTCGAGGAAGTCCTGGAGCGCGAGCGAGTTCATGACCGTGCCGAGCATGCCCATGTAGTCGGCACGACCGCGGTCCATGCCCCGTTGGCTGAGTTCCGCACCGCGGAAGAAGTTGCCGCCGCCGACGACGATCGCGACCTCGACCGTCTTGGCCGCGTCGGCGATCTCGCGCGCGAGCGCGCTCACCACATCGGGGTTGACCCCGAGCGAACCACCGCCGAAGGCCTCCCCCGAGAGCTTCAGCATCACCCTGCGCTTGCGTTCCGTCATCCCCGCCGTCCTTCCGGTGCCCGTGTCAAAACTAGTGCTTCACCTCGCCCGTGCGCAGCATCGGACCTGGCGCGCGGACCGCGGCCGTTCGAGAACGACCGCGGCGAAGCATCCGCACATGGAAAAGGGAGCCCGGATCGACTGGTCGATCCGGACTCCCTCACTCGGCGCTTACGCCGTGGCCTTGAAGCGGGCGAACCCCGTCACGGTGAGACCGGCGTCCTCCAGGACCTTCTTGACCTGCTGCTTGTCGTCGCGGGCGTACCCCTGCTCGAGGAGCACGATCTGCTTGAAGAAGCCGGTGAGACGACCGTCGACGATCTTCTCGAGCATCGCCTCGGGCTTGCCCTCGTTGCGGCTGATCTCGGTGACGATGTCGCGCTCCTTCTCGACGAGCTCGGCCGGCACGTCCTCACGGGTGAGGTACTGCGGGTCGAACATCGCGATGTGCTGCGCGACGGCGCGAGCCGTCTCGGCGTCGGCACCCGTGTAGGCGACGACGACGCCGATCTGCGGCGGCAGGTCCTTCGAGGTCTTGTGCAGGTAGACCGCGAACTCGTCGCCCGACAGGGTGACGGCCTTCGCGAGCTCGACCTTCTCGCCGAGCGTGGCGGCCTGCTCGTCGATGACCTCGCCGACGGTCTTGCCGTCGACGGGGGCCGCGAGGGCGGCCTCGACGTCGGCGGCGCCGGCGGCGGCGACCGCGTCGAGGACCTTGTCGGCCAGTGCGACGAACTTGTCGTTCTTCGCGACGAAGTCCGTCTCGCAGGCGAGCTGGATCATCGTGTAGCCGGCGGGCGACTCCTTGGCAGCGACGAGGCCTTCGCTCGTCGAGCGGTCGGCGCGCTTCGCGTTGCCCTTCGCACCCTTGAGGCGCAGGATCTCGGTGGCCTTCTCGAGGTCGCCGTCGGCCTCCTCGAGCGCCTTCTTCGTGTCGACCATGCCCGTGCCGAGCTGCTCGCGCAGGGCCTTGATGTCAGCGATGCTGATTGCCATGTCTGGCTGTCTCCTTCGGGGACTTATTCGGCGGGGGTGGCGTCGGCCGCAGCGGCCTCGGCGCCTTCGACGTCGGCGGCCGACTCGGTCGCAGCGACCTCGGTGGCAGCCTCGTCGACGACCTCGGCGGCCTCGACCTTGGCCTCGGCCTCGGTCTCGGCGGTCTTCTCGGTCGCGGCGCTCTGCTGGAGGAGCTCCTGCTCCCACTCGGCGAGCGGCTCGACGGCCGAGACGTTGCCGGCCTCTTCGGGCTTCTGGTGGCGCTCGATGAGGCCTTCGGCCGCGGCGTCCGCGATGATGCGGGTGAGCAGGCTCACCGAGCGGATCGCGTCGTCGTTGCCCGGGATCGGGTACTGCACCTCGTCGGGGTCGCAGTTCGTGTCGAGGATGCCGATGACGGGGATGCCGAGCTTCTTGGCCTCGTCGATCGCGAGGTGCTCCTTCTTGGTGTCGACCACCCAGAGCGCCGACGGCGTCTTCGACAGGTTGCGGATGCCGCCGAGCGACTTGTGCAGCTTGTCGAGCTCGCGCTTCTTGATGAGCAGTTCCTTCTTCGTGAAGCCGCTCGTGGTGCCCTCGAAGTCGAGCTCCTCGAGCTCCTTCATGCGCGCGAGGCGCTTGGAGACCGTCTGGAAGTTGGTGAGGAGGCCGCCGAGCCAACGCTGGTTGACGTAGGGCTGGCCGACGCGGGTCGCCTGCTCGGCGATCGACTCCTGGGCCTGCTTCTTGGTGCCGACGAAGAGGATGGTGCCGCCGTGGGCGACCGTCTCCTTGACGAAGTCGTACGCCTTGTCGATGTAGGCGAGCGACTGCTGCAGGTCGATGATGTAGATGCCCGAGCGCTCGGTGAAGATGAAGCGCTTCATCTTCGGGTTCCAGCGGCGGGTCTGGTGCCCGAAGTGCACGCCGCTGTCGAGCAGCTGGCGAATGGTGACGACGGCCATGAGCCGTTCTCCTTCTGTTCTCAGTTGTCGCAACCGGCCGGCGGCCGGGAGCCCTGGTGCCCGGCACGGCTCCGCCGGTCGCGCTCGCGATGAGCGGGTCGGACTGAGTGGAGTCGGTTGCCGAATGGGCACGCGTAGTCACCTCGACATGCGAGGCGCTCCGGACACTCTACCATCGGCACTCGTCCTCCCCAACCGCGCGCGGGCTCGCACCGTCCACATCGGGCGGTCGACGCAGGCCGGATGCCTCGTGGCCGCGCCACGATCGGCGCATGAATGATCACGATCGTGATGCACGGCGTCGTTCGCGACGTCGCCGGGCCTCCTGGGCCGTCGTCGCCCTGCTCAGCCTCCTGGTCGTCGGGCCGCTCGCCGCGCTCGGCTCGGCGTCGCCGCCCACGGCATCGGCGGTCGGGCTCGATGTCGTCGACGACGGCGCCCGACGGGCGGCCCGCTTCCCACTGCAGTGGATCTGGCCGGCTCCCGCGCCGGTGCGGGTCGTGGCCCCGTTCCGAGCTCCGCCGACGCCGTACGCGGCGGGCCATCGCGGCATCGATCTCGCGGCGACGACGGGCGCACAGGTCGTCGCCGCCGCGGGCGGCACGGTGCGCTTCGCGGGCATGGTCGCAGGCCGTGGCGTGGTGTCGATCGATCACGGCGACGGTGTGATCAGCTCGATCGAACCGGTCGACGCGCTGGTGGAGCAGGGCGATGTGCTCGCCGCCGGCGACGTGATCGGAACCGTCGACCGCGGCGGGCACTGCGAAGGCGACTGCGTGCACTTCGGCATTCGCGTCGACGGCGAGTACGTCTCGCCGTTCCTGTTCTTCGGCGGCTTGCCCCGATCGGTGCTGCTGCCGCTCGACTGAACGGGGCCCGGTGCGCGTTCGGGTTCCTCGCGCGGGTGCGCAAACTCGCGTGAGTGGTCGTGAACGGGTGCCTCACGCTCGCGGGTGCGCGGTGCGGTAGCTCTCCTTCAGGCGTTCGGCCGAGACGTGCGTGTAGATCTGCGTGGTGCCGAGGCTCGCGTGGCCGAGGAACTCCTGCACCGCGCGAAGGTCGGCTCCCCCGTCGAGGAGATGGGTCGCGGCCGTGTGCCGGAAGGCATGCGGGCCGCTCGGACCCGTGCCCGGGATCTCCGCGAGGAGTCCCGCGACGAGCCGGTAGACGCTTCGAGTGCCCATCCGGCCGCCGCGGACGCCGACGAACACGGCCTCGGTCGATGCGCCGGCCGACCCCGGCGCACCCGCTCGCGCGGCCGCGCGACGCTCGTCGGCGGCGGCGAGGATCTCGGCGCGCGCGACATCGAGGTAGCGGTCGAGGGCCCGCGCGGCAGGGGCACCGTAGGGGACGACCCGCTCCTTCGACCCCTTGCCGAGCACCCGCACCGTACGACGCCGCCGATCGAGCCGGTCGCGATCGATGCCGACGAGCTCCGAGACGCGCAGGGCCGACGCGTACAGCAGTTCGGCGATCGCGCTGTCGCGGGCGGCGATCGGGTCGCCGGTCTCGACGGCGCGCGTCTCGAGGGCGGCGAGCGCGTCGCCCAGCGCCGGCGCGGCGACCACCCGCGGCAGTGCCCGCTGGGCACGGGGAGCGCGCAGGCGAACACCGGGATCGGCGGGGAGCTCGCCCCGACGCGCGAGCCAGGCGGTCAGGCCTCGTGCAGATGCCGCCCGCCTCGCGATGCTCGATCGCGCGAGGCCGCGCTCGGTCGCCGCCCAGAGCCAATCCCGCAGCAGTGCGAGGTCGAGATCGCCCGCCTCGACGGCGCCGTGAGACTCGGCGAACCCCGCCAGATCCACGAGATCGGAGCGGTAGGCGGCGACCGTGTGCTCGGAGTAGCCCCGCTCGGCCCTGACGTGACCGAGGTAGTCGTCGATCGCCGCGTCGAGCCTCATGACGACGGCTTGCGCGAGAAGCGGTCGATGCGACCCTCGGCCCCGAGGGACTCGATCTCGGCGAGGAACGCCTCGTCGAACCGCGTCACGACGGCTGCGGACGGGAGCGGCACGACCGAACTGGTGATCGAGTCGTCGTAGACGTGGACGAGCGAGAACGAGCGGCCGCCGTCGACGCCGACGAGCTCGCGCGGCGGGGCCGACAGGTCCATCGTGTACGCCGTCGCTCCCGCGACGGCGACGGGGATGCCCGCGAAGCTGCCCTGCGTCGAGTAGTGCAGGTGGCCGCCGAGGATGAGCCGCACGTCGCGACCGCCGACCACCTCGGCGAGCTCGGCCTGCCCCCGGAGCTCGAGCAGGTCCATGAGCGCGAGCGGCGTCGGAATCGGCGCATGGTGGAGGGCGAGCACCGTGCCGCGCGGCGCCGGCGTCGACAGCACGCCGTCGAGCCACGCGAGCGAAGCGGCATCCAGCTCGCCGTGATGATAGCCGGGCACGCTCGAGTCGAGCGCGACGATGCGGAGCCCGTCGACGTCGACCACCTGGTGCACCGGGTCGTCGGTCGCCGGTTCGCCGAGCAGTTCGGCGCGGAAGGCGGCCCGTTCGTCGTGATTGCCCATGACCCAGACGAGGCGTGCACCCGTCTCGGCCGCGACCGGTTCGAGTGCCGACTTCGCCCGGACGTACGCGTCGGGCTCGCCGAGATCGGCGACGTCGCCCGTCACGACGATCGCGTCGAGGCCCGAGCCGAGCCGGCGCAGCTGCGCAGCGGCCTGGTCGAGTGCGCCCACCGTGTCGGCGACCCCGCCGAGCGGCGCACCCCCCGCGAGCAGGTGGGTGTCGCTCACGTGCGCGATGACGGTCTGTGCGGCCGGGTACCGGCCCAGTCGTGGGTACACGGGACCTCCTCGACGAAAGCCTAGACGGGGCCTGGGACACCACCGCCGACGCGGCCGGGCGTGCCGAGCGACCCGTCCTCCACAGCCGGGGCGTCGCGGGATCCGTCCACCGAAGACCGCAGGGGCCCGGTTCACCCGCTCGGCAGCGTCGACGCTGGGTGCGGAGGTGATGACGATGAGCCACAACACGGAGCTGGGCCGACGCGGCGAGCATCTCGCCGCCTTGCATCTCGAGGCCGCGGGCATGACCGTCGTCGACCGCAACTGGCGGTGCCGGCACGGCGAGCTCGACCTGATCGCGACGACAGGCACGACGCTCGTGTTCGTCGAGGTGAAGACCCGCTCCGGCGACGGCTACGGCCATCCGTTCGAATCGATCACACTGCGCAAGCTCGCCCGGCTGCGCCGGCTCGCCGCCGCGTGGTGCGAGGAATCGGGCGTACACGCCGAACTCATCCGCGTCGACGCCGTCTCGGTCATCCTGCCCCGCTCGGGGCCGGTCACGATCGAGCACCTGGAAGGGGTGAGCTGATGGCGGTCGCACGTACCCGCTCGGTCGCCCTGCTCGGACTCACGGGTTCCATCGTCGAGGTCGAGGCCGACCTGTCGTCCCAGCTGCCCGCCGTGGTCATCATCGGACTGCCCGACGCCGCACTCGGCGAGGCCCGCGACCGGGTGCGCTCGGCCGCCAGCAACGCCGGCTGCCCGTTGCCGACTCGCCGGCTCACGGTGAACCTCTCCCCTGCAGCACTCCCGAAGCACGGGTCGGGGTTCGACCTGGCGATCGCCCTCGCGTGCCTCGGCGCGGCCGGCGAGGTGCCCGCCGCATCGATCGACCGCGTCGTGCACCTCGGCGAGCTCGGGCTCGACGGGCGTCTCCGCCCGATCGACGGCATCCTGCCCGCCGTCCGCGCAGCGGCCCGGGCCGGTCACGACCTCGTCATGGTGCCGACCGCCAACGCCGCGGAGGCCGCTCTCGTTCCCGGGGTGCGGGTCGTCGGCGTGGCCTCGCTCCTCGAGGCGGCGATCTGGCACGGCGCCGCCTACCCGCCCTGCGAGGCCGAACCGGTGCTCGCCCCGCCCGTCGAAGAGTTCGCGGTCGAGCCGCCCGGCGATCTCGCCGACGTCGCCGGCAACACCGACGCCGTCGACGCGATGCTCGTCGCTGCGGCGGGCGGGCACCATCTGTCGCTCCTCGGGCCGCCCGGCGCGGGCAAGACGATGCTCGCCGCCCGACTACCGGGGCTGCTGCCCGACCTCGACGCCGACGAGGCGCTCGAGGTCGCCTCGATCCGCTCGCTCGCCGGGCTCAGGCCGAACGGCTCGCTCTCGTTCAGGCCGCCGTTCGAGGCTCCGCATCACACGGCGACCGCCGCGGCGATCGTGGGCGGCGGCAGTCGGTTGATCCGCCCCGGCGCGGCCGCCCGAGCGACGCACGGCGTGCTCTTCCTCGACGAGGCGCCCGAGTTTCCCCGTGCGGTGCTCGACGTGCTCCGCCAGCCGATCGAGTCGGGCATGATCTCCATCCATCGTGCGAACGCCGTCGCGACCTTCCCGGCGCGCTTCCAGCTCGTGCTCGCCTCCAACCCGTGCCCGTGCGGCAACGCGGGCACGAGCGAGTGCACCTGCGCGCCGATCGTGCAGCGCCGGTACCTCGCGCGTCTGTCGGGTCCGCTCCTCGACCGCATCGACCTGCAGTTGCGGGTGCCGCGCATCTCGGTGGCGGCGATGCGCATGGGCGGCGACGGGTCGACGATCTCGACCGCCGAGGCGCGACGGCGCGTCACCGAGGCGCGGCACGCGGCAGCCGATCGGCTGCGCGGCACACCGTGGCGCACGAACGCGCAGGTTCCGGGCCCCTGGCTCCGTGGAGCGGGTCGTCTGCACCCCGGTGGTCACGCGACGAAGGGCATCGACCGGATGCTCGAGCTCGGCGCGATCACGATGCGCGGGTACGACCGCATCCTCAAGGTCGCGTGGTCCCTCGCCGACCTCACGGGCGCAGCGCGTCCGGGCGCGGAGCACGTCGGCCGCGCGAGCTTCTTCAAGACCGGAGCCGAAGCATGAACACCACTGGAATCCGAGCGCTCGATGCGACGACGTTCGACGCGATCCGCGGCAGCACGCGCGACGGTGACGAGCGACGGGCGGAGGCCGAGGCCCGCGCCCTCCTCGGGTTCCTCTCGGAGCCGGGAGACGTCGTGCTCGGCCGAGCCGTCGCAGCGGTGGGCGCCCGAGCGACCGTCGACCTCATCGTCGACGGTGCCGGCCCTTCGGACCTCGCGAGCGCGCTGGGTCGCGACGGCGACGCGACCAGCATCCAACAGGCCGTGCAGGCGTTCAAGCGGTGGCAGCCCCGCCTCGATGACGGGGAGTTCGCCCGCTCCCTCGTGCAGGCGGCTCGCGTCGGCGCGCGGCTCGTGGTGCCGGGCGACGCCGAATGGCCGTGGCGTCTCGACGACCTCGGAGCGGCAGCACCGCTCGGGCTGTGGGTGCGCGGCCGCCCGGGTGCCCTCGCCGAGGCCGAGGCGGCCATCTCGCTCGTCGGCGCACGTGCGGCGACGGGGTACGGGCAGCATGTCACCGCAGAGGCGTCGGCCGGCCTCGTGGATCGCGGGTTCGCGATCATCTCCGGCGGCGCGTATGGCATCGACGGCACGGCGCACCGTGCCGCGCTCGCGAGCGACGGCACGACGATCGCGTTCCTCGCCGGTGGCATCGACCGCTACTACCCCAGCGGGCACGAGACCCTGCTCTCCCGCATCGCCGAGACCGGTGCCGTCTACTCCGAGGTCGCCTGCGGCACATCGCCCTCCAAGTGGCGATTCCTCCAGCGCAACCGGCTGATCGCGGCGACGGGCGACGCGACCGTCGTGCTCGAGGCCGGACTGCGGTCGGGATCGCTCAACACGGCGTCGCACGCGACCGACCTGGGCCGGCCGCTGGGCGCGGTGCCCGGCCCGGTCACGAGTCCGGCATCGGCGGGCTGCCATCGCCTGTTCCGCGAACGCGACGCGACCTGCGTCGTCGATGCCGCACAGATGGCCGAGCTCGCCTCGCGCATCGGCACGAGCATCGACGCACGCGCCGTGGCGGGCACGGGCACGGCCGGCGACGCCGGCCCGACCCGTCCCGCTGCCGAGCCCGGCCCCGACGGCGTTCGGGTGCTCGACGCGCTCAGCACGCGTTCCGCCCGAAGCGTCGACGACATCGCCCGGCTGAGCGGGATGTCACCCGGTCACGTGATGGCCGTGCTGCCCGGGCTCGAGGCCGAAGGGCTGGCGCGACGCGACGTCGGCGGTCTCTGGACCCGACGGGTCGTCCGCCGATGACGGTCGGACGGACGGTACACCGGCGCGCGCGCGTCGGTCGGCGCTCACTCGTCGAGCGCGAGCTCCTTCGGCAGCTCGAACTCGCGGGTCGCGAGCTCTTCGACGTTGACGTCCTTGAACGTCAGCACGCGAACGCTCTTCACGAAGCGGTCGGCACGGTAGACGTCCCAGACCCACACGTCTTTCATGGTGAGCTCGAAGTAGAAGTCGTGCTCGGTGTCGCGGCGCACGAGCTCGACCTCGTTCGCGAGGTAGAACCGTCGCTCGGTCTCGACCACGTACTTGAACTGCGAGACGATGTCGCGGTACTCGCGGTACAGGGCCAGCTCGACCTCGCGGTCGTAGTCTTCGAACTCGTCTTCATCCATCGCGATTCATCCTACGCCGAGCTCGAACAGCGCCGGCGCCTCGGGCTCGCGCTCGTGCAGCCAGGTGAGCCGGTGCAGGTCGCTCGGCCCGTGCTCCTCGAGGGCGGCGAAGTGCGCGCGGCTCGAGTAGCCCTTGTTCTCGTCCCACGAGTACAAGGGGGTCGAGACGTGCGCCTGTCGCATCCCACCGTCGCGATGCACCTTCGCGATGACCGATGCCGCGGCGACCGACGCGCAGTCGCGGTCGGCCTTGATGCGGGTGCGCACGCGCGCACGATACTCGATCGAGGCACTCAGCCAGTCGTGGTTGCCGTCGAGGATGAGCGGCGCACCACGCACCGCGACGGCGAGCTCGGGCGGCAGCGACGCGAGCGCCCGAGCGCCGGCGAGACCGAGGCACGCCATGATGCCGAGCTCGTCGATCTCGTTCGCCGACGCCTCCCCCACCGCGGCGGCCGCGACCCATGCGGTCGCGCGCGGCGCCATGGCCTCGCGACGCGGCTCGGTCATGAGCTTCGAGTCGCGCAGGCCCGTCGGCATGCGGCGCACGGTCGGGTCGATGACGACGAGTCCGACGGTCACAGGACCGGCCAGGGCGCCGCGACCGACCTCGTCGCACGCGAGCACGAAGGGAGCTCCCTCGTCGAAGAGCTCTCGCTCGAGCTTGAGGTTCGGGATCGCCTGCTTGGGCATCAGCCGGTGCCTTCGTCGACGCCCTCGAAGACCTGCGGGTAGTTGTCGAGCCAGGCCCAGTGCGAGACCGGCCAGCTGACGACGAACGCCCGCCCGACGACGTTCTCGATCGGCACGAAGCCCTTCGTCGGCGTGTCGGCGTTGTAGCGGGAGTCCTTGGAGTTGTTGCGGTTGTCGCCCATGACCCAGAGCGAGTCGTCGGGAACGACCTCGTCGAAGTCGACCTGCGAGGCCTTCGACTCGCCCGGCGGCAGGAAGATGTACGGCTCGTCGAGCGGCACGCCGTTGACGCTCATCTGCCCGAGGGCGTTGCAGCACGTGACGTGGTCGCCCGGCAGGCCGATGACGCGCTTCACGAGGTGGTCGTTCGAATCGGGTGCGCTGAGGCCCACGAACGCGAGGAACCAGTCGACGGCCGCGACGAGCGGCGGCTGCTGCACCTCGGGTCGGGCCGGAAGCCAACCGCCCGGATCCTTGAAGACGACGACGTCACCGCGGGAGATCGGCATGAGCTCGGGTTCGAGCTGGTTGACGATGATGCGGTCGTCCTTCACGAGCGTCTCCTCCATCGACTGCGACGGGATGAAGAACGATCGGATGAGGAACGTCTTGATGAGGAACGACACCAGCACCGCCACCACGAAGATGACGAGCAGATCTCTCAGGAAGAGGAGGATGCCGCGTTGCCGGCGTTTCGTCGCCGTACCCGCGTGGTCTTCACGCGTGGTGGTGTCTTCTGTCATTTAACCGCCCGAGCTCCCCACCAGTCTATGGTGGGGAGCTCGGTTCGGAGTTCGCGGCGAACCGCGATTCGCGCGCGCCGGATCAGGCGTCGCGCTTCTCCTTGATCTTCGCCTTCTTGCCGCGCAGCTTGCGCAGGTAGTAGAGCTTCGCGCGACGCACGTCGCCGCGGGTCACGACCTCGATGTGGTCGATGACCGGCGAGTGCACCGGGAACTTGCGCTCGACGCCGACCTGGAAGCTGACCTTGCGGACCGTGAAGGTCTCGCGGACGCCTTCGCCCGAGCGGCCGATGACGACGCCCTGGAAGACCTGGATACGCGAGCGCGTGCCTTCGATGATGTTGACGTGCACCTTGACGGTGTCGCCCGCGCGGAAGTCGGGGATGTCCGACCGCAGACTCGCCGCGTCGACATGGTCGAGGATGTGCATGATGATTCGCTCTCTGCGCCCGCCACCGGTCGAACGCGGATCTTGATGGGAAAGTGTCTGGTGCCGCCTCGCACGGTGACCGTGCGTCGCATGCTCCCCGGAGGCAGAGTCGTCGGCAGGATCACTCCTGCAGCGGCACAATCCTCTATTGTGCCATGCCGACGGCCCGACAGCCAAAGCGGCGAGGGGGATGCCTCGGCGCCGACGTCCGTCGGCTCAGTCGCGCACCTCGTGGACGATGATCACGTCGCCGTCGCCGTCGTCGAACGGAGGACGACGCCCCGCGGCATCCCCCGTCGGCGAACCGGCCTGCTGCTGGGCGGCGACGCGCTCGAACTCGGCCATCGACGCGTTCATGCGCCGCGCACCGTCTCGGACGAGCTGCCACAGCACGACCCAGAACGCGGCGACGGCTCCGACGACCGCGAGCAGGCCGAACAGGGCCGAGCCGGTGTAGAAGCCGGTGCCGATGATCGCCGCGTGCCAGAGGCCGAGCACCGCCACGTCGGTCCAGGAGGCGGCGCGTTCGCTGCGCACGGTCGGCCTCGCGTTCACGAGCAGCGCGACGACCCCGAGCGTGAGGAACGCGATCGGCACGACGATGACGAGCCCCAGGGTGCCCCAACCGCCCGAGCCGAAGATCGCCCAGCCCACGAGCAGCCACACCGGCAGCGCGATGATCGCGATGAACTGCCAGCGGTAGAAGAGGCGCCGGATGAGCATGTGCCAAGGCTAATCCCGGCGGGCTGCGAGCGCGCCGGGTGTTCACTCAGGGCGGAGCCGCCAGAATGGACTCGGAGAGGATGAGCGTGATCGAACTGAGGACCCCCGCCGAGATCGAGGAGATGCGGCCCGCCGGCCGCTTCGTCGCGAGCGTCATCGAGGCGACGTCGAAGGCCGCAGCCGTCGGCGTCAACCTGCTCGAACTCGACGCGCTCGCGCACGAGATGATCCGCAATGCCGGCGCCGAGAGCTGCTACATCGACTACCACCCGTCGTTCGGCGCCAGCCCCTTCGGCAAGGTCATCTGCACGTCGGTGAACGATGCGGTGCTGCACGGCCTGCCCCGCGACTACAAGCTGCGCGACGGCGACCTGCTGAGCGTCGACTTCGCCGCCTCCGTGAACGGCTGGGTCGCCGACTCCGCGCGATCGATCGTCGTCGGCACTCCGCGCGAGGAGGACCTGCGCCTCATCGAGACGACCGAGCGCGCCCTCGCCGCCGGCATCGCCGCGGCTCGCCCGGGCAACCGCATCGGCGACATCTCGCGAGCGATCGGCGACGTCGCGAAGGCCTCGGGCTACCGCGTCAACACCGACTTCGGCGGACACGGCGTCGGGCGCACGATGCACGGCGACCCGCATGTGCCCAACAGCGGCCGCCCGGGGCGCGGTCTTCCCCTGAAGCCGGGCCTCGTCATCGCGATCGAGCCGTGGTGGCTCGAGACCACCGACGAGATCTTCACCGACCCCGACGGCTGGACGCTGCGCAGCGCCGACGGCTCGCGCGGCGCGCACTCGGAGCACACGATCGCCGTGACCGACGGCGACCCCATCGTGCTCACCCAGCGAGGCTGAGCCCGCACGGCCGGATCGCGCATCGACGTCAGTCGGCGAGCTCGACCTCGATCATGCCGCCGACGATGCGCGTGCGGTAGGTGCGCAGCGCGAGCGACCCGTCGGTGAAGCACTCCCCCGTGCCGAGGTCGTAGACCTCCTTGTGCAACGGCGAGGCGATGGTGGGGCGCTCACCCCGCGACCCGACGATGCCGCGCGCCATCACGGGCGCACCGGTATGCGGATCGTGGTGGTCGACCGCGTAGACCTCCCGCTCGTCGACGCGCACGAGCGCGATCTGATGCGGCCCGTGCAGGGCGACCTCGCCCCAGCCCGGCTCGAGGTCGTCGAGGTCGCAGGCCTGCAGCCAGGCGGTGCGCGTTTCGATCGTCGTCGTCATGGCGGCTCCTCCCGTCGTGGTGCGAACGACGCTAGCGATCGCCTGTTTCGACGCCCCGCCTCCCGTGTTTCGCGATCGTGAAGCCCGGCTCACACTCGGCCCGCACTCGTGTGCGGCACCGGTGCACCGCGGTTACCCCGTCGTAACAGGCGCGAAACGGCACGCACCTACGCTCGCCTCATTCGAGCCCGGGAGGCAGCATGACCGAGACCAGCCGCACCGCGGTGCGCGACGTCGTCATCGTCGGCGGCGGACCGGCGGCGCACCGCCTCGCCGACAGCCTGCATGCGCGCGACGACGACCGGACGCTGCGCATCACCGTCGTCGGCGAGGAGCGGCACGCCCCCTACGACCGCGTCGCGCTCAGCACCCGGCTCGCGGATGCCGCGACCGATCTCACGCTCGAACCGAGCGGCATGTGGGATGACGGCCACGTCGAACTGGTCGTCGGCGACCGGGTCGCCGCGATCGACGCCGCGACCCGAACGGCGACGACGGCGAACGGCCTGGCGCTCCACTGGGACGAGCTCGTGCTCGCGACCGGCTCGAGCGCACCCGTGCCGGACATCCCGGGGGCGGAGCACGCCCGGGTCTATCGCACGGTCGACGACGTCGACGCGCTCGTCGCCGAGACCGGCGCGATCGCCGGCCGGCTCGGGCGTCCCGCACGGGTCGTCGTCGCCGGCGGCGGCCTGCTCGGCCTCGAGGCGGCGGGCGGACTCGCCGCACTCGGCGCGCACGCCGCGATCGTGCACTCGGGCGGCTGGCTCATGTCGGCCCAGCTCGACGAGGGCGCCGGGCGAGCCCTCGGCCGGATCATCGCCGGCCAGGGCATCGGCCTGCACCTCGGCACGCGGCCCTCGGCCGTCGTCGTCGAGGGCGGGGCCGTGGTCGGCGTGGAGCTCTCGAACGGCCGGCGCATCGACTGCGACGTCATCGTGTTCGCGATCGGCATCACGCCTCGCGACGAGCTCGCGCGCGACCTGGGCCTCGACCTCGGGCCGCGAGGCGGCGTCGCGATCGACACCTCGTGCGCGGCATCCGCGCCGAACGTCTGGGCCATCGGCGAAGTCGCGAGCTTCGAGGGCCGCTGCACGGGGCTCGTCGCCCCGGCCAACGCGATGGCCGAGGTCGTCGCCGACCGGCTGCTCGGCGGGTCGGCGGAGTTCACGACGGTCGACGACGCGACGAAGCTCAAGCTCTCCGGCGTCGACGTCGCGAGCTTCGGCGACGCGCTCGCGCGCACCGAGCACGCACTCGAGATCGTCTACGCCGACCCCGCACGCGGGCTCTACCAGAAGCTCGTCATGACGGGCGATGCGAAGACCCTGCTCGGCGGAGTGTTCGTCGGCGACGCGGCCCCCTACTCGTCGCTCCGGCCCCTGCTCGGCACCGAGCTGTCGAGCGAACCCGCGGCCTACCTGTCCGCCGCGGGCGTCGAACCGCCCGCGGGCGACGAACTGCCCGCCGGCGCCCTCGTCTGCGCGTGCAACAACGTGACGGCCGGCGCGATCCGGGCCGCCGTCACGGGCGACGAGCACGCGCCGGGATGCACCGAGCTCGGCGAGCTCAAGACCTGCACCCGGGCCGGCACGCAGTGCGGCTCGTGCGTGCCGCTCGTGAAGAAGCTCCTCGAGTCGGAGCTCGTGAAGGCGGGCGTCACCCCGTCGCGCGCGCTCTGCGAGCACTTCGAACTGGGCCGGCAGGAGCTGTTCGAGTCGATCCGGGTGCTGGAACTGACCTCGTTCGACGAGATCATCGCGCGACTCGGCACGGGCCGGGGCTGCGACGTCTGCAAGCCGGTCGTCGCTTCGATCCTCGCCACCCAGCACGGGTCGTACATCCTCGACGGCGGTCGAGGCGGGCTCCAGGACACGAACGACCGGGCCATGGCGAACATGCAGAAGGACGGCACCTACTCCGTGGTCCCCCGCATCCCGGCCGGCGAGGTGACGCCCGAAAAGCTCGCGGTGATCGCGCAGGTGGCGATGGAGTTCGGCCTGTACACGAAGATCACCGGGGGCCAGCGCATCGACCTGTTCGGGGCGCGGCTCGACCAGCTGCCCGACATCTGGCGCCGTCTCGTCGACGCGGGCTTCGAGTCGGGGCAGGCCTACGGCAAGGCGCTGCGCAACGTCAAGAGCTGCGTCGGGTCGACGTGGTGCCGGTACGGCGTGCAGGACTCGGTCGCGATGGCCGTGCGGCTCGAGCTGCGGTACCGCGGCCTGCGCTCGCCGCACAAGCTGAAGTTCGGCGTCTCGGGCTGCGCCCGCGAGTGCGCAGAGGCCCGGGGCAAGGACGTCGGCGTGATCGCGACCGACGCCGGCTGGAACCTCCACGTCGGCGGCAACGGCGGCTTCCAGCCGGCGCACGCGCAGCTGCTCGCGAGCGACCTCGACGACGAGACGCTGATCCGCTACATCGACCGCTACCTCATGTACTACATCCGCACCGCCGACCGGCTGCAGCGGACGGCACGCTGGATGGAGGACCTCGAGGGCGGCGTCGACCACGTGCGCGAGGTCGTCGTCGAGGATTCGCTCGGCCTCGCGGCCGAGCTCGAGGCCGCGGTCGCCGCCCACGTCGACCACTACGAGGACGAGTGGGCGGCGACGCTCGCCGATCCCGAGCGGCTGCGCCGCTTCCGCTCGTTCGTGAACGCGCCCGGCACCCCCGACCCGTCGATCGCCCGGGTCGCCGAACGCGAGCAGTTCCGGCCGGCGACACCCGAGGAGCGCGCCGACGGCCGCGCAGTGCTCATCGCGGGTTCCAGCATCCCCGTCCGGGACGGTGTGCGATGAGCGGCCGGGTGACGATCGTGGGCGGCGGCCCCGGCGCGGTCGACCTGCTGACGCTCCGCGCGGCCAGGGCGCTCGCCGACGCCGACGTCGTGCTGTACGACCGGCTCGCCCCGCACGACGACCTCGCCGAGCTCGCCCCGCGTGCGCGGCTCGTCGACGTGGGCAAGCGACCGGGTCATCACGCCGTGCCGCAGCACGAGATCGAGGCGATGCTCGTCGGCCACGCGGCATCCGGTGCACAGGTCGTCCGGCTGAAGGGCGGCGACCCGTACGTGCTCGGCCGCGGCGGCGAGGAGGTGCTCGCCTGCCACGCGGCCGGGATCCCCGTCGAGGTCGTCCCGGGCGTGACGAGCGCGATCTCGGTGCCCGCGGCGGCCGGCATCCCCCTCACCCACCGCGGCGTCAGCCACGCGTTCACCGTCGTCTCGGGCCACGCACCGCTCGGCGACGACGAGCTGCGCCACCTCGCCGGGCTCGGCGGCACGATCGTCGTGCTCATGGGCATCGGCACGCTGCCGTCGCTCGCGGCCGGCCTCGCGCGGCACGGCCTGCCCGCGAGCCATCCCGTCGCCGTCGTCGAGCGCGGCTGCACCCCGGCGCAGCGGACGACGCTCGGCACGCTGGGCGACATCGTCTCGACGACCGCTCGTGCCCGGGTCGCCTCGCCCGCGGTCGTCGTCGTGGGCGAGGTCGTGCGGCTCGCGCACGACGGCGACGCGAGCGCGGCCGAGCTCATGGACCGCGCGGCCCGCTGGTCGGTGGTCGCATGACGGATGCCGCGGAGTGCCCGCCGGGCTTCCGGCCCGACCAGCTCGCCGGCTTCAGGATCGGCGTGACGAGCGATCGGCGCGCCGGCGACCTCATCGACGCGCTCGCCCGTCGCGGCGCCCAGGTGCTGCACGCCCCGACCCTGCGGATGGCGAATGCCGTCTCCGACGACCCCGTGATCGACGACACCCGCGCGATCATCGCCGCACGCCCCGACGTGCTGCTCGCGACGACCGCGTACGGCGTGCGCCGCTGGTTCGAGGTCGCCGATGCGGCCGGCCTCGGCGAGGACCTCGTCGAGGCGCTCTCGGCCACCGACATCCTCGTGCGCGGGCCGAAGGCCCGAGGCGGGATCCGCGCCGCCGGCCTCGGCGACGTCGGCATGAGCGCCGAGGAGACGACCGAGTCGCTCATCGACGAGGTGCTCGACCGCTACCCTGCCGGCCTCACGGTCGCCGTGCAGCTGCACGGCTTCCTCCAGCCCTTCCAGCTCGAACGACTCCATGCCGCGCACGCGCGCGTGCTCACGGTCGAGCCGTACCGCTGGGTCGAGACCGACGCCGACGACGACCGCGTCGACCGCTTGATCGACGCGGCCTGCTCGGGCGGCCTCGACTGCATCACGTTCACGAGCGCACCCGCGGTGCATGCGCTGTTCGGCGCCGCGGAGGCCCGCGGGCGGTACGACGAGCTCGTCGACGCCATGTGCGGCCCCGTGGTCGCCGCGGCCGTCGGACCGGTCACGGCCGCCCCGCTCCAGGACGCGGGCATCACCCCGATCCAGCCCGAGCGCTACCGCATGGGCGCGCTGATCCGCCTCGTCTGCGAGCACCTCGAGCAGTCGCGCGTCATCCGCCTCGACACCCGCCACGGACCGCTCGAACTGCGCGGCTCCGTGCTCGACATCCACGACCGGCGGGTGCCGCTCGCGCCCGTCGCACTCGCGCTGCTGCGCGCGCTCGTGCTCGCGCACGGCGCCGTCGTGGCGCGCGAGCGCCTCGCCTCGGGCCTGCCCGGGACGACCGACCCGCACGCCCTCGAGGTCGCCCTCAGCCGGCTGCGCCGCACGATCGGCGTGCCCGGCCTCATCACGACCGTCGTCAAGCGCGGCTACCGGATCGACGTCTGACCGCACCCTCACACCCCGCGTCCCGCCGGGTGAGCAGGTGGAGACGCAGCGTTCACGACCGCAGCGACCGGCCGAAACACCCGCTCACTAGCGTCGACGTCACGAACCCCGACCGCGACCGCAACGGAGGCCCCGATGACCGACACCGTGAGCACCCATCCCGACGCCGCCACGGGCACGCGAACGCCCGCACCAGCGCCGGGCCCCGCCGCCGCCGGCGGCGACGCCCTCACGACGCGACCGGGCCGCTGGATCGACGGGTGGGACCCGGAGGACGCGTCGCAATGGGCCGCAGCCGGCCGCGCGATCGCCCGTCGCAACCTGCACTGGTCGATCTTCGCCGAGTTCCTCGGGTTCGTCGTCTGGCAGCTCTGGAGCATCGTCGCGGTCGCGCTTCCGGCCGCCGGGTTCGACCTCTCGACGGGAGAGGTCTTCTGGCTGATCTCGATTCCGAGCCTCGTCGGCGCGACCCTGCGCATCCCGTACTCGTTCCTCGTGCCCCGCTTCGGCGGCCGCAACTGGACGATCGTCTCGGCCGGCCTCCTGCTGCTGCCGGCGATCGCCCTCGCGGTGTGCGTCGCGAACCCGTCGACCCCCTTCGGGCTCCTCCTCGCCGCTGCCGCGCTCGCGGGGTTCGGCGGCGGCAATTTCGCGAGCTCGATGGCGAACATCACGTACTTCTACCCGCAGCGCGAGAAGGGTTGGGCGCTCGGCCTCAACGCCGCGGGCGGCAACCTCGGCGCCGCGGTGGCGCAGTTCGCCGTGCCCGTCGTCGTCACGATCGGCGCCGGGGCGACGCTCAACCTGCCGCTCGCCGGCTGGATCTGGGTGCCGCTCATCGTCGTGGCCATGATCGGCGCGTGGCGCCGCATGGACAACCTCTCGAACGCCAAGGCCGACTTCGCGAGCTCCGCCGCCGCGCTCAAGGAGCCGCACCTCTGGCTGCTCTCGCTGCTCTACATCGGCACGTTCGGCTCGTTCATCGGCTTCGCGAGCGTATTCCCGAAGCTCATCGCCGACCAGTTCCCCGCATTCTCGACGTTCGCGGTCGGCGGGGCCTCCGTCTCCCTCGCGTTCCTCGGCGCGCTCGTCGGCTCCCTCGCGCGACCGTACGGGGGCCGCCTGGCCGACCGGTTCGGCGGTGCCCGCATCACGATGTGCGCGTTCGCGGCGATGGGCGCGATCACGCTCGCGGTGGTCGTCTCGGTGCCGTCGGCGGGCTTCTGGGCCTTCCTCGGCCTGTTCCTCCTGCTGTTCGCGGCGGCCGGCGTCGGCAACGGCTCCACGTACCGCATGGTGCCCGTCGTCTTCGCCCTGCGCGGCTCGGGCGACGAGGCGGCACGCAAGCGGAAGGCGGCGGCCGCGCTCGGGCTGATCTCGGCGATCGGCGCGTACGGCGGCTTCCTCATCCCCCAGGCGCTGAACGTCTCGGTGCAGGCGACGGGCGCATACACGGCGGCGTTCCTCGGCTTCGTCGTCGCCTACGCGGCGCTCCTCGTACTCACCGCGCTCGTCTACGTGCGGCCGCTGCGGTCGCACCGGGTCTGAGGAGGGTGCCCGGATGCCGCGCTCCGCCGACACGCACTGCCCGTACTGCGCGCTCCAGTGCGCGATGAGCCTGACCGAACCGGATGCCTCGGCGGCGGCGCCGTTCGGGAACGCCGAGCCGGCCGCACCGGTGGCGGTGTCCGGGCGCGAGTTCCCCACGAACCGCGGCGGACTCTGCAAGAAGGGCTGGACCTCGGCCGAACTGCTCCGCTCCCCCTCGCGCCTGGTCACCCCGCTCGTGCGCGGCGACGACGGCGAGCTGCACGCCGCGACCTGGGACGAGGCGCTCGACCTCGTCGCGACCCGGCTCCGCGGCATCCGCGACCGGCACGGCGCCGACGCGGTCGGCGTGTTCGGCGGCGGCGGGCTCACGAACGAGAAGGCGTACACGCTCGGCAAGTTCGCGCGGCTCGCCCTCGGCACGAGCCGTATCGACTACAACGGGCGGTACTGCATGGCATCGGCCGCGGCCGCCGCCAACCGGGCGTTCGGCGTCGATCGGGGGCTGCCGTTCCCGATCGACGACCTCGACGGGGCCGACACGGTGCTGCTGCTCGGCACGAACGTCGCCGCGACCATGCCGCCGTTCATCGGGCACCTCGCGGGTGCGCAGGCCGCGGGCGGGCTCGTCGTCGTCGACCCCCGTCGGACCGCGACCGCTCGCCTGACCGACGACGGTCGCGGCATCCACCTGCAACCGGCCCCGGGCACCGACCTCGTCCTCCTGCTCGGGCTCGCGCACGTCGTCATCGCCGAGGGACTCGCCGACGCGGCGTACCTCGAGCGGCGCACGATCGGCCTCGACGCCGTCCGACGGAGCGTCGCGCCCTGGTGGCCCGCGCGCGTGCAGTCGATCACCGGGGTGCCCGCGACGACACTGCGCGACCTCGCGCGCAGGCTCGCCTCGGGCGGCCGCACGTTCATCCTCACGGGGCGCGGCATCGAGCAGCACGTCGACGGCACCGACACGGCGACCGCCGCGATCAACCTCGCCCTGCTCCTCGGGCTGCCGGGCCGACCGGGCAGCGGCTACGGCACGCTCACCGGCCAGGGCAACGGACAGGGCGGGCGCGAGCACGGCCAGAAATGCGACCAGCTGCCGGGCTACCGCAAGATCACCGACCCGGCCGCACGCGCCCACGTCGCTCGCGTCTGGGGCGTCGAGCCCGACGAGCTCCCCGGCCCGGGCGTGCCGGCCGTCGAGCTCCTGGGCTCGCTCGGCCGACCGGGCGGCGTGCGCGCCCTGCTCGTGCACGGATCGAACCCCGTGGTCTCCTCGCCCAACGTCGCCGCGGCGCGCCAACGGCTCGCCGCGCTCGACCTGCTCGTCGTGTGCGACTTCCTGCCCTCGGAGACCGCGGCGGTGGCCGACGTGGTGCTGCCCGTGCTGCAGTGGGCCGAGGAGGAGGGCACGATGACCTCGCTCGAGGGACGGGTGCTGCGGCGACGACGGGCGATCGATCCGCCCACGGGGGTCCGCGACGAGCTCTGGGTCCTCGCAGAGCTCGCCCGGCGCCTCGGCTGCGAGGCCCGCTTCGACACCGACCCCGAGCTCGTGTTCGAGGAGCTCCGGCTCGCCTCAGCCGGCGGGCTCGCCGACTACTCGGGGATCGGCTACGCGGCCCTCGACCGCGGCGAGGCCGCGTACTGGCCGTTCCCGCGCGGCGGCTCGTCGACCCCGCGCCTGTTCGCCGAGCGCTTCGAACACCCCGACGGGCTCGCCCGGCTCGTCGCCGTGTCACCGCGAACCGGTGCGCGCCCCGCGCCGGCGCCCGACGAGCTCACCCTCCTCACCGGGCGACTGCTCGAGCACTACCAGAGCGGGGTGCAGACCCGGCACGTGCCGGAGCTCGTCGCCGCACAGCCCGAGCTCGTCGCCTCGCTGCATCCGGCCACCGCGCTCCGGCTCGGCATCGCCGACGGCGAGACCGCGGTGATCGAGAACGCGCGTGGGCGCATCGAGTGCCGGGTCGCGGTGACCACCGACATCCGGGTCGAATGCGTGTTCCTCCCCTTCCACTTCGGCGACGACCGGTCGGCGAACTTGCTGACCTCGGACGCCGTCGACCCCGTGTCGGGAATGCCCGAGCTCAAGACGAACCACGTGCGGGTCACCGCCGCGGGCGGCGAGGCGCCCGCGGCGGAGCGAGCCGCGGGAACCGGAGCGGCAGCATGAACGCACCCGAGCGCATCGTCCTCATCGGCTACGGACCGGTCGGCGCACGCTTCGTCGAGGAGCTGCTGCCCGCCGTGGCCGACGGGCTCGTCGAGCTCGCCGTCGTCGGCGGCGAGGACGTCGAGGCCTATAACCGCGTGCTCGTCGCCGAGTACGCGGTCGGGGGCACCGCGCTCGAATCGATGCTCGTCGGCGACCGTGCCGGCGCCGAGCACGCCGGGGCGAGGATGCTGCTCGGCACGACCGCGCGGGCGATCGATCGAGCCGCGCGCACGGTCGGGCTCTCGACCGGCGAAGCCGTGCCGTACGACCGGCTCGTCCTCGCGACGGGAGCCCGGGCCAACGTGCCGACGCTCGACGGCGTGGAGCGCCCGCACCGCGACCTCCGATCGCTCGAACGCCGGCCCGCATCGCTCGTCGGCCGGGACGACCGGCTGCCGACGGGCGTCACGACGCTCCGCGACCTCGACGACGCCGAGCGCGTGCTCGCCTCGGTGCGCGCACGCGAGCGCATCGTCGTGCTCGGCGCGGGCGTGCTCGGACTCGAGCTCGCGCTGGCCGCCACGCACGCCGGCGCCGATGTCTGCGTCGTGCACCACGGACCGCACCCGATGCCCCGCAACCTCGACCGCGGCGCCGGCCTCGTGCTCGCCGCCGCAGCCAGGCGCAGCGGCCTCTCGGTCGTCGCCAACTCCCGCGCCGAAGCGGTCGGCTACCGGGGCGCCGACGATGCACGCCGGTTCGACCGTCTCGTCACGGCCGACGGCAAGCAGCTGCGCGGCGACCTGCTCGTCCTCTCGTGCGGCGTCACCCCGCGCACGGAGCTCGCGACCCTCGCCGGCCTCCGGACTGCCGTCGGCGTCGTCGTGCATCCGTGGCTGCAGACCTGGTCGGACCCGGCGGTCTACGCGATCGGCGACTGCGCCCACATCGCCGAGCGAACGGGGTCGGCGACGGACGGCGCCGTGGTCGGAGCGCCGTCGGGACTCATCGGGCCGGGATGGCGCCAGGCCGAGTGGCTCGCCGCCCGCTTCGCGGCCGACGCACGCGCGGCGGCGGTCGCGAGCACGGCGGCCGCCACGACGGGTGCATCTCGAGCGGACGCGGCTGCTGCGACCGGCTCCATCCGGCCGGCCGCGCACGACGACGCCGTGCTCCCGCCCGAGCGCGAGGCCATCGTCATGCTGAAGGCCGAGCACCTCGACGTCGTCGCGGTCGGCGACGTCTCGGCCGATCCGTGGGATGACGACCCCGCCACTCCCCGTCGCCGAGTCGCCCAGTGGGCGGATCCGGAGCACGGCCGCTACGTCAAGATGGTCACCGAGGACGGGGTGCTCACCGCGTTCGCGGCGGTCGGGATGCCCCGCACGGCGGCCGAGCTCACGCTCCTGTACGACCGGGGTGGCGAACTGCCCGCCGATCGTTCGCTCCTGCTCAGGCTGGACGGGCCCGACGACGACCCCGGCTCCGCCACCGCGTCGCTCTCGCCGACCGCGACCGTGTGCTGGTGCAACGGCGTGTCGGCCGGGCGGATCGAGGAGGTCGCCGCGTGCGGGGCGACGACGGTCGAAGCCGTCGGCCGTGAGACGCGCGCGGGCACCGGTTGCGGCGGCTGCCGGAGCCGGATCGAGGAGCTGCTCGCCCGGACCGCCGACGGCGCAGCGAGCGCGGCCGCCTGACTCAGGCGCCGAGCCCCTGATCCGACGGCACCTCGTCGTAACGGGCGAGCACGAGGTCGACGAGCGCGGCCGGCGCCGGCTCGTCGGGCACGAGCAGCGGTGCGGCGACCACGTCGGCACCGACCCCCGACGCCGCGTCGCAGAACACGCCCGGTGCGAGCAGGTACGGCACGACCACGACCCGCCGTGCCGGATGGACCTCCCGGATCATGTCGACCGCGTCGCGCAGCCGCGGAACTCCCGCGGCGATGAAACCGACCGTCACGCTCCGCCCGAGGCGGACGGCGAGACGTCGCCCGGTCTCGAAGCACTCGAGCTGCGCCCGGGGGTCGTTCGATCCCGCCGCCGCGAGCACCACCGCATCATCGCCGGCCAGTCCGCACCGGTCGAGTCGCATCGCGAGGACCTCGACGATGCGATCATCCGGGCCGAGCGCCGCGGCGAGTCCGGCGCTCGAGTGCGAGCGCTCGAGGCGCTGCGTCAGCCCCGTGCGCACGTGGAACCCTGCCGAGAGCACCAGAGGGACGATGACGGCCGCGTCCTCCTCCGGACCCGCGAGGTTCCCGATCCGGCCGCGCCCGGCTTCGCCGGCATCGACGAAGCCGACCGCGACGTCAACCCCTGGCCTCGCGGATGCGACGGCGTCGACGAGGCGGATGACCGACTCGCGATTCGCCGTCGAGGGCGAGCCGTGGGTGACCGCGAGCAACCGGAGGGGACGCGTCGCTGTACTCGTGACGACCATGCTCGGACCTGCGCCTTCCGGCGGGGATCCAGTGGCCGCCGCTACGACGCTAGGAAGGCGCTGTTACACGGAGGGACGACGGATGTTTCGACGGCGTGAAGAAGGGCTCACGCGTCGCCGAGCAGCTCGGGCCGTACGCGACGCGTGCGTTCGACCTGCTGCTCGTGACGCCAGGCGGCGACGGCGCCGTGGTTGCCCGAGCGCAGCACGGGCGGCACCTCGAGCCCGCGCCACTCGGCGGGCTTGGTGTAGCTCGGATACTCGAGCAGGCCGTTCTCGTGCGACTCCTCGACGAGCGACTCGGGGTTGCCGACGACGCCCGGCACGAGCCGGCCGGCCGCCTCGATCATCGCCATGACGGCGACCTCGCCGCCGTTGAGCACGTAGTCGCCCAGCGAGATGAGCCGCACGCGCATGCGCGTCGCGTAGTGGTCGACCACGCGCTGGTCGATGCCCTCGTATCGGCCGCAGGCGAACACGAGATGCGGCTCGGCCGCGAGCTCGCGGGCGAGCTGCTGCGTGAACGGCTCGCCCGCTGGCGACGGCACGACGAGCAGGGCATCGGATGCCCCGTCGCCGACGATCGCGTCGAGCGCCTCGCCCCACGGCTCGGGCTTCATGACCATGCCCGCACCGCCGCCGTACGGCGTGTCGTCGACGGTGCGGTGCCGGTCGTGCGTGTGGTCGCGCAGGTCGTGCGCGGTGATCTCGAGCAGGCCCGACTCGCGTGCCTTGCCGAGCAGCGACAGGTCGAGCACCGAGAAGAACTCGGGGAAGATCGTGACGATGTCGACGCGCATCGGCGGTCCGTCAGTCGCGGGGCTCGTCGGCCGCGGGCTGGTCGACAGCGGGCTCGTCGCCGACCGATGCGGCCTCAGCGGGGGCCGTTGCGTCGTCGGCCTCGGCCGGCGCCTCGGCTGCGGCATCCGCCTCGATCTCGACGATCTCCTCGAAGAGGCCGGCCGGCGGGGTGACCGTGAGCGTGCCCGCTTCGACGTCGACCTCGGGCACGATCGCCGAGACGAACGGCACCATGACCTCGCGGCCCGAGGCCTTGACGATCAGCAGGTCCTGCGCCGGCAGGTGGTCGACGTGCACGACCTCGCCGATGCGCTCGCCGTCGCGGACGACTGCGAGGCCGATCAGCTGGTGGTCGTACCAGGCGTCGGGCTCGCCCGCCTCGTCGTCGGACTGGTCGACCCAGAGGATCGCCTTGATGAGGGTCTCGGCCGCGGTGCGGTCGTCGACGCCCTCGAAGAAGCCGACGGGGTGCCCGTTGTACCAGCGCAGCTCACGCAGCACGAGGTGCTTGCCGTGCCAGGGCGATTCCTTCGGCACCTGCAGCGAGAACTCGGCCCCGGGCGTGAAACGGCGTTCGGGGTCGTCGGTGTACAGCTCGAGCTTGATCGCGCCCTTGAGGCCGTGCGCCTTGGTGAGGCGACCGACCCGGAGCTGCGTCTTCGGTGCTTCGGCCACGTCAGTCGTCGGTGTCGACGACGTCGACCCGCACGCGGCGGCCGTCGGCGAGCGCCGTGACGAGCGTGCGGAGGGCCTTGGCGGTGCGACCGGCCCGGCCGATGACACGGCCGAGGTCCTCGGGGTTCACGTGAACCTCGAGGACCTCGCCGCGTGCGCTCGACGCGGAGACGACCTTCACGTCGTCAGGGTGATCGACGATCCCCTTGACGAGGTGTTCGAGCGCGGACTGGAGCAAGGCCTTACGCCTCGTCCGTCGCGGTCTCCGCAGCCTCGGCCTCGGCCTCGGCGGGCTCTTCGGCCTTGGGGGCCGGCTTCTCCGCCTTGGGCTTCAGCACCGGCTTCTTCTTCTCGTCGGCGACGAACTCGGCCTTGGCGTCCTTCGTCTGGACCGTCGAGACGGCGTTCTCGTCGCCCTTGAACTTGCCCCAGTCGCCCGTGAGCTTGAGGATGGCGAGCACCTGCTCGGTCGGCTGCGCGCCGACACCGAGCCAGTACTGCGCACGGTCGGAGTCGACCTCGATGAACGAGGGCTGCTCGGTGGGGTGGTACTTGCCGATCTCCTCGATCACACGACCGTCGCGCTTGGTGCGCGAGTCGGCGACGACGATGCGGTAGTACGGCGCACGGATCTTGCCGAGACGCTTGAGACGGATCTTGACAGCCACGATTCTCCTGAATGTGTAGAAAGGTTGAACCGATCGCCTGGAGCGTGGGGTGCACACCCGGCGGAAGCTCGAAATGGTCGGACCACGGCCTGATAGAGGGTCGGGCGGCGGTCCAACCCCCTATTCTGCCAGATCGGGGCGGATGCCGCGAACCGGCGCCCGCCGGGCGGCGGTGCCTGCACGCACGTGCGTCAGCGGAGCCGCGCCATCCACGCCTCGACGCCGGCCGCGTCGATCGGGAGCCCGTTCGAGAGCACCTCGCTGCCGGTCGGGGTGACGACGACGTCGTCCTCGAGCCGCACGCCGACGCCGCGCAGCTCGGGCGGGAGCGTCTCGTCGAACGCGTGGAAGTAGAGGCCCGGCTCGACCGTGAGCACCATGCCCGGCTGCATCCGCGCCCCCTGGTAGGCCGCATGGCTCGCGCTCGAGCAGTCGTGCACGTCGATGCCGAGGTGGTGGCCGACGCCGCAGACGATGAAGCGCCGGTGCTGCTGTCCCTGGGGCGAGAGCGCCTCGTCGACCGACACGGGCAGCAGGCCCCAGTCGGCGAGGCCGCGGGCGAGCACCTCCATGCAGGCCGTGTGGAAGTCGGTCCAATCTCGGCCCGGGCCCACGGCGGCGAGGCCGGCACGGTGCGACGCCTCGACGAGGTCGTGCACCTCGCGCTGCACCGTCGAGAACGTGCCGGAGGCGGGCAGCGTGCGGGTGACGTCGGCGGTGTAGCCGCTGCGGCGCTCGACGCCGAGATCGAGCAGCAGCAGGGCCTCCGGGTCGACGGCGCCCTCTGCGCGCACCCAGTGCAGGACGGGCGCGTGCGCGCCGGAGCCGACGATCGAGGCGTAGCCCGTGCCCGCACCGAACGTGCGGGCGTGCCGGTCGAACGTGCCCTGCAGCCATCGCTCGCCGCCGCGGCGCACGGCGTTCGGGATCTCGAGTGCGGTCGCCGCGAAGCCGTCGACGGTCGTGTCGACGGCGGCGCCGAGCTCGGCGAGCTCCCAGTCGTCCTTCACCATGCGGAGCTCGGCGAGCACCCTCGCGAGCTCGGCCGACCGTGGGCGGGCCGCGATGATCGCCGACGGCCCCGTCGTCGGCACGGTGCCGGCGATGAGCGCGCCGCCGGGCAGCTCGAGCGCCTCGATCGGCCGGGTCCGCACGCCGAGCGCGTCCGCCCACTCGGCCAGGCCCGGCATCGGGCCGACCCACAGTTCGCCGCGAAGCGGGTCGGCGAAGAAGCCCTCGTCGCCCGGACGGAAGGGCGCCGGCAGGTACAGGGTCGCGTCGTGCCCGCCGGCGCGGGGCTCGAGCACGAGGACGGCGTCTTCGACCGCCGCACCTGCGAGCCACAGGAAGTCGCTGTCGGCGCGGAACTCGTGGGCGTTGTCGTTCACCCGCATGGGTGCGCGGCCGGCCACGATCGCGAGCACCTCGCCGCTGAACGCGACCGAGAGCCGGTCGCGGTGCCGGGCAGCCGCTTCCGCCGCACCGTCGGCCATCACCGGGGTGCGGTCGGCCTCGCCCCAGCCCTGCAGCATGAACTCCCGGAAGCCTGGCGAGCCGGCCAGGCGCGGCATGCGGGGGTCGGGTTCCTCCGGCAGCGGCATGGATCGTGCGGCGGCGGCGGCCGCGGTGGCGGTGGCGGTGGCGACTTCGGCGTGCATCCTGCTCCTCCTGCGCGTCGTCGCGCGTTTTCGAGTGCTGTATTACACATCACATAGTAGACTCGTCGCATGTCCGATGTCATCGCCGCCATGCGGATGTTCGACGCCGCCGCGCTCCGCGCCCGCATCGACATGCCGAAGGCGATCCACGCCCTCCAGTCCGCGCTGCGCAGCGGGTTCGACCCCGACGACGACCCGCCGCGTTCGATCGTCGACGTCCGTCACGGCCAACTGCTGCTCATGCCCGCGGACCTCGGCCGGTACGCCGGCCAGAAGCTGGCGACGGTCGCCCCCACGAACCCCGCGCGCGGACTCGAGCGCATCCAGGCGATCTACGTCGTGCTCGACGCCGAGACGCTCACCCCGATCGCCCTGCTCGACGGCACCGAGCTCACGAGCCTGCGCACCCCCGCGATGTCGGCCGCGATGCTCGACCTCGTCGCCGAGCCCGATGCGAAGAGCCTCGTCGTCTTCGGAACCGGCCCGCAGGGCGTGCGGCACGTCGAGGCCATGCGCGCGATCCGACCGATCGAGCGGGTCCGCTTCGTCGGCCGCGATCGGGCGAAGGCGCTCCAGGCCGCGGCCCGGTGCGAGGCATCCGGCCTCGACGTCGCGGTCGGCACGGCCGACGACGTCGCCGACGCCGACCTCGTCGTGTGCGCGACGACCGCCCGCGAGCCGCTCTTCGACGCCGACCTCGTGCGCGATCGCACCGCGCTCGTCGCCGTCGGCTCGCACGAGCGCGACGTGCGCGAACTGCCGGGGGCGCTGCTCGGGCGCAGCCAGGTGATCGTCGAGACCGACCGGGTCGCGCGCACCGAAGCCGGCGACGTCATCATGGCGTTCGACGAGGGCCATCTCTCCCCCGGCGAGGTCGTGCCGATGGCGCGCATCGCGACGGGTGCCGTCGAGGTCGCACGCGACCGGCCTCGCATCGTGAAGACGTGCGGCATGGGCTGGCAGGATCTCGCGGTCGCCCAGGCCGCGATCGACGACGCGGACGGGGGCGCGTGATGCGCTGGACCACCGAGGACTGGCACACGGCGGGCGAGCCGTTCCGCATCGTCGAGGACGTGCCGACCGAGGGTGCGAGCGTCGCCGAGCGGCGCGTGCACGCGATGACGGGCGAGCCCGACCGCGTGCGCCGGTTCCTCTGCCTCGAGCCGCGCGGCCACGACGACATGTACGGCGGGTTCATCACGCCGCCCGACGACGACGGAGCCCACTTCGGCGTGCTGTTCTGGCACAAGGACGGCTTCTCGACCGCCTGCGGGCACGGCACCATGGCGCTCGGCGCGTGGGCGGTCGCGACCGGCTGGGTCGCCGCGCCCGACGACGGCGAGGCGGTCGTCGTGATCGACGTGCCGAGCGGGCGGGTCGAGGCCCGCGTGCAGCGCGAGGGCGGACGCACGACCGGCGTCGTGTTCCGCAACGTCGCGTCGCGGGTGCTCGCCCGCGGCATCCCGCTCGCGACGAGCCGGGGCGACGTCGCCGTCGACCTCGTGTTCGGCGGCGCCGTGTACGCGACGCTGCCGGCCGCCGCCCTCGACCTCGAGGTGACGCCCGAGCACACGACCGAGCTCATCCGACTCGGCCGGGAGATCAAGTGGGCGCTGAACGAGCACCCCGCGGCTCAGCTCGACGACGATCGGCTCTCGGGCGTGTACGGCACGATCCTCGTCGACGACCTCGGCCGGACCGACACGGGGCCATGGCAGCGCAACGTGACCGTGTTCGCCGACGGCGAGGTCGACCGCAGCCCCTGCGGCTCCGGCACGGCATCGCGGGTCGCGCTCCTCGCGCACACGGGCGAGCTCGCCGACGGCGAGACGCTCACGCACGACTCCATCATCGGCACCCGCTTCCTCGCGCGCGTCGCCTCGCGCACCGACGACGGGGTCATCCCCGAGGTGACCGGGCAGGCGTACCGCGTCGGCCGCTGCGAGTTCGAGCTCGACCCGGCCGACCCGCTCGCCGACGGGTTCAGCCTGCGCTGAGACGTCGACGCGGACTCGCCGCGCGTTCGCCGTCTCGCCACTCACCGAGGGCGCACTCCGCCCCGCGCCATCTCCACCCACCGAAAGTGCACTCGTCGCCCGAATCAGGGCGACGAGTGCACTCTCAACAAGGGCGCGCTCCGCCCCGCGCCATCTCCACCGACCGAAAGTGCACTCATCGCCCGAATCAGGCGACGAGTGCACTCTCGACGAGGGCGCGCTGGCGGCGCGAGAGCAGATGCGGGGTCAGTGCGAGCCGGTGAGGCTCCCCCACCCCGCTGAGGCGCCCGCGGCGCTGCGGCGCTGCGGAACGCCCCAGGGGTTGTCGTCGCGCAGCGGCGCCGGCAGCAGCGCCTGCGGCGCGTTCTGGTAGGCGACGCCGCGCAGGAAGCGGGTGATGGCCGCGGTGCCGACGCTCGTCGCATCGCTCGTCGTCGCCGGGTACGGGCCGCCGTGCTGCATCGCGCTCGTCACCGAGACGCCAGTGGGCCAGCCGCCGAACAGCACGCGTCCGCTCGTCTCGGCGAGGGCGTCGACGAGGTCGGCGAGCCCGCCGGCGTCGAGCTCGGCATCGCTCGCGTGCAGCGTCGACGTGAGATTGCCCGGGAACAGCTCGCGCTGAACCTCGGGCAGCTCGGCCGCGTCGTCGTACCGCACGACGATCGAGAGCGGGCCGAACGACTCCTCGAGGAGTTCGTCGCGGTGCTCGCGCAGCGTCTCGAGGTCGACCTCGACCACCGTCGGGGTCGCGAAGCGCTGCTCGGCGTCGTCGACGCGCACCTCGCCCGCGGCGAGCACCGTCACGCCGGGGGCGCCGAGCACGGCGCCGCGCCGCTCCTCGAACGCACGCCCGATGCCCGGGTTCAGGAGCCGGTGCTCGGCGACCGACGCAGCGGCCTCGCCGACCGCGCCGAGCTCGGCGTCGCGGGGCACGAAGAGGAAGCCCGGCTTCGTGCAGAGCTGGCCGGCCGAACCCGCGACCGAGGTGAGGAAACCCTGCAGCAGGTCGGGCTCGCCCGCGACGGCGCCCGCCGTCGCGTAGACGGGGTTCACGCTGCCGAGTTCGCCGAAGAACGGGATCGGACGCGGTCGCGACGCGGCGATGTCGGCGAGCAGGCGGCCCACGTGCGTCGAGCCGGTGAACGCGCCGGCGCGAATGCGTTCGTCCTGCAGGAGCTCGACGCCCACCTGCTGGCCCGCGACGACCTGGAACACGCCGTCGGGCATGCCGGCACCGGCGAGCGCGTCGGCGACGATCTCGCCCGTGCGCCGCGAGAGCTCGGGGTGACCCGAGTGCGCCTTCACGATGAGGGGGCAACCCGCGGCGAGCGCCGCCGCCGAGTCGCCGCCCGCGACCGAGAACGCGAAGGGGAAGTTCGATGCGGCGAAGTTGAGCACGGGACCGACGGGCTCGAGTACGCGGCGCACGTCGGGGCGCGGGCCGATCACGTACTCCGCGTCGGCGTCGTCGATGCGGGCGTCGAGGTAGCCGCCGTCGACGATCACCTCGGCGAAGAGGCGCAGCTGGTTCGAGGTACGGCGCACTTCGCCCGTGAGGCGCGCCTCGGTCAGGCCGGTCTCGCGCATCGCGATCGCGATGAGCTCGCCGGCCGCGGCGTCGAGGGCGTCGGCGACGGCGACGAGTGCGGCCGCGCGGGCGCGCGGCGCGGTCTCGGCGAAGGGTTGTGCGGCGCGCGCGGCGCGAGCGGCGACGGCGTCGATGTCGATTTCAGTGGTCATGGATGCCTCCAGCTGGTGAATTCGGATGTCTGCGGGTGCGCGCTTCAGGTCGGGAGGCGCGTCGCGCGGTGTGCCGGGCGCGATCTGGGCCGGCACGCCGCTCCGCTCCTGAATCGCGCACGGTGACAGCGAGGGCGCGTCAGAAGACGAAGCCCTCGGGGAACGGGTCGTCGTCGTCGAGGAAGTACTGGCCGAGGCCCGTCACCCAGGCGCGGCCGGTGATCGTGGGTACGACCGCGGGGACACCGCCGACCTCGGTCTCGCGGAGGAGCCGACCGGTGAACTCGGTGCCGATGAACGACTCGTTGACGAAGTCGGTGTCGAGCGCGAGCTCGCCGCGGGCGTACAGCTCGGCCATGCGTGCGCTCGTGCCGGTGCCGCACGGCGACCGGTCGAACCAGCCGGGGTGGATCGCCATCGCGTGCCGCGACCGCACGGCGTCGGACCCGGGAGCGATGAACTCGACGTGGTGCACGTGGTTCGCCCCGGCGATCACCGGGTGCTGCGGCGGTGCCTGCGTGTTGATCGCGTCCATGATCGCGAGGCCCGCTCGCACGATGTCGTCCTTGCGGGCGCGGTCGAACGGCAGCCCGACGTCGTCGAGCTCGACGAGCGCGTAGAAGTTGCCGCCGAACGCGACCGAGTACGGCACCTCGCCGTAGCCGGGCACCTCGATGGAGGCATCCAGCCGCTCGGCGAAGCTCGGCACGTTCTCGATGGTGACGTGCTTCGCCCGGCCGCCCTCGACGGCGACCCGGGCGATGACGAGCCCCGCGGGCACGTCGAGCCGGATCTCGGTGACCGGCTCGGTGGCCTCGACCATGCCGGTCTCGACCAGGACGGTCGCGACGCCGATGGTGCCGTGGCCGCACATCGGCAGGAACCCGGATGCCTCGATGAAGACGACGCCCCAGTCGGCATCGTCGCGCGCGGGCGGCTGCAGCAGCGCGCCCGACATCGACGCATGGCCGCGGGGCTCGTTCATGAGCAAGCCCCGCAGCCCGTCGAGGTGCTCCATCGCGTAGAGCCGGCGGTCGTTCATGGTCGCGCCGGGGATCCGGCCGACGCCGCCCGTGACGACCCGGGTGGGCATGCCCTCGGTGTGGGAGTCGACGGCCGACAGGACCCGACGCGCTCGCATCAGGCCTCCACCACCGTCGAGACCGGCGCGGTTCGCCGGCCTCCGGGCAGCGTCTCAGGCGCAGGACGCATCAGGCGACCGCCGCCTGCCGTGCCGCGAGCGCTGCCAGGGCGCGCTCGGTGTCGGCCGTGACCTGGGCGTGCTGCTCGGGCGAGAGCGGTCCGCGCGGCGGACGGGTGGGGCCGCCGTACGAGTTGCCGCAGATGTCCATCGAGAGCTTGATGGCCTGCACGAACTCGGTGCGCGAGTCCCAGCGGAACACGGCGACGAGCTGCTCGTAGAGCGCCTTCGCCTCGTGCCACTTGCCGTCGGCGCAGAGGTTGTAGAGCTCGACGGCCTCGCGCGGGAACGCGTTCGGGTAGCCGGCGAACCAGCCGACGGCGCCGTTCACCATGAGCTCGAAGAGCACGTCGTCGGCACCGGCGATGATGTCGATGTCGCAGAGCTCCTTGATCTCGTAGACGCGGCGCACGTCGCCCGAGAACTCCTTGATGGCGACGACCTCGGGGATCTCGGCGAGCTTCGCGACGAGCGAGGGCACGAGGTCGACCTTCGTGTCGAAGGGGTTGTTGTAGGCCATGATCGGCAGGCCGACCTTCGCGACCTCCTGGTAGTGGGCGATGACCTCGCCCTCGTTCGCGCGGTAGATCGTGGGCGGCAGGAGCAGCACGCCGTCGGCGCCGTCCTCCTGGGCGGCCTCGGCCCACTGGCGGGCCTGGTGGCTGCCGACGCCGTGCACGCCGGCGATGACGATGCCGCGTCCGTCGACCGCCTCGACGGCGACCTGGATCACCTTGCGGCGCTCATCGTCGGTGAGCGACGAGTACTCGCCCAGGGAGCCGTTCGGTCCGACCCCGCGGCAGCCGTTCGCCATGAGGAAGTCGACGTGCTCGCCGAACTTGTCGTAGTCGACGGCGAGCCCGGCGGGCGCCGAGGCGTCGGGCTTGAAGGCGAGGGTGGTCGCGACGACGACTCCGCCGAGGTCCATGTTCTGCGTGGTCATTTCGTGTTCCATTCTGATCGGTGTCGTCGCCGTCGGCGACGGGTGGTGGTGAAGTCGGGTGCGACGCGTTCAGTCGCGCATCGAGCGCCGGTTGGTCTCGGGCATCGTGATGACGACGAGCAGGGCGAGCACGGTGACTGCGACGACGTACCAGGCGGGCGCCACGGTGGAGCCGGTGAGGCCGATGAGCCAGGTCGCGATGAGCGGTGCGGTGCCGCCGAAGATCGTGAACGCGAGGTTGTAGCTGATCGAGGCGCCGGTGTACCGCACGCGGGCCGGGAAGAGCTCGACGAACGCCGCGCCCGCCGGCCCGAAGAAGAGGCCGAGGGCGAGGCCGAGCAGGCTCTGGCTCACGATCGCGGCGGGCAGGGTGCCGACGCCCACGAGGAGGTACGCGGGGACCGCGACGAGCGCCCCGAAGAGGCCCGCGATGAGCAGCATGCGCCGACGGCCGATGCGGTCGGAGACGAATGCGGCGACGGGCACGGTGAAGAAGGTGATGAGCAGCGCGATGCTGTTCGAGATGAGCGCGGCCGACGAGTCGAGGCCGATCGTCACGGTCATGTACGAGTAGAAGTACCCCGTGAGGGAGTAGTAGCCGAGGCTCGCGACGGCCGCGATGCTGAAGCAGACGACCATGTTGCGCCACTGCTCGCGGAACACCGTGCGGATCGGCGCCGACTCGACCTTGCGGCTCTCGCGCATCTCGAGGAACGCGGGCGACTCGTCGACGCGCGTGCGGATGTAGAGGCCCACGACCGCGAGCGGCGCGCCGAGCAGGAACGGCACACGCCAGCCCCACGTCTCGTACGCCTCGGGCGACAGCACGGTCGTGAGGGCGAGCACGAGGAGCGCGGCGATGACGGGCGGCAGGTTCGACCAGGTGTAGACGAGCCCGACGTTGAGCCCGCGACGCTTGATCGGCGAGTGCTCGGCGACGAAGGAGTTCGAGCCGATCGTCTCGCCGGCGGCCGAGAGCCCCTGCATCATGCGCAGCAGGATGAGCAGCACGGGTGCCGCGACGCCGATCGCCGCGTAGGTCGGGAGCAGGCCGATGAGGGTCGTCGAGATGCCCATGACGAGGATGACGCCGGCGAGCACGCGCTTGCGGCCGAATCGGTCGCCGAGGTTGCCGATGAGGAAGGCGCCGATGGGGCGCGCGACGAAGCCGACGGCGTAGACGGCGAACACCGCCATGAGCGCGGCCGCGGGGTCGGAGTCTGGGAAGAACAGCGTGGCGATGACCGGCGCAGCGTACGCGTACACGGCGAAGTCGAACCACTCGACGAAGTGCCCGATGGCCGAGGACGTCATGACCTTGCGGACACGGCGGGCCTCGGCGTCGCCGGGCGGGGCGATCTGGGTTTCGGTCTCGAGGGTGCTCATCGGCGGCTCCTTTGTCGCATTACGTGATGTGTAATATATCACACACTACTCAGTCGGATGCTTCGACCGACGTCTGCCCGTCGGGCTCAGCCCGCGCCGGCGACCGCCTCGTCGATGCCGGAGCCCTCGGCGCACGCCGCGAGCTCGCCGATGCGCACCGACGACAGCACAGGTCGGCGGTCGAGGTCGAGCGGGCGGCCGAGCACGGCCTCGACGCTGCGCCCGCACGTGCGACCCTGGCAGGCACCGAGGCCGGCGCGGGTGGCGAGACGGATGCCCCGGCTCGAGCCGGCCGCGTCGGCGGCGCCCCGCAGCCGTGCGACGGTCACCGATTCGCAGCGGCACAGGATCGTCTCGTCGTCGAGCCACGCGGTCCAGCCCGGCGCGATGTCGTGGGTCGCGAGCCGGTCCGCGAACGCGTGCATGCGACGGCGAGCGGCGATCGGGCCGCGCATGCGCGGGTCGTCGGGGTCTCCCCCGGCGGCGGCGAAGCCCGCGACGGCCCCCTCTGCCAGGGCCGCGTCGGCCCCGGCGATGCCGGTGACCTCGCCCGCGGCGTACACGCCGTCGATGCTCGTGGCCTGTCGGTCGTCGACCTCGACGAACCGATTCGGGCTGATGCGGCATCCCGCCTGGATCGCGGCCTCGAGCCGCGGCGTGAAGCCGTGTCCGAGCGCGACGGCGTCGCACCCGACCTGCCGCTCGGTGCCGGGCACCGGCCGCCACCGTGCATCGATGCGCTGGATCGTCACGCCCTCGACCGAGGTCTCGCCGTGGATACGGGTGACCGCCTGACCGAGGCGATAGGGGGTGCGATGCCGGGCGAGCGAGGCCGCGTACTCGCCGAGCTCCCCCGCCTTGCCCGCCACACCGGCCAGCTGCCACGGCGCACGGCCCCAGCCGCGGGCGATGCCCCGGGCGCCGACCGCCTCGACGACCTCGACGACCTCGCCGCCGACCCGGGCGATGCTCGCCGCGACGGGCAGCAGGAACGGGCCGGCCCCCGCCACGACGGTGCGGCGGCCGAGTGCCACGCCGTCGCGCTTGGCGAGCGCCTGGGCGGCGCCCGCGGTCGTCACGCCCGGCAGCGTCCAGCCCGGCACGGGCAGGGCACGGTCGTGCGCACCGGTCGCGATCACGAGGGCGTCGGCCTCGATCGTGAGGGCCGTGCGAGATGCCGCGTCGGCCGGCCCCTGCAGCGCGTGCACGCGCAGGCCGCGCTCAGTGTCGACCCGCCACACGCTCGTCGACGAGTGCACGGTCGCACGGTCGAGCACCGCGCGCAGGCGTTCGAACCGCCCCCACTGGTGCTGCAGGTGCCGGTCGGTGAGGGTGTCGTGGTGCCGCCAGAACTGCCCGCCGACCCGCTCGCCCTCGTCGATGACGATGACCTCTGCACGGTGCGCGAGCGCGGCCTGTGCGGCGGCGAGACCGGCCGGCCCCGCGCCCAGGACGACGACCCGCCGCTTCATCGCGCCTCCTTCTCGATCACGTCGCCGTCGCACGCCGTGCGCTGGCAGGCGCGGACGCTCTCGGTGCCGTTGACGGTCACGATGCAGTCCTGGCAGATGCCGATGCCGCAGAACACGCCGCGCTCCGCCCCGTCGGCGGTGCGCCAGGTGCGTCGTCCGGCGGCGAGCAGCACGCCCGCGATCGTCTGTCCGTCTCGACCGACGATCTCGTCGCCGTCGAAGGTGATGCCGATGGTCATGCGGCCTCCTCCCGGAGGGCTGCCCGCGTGGGCAGGAAGGGTGCTGGGTCGACGGGCGCGGGCGTGCCCAGCACGGCGTGGGCGATGAGCTCCCCCGTCGTCGGCGCGAGTCCGATGCCGGCGCCCTCGTGGCCGGCGGCGTGGAAGAACCCGTCGACGTCGCCGTCGGCGCCGATCGCCGGCAGGTGGTCGGGAGCGTAGGGACGGAAGCCGTGGTAGCTGCGCAACAGCATGGTGTCGGCGAGGAACGGGAACAGCCGCGTCGCCTTCGCGGCGATCTCGGCCAGCGCGGGCAGCGTGTTCGCCGACGAGAAGCCGACGCGCTCGCGGCTGGATCCGATGAGGACCGTGCCGGCGGGGGTCGACTCGACGACCGTGGAGGTCTGCAACGAGGCATCCCCCGACCCGACCGCCCCGACGTAGTCGGAGTCGTACACCTTGTGGAAGACGCGCTGCGGCATCGGTACGGTCACGAGGATCAGGCCGCGCCGCGGCCGGATGTCGAGGCGGGCGCCGAAGAGCGTCGCGACCTCGCCGGCCCACGGCCCGGCGCAGTTGACGACGGCGTCGCCCTCGATCCGGCCGTCCGTCGTCTCGACGCCGACGATGCGGCCGCCGCTCCGGTGCGCGCCGACGACCTCGGTCACGCGCAGGCTGGCGCCGAGCCGCACGGCCCGGGCGATCATCGCCTGGGTCGCGAGGCTCGGCTGCACCTGCGCGTCGTCGGGGTAGTGGATGCCTCGGGCGATCTCGGGCGACAGGTGGGGTTCGAGCGCGCGCAGCTCCGCGGCATCCACGTCGTGTGCGGCGATGCCGATGCCGCGCTGGGAGTCCGCGAACGTGCCGAGCGCCGCCTCGCCGCCGGCGAAGGCGACGACGACGCCGCCCTTCGCCTCGAACTCGGTCGCGGGCTGACCCGGACCGCGGTCGGCGTCGAGGCGGGCGGCGAGGTCGCGCCAGGCGCGGTTCGCGACGATCGCGAGCTCGGCCTCGGGCCCGGGCCCCTTGTCGGAGACGAGGATGTTGCCCTCGCACCGGCTCGAGGTCTCCCCCGCGACGCCGGCACGGTCGACGATCACCACCTCCGCGCCCGCCTCGGCGAGCGCGAGCGCGCTGGCTGCACCGATCGCACCCGCGCCGATCACGATGACGCGCACGAGGCCACTCCTTCCTGTCCCGAATCCCGCCCAGAACCGACGGGTGCGCGCAGCCCGCTCACGCGCCCAGGTAGGCCTCGACGACGCGCGGGTCGGCGGCGAGCTCGGCGGCGGGACCCGACAGGGTCACCGCGCCGGTCTCGACGACGTACGCGCGATGCGCGATCTTGAGGGCCGCGCGCGCGTTCTGCTCGACGAGCAGCACGGTCGTGCCCTGGGCGTTCACCTGCTGGATGATCTCCATCACCTGCTTGACGATGAGCGGGGCCAGCCCCATCGAGGGCTCGTCGAGGAGGAGGAGCTTCGGCCCGCCGATCAGGGCCCGCCCGATCGCGACCATCTGCTGCTCGCCGCCCGAGAGGGTGCCGCCCTGCTGCCTGCGGCGCTCGGCCAGTCTCGGCATGAGCTCGTACACCTCGTCGAGCCGGGTCGCGATCGCCTTCTTGTCGCGCACGGTGTAGCCGCCGAGCAGCAGGTTCTCGTGCACCGTCATGGTCGAGAAGATGCGGCGCCCCTCGGGCACGTGGAGCAGGCCCGCCGACACGATGTTCCACGGCTTCTCGGTGGCGAGGTCGAGGTCGTTCCAGCGCACCTGACCCGACTTCGGCCGTACGAGCCCCGAGAGCATGTTCATCGTCGTCGACTTGCCGGCGCCGTTGTTGCCGAGCAGGCACACGATCTCGCCTTCGTCGACCGAGAAGCTGAGCCCGCGCAGGGCATGCACCCGGCCGTAGTAGACGTCGGCCTCGTTCACCTCGAGCACGCTCATGACCGGCCTCCGTCCGCCTGGACGGCGCTCGCGGCGCCGCCCTCCTCCTCGTCGACGCCGAGGTACGCCTCGATCACGACCGGGTCGTTCTTGATCTGGTCGGGCGTGCCGTCGGCGATCTCCTTGCCGTAGTTCAGCACGACGATGCGCTCGGCCAGCTCCATGACGAGGCCCATGTCGTGCTCGATCAGCACGACGGCGACCCCCATGCCGCGGATCTTGCGGATCAGCTCCATGAGCGACTGCTTCTCGTTGAAGTTGAGGCCCGCGGCGGGCTCGTCGAGCAGCAGCAGCTTCGGGCTCGTCGCGAGCGCCCGGGCGATCTCGACGCGCCGCTGCTCGCCGTACGGCAGCTGCGTCACGTAGAGGTTCTCGTCCTCGGCGAAGCCGACGAAGTCGAGCCAGCCGCGCGCCTCGCGGGCGCACGCGGCCTCCGCCCGTCGATAGCCCGGCGTGTGCAGGAGCGTCGACCAGAACCCCTCGCGCAGGTTCGCGTGCATCGCCGTCTTGACGTTGTCGAGCACGCTGAGCTCGCGGAAGAGCCGCAGGTTCTGGAACGTGCGGGCCATGCCCCACTTCGTCACGCGCGACGGCAGCACCCGGTAGAAGCCGAAGCTCTGCAGCAGGTGCGTGAGGCCGAGATTGCGCCAGAAGGCCGGCACCTCGCGCACGATGCGGTTGCCGTCGAACTCGACCGAGCCCGACGTCGGCAGGTAGAACGCCGAGATGCAGTTGAACGCGCTCGTCTTGCCGGCGCCGTTCGGGCCGATGACGGCGAGGATCTCGCCCTCGCGGACCTCGAAGCTCAGGCCGTCGACGGCCTTGACGCCGCCGAACTGCAGGCGCAGGTCGCGGACCTCCAGGAGTGCGCTCACGGCTGCCTCCCCTCCTCGGCGTCGGTCGCGGGCAGGCCGTCGACCGACTCCATCACGCTCGGCGGCACGGTGGGTTCGCCGTCGATCGCGGAGACGGCCGATGTGAACGGCGGCGGCTGCGGCTTCTGCCGCTTGAGCCACGGCAGCACCGCCGTCGCCGGCCAGAGGCCCGCCGGGCGGAACAGCATGACGACGACGAGCAGCACGCCGAAGATGAGGAACCGCCACTCGGCGAAGTCGCGCAGCAGCTCGGGCGCGAGCGAGACGAAGAGCGCGCCGATGATGACGCCGGGCGTGGATCCCATGCCGCCGAGCACGACCGCCATCAGGATGAGGGCCGAGTACAGGAACTGGAAGCTGTTCGGGCTGATCGCCGACAGGTGGGTCGCCATGAGCTGCCCGGCCATGCCGGCCCACACGGCGCCGATGATGTACGCCGAGATCTTCGCGACGTAGGTGTTGATGCCCATCGCCTCGGCGGCGTCCTCGTCGTCGCGCACGGCCTTCCAGGCCCGGCCCATCTTGCCCTTGCCGAGCCGGCCGGCGCCGATGACGCCGACGACGACCACGACGAGCGCGACGAAGTAGTAGAACACCACGTAGCCGGGGAACTCGATGCCGCCGATCGAGAAGCCGTCGTCGAAGCTCCAGCCGCCGAACTCCCAGGACGGGATGCCGTGGATGCCGCTCGGACCGCCGGTGATCTCGAGGTTGTTCGCGGTGATGCGGATGATCTCGCCGAACCCGAGCGTCACGATCGCGAGGTAGTCGCTCCTGAGCCGCAGGGTCGGCGCGCCGATGATGATGCCGGCCAGCACGCACGCGCAGATCGTCGCGATGAGCGCGAGCCACATCGGGAACCCGAGCACCGTCGTGAAGATGCCCGAGACGTAGGCGCCCACGGCGAAGAACGCGATGTACCCGAGGTCGAGGAGCCCGGCGAAGCCCACCACCACGTTGAGACCCATGCAGAGCATGACGTAGATGAGCGCGCTCGTCGCGATCGACATCGTGTAGCGGGAGGCGTCGAGGAACGGCAGCACCAGCAGGAGCACGACGGCGAGTCCGCCGAGCGCGCGGAGGAATCCGGTCTGCGACGTGAACACGCCACGTGGTGCACGCGGCCGGTCGAAGAGCGGCGAGGGCGCACGCAACGGTGCGTGCTTGAGCGCATGGTCGAGTCGCGTGGCCATGTCACATCCTCTCGACGACGCGAGCCCCGAGGAGCCCGGTGGGTTTGAAGGTCAGGAACAGGATGAGGAACGCGAACGAGAACACGTCGCGCCACTCGCCCCCGAACCACGCGGAGCCGAACGACTCGAGGAGGCCGAGCAGCAGCCCGCCGAGCATCGCGCCGTACAGGTTGCCGATGCCCCCGATGACGGCCGCGGTGAACGCCTTGAGCCCGATGATGAAGCCCATCAGGAAGTCGATCGACCCGTAATAGGCGCCCGCCATGACGCCCGCGGCACCGGCGAGCGCCGAGCCGATGAAGAACACCGTCGCGATGACCCGGTTGACGTTGACGCCCATGAGCTGGGCGCCCTGCGGGTCGAGCGCGATCGCGCGCATCGCGCGGCCCTGGCTCGTGCGTTCGACGATGTGCGCGAGCACGAGCATGAGTACCGCGGCGATCACCACGAGCACGAGCTGCGAGGCCGTGATACGCATGCCGAGCACGTCGAACCCGCTCGATTCGAGCCGGATGGGGAACGCCTCGGGGTTCGGGCCGAAGAGCTGGCGCACGCCGTACTCGAGCGTGAACGACACGCCGATCGCGGTGATGAGCACCGCGAGACGTGGGCTGTTCCGCAGCGGCCGGTAGGCGATCCGTTCGATGCCGACGCCGATGAGCCCCGTGGTCACCATCGAGAGCAGCATGATGACGAGCAGCAGCGGGATCGACGTCTCGTTCGAGATGCCGAACGCCGAGAGGGTGAAGAACCCGACGAAGGCGCCGAGCATGTAGATGTCGCCGTGCGCGAAGTTCAGCAGCTTGATGATCCCGTAGACCATGCTGTAGCCGAGCGCGACGAGGGCGTAGAACGAGCCCACGATGAGGCCGTTCCAGATGAGTTGCATCACGACAGCGGTGTCCTTTCCGCCGGGCCTGGGGATTGGCGGCGGGGCCGGGGACTCTCACCCCCGGCCCCGTCGGCTCAATCCTGCAGGTCGTCCTTCAGCACGAACGCACCCGTCGCCGGGTCGATCGCGACGATGACGAAGCCGCCGCCCGAGAGGGTGTGGTCGTCGGTGAAGGTCAGCGGACCCGCGAAGGTGTCGAAGTCCTTCAGTCCCTCGAGTCCGGCGACGACCTTGTCGAAGTCGGTCGAGCCTGCGTCCTCGATGGCCTGCGCCATGACGCGCACGGCGTCGTACGACTGCGTCGAGTACGGGCCGGGCGCGGCGCCGGCGAGCTCGGTGTAGTCGGCGATCCACTGGTCGGCGCCCTCGATCATGTCGGGCGTCTGGGTGAAGGTGCCCACGACGTTCTCGGTGTAGCCCTTGCCCGCGATCTCGGCGAACTTGGCGTCGACCGAGCCGTCGCCGACGAGGAACACGCCGTCGAATCCGGCGTCCTTCGCCTGACGGGCGATGAGGCCGCCCTCCTGGTAGTAGCCCGTCCAGTACACGAGGTCGGGCTGCTCGTTCGCGAGCTGCGTCGCGACCGCGGAGTAGTCGTTCTCCCCCGGCGTGATGGTGGCCTCGAACGCGACGTCGAGTCCGGCGTCGGTGGCCTGCTCGACGAAGGATGCGGCGAGGTCGGCCGAGTACGCGGTCGCGTCGTCGATCGCGGCGACGGTCTTCGCACCGATCTTCTCGGAGTAGGTGACCGCGGCGAGGGCCTGCTGCGTGCCCGTGCCGTTGATGAGGAACACCCCGGGGAGCTGCTGCTCGACGAGCTCGTTCGAGTTCGCCGCGGGGATGACCATCGGGATGCCGGCCTCGTCGAAGATCGGCAGGGTGGGCAGGGTCGCGCCCGAGCAGTAGCCGCCGACTGAGGCGACGACGCCGTCGGTCACGAGCTTGTTGGCACCGGCGACGGCGGTCGTCGCGTCGCACGCGTCGTCCTCGACGACGAGCTCGAGGTCACGACCCAGCACCCCGCCGTCGGCGTTGAGCTCGTTCACGGCGAGCTGGGCGCCGTTCTTCATGTAGTCGCCGAACGCCGACTCGCTGCCCGAGAACGGTGCGAGCATGCCGAATTTGATGGGGCCCTCGTCGGACCCGCTGTCGGAGCCTCCGCCGCCGAGGCCGCCCGAGCAGCCGGCGGTGGCGATCACGAGGCTCGCCGCGGCGGCGAACTGCAAGAGGCGCGTGCGGCGCCGTGGAGCGTGGGACATGGGGACTCTCCTCTGTCTGCGTCATTGCATGACCTCGGGCTCGCGTCGCTTGGTGCCACGCCGCGCCGAGCGGTACGTGACATATTACTCACGATGAGCGGTCATGCAAGCCGGGGCCCCGGCACCCCGGGCGCGCTACTCGTCGCGGCCGCTCCAGAGTCCCGCGACGTGGCCGATGTGACGGCGCATGAGCGCCTCGGCCCCTTCGCCGTCTCCGGCCACGAGCAGACGTACGAGCTCCGCGTGCTCGAGTGACGACGCCGCGAGCGCGTCGGTCTCGGCGAGGTCGACGAGGCCGACGAGGCGGGTCTGCTGACGGAGCTCGCGCACGAGCCGCACGAGATGCCCGTTGCCGGTCAGTTCGAGCAATGCGAGGTGGAAGGCCGTGTCGGCCTCGAGGTAGTCCTCGAAGCGGCCCTCGCGTCCCGCGGCGACGATCTCGTCGGCGAGGGCGTTGAGCGCATCGACGGTGTCGGCGGGCAACCGGCCCGCGATCGTGCGCATCGGCGGCGCCTCGAGCAGCACGCGCACCTCGCGGAGCTCGCGAAGCTCGTCGTCGGAGACCTCGGTCACCCGGAATCCGCGATTGCGGATGGGGCTCAGGAACCCCCGGCGCGCGAGGTTCAGCATGGCCTCGCGCACGGGGGTCGCGCTCACGCCGAACTCGTTGGCCAGGGTCGGCACGGTCAGCACGGTGCCGGGTGCGAACTCACCGGCGACGATGCGCGACGACAGCGTACGCTCGACCTGCTCGCGGAGGCTCTGCACCTCGAGGAGGCGGATCGGCTCGGGGCTCATCGCGCACCGCCCACGTGATACGTCATGTGGCACATCGTAAGCCACTCGAGCGGTTCCGCACCGCAGCCGGTCACCCCCGAACGGGGTCGTGTCACGCGACGACGCACCCGCGCCCGTGACGTCGGCGCGTGTCATGATTGCCCCACGGGTCCCGCCCGGCGGCCCGCACGGGGAGGACCGCGCATGCCGATCGAGTTCGCCAGGTCGCCGCGATCGACGGTCGGCCTCGAATGGGAGATCGCGATCGTCGACCGCGCGACGGGCGAGCTCGCCTCCGTCGGCGACCGGGTGCTCGCGATGCTCGACTCGATCAGTCCGGGCGGTCAGCACCCGTTCATCACCTCCGAGCTGCTCACCAACACCGTCGAGCTCGTGTCGAGCGTGCACGCGACCGTGCCGGCGGCCGTCGCCGACCTCGAGCACCAGCTCGCCGAGGTGCGCACCGTCGTCGAACAGCTCGGCGACTACGAGCTCATCTGCGCGGGATCGCACCCGTTCAGCCAGTGGTACGACCAGCACCTCACCGACAAACCCAGGTACCACAAGCTCATCGAGCGCACCCGCTGGTGGGGTCGCAACATGATGATATGGGGCGTGCACGTCCACGTCGGCGTCGACGACCGCGACAAGGCGCTGCCGATCCTCGACGGCATGCTCACCTACCTGCCGCACCTGCAGGCGCTCAGCGCCTCGAGCCCGTACTGGGCCGGCGTCGAGACCGGCTACGCCTCGAACCGCGCGCTCATGTTCCAGCAGCTGCCGACCGCGGGGCTCCCCTATCGGCTCGACGACTGGGCGGCCTACGAGCGCTACGTCGACGACCTTCGACGCACGGGCGTCATCGAGGACCACAGCGAGGTGCGCTGGGACATCCGGCCGTCGCCGCGCTGGGGCACGATCGAGGTGCGCGTGTGCGACGGCGTGTCGACCGCGCGCGAGCTCGGCGCGATCGGCGCACTCGTGCAGTGTCTCGTCGAGTGGATGTCGACGCGCCTCGACCACGGCGAACCGCTCGAGGTGCTGCAGCCCTGGTACACCCGCGAGAACAAGTGGCGGGCTGCCCGGTACGGCCTCGAGGCCGTGGTGATCACGGATGCCACGGGGTCGGAGCGCCCCGTCTCCGCCGACCTGCTGGGGCTCGTCGAGACCCTGGCGCCCGTCGCTGCGCGCCTCGGCTGCGAGCGCGAGCTCGCCGAGGTCGCGCACATGGTCGCCGCGGGGGCGAGTGCCAAGCGGCAGGTGGACGTCGCCGAGGCATCCGGCGGCGACCTGAAGGCCGTGGTCGCGCACCTCGCGCAAGAACTGCGCGAGGGCATGGACGGCGACTGACGCGACTAGGTTCGAGATCTGCTCGCAGGTCGTGCCGAGAACAGCTTCGCACCGATGACGAATGCGACCACCGATGCGGAGAACAAGCTCGTTGCTCCGTACATCAGCACGTATATGAAGAGCGACTGGTGGGTCGGGGACGGATCGACCACCCCGATGAACCAGATCGAGGCAACGATCATCAGCAGAAGCGCCACATAGCTCGAGAAAAGAACCAACTTGGGCTGCATCCGGTGCAGCCACACCAGCGCACCGCTGAGAACGAGAGCGAGGATGGCGGCCCAAACCTCACCGCCGTCCATACGACTCATCGTCGAGACGATCCCTCCAGCGATGAAGATCACCGCACCGAGCATGGCCGAAATCGCAACGATCCAGCCCTGGCCGGATCCGCCAGCATCCTGCTCACGATCGGCCGCAATGCCAGCTGCATCTTCGGTCACTGCGTCGCCGTTCCCATCGCCCACGCGCTGAACCTATTCGCTCAGCATTCGCGCAGTCAATGGCGACTCTGCCCGGTGCTTGACGCCCTCTCGTCGGCGGGCTAGCGGCCGCCGAGCAGCTTCTGCATCGCCGCCAGGTCCTGCTCGCTCGGCTGGCCCTGCTTCGCTCCGCCGCCGCCGAGCCCGAAGCCCGAGCCGGTGGGCGCAGCGCCCTGGCCCGCGGGCGTGACGCCCGACGCGATCGCGGCGTTCTCGGCTGCACGCTTCGCGGGGTTGCCCGAGCGCGAGCCGCCCGACTTCTTCTTCGCCTTGGCCGCCTGGCGCTTGCCGCCCCCGTAGCCGCCGGCGCCCGGGATCGGGCCCATGCCGGGGATCTGCGGCACGCCGCCGCGGGCGACGGTCTTCATCATCTTGGCGGCCTGTTCGAAGCGCTGCACGAGCTGGTTCACGTCGGTGACGGTCATGCCCGAGCCCTTCGCGATACGCAGGCGGCGCGAGCCGTTGAGCAGCTTCGTGTTCTTGCGCTCGGCCGGCGTCATCGACTGGATGATCGCCTCGGTGCGCACGATCTCGCGCTCGTCGAAGTTCTCGAGCTGCTGCTTCATGCCGCCCGCGCCCGGCAGCATGCCGAGCATCTTCTTGATCGAGCCCGCGCCGCGCAGCTGCTGCATCTGCGCAAGGAAGTCCTCGAGGGTGAACTGCTCCTTCGCGAGCTTCTCGGCGACCTTGAGCGCCTCTTCTTCGTCGAAGGCCTGCTGGGCCTGCTCGATGAGGGTGAGGATGTCGCCGAGGTCGAGGATGCGGCTCGCCATGCGGTCGGGGTGGAAGGGCTCGAAGTCGTCGAGGCCCTCACCGGTCGACGCGAAGATGATCGGCCGGCCGGTCACCGAGGCGACCGAGAGCGCGGCGCCGCCGCGCGCGTCACCGTCGAGCTTCGACAGCACGACGCCCGTGAAGTCGACGCCCTCCTGGAAGGCCTTCGCCGTCGCGACCGCGTCTTGACCGATCATCGCGTCGATGACGAAGAGCACCTCGTCGGGGTCGGTCGCCTTGCGGATGTTCGAGGCCTGCTTCATCATCTCGGCGTCGACGCCGAGGCGGCCGGCGGTGTCGATGATGACCACGTCGTGCTGGGCGCGACGCGCTTCGGCGACGCCGTCCTTCGCGACCTTGACCGGGTCGCCGACGCCGTTGCCGGGCTCGGGCGCGTACACGGGCACACCCGCCTGCGAACCGACCACCTGGAGCTGGTTCACGGCGTTCGGGCGCTGCAGGTCGCTCGCGACCAGGAGCGGCGTGTGCCCCTCTTTCGCGAGGTGCTTCGCGAGCTTGCCCGCGAGCGTCGTCTTGCCGGCGCCCTGGAGGCCCGCGAGCATGATGACCGTGGGCGGGTTCTTCGCGAACTGCAGGCGGCGCTGCTGGCCACCGAGGATGGCGACGAGCTCGTCGTTGACGATCTGCACGACCTGCTGGGCGGGGTTCAGCGCCTTGTTGACCTCGTCGCTCAGTGCGCGCTCGCGCACGTGCGCCGTGAACTGCTTGACCACGTCGAGCGAGACGTCGGCGTCGAGCAGCGCCCGACGGATCTCGCGGACGGTGCCGTCGACGTCGGATGCGGAGAGCTTGCCCTTGGTGCGGAGGTTCTTGAAGGTCTCGGCGAGGCGGTCAGACAGGTTTCCGAAGGTAGCCATGGTGCCTTCGATTCTAGGCGAGTCCGGATGCCTCCCCGCTGCGCGGGCCGATGCCCGTGTCCGAGCGGGTCGTCAGCCCTCGAACCGCACGTCGACGATCTCGCGTTCGAGGTCGATCGCGACGATGAGACGCTCGTCGGTGTCGTCGGGTGCGAGCGCGTACTCGTACTCGGCGAAGGCGTCGCCAGGTTCGTCGGCGTCGGGCCGCAGGTCGACGCGCACGAGGCTCATCGACCGCAACGCGTCGACCTGGCGGTCGCCCGACTCGCGGCCGATGGCGGCATCGATGTCATCGGCCTGTTCGAGTTCGGGGTCGAGCACCGTGTCGAGGTAGCGCACGACGGGCGAGCTCTTCGTGTCGAGCTGGCTGACGAAAGCCTGCCGCAGCTCGTCGTCGATGAGCTCGAGCTCGCCGACCATCGCCGACGCCACGTCGAGCGCGGCGATCGACACGAGGTCGGCGTCGGCGTCGAGCACGACCTCGACGCGCTGATCGGCGTACTCGAACGTCTCCGACCAGTAGTCGCCGACGAGTCCGAAGTAGTCGTGTTCGAGTGACATGGCTGGATGCTCCTTATCCGACGAGCTTCTGGGCGAACACGTGCGGGGTGAAGCCCGTGAGGTCTCCGATGCCCTCGCCCTGCCCGATGAGCTTGATGGGCAGGCCCGTCTTCTCCTGCACGGCGAGCACGAAGCCGCCCTTCGCCGAGCCGTCGAGCTTCGTCAGCACGAGGCCCGTCACTCCCCCGTGCTCGATGAAGGCCTCGGCCTGCGCCAACCCGTTCTGGCCGGTCGTCGCGTCGAGCACGAGCAGCACCTCGCTGATGGGCGCCTGCTTCTCGACGACGCGCTTGATCTTGCCGAGCTCGTCCATGAGCCCGCCCTTCGTGTGCAGGCGGCCGGCGGTGTCGATGATGACGATCTCGGTGCCGTCCTGCTTGGCCTTGTCGACGGTCTGGAACGCGACCGACGCCGGGTCCTGGCCCTCACGCTCCGGCCGCACGATGCCGACGCCCGCGCGCTCGGCCCAGGTCGCGAGCTGGTCGACCGCGGCCGCACGGAAGGTGTCGGCCGCGCCGACCACGACCGAGCGGTCGTACGTGCGCAGGAAGCGTGCGAACTTGCCGATCGTCGTCGTCTTGCCGACGCCGTTGACCCCGACGACGAGCACGACCGCGGGCCGCTCGGTCAGCTTCAGCGTCGGGTCGTACTTCGACAGCCGCTCCTCGACGATCTCGCGCAGCATCCGCTGCACGTCCTTCGGGTCGGTCGTCTTGTACCGCTCGACCTGTGCCCTGATCCGATCGACGATCTCCTCGGTCACCGCCGGGCCGAAGTCGGCCGTGATGAGCGCCGCCTCGAGGTCGTCCCACGTGTCCTCGTCGATCGTCTTCGCCCCGAAGATGCCGCGCAGGGCGTTGCCGAGCGACCATGAAGAACGTTCTGCCATGACTCCAGCCTACGGGTGGCGGAGATGCCGCGGCTCCCGTTGCACGGCCGACCGCGACCGTGCAAGGGGTTGCCGCGAGCCCCGCCCGCCGGAAGTCTCGGGGCATCGGAAGGAGCGCGGATGACGATCGTGGGCTTCCACGCCTCGCACGAACAGCTGTCGCCCGCCCGACTGCTCGACGCCGTGAAGCGCGCCGAGCAGGCAGGGTTCGGGGCGGCGATGTGCAGTGACCACCTCGCGCCATGGAGCGTCCGGCAGGGGCATTCGGGATACGCGTGGAGCTGGCTCGGAGCTGCCCTCGAGGCGACCCGGTTCTCGCTCGGCGTCGTGACCGCCCCCGGGCAGCGCTATCACCCGGCGGTCGCCGCGCAGAAGATCGCCACGCTCGCCGAGATGTACCCGGGACGCTTCTGGGCGGCGCTGGGCAGCGGCGAGGCGATCAACGAGCACGTCACGGGCGACGACTGGCCCGCGAAGGACGTGCGCGACGCGCGGCTCGTCGAGACCGTCGACGTGATGCGCCGGCTGCTCGCGGGCGAAGAGGTGTCGACCGACGGCCTCGTCCGTGTCGATCGCGCACGCGTGTGGAGCCGGCCGGCGGTGCCGGCGCCGCTCCTCGCCGCCGCCGTGAGCGCCGAGACGGCACACGAGGCGGCGGGATGGTCCGACGGCGTCATCACCGTCGACCAGTCGCCTGAGACGCTCCGCTCGTTCATCGACGCCTACCGCGGCGCCGGCGGCCGCGGCCCGATCGCGGTGCAGGTGCACCTGAGCTGGGCGCGGACCGACGACGAGGCACTCGCCATCGCCCACGACCAGTGGCGGCAGAGCCTCGTGCCCGCTCACCTCTCGTGGGAGCTCGAGCGGCCCGAGGACTTCGACGCCCGCACCGCGGATGCCACGCCCGACGAGGTCGCGGGCACCCTCGTCGTGTCGTCCGATCCGTCCCGCCATCTCGACCACCTCACACGGATCGCCGAGCTCGGCGTCGACCGCATCTACCTGCACCACGTCGGCACCGAGCAGGCCGAGTTCATCGACGTGTTCGGTGATCGGGTCGTGCCCGACCTCGAGGCGGTGACCGCGTGAAGATCACCGATCGCAGCGACCTCTGGTGGAAGACGGCGGTCGTGTACTGCCTCGACGTCGAGACGTACATGGACTGGAACGACGACGGGTCCGGCGACTTCGAGGGGCTCGCCCACCGCCTCGACCACCTCGCCGAGCTCGGCGTGACCTGTATCTGGCTCATGCCCTTCCAGCCGACGCCCGACCGCGACGACGGCTACGACATCACGGACTTCTTCGGCGTCGACCCGCGGCTGGGCTCGCTCGGCGATGTCGCGGAGTTCACCCGCACCGCTCGCGACCGGGGTATGCGGGTGATCATCGACCTCGTCATGAACCACACCTCGACGCGGCATCCCTGGTTCAGGTCGGCACGTCGGAGCCGGAACTCGCCCTTCCGCGACTGGTACGTGTGGCAGGACGACCCGCCGAAGCAGCCGAACGCGGTCTTCCCGGGCGAGGAGCACTCCGTCTGGGAGTTCGACGAGCGCGCCGGCCAGTACTACCTGCACAGCTTCTACCGCCACCAGCCCGACCTCAACATCGCGAACGCCGCGGTGCGCGACGAGATCGCGAAGACGGTGGGCTTCTGGCTCGAGCTCGGCATCTCGGGCTTCCGGGTCGATGCCGTGCCGTTCCTGATCGAACCGCCCGACGGCGTCGACATCGGCGACCCGCACGAGTTCCTCCGAGACCTGCGCCGGTTCCTGCAGCGACGCTCGAGCGACGCGGTGCTGCTCGGCGAGGTCAACCTGCCCTATGCCGAGCAGCTCGACTACTTCGGGCGGGCCGGCGATGCGGCCGAGCTCACGATGCAGTTCGACTTCCTCGGCATGCAGGCGCTCTACCTGTCGCTGGCCCGGGAGGACGCGCGGCCCCTCGCTGCGACGCTCGAGCGGCGCCCGCCGATCGAGCCCGAGGCGCAGTGGGCGAACTTCGTGCGGAACCACGACGAGCTCACCCTCGACAAGCTCTCCGAGTCCGAGCGGGCCGAGGTGTTCGACGCGTTCGCACCCGACGAGCGGATGCGCGTGTACGACCGCGGCATCGTCCGTCGCCTGCCCCCGATGCTCGACGGCGACCCCCGCCGCATCCGCCTCGTCTACAGCCTGCTCTTCTCGCTTCCCGGCACGCCCGTGCTGTTCTACGGCGAGGAGATCGGCATGGGCGAGAACCTCGCGCAGGAGGGCCGGCAGTCCGTGCGCACCCCGATGCAGTGGACCGACGAACGCAACGGCGGATTCTCCCGGGCGATCCCGTCGCGGCTCGTCGCGTCGCCGCCGACCGACGGCTACGCACCGGAGCACGTGAACGTCGAGGCGCAGATGCACGACCCGGACTCACTGCTCTCGTTCATCAAGCGCCTCGCGACGAGGTACCGCAGCTCCCCCGAGATCGGCTGGGGCGAGCTCGACGTGCTGCCGGCCGAGGCGCACCAGGTGCTCGCCCACCGCATCACGGCCGACGTCGGGCGGTTCGTCGCCGTGCACAACTTCGCGCCCACGCCCGTCCTCGTGCCGCTCGAGCTCGGCCCCGTCGCACCCGACGCGGTCCTCTCCGACCTCTTCGCGCCCGACACCTACCCGCTCGACGAGCGCGGGCGCATCGAGGTGCACCTCGAGGCGTACGGTTACCGCTGGTTCCGCATCGTGGAGACCGACGACCGACGACTCACCTGAGCCCGCGGTCAGCTCGCGCGCTCCTCGCGCTCCTCGCGAACCCGCTGGCCGACGACCGCCGAGACGCCGTCCTGGCGCATCGAGACGCCGTAGAGCGCGTCGGCGATCTCCATCGTGCGCTTCTGGTGGGTGATCACGATGAGCTGGCTCGCGTCGCGCAGGCTCTCGAACGTCGTGAGGAGGCGCCCGAGGTTCGCGTCGTCGAGGGCCGCCTCGACCTCGTCCATGATGTAGAACGGGCTGGGGCGCGCCTTGAAGATCGCCATGAGCAGTGCGACCGCCGCGAGCGAGCGCTCCCCGCCCGAGAGCAGCGAGAGCCGCTCGATCTTCTTGCCGGCGGGCTTCACGCTCACCTCGATGCCCGTCGTCAGCATGTCGTCGGGGTTCGTGAGCGAGATGCTGCCGGCGCCACCGGGGAAGAGCACCGGGAACACCTCGGCGAACGCGGCCTTCGTGTCGTCGAACGCGCTGCGGAAGATGGACTCCATCTTGCCGTCGATCTCCTCGATGATCGTCAGCAGGTCCTTGCGCGTGTTCGCGAGGTCGGTGAGCTGCTCGCTCAGGAACTGATGCCGCTGCTCGAGCGCGGCGAACTCCTCGAGCGCGAGCGGGTTGACTCGACCGAGCTGCGCGTACTTGCGCTCGGCGACCGCGAGTCTGCGTTGCTGCTCCTCGCGACGGAACGGCACGTCCTCCCCGTCCTCCGTCTCTGCTGGGACGGGCTGCTCGGGACCGTACTCGGCGATGAGCACCGTCTCGTCGAGGCCGAGCTCGGACTCGGCGCGCTCGACGAGGCCCGTGACGTGCAGCTTCTTCTCGTAGATGCGCAGCTCGAGCCCGTGCACGTCCTCGGTGACCGACTGCAGGCGCTCGCGCACGGCGGCCTCTTCGCGGCGCACGGACTGGAGCTCCTCGTTGCGACTCGCGCGCTCGGCCTCGGCGCGGCCGAGCGCAACGCGCGCCTCGGCGACCGAGGCGTCGACCGAGGCGAGCGCCGGCGGCAGTGCTCCGGCGACACGACGGGCGGCATCCAGCTGGGCCCGACGGATCACGGCCCGGCGCGCGGCCTCCTCGGCGGCACGGCGCTCCTGGTCGAACTGCGTCTCCATCGCACGGATCCGAGCCTCTTCGGCCCGCACGCGCTCCTTCGCGGTCTCGAGCTTGAGCTTCGCCTCGACCTCGGCCTCGCGCGCCGTCTCGACCGACGCGAGCGCGCCGTCGCGCACCGACACGTCGAGCACCGGCCGCGGCACGGCACGGGCCGCCTCGACGGCGGCCTTCGCCTCGTCGGCGGCGCGCTCGGCCTCGGCGACCCGCTCCTCGGCGTTCGCGGCGGCCTGCTGCAGTCGCTCCGACTCCGCTTCGGCGGCCTCGGCCTGGACCCGCGCGCGATTCAGGCGTTCGGTGCGCTGGGCGAGCTGCGCGTCGAACTCGCGCAGCGCGGCGAGCGCACGCTTGGACTGCTCCTTCGACTGCTCGACGAGCTGCCGCTGTTCGGCGAGCTCGGCACGGCTGCGTTCGATCTCGCCGCGCACCTCCTCGAGGCGGGCTGCGGCGCGGTCCCGTTCGGCGATGAGCTCGATGCGGCTCTGCTTGCGCCCTGAGCCACCGCGGACGACGAATCGCCCGATCACGGTGCCGTCGCGCGTGATGACCGTGACCGGCCGATCGAGCGCGGCGAGCGCCGGCTCCGCGGCACGGGCCGCGGCGAGGTCGTCCGCGACGAGCACCTCGGCGAGGAGGCCGCGCACGCCGGCTGGGGCGGTGACGACGGATGCCGCGGGCGTGAGCCCCTCGACGGAGACGGCGTCGACCGCGGAGGCGCGGCCCGGCTCGGCGACCGCGAGCGCGACGCGCCCCAGCTCGCCCTGCTCGGCGCGATCGAGCGCCCGATACGCGGCCTCGCGGTCGTCGACGAGGACTGCGTCGGCGAGCGACCCCAGTGCCGCGGCGATCGCCGCCTCGAACCCGGGTTCGACCTGCATCGACTCGGCGAGCAGTCCGCGGACGCCGTCGACGCGGGCGGCGACGAGAGCGGCGGAGCCGTCCTTCTGGTCGAGGGCGAGCGAGAGCGCCTGGGTCCGCGCGCTGAGGGCGCCGTGCTCGCGTTCGCGGCCGTGCAGCTCCTCGCGGATCCGCTCGATCTCCGCCTCGCTCTCGAACACGGCGGCCTGCGCGAGCTCGTACGCCTCGTCGAGGTCGGTCTCGGCGGACTCCTCGATTCCGGCCGCCGCCTCGGCTTCGGCGAGCGCCGCGGCGGCGGCTTCGCGCCGCCCCGCAGACGCCTCGAGCGCGTTCGCGTGGCGCAGCACCTCGCCGCGCACCGCGGCGAGCTTCGAGGCGGCCGAGTCGGCCTGACCCGACAGCTTCGAGAGCTCGAGGTCGTAGGCCGACACCTGCGCCGACTGGCGCGCGATCTCCTGGTCGACCGCGTCGAGTTCCGCCCGCGTGCGCATCGTCGTCTCGTGGGCGAGGTCGAGCGAGGATGCCGCGGCGCCGATGCCGTCGCGCAAGCCCTCGAGCTCGGCGACTGCCGCGTCGATCATCTCGCGGGTGACGCTCGGAGCGGCATCCGTGTCGTCTGACGCGCCCTCGAGGAGGGCGATGCGCTGGCGGGCGAGCGAATCGAGCGACCGCAGCTTCGACTGCGCCTGCTCGAGCGCGAAGCTCGTGGAGCGGGCGCGGTCGACGTCGTCGCCGCCCTGGGCCTGCTCGAGCGCCGTCACCTTCATCTGGTGCTGTTCGAGCCGCTCCTGCAGCACGAGCCGCTCGGCATGGCGTTCGTGCTCGCTCTTCCCGTGCTCTTCGAGGGCGCGGCGAAGGCCCACGACCTCGTCCGCGAGCAGGCGCGCCTTCGCATCGCGCACGACGGCGGCGATCGTGGCAGCCTCGCGGGCGACCTCGGCCTGACGGCCGAGCGGCTTGAGCTGCCGCCGGATCTCGCCGGCGAGGTCGGAGAGGCGCGTGAGATTCGTCTGCATCGCATCGAGCTTGCGGAGGGTCTTCTCCTTGCGACGTCGGTGCTTGAGGATGCCCGCAGCCTCCTCGATGAAGCCGCGGCGGTCCTCGGGCGTCGCGCGCAGCACCTGGTCGAGCTGGCCCTGGCCGACGATGACGTGCATCTCGCGCCCGAGACCCGAGTCGCTGAGCAGCTCCTGCACGTCGAGCAGGCGGCACTGGTCGCCGTTGATGGCGTACTCGCTCGTGCCGTTGCGGAAGAGGGTGCGTGAGATCGTGACCTCGGTGTACTCGATCGGCAGGGCGCCGTCGGTGTTGTCGATCGTGAGGCTCACCTCGGCGCGGCCGAGCGGGCCGCGGGTCGAGGTGCCCGCGAAGATGACGTCCTCCATCTTGCCGCCGCGGAGCGTCTTCGCCCCCTGCTCCCCCATGACCCAGGCGAGGGAGTCGACGACGTTCGACTTGCCCGAGCCGTTCGGACCGACGATGCAGGTCACGCCGGGCTCGAAGGCGAAGGTCGTCGGTTGTGCGAAGGACTTGAAGCCCTTGAGCGTCAGGCTCTTCAGGTACACGTCCCACCCTCTCCTGTTCGCGAGAACGCTGCGGACTACGGTAGCCGAGGTTCCGGCCGGAGCCGCGCACGCGCGCCGACCATCGGCGATCGCCTCTTGTCACCCCTCGGCCGCGGCGGGTAGTCTGGGCGGCTGCCCATTCGGGAGCCGACGCCGTTCGAAAGGAGCAGCCGATGCCCGTCGAGGTCCGCGAGGTCGCGATCCCCGCGTCACTCGGCACTCCCGAGTCGACCGAGTTCGAACGAGTGGTCGAGCTCCAGACCGAGATCGAGGTCGAGCGCTGGGGCGACGACCGGTTCGCCTACACCGCGCCCGAGCTGCTCGCCCTGTACCGCGACGAGTACCTTCCGCGGCGGGTCTTCGCCGCGTGGGACGGCGACCGCTGCGTCGGACGCGCCACCGTCTGGTGGGAGGCCGACCCCGCCGCCGTGCGCGGCGACATCGTGATCGAGGTCGCACCCGACCGCCGCCGGTCCGGCCTCGGCTCCGCGCTCCTCGAGCGCGCCGAGGCGGTCGTCCACGACCTCGGCCGCGACGTCTTCGGGATGTTCGTCGACCTGCCCATCGCGGCGGCTGAACAACCCGGCGAAGGCCTGCGCGCGCCGCAGGGAGACGCCTCGATCCCAGCCGATCTGCCAGGAGTGCGCTTCGCGCAGCACCACGGCTACACGCTTCGCCAGCTCGAGCGGCAGAGCGGGCTGACCGTCGCGGGTCGCCTCGACGAGTTCCGCGACGCAGCCGGGCGGCGCGAGGCCGAGGCATCCGCGTATCGGCTCGTCGGTTGGGTCGATCGGACCCCCGAGGACCTCGTCGAGAGCTACGCGGCCGCCCGTGCGAGGATGGCGCTCGACGTGCCCGCCGGCGGTCTCACGCTCGACGAGGAGCACTGGGATGCGGCGCGTGTGCGCGCCCACGAGGACCGCGCCCTCGAGGGCGGGCGGATGCTCCTCGTGCAGGCCGCGGTCGCCGCGGACGGATCCGTCGCCGGGTACACCGAGCTCGAGCTGCCGCCCGGCAAGCCCGTCGCCTACCAGTCCGACACGCTCGTGGTCGCCGCGCACCGCGGGCACGGTCTCGGCCTTCGGGTGAAGCTCGCGAACCTCGTGCGGCTCATCGAGGTCGCCCCCGAGCGCACCGACGTCTACACCTGGAACGCGGACGAGAACGAGCACATGCTCGCGATCAACGTGGCGCTCGGGTTCGAGGTGCGGGGCTTGTCGGCGGAATGGCAGCGCGGCTGATGCGGGTCGCGCTCGCGGTGCTCGGCGTCGTCGCGATCGTCGCGTACGCGGTGCTCGGCGCGTTCATCATGAACGACTGGGCCGTGGTCGCCGCGAGCGGCCGCCCGCTCGACGAGACGATCGCCGCGATGGGAGCCGCCGGCGAGCAGTACCGCACCACCCCGGGATTCCTCTTCGCGATACTTGGCGTGCTCCTCGCTCTGGCCTGGGGCTTGCTCGTGCTCCACCCGCTCATCCGCCTGCCCGTCTGGGCCGCGGTCATTTTCTGGGGAATCATCCTCGCGTTCGGTGCCCCGGCGTACTTCTTCGCCGCGTTCGCCAACCTCAACTCGGTGGGCGACGTGTTCTCCGACTGGGACGCGGAGGCGGCGTTCGCAGTGGAGGCGCCGCTCTACGCGGTCAGCGGCGTCGCCGTGCTCGTCGTCATCGCGGCCGCGGGCGCGGCGGCGATCGCTGCGGTGGTCCGGGGCGTGGTTCGGCGTCGGAGGGCGGATCGCGGCGTCCCCGCCGCGTGACCTCGACCCTGGGCCTGGGCCTGGGCCCAGGCGCCGCTGCCGCACGGGACGGCGCGGTCATTCAGCGCCGTCGCTGGCACTTCGGGCAGAGATGGCTCGACCGGTTCATGAACGGTTCGCGCACGATCGGGGTGCCGCACCGCGCACAGGGCTCGCCAGTCTGCCCATAGGCGTTGAGCGAGTGCGCGAAGTAGCCCGACGCCCCGTTCACGTTCACGTACTGCGCGTCGAAGCTCGTGCCGCCCTCGACGAGAGCTCGGCCGAGCACGTCGCGCACGGCGGCGAGCAGTTCGTTCACCCGGCGCAGGCTGAGTGACGACGCGGGCTGCTCGGGATGCAGCCGCACCGCCCAGAGCGTTTCGTCGGCGTAGATGTTGCCGATGCCGCTCACGACGCCCTGATCGAGCAGCACGCGCTTGATGCCCGTGTCGCGTCGGGCGAGCCGGGCCGCGAACGCCGATTCCGAGAACGCCGGATCGAGGGGATCGCGCGCGATGTGCGCAACCTGACTGGGGATGGACCGCGCCCACTCCCCCGTCACCGATGCGGAGAATCCCGCGATCTGCCCGTCGGACGTGGGCAGCATGCGGTCGACGGCGAGCGAGCCGAAGATGCGCTGGTCGACGAAGTCGACCCGCAGCTCCCCGTGCTCGGGGTGTTCGACATGCAGCCGCACGCGCGCATGGCGGTCGTCGCCGGGGTGCTCGGGGGTGCGCAGCAGCATCTGCCCGCTCATGCCGAGGTGGCCGACGATCGCTCGTTCGCCGTCGAGGGGCAGCCACAGGAACTTTCCGCGACGCACCGCCGCCGCGACCCGGGCACCCGTGAGCAGGCGCTCGAAGTCGCCGATCGTCGGGTCGTGGCGCTTCAGCGACCGCCGGTCGAGCACCTCGACCCCGGAGATCACCGCGCCCGTCAGTGCGGGCGCGAGTCCGGAGCGGACGACTTCGACCTCGGGGAGTTCGGGCACGTCAGCCGAGTCTACGCGCCGCGCGAATCCGAACCGCGCGCGCACCACATGCCGGCGCTACCCGCTGATGCGGACCCACTTGTTGCAACCGGCACTCTCGAAGTACTTGTCTGTGCTGTCGATCCTGACGGTGAAGTCGCCGCCGTACCCGATGTCGTTCCAGTTGATCGCATCGGTGTCGTACGGACGTGCGAGGGCGAGCCCGGCGACGTAGCAGTAGCCGTCGGGATCGTTGCCGAGCGACTGGTACAGACCCGTCTGGATGTTCGCACCGACGCCGTACACGCCGTCGCCGAACGACGTCGCACGCGATCCGGTTCCGTCGTATCGGTACCACACGCCACAACCCTCGGTGTAGAAATACGGGTCGCTGCTCAGGATCGTCACCATGCGCCGGCCATATCCAGCGTCCGACGTGATGACATTGCTACCGGCGTAGTCGGTGGCCAGATCCCAGTAGCAGTACTGGTCTGCCCCACCCTTCGTGTAGTAGGTTCCAGGCTTGATGTCGACCCCGACCTTGTACACGCCGTTCGCCGTGATCGACGGGTAGGCGGTGAGCACCCCGACGGTGCGCGTCGAGAACTTCGAGACCGTGCTGTAGCCGCTGCGGCTCGCCGTCACCTTGACGCTCACCTGCTTGCCGATCATCCACGTCTTGACCGCGAACGTCTTCGCCGTCGCCCCGCTGATCGCGGTGCTGTTGAGGTACCACTGGTACTTCAGGGTCGCGGTCGGGGACGCGGTGGCGGACGCCGTCAGCGTGTATCCCACCCGCACCTGGCCCGACAGCGACGGCGTCGACAGCGAGATCGTACCCGGCACGATCGCCGCAGTCCCCGCCGACTTGCGGGCGACGGTGGCATACCCGGACTTGGAACCGGTGACGACCACGGTGACTGACTTGCCGAGATCGGCGGCGGCAGCACGATACGTCGAGGCCGTCGCACCCGTGATCGCCGTGCCCGACCGATACCACTGGTACTTGAGGGCCACCGGCGCCGGTGACCACGTGCCCGGCACTGCCGTCAGCAGGTAGCCGACCTTGCGCGTACCCGAGATCGTCGGCGTCGGCGATGCCGTGAGGGCACGCAGCACCGTCGGGGTGGCCGCCGACGTCTTCGACAGCGACGTGTAGCCCGTTCGCGAGGCGACGACCGTGACGGAGACCTTCGTACCGGCATCGGCCGTGACGAGCTTGTACGTCGACGCCGTCGCACCCGAGATCTTCGCCCCGTTGCGCAGCCACTGGTACTTGTACGAGTTGCCCGAGGGCACCGTGACACCCAAGGTGGAGCCCACGATCGTCGTGCCCTTGACGACCGGCGTGAACGACGCGATCGTCCCGGCCACGACCTTCACCGTCGATGCCGAGTACGCAGTCCGGTCGGCATACCCCGTGACCTTCGCCACGACACGCACCTTCAGCGGAAGGCCGAGATCGGCCGCGACGACGACGTACTTGCTCGACGTCGCACCCGAGATCGCGGCTCCGTTCCGGTACCACTGGTACGTGTATGCCGGACCTGCAGGCACCGACACCGCCAGTGTCCGTCCCACCGCGACCGTGCCCGACACGACCGGCGTGAACACCGGCTGCGTACCGAGCGCGACGGCCGCCGTCGGCACGCTCGTCGTGACCGACACGGCGTAGCCCGGCACGCTCTGGGTCACCTCGACCGAGAACACCGAACCCAGGTCGCTCGCCTTCACCACGTACGACGGCGACATCTCACCGGCGACCGGCTCACCGTTCCGCAACCACTGCACCGTGACCGCGCCCGACGACGGAACCGAGCTGGACAACGTCGCCCCCACGGCCGCGGCACCGCTCACCACCGGCACGAACTCGGGAAGTACGCCCTCGACCACCGCGCCGGTGGGCGAGCTCGTCACGCTGCGGGTCTCGTAGCCGTCGACGGTTCGGGTGATGGTCACGGTGATCGTCGCACCGAGGTCATCGACCGTCGGTACGTACGTCGCGCCCGTCGCGCCCTCGATGGGCGTGTCGCCCCGGTTCCACTGCGCGGTCACCCCGTCGCCGTCGGGAAGCACGGTCGAGAGCGGCGCCCCCACCTGTGCGTCACCCGTGATCTCGGCGGTGAATGCGGGCAGGCTGCCCGCGACGACGTGCCCGGTCGGCGCGGACACCGCGGCAGCGGTCTCGAATCCGGGTCGCGTCGCCGTGACGGCGACCGAGATCGATGCGCCCAGCTGGTCGGCGGTCACGACGAACGTCGGCGCGGTGGCGCCGTCGATCGGCGCGTCATCGGCATTCCACTGGTACGCGAAGTCGAGCCCGTCGGGACTCCACGTTCCCGGCGTCGCGGTCAGCTCTTGGCCGACGACCGGTGCTCCGGCGACGCCCGGCGCCTCGAGGTTCTGGATCGGCGCAGCGATCAACTGGATGTCGACGTCCGTCGCCGATGCGTCCTCGGCGAGCGCGATGAGTCCTTCGTCGGCGGAAGCCGGACGCGTCGTGCCGGTGCGGTACCACGTCGCCTCGAACGAGACGTCTCCGCATCCGTCGGCGGAGACCGCGTACGTGCCCGCCTGCAGGTCTGCGATGGCGTACCCGCCGTCGGCCACCGTCTGCACGGGCTCTCCGACGAGGGTCCAGTTCCCGTCGCCGTCGTCGTCCGAGGAGACGGTCACGCAGGCCCCCTCGAAGGGCTCGCCGACCGCGCCGCGCACGGTGCCCGAGATCGACGCCGCGCCGAGTCCGTCGCCGTCGGCTGCGATTGCGGGGGACGTCCCGAGGAGAGCGCCGACGAGGGCGATGACCGCAGTGGTCGCTGCGGCGGACAGGATGCGTGGCACGATGACTCCGTTCGGGTCGGCAGGGTGCGCTCAGCCTATTGAGCGTCGTGCTTCCTCCCGAGCGAATCGGCTGCCCCACTTCGGGGGACGTCGGCGGGTGCGCCGTGCCGGTTGCCGGTCAGCCCGCGGCGTTGAGCAGGGTCCAGGCCTCGAGCGCGGCGGCCATCTCGGCCTGCTTCTTGCTCGAGCCCTCGCCAGACGCCTCGACGAGGTCGCCGACCGTCACGGTCGCGACGAAGTGCTTGTTGTGGTCGGGGCCGGATTCGGCCACCGAATAGGACGGCGCCGGTGCGCTGCGACGTGCTGCGATCTCCTGCAGGCTCGTCTTCGGGTCCATCGCGGCGCCGAAACGCTCGGGATCCTGCATGAGGGGCGTGACCAGACGCAGCACGAGATCGGTCGCAACCTCGCCGCCGGCGTCGAGGTACACCGCGCCGATGATCGCCTCGACCGTGTCTGCGAGGATCGACGGCTTGTCGGCGCCGCCCGTGAGCGTCTCGCCGCGGCCCAGCCGGATGTACCGGCCGACGCCGATCGCACGACCCACCTCCGCGAGCGCGACACTCGAGACGAGGCTGGCACGCCGCTTCGCGAGCTCGCCCTCGTCGAGGTCGGGGTTGTCGCGGAACAGTTTGACGGTGACGGCCTGACCGAGGATCGAGTCGCCGAGGAACTCGAGGCGCTCGTTGGTCGGGATGCCGCCGTTCTCGTACGCGAACGACCGGTGCGTGAGCGCGAGGAGCAGGAGCGCGGGATCGATCTCGACCTGCAGCGTCTGCTGCAGTTCGTCGAGCGTGCGTTCGTCGCTGGCCCTGCGTTCCGTTCGCGTCACGACCGGTCGTCGGTGCGTCTGTGGCCGACTAGACGTCGGCGACCTTGCGGCCCTTGTACTCGAGGAAGAGCGGGGTGCCCGCCGAGTCCTCGACGACCTTCGCGCGGTGCGGGAGGCTGTAGGTGACCTTGCCGTTCTCGACGGTCTTGACGAGCGTGGGGACCTCGGCCTTCCACTGCGAACGGCGCGCGTGGATGTTGGCGCGTGACTTCTTCCGCTTGGGAACAGCCATGACTATCTCTCTTCTCTCTGCTGATCGGCGCCGGACGACGCATCCGGACCGTTGTCTTCGGAAGCCTGGAACCCCGCGAGCGCGGCCCAGCGAGGATCGCTGTGCTCAGGGGTGACGAGTTCCGGATGATCGGCCAGTCGGAGCCCCGTCTCTGGGTCGAGACCTGGGCAATCCGGTCGGCACACCGGCTGGAACGGCAGTGCCAGCACCACCGCATCTCGGATGAGTGGTTCAAGATCCACGTGGTCGTCTTGAACCTCATACTCGATTGCTTCCCCGCCATGATACCCGAAGAGTTCTTGGAACTCGACTCGGACGGGCAGTGCGATGTCGGTGAGGCACCGACCGCACTCGCCCTCGGCGGTCGCGTCGACCTCGGCGGTGACGAGGATTCCCTCGTGCACCGACTCGAGCCGGAGGTCGAGATCGAGCTCCGAACCCGCCGCGACGGAGACGAGGCCCTCGCCGAGCTGCTCGGGCGCGGGCACGGTGATGAGCTGTTCGCGCATCTCGCCCGGACGGTTGACGAGATCGCGCACGTTCACGCTGAACGGGGAGTGCTTGATGACCACGATCGACGATTCTACGCGCCGGCGGCCGGACGTTCGCCGAACGACGGGCGCACCCGGTCGAGGAGCGAGCGCGGCACGAGCACGGCGCGATACCGCTCGGCGATGGGCTCGCCGACCGCGAGCGCGGCCCGGGCCGTCGACAGGGCGGTGAGCAGGCGATCTGCGGATGCCTCGTCGGCGTGTCGCGCGGGTCCGAAGCGCTCGTGCTCGACGGCGTTGCGGAGTGCCACGAGGGCGGCGGCCGCGGCGGGCGGTCCGAAGCCCGGCCGATCGGCGAGCTGGGCAGCCGCAGCACGCGGCGTCGCGTTCGCCTCGACTCGCACCCCGAGGTCGCGGGCGCTTGCGAGGAGCTCCTCCCATGCGGCATCCGCCGGCCGTTCACCGCGGTGGATGCGCCGCACCCGCGCCGCCCGCTGGGCCGCGCGCGACGCCGCCGGGGCGCACAGCACCGCGGCCGCGATGAGCACGATGAGACCGCCGCCGAACCACCAACCGCCGCCACCGGACGACCCGCCCGTGGGGGCGCCGAGGCCGCGGTCGGGGTCGCGCTCGGGGCGGCCGCTCGGGGGCGCGCTCGAGGCACCGGGCGTCGCCGTCGGCGTCTGCGCGCCGTCGTCGGCGCCGGGTCGGCTGTAGGCCGGCACGCTGCCCCGGCCCGGCGTCGGCTCGAACGGCACCCAGCCCACGCCTTCGAAGTAGAGCTCGGGCCAGGCGTGCAGGTCGTGCGAGTCGACCTCGACCCGCTGCACACCGCCCACGCGCTCCTGCGTCGCAGAGCCCTGCGTGTACCCGACCGAGATGCGCGACGGGATGCCCACCTCGCGCGCGAGCACCGCCATCGTCGACGCGAAGTGCACGCAGTAACCCGACTTCTGCTCGAGGAACTTCGCGATCACCTCGAACCCACCGCCGTCATAACCCTCTTCGACGGGGGCCTCGGTCGAGTACTCGAAGTCGTCCGACCGCAGGTACGACTGGATGGCGACGGCGGCGTCGTACGGGGTCTCGGCCGATCCCACCACCTCGGCCGCCGTCTCGGCGATCACGGGCGGCACGTCGTCGGGCAGTTCGAGGTAGCGCTCGAAGCCCTGGCCGCGCACCGGTCCGGCGGCGCGGAGCTGCGCGACGGTGGGCTCGCGCTCGAGCCACGTCGCCCGATAGCGCTGACCGCCGGTGTCGGAGTCGACGCTCCGCACCGTGAGCGAGCCCGGATCCCAGAACCACGACCCGTTCAGGCCCTCGACGCTGCGGGTGGGGTACGGCAGCGGCAGCCAGGTCGTGCGCACCTCGTCGACGACGATCTCGATGGGGTGCTCGGCGACGTCGACCCCGTCGTCGAGCCCATCGGGCAGGGGCAGTTCGTCGACCGTGTTGTCGGCATCGACCGGCGACTCGGTGACGCCCCACGAGGCCCCCTCGAACTTGTCGAGGGTGAGGAGGGTGAAGTACGGCCGGTCGTTGTCGCGCGCGAAGTAGTGGAACGCCGGCCGCGGCTCGGGCCGACGCAGATCACGCCCCAGGTCGATGAACGGCGTCACGCCGCGGCCGAAGATCGTGCCCTGCGAACCAGTGCCGAGCAGGAGGCTCGTCGAGATGCTGGGCGTCGACGCGGCGAGGACGGCCGCGACGAGGATGCCGGCCGCCGTCAGTCCGAGTGTCGTCATGAGCCCCGAGGCGACCGGCGTGCGCGCCGGCGGAACGACGGTGGCAGCCCGATCGTCGTCGGCGCGCGCGGCGAGGTTCGCGCGACGTCGCACCCGCACGTCGACCCGCAGCAGCAGGAGGTACGCCGCCGCGGAGAAGACGAGTGCCGGCAGTTCGGTGCCGGACTCGATGATGAACCCGGGGATGAGGATCGGCACGAGAGCCGGAGCCGCGGCGAGCGCCGGCATGCGCACCGTCTGCACGAGCACGTCGACGCAGACCGCGAGCACGCCGACGCCGAGCGCGAGCATGAACGCGAGGGCGGGCACGGCGATCGCCGGCACCGCCTGTTGTTGGATCGTGCGCTGCGCCCCCTCGAAGAGGTCGCCGAACAGGGGGAACGTGTCGACGGTCGGCACGATCAGCGCGAAGCTCGTCGATCCGCCGAACACCATGGTGAGCAGGAGCAGCAGGATGACGAGCTCGCCGAACGGCACGAGCCCTCCGGGCACCCGCAGCGCACGCAGCCCCGCGCCGCCGAACAGCGTGACCGCCGCGACGAACGCGCACAGCCACCACCACGCGCTGCCCGAGATGAGCGGGCCGAGCGCCATCGCGGCGACGGCGACCAAGAGGAACGACGCCGCGGTGAGTGCGAGTCGCTGCGGCCGGCTGAGGGGGCGGTCATCGGGATGCATCGCGCCCGGCCTCCTCCGCCTGCACGCCGTGCTCGGCTCGGACGGCGATGCCCGACCAGGCGTCACCGATCGCGGCGGGTCGGCGCACCCGAACGACGCGCCAGTCGGCCTCCTCGAGGGCTTCGACGACGCGGTGGGTCACGGTCTCCGCGACGAATGCGATCGCCGGCTCGATCGTCTGGCGGAGCGCCACCAGGGTCGCGGCGTCGCGTTCGTCGGGTTCGACGAGCACGGCGAAGCCCGGCATCCGCGCCTCCCGCGCGCGGACCTCCCCGCCGACGCGCTCGTTTCGCGGCATCCGGGATGCTGCGTCGTCTCGGCGCGCGACCTCGAGCCGGGCGAGGTCCTCGAGCAGCATCCGATCGCCGCCCGGCATGCGATAGGGCCCCGACGCGGTGCCGCTCGCGAGCGAACCGCGACCAGGGTCGGCCACCGGATCGCAGCGGACTCGGAACCCGCGTTCGAGCAGGTGCACGCCGATCGAGGCGACGACCTCCACGCCGAGCTCGAAGCCCGCATGCCCCTGGTCGGGTGCCGCGTGGGCGAACGCGCCGGTGCGCGGGCGAGCGGCGAGCGTCGTGTCGATGAGGATGCGCACCTCTGGGTCGCCCCGCTGCTCCTCCTCGCGAACCATGAGCTCGCCCCGGCGAGCCGTGGCCGCCCAGTTGACGCGGCGCATCGGATCGCCGTAGCGGTACTCGCGCGCGATGAGCTCATCGGAGTTGGGATGCGTGCGGCGCTGCAGCCCGTGGAGCACGCCGTCGACGCTCGCCGCCGACCCGAGCGCGCGCTCGAGCGGCGTGACCCGTGGCGTGACTACGACGTCGTGGCGGGTGCCGGCGTCCCGGTCGAAGCGGGCGAGGGCGAACGGGTCGAAGACGCCGACGCGCAGCGGTCCGATGCCGTAGACGCCGCGCCGCGGGAGCCGCAGCCGGTACTCGAGTCGGACCGTGTCGTCGCCCGACGGCAGCACCGCCTCGTACGGGCCGATCGCCGGCAGCACCGCCTCGGGCGGCGCGTCGAGCCCCTCGGGAACCCGGTCGCGCCAGTGCGCCCCGTCGAAGGTGCGTCGGGAGCGATTGCGCACCGTGATCGCGACGCTCGCCCCGGAGCCCGCGCTGACGACGGGAGGTGTGAAGGTGCGGGTGACCGCGAGTCTCGGTGCCCGCAGCGCGACGAAGAGCGCTGCCACGGCGGGCATCGCGATGCCGACGAAGGCGAGCAGCATGATGTCGCGCAGGTCGAACCACAGCGAGACGGCGAGTAGCACCACCCCGACGACGATGAGGGCGCCACCGCGCCTCGTCAGCCGCGGCCATGCGGTCGATCGGAGGAGGCGCGGGCGCTTCATCTCAGTTCCTTCGCGCGCTGCCGACCGGAACCGGCGTCTCCCCCACGATGCGTCGGACGATGGCGTCGATGAGCGGACCGGCGTCGCGGTCGTGCGCGCCCAGCGCACGGCTCGTCGGCACGAGCCGGTGCGCGAGCACCGGCACGGCGAGCGCATCGACGTCGTCGGGCAGCACGAAGTCGCGGCCGTGCATGGCGGCGTGGGCCTTCGCCGCGCGGATGAGCTGCAGGGTCGCCCGCGGGCTCGCGCCGAGCCGGAGCTGCCGGTCGTCGCGAGTGGCGCGCGCCAGGTCGACCGCGTACTCCTTCACCGGCTGCGAGGTGAAGACGTGCTGCACCGCCTCGATCATCGACCGCAACTCGTGCAGCGAGACGACGGGGGCGAGTCCGTCGAGCGGGCTCGACGTCTCGCGCGTCGCGAGCATCGCGAGCTCGTCGGCGGAAGCCGGGTACCCCATCGAGATGCGCGCCATGAACCGGTCGCGCTGCGCCTCGGGCAGCGGGTACGTGCCCTCCATCTCGACCGGGTTCTGCGTCGCGACGACGGTGAACGGCGCATCGAGCCGGTAGGTCGTGCCGTCGGCGGTGACTTGGCGCTCCTCCATGCACTCGAGCAGGGCCGACTGCGTCTTCGGGCTCGCCCGGTTGATCTCGTCGCCGATGACGAGGTTCGCGAACACGGGGCCGCGCTTGAACTCGAACCGGCGGCTCGACTGGTCGAAGACCGACACGCCGGTCACGTCGCTCGGCAGCAGGTCGGGCGTGAACTGGATGCGGTTGATCGTCGCGTCGACCGAACGGGCGAGCGCCTTGGCGAGCATGGTCTTGCCGACGCCCGGCACGTCTTCGATGAGCAGATGCCCTTCGGCGAGCAGCACCGTGAGCGCGGCGGTGACGGCGTCGCGCTTGCCGGCGATGACGGTCTCGACGTTGGCGACGATGCCCGCCGCGAGCGCGCCGACCTCGTCGATGCCCATGATCTCGCGACCGGTGGCACCCGGCTCGCCCGACACCGCCACCGCCTCGCTCATGGCGTCATCGCCGTCTCGAGGTAGTCGGCGACGACGGTCGGCACGTAGGGGGCGACATCGCCGCCGAGCGACGCGACCTGCCGCACGAGCGAGCTCGACACGTGGGCGTTCGCCGGGTCGGGCAGGAGGAAGACCGTCTCGACGCCGGCGAGATGGCGGTTGACGATCGCCATGGGCGTCTCGTAGGCCACGTCGACCTGCGAGCGGATGCCCTTCACGAGCACCGTCGCGCCGACGTCGGTGCAGTAGTCGACGAGCAGCCCCATGCTCCAGGATGCGACGACGATGCGACCCTCGATGCCGGCGTCCTCGATCGAGCGTTCGATGAGCGCGACGCGCTGTGCGATCGGCAGCAGCGCCGACTTGTCGGGGTTGTGCACGACGACGACGTGCAGTTCGTCGTAGAGGCCCGCGGCCCGCGCGATCACGTCGAGGTGGCCGCGCGTGACGGGGTCGAACGATCCGGGAACGACGGCGATCCGCTGCATACGCACCAGCGTAGTGTCTCCGCGGTGCGCCGCGGCGCCCGGTCGAGAGTCTCAGCCCTTGCTCAGGTATCCGCTCGCCTCGTCGTCGAGCCGCCGGTGCACGGCGGCGGCGAGCGCGCGGTGGTCGGCGAGCTCGGGGTCGGTCTCGAGCAGCTGCTCGGCCTCGGCTCGTGCGTCGGCGATGACGTCGCCGTCGCGCACCACCCGCAGCAGCTTGAGCGACGACCGGCCGCCCGACTGCGAGGCCCCGAGCACGTCGCCCTCGCGCCGGAGCTCGAGGTCGACCCGGGCGAGCTCGAACCCGTCGAGGGTCGCCGAGACGGCCTCGACGCGCTGCAGTGCGAGCGAACCGGGCGGCGCCTGCGTCACGAGCAGGCAGAGGCCGGGCACCGAACCCCGGCCGACCCGCCCGCGCAGCTGATGCAGCTGCGAGACGCCGAACCGATCGGCGTCGACGACGACCATGACGCTCGCGTTGGGCACGTCGACGCCGACCTCGATCACGGTCGTCGAGACGAGCACGTCGAGCTCGCCGGCCGCGAAGGCCCGCATGACCCGGTCTTTCTCGTCGGCGCTCATGCGGCCGTGGAGGGGGGCGACCCGCAGCTCGGCGAACCCGGGGTGCGCGGCCAGCTCGGCGAGCACCGTCTCGACCGAGGCGACCGGCGCGGATGCCGCCGGCTCGCGCCCGTTCGCGGCGTCGCCGTCGTCGGCGCCGGAGCGGGCGGCGCTCGGGCCGCCCTCGCCCGGCCCGAGGTCGACGGTCTCGCCGTCGTCCTCGGCGACGCGCGCCTCGATGGCGGGGCACACGACGAAGCCCTGCCGACCGAGCGCGACCTCTTCGGCGAGACGCTCCCAGACCCGCGGCCGCCATGCCGGCCGGATCGCGAGCGGCACGACCTGCGACTCGATGCCGGCGCGACCGGCCGGCAGCTCGGCGATGGTCGACACGTCGAGGTCGCCGAAGACCGTCATGGCCACGGTGCGCGGAATCGGCGTGGCGGTGAGCACGAGCACGTGCGGCGGCTCGGCCCCCTTCTGGCGCAGGGCCTCGCGCTGCTCGACGCCGAAGCGGTGCTGCTCGTCGACGACGACGAGTCCGAGGTCGGCGAACGAGACGCGATCGCCGATGAGCGCGTGCGTGCCGACGATGAGGCGCGACTGGCCCGCGGCAGCCCGCAGCAGCGCCTTCTTGCGCTCGGCGGCGGGCAGCTGCCCCGTGATGAGGGTCGGGATCAGCTCGGCCGAGAGCTCGGGGCCGAGCATCTTCGCGATCGAACGCAGGTGCTGGGCAGCGAGCACCTCGGTCGGCGCGAGGAGCGCCGACTGCCCGCCGGAGTCGGCGACGGCGAGCATGGCCCGCAGGGCGACGAGGGTCTTGCCCGAGCCGACCTCGCCCTGCACGAGCCGGTTCATCGGCACGGGCTCGCCGAGGTCGTGCGCGATCTCGGCGCCCACCAGCTGCTGGTCGCCGGTGAGCGAGAACGGCAGCGCGGCGTCGAAGCGCTCGAGCAGGCCACCGGCCGCCGGACGCCGCGCGAGGGCACGGGTCGAGCGGAGTGCGGCGCGCCGCTGCAGGAGGGCGGTCTGCAGCACGAACGCCTCGGTGAACCGGAGGGTACGGCGCGCGGCCTTCCACTCGGACTCGTGCTCGGGACGATGCACGCGCTCGAGGGCGTCGCAGTGCCCGAGGAGCCCTCGCCCCGATCGCACCGACGCGGGCAGCGGGTCGTCGACCGGGCCGAGCCCGTCGAGCAGGAGCGCCATCGACTTGGCGAGCTGCCAGCTCGCGATCGTCGACGTCGCCGGGTAGATCGGGATGGGCGACTCGGCCCAGCGCTTGGCCGCCGCGTCGCCGACGGCGACCGGTGCGAGATCGTCGAAGAGCTCGTAGTCGGGGTGGGCGAGCTGGCGGTTGCCCTTGTAGTCGCCCACCTTGCCCGCGAAGATGCCGCGTCGGCCCGGCCGCAGGTCGTTCTCGCGCCAGCGCTGGTTGAAGAACGTGAGCGTGAGCACGCCGGTGCCGTCGGAGATCTTCGCCTCGACGATCGAACCCCGGCGCTGTCGCATGTCGCGCACGCGCACCTCGAGCACCTCGGCCACGATCGTGACGTTCTCGTCGAGCGGCAGCGAGGCGAGCGCGGTCAGTTCGCCGCGCAGCGCGTACCGACGCGGGTAGTGCGCGAGCATCTCGCCGACGGTCGCGTAGCCGAACGCACGCTCGACCGCCTTCGCCGTGCGCCCGCCGAGCACGCCCGCGAGTTTCGAGTCGAGCGTGAGACTGCCGGGCGGGACGGGCGCGATCGGCTCGCCGGCACCCGGCTCGGGGCGTGGGGCGGTCATGCCTCGATCGTAGGCTCCGCCTCCGTCAAGGCGGCGAGTTCGGCCTTCACGTAGGGGTCGTCGGGTCGTTCGGCCGCGAGCTCCCGCTGCAGTGCGAGTGCCTCGTCGGTGCGGCCCAGGCTGCGCAGGCACCGCGCGACCGACCAGCGGGCGACGTGACGCTGCTCGGCGGTGCCGTACGCGTCGGCAGCCTCGACGGCCTGCTCGAACTGCATGAGCGCGCCGGTCAGCCGGCCGGAGTCGTGCAGGGTCCAGCCGAGGTTGTTGTGCAGTGCGACACCCCACCGCAGCACGCGCGGATCGCGGGCACCGTCGAGCACGTCGAAGCCCTCGGTCGCCCATTCCTCCTCGTGGCCGGCGTCGTTGAGGGCGAGCATGTGCAGCGCGTCGAGCACCAGGAACGGGGAGCCGGCGACGGCGGCCTCGCGCACACCGCGGGTCAGCTCGGGCACGGCGTCGCCGGGGCGGTGGTCGGATGCCGCGAGCCGGCCCCGTTCGATCGCGACGCGTGCGCGCAGCTCCGCGGCGTAGGCCTCGGGCTCGCCGGGCACCGGCTCGAGCGCCGCCACCTCGTCGAGCGCGGCGAGGGCGTCGTCGCCGCGGCCGAGGATGCCGAGCGCGCGCGCCAACTGGGTCGTCATGACCGCCCTGGTGTGCGCCGTGTTCGATTCGTCGGCCGCCTCGGCACGGAAGCGCTCGGCGCTCGCCTCGGGATCGGAGAAGTCCCAGAGGCGGTCGAGGAGCTGCTGCTCTCCCCCGCGGTGTCGGGACGGTTCGGCGGGCAGGCGGTCGGCGGAGTCGATCGCTTCGTCAAACTGAGCAGGCACACTCCCATCATGGCAGTGCCGGGCGCGCAGGGCACGGCCTGGACATCGCGGCCCGCCTGTGCATCGTGCGGTGTGCACCGGCCGCCGATAGGCTGCCGGAATCATGACCCGCATCATCGCCGGATCGGCCGGCTCGCTCACCCTGCAGGTGCCCCGCACGGGAACCCGTCCGACGAGCGACCGTGTGCGCGAGGCGATCTTCTCGGCGCTCGAGTCCCGCGATGCGATCGACGGCGCTCGCGTGCTCGACCTGTACGCCGGCTCGGGCGCGCTCGGGCTCGAGTCGGCCAGCCGCGACGCGGCGGAGGTCGTGCTCGTCGAGCGCGCGCCGGCGGCGGCCGACGTGTGCCGGCGCAACGCCGACGCCGTGCGCCGTGCCGGTCGCGGCGCGGTCGCGGCGCGTATCCGGGTCGTCCAGCGAGCCGTCGCCGCCTACCTCGAGGGCGCAGCGCCCGGCTTCGACCTCGTCTTCATCGATCCGCCGTACGACCTCGGCGAAGCGGCACTCGCCCGCGATCTCGAGCTTCTCGCCCCACTGCTCGCCGACGAGGCGATCGTGGTCGTCGAGCGCAGCAGTCGCTCACCCGAGCCGACGTGGCCGGCCGGCATCGAGCCGTCGCGACGACGCGACTACGGCGAGACGACCCTGTGGTGGGCCGACGCGACTCAGCCCGCGCCGCCGTCCCAGCCCGCATAGGGGTCCCAGCCCTCGGCGTCGATCGCGGCGCCGTCGAGCAGGATCTCCCCCGGCGCGTCGACGACCCGGCCGATCGCCTCGAACGGTGCCGGCAGCACGGCTCCGGACGGGAACGTCGCGAGCAGTCCGTGGTCCTCGGCGCCCGCGAGGGCGATGCGCACCTCGGGCCCGAGCGCCGCGCCGTCGAAGTCGAGGCCGACGCCACTGGCCTCGGCGAGGCGGCGCGCGTCGCGCGCGAGCCCGTCGGAGACGTCGAGCATCGCGGTGGCCCCCGCGAGCGCCGCCGCCGGCCCCGCGTGCACGGGCGGTGACGGCGCGAGCTGGGCGCCGACCACCTCGGGGTCGCGTTCGCGGAGCACTGCGGCGAGCGCCCGGTCGGGTCGGCCCGCCGCATCCACCCCCTCGGCGAACAGCAGGGCGAGGCCGCGTGCGGCGTCGCCGCGCGCGCCGGCGTGCGCGACGACGTCGCCGACGCGGGCACCCGACCGCATGACGGGCGCACGCCCGTCGAGGTCGCCGAACGCGGTCACCGAGATCGTGAGCGTCGACGAGGTCGACAGGTCGCCGCCGACGACGCCGCAGCCGGGTGCGAGGGCTGCGAGCGACTCGCGCAGCCCGTCGGCGATGCCCTCGAGCACGCTGACCGGCAGGTCGCGCGGCGCCGCGATCGCGACGACGAGGGCCGTCGGCCTCGCGCCCATGGCCGCGACGTCGGTGAGGTTCGTCGCGGCGGCCTTCCAGCCGAGGTCGAAGGGCGTCGACCACGCGAGCCGGAAGTCGGGTCCGTGCACCATGAGGTCGCAGGTGACGACGTAGCGGCCGTCGGGTGCCGCGACGACCGCGGCGTCGTCTCCCGCGCCGAGGAGCGCGGCGTCGCCGGGCTCGAGTCGCGGCAGGATCCGGGCGAGCACCGCCTGCTCGCCGAGCTCGCCGATCGGGCGGTCGTCGGACGTCGCGGAACCGGTCGGCTGGGGCATCCGTCCAGCGTAGACGAGCGCCGAGCGCGCGAATGGTGTGTAATGGATCCTTACGAACCCTTCGGCAGCGTTCGCCGGGTTCGTCCAAGAGACCCGATCGCGGTGAGTCCACCCCGCTCATCGCCCCGTGCAATGGAGCATGCGTGAGCCGACAGAGCGAGAGAGCCGAGCGAGCTGCGATCCGTCGGCGCCGACGGCGGCTGATGGCCGCCGTCGGCGCAGCCACCGTCGTCGTCGCGCTCGTCGGCGGTGCCGGCGTCGCCTGGGCGAGCGGCGGTTTCGACAGCTGGATGCATCCCGAGGTCCCGTGCACGAAGCCGGTCGAGCTCACCGTCGTCGCCGACCCGGCGATCGCGGCGACCGTCGAGGCCGTCGCCGCCGACCACGACGCCGCCGAGGGCTCGTGCTCGCGCACCGAGGTCGTCGCCCAGGCGTCGGCCGACACCGCGGCGATGCTCGCGTCCGGCAACGCCTCCGAGCTCGACGCCTGGATCCCCGACTCCCCCGTCTGGCTCGTGCGCATGTCGGGCATCGCCCGATCCCTCGGCCGCCCGGTCCCCGACCTCGCGCTCGAACGGTCGATCGCCTCGAGCCCCGTCGTCTTCGCCGCCCGCGCCGACCGGTCCGATGCGGTGGGCGACGAGGATCTCAGCTGGAACGCGCTCCTGAACGACGGGTTCTCGGCACTCCTGCCCGACCCCGAGGCGTCCTCGGCCAGTCTCAGCGCGTTGCAGGCGATGGAACGACGCGCCGACATCGGATCGCCGCGCCAGTTCCAGCAGGCCATGATCGAGCTCAACGACACGATGCCCGCGTCCGTCGAGGAGGCGTTCGACGCACTCGCCGACGGCGCCGACGGCACGGTCGCGATCGCGAGCGAGCAGCAGATCGCCCGTCACAACCGCGAGGGCGCGTCGACGCCGCTCGTCGCGCTCTACCCCGCCGACGGCACGCTCGCGCTCACCTACCCGTTCCTGCGCGTGCTCGACGAGTCGGAACTCGCCAAGAACCTGCCCGCCGACGACGCCGAGGCCGACGACACCCCCGAAGCGCGCGCCGTCGCCCTGCATGCCCGCGAGCTCGACGCGCTGAAGCTCGCGCTCTGGTCGGCGAAGGACGCGTTCGCCGCCGACGGATTCCGCGACGGCACCGGGTCGGGCACCCTCGAACAGGAGGGCGTGCTCGCGGAAGCCGTCGCCGTCGACGCCTCAGCGGCGGGTGCACAGGTGGCGATCCTCCGTACCTGGGGCGTCCTGAGCCTCCGGTCGCGCATCCTCAGCGTCATCGACGTGTCGGGATCGATGGAGGAGCCGACCGTCACGGGTCTGCGCCGCATCGACCTGCTCACCCAGGCTGCGACGAAGACGCTCTCGCAGTTCTCCGGCGACGTCGACCTCGGGATGTGGATCTTCTCCACCGCGCGAGCCGGCGACCGCGACTGGGAGTCGCTCGCGCCCGTCCAGAGCCTCGGCGACGACGAGCAGCGCGCCCGCATCGACACGGCGATCGCATCCCTGCCGGGTCGCCTCGGCGGCGCCACCGGACTCTACGACACCGTGCTCGCCGCGGTCGCCCAGATGCGCACGACCTACGACGCCGATCGGGTGAACTCGGTGCTGCTGCTGACCGACGGTCGCAACGAGGACGAGAACGGCATCTCGCTCGAGACGCTCCTCGACAAGCTCGCGAAGCTCGACGACCCGGCGAAGCCGGTACCCGTCGTGCTCGTCGGCATCGGTCCCGACACCGACGTGCAGGCGATGCGCGCGATCGCGAAGGCCACCGGCGGTGCCGCGTACTCGGCCGCGAAGCCGCAGGATCTCTCGACCGTGCTCACGGACGCGCTCTCGCAGCGCGCCTGCCGCCCGAACTGCTGATCCGTGCAGCGGGCGTCCTGGTTGCGACGGCTACCCTGAAGGGGATGTCTCAGCCGAACGCCCGCCTCCGTCGCGCCCGCCTCCCCCTCGTCGCCGCCGGCTCCGCAGCACTCGTGCTCTCGCTCGCCGGCTGCAGTCAGCCCGTGCCGATCGACGCGGCCGACGGCGCGAGCTCGCCCGACTGCGCGGCCCTCGTCGTGCGTCTGCCCGAGGTGCTCAACCAGAACCCCGATCCGAACGCCCCCGAGACCGGCGAGGAGCAGCCCGAGCGCGAGACGAACGCACAGGGCACGGGCGCGTGGGGCTCACCCGCCTCGGTGCTCCTGCGCTGCGGCGTCGCGACGCCGGGGCCGACGACCGACACCTGCTACTCGGTGAACGGCGTCGACTGGCTCATGGACGACACCGACAAGCCGAACTACCGGTTCACGACCTACGGGCGCACGCCCGCCGTCGAGGTGCTCGTCGACAGCGACGTGGTCTCGGGCACGACCGTGCTCACCGACCTGTCGAGCGCGGTCGCCGTCATCCCCGCCGAGGCCGCGTGCACCTCGGTCGACGACGCCGCCCCCACCGAGGAGCCCGCGGCCGGCTGACCGAGGTCTCGGCCCGCCGGGCCGCCGGGCTGCCGGGCCGCCGGGCCGCCGGGCGAAGCCCTATCGGGCGCCTGTCGCGTGCCCGACCTCGATGAGCTCCGTGATGAGTTCGGGGTAGCTGAGCCCCGAGTTCAGCCAGCACGTCGGGAACATCGAGATGGGCGTGAAGCCCGGCATGGTGTTGATCTCGTTGACGACGTAGCCCTCGCCGGTGAGGAACACGTCGACCCGGGCCAGCCCCTGCCCGCCGATCGCCTCGAACGCCCGCCGCGCGATGCGCTGCAGCTCGAACAGTTCGCCGTCGCCGAGGTCGGCCGGGCAGACCAGTTCGACGCCGGGCGCGTCGAGGTACTTCGCCTCGAAGTCGTAGAACTCGCGGCCCGTCATGACGATCTCACCGGCGACGCTGACCTGCGGCGTGCCGTCGCGCCCCTCGAGCACGGCGCACTCGATCTCGCGGCCGACGACGCCCGACTCGACGAGCACGGTGCCGTCTTCCGCGAAGGCGACGTCGAGCGCGTCGTGCAGCTTCGCCCAGTCGTCGACCTTGCTGACACCGACCGACGAGCCGGCGCGGGCCGGCTTCACGAACACCGGCAGGCCGAGGCTGTGCATGCGCCGGTCCCACAGCTCGGGGTCGCTCGCGAGCCCGGCACGCGTCACGGTCACCCACGGCGCGACGGGGATGCCGGCACCCTCGAGCACCGTCTTCGTGAAGTGCTTGTCCATGCCGAGCGACGAGGCGAGCACGCCGTTGCCGACGTACGGCAGGCCCACGAGCTCGAGCAGGCCCTGGATCGTGCCGTCCTCGCCGAACCGTCCGTGCAGGATCGGGAACACGACGTCGACGTCGCCGAGCGAACGCGTGCCCGCAGCATCCGTGACGGTGAGCTCGCGGGAGGACGCCGAGGTGGGCCAGGCCACCCGGGTGCCGTTGTCGACGACCTCGGGCAGGTGCGCCGGGTCGAGCGCGAACCGCGTCGGGTCGTCGGCCTCGAGCACGTAGGCGCCGTCGCGCGTGATCCCGACGGGGATCACGTCGAAGCGGCTACGGTCGATCGCCCCCAGCACCCCGCCCGCCGTGGCGCAGCTGATCGAATGCTCGCTTGAGCGCCCGCCGAACAGCAGAACCACCGTGAGCTTGTCCATCTTTCGTCCTTTCGCCCTGCGGCTCGTCGTCGGTCGTGAGGTGCGGGGCGATGTCCTTCGGGTCGAGGGTGCCCGCGAGCACCTGTCGGACCTGTTCGACGATGGGCATGTCGACGCCCTTCGCCCGCGCGAGTTCGAGGATCGGGCCGACCGAGGCGAGACCCTCGGTGGTCTGCTGCATCCGGTTCACCACGTCGTTCAGGTGATAGCCCTGCCCGAGCAGACGCCCCGCGGTGTTGTTGCGCGAGAGCGGCGACTGACTCGTCGCGATGAGGTCGCCGAGGCCCGCGAGGCCAGAGAGCGTCTCGGGGTGGGCGCCGAAGGCGACGGCGAAGTCGGTCATCTCGACGAGTCCGCGCGTGATGATCGACGCCTTCGTGTTCTCGCCGTAGCCGGCGCCGTCGACGATGCCGATCGCCACGGCGATGAGGTTCTTCAGCACGCCGCCGAACTCGGTGCCGATGACGTCGGTGTTGACGAACGAGTGGAAGTAGGTGTTGCGCGCGATCGACGCGATCGCCTGCGCGGTCTCGAGGCTCGTCGACGAGACGACCGCGGCGGTCGGCTGCTCCTTCGCGATCTCGAGCGCGAGGTTCGGGCCCGAGATGACCGCGATCTGCGACTCGTCGATCGGCAGCACGTCGGCGATGACCTCGCTCATGCGCAGGCCCGTCGACTTCTCGACGCCCTTCATGAGCGACACGATCTTCGCCTCCGCGTGGAGGTGCGGCTCGATCGCGATCAGGTTGTCGCGCAGCGACTGGCTCGGCACCGAGACGAACACCTGCTCGGCCCCGGCGAGGGCGAGGTCGAGGCGGCTCGTGGCGCGCAGGCTCAACGGCAGGTTGATGCCGGGGAGGTAGTCGCTGTTGCGCTTGGCCTCCTGGATCTCGCGGGCCATCTCGGGCCGCCGGGCCCAGAGCACGACGTCGGCGCCGCCGTCGGCGAGGATCTTCGCGAACGTCGTGCCCCAGCTGCCGGCGCCGAGGACGGCGACGCGGGTGCCGTGCGGCGGCTTCTGCCTAGTCTTCAAGTCGCCCCGTCTCCTTCTGGCCGTGGGCGGCCGGGTTCCAGCGCTCGGCGGGTGCCGGCTCGTCGCGCAGTTCGGCGAGGAGCCCGGCGATCGCGTCCATGAGTTCGCCCGTCGCCTTCAGCAGCATGGCCTGGTCGAGCGGCTTGCCGCGGTACGCGGTGAGGTCGAGCGGCTCGCCGATGATCACGTCGATCGTCTTGCGCGGGAAGAGGCTGGGCTTCTTGCTGTACCGCGGCAGCACCGCCTGGGTGCCCCAGTGGGCGGCCGGCACGATCGGGATGTCGCGTTCGAGTGCGATCCGGACCGCCCCCGTCTTGCCGCGCATGGGCCAGAGGTCGGGGTCGCGGGTCAGCGACCCCTCGGGGTAGACGATGACCATCCGACCCTTCTCGACGAGCTCCTCGGCGGCACGCAGCGCCTGGTGCCCGTTCGAGCCGGTGCGCTCGACGGGGATCTGGCCCGAGGTGCGCAGGAACCAGCCGACGACGGGGTTCTTGAAGAGCGACGCCTTCGCGAGGAACCGCGGCGCACGGCCGAGCTTCCAGGCGGCCGCGCCCATGACGACCGGGTCGATCTCGCTGTAGTGGTTCGGCGCGAGCACGAAGGCGCCCGTCTGGGGCATGCGCTCGCGGTGGTGGAACCGGAAGCGGATCACCAGGCTGAGCAGGGGCAGGATCAGGACGGCGAGCACCCAGAAGAACGACGGACGCCGCTTCTCCGAGCCGGGCTTCGCGGTGGCGTTCGCCGAGGAGGTGTCGTGTGGCACTCCCCTATTATCCTTCGAGTTCGAAGTCCGCCCCGAGCAGCTCGAGCTTCGTGATGAAGTCCTCGTACCCGCGCGCGATGATGCCGACGTTCGAGACGGTCGAGGTGCCCTCGGCGGTGAGCGCCGCGATCAGGTGGCTGAACCCTCCGCGGAGGTCGGGCACCTCGATGTCGGCGCCGGTGAGGGTCGCCGGACCCGAGATGACCGCCGAGTGCTTGAAGTTGCGCTGGCCGAAGCGGCAGGGCCGTCCGCCGAGGCACTCCTTGTGCACCTCGATCGAGGCGCCCATCTCGACGAGGGCGTCGACGAAGCCGAACCGCTGCTCGTAGACCGTCTCGTGCACGATCGACACGCCCTTCGCCTTCGCGAGGGCGACGACGAGCGGCTGCTGCCAGTCGGTCATGAAGCCCGGATGAACGTCGGTCTCGATGATGACGGGCTTGAGCTCACCGCCGGGGTGGTAGAAGCGGATGCCCTCCTCCTCGATCTCGAACGCGCCGCCGACCTTGCGGAAGACGTTGAGGAAGGTGAGCATCTCCGCCTGGCGGGCGCCGCCGACGAAGATGTCGCCGTCGGTCGCGAGCGCAGCGGCAGCCCAGCTCGCGGCCTCGTTGCGGTCGAAGAGCGCGCGGTGCGTGTAGCCGTCGAGTTTGTCGACGCCTTCGATGCGGATGACGCGGTCGGTGTCGACCGTGATGATCGCGCCCATCTTCTGGAGGATGTTGATGAGATCCATGATCTCGGGCTCGATCGCAGCGCCCGAGAGCTCGGTGATCCCGTCGGCGAGGACGGCCGTGAGCAGCACCTGCTCGGTCGCCCCGACGCTCGGGTACGGCAGCGAGACCTTGGCGCCGTGCAGGCCGGCCGGCGCCGACATGCGGATGCCGCTCGGCAGCTTCTCGACGATGGCGCCGAAGTTGCGCAGCACCTCGAGGTGGTAGTCGATCGGGCGGTCACCGATGCGGCAGCCGCCGAGGTCGGGGATGAAGGCCTCGCCGAGCCGGTGCAGGAGCGGCCCGCAGAACAGGATCGGGATGCGGCTCGACCCCGCGTGGGCGTCGATGTCGGCCATGTGCGCGGTCGCGACGCCCGACGGGTCGAGGATGAGCTCGCCCTCCTCGATGCCGTGGGTGACGCTCACGCCGTGCACCTCGAGCAGCCCGCGCACGATGCGCACGTCGCTGATGTTGGGCACGTTCTTCAACACGCTCGGGGTGTCGCCGAGGATCGCCGCCACCATCGCCTTGGTGACGAGGTTCTTGGCGCCCTTCAGTTCGATCCGGCCGCGGAGCGGTTTGCCGCCGTTGATCGTGATCTTGTCGACGTTCAACCCGACTGCCGTTCCATGGTTCTTGGCATCTTGCCCGAGTGTGTTCACAGACTCCCTGATTCCGCCGGCTCCCGGATGGGGAGCGTCTTGGGCCGCCACGCCGCTCGATGTGTCTCGAACTCGGCGATGGCGTCTTCGTCCCGGAGGGTGAGGCCGATGTCGTCCAGGCCCTCCAGAAGCCTCCATCGAGTGTAGTCGTCGATGTCGAACGGCACGGTGAGCGCACCCGCGCTCACCGTTCGTGCAACCAGATCGACCGTCACTGCTATTCCCGGGTCGGCCTCGACGACCTCCCACAGGCGCTCGACGTCTTCGTAGGCGACCTGGGCGGCGAGCAGGCCCTGCTTGCCGGAGTTGCCGCGGAAGATGTCGCCGAAGCGCGAGCTGATGACGACGTCGAAGCCGTAGTCGCGCAGCGCCCACACGGCGTGCTCGCGGCTCGAACCGGTGCCGAAGTCGGGGCCGGCGATGAGCACTTTCGCACCCTCGTACTCGGGCCGGTTGAGGATGAACTCGGGGTCCTGCCGCCAGGCGTGGAACAGCGCATCGTCGAAGCCGGTCTTGGTGACCCGCTTGAGGAACACCGCGGGGATGATCTGGTCGGTGTCGACGTTGGAGCGGCGCAGCGGAACGGCGACGCCCGTGACGGTCGTGATCTTCTGCATCAGCGCACCTCTCCTTCGTTCTGCAGATCCCAGGGGCTCGACAGCGTGCCCCGGATGGCGGTCGCCGCAGCGACGAGCGGCGAGACGAGGTGCGTTCGCCCGCCCTTGCCCTGGCGTCCTTCGAAGTTGCGGTTCGACGTCGACGCGCAGCGCTCCCCCGGCGCGAGCTGGTCGGGGTTCATGCCGAGACACATCGAGCAGCCCGCGAAGCGCCACTCGGCGCCGAACGCCTCGAACACCTTGTCGAGCCCCTCGGCCTCGGCTTCGAGCCGAACCCGGGCGGAGCCCGGGACGACCATGACGCGCACGCCGTCGGCCTTCTGCTTGCCCTCGATGATCGACGCGAACGCACGGAGGTCTTCGATGCGGCTGTTCGTGCACGACCCCATGAAGACCGCGTCGACCCTGATCTCCTTGAGCGGGGTGCCTGCGGTGAGGTCCATGTACTCGAGCGCCCGCTCGGCGGCGGCGCGCTCGTGCTGGTCTTCGATCGTCGCCGGGTCGGGGACCGACTCGGAGAGGGAGACGCCTTGGCCGGGGTTCGTGCCCCACGTGACGAAGGGCTCGAGGGCGTCGGCGTCGATGAAGACCTCGGCGTCGAACTCGGCGCCCTCGTCGGTCGGCAGCGTCTTCCAGTACTCGACCGCGGCGTCCCAGTCGTCACCCTCGGGCGCGTGCGCCCGGCCCTTCAGGTACGCGAAGGTGGTCTCGTCGGGTGCGACCATGCCGGCGCGTGCGCCGGCCTCGATCGACATGTTGCAGATCGTCATGCGGCCGTCCATCGACAGGGCGCGGATCGCGGAGCCACGGTACTCGAGCACGTAGCCCTGGCCGCCACCGGTTCCGATCTTCGCGATCACGGCGAGGATGATGTCCTTCGCGGTCACGCCGGGGCGCAGGGTGCCCTCGACGTTGATCGCCATCGTCTTGAACGGCTTCAACGGCAGGGTCTGCGTCGCGAGCACGTGCTCGACCTCGCTCGTGCCGATGCCGAACGCCATCGCGCCGAAGGCGCCGTGCGTCGAGGTGTGCGAGTCGCCGCAGACGACGGTGATGCCGGGCATCGTCAGGCCGAGCTGCGGGCCGACGACGTGCACGATGCCCTGCTCCTTGTCGCCGAGCGAGTGCAGCCGGATGCCGAACTCCTTCGCGTTCCTGCGGAGGGTCTCGATCTGGGTGCGGCTCGTCGGGTCGGCGATGGGCCGGTCGATCTCGAGCGTCGGGGTGTTGTGGTCCTCGGTCGCGATCGTGAGGTCGGGCCGGCGCACCGGGCGGCCCGCCATGCGGAGGCCGTCGAAGGCCTGCGGGCTCGTGACCTCGTGCACGAGGTGCAGGTCGATGTAGATCAGGTCGGGAGTGCCGTCTTCGCCCTGCTTGACGAGGTGGTCGGTCCAGACCTTCTCGGCCAGGGTGCGGGGACGTGCGGCGTCATCGTGCGCAGCGTTCATTCGTTCGTCTTCCTTCGAGGATCGGTTTCGGCCGACGACGGACTCCGCGACGGGGACGGCCTCAGATCGAAGCCCCGTCGCGGCGACGAAGGAGAAGTCGTGGCGCGCGCATGACCCTCAGGCTAACACCTCGCCGCAGGCACGCCGACCGCGGGCGGCCCCGGCGGTCATCGGGCGTCACGCCGCGGCATCCGCTTCGAGAACCGGTACCGCGCGACGAACCGACGCAGGCCGCCCGCGACACCGCCCATCGCGTCGACGACCGCGTCGACCTCGGTCCAGCGCCGGGTGGCGGTCTCCTCGGGCACCGTCTCGCCCGCGAACACGTCGCCGTCGATCGTCGCCGCGAGCGTGCGCAGCCGCACCGGCTGGCCGTCGACGCGCGGATCGAGCCCCTGGTCGGCGAGCTGCCGCTCGAGCGAGCCGGCCGCCTGCGACCGCGAGGAGCGCTCGGGCGTCTCGAGGCCGAGCTCGGCGGATCGGTCGAGCAGTTCCTCCCACGCCCCGGCGGCGCTGCGATCGCCGGCACCGCGCTGACGGCGGCGCCGACGGCCCGCCTTGCGGGCGACGACGACGAGCATCGGCAGGAACACGATCGCCGCGAGCGCGAGGATCGAACCGCCGGTGACGTACACCCACCCGGGGACCTCGAACGGGCGGTCCTTCTTCTTCTTCTCGCTGTCGTCGATCTGCGTCGTCGAGAGCAGCTCGTCGGCCGAGTGCTCGGCGCGCGGGGGCTGTCGCACCTGCGGCTGCGGCACGCTCTTCGTCTTCGGTGTCTCCTGCTGCGGCGCATCGGTGCGGTCGGGCGTGGGGTGGAACGCGACCCAGCCGACGCCCTCGAACGGCACCTCGACCCACGCGGTGACGTCGGAGCCCTGCACCTCGACGCGCGTCTGGCCCTCCTCGACGTCGGGTGCGAAGCCCATGACCACGCGCGCCGGGTAGCCGAGCTGACGGGCCATGAGGGCCATCGCCGCGGCGTACTGCTCCTCGTCGCCGACCATGGTCGAACGGGTGAACAACTCGATGAGCCGGTCGGCGCCGTGCCCCGCGCGCGACGGCACCTTGTCGGAGGAGAGGCCGTGGCTCAGGAAGCCGCCGTTCTGGAGGCCCTTCTCGATCGAACGCAGCTGCGCGATCGGGCTCGGGTCGTCGCCCGCGAGCTCCTTCGCCTTCGCGGTCACGACATCGGGCACCTCGTCGACGGTCGACAGCGGGACGTCGGCGACGGCGACGTCGGCGAGCGCGTCGTCGTCGGGCTCGGCCTGCACGTCGGCGGTGAGCCGGTACTCGTCGCCCGCACGCAGCCCGCTCTTCAGCACGGCGGTGCCGGCGGCCGCGTCGTACCGCAGGTCTCCCGAGCGGGCGGATGCCGCGCCCTCGAGCCGCAGGTCGCGGCCGTAGCCGACCGTGGGCAACCAGACGTCGGCGTAGTCGTCGACCGTGACGTCGAGCGTGCGACCGCCGTCGAGCGTCGCGAGCGGCGGCTCGGGCAGGGTCTCGCCCGTGATGGCGTAGCCGCCGTCGGCCGAGCGCCCGTCGGGGCCGGCGATGCCGTAGAGCTGGCCGTCGTACGCGTCCATCGTCGCGAGGCGGAGCACGTCGCCCGGCTGCATGCCCTCGACCGTGAAGATCGTCTCGTCGGCCTTGGTCTTCGTGTACGCGCGGAAGCCGCTGAGCGGACTCGGGTACTGCGTCGTGTCGAAGGGCGGCACGACCTGGTCGCGCAGCACGAACCGGTCGGTCTGGGTCGGTGCGAGTGCGAACCCGGCGACGGCGCCGACGACGAGCGCACCGGCGACGACCACGGCCGAACCGCGGATCCGACGCGCGCGCAGGCGCTTCGCCCCCTCCCCCTCGGCCTCGATCGCCGACCCGCGACGCGAGGCCAGCCAGGCGAGGGCGATGCCGGCGAACACGACGCCACGCGCCCCTGCGAGGTAGGCCTGGTCGGTGCCGAGCAGGATGCCGGCGAAGTAGAGCAGCACCGGACCGATGAGCAGCAGGCTCGCCCGCAGCACGGTGCGCCGTCGCGGCAACCAGCGCAGCACGAGCATTGCGCCGACGAGCGACACGATCCAGGCCGCGAAGTAGGGCACGACCGCGATGTACGCGGGCGCCTGCACGGGGGTGCCGATCGTGAGGATGTCGGCCCACCCGAAGACGGCGCCGAGCGCGAGACCGGTGAGCGAGTTGAGGCTCGGCAGCACGAGGTAGAGCGCCGACTCGGGCATCGTGAACGGCGTGCCGAACAGGAAGTACGCGACGATCGCCATGAGCACGGTCGGGAGCACGCCGAGGCGCAGCATCGTGCCGAGCACGGCGACGAGCGTGCCAACGACGACGCCCGCGACCGCGGCGACGAGGAAGTCGAGGCCGCCGAAGCTCGTCTCGAAGCCGGCGATCGCGACGAGCGAGAGCACCGACAGCACCGAGAGGTCGACGATCGAGGCGGCGGGGATGCGTTTCACGGGTGCGCCCTCCGCATGAGCGCCGAGAGCTCCGACAGCTCGCCGACCGTCACCGCGACGGTCTCGGCGATGCGGCCGAGGCGGGCGGGGGCGCCGCGCTCGACGCGCACGGCGACGAGCTGGGTCTCGGGGCCGAACACGGTCTCGGCGGCACGGACGTCGGCGAGACCGGCGCCCGAACCGGTCACGATCATCGCGACGCTCGCGGGCGCGAGGCGGCGGGTCGCCTCGCGGGCGAACTCGCGGATGCTCGCGTGCCGGCCCGAGGTCGGCGTGATGCGGCTCGTGTCGTCGAGGAGCGCCGTCACCGTGGTCGTGGAGAGCGGCCCGTGCTCGGTCGCGACCGCGAGCTGCGTGCGGTCGCGCACGACCTGCACGCCGATCGAGGCGAAGACGGAGACGGCGAGCTCGAACTCGTCGTCGTCGGCGTAGTGCGACTCGTCGGTCGAGAGCATGAGCACGAGCTGCGACCGCCGGCTCTCCTCGTACTGGCGCACCATGAGCTGACCGGTGCGCGCCGAGCTTCGCCAGTGCACGTTGCGCAGCGGGTCGCCGGGCTCGTACGGGCGGAGTGCGTGGAAGGAGATGTCGTGGTCGGTGATGGTCCTCGTCGGGGTGCCCTCGAGGTCGCGCACGAGTCCGGCCGCCGAGGGCTTCAGGCGTGCGGTGACCGGGTGCACGAAGAGTTCGACGGGGTCGTTCCACCGCACGGCGCGGCGGAGGAGGCCGAGCTGGTCGCCGCGCACCGAGACGGCGGGGCCGGCGACGATCACGGCGCGGCGATGCGTCGGCACCGCGAAGAGCTCCTCGTGCTCGGCGCCCGATGCGAGCGAGGGCACGACGAACTCGGCCACGCCCTCGCCCACCGGGAGCTCGATCTTCGCGGGAGCGGTGCCCTTCGGCGCCGTGCTCGTGACGAGGAGCCGGCCGAGCGCGCGACAGCCCGCCACGACCCGGTGCGGTTCGAGCTCGACGGCGACGTCGAAGCGCATCCGCCCGAAGACGAACGGCAGTGCCACGAGGAGGGCGGCCGCGAGGGTCGCCCCGAGATAGACGAACTCGACCCAGTCGAGCACCGCGGCGATGACGAACGAGACGAGGGCCGCAACGATGACGAGCCACCCCATCGTCGTGATCGTCGACGTCACGGGGGCCGCGAACCGCCCGACGGCGCGTGCGGCGGTACCGAGGCCGTGCCCGGCGCGCGCGAGTGCGCGACCGGCCGTGCTCGCGGCGAGTCGCAGCGCGAAGCGCGTCTGGTCGGTCGCCTCGGCGCGCGCGGGACGCGCCGCCGGCTTCGACGGTGCGCTCGGCGTGGGGCTGGACGGCCCCGCCTGCGCGTGCGGGGCCTCGGTGTCGGTGGTCATGCCGCCCGGTACGCCGGTGGTGCGACCTCGACCAGCACCCGGTTCACGATATCCACCGCCGACACACCCGCGAACTCCGACTCCGGATCCACGATGATCCGATGCGCCAGGACGGGAACGGCCAGCTCACGCACATCATCCGGCGTCGCGAACGTCCGCCCCTGCGAGATCGCCCGCGTCTTCACCGCACGCGCCAACGCCAACGCCCCACGCATGCTCACACCCAACGCGGAATCCTTGTCCGCACGCGTCGCCGACACCAACTCGTTCAGATACGACAACACCGCCGCATCCACATACACCTCGCTCGCGAGCTGCGCCATCGTCGTGATCGACTCCGGCGCGATGATCGGCGACACCTTCGACGCCCGCGCACGATTCGCCGAATCGAGCAGGAGCGTCACCGCGGTGTCATGATCGGGATACCCCAGCGACGTCTTGATCAGGAACCGGTCCAACTGCGCCTCCGGCAGCGAATACGTGCCCGCCTGCTCCACCGGGTTCTGCGTCGCGATCACCATGAACGGACTGCCCACCTCGTAGCTGACGCCGTCGACGGTGACCTTGCCCTCCTCCATCACCTCCAGCAGCGACGACTGCGTCTTCGGCGACGCCCGGTTGATCTCATCCGCCAACACGATCGACGCGAAGATCGGACCCCGATGGAACTCGAACTGCCCCTTGCCCTGGTCATAGATCGTCACGCCCGTCACATCCGACGGCAGCAGGTCGGGCGTGAACTGGATCCGCGAATTCGTCCCGTCCAACGTGTTCGCGAGCGCCTTCGCAAGCACCGTCTTCCCCGTACCCGGGAAATCCTCCAACAACACATGCCCGTCAGACAGCAACGCCGTCACGACCAGCTCGATCACCTCACGCTTACCCAGAATCGCCCGATCCACGTTATCGACCAACTTCGAAAACGCATCCTGAAACCACAACGCCTGATCCTGCGAAACCGTCATGTCTTGTCTTCCTCAACTCGAAACCCACGAGCCTGTCGACTCATCGAAAATGTCACCAATTGTTGCTTCTCACGCCGCCGACGATCACGTAACCCCAGTTCGCGCACTTGCCGCCGGTCTTCGTCTTCGAACCGTCGAACGTCCCCCGGCCGTCACCACCAACCCACATCGAGGTCGTCCGGAACACCGAGTCGCTGCCGCAGAAGGTCTGAACCGTCTGCGTGGTGTTCGCAGGGAAGCCCGAAACACTGATCACGTACCACGTGCAGCCCCAGTTGCCGTTGCTGCAACTCTCTGCAGCGCTACGCGACAGAGAAACGACCTTCGGCGGCGGCGGCGGATTCTCCACGCTGACCGCGTTGCTGGTGCCAGTACCACCGGTGAGTCCACCACTGTTCGTCGCCTTCACCGTTACGCGGTACGTGCCTGCTCCTGCGCCGCCCCACGAGGTCGAAGTACCGGTGACCTCCTTGCAGCTGCCGTTATTGAGGCACGCGGTGTACTTCAACGACCCACCGCCCGTGGTTGGTGTCGACCAACTCGCGTTGATCGTTCCCGGCGCGTACCCCGACACGCTCGCGTTCACACTGGGCGTGCCCGGTGTCCCGTACGGCGTAACCGCCGGAGAGGGCGCCGAATACGAGCTCATGCCGATGGCGTTGCGGGCGAGGACCTGGAACGTGTGCGCGGTTCCGTTGGTCAGGCCGGTGATCGTCTGCGTGACGCCGGCCGCACTCGCGGGGAACGTCCGCTGCCCGCCGCCGGTCCAGATGAGCGTGTAGTCGAGGATGGGCGAGTTGTTGTCTGCAGGGGCCTGCCACCGAACGTTCGCGGTCTGCGAACCAGCTGCGGTGGCCGACGGCGCGCCAGGTGTGTCGGGCTTGTCGCGCACCGTGACGATCAGGTTGCCGCGCACCCGGCGGTCGGGGTCCTCGGTGGCGTCCTCGACCGTGTAGACGACGCTCAGCGTGCCGGTGAAGGCCGCACCCGTGCGCACCGTCACGTCGGTCGCCGTGAAGGTCACCGACGCGTTCGATCCGACGTCGGCCTGGTTGATCTCGGCGGCGACGATGCGCAGTGGCTTGCCGTCCTGCGCGAACGGATTGAAGTCGTTCGCGAGCACGTCGACCGTCTTCGACTCGCTGCGGAGCATGTCGACGGCGTCGTCGTTCGCGCTCGCGCTCGCACGCGTCGACGAGACGACCTTGATGTCGACCGAGCCCTTCACGGTGAATTCGTTGAACGTGAGGTCGAAGCTGAACGTGCTCTGCTCGCCCTTCTGCACGCCGAGCGGCGCCGACACGCGCAGGGTGTGACCGTCGACGATCTCGCCGTTGATCTTCGCGTTCGTGCTCTTCAGGTTGCCGTAGCCGATCTTGTCGATGTTGTCGGGGTTCGGCTGCCCGGTCGACTGCCGCAGGTCGATCTCGATCGGCGCCTCGCCGGCCTCGATCGTCTCCTGGCGCGGCGTGAACGTCGGCGGCGTGTCGTTGTAGTTCGCGTCGCCGACCGTGATCGGCAGGGTGAGCAGCGCCTTGCGCCCGATCGGATCGTCGGCGTCCTTGCCGTCGGTCACCTCGAACGTGATCGACGCGGGACCGCGGTAGTCCTTCTCGGGCTGGAACTGCAGGTGGGTGCCGTCGACGAACGCGTCGGAGCGCGCCTTCTGCGCCGTCGCGGACAGGATGAGGGCGGGCTGCCCGCTCGGCACCTCGACGAGGTCGTCGACCGACCACTCGATCGAGCCGTTCATGGGCACGACGATGGGGTCGAGCTGCTTGAGGTGAGGCGCGGGGTACTTGTCGCGCTCCTCCTTCTCGAGCTCCTCCTTCGTCTTCTGCTTCGTCGGTTCGGGCTTCTCGCTCGCGCCGGGCGTCGGGGTCGGCGTGGGTCCGCCGACCGACTTCGGCCGGTCCTCGAGCGGCACCTCCTGACCGGGCACCGGTGGCACGATGACGAACGCCATCGCCGAGAGGTCGTCGACCTCGTTCGTGACCCGGTACGCGACCGCGAATCGCTCGGCGCCCGGCGTGACATCGATCGAGCCGTCGGAGCGCACCTTCGCGGCATCCGCGTTCGGCCCCTCGACGGTGACGACGAGGTCGTCGACGAGGCCGCCGGGATTCGTCGCGTCGTGCAGCGGGTCGACGTTGACGGCCTGGCCGTCGGCGACCTCTTCGGGTTCGACGACCTGGTCTTCGGCGGTCGGCGGCAGGATCTTCGCATCCTTCTTGACGGCGATCTGCAGGAAGGCCGAGTCGACGCCGCCGTGCCCGTTCGAGATCTCGTAGCGGATCGTGTAGCCGCCCTCCTCCTTCGGGGCGGTCACCACGATGCGGCGCTGGTCGTCGATCTCGGCGGTCAGTCCCTCACTCACCTCGGGGATGCCGCTCACCTGCAGCGCGTAGCCGCTCGGGTCGGTGTCGTTGAGCAGGACCTCGGCGGAGCCGGTGCGGCCGGGACGCATCTCGATGGCGTCGTCGACCGCCTTCGGCGGCAGCATGATCGGCGGACGCGGGATGACGCCGACCCGGATGGTGCCGACCGCGGTCGCGCCGAACGCGTCGCTCAGGGTGTAGCTGAACGTGTCGGTGCCGGTCGAACCGGGGAACGCCTCGTACGAGATGCTGCGGCTCGTGCGGCCGACGACGCGACCGAGGGCCGGCGGGTTCTCGAGGCCGGTCAGCACGACGGAGTCACCGTCGGGGTCGAGACCATCGAGCGGCACGTCGATGCGCACGACCGACCCCTCGAACACGCGCGCGGTGAGCGGCTCGGGCAGCGGCGAGCGGTTCGTGCCGCCGCCCTTCTTGGTCACGTCGAACACGACCTGGGCGCGGGCGACCTGCCCGAAGTCGTCGGTCAGCGTGTAGACGAGCCGGTAGGTGCCGGGCTCGTCGGGCGCCTGGTACCGCACGTGGTCGCGGCTCACGAAGGCGAGGCCCGCTCCCTGCAGCTCGCGGACATCGAGTTCATCGGCGACGTGCATGGTCGCCCCGTCGGGGTGGAAGTCGTTGGCGAGCACCGGCACCGTGACGATGTCGCCCGCGCGAACGGTCGCGCGATCGTCGATCGCGACGGGCGGCTGGTGCTTGACGAGCGGCGGCACCGGTACGACGGTCACCGTCGAGGTCGACGTCTGCGAGCCGTCGGAGATCGTGTAGGCGAACTGCACCTGCTTGTCGAGCGCCTCGGAGCTCGACACCCGGATGGCCGCGTTCGACACCATCTCGACCGTGACCTGGCCCTGCACCGCCGCGTCGTCGACGGTCTGCACCGCGAGCACGGAACCGGACTGCGACACGTCGTTCGCGAGCACGGGGATGGTCGCGGGCTCGCCCGCCCGGAGGTAGGCGGTGTCGCGCACCGCGATCGGCGGCGCGTCGGCGAGGCTCGCGGGCGGTTCGGTGACGTGCACGCGGATGAGCCCGCGACTCGTCGCCTCGCCGGCGCCGAGCTCGTACATGAACTGCGCATCGCCCGGTTCGGTCGCGCTGAACGAGATGACGCCGCGCTCGAGGTTCGGGGTGAGCCCGAACCAGTCGGGCTGGTCGTCGGCCTCGACGACGCCGAGGAGCTTGATCGGGGCCCCGGAGGGCGACACGTCGTTCGCGAGCGGCGTGAGCTGCACGGTCTGTCCCACGAACGCCTGCTGGTAGTCGGGTGTACCGATCGGCTCCATGGCCCCGGCCGGCTTCACCTCGACGACGAGGGTGCCCGTGGCCGTCGTCGCGCCGTCGGACACGGTGTACTGCACCTCTTTGCGACCGAGCTCCGACGACTTGTGCTCGAACGTGAGGTACCCGTCGGGGCTCGTGCGCACGGCGTCGCCGCTCTTCGGCGAGGCGTTCACGAGGTAGAGGTCGTCGCCGTCGGGATCGCGCCAGTCGGCGAGCACGTTGTACGTCGTCTTCTGGCCCTGCTCGACGCTGAGGGCGGTCTTGCGCAGCAACGTCGGCGGCTCGTTGACGGTCTCGGGGCTGACGCTCACGTTGACGGATGCCTCGGCGACGCCGTCTCGGCCGTCGTCGATGCCGTACCGGAACGAGACCGTGCCGGTCAGCCCGGCTGCCGGCGTGAATTGGAGGGCGCGTCCGCCGTCGATCGACTCGAGGCGACCGGCCTGCTCGGAGATCTCGGAGGTCTTCGCGATGACGAGCACGTCGCCGTCGACGTCGCTGTCGTTCGAGAGCACGTCGAGGATGGTCGCCCGGCCGGGGCGGACGCCGTACTCGTCGTCGTTCGCAACGGGCGGGCGGTTCTGCTCGGTGCGCTGGGCGAGCGCGTCTTCGAAGGTCTGCTGCGAGACCTCCTCGTCGCCCTCCTCGTCGGTCTCGCCGTCTTTCGGCGGGGTGACGTCGCTCCAGTTGTCGACGACCGTGAGCTCGTCGTCGGCGAGCCACGAGTCGCCCGTGCGGAGGTCGTTGAGCGCGATGACGTCGCGGTTGACCCGGAACTCGAGCCGTGCCCCGCTCGACACGTCGGGGATGTCGATCGCGGTCGACTCGCCGTCGCACACCTTCAGGTACCGTGCGCTGTCGACCCACGCCGCGTGCACGCACGCGCCGACCCGCGCCGGCGCGGCGATGCGTTCGGGGTCGCCGTCGACCGGGTCGGCCTCGGCCGCCACCTGCTCGACCGTGCCGCCCGCGAGGGGAACCTCGAGGAGGCCTTCGCCCGTCGCGACGACGGCGTCGTCGGCCGCCGGACCGGACTGCTGCAGGCGGACGCCCGGCGTCGGCAGGTCGATCGCCCGCTCGCGCGTGATCAACCGGCTGTCGGCGGTGTCGAGCACGACGGGTTCTTCGCCGACGGCGGCGAGCTGGTGTGCACCGAACGCCGCGACCTTCGTCGAGGCCGGTTCGAGCTCGTCCTTCGCGAGTGCGAGCACCGTGCGCTTCTTCGACGAGGTGCCGAAGACGGTGCCGTGCGTGCTCACCGCCACCCGTGCTTCGCCGGCGAGCTTCGCGATAGGGTCGGTGCCGCGCCAGTCGAAGGCGAGCTCGCCGCCGGCCGGCACCCGCCAGAGCTCGCCCTTCGGCGAGAGCACGGCGAGCACGCCGCCGCCGAACGCGACCTGCGACGACGGCGGCACGTCGATGCGCTGGACGAGGGTGGTGTACGCACGGTCGATGCGCTCGATCGATCCGGCGCCCGGGTCATAGAGGAAGACGTCGTCACCGTCTTGGAAGACGTCGGCGTCGCTCGAGGCCGTCGCGACCGCCGCGTCGAGCTCCTCGATCTGCCGGTTCAACCGCCCGGCGAGCAGCTTCTCGCCGTTCGTGACCCAGACGTTGCGGGCGTGCAGATCGGGGTCGGTGACCGGGAACCCCTGATGCAGCACCGCGAGCGTCAACGGAACTCCGGCGAGCACCGCCAGGACGACCGTCACCGCCAGCGACTTGTGCGCGCGCACCCACGCAGCGATGCCCTTCACGCGCACTCCTCGAATCGGCGAACAACACCGACGAGCACGGCCCATTCGGTCGGTGTGAGGCTAACACGCGATCAGTCGTCCCCCGAATGGGGAGCGCTCCCCATGACGGCCCGGGCCCGAAGGCCGCACCGACCGCTCAGACCGGGCGAGCGAGCCCGTCGACGCGGAGTCCGAACTCGCCGAGATAGAGCGCCGATCCGACGGCCACGAGGGTCGGTTCCCCCTGCGCCAGTTCGCGCACCGCTCCGTCGGGGCCTTCGACCCGTACCCCGTTCGTCGAACGGAGGTCGGTCACGCGCAGCCCCTCGGCGATCGGCTCGGCGTAGGCGTGCGTCTTCGAGACCGTGCGCGCAGGGTCGTCGACGGCGACCGGACGTGCGCCCGGCGTCGCGGCCGGCTGCGGGTCGCGGCCGAGCACGACCGGTCCGTCGATCACGACCTCGAATCCGGATGCCGCGACGAGACGCCACGCGGGGCCGGTGACCGGCGCGGCCGGAGTCGACGGAACGGCGGGCGACTCCGTCGGCGACGGCGTCGCGACGGCGGGCGCGGCGTCTCGGCTCGGCGGCTTCGGCAACGGTGCGCCCGGCGCCCCGATCAGCGGCCCGGCGGGCGCGAAGGTCGGCAGCGTGCGCGGTACCGCCCGCACCGTGCGATCGGGCGCGTGCGGCTGCGGCGCCTGGGGAACGAGCCCCGGAGGCGGAACGATGAAATCGGGTTCGGCCACCGTTCCAGCCTAGCGACGCCTGCGGATGCGGTAGCGGCTGATGAAGCGGCGCGCCCGGCCCACCGCGGCGGTCACGGCGGCCGTCGCCGCGTCGGCCTCGGTCCAGCGTCGGGTCACGACCTCGTCGGCGACGGCGCTGCCGTCGAACACGTCGCGGTCGATCGTCGCGGCCAGCGCCGTCAGCGGCACCGGTCCGTCAGCGGCATCCGGCCCGATCATCGACTGGGCGAGCCCCTGCTCGGCGATCTGGCGCTCGAGCACCGTCGCCGACTGTAGTCGGGTCGCGTGCGACGGCGGCTCGAAGCCGAGCTCGGCGTAGCGGTCGACGAGCTCCTCCCACGCGGCCGCCGCCTGGCGGTCGTTCGGGCCCGAGCGACGCCGTCGCCGGCGCGCGGCCTTCACGGTCGCCGCGGCGAGCATCGGCAGGAAGACGAGCGCTGCGGGGATCGCGATCGACCCGAGCGCGACCCACACCCAACCGGGGATCTGGAACGGCTTGTCCTTGTCGTCATCGTCGGAGTCGTCGATCTCGACGGTCGCGAGCAGCTCGTCCTCCGTGTGCTCGGCGCGCGGCGGCTGGCGCACCTGGGGCTGGGGCTCGGACTTGGGCTTCGGGGTCTCCTCCTTCGGCACGTCGACCTGGTCGGGGGTCGGGTGAAAGGCGACCCAGCCCACGCCGTCGAACGCGACCTCCACCCATGCGGTGACGTCGTCGCCGACGACCTCGACCTCGTCCTGACCCTCGGCGACCTCGGGCGCGAAGCCCATCACGACCCGGGCCGGGTAGCCGAGGTCGCGGGCCATGAGCGCCATGGCGGCCGCATACTGCTCGGCGTCGCCGACCATCTGCGAGCGCGTGAAGAGCTCGGTGATGCGGTCGGCACCGTGACCGGCCCGCGACGCGACCTCGTCGGACGCGAGGCCGTGACTCAGGAACCCGTTGGTCTTGAGCGCCTTCTCGATCGCGCGGAGCTGCTCGATGGGGCTGGCCGCATCGCCCGCGAGTTCCTGCGCCTTGGCGTCGGCGACGTCGGGTGAGTTCTCGACGATCGGCAGCGTGAGGTCGGCGACCGGCACGTCGAGCAGCGCCTCGGTGTCGGGTTCGCGCTGCACGTTCGCCGTCAGCTCGTACCGGGTGCCCTCGCCGATGCCGCTCGTCAGGACTGCGGTGCCCGCGTCGGGGTTGTAGCGCAGGTCGCCCGCGCGCGCGGCGCTGTCGGCGTCGTCGAGGCGGAGGGTGCTGCCGTAGCCCACGGTCGGCAACCACACGTCGGAGTACGCGCCGATCTCGATCTCGAGATCGCGCTTCGACCCGAGGTCGGCGAGACCGGGCTTCGGCAGCGACTCGCCGACGATGCCGTAGCCCGCGTCGGATCCCGCATCCTCAGGGCCGGCCACGTTCCAGAGTCGACCGGTGTACGAGTCCATCGTCGCGAGGCGCAGGGTGTCGCCGGGTTCGAGCCCGCGCACCGTGAAGAGCGTCTCCTCGGCCAGGTCCTTCGTGTACTTCCGGAAGCCCGACAGCGGACTCGGGAACTCGAGCGGGTCGAACGGCGGCACCACCTCGTCGCGCAGCACGAACCGGTCGGGGCTCACGGGGGCGAACGCGACGCCCGCGAGGGCGCCGATCGCGACCGCCCCGGCGACGACCGCGGCGGTGCCGGTGACCTTCTGACGGCGCAGGCGCTTGGCCCCCTCGCCGCTCGCCTCGACGGTCGTTCCGCGATGCCACGCGATCCACACGAGGGCGATGACCGCGAACGCGACCCCGCGCACGCCCGCGAAGTAGGGCTCGTCGGTGCCGAGCAGGATGCCCGACAGGTAGAGGAGCGCCGGGCCGACGACGAGCACGCTCGCGCGCAGGGCGGTGCGCCGCTTCGGCAGCCAGCGGATCGCGAGCATCGTGCCGACGAGCGACACGAGCCAGGCCGCGAAGTACGGCAGCGCGGCGACGTAGTACGGCGCCTCCACCGGGGTGCCGATCGTGACGATGTCGGCCCACCCGAAGACGGCGCCGTAGGCGAGTCCTGCGAGCGAGGCGAGGCTCGGCAGCACCACGGCGATGCCCTGCTCGGGCATCGTGAACGGCGTGCCGAGGAGGAAGTAGGCGGCGATCGCGACGAGCACGGTCGTCACGACGCCGAGTCGCCACATCGAGCCGGCGACGGCGACGAGCGTGCCGACGACGAGTCCGGCGATCGCCGCGACGAGGAAGTTGAGGTCGCCGAAGCTCGTCTCGTAGCCGATGATGCCGAGCAGCGACAGCAGGCTGAGTACGAGCAGGTCGCTCACGACGTTGCGGGGCAGGCGTCTCATGGGCGCACCCTCCGCATCAGCCGGGGCAGGTCGGCCAGCTCGCCGACCGTCGCGACGGTCATGCCGGCGATCTTGGTGAGCGTCGACGCGGCACCGAGCTCGACGCGAACGGCGATCGTCTGGGTGTCGTTGCCGAACACCGTCTCGACGGCGCGGAACTCGGCGAGCGGCAGGGCCGAACCGCCGACGGCGATGACGACGCTCGGCGCGGGGAGCCGCTTCGTCGCCTCGCGCACGAAGTCCCGCATCGTCGGGTAGACGCGTTCGACCGGCTCGATGCGGCAGGAGTCGTCGAGGAGCGTGGTCGGCGTCGCCGTGCGCAGGCTCACGCGCTCGGTCACGACCGAGAGCCGGGTCTGGTCGCGGATGACCTGCACGCCGATGGATGCGAGCACCGAGACGCCGAGCTCGAACTCGTCGTCGGAGGCGTAGTGCGAGCGCTCGGTCGACTGCACGAGCGCGAGCTGCGAGCGTCGCGTCTCCTCGTACTGGCGCACCATGAGCCGACCCGTGCGGGCCGACGTGCGCCAGTGCACGTTGCGCAGCGGGTCGCCGGGCTCGTACGCACGGAGCGCGTGGAACGAGATGTCGTTGTTCGTGATGACCTTCGTGATCTCGCCCTCGAGGTCGCGCACGAGGCCTGCGGCCGACGGCAGCAGCCGTGCCGTCACGGGATGCACGAAGAGCTCGACGGGGTCGGTCCAGCGGACCGTCCGCCGCAGCATCCCGAGCTGATCGCCGCGCACGGAGACCGCCGGACCGGCGACGATCACGGCACGCCGGTTCGTCGGCACGGCGAAGAGCTCGTCGTGCTCATCGCCCGGCGCGAGGTGCGGCACGACGAACTCGGCGAGTCCTGCGCCGACGGGCAGCTCGATGCGAGCGGGTGCCGACGGGGTCGAACCGGCGTTCCGCACGCCGAGACGGCCGAGGGCGCGCTCACCGGCGACGACCCGGGCGGGTTGCAGTTCGATGCCGACCTCGAAGTGCATGCGGCCGAAGACGAACGCGATCGAGACGAGGACGGCCGCCAGCAGGGTGAACCCGAGGAAGGCGAACTCGAGCCACCCGAAGGTCCACGCCACGACGAGCGAGACCGCCGCCGCCGCGAGTACGAGCCACCCCGTCGTGGAGATGATGCCCGTGACGGGTTCGCAGAACGCCGCCACCGCGCGGGCGGCGCGTACGACGGCCCGCCAGGCCGCCTGCAGGGATGCCGCGACCGAGCGACGCACCGCCCGGAAGGCGATGCCCGTCTGCGAGGGCGCCGCGGACGGCGCCCGCCCCGGTTCGGGGGCAGGCGTCGTCGGGATACGGGTGTCGGTGGTCATGCCGCCCGGTACGCCGGGGGTGCGACCTCGACCAGCACCCGGTTCACGATATCCACCGCCGACACACCCGCGAACTCCGACTCGGGATCCACGATGATCCGATGCGCCAGGACGGGAACGGCCAGCTCGCGCACGTCATCCGGCGTCGCGAACGTCCGCCCCTGCGAGATCGCCCGCGTCTTCACCGCACGCGCCAACGCCAACGCCCCACGCATGCTCACACCCAACGCGGAATCCTTGTCCGCACGCGTCGCCGACACCAACTCGTTCAGATACGACAGCACCGCCGCATCCACATACACCTCGCTCGCGAGCTGCGCCATCGTCGTGATCGACTCCGGCGCGATGATCGGCGACACCTTCGACGCCCGCGCACGGTTCGCCGAATCGAGCAGGAGCGTCACCGCGGTGTCATGATCGGGATACCCCAGCGACGTCTTGATCAGGAACCGGTCCAACTGCGCCTCCGGCAGCGAATACGTGCCGGCCTGTTCCACCGGGTTCTGCGTCGCGATCACCATGAACGGGCTGCCCACCTCGTAGCTGACGCCGTCGACGGTGACCTTGCCCTCCTCCATCACCTCCAGCAGCGACGACTGCGTCTTCGGCGACGCCCGGTTGATCTCATCCGCCAACACGATCGACGCGAAGATCGGACCCCGATGGAACTCGAACTGCCCCTTGCCCTGGTCGTAGATCGTCACGCCCGTCACATCCGACGGCAGCAGGTCGGGCGTGAACTGGATCCGCGAATTCGTCCCGTCCAACGTGTTCGCGAGCGCCTTCGCGAGCACCGTCTTCCCCGTACCCGGGAAATCCTCCAACAGCACGTGCCCGTCAGACAGCAACGCCGTCACGACCAGCTCGATCACCTCACGCTTACCCAGAATCGCCCGATCCACGTTATCGACCAACTTCGAAAACGCATCCTGAAACCACAACGCCTGATCCTGCGTCACTGACATATCGCGTGCTCTCTCTCGGGGTGTACGGGTCGCTCGTCAGAGCGGGGTTCGTCGGACAGTCGTCGGTGGCGGTTCACCATGTGTCGTACGGGATGCTGTTCCATTGGCTCCCGCTGATCTCACCGAGGGTCTTGGATGTTCCGCCGCCCACGTTCTCGAAGCGCACCGCGATCCGCTCGCCGGCCGACCGGATGCCGAGGTGGTTCTGCAACTGAAGTCGACCGTTCGCACCGACGTCGTAGGTGCCCTTCCAGTTGCTCCACGAGCCGTTCACGACCACGTACACCTTGTACGTGCCCGGGTCCATGTTGCTCCAGGTGATGCGCACGTCGGCGCATCCGCCGCCGCCCGAATCGCAAGCATGGCTCGCCCCCTTGCCGATCGATCCGGATGCCGCAGGGGGCGGCGGCTTCGTCGGCGTGGCCGAGTTCGACGCCGCGTAGGCGCCGCACCCTCGCGCATTGCAGGCTCGCACCTGGTAGCGGTACGTCGTGCCGTTCGACCCGTTCGCGGTGTCTGAGGTCGCCGTCGTCGACCCTGAGGCACTGCCGCCGACGGTGTAGTTCCACTCGTAGCGCTGCACGGCGCGGCCTCCGTTGTCGGCCGGGCGCGTCCAGTCCATCGTGAGCCTGCCGCTGCCGTCCTGCGCCGCCGTGAGCGAGACGCCCTGCGGCGGCGTCGGCACGCCGTACGGCACACCGCTCATCGAGTTCGAGGCGTCAGAGGTGCCGATAGCGTTGACCGCACGCACCGTGAAGGTGTACGAGGTTCCGTTGGCGAGCTGCGTGATGCGTTGCGGGGTGCCGTCGGCCGTCGCCGGGAAGGTCGCCTCCTTGCCCGCATACGAGACGACGTACCCGGTGATCGGCGAGTTGTTCGTGGCGTTCGCGCGCCACGTGAGGTCGATCCAGCCGTCGCCCTCGACGAGGCCCGTGAGCGTCGGGGCATCGGGGCGGTCGCGCACGATCACCTGCACACGCCCCTGCGTCTCGCGGGCCGGGTCCATCGTCGCGTCGCCGATCCGGTAGATGACGCTCAGCTCACCAGTGAACGACGCGCCCGTGCGCACCGTGATACCCGACTCGGTGTGGCTCACGGAGGCGTTCGAACCGACGTTCTGCGAGTCGATCTCGGCCGCGACGACGCGCAGCTTCTCGCCCTCGGCGTTGAACGGGTTGAAGTCGTTCGCGAGCACGTCGACGTCCTTCGTGTCGCTGCGCACCATCTCGATCGGGCCGTCGTCCTTCGCGATCGGCTTCGCGCGGGTCGACGAGACGACCTTGACGTCGACGTACCCGGGCACGGTGAACGACTCGAACTTCAGGTCGAAGGTGAGCCTCGTCGAGGTGCCCGGCTGCACGCCGAGCTCGGAGGAGACCGTGAGGGTGCCGCCGTCGATCGAGGCCTGGATCTCGTCGGTCGCGCCGTCGAGGTTCGTGTACTCGACGCGCTCGATGTTGTCGGGGTTCGGCTGGAAGGTCGACGACCGCAGGTCGACCGCGAGCGGCTTCTCGCCGGCCTCGATCGTCTCGGTGCGCGGCGTGAACGTCGGTGGGGTGTCGTTGAAGTTCGGGTCGCCCACCGTGATGGGAATCGTGAGGATCGCCGTGCGGCCGACCGGGTCGGACGCGCTCTCGCCGTCGGTGACCTCGAACGTGACGGCCGCCGAACCGCGGTAGTCCTGTTCCGGCACGTACTGCAGCGTCTGGCCGTCGACCATCGGCGCTTCCTTCGCGTTCGTCGCCGAGGCCGACAGGATGAGCGGCGGCTTGCCCGACGGCACGACGACGATGTCGTTCAGGTCCCACGTGATGCTGCCGTTCATGGGCACGATCACGGGGTCCATGGCCGCGAGGTGCGGTGCCGGGAACTTCGCCTTCTCCTCGGCTGCGAGCTCCTCGGGCGTCTTCGGCCGCTGGGTCTCCTCGGGCACGTCCTCGCCGGGGATCGGCGGCACGATGACGAACGCCATCGCCGAGAGGTCGTCGAGTTCGTTCGTGAGCCGGTAGGCGACCGCGAACCGCTCGCGACCGGGCTTCACGTCGATGCTGCCGTCGGAGAGCACCTCGGCGCGCCCCGCGTTGGGGCCTTCGACGGTCACCTTCAGGTCTTCGACGAGCCCGCCGGGGTTCGTCGCGTCGTTCAGCGGACGAACGTTCACCGAATCGACGTCGACGACCTGTTCGGGCTCGATCACCTGGTCTTCGGCGGTGGGCGGCGGGATGACGGCGTCGTCGGTGACCGCGACCTGCAGGAACGCCGCGTCGGCGCCGCCGTGGCCGTTCGAGATCTCGTAGCGGATCGTGTAGGCGCCCTCGGTGTCGGGCGCTGTGACGACGACGCGGCGCCGGTCGCGGATCTCGGCCTCGATGCCCTCGTCGACGTCGGGCAGACCCGCCACGTGCAGCTCGTACCCCGACGGGTCGGAGTCGTTGAGGAGGACTTCGACTCCGACGGTGCGGCCGGGCTTCATCTCGATCGTGTCGTCGACCGCCTTCGGCGGCAGCTGTACGGCGGGGCGCGGGATGACGCCGATGCGTGCGACCCCGGTGGACTTCGCTCCGGCGGTGTCCTGGACCTCGTACTGGAAGCTGTCGGTTCCGGCCGAGCCGGTGAGCGCCTCGTAGGTGATCGACGTGCTCGTGCGGTCGATGATGCGGCCGAGTGCGGGCGCCGACGCGATGCCCGTCAGGGTGACCGAGTCGCCGTCGGGGTCGATGCCGTCGAGCGGCACGTCGATCTTCACCGTCGAGCCCTCGAACGTGCGCGAGGTGAGCGGCGTCGGCAGCGGCGCCCGATTGTTCTCGGGGTCGGGGCCGATGACCGTGAAGTGCACGGTCGCCCGCGCCGTCTGCTCGAAGTCGTCGCCGATCGTGTACACGGCGCTGTACGTACCCGGCGTCTTCGGCGCCTGGAACCGCACCCGGTCGCCGTTCACGAACGCGAGCCCGCCTTCGGCGACGACCTTCGAGAGCTCGGGCAGCACGTGGATCGCCGCCGCGTCGGGGTGGTAGTCGTTGGCGAGCACCGGCACCGAGACGATGTCGCCCGCACGCACGTTGACGCTGTCGTCGGCGGCCACCGGCGGCTGGTGCTTGACGAGGGGCGGCACCGGCACGACCGTGACCGACGCCGTCGCGGTGTTCACCCCGTCGGAGATCGTGTAGGTGAACTGCAGCTGCCGGTCGAGCGCCTCCGACGCGGTGACGCGCGCCGCAGTGTTCGTGAGGATCTCGACCGACACGAGGTCGTCGGTCGCCGAGTCGTCGACCGACTGCACCGCGAGCACGCGCCCCGAGGGCGACACGTCGTTGGCGAGCACGGGCACCGTCGTCGGTTCGCCTGGCCGCAGGTACGCGGTGTCCTTCACCGCGATCGGGTCGGGCGCATCGTCGGGTGCCTCGTTCACCTGCACCCGGACGAGCCCGATGCTCGTCGCCGTGCCGGCCGCGAGGTCGTAGAGGAAGACGTATTCGCCCGGCTCGTCGGACGAGAACGTGATCGTGCCGCGCTCGAGGTTGGGCGTGACCTCGGCGCCGTCGGGCACCTCTTGCACGCCGGCGAGCTCGAGCGGGGCCCCCGAGGGCGTGAGGTCGTTCGCGAGCGGTTCGATTGCGACCGATTCGCCGACGAACACCTGTGCGAAGTCGGGTGTGCCGACGGGGTTCAGGGTGCCGCTCGGCTTCACCTCGACCTCGAGGGTGCCCGACGCCTCGGTCTGCCCGTCGGAGACGACGTACTGCACCTCCTTCGTGCCGAGCTCACCCGATCGATGGGCGAACGTGACGAGCCCGTCGGGGCTGAACCGCACCGAGTCGCCGCTCGTCGGCGAGGCGTTCACGAGGTAGACGTCGTCGCCGTCGGGATCGTTCCAGTCGGCGAGCACGTTGTACGAGATCTGCCGGTTCTGCTCGACGGCCGTGGCGCCGTTGCGCATCGAGACCGGCGCCTCGTTGGCGCTCTCGGGCCTGATGCGCACGTTCACGGATGCCTCGGCCTTGCCGCCGCGCCCGTCGTCGACCGTGTACCGGAACGAGGCGGTGCCGGCCGCCCCCTTCTCGGGCGTGAACTGGAGCGCCCGCCCGCCGTCGATGAGTTCGAGGCGCCCCTGTGCGCCGCTCACCGTCGGAAGCTCGGCGACGGTGAGCACGTCGCCGTCGGGGTCGGTGTCGTTCTCGAGCACCTCGAGGATGGTGGTTCGCTCGGGCCGCACGCCGAACTCGTCGTCGCGCGCGAGCGGCGGTCGGTTGACGGGACCCCGCTCCGCGAGGGTGTCCTCGAAGTTCTGGCGCGAGCTCTTCTCCTCGCCCTCCTCGTCGTCGGACTCCTCGGGCGGGGTGACCTCCTCCCAGTTGTCGACGAGCCGCAGGTCGGAGTCCACGAGCCAGGCGTTGCCGTTCGAGAGGTTGTTGAGCACGATGACGTTGCGGTTCACCCGGAACTCGAGCCGCTGGCCCGCGGTCTTCTGCTCGATCTCCTGCGAACGGGGCTCCTTGCCGTCGCACACGGCGAGGTAGCGCGACGAGGTCGACCATGCGGCGTGGGCGCAGCCGTTCAGCCACACCGGTGCCGCCACCTGCGACGCCTTCTCGGCCGCGGCGTCGCCGCCCGACGGGATGACGCGGACCTCGCCGCCCGACAGCGGAACCTCGAGCAGGGACTCGGCGGACGCGACGAGGGCGACATCGTGCTCGGCACCCGACTGCTGCAGGCGCAGGCCCTGCTCGGGCAGGTCGACGGCGGTGTCGCCCGCGATCAGCCGGTTCTCGTCTTCGTCGAGGATCACCGCCCGCTCACCGACCGCGGCGAGGCGGTGCGCACCCAGCTTCGGCGTGCTGCGCTTCTGCGGATCGCCGTCGACGGCGATCGTGTACAGCAGACGCTTGCCGGGCCTGGTCGCGAAGACCGTGCCCTCGCTCGAGACGGCGACCTGCGCACCCTTGCCGAGCTTCAGGAGCGGATCGGTTCCGGCGGCGTCGAACGACAGTGCCGAGCCGGCCTGCACAGTCCACAGTTCACCCTTCGGCGAGAGCACGGCGATCACGTCGCCGCCGTAGGCGACGGAGGAGCCCGGCGGAACGTCGATGCGCTCGGTGAGCGTCGTGAACGACGGGTCGATGCGCTCGATCGAACCGATGCTCCGGTCGTAGAGGAAGGCGTCGTCGCCGTTCTGCAGCACATCGAACTCGTTCGTCGCCGTGTTGACGGCGGCATCGAGCTCGCCGATCGGACGGTTGAGCCGACCGGCGAGCAGGTCTTTGCCGTTCGTGACCCACACGTCGCGCGCGTCGAGGTCGGGATCGGTCACGGGGAAGCCCTGGTGCAGCACCGCGAACGTCAGCGGCACTCCGGCGAGCAGCGTCAGGGCGACCACGGTCGCCGTCGCCTTGCGCGCGCGCACCCACGACGCGAAGGTTCCCACGATGGCTCCCCGGGTTCACTGCGGACATGGACGTGAGGCGATCGACCCCCACAACGGGGTACACGCTAACACGGCTCGTCCGAGCGATCACATGGGGAGCGATGCCCATGCGGGCTCGACCCACGGTCGTCGCTCAACGTCCGGGACGGATCGCCCCGGCCGCTTCACAGCCCTACGGCCTCGGGCTGGACGGCGCGCGACTCACGACCGAGCGGCGTCGTCGGCATCGGCGGCCGGGCGGTCGAGCAGCGGAAGGTCGTCGGCACTCACGAGGCGGGTCGCGACGGCGTACTCGACGAGCCGGGCGCGCCGGTTCGTCGCGAGCTTGCCGCGACCGCCGCGCAGCCCGTCGACGCCGATGCGGTCGAGCTTCTCGCACACGTTGTCGAGCTTGCGGTTGAACGTCGTCATGCTCCAGCCGAGGCGGGCGGCCGCCTCGGCGGAGGTCGGCACGGCAGCCCGGCCGGCCGCGGGCTGGGCGAGCACGTGCTCGGCGAGCGCCACCACGAGCAGTCGCTGGCTGGTCGTGAGCGTCACCGGCATGACGGTGGTGCCGCCGTCGGCAGGGGTGGCCGTGAGCGACGTGTTGTAGAAGTCCTCCTCGGCGTGCACCGTGAAGTCGTACGTGGTCGCGCCGGCGCTGAACATGACGTGCACGGTCTGGAAGACGAGGGGCAGCTTGGCGCCGGGTGCGACCCAGGCCTGCACGCTGCCCGTCGCGTCGGAAACGGTCGCCGACAGCAGCTGCCCGACGTTCGAGAGCCACCAGAGCCCGTACTCGCTCGAGAGCGTCAGGAACGTCCGGTGCAGGTAGGGGTTCTCGTCGATCGTGAGATCGGAGTCGCGCCCGATGGTGAACGGCTCTCCCCCGGCCTCGACCGTGTACCACTCCCCGCAGTATTCGACACGCAACGGCCTCATTCCGAGCATCCCCTCACTTGCTCCGACGTCTTGCTGCCGCGCTGCACCTGGACGTCGATGCAGACGACTCCCCCACCCGGGTTGTCGACCGTGATGGTCGACTCCTCGGTGACCGCGGTCGTGCCCGAGCCGTCGGCGCGAGCCCACCGATAGCGGTCGCCGTCTTCGGCGCGGTCGTGCGAGACCTCGAAGACCGCCGACGATCCCTTCGCCCCCGCGTACTCGACCTTCGCCACCGGCACCGTGTTCTCGATGAGCGCGTCCTGCCCGTCGCCGTCGGGCGTCGGTTCGGGCTCGGGCGTCGCGAACGTGCCCGCGAGCGCGATCGCGATGCCGACGACCGCCACGATGACGACCCCGGCCGCGGCCGCGATGATCGCGCCGACCCGCCCGCGACGCGGCGCGCGCGTCTCGGTCGCGGCGGCGCCGGGCGCCTCGGCCACGTTCGTGCGCGGTCGCACGATCGTCGCATCGGTCGCCGGCGCACCGGCCGTCGGGGTCGCCGCACCGCGGATCACGGTCGCGTCGTCGACGACGGGAGCGGGTCGCTGCGGCTGCGCCACCACCTGCTGCGGCGTCCGCGCGCGGGTGCGGTCGTCGTCGATCGGCGGGGCGCCGGGCGCTGGGGCGGATGCCGCGACCGGGGCGGCCGCGGGCGGGGCGCCGATCGCGGTCGGTGCGGGACGCGGCGCCTGCGCCTCGACCGTCTGCACCGTGCGGGCGCGCGTCGCGTCGGCGCCGTCGTCGGCCGGCGCGGCATCGCGTTCGGCGCCGAGGTTCGGCACCTCGATCGTCGTGGCGGCGTACCCGAGCTCGAGCTCGACGCGCTGCAGGGCGCGGGCGAACTCGACCGCGCTCGGGTAGCGGTCGGCACGATGCACGGCCATGCCCTTGGCGAGCACCGCGACCAGGCTCGCCGGCACGTCGGGCCGGCCGATCGGGGTGATCGCCCCGCGCTCGATGCGTCCCATGAGGTCGAGCGAGCCGTTCGACCGGCCGGGGATCTCGAACGGGGTGCGACCCGCGAGCAGCGTGTGGACCGTCGCCGCGAGCGAGAACACGTCGCTGCGGGTGTCGGGCTTCGGGTCGTCCTCGAACATCTCGGCGGGCGACCACGGCACGCTGAGCCCGACCGCCGACTGGCCCGAACCCGACCCGGTCGCGCCGAGCTCGGCCGCCGTGACCGTGTGCACCGGCAGTTCGCCCTCGAGGTTCGACGAGATGCCGAAGTCGGTGAGCGCGGGCCAGCCGTAGTCGTTCGTGAGCACGTTCGCGGGCTTGATGTCGCGGTGCAGGATGCCGGCGGCGTGCGCCGTGGCGATCGCGCCCGCGAGGCGCACGCCCGTACGCAGCGCGTCCTCGACCGAGAACGGCTCGCGCTTGTAGCGCTCGGCGAGGCTCGGCCCCGAGCAGTACTCCATGACGAAGTACGGCCGACCGTCGGCCGACACGTCGGCGTGGAAGATCGTGACGATGAACGGGTGCGCCGACAGCTGCGCCATGAGGTTCGCCTCGGCGACGAACTGTGCGCGGGTGTCGCGGCCGAGCTCCTCGGTGAGCAGCACCTTGACCGCGACCTTGCGGCGCGGCAGCTTCTGCTCGTACAGGAAGACGTCGGCGAAGCCGCCCGAGCCGAGCAGGCCGAGCGACGAGTAGCCCGGCAGGTCGGGCGGGGTCGACGGGGCGCGGCGCATCAGTCGCCGACCACCTGGATGGTCCAGCCGCCGCCGAGGTCGACGACGGTGCCGATCAGCACGGGCGTGGGCTCGCCCGCGCGCAGCTTCACGGGCGGCTTGCCGGGCGCGACGACGAGGGTGCCGTTGCGCGAGTGCAGGTCGGTGACGACGACGGTGCCGCCCTCGAGCGCGAGGCGCACGTGGCTGCGCGAGATGTCGGCGTCGCCCTGGCCGATCGTGACGATGCGCGGCAGGCGCCCGCCCGAGACCTTGCTCACACTCGGGGCGCGACCGAGCACGATCTCGTGCACGAGCGGCTCGAAGCTGCCGTCGGGCATGCGCAGCCGCACCTCGGGCCCGGCGGCCGGCGAAGCCGCCTCGGGTGCCGACGGACGGGAGGCGTCGCGCTCGGCGCGCAGGCGCTGGATGTCGGAACTCGCGATCGTCAGCCCGTCGTGGTCGCCGTCGCCGATCGGCGGCGAGACGAACTCGCCCGCCGGTCGTGCGATGGTCTCGTCGAGGTCGGTCTCGGGCTCGGCCGCCCCGCCGGCCGCGGTCGCCGCGGGCGGCTGGATGAGCTCCGAGACGCCGACGATCGTCTCTTCGACGGGCGCGATCGTGTGCTCAGGTGCGGTCGGGGCCGGCACGGGCGCCTCCGGAGCCGGGGCGACGACGGGCGCCTCGGGAGCCGGGGTCTCGGGCACGCTGGCGGGCGGCACCGGCGCGAGCACGGTGGGCGCCGTCTGCGGCCCCTTCGACGCGGATGCCTCGGCCACGACCCGACCGGCCGGCTGCGATGGCGCTGCCGAGCTCGCCGCACTGCGCACCGGCGATGCGTCGGACCCGTCGGCGTGGGGCACCGCGATCGCCGCGGTCGGCACGACGCCGTCGAGGATGGGCAGCCACGAGGCATCCGCCCCGATGCCCGCCGCGGTCACCATGATGCGCTCGACGCCCTCGACGACGCGCTCGGCCCAGGTCGACACGGCTGCACCCGACACCACCGCGTCGCCCGCGACGACCTCGAACGCGCCGCGCACGATGATGCGGACCGTGCCGAGCGCTCCCGCCTCGCCCGACCAGGTCGCGAGCGCGAAGTCTGGTGTGCGTCCGAGGCCGTCGGCCGTCAGCCGCTCGATCACCTCGGTCGACGCGTCGGGGCTGAGGGTCGGCCACAGCTCGGTCGCGATCGAAGGCGCCGCCGGGCCCGACACGATGAGCGCGGCCCCCGCCCGAACCGCCGCGACCGCGTCGCCCTGCACGTCTGCGCGAAACTCAGGCATCGCGACCCCCCTCTTCTCGTGGTCTCGTCTCTTCGACCGCTTCGACCCCCCGGTCGCGCGTGGCCTCGCCGTCGTCGGCCTCGCCGCCGATGGAGGACTCGACGACCACGACGCTCACGTTGTCGCGACCGCCGTGGGCGAGCGCCGCATCGACGAGTTCGCCCGCCATGCCCGCCGGGTGGGCGGCGTCGCCCGCGAGGATCGCCGCGATGCGATCGTCGGCGAGCTCTTTCGTGAGGCCGTCGGAGCAGATGAGGAACACCTGGCGGCCCGCGGCCGGAACGAGCCAGACATCGGGCTCGACGAGGTCGTCGGCCCCGAGCGCGCGCGTGATCACGTTGCGCTCGGGGTGGCGTTCGGCGTCGTGGGCGCTGATCAGCCCGGCGTCGATGAGCTCCTGCACGGCCGAGTGGTCGACGCTCAACTGCTCGAGCGAGCGGCCGTCCCAGGAGTAGATGCGGGAGTCGCCGATGTTGAACGCCATCCAGTGGAACCCGCCGGCGTCGCCCGCGTCGACGAGCGCGACGCCCGCGAGCGTCGTGCCGGCCACCGCGGTGCCCTCGTCGCCGTCGTCGCTGAGCGCGCGCACCGCGTCGTTCGAGCTGTGGATCGCGTCGAGGACCTGCTCGGGCGAGGGCGGCGTGCCCGGCTCGATGTGACGGCGGAAGGTGTCGACGACCGCCTGGCTGGCGGCGTCGCCTCGGGCATGGCCGCCCATTCCGTCGGCGACGAGGTACACCGGCGCCTCGGCGAACACCGCGTCCTCGTTCACGCTGCGGACGAGTCCGAGATCGGTGCGCGCCGAATGCGCGATGAGCGCTGAGCCGCGAGTCAGGGCGACGACGCCCTCGGCATCACCTGGCACGGAACTCCTCGGTAGGGCGGGACGGTCGGGACGGCAGCCCGAGCGACGCCGCCGGGGCGTCGCCCGTCCACGGTAGCAAGTCCGGCGCCCCGGCGCCCGCGCATGTGGAGAACGAGGGGCTCAGCGGCCCGACCGCTCGGCGTCGTCGGTGAAGTGCGGCACTTCCTCCATGAGCGTGTGTCCGCGGCGCTTCGCGTCGACGCGCGCCTTGACGAGGCTCGCGACCGTGGCCACGAGCATGGCGACCACGATGACGCCGAGCGACATCCACGTCGAGATCTCGGGCGCCCACTCGATCGGCTCGCCGCCGTTCAGGAACGGCAGCTCGTTGACGTGCATCGCGTGGAACACGAGCTTCACCCCGATGAAGGCGAGGATGAACGCGATGCCGTACTTCAGGTACTCGAGGCGCTCGAGGAGGCCGCCGAGCATGAAGTAGAGCTGCCGCAGCCCCATGAGCGCGAACACGTTCGCCGTGAACACGATGAACGCCGACTGGGTGATGCCGAAGATCGCGGGGATCGAGTCGAGGGCGAAGAGCAGGTCGGTCGTGCCGATCGCGATGAAGACGATGAGCATCGGCGTGAAGAACCGCTTGCCGTCGATCGTCGTGCGCAGCTTCACCCCGTCGTAGTCGTCGGTGAGGCGGACGCGCTTGCGGAGCATCCGCACGACGAACGTGTCGGAGTCGTCGTCGTCATGGTCGCCGCGCACCTGCTGGATCGCGGTCCAGACGAGCCAGGCGCCGAAGATGTAGAAGATCCAGCTGAAGTTCTCGATGAGCGAGGCGCCGAGCAGGATGAAGATGCCGCGCAGCACGAGCGCGATGATGATGCCCACCATGAGCACCTCCTGCTGCAGCTTCCGCGGCACGGCGAACTTCGCCATGATGATGACGAACACGAAGAGGTTGTCGATCGAGAGGCTGTACTCGGTCAGCCAGCCCGCGAGGAACTGGCCCGCGAACTCACCGCCCGCGAAGAGGTACATGAGCCCGGCGAACACGAGCGCGAGCACGACGTAGAAGACGACCCAGAGGGTCGACTCCTTCATCGATGGCACGTGCGGGCGCTTGAGCACGAGCAGCAGGTCGCCGACGAGGATGAGCGTCAGGACGACGAGGGAGCCGACTTCGAACCAGATGGGGAGTTCGAGCACGTTGAACCTTTCGGGGATCAGGGTACGACAGGACCCGAAAGTCTCTCCCTCGTGACCTCGGTCACTCCCACGCCCGGAGCGGCTGCATCGGCGCTCGTACTGACGATCGTGGGTCGGGGCGCTCGCCCCGCGGGATACTCCCCTTCGCTCCGGCGAGTCTAGCGGACGGGGCGGCCCACGTAGACTCGAACCCCGCGAATCCGAGGAGAGAGCTTGAGCGCCAGAACGACGCCCACCCCCGCCCGCCAGTACCGCCCGGCCCCCGGCAGCGCCGTGATCGGGTACTCGATCTTCGCGAGCCGCTGGCTCCAAGCGCCCCTCTACCTCGGGCTCATCGTCGCCCAGGCGATCTACGTGTGGGTGTTCCTCAAAGAGCTGTGGCACCTCGTCGACGGCGTGTTCATCGACCAGGAGCATGCGTTCACCGAGGCGGACATCATGCTGCTCGTGCTCGGCCTCATCGACGTCGTGATGATCGCCAACCTGCTCATCATGGTCATCATCGGCGGGTACGAGACCTTCGTCTCGCGCATCAGGGTCGACGACCACCCCGACCAGCCCGAATGGCTCTCGCACGTCAACGCCAACGTGCTCAAGGTCAAGTTGGCGATGGCGATCATCGGCATCTCCTCGATCCACCTGCTGAAGACGTTCATCGAGGTCGGCGACCTCGGCAGCCCGCACGCCGAGAACACGACGGGCAACGACTACACGGGCGAGGGCGTCATGTGGCAGGTGATCATCCACTGCGTGTTCATCCTGTCGGCGCTCGCGCTCGCGCTCATCGACCGCATGTCGTACCACAAGGTCGCCGCCGGCGAGATCCACGACGGCGTCGCCGTGTCGATCCCTCCGGCGCCCGTCGAGCCGGCCGCCGCCGAGCCGGCGATCGAGACCGTGCGGTCGTGAGCGCGGTCGCCTGATCCGAACGACTCGGATGCCTCGGAGCCACGTCGCTCCGGGGCATCCGGCGTCGTCGGGATGCCGCGGAGCGGCTGACCGCCATGACGGATGCCGCCCCGGAAACGACGAACGCCCCCGCTTTCGCGAGGGCGTCCTGTCGTGTTGCCGTTCGTGACCCCAGCGGGATTTGAACCCGCGCTACCGCCGTGAGAGGGCGGCGTCCTAGGCCGCTAAACGATGGGGCCGTGTGTCGAATCGATCTCCTGCGGGATCTCGTTCCGTTTTCGGCAACTCGAAGAGTATGACACAGGTTTCGGGCGGTTTCCAAATCGGCCGCTCCCCCGCTCGCGACCGGCTGCGCAACCGGCTTGCGGTGCCCTGTCGCGCGGGTGTTGGCTCGGAGCATGCGCCTCACGAAACTCGAGCACGCCGCCCTCGTCGTCGAGGACTCGGGCGACAAGCTGTACATCGATCCCGGCGTCTTCACGACGCCCGTCACCGAGTCGGCGGGGGCGGTGGCCGTGGTCATCACGCACGAGCATGACGACCACTGGTCGCCCGACCAGCTCGACCGCATCGTCGGCATGAATCCCGAGGTGCGCATCTTCGGTCCTGCGGGGGTCGCGGCGCGCGCCGAGGGGTATCCCGTCGAGGTCGTGGCTGCGGGCGACGAGGTCGAGGTCGGCCCGTTCCGGCTGCGGTTCTTCGGCGGCGAGCACGCCGTCATCCACCGGTCGATCCCCGTGATCGACAACATCGGCGTGCTCGTGAACGAGGCGCTCTACTACGCCGGCGACTCGTTCGCCGTGCCCGAGGGGGTCGCGGTCGACGTGCTCGCCGCACCGGCCGGCGCCCCGTGGATGAAGATCTCGGAGGCGATGGACTACGTCGAGGCCGTCGCGCCCCGGCGCGCGTTCCCGACGCACGAGATGCTGCTCTCGCGGGCGGGCAAGGCGCTGTCGAACGTGCGGCTCGGGTGGGCGACCGAACAGCACGGCGGCGAGTTCGTGCCGCTCGAGCCGGGCGACACGCTCGACTTCTGAGCGGCAGGCGGTGCTCACCGGTCAGCCGGTGTCGTCGCCGCCATTGCCGTTGCCATTGCCGTTGCCGTTGCCCGGTCCGCCGCCGTTTCCGCCGGAGTTGCCTGGGCCGCCGGAGTCGCCTGGGCCGCCGGAGTCGCCCGTGCCGCCGGAGTCACCGACGTCGTCGGAACCGTTCGAGTCGTTCCGAACGCCGGGCGGCGGCTCGACGACGGGGCCGGGCCCGAGCTGCGTGAACTCGCCGCCCCCGTACTTCGCGGCGGCGACCGACATCACCATCGGCCACATCCGATGCCGTGCTTCCGCAGCACGCCCGCTCTCGAACCAGATGCCGCGCTGGTTGGCGTCGCCGTTCACGCTCACGACGGCGGCGACCGTCGCGACCTTCGTGCTCGCGCCAGCCATCCAGGTGTCCTTCGCGCCGTCGGTCGTGCCCGTCTTGCCGATGAGCGGAACGTGCGGAACCGTGTTCGCGTTCGACAGCTGGGCGGTGCCGTCGGTCATGACCCTGCTCAGCGCGTAGTGCATCCCCGCGGCGATCTCGGGCGCCACCGCCTGCGTGCAGGTGCTCTTCGGCGGCGGCACGTCCTTGCCGTCGCGGCCGACGATGCGGTCGATCGCGATGGGCGTGCAGGTCAGGCCGTTGTCCGCGATGCCCGCGAAGGCGACCGCGAGGCTCAGCGGGGCGATCTCGTTCGTTCCGATCACCGTCGACGGGCTCTCCTGCAGCGGGTTGCCGTCGGCCCGGTGCATCCCGAACGCCTCGGCGGCCTTGCGGATGCCGCAGAGGTCGAGCTCCTTCGCCATGCCGAGGTAGCCCGTGTTGATCGAGTTGATGGTCGACTGCAGCGCGGTGTAGCCGCCGCCGGACTCGCCCTCGTCGTTCTTCGGGTTCCAGCCCTCGCCCGATACGTCGTAGTCGCCGAGACAACTGTCGTGGAAGACGCCCCAGTTCGACCTCGGTCTCGAGTCGACGCGCTCGCTCAGGCCATGGCCCTCCTGCAACCAGCGCGCGAGCGTGAACACCTTGTAGGTCGATCCGGGCTGGAAGCCGCTCGAACCGCCCTGGTCGAAATCGGTGTTGTAGTTGATGCTCGTGTACTCGGGACCGGACGCGAGCACCGCCGGGTCCTGGCTGTAGTGCTTGTTCTGCGCCATCGCGAGCACACGCCCCGTGCCCACCTCGACGCTCACGATCACGCCGCCGAGGTCCCAGCCGGGGTAGGTCATCGGCACGTTCTCGGCGATCGCCCGCACGGCGGCTCCCTGCAGGTCGACGTCGAGGGTCGTGTACACGTCGTACCCGCCGCGGCGGAAGTTGAGCATGCGCGTCTCGGCGTCGTCGCCGAACGTCGGGTCGGTCTGCAGGATGTTCTTCACGTAGTCGCAGAAGTACGCACCCGTCGACGCGGTCTGACAGCCCGTGCTCGGTTCGGTGATCTTCGGCTCCACGGGCGTCGCGATCGCCTCGTCGTAGCGGTCGCGGGTGATCTTGCCGAGCGACAGCATGCGCTTCAGGATGTAGTCGCGGCGGGTGTGGTTCGCCGCGTAGCCGTTCGCGGCGCCGTTCGTCTCGCTCGACGGCCGGTCGAGCCGGAACTTCTCGGGGTTGTTCACGATCGCGACGAGCGACGCCGCCTGCGGAAGGCTCAGCTGCGACGCGGGTGTGCCGAAGTAGTAGTTCGCTGCCGCCTCGATGCCGTACACGGTGCCGCCGAAACCCGCGATGTTGAGATAGCCGAGCAGGATCTCGTCTTTGCTGTACCGCTTCTCGACGCCGATCGCGAGCCGCATCTCCTTGACCTTGCGATCGATCGTCGTCGCGGTGACCGCGTCATAGCAGTCCGACTTCACCTTCGCGACGACCTCGTCGCGCTCGGCCTGGCCGAACGTGGTGCCGGCGGCCTCGGCTGCGGCCTCGGCCTCATCGACCTGGGTCGTGCCGGTCTCGACCTCGCACTGCTGCACGCGCACGTTCTTGACGTACTGCTGGGCGATCGACGAGCCGCCCTGGGTCTCGCGCCCGCTCGCGGTCGTGACCGCTGCGCGGAGCGTGCCCTGCAGGTCGATGCCGCCGTGGTCGTAGAACCTGGGGTCCTCGCTCGCGACCGTCGCATCCTTCACGTCCTGGTCGATCGCGGTCCAGCCGACCTCGACCCGGTTCTGGTCGTAGAACGACGCCATCAGGCTCGGCTTGCCGTCGCGGACGACGTAGATGTTGCTCTTCTCGCTCAGCTCGCCGATCTGCAGGTAGCTCGGCAGGCTGTCGAACATGCCGATCGTGCCGCTCGCGGCCAGGCCGACCATCGCGATCGCGGGGGTCGCGGCGACGACCACGAGTGCGGCGACCGCGGCGCTCGCGGCGACGAAGCCGACGAGGCCGCCGAGCACCCCGAGCGGCGTGCGCGTCTCGACGAAATCACGGTTGCGCCTGTTGCGCGGCTTCGACGACTGCACCCGACGCACCCCCAGCCAATGCGTACCCGGCGGATGCGAGCGGAACCGATCCGCGCTGTCCTTCAATGACACCGCAGCCGGCCGGACTTGTCCAGCATCCGGCCGGCCGCGTGTCGCCTGCTGCCCGCGCCTGTTACGACGCCAGCCGTTCGCGCCGCACCGGCCGCCAGCCGGGCCGCGGCACGGCGGCTCGCAGCGAGCGGGTGTACGGGTGCAAGGGGTCGGCGAGCAGCGCCGCCGTGTCGCCCGAGTCGACCACGAGCCCGTGCTCCATCACGATCATCCGGTCGGAGATCTGGTTGACGACGGCGAGGTCGTGCGAGATGAAGAGGTAGCTGATCTCGCGCTCGGCCCGGATGTCGGCCAGGAGGTTGAGGATCTGCGCCTGGATCGACACGTCGAGCGCGGCGACCGCCTCGTCGAGCACGATGACCGCGGGATCCGCGGCGAGCGCGCGGGCGATCGCCACGCGCTGCCGCTGCCCGCCCGAGAGCTGATACGGGTACTTCGACGCGAACTGCTCGCCGAGCCCCACGCTCTCGAGGATCTCGAGCGCCGCGGTGCGTGCCGGGCCCCGGCGGCCGGCGCGACCCGCGGTGTGCAGCGCGACGCTCGTCTCGATGATGTCGCCGACCCGCTGCCGCCCGTTGAGCGACGAGTACGGGTCCTGGAACACGTACTGCACCTCGCGCGCCCAGCGGCGACGGTCGGCGAGCCGTTTCACTCCCCCGGCGCGCGACTCGCCGCGCACCGAGAGCTCGCCGGCCGTGAGCTTCTCGAGCCCGACGAGCATGCGTGCGACGGTCGTCTTGCCCGAGCCCGACTCGCCGACGATGGCGAGGCACTCGTTCGGGTACAACTCGAACGACACCTCGTCGACGGCGACGATCGGTTCGTCCTTCGCCCGGCCCGGGTACACCTTGCGCAACCGGTTCGCGACGACGATGGGTTCGGTTCGGTCGGTCATGCCTCCGCCTTCAGGAGTTCGTGGGTCTGACGGTCGTAGCGCAGCACCGGGAGCCGGTCGACCCGCTCCTCGATGCTCGGCCGCGCGCCGAGCAGCTCGATCGTGTAGGGATGGGTCGGCGCGTCGTACACGTGGGCGCCCTGCTCGACGATCTCGCCCGCGTACATGACGGCGAGCCGGTCGCAGCACGCCGCCGCGAGCTCGAGGTCGTGCGTGATGAACAGCAACGAGAGCCCGCGGGCGCGGCGCTGCTCGTCGAGGATGGCCATGACGTCGGACTGCGCGGTGACGTCGAGGGCCGTGGTCGGCTCGTCGGCGAGGATGAGGCGGGGTTCCGCGAGCAGCACGCTCGCGATCATCACCCGCTGCAGCAGTCCGCCCGAGAGCTCGTGCGGGTACTGCCGCAACCGGTGCTCGGGGTTGCGCACGCCGACCTCGTCGAGCAGCACGACCGCGCGCCGCTCGGCCTCGCGGCGGTCGACGCCGCGGTCGAGCACGAGCGCCTCGGTGAGGAAGTCGCCGACCCGATGCACGGGGTTCACGTGGGCGCGGGGATCCTGGAAGATCATGCCCACGTCGCGCTGCCGGTACCTGCGCAGCGCGGCGGCGTTCATGTCGAGCACGGATGCCCCGTTGAAGCCGATCCCGCCGCTGACGGTGAACTCCGGGCCCAGCATCCGCGTGATCGCACGCGTGGTGAGCGACTTGCCCGATCCCGACTCGCCGACGAGCCCGAGGGCCTCGCCTTCGCCGATCTCGAACGAGACGCCGTTCAGCAGGGTCTGCTCCCCGGCCTTGAGGCGGAGCGTCGCCCGCACGTCGTCGAGCCGAAGCAGTGGTGAGGTCATCGGAGGCTCCTTGCGCTGGAGGTGAGGCGGTCGCCGATGACGGTGACGCACCAGACGATGAGGACGATGAGGGTGCCGGCCGCGATCGCCTCGATCGGGTGGCCGCGCAGCACCGAGTCGAACCCGCTCTTGACCATGAGGCCGAGGTCGGCGGTCGGCGGCTGCACGCCGAGCCCGAGGAACGACACGGCGGCGAGGTCGATGACGGCGAACCCGAGCGACGACACCGCCTGCGCGACCACGATGGGCTGCACGTTCGGCAGGATCTGGGTGAACGTGATGCCCGTGCCCGACTGTCCCTGCAGCCACGCCGCCGAGACGTACGGCATGTTGCGTTCGCGGAGCGCCGCGCCGCGCACGACCCGCGCGACGTACGGGATGTACGCGATCGAGAGGCCCGCGACGACGGTGCCGAGGCCGGGGCCCCAGATGGCGACCGCGATGAGCCCGAACACGATCCCGGGCACCGCGAAGAGCACGTCGAGGAGCCACGTGATGCCCGTGTCGGTGCGTCCGCCGCGCCATGCCGCGAGCAACGCCAGCAGGGTGCCGACGACGGTCGCGATGAGGATCACGAGGCCGGGGCCGGCGAGCGTGATCCGGGAGCCCCAGATGAGCCGCGAGAGGATGTCGCGCCCGAGGGCGTCGGTGCCGAGCAGGTGCGCCGGCGACGGCCCCGAGAGCGCCGCGAGCAGGTCGGGGAAGTCGGGGTCGTACGGCGCGATCACCGGGGCGAGCGCGGCCGCGAGCATGATGACGAACAGGATGACGGCGGCCGTGCCGCCGAGGACGCCGAGCCGGTCGCGGGTCGCGGCGACGAGGCCCGACCGTCGCCGGTCGCGCACCCGCGCGACGGCGAGGCTCGTGGTGGTTGGGGTGGTCATTGCCGGCTCCCGAGCGCGATGCGCGGATCGATGAACGTGTAGAGGAAGTCGACGATCGCGTTGACGACGACGAACGCGACGACGAGCACGAGGATCACCGCCTGCACGACCGCGAAGTCCTGCTGCAGGATCGCCCGCACGAGCAGCGACCCGAGACCGTCGAGCGCGAAGACGTTCTCGACGACGACGGCGCCCGCGATGAGCGTCGCGACGGTGAGGCCGAGCACCGTGACGATGGGCACGAGCGAGTTGCGCAGCACGTGGTGCCGCACGATGTGCTGCGGCGAGAGCCCGCGCACGGTCGCCGTCTGCACGTGCTCGCGCCCGCTCTCCTCGAGCACCGCCGCCCGCGTGATCCGTGCGAGATAGGCGGCGCTCGCGACCGATAGCGCGATCGCCGGCAGCGTCAGGTGGTAGAGCGTGTCGACCCCGCCGGTCCCCGACCCGAAGGTCGGGAACCAGCCGAGCGTCACTGCGAAGACGCTGATCAGCGCCACGCCGATGACGAACGAGGGCGTCGAGAGCCCGATCGCAGCGAGGGTCGACGTGAGCTGGTCGCCCCAGCCGCGCCGGAGCGCGGCGTACGTGCCGGCAAGGATTCCGACGACCGCGATGATGAGCGCGGCCATCGACACGAGCACGAGCGTCGTCGGCACACGGCCCGAGATCAGGGTCGAGACCTCCTGCCGGTAGACGATCGAGTAGCCGAGGTCGCCGTGCAGGATGTCGCCGAGCCAGGCCGCGTACCGCACGAAGAACGGGTCGTTCAGGTGGTACTGCTCGGTGACCGCCGCGATCTGCTCGGGAGTGCCGCCGCGCGGCCCGAGGATGAACGCGAGCGGGCTGCCGGGCGCGAGGTACAGCAGTCCGAAGACGAGGAACGAGGTCACGAGCAGCACGAGCAGGAGCCCGCCCACGCGTCGCAACAGGTAGAGACCGACCGACATCGGGCCTACTCCACCCCGCCGAGCGTCGCGGCCCACGGCGCGTAGAGGTACGCGAACGAGGCGGTCGCACCCGAGATGCGGTTGTTCTGCACGAGGGTCACCGGCTCGTAGGCGAGCGGCAGCCAGGGCAGCTCGTCGGTGATGATCTGCTGCGCGGCGATCACGTGGTCGGCCCGCGCGGCGTCGTCGGTCTCGGAGCGGGCCGCGAAGATGTCCTCGTCGGCGTGGTCCCAGCCGGCGTAGTTGTGGCTGTCGGTGCTCGCGAACATCTGGTAGACGTCGGTCGGGTCGGCGAAGCTGCCGTACTGGGTCGTGAAGAACCCGTCGATGCCCTCGCGCGCGGCCGGGTCGAAGTAGAGGTTGCCGAACTGCTCGACCGGGATCACCTTGGTCTGGATGTCGAGCCCGATCGCCTGGCCGGCCGCCTGGATGACGTTGGCCGTCTGCTCGTGCACGGCCGAGCTGCCCTGCACCGCGAGCACGATCGGCGGCACGGTGCCGGCCTCGGCGACGAGCTCCTTGGCCTTCGCGATGTCGGGGTCGGCCGAGAACCCGTCCCACGCCTGCTGGAACTTCTCCTCCTCGTAGCCCCAGTACGCCGGGCCCGCGAGGGTCGTCGCGGGGATGCCCGCCCCCTGGAACACGACCTTCGTGAGCGCCTCGCGGTCGATCGCGAGCGAGAGCGCCTGACGGACGCGGTCGTCGCCGAGGCCGCCGTCGAAGTTCGTCGTCATCATCGTCCAGAACACGAGCGAGTCGCCGTAGGTGGTGGTCACGGCGTCGCTGTTCGCGAGCTGGCTGAGGCCGGCCGGCGGCAGGTAGAAGTACTGTCCGTCGACGTCGCCCGTGCGCAGCGCGTTGACCGCGGTCGACTCGTCGGCGATGAAGCTGAAGCTGAGCTTCTGGACGAGGGGCGCGCCGTCCCAGTAGTCCGGGTAGGCGGCGAGCTCGATGCTCTTGCCCGAGTTCCAGGCCTCGAGCGAGAACGGCCCGGTGCACTGGAGCCCGCCGTCGGGCGTGCCGAACGCCTCGCCCTGCGACTCGGCCGCCGCCTTCTGCACGATCGCGCCGGCCGCCGTGGCCATCGCCTGCGTGAAGAGCACGTCGGGCTTCGTGAGCTTGACGGTCACCTGGTTCGGGCCGGTCGCGGCGACCGACTCGACGTTCTGGAAGTAGCTCGAGAAGTAGCTCGTCGCGGTCTCGCCGACCTGCCTGTCGAGCGAGTAGACGACGTCGTCGACGGTCAGCGGCGTGCCGTCCCAGAACGTCACGCCGTCGCGGATCGTGTAGACGACGGTCGTGTCGTCGGGCTGGGCGACCTCGGACGCGAGCCCGGGCTCGATCGAGAAGTCGGCCTTCATGCGCAGCAGGCTCTCGCAGAGGTTCGCGGTGGCGGTGTTCTCGGCGTAGTTGTACCCGAACTGCGGGTCGAGCGACATCGGCTCGTAGGGCAGGTTCCACTTCACCTCGTCGACCGGAGCGGTGCCGGGCTCGGTGGTGGTGGCGAGGTTGTCGAGGTCGACCGACAGGGTCGCCTGGTCGCTCTGGTCGGTCGACTGCCCGGTGCAGCCGGCGAGCGCGAGGCTCGCGGCGGCCAGGGCGGCCGCGGTGAGGGTGATACGGCGTCGGAACACGGGGGAACTCCTTTGTCGTCGTGCGTGCGATTGCGGATGGTGCGGGGTGAGCGGTGCGGATGGCGGGGTGGTGCGGCCGGGTGTCAGTTCCGGCCCGGCAGCGGGAGCCCGTCGCGGATCACGCGGACGGGCCTCGGGCGGTCGACGACGATCTGCGCGATCGATTCGCCGGTGAATTCCAGTCGGGTGGGATGCTCCGGGCCGGAGGCCTCCACGAGGTCGGCTGCGCCGACGAGGCGCGCCCCCTCGGTGGAGCAGATGCGGTAGCAGCGTTCGAGCTCGGCGTCGGTCATGGCGCCCGTGCGATAGGCGAGCAGGTGGGCACGGTCGAGCATGCTGCCCGAGCCGAACGGAGTCCACGAGTCGCGGACGCCGTCGCTGCCGGCGGCCAGTCGCACGCCGTGGCGCTCGAGCAGGTCGAGGTCGGGCACGGGGTCGTCGCCGAGGGCGCAGTTGGTGATCCACACCTCGGCCGCGGCGACCGCGTCGAGCGTCTCCCGGAGCGTCGGCGCCGAGGCATCCCCGAGCGCGAAGGCGTGGCTGACGGTGACGCGGCTCTGCATGCCGGCTGCGCGGGTGCGGGCCGCGATCTCGCGGATCTGCGCGAGGCCCGGCTCGCCGCGGTCGTGGAGGTGGATGTCGAGGTCGCGGCCGGCGCGCTCGCCGAGCCCGAACACCGCATCGAGGTGCCCGTCGACGTCGCCCTCGAGACCGAGGGGGTCGATGCCGCCGACGAGGTCGGCCCCGTTCTGGAGCGCGGCGGCCATCGCCTCGAGGGTGCCGGGGTTCGTGAGCAGGCCGAACTGCGGGAACGCGACGATCTGCACGGTGAGCCATGGCGCGAGCCGCTCGGCCGCGGCGCGCACGCCTTCGACGTTCTTCGTGCCGAGCTCGGCCGAGACGTCGACGTGCGCGCGCATCGCGAGCGTGCCCTGCTCGAGCGCGGTCGAGAGGAGCGCGTGGGCGCGCTCCTCGACGCTGCGGGTGTAGCCGCGTTGCGTCGCGAGGTCGTTCGCGATGAACTCGGGCAGCGACCCGGCGCGACGGCGCGACATCCACGGCCCGCCCCAACTCGACTTGTCGGGGTGGATGTGGGCGTCGACGAGAGCCGGGGCGGCGACGACACCGGTCGCCGTGTGGTGGTCGTCGACGGTCTCGGCCGTCGTTGCGGTCGCGTCGGTCATGCGAACGAACTCCCTTGTCCGTGAGGTCGGTCGGTGGCTTCGCTGCTGCCGTCCGCCGAAACGTGAATTGTCAGATGTATGATAACCATACATTCCCCCGAGGGGGAAAGAGTCGAGAGAATGGCAATCGTGAAACCCATCCAGCGAAGGTCGATCGTCGATTCGGTCGTCGATCGTCTGCAGTCCGAGATCGCGAGCGGCTCCTGGCCCGTCGGCACGCGCATCCCGACCGAGGCCGAGCTCACCGAGTCGTTCGGCGTGAGTCGCCCGTCGGTGCGCGAGGCCGTGCGGTCGGTCGCGCAACTCGGGCTGCTCGAGACGAGGCAGGGCGACGGCACCTACGTCATCGCGAGCGACGCGACCGAGGTGGCGCTGCGGCGGGCCCTCGTCGTCGCCGACGCTCGCGAGGTGCTCGCGGTGCGCCGCGCCCTCGACGTGCTCGCCGCCCGCGAGGCGGCGCTCCATCGTGATGACGTCGACATCGCGGCGCTGCGCGAGGAGCTGCAGCGCCGGCGCACCGCGATCGACCGCAACGACGTCGACGCGTTCGCCGACCACGACGTCGCGTTCCACGTCGGCGTCGCCGCCGCTTCGCACAACCGGTTGCTCGTCGGCATCTACGCGAGCTTCGACGCGTCGCTCAAGCACTCGGTCGCGCAGAACTCGTGTCTCTCGAACAACGCCGACCCGAGCACGGTCGACCTCCACGAGCAGCTGCTGCACGCGATCGAGGCCGCCGACCCCGAGGCCGCGACCTCCGCAGCCCTCGGCGTGCTCGACCAGACCGAGCGCTCGCTCGATGGCTGATCGGCGCCGCACGCCGTTCGTCGTGGTTGCGCCGCTCGCCGCCGCCTCGGCGCTCGTCGTCGCCGGCACCCTCGCCGGATGCGCGGCAGCGGACGGCGCACCCGACGTGCCCGCGACGACCGCCGCCGCGCCCACCCCCGCCGACACCCCCGCAGAGGAGACGCCCGTGCCCACCCCCGAGATGACCGCCGCCGAGGCGGCCGACCTGCTCGTCTCCGCGACCGCCGCCGGCGACCTCGCGGGCGTCGAGCGGGCGATCGCGAACGCCGCCGACGTCGACGCGCGCGACGGCGAGGGACGCCCCGTGCTCGTGACCGCCACGCGGGCGAACCACGTCGCGATCGCCCGCGCCCTGCTCGAGGCGGGCGCCGACCCGAACGCGAAGGACGCGATCGAGGACTCGGCATTCCTCTACGCGGGCGCCGAGGGCCTGAACGACATCCTCCGCCTCGCGATCGAGCACGGCGCCGACCCGACGAGCACGAACCGCTACGGCGGCACCGCACTCATCCCCGCGAGCGAGCACGCGCACGTCGAGAGCGTCGGCATCCTGATCGAGGCGGGCGTGCCGGTGAACCACGTCAACAACCTGGCGTGGACGGCGTTGCACGAGGCCATCGTGCTCGGCAACGGGGACGACGCCCACGTCGAGACGGTCAGGCTGCTGCTCGCGGCCGGCGCAGATCCGTCGATCCCCGACGGCGATGGCGTGCTCCCCCGCCGGCTCGCCGCGCAGCGCGGCTACGACGCGATCGTCGCCGAGATCGACGCCGCGACCTGATCGAGCGAGGATGCCCCGTGGCCGGCCGGGGCGTCAGCCCCGGGTCGCACTGCGCGCCGGTGCGGCGGGGGCCGGCGGCATCCGCCTCACCTGACCGAACCGCTCGGCGACGGGGGCGAGCAGCAGCGGCTTCGCGAGCACCCATGCCCCGGCCATCACCGCGAGCGACACCGCGAACACGGCGAACCCGACCCAGTCGTCGGACTCGCGCGCCGCGTACATGTGGTTGAGGTTTCGCAGCGCCCCCGTGGCGAGCACGAGCACGACGTGCACGGCCGTGAAGAGCAGGAAGAACAGCATCACCGGGTAGTGCAGTGCCCGCGCGAAGCGCTCGGGCACCACCTTCGTCCACCCGCCCTGCATCGGCCACACGGGCGAGAGGCGCAGCCCCGTGACGATCGCGAGCGGCGACGCGACGAACACGATCGCGAAGTAGGCGAGCACCTGCGCATCGTTGTACGACACCCACGAGTTCTCGACGGGCCAGTCGAGCGAGAGGTACTGCAGCACGACCGAGATCGAGTTCGGCACGACCTCCCAGCTCGTGGGCACCACGCGCACCCACTGCCCGGTCGCGAACAGCAGCACGACGTAGACGACGCCGTTGAGCACCCAGAAGCCGTCGACGACGAGGTGCAGCCACACCGAGATGCCGAGCCGCCGCGGCGCGCCCTTGGTGCGCGGCCAACGGGAGTTGTCGCGCGTCCAGAACGCCGGCGGTCGCGCCTTCGAGCGGATGATGAGGCCGGTGCGCACGAGCATGACGAGGAAGAACGCATTGAAGAAGTGCTGCCACGCGAGCCAGGCCGGGATGCCGACCGGGGCCCCGTCGGGCAGCGGGCTGTGCCCGGGGTACTCGGCGATGAAGTCCTGCACGGCCGGCAGCGTTCGCAACAGGCGGGCGACGAGCACCGCGACCACGAGCGCGACCACCGCTGCGCCGGCGTAGACGAGCGCACGCTTCGCGGTGAGGCCCCGTGACCGGGAGCGCGAGGATGAGGGCACGTCTCACAGCGTGACAAAGCCGCCGGGGCCGCGCAACTCGGCCGTAACGAAGTGCAGAGCACACACGGCGGTATCTGCGCAATGCTGGCGAGATGCTCGCGCTCGGGGTGGTGGACGGTCCAGAGTGGAGGCATGTTCGAGACGGATCTCCGTGATGTCGTCCAGCGCAGCGCGACCGGTGCGCTGCCTTCGGGTGCGGAGGTCGACGAGATCGTCGCCCGCGCGCACGCCCGCTACGCCGGGCTCGACGAGGGCGACGTGGCCGACTACATCCCGATCCTCGCCGAGGCCGATCCGGCGTGGTTCGGCCTCGCGCTCGTCGGGGTCGACGGCGGCGCCCACGTCGCGGGCGACGTCGGCGTCGCGTTCTCGATCCAGTCGATCTCGAAGGCCTTCGTGTTCGCGCTCGTGTGCGACGAGCTCGGCCACGAGCTCGTCCACGAACGGGTCGGCGTGAACAACACGGGCCTGCCGTTCAACTCGGTCATCGCGCTCGAGCTCAACGACGGCAGCCCCATGAACTCGATGGTGAACGCCGGTGCGATCGCGACGACCGCGCTCGTGCCCGCCGCGGACGACGAGGACCGGTGGCGGCGCGTCCGCGAGGGCTTGTCGCGATTCGCCGGTCGCCGGCTCGACGTCGACGACGAGGTGTACCGGTCGGAGTCGCTCACCAACCACCGCAACCGGGCCCTCGCGCGCCTACTGCAGAGCTACGACCGGCTCGACGCCGACCCCGATGCGACCGTCGACGTCTACACGAGGCAGTGCTCGCTCGCGGTGACCGCGCGCGACCTCGGCGTGATGGGGGCGACGCTCGCCGACGGCGGCGTGAACCCGGTGACGGGCGAACGGGTGGTCTCCGCAGAGGCGTGCCGCGACACGCTCGCGCTGCTCGCCTCGTGCGGACTCTACGAACGCTCAGGCGAGTGGCTCTTCGAGATCGGTCTTCCCGCGAAGTCGGGCGTCTCGGGCGGCCTCGTCGCGGTGGCGCCGGGCAAGGGCGCGGTCGGCGCCTTCTCTCCCCTGCTCGATCCAGCCGGCAACAGCGTGCGCGGGCAGCGGGCGTGCGCCCACCTGTCGCGCTCGCTCGGACTCAACCTGTTCGCCTCGGATCCCGCACCCGCGGCCGCCGTGGCGTCGACGAACGAAGGAGTGGCATGATGAGCGACATCTCCGGCACCACAGGAACGGGAATCACCGACGTGACCGGAGCCTCCGGCGGCGCGCGGCCGCCCGAGGAGCGCCGTTCGTGGGCGCCCATGGTCGGCCTCTTCCTCGCCCAGGTGCTCATGTCGTTCAACGTGGCCGCGCTGCCGATCTCGCTCGGCGGCATGGTCGAGGACTTCGGCGTGCCGCCGACCGTCGCATCGACGACGATCGTCGTCTACGGCCTCGTCGTCGCGGCGCTCGTGATGACGGGCGCGAAACTCGGGCAGCGGGTCGGCTGGGTGCTCATCTTCCGTGTCGTCGTCGCCCTGTTCGCGGTCTCGTCGCTCATGATGATCTTCTCGCCCACGATCGGCTGGGCGATCGGCGGGCAGGTGCTCGCCGGGGCATCCGCCGCCATCATCGTGCCCGCCCTCGTCGCCCTCATCGCCGAGAACTACCGTGGCGCGCAGCAGGCCACCGCGGTGGGGTCACTCGGTTCCGCCCGGGCGTTCTCGGGCATCAGCGCGTTCCTCATCGGCGGTACGCTCGGCACGCTCGTCGGCTGGCGACCGGTGTTCTTCATCACGCTCGGCCTCGCGGTCGCGGTGTTCGCCCTGAGCTTCCGGCTGCGCGGCGATCGGGGCGATCGGAGCATCCGCATCGACCTCGTCGCTTCCGTGCTCATCGGCGCCGCGATCGTGCTGCTCACGCTCGGGTTCAACAACCTCAACGCGTGGGGCATCGTGCTCGCGGGGCCCGATGCGCCCTTCTCCGTGCTCGGGCTCTCGCCCGCGCCCGTGCTGGTGCTCGCCGGCATCATCCTGGGCCAGGCGTTCTTCATGTGGACGAGACGGCGGATGCGGCTCGGCCGGGTGCCGCTCGTCGACCTCAGCGTGCTCTCGCAGCCGACCGAGCGCGCAGCGGTCTACGCGATGTTCGTCATCGTGGCGATGGAGGCCGCGGTGAACTTCACCGTGCCGACGTACATCCAGGTCGTGCAGGGGCGAACCCCGTTCGACACCTCGCTCGCGATGATGCCGTTCAACCTCACCGTGTTCGTGACGGCGACGCTCATCGTGCGGTTCTACCGTCGGCACAGCCCCCGCACGATCGCGCTGTTCGCGTTCGGCCTGACGACGGCCGCCCTGCTCTGGCTCGCCTTCGTCGTCTCGAACAACTGGGAGACGGTGCCGACGATCGTCGGGCTCATCGCGTTCGGCATCGGCCAGGGCGCGCTCGTCACGCTCGTGTTCAACGTGCTCGTGACCGCCGCGCCGAAGGAGCTCGCGGGCGACGTGGGGTCGATCCGCGGCACGACCCAGAACCTCGCGAGCGCGGTCGGTACCGCGGTCATGGGCGCACTGCTCGTCACGATGCTGACGCTCAACTTCACCCAGGCCGCGGTCGAGCACCCGGAGCTGCCCGAGGAGCTCAAGGCCGAGGTCGGACTCGCGCAGGTCAACTTCGTCAGCAACGACGACCTGCGGGCAAAGTTCGAGGAGACGAGCGCGACACCCGAGCAGATCGACGCCGCCGTCGAGATCAACGAGGAGGAGCGCCTCAACACGCTGCGGCTCGGCTTCCTCGTGCTCGCGGGCATCAGCGCCCTCGCTGCGCTGCCGGCCTCCCGCCTGCCGAAGTACAAGCCCGAGGAGATCCCCGACCCGATGGCGGCCGGCAGCGGCGACGACTGAGCCCGCGACGGGCTCGGCTCAGGTGGTGGGTTCGGACTGGAGTCCGGTGGTGTAGTCGATGAGCCAGTGCTTGAGGTCTTCGCCGAGGTCGTCACGGTCGACGGCGAGCTGGATCACGGCCTTGATGTAGTCGAGCTTGTCGCCCGTGTCGTACCGGCGACCCCGGAACACGACCCCGTACACCCCACCCGTACCCTGCACGTCTTCGGCCATCGTCATCAACGCGTCGGTCAACTGGATCTCACCACCCTTGCCCGGCGCCGTCTCGGCCAGGACGCCGAACACCTCGGGCTTGAGCACGTACCGGCCGATCACCGCATAGTTCGACGGCGCCACCTCACGAGCCGGCTTCTCCACCAACCCCGTGATCCGCACCACATCCGGGTCATCCGTCGACTCGACCTGCGCCGCCCCGTACAAATGGATCTGATCCGGATCCACCTCCAACAACGCCACGATCGACGCATCCCGCTTCTGCTGCTCATCCAGCATCCGGGTCAACAACTCGTCCCGGGCGTCGATGATGTCATCACCCAGCAGCACCGCGAACGGCTCATCACCCACATGCATGTGCGCCCGATGCACCGCATGCCCCAACCCCAACGGGTCACCCTGCCGCACGTAGTGCATGTCGGCCAGCTCGGTCGACTCGTTCACCTTCTCCAGCTTCGCCGTGTCACCCTTCCGCTCCAGGGTCGCCTCCAGCTCCGCGACCCGGTCGAAATGGTTCTCCAACGCGTTCTTGTTCCGACCCGTGATCATCAACACATCCGTCAACCCGGCATTCACGGCCTCTTCGACCACGTACTGGATCGCCGGCTTATCCACCACCGGCAACATCTCCTTCGGCATCGCCTTCGTCGCCGGCAAGAACCGCGTCCCCAGCCCAGCAGCAGGAATGACCGCCTTCGTGATCCGGGCGGGCGTCGTCGTGCTCTCCGTCATCGTGTCTCCTCTCGTCGCATCCCCATCACCGCCGACCGCCCGCTCAGGCGGGCCGGAACCCCGTCGTCTCGGGCGGCGGCGCGTGCCGGATCATGAGGTGCCGGGTCACCGAGTAGTCGAGCAGCGGCTCGATCGACATGTCCTTGCCGAAGCCCGAGCCCTTGACGCCGCCGTGCGGCGCCTCGGAGGCGATCGGCAGGTGGTCGTTGACCCAGGTCACGCCGACGTCGAGCGACTGGCTCACCCGCAGGGCGCGACCGACGTCGCTCGTCCAGACGGACGACGCGAGCCCGTAGGCGCTGTCGTTCGCGAGCGCGATGCCCTCGGCCTCGCCGTCGAACGGCAGCACCACGAGCACCGGGCCGAAGACCTCGCCCTGCACGATCTCCGACGACTGCGCGGCGCCCACGAGCAGGGTCGGCGCGAAGTACGCGCCGACGCCGTCGATCGAGTGTCCACCGACGAGCGCCTCGGCCCCCTCGGCGACGGCACGCGACACGAAGCCCTCGACGCGCGCACGATGGGCGCGAGAAACGAGCGGGCCGATGTGCGTGTCAGCGCTCATCGGGTCGCCCGCGACGACGCTCGCGACGGCCTGCCGCAGGGCGGCGACGCCGTCGTCGAAGACCGATCGCTCGAGGTAGACCCGGGTCGCGGCCGTGCAGTCCTGTCCCGAGTTGTAGGTCGCGCCCATCGTGACGGCCTGGGCCATCGCGCCGAGGTCGGCGTCGGCGAACACGATGACCGGCGCCTTGCCGCCCAGCTCGAGGTGCACGCGCTTGACGCCGTCGACGGCGCCGCGCATGACCGCCTTGCCCGTCTGGGTCGAGCCCGTGACGCTCACCATGTCGACCTCGCGGTGCGTGACGAGCGCCTGCCCGACCTCCGCGTCGCCGGTGACGACGTTGAAGAGGCCCGCGGGCAGCCCGGCCTCCACGGCGAGCTCGGCGAAACGGAGCGTCGTGCGCGGGGTCGCGGGCGCGGGCTTGACGATCACGGCATTGCCGGCGGCGAGCGCGGGCCCGGCCTTCCAGATCGCCATGATGAGCGGGAAGTTCCACGGCGTGATGCCCGCGACGACGCCGACCGGGCGCCGGGTGAGGATCGACGTGTAGCCGTTCGAGAAGGACCCCGCGCCGGTGCCGTCGAGCGAGCGCGCCGCGCCCGCGAAGAAGCGCAGGTTGTCGACGCCGAACGGCAGCTCGCCGTCGAAGGCGGTCGTCCAGGGCTTGCCCGAGTCCTCGACCTCGAGGCGCGCGAGGTTCGCCGCGTCATCCTCGAGCGCGTCGGCGAGCCGCAGCAGGGCGAGCGAGCGCTCCCCCGGCGTCTTCGCCGCCCAGGCGGGCTGCGCGGCGCGCGCCGCGGCCGCAGCTTCGTCGACGTCGGCGGTGCCCGACGCCGTGAACGAGGCGACCTCCTCCTCGGTCGCGGGGTTGGTGATGACGGCGTCGTCGCCGGTTCCGGCGCGGTAGTCGCCGATGAAGGTTCCGGTGCTCATCGTGTGCCTTTCAGGTGGTGCCGGTCTCGATGCGCTCGCTGCGGTCACTGCGCTCGATCGTCGACCGACGAGGTGTGGTTCAGGAGTTGAAGCCGAGCCCGAAGCGGTCGAGGGTGCGCAGCCAGAGGTTGCGCCGCCCCTCGTGCGCGTCGGCGGCGAGGATCGAGTGCCGCGTGAACTGCACGATCGGGTTGCGCAGCGGCTCGGGCGGAATCGGGAACGGCCGGCGCCGCACGATGTCGTACCGCAGTCGCGACGTCGGCTCGCCCGCGAGCAGGTCGAGCGCGACGTCGGCCGAGAATCTCGATGCGCCGACGCCGAGGCCGGTGTGCCCGACCGCGTAGGCGACGCGTCCGCCGCGCGCCGTGCCGTACGCGGCGGTGAAACGGGTGGTCGAGTCGATCGGCCCGGCCCAGCGGTGCGTGAACCGCAACCCCTCGAGCTGCGGGAAGGTCTCGAAGAAGTGCCGCGCGAGCAGTTCGTGCGACGCGTCGCGCTGCTCGAGGCTCGCGTCGACCCTGCCGCCGAAGTAGTACACCGCGTCCCAGCCGCCGAAGAGGACGCGCCCGTCGGCGGTCGGCCGGTAGTAGTGGAACTGGTTGCCCGCGTCGGTGAGCCCCTGCCCCTCACCCCAGCCGATCGCCGCCTGCTGCGCGGCGTCGAGCGGCTCGGTCATGAGCACGTGATCGTAGAGCGGCATGATGTAGTTGCCGAGCCGGCGAAGCGGCGCGGGATACGCGGCGGTCGCGACGACCGCGCCGCGCGCGTCGACGCTGCCGAGGGCGGTGCGCACGCGGACGCCGGGTCCGACGCGATCGATGTCCGTGACCGCGGAAGCCTCGAAGATGCGCACCCCGCGGCGCTCGAGTTCGGCGGCCATGCCCCAGGCGAGCCGCGCGGGGTCGACGAGCACCGTGCCCGTGCGGTCGCGCAGCCCGCCGAGGTAGGTCGGCGAGTGCACGTCGGCCTGCACCTCGTCGCGGCTCTGCAGTTCGAGGGCGACGCCGTGCCGCGCCCCGAGCTCGTGGGCCTCGCGGAGGCCGTCGAGCTGCCACAGCTCGATCGCGATCGTCGTCTTGCCGGCGCGACGCAGTCCGCAGTCGATGCCGGCGCCCTCGATCGTCGCGACGAGTTCGTCGAGGTTGCGCTCGCCCTCCTCGTGCAGGGCACCGACCTGGTCGGGCCAGATCGCGGTGCCGTGCGTGAGCCCGTGCGTGAGCGAGCTCGAGACGAAGCCGCCGTTGCGACCGGTCGCGCCGTGCGCGACCCGCTCGGCCTCGAGCACGACGACGGATGCCCCGGGGTCGCGTTCGAGCGCTCGCCAGGCCGTCCACAGCCCGGTGAAGCCTGCGCCGACGACGACGAGGTCGGCCTCGGCGCGACCCGTGAGCGGCGGGCGCGGCGCGGGCGCACCGTCGGCCTGGCTCCGGTCGGTCCAGAAGGCGCGCGGGGCGGCGTCGGCGAGCGCCGCCCGTGCCTGATCGTGCGCGCGCGCCTCGAGGGCGGTCACACCCGTTCCCGGGCGCCGACGCGCTCGATGACATCGGCCGCGGCCGAGACGCCGTCGCGCGCACGGATGTCGGCACCCGCCGCCGCGACGCGCTCGCGCAGCGCCTCGTCCTCCAGCAGCGACCGCACGGCACCGGCGAGTTCGTCGGGGGTGAAGCGGTACGGGTCGAGACGCAGGCCGTAGCCCCGCTCGTGGACGCGCTGGGCGTTGTCGTACTGGTCCCAGAAGAGCGGCAGCAGCACCATCGGCTTGCCGAAGTGCAGCGCCTCGGTCGTCGTGTTGTTGCCGCCGTGGGTGATGACGAGGTCGACGAGCGGCAGGATCTTGGTCTGCGGCAGGAACTCGGCGCCCCACATGTTGTCGGCGAGCTCGATCTCGTCGTGCAGCGGCCCCTTCGAGACGATGACGTTGACCGGCTGGTCGGCGAGCGCGGCGATCACGCGACGCATGAGCTCGACGTCGGCCGACCCGAGCGAGCCGAGGCTGAAGTAGACGAGCGGACGGCTGCCGTCCGTGAACGACGCGGGCAGGTCGGCGGGCGCCTGCTCCGTCTCTCGCACCGAGGAGTCGAGGCGGTGCCACGTCTCGTCGAGCGGTCGCTCGTCGGTGTAGTCGAGCACCTCGGGGTAGACGTAGACGTTCTCGTCGCCGCGGTGGATGAACTCGAGCTCGGGCAGCGGTGGCGCGCCCTGCTCCTGCACCCACGCGTCGAACTCCTGCCAGAGCGGACGGTGCGTGCGGTCGAACTCGGCACGGAAGGCCGGCCACGCGGCACGGTCGTCGGCGGCGAGGCCCGAGAAGACGGGGGCGATGCCGTCGCCCGGCACCTCGAGCGGGTTGCACGAGACGATGCGCACGAACGGCACGCCCGCCGTCACGAGCGCCGGGAAGGCGAGCACGTTGTCCTCGATGACGACGTCGGGCCGCACGCGCTCGATGATCGCCTTGAGCTGCGGCTCGCAGTACTTCGCCCCCTCGACGAGCGCCTGCCAGATCGGCAGCGTGACGGTCTCGAGCTGCTCGGCGGTGGTCTTGCGGAACTCGGGCGAGACGTCGCGGATGTAGTCCTTCCAGAACTGGCCGGCGTCCTGCTCCACCTCCTCCTCGGGGGCGGGCGCGAGGTCGACGAGGTCCTCCTCGAAGCCGAGGGCCAAGAGCTTGCCCTCCCACGACCGCTCGGCGGCGAAGACGACGCGGTGGCCGCGCTGGAGGAGCACGTTGCCGATGCCGATGCAGTTGTTCGTGGGCCCGTAGGCACTCTCGGGCATGAACAGGAACGTGCGGCGCTCGCCGGTCATGATGACTCCTTCGTCGATTTATTGAATGGTGATGAAAAGAATTTGTGTTGTCAAGAGTTCCACGGAATATGGCCGAATCGACGTATCATTGAGCACCGATACAGAGAACTCGACGACGAGGGGGCAGCGCATGGCGCGACCGAAGCGGCAAGAGGAGCGACGCAGCCAGCTCGTTGCGGCGGCCCAGCGTGCGATCGCGGCGCACGGACCCGACGGGGCGCGGCTGAACCGCGTCGCCGAAGAGGCCGGCCTCACCTCGAGCGCCGTGCTCTACTACTATCCCGACGTCGACGAGCTCATGTTCGAGGCGAACCGCGCGGGCATGGAGCGGTTCTACGAAGCGCGCGTGCGCATGCTCGAGCAGCTGCCCGACGATCCCGTCGAGCGGCTCGTCGCGCTCGCGGCGTCGGGGCTCCCGAGCGGACCGGGCGACACCGAGGTGCGCCTGCTGTGCGAGCTCGGCGGGTCGGCGGGCCGCAACCCCCTCATGGCTTCGCTGCTCACGACCCTGTACGACCGGCAGGTGGGCATGTACCAGGTCGTGCTCGAGCAGGGCGCCGCGCGCGGCATCTTCGCGCTCGCGCAGCCCTCGCTCGTGATCGCGCGCAACCTCGTCGCACTCGAGGACGCCTACGGCTACCGCATCATCGCGGGCCACCCCACGATCGACCACGACGGCGCCCTCGAACTGATCCTGGCGAGCGCGCGGCTCGCGACGGGTCATGACCTGACGCCCTCCGCCTCCTCCTGAGCGGCGCCGGGGGCGCGCTCCCCCGTCGGCTCGGCCGCCTGCGGGGTCGGCACGTCGGCGATCGAGGATGCCACGGCAGCGGCATCCGCTTCGCCCGACGTCTCGCGTGCGACGGCCGTCGCACGGCCGAACCGCACACCCACGGCATCGCCGCGGGTGAACGTGCTCGCGCCGTGCACCGAGGCGATGACCGGCGCCGCGAGACCGGGCACCTCGACGGCGAGCGTCGATGCGCCGCCGAGGAAGTAGGTGTCGACGATCGAACCCCTGAGCACGGCGGTCGCGGCATCGGCCGTGAGCTCGATGTCCTCGGGGCGCACCACGGCCGTCGCCGCCGAGCCGTCGGCGAGCGCGAGCCCGTCGACCGCGACCGCGCCGACGCCCGCGACCTCGACGCGCCCCGCGCGGGCGACGCCGTCGAGCAGGTTCGCCGAGCCGATGAACGACGCGACGAAGCGCGTCGCGGGGTTGGCGTACAGCTCCTGCGGCGTCGCGAGCTGCTCGAGTCGGCCGTCGCGCAGCACGGCGATGCGGTCGGCCATCGACATGGCCTCCTCCTGGTCGTGCGTGACCACGACGAAGGTCAGGCCGACCTCGTGCTGCAGACGCTTCAGCTCGAGCTGCATCGAGGCGCGCACCTGGCGGTCGAGCGCCGACAGCGGCTCGTCGAGCAGCAGCAGCTTCGGGCGCTTGACGATGGCGCGCGCGAGCGCGACCCGCTGGCGCTGGCCACCCGACAGCTGACCCGGCCGGCGCTTCGCGAGATGACCGAGCCCGACCACGTCCATGACCTCGGCGACGCGCTTCGCGGTCTCGGCGCGCCCGACGCCCTCGGACTCGAGGCCGTAGGCGACGTTCTTCTCCACCGACATGTGCGGGAAGAGCGCGTAGCTCTGGAACATCATGTTGACCGGCCGCCGGTGCGCCGGCATGCGCAGCAGGTCGTCGCCGTCGAGCTCGATGCGACCGGCGGCGGGCGTCTCGAAGCCCGCGATCGACCGGAGCAGCGTGGTCTTGCCGCAGCCCGACGGGCCGAGCAGGGCGAAGAACTCGTTGCCCTCGATGTCGAGCGAGATGTCGTGCAGGGCGACGGTGTCGCCGTAGACGGCGCGGACGCCATCGACGCGGAGAAGGGGTGCGGTGCTCACTTCGTGGTTCCTGTCAGTCTGGTCAGGCGCTGCGCCGCAATCACCGTGACGATGCTCACGAGCAGCAGGATGCTGGCGAGGGCGTTCACCTCGGGCGTGACCCCGAAGCGCACCATCGAGTAGATGACGATCGGCAGCGTGGGCTGCGTCGGTGCGGTCGTGAAGAACGCGATCACGAACTCGTCGATCGAGAGCGTGAAGGCGAGGAGGGCCCCCGCGACGATGCCGGGGGCGAGCTGCGGCAGCGTCACCCGCATGAACGTGCGCACGGGGCCGGCGCCGAGGTCGCGCGACGCCTCCTCGAGGCTCTGGTCGATGCTCGCCATGCGGGCGAGCACGATCGCGGTGACGAACGCCGTCGCGAACACGGCGTGCGCGAGGATCGCCGAGTGCAGCCCGAGCGTCAGCGACAACAGCGAGAAGAACGTCAGCAGGCCGATGCCGAGCAGCAGGTCGGGCAGGATCGCGGGCGCGATCGCGAAGGCGCGGATGAGCCCGCCGCGCGTGTACTTCTGGATGCCGTACGCGAGGAGCGTGCCGAGCACGGTCGCGATCGCCGTCGCGCCCGCCGCCACCACGAGGGTGTTCGCGAGCCCCTGCATGATCTTCTCGTCGGCGAACAGCTCGGGGTACCAGCGCAGCGAGAATCCGCGCCACACGAACAGGTTCTCAGAGTCGTTGAAGCTCATGATCACGACGACGAGGATGGGCAGGTACAGGAAGGCGTAGCCGAGCCACAACGGCACGAGGATGCTGCGGGCCTTGCGCACCGCGCGCGGCGCCGACGCCGGGTCGGCCTCGCGCATCGCCGTCGTCGGCGGGTTCTGCACGTCAACCACGACGACTCCCTTCGGTCAGGCGTCGGGAGACGGCCGACTGCACGACGATCACCACGACGAGCAGGATCGTGAGCACGAGCGCGAGGGTCGCACCGAACGGCCAGTCGCGCGCCTCGAAGAACTGGTCGCGCACGAGGTTGCCGACCATGATCGTCTTGCCGCCGCCGATGAGCTCGGGGATCACGAAGTTCGACATCGCCGGCACGAACACGAAGATGCAGCCGGTGAGCGCGCCCGGCAGCGAGAGCGGCAGCGTCACCGTGCGGAACGTGCGCCAGGGCGTGGCCCCGAGGTTCGTCGCCGCCTCGCGCAGCGAGGGGTCGAGCTGCTGCAGCGACGCGTAGAGCGGCAGCACCATGAGCGGCAGGTACATGTAGAGGAGGCCCACGACGATCGCCTGCGGCGTGTACAGCATCGCGATCGGGTCGTCGATGATGCCCAGCCCCTGCAGCCACTGGTTCACCCAGCCGGCGTTGTTGAGCAGCAGGATCCAGGCATAGGTGCGGATGAGGAAGTTGGTCCAGAAGGGCAGCACGATCGCGACGAGCGCGACGGTGCGCCACTTCGGCGACAGGCCCGCGATCGCGTAGGCCATCGGGTAGCCGAGCAGGAGCGCGAGTACCGTCACGACGAATGCGACGACGATCGACTGGCCGATGACGCCGAGGTAGAGCGGCTCGAACAGCTTCACCCAGTTGTCGAGCGTGAACTCGAACACGACGCCACCGAATCGGCCGCGCTTGAAGAAGCTGTAGAACGCGAGCAGGCCCACCGGGATCGCCATGAAGACGATGAGGAAGAACATGCCCGGTGCGAGGAACGGGACGGGGGCCAACCCCCGCCGCACGCGCGGTGCGCGTGCGGCGGGGGCGGCCCGATCGAGCGTCGAGGTCACGGCGTCAGTTGGTCGCGAGCACTTCGGCGTTGAGGTCGACGTACTTCGTGGTGTCGTCGCCGAGGTCGACGATCGCCTCCTGCTTCATGAGGTCGTCGACCGAGATGCCGAGCGTCGGGTACTGCTCGACGAGCGCCGGGTCGAGCGCCTCCATGGCCTGCTGGTTCGGCACCTTGTAGAGGATGTTCTCGGCCACCCAGGTCTGCACCTCGGGATCGAGGATGTAGTTGACGAAGGCCATCGCGGCCTCCTTGTTCTTCGAGCTGTTCAGCACGGTCATCGTGTCGACCCAGAGGTCGGCGCCCTCGTCGGGCACGACGAACTCGATGTCGGGGTTCTCGGCGATGCCGTAGTTGCACCAGCCGTCCCACGCCTCGACCATCGCGGCCTCGCCCGAGACGAGCTTCGAGTAGAACGTCGTGTCGTCGTATGCGAGGAGCGTCGGCTTCGTCTTGAGGAGCTGCGCCTTCGCCTCGTCGAGCTCGGCGTCGTCGGTCGTGTTGACCGAGTAGCCGGCGGCCTTCAGCGCCGGCATCGCGAGCCAGCGGTCGGTCGAGAGCATCGTGGTCTTGCCCTCGAGCTCGGGCTTCGGGTTCAGCAGGTCGTTCCACGACGTCGGGGCGAAGCCCGTGAGGTCGGGACGGTAGCAGAGGCCCGTCGTGCCCCACGCGTACGGCTCGGAGTAGACGTTGCCCTCGTCGTAGGCGAGCTCGGTCGCCTCGGGATAGAGGTTCTCCTCGTTCGGGATGAGCGACTTGTCGAGCTTCGCGAGCAGCCCCTGCTCGCCGAGCGCCTGCGCGTACTGGCCCGACATGAATGCGACGTCGATGCCGGAGTCGGCGCTCGCCGTGAGCTTCGCGACGATGTCCTCGTTGGTGGTGTGGTTGACGATCGTCGTCTTCACGCCGGTGGCCTGCTCGAACTGCTCGGCGAGGTCTTCGGGATAGTAGTCCGACCAGATCGAGACGGTGAGCGACTGCTTGCTGAGATCGGCGTCGGGGTCGAGCGTCTCGCCGGCGGTGTCACCACCGCCCGACGCGCACGACGTGAGGGCGAGTGCGAGTGCGACCGTGCCGGCCGAGGCGGCGACGAGACGTCGGGTCGAACGCATGGGAAACCTCCTGCAACAGTGGACAAGGTTGAGCGATTGTTGCATCGCTCATCAAGAAATGGCAATGCCCGGTACAAAGTACTGGAGCGGGCTTCACCGAATAGTTATAATCCGAATTCAATGAACTCGATCATCAGTGGCGATGCAACGGTCGACGGTGTGCGACCGGTCGTCGGCGGCCGTGTGCTCTCGGTCGGCGACGACGGCGCCGTGCTCGTCGACGGCCGGCGCGCTGCCGCGGGCGACGGCCTCGCCCGTGCGCTCGCCCGCGCGGTCGCGGGCCCCGAGATCGGCGAGGATGCCTCGGAGCGGGCGATCACCGTCGACCAGACGAACGTCTCGGTCATCGTCGACGAGCGCCTCATGGTGAAGATCGTCGGCCGGTGGTCCGCGGCCGACCGCTCCGCGCTGCTCCTCGACCGGCTCGCCGCCGCAGGCACCGAGGGCGTGGAGCGACTGGTCGGCAGCGTCGGCTGGCGGCATCCCGATCTCGGCACCTCGACCCTCGCGATCGTGACCGACTACCTGCCCGGTGCCGACGACGGCTGGACCTGGGCGGTGGCCGACGTCGTCGCCGTCCTCGACGGCGGACCCGAACCCGAGTGGCCGGCCCTCCTCGGCGCACGGGTCGCGCGCATCCACGACGTGCTCGGCGCGACCGCGACGTCGTCGGGCGCTGCGGCGCCGGCCGCCCGCCTCACCCGCGCCGACGACGCGCTGGCGCGGGCGCTCGCCTCCGCCGACCCCGCCGACGGCGCGACCGGTGCGAGGCTGCACAACCGACGCGCCTCACTCGCCCGCGACATCCGGTCGCTCGAGGGCACCGCCCCCGGCCTCGAGTTCCCGATCCACGGCGACCTGCACCTCGGGCAGGTGCTCGCCGCGCCTGACGGCCACGGCCGACGCGAGTACACCGTCATCGACTTCGACGGCGACCCGCAACTGTCGGCCGACGACCGCGAGCGGTCCGACGCGGCCGCACGCGACGTCGCCCACCTGCTCGTCTCGCTCGACCTCGTCGCAGCCGTCGCGCAGCGCCGCCTCGGCCGCGCCGACGACCGCGCCTTCGCGTGGGCCGACCGCGCCCGCGGCGCCTTCCTCGAGGCATACCGAGGCGGGCTCACCCGCCCCGAGCTCTTCGACGAGGCGCTCGTGCGCGGGTTCTGCGCCGAGCAGCTCGCGGCAGAACTCCACTACGCCGACCGGTTCCTGCCGGTGTGGCGCTACGCGCCCGACGCCGCCATCACGTATCGCCACTCCCCGACCGACGACCACCCGGAGACCCCGTGGACACCACCGCCTTCCGCACCGACCTCGAGCTGATCCCCCAGTCGCTCGGCGCCCTCGCCGACGCGATCGACGCCGGACTGCCGGGACTCGACGCCGTGGCCGCACTCGCCCGCGAGGGTGTCGACCGGGTGCTCGTCGTCGGCATGGGCTCGAGCCGCTACGCCGCCGACGTCGTCGCGCGGCGCCACCGTGCCGAGGGTGCGAACGTCGTCGTCGAGCTCGCGAGCGGCGAGCTGCTTCCGCGGCCGGCGCCGGGTCTCGTCGTCGTCGCCGTCTCGGCGACGGGCGGCAGCGTCGAGGTGCTGCGGGCCGTCGAGCGCTATCGCGGCACCGGGCGCCTCGTCGCGATCACGAACCGGCCCGACTCGGCGCTCGGCGAGCACGCCGATGTCGTCGTGCCGCTCGTCGCCGGAACCGAGGCGTCGGGCGTCGCGTGCCGCACGTTCCGTGCCACGTTCGCCGTCGTCGACGCCGTGCTGCACGCGCTGCGCCCCGCGGCATCGGCGAGGTTCGACGCCGCCGTGCTGCGCCGGGCCGCGACCGCGTCGGCCGAGCTGCTGACTGCCTCCACCGACTGGCTCGACCCGCTCACGAGCCTGGTCGCGGGGCCCGACGGCGCGTGGGCCCTCGCTCCTGTCGAGCGCCTCTCGAGTGCACAGCAGTCGGCGCTCATGCTGCGCGAGGTGCCGCGCGTCGGCGCCTTCGCGTCGGAGACGGGCGACTGGTCGCACGTCGACGTGTACCTCACGAAGACGCAGGACTACCGCGCCCTCGTGTTCGCCGGCTCGGCATGGGACGACCAGGCCCTCGAATGGATGGCCGCTCGCGGCTCGCGCTTCGCCGCGGTCGGCCACGAGCTGCCCGGCGCCGAGCTCGTCGTGCGCCACCGCCATGACGACGACCCCGACGTCGCGATCCTCGCCGAGGTACTCGTCGGCGAGCTCGTCGCGAACCGGCTCCTCTCGCGAGAGGAGGTCATGCAGGGCGCCTGATGCCGCGCCCGCCCCCCCGACGATCGGTTCGCCGACGTCCACGGCATCGCACCATTGCTCCATGTACGGCACCGCTCCACCCATTTCGGAACAGCGAGGTTCTTCATGCAGGCAACTCCCCGCGGCACCACGCCGCTCACCGCCCGGATCGGCTCGATCCTCCGCGCCCACGGCGAAGCCGACCGGCGCGGCATCCCCGTCGACGACGTGCTCGGCGAAGCCGCCGAGGCCCGCGCCGCGGCCGCCGATCACCCGAAGCCGCCGCCCAGCCGACGCGACGCCCTCAGGGTCGCGGGCATCGCCGGCGCGGGCGCCGCGCTCGCACTGGCCTCGGCACCCATGCCGGCAGCGGCCGCGGCGGCCAAGCCCGCCCCGGCGCCGAGCGTCGGCATCGTCGGCGCCGGCCTCGCCGGCACCCGAGCCGCGCACTGGCTCTGGAAGACGAAGGGCATCGCCGCGACGCTCTTCGAGGGCAGCGCCCGCGCCGGCGGCCGCTGCTACAGCCTGCGCGACCACTTCGACGACGGCATCGTCGTCGAGCACGGCGGCGCGCTCATCAACACCGACCACAACGCGATCCGCAACCTGGCCGCGAACCTCGGGCTCAGCATCGACGTCGTCGCGGGTGGCAGCTACCAGGGGTGGGTCGACAAGTACTGGATCGACGGCGCCGACTACCCCTACGACGACGCGAACGACGACTGGGGGCAGGTCTACCAGGCGATGAAGGCCGACCTCGCGGCTGCGCCGTACTGCCAGACGTACGACTCGCACACAACGGCGGGCGTCGCGCTCGACGGCATGACCGTCGACGACTGGCTCGCGGCGAAGGTGCCGGGCGGCCTGTCGAGCCGCTTCGCGAAGCTCATGCGGTCGAACGTCATGGCGGAATACGGGCTCGAGTCGCACGAGCAGTCCGCGCTCAATCTCGTTTACCTGCTCGGCTGGAACTCGCAGAACAGCCTCTCCCCCATCAACGGCGCCGACGAGAAGTACGTCGTGCGCGGCGGCAACGACCAGATCGTGACGCGCATGCTCGCCGAGCTGCCGGCCGGCACTGCGCGGTACGGTCACGAGCTCGTCGCGGTCAAGCGCAACGCCGACGGCACGGTGCGGCTGAGCTTCAAGGTCGGCAACCAGACCGTCGACAAGACGTTCGACCGGGTGATCCTCGCGCTGCCGTTCACGACACTGCGCGAGTGCGATCTCAGCCAGTCGGGCTTCTCGGCGCTCACCCGCCGGGCGATCGACGAGCTCGGGCTCGGCGCGAACGCGAAGCTGCACGTCGAGGTCTCGCACCGGCCGTGGGTCGAGCAGGGCTACGGTGGCGCCGCGTACACGAACGCGTCGGGGTTCCAGTGCGGCTGGGACGACACCGCCTCGCACCCGCTGCCGATCGGCGTGTACAACTTCTTCCCCTCGGGCGACCAGGTGAAGTCGTGGTCGGGCCAGCCGTTCGGCGTCGCGCCCGCGGCGCAGGTGTCGTCGTACCTCGCGCAGCTCGAGCCGATCTTCCCGGGCGTGAGCGCCGCATACACGGGCAGGAGCTACCGCGACTTCTGGTACGCGAACCGGTGGTCGCACGGTGCCTACACGTGCCAGCGGCCGGGCCAGTACACGCAGCTGTTCGGCGTCGGCTCGCAGCCCGAGGGCAACGTGCACTTCGCCGGGGAGCACACGAGCGTCGCGTACTACGGGTTCCTCAACGGGGCCGTCGAGTCGGGCGAGCGCGCAGCGAAGGCGGTCGCGCTGAGCTGACGCGTACGCGCGTCCGCGGGGCGGGGGCGATCGAGGATGCCTCCGCGCCGCGGTCGCGCGGCGTCGCCGCTCAGGCGCCGGCGAGCCCCAGGTGCCGAGCGAGATACCGGCCGGTGACCGACGAGCGGTCGCGGGCGATGTCGTCGGGCGTTCCGACCGCGACGATCCGGCCGCCCTCGACCCCGCCGCCCGGGCCCAGGTCGATCACGTGGTCGGCGTTGGCGATCAGGTCGAGGTCGTGCTCGATCACGATCACCGTCGCGCCGCGGTCGCAGAGGCGCTGCAGCACTCGGATGAGGGTGCGCACGTCGAGCGGGTGCAGGCCGACGCTCGGCTCGTCGAGCACGAACACCGCATCGGCCTGGTTGCGATGCATCTCGCTGACGAGCTTGAGCCGCTGCGCCTCGCCGCCCGACAGCGCCGGGGTCGCCTCGCCGAGCGTCAGGTAGCCGAGTCCCAGCTCGTCGAACGCGGTCAACCGCTTGTGCACGCGCGGCAGGTCGGTCGTCGACGCGAGCGCCTCGCGAACCGTGCACCCGAGCAGCGCGGGCAGGCTCACCCCGTCGCGCCGGTACGCGTCGGCCGCGGGCGCGAAGCGACTGCCGTCGCACTCGGGGCAGACGATGTCGACGTCGGGCAGGAACTGCACGTCGAGCGAGATCTCGCCCGTGCCGTCGCACCGTGGACAGGCGAGCGAACCCGTGTTGTACGAGAAGTCCGAGGCGGTGAGCCCCGTGCCGCGGGCAGCGTCGGGGGCGGCGTACGCCTTGCGCAGGTCGTCCATGACGCCCGAGTAGGTGGCCACGGTCGAGCGCACGTTGATCCCGATCGGGGTCGCGTCGACGACGTGCACCTTCACGTCGTCGGGAGCGGCGAGCGCACGCACCGGTGCGGTGAGCACGGAGCGCTCGTGCGCCGCGAGCGCGGGCACGAGCGAGTCGAGCACGAGCGTCGTCTTGCCTGAACCCGAGACCCCGGTGACCGCGATCATCCGGCCGAGCGGGAACTCGACCTCGAGCGGGTGCACGGTGTGAATGGCCGCAGTCTCGAGCCGGATGCGACCGTGGTCGAACATCGTCTCGGGCTTGGCGCGATCACGGACGACGACGGGCTCGGCTCCGGTCAGGAACCCGGCGAGCCGCGAGCCCTTCGCCCCGTCCGGGGCGGAGGCATCCGTGGCGGCAGCGCCCCCGGCGGAAGCGGCCGCGGCGGAAGCGGCCGCGGCGGAAGCGGCCGCGGCGGAAGCGGCCGCGATCGGCGCCGGCGCGGCCGGGGCCAGCCCGTCGGGCGGCCCCTCGGCGATCACGGCGCCGCCCTCCGTGCCCGACCCCGGGCCGATCTCGACCAGCCAGTCGGCCTCGCGCAGGATCTGCACGTCGTGGTCGACGAACACCACCGAGTTGCCGTCGGCGAGCAGGTCGCGCATCACGCCGAGCAGCCCCTCGACGTTCGCGGGATGCAGGCCGATCGACGGCTCGTCGAGCACGTAGAGCACGCCCGTGGTGCGGTTGCGCACTGCGCGCGCGAGCTGCGCACGCTGCCGCTCACCCGTCGACAGCGTGGCGCCGGCCCGGTCGAGCGAGAGGTAGCCGAGCCCGAGCTCGACGAGTCGCCCGGCCATCGCGAGCAGGGTGTCGACGAGCGCGACCGCCATCGCCCGCATCTCGCTCGGCAGCGACGGCGGCACGCCTGGCGCCCATGCGACCACGTCGTCGAGCGTCATCGCCGTGACGTCGGCGAGGCCCAGGTCGCCGATCAGTGGCGTGCGGGCCGCCGGGCTGAGCCGGGTGCCGCCGCACGCGGGGCAGACCCCCTCGGTGAGGAAGCGGCTCACCTTGGCGAGGCGCTTCTCGTCGTGGGCGCGCTTGAGCTCCTCGGTCACGGTGAGCCTCGCGTTGCGGAAGGTGAAGTCGAGCTCGTGGATGCCCTTGCGGCTCGTCACCGTGATGTGCTTCTTCTCGGCCGGTCCGGCGAGCACGATGTCGCGCTCGGCGTCGGTGAGGTCGCGCCACGGCACGTCGGTGCGCACGCCGAACTCGCGGGCGATGTCGGGCTGCACGTTGAACCCGAACATCTGCCATGGCACGACCGCTCCCCCGTCGATGGTCTTCGACGGGTCGGGCACGAGGGCCGCGTCGTCGACGGTGCGCACGACCCCGGTGCCCTGGCACGTCGGGCAGGCACCACCGGCGTTGAACGAGAGGTCCTCAGCGCCCGGCGGCTGCACGCGCTCACCGCACACCGGGCAGGCGAACGGCACCTCGGCGGCGACATCGATCGTGGGCGGCACGCGGTGCCCGTTCGGGCACACGTGGGCGGCCAGTCTCGAGAACATCAGCCGCAGCACGTTCAGCAGCTCGGTCGAGGTGCCGAACGTCGAGCGGACCCCCGGCACGCCCGGCCGCTGACGCAGCGCGAGCGCCGCCGGCACGTGCTCGACGGAGTCGACGGCGGCACGCGGCGCCTGTGCCATGCGACGGCGGGTGTAGGTCGAGAGTGCCTCGAGGTAGCGGCGCGACCCCTCGGCGTAGAGCACACCCATCGCGAGCGATGACTTGCCCGAGCCCGAGACGCCGGCGATGCCCACGAGTGCCCGGAGTGGCAGGTCGACGTCGATGCCGCGCAGGTTGTGCACGCGCGCGCCGCGCACGGCGATCGTCGACGGCTGACCGACCTCGGTCGTCGGCAGGTGCGCGCCGGCTGGTCGTTCGCCAGGATGACCGCTCATGTGCTCACGGTACCGGCCGCCCCCGTGGTCGGGCCGATAACCGCGGATGCCGCGCGCCGCCGTTCGCGGAGCGCGGGCTACTCGGCGGCGCGGTAGCGGTCGATCGCGCGCAGCCCCGAGGCGAGCGCGCCGAAGAGCACCGCCGCGATCGGCCAGATCACCCACGAGATGTACCAGGCGTTGCCGATGAAGCTCCACCCGAGGAACACCGCGACGACCACCGGCCAGTAGAACGCGGCGACCACGCCCACGATGCTGCGCTCATCGTCGGCGCCACGGGTCGCTGTCGAACCGCCCCGGGTGAGCGTCTCGGCGGTCGACGCCGCCCAGTTCGCGCGGAGGAACACGAACAGGCCCGTCGCGATGATGAGCAGCATCCCAGCCACGGCGACGCCGATCCAGACGTTCGCGACCGCGGGCGGCGCGAGCAGGCTCACGGCGAGCACGGGGCCGACCGCGAGGATCCAGAGCCCGACGGCGACCTGCAGGGCGACCGCCCGCTTCGGGGCCGCCTCGGCGACGAGCGCGTCGGCCCATCGGTCGACGGCGACGGATCGGGTGAACCGCCCGGCCGCGAGGCGGGCGAACGGTGCGAGCTGCTGTTCTCGGCGAACGAGCATCATGACGCCGACGGCCACGATCACGAGCAGGCACACGAGGCCCGTGAGCACGGCGGCCTGCTGGCCGAGGCCGAACGTCGCCCCGTTGCTGAGCGTGGCGAGCGCGATGAGCGGAGCCGGCGACATCACGAACAGCGCGACGGCGATGGCCATTCGCGGGTCGCCGGTGCGCCGCGCGGCGGCGTACCGCTCGGCCTCGTCGAGCGTGACCGGAGGCGCGGCGGGTACCGAGCGCGCGGAAGCGGGCCGGGCGGAGGCCCCTGCGCCACCGGTGACGGCGGCGGGCGCGATCTCGGCAGCGATGCCGAGCTGTGGCGCGAGCTCGTCGAGGTTGCCGAACTCGGTGATGACCCGGCCCACGGCCTCGTTCTCGGAGAGACCGTCGGCGAGGTAACCGTGGTAGGCGTCCTCCATCATCGCGTGCAGCTCGGCCTTGGCCTCGGCCATGCGCGGCGTCTGCGGGTACGCGCCGAACATCGTCTCGAGGTAGGCGGTGATGACGTTCATGCTTCGACTCCTTCGATGAACCGGTCGACGACCGATTTCGTGTCGCGCCATTCGGCGACCTTCGACTCGAGGTGATCGAGCCCTTCGGCGGTGATGCGGTAGTAGGTGCGTGGCTTGCCCGACTCCGAGGCGCCGGCGTACGAGGTGACGAGACCGCTCGACTCGAGTCGCTTCACGGCCGAGTAGAGCGTGGTCTGCTTGATCGTGTACTCGGAACCCGTCACGGCATGGATCTGCTGCGCGAGCTCGTACGCGTAGGACGGGCGCCGGCGCAGCAACGACAGCACCATGAGGTCGATGTACCCGCGGATCGCGTCGGCACTGATCATGGCGGCCCCCTCGAGCGCACGTGGATAGTGCCTCGAACGTACTACGTGTGCCGTAGTACGTCAAGCGTTCGAGCGAGGAAGGTCGCGGCGCCGCAGCCACGGCTGGCACCACGACACCGCATTCGCCGCGAGCGCGACGAGGCCCATCGCGAAGATCACGGGCGCCGGCCCCCACGACTCGGCGAGGAGGCCCGCGAGGACGCCCGCGACCGGCATGCCCGCGAAGTTCACGAGCTGCGCACTCGTGCTCTGCCGCGCGAGCAGGTGCTCGGGCACGTACGACTGGATCCACGTGCGACGCAGCACGTTCGCGGCGACGATGCCCGCCACGGCGAGGGCGTCGGCGACGACGACCGCCCACAGGATCGGGCCGGGCGCCGCGAAGGCGAGGAGCGGCAGCATCAGCCCGGCGATGGTGAGCATGATCGTGATCGCACGCGCATCGCCGAGCGCCCGCCCGAGCCACGGCGCCGCGAGTGCACCGACGATGCCGCCGACCGACGTGACCGCGAAGACGGCGCCGATCGTGGCGGCGTCGAGCCCGAGATCGCGACTCAGCCACAGCACGAGGATCGCCTGCTGGCCGATGAGCCCGAAGTTGGCGACCGCGCCCTGCAGCACGAAGAACCGCACCATCCGGTCGCCGAACACGACGCCGAGACCCGTCCGTACCGCCGCCCACAGCGGTTCGCGCCGCGCGGGCGCGGCGACCGGATGCGGGCGCATCACCACGAGGCAGACGAGCGAGATCGCGAGGCCGATTGCCTCGCCGAGCATCGCCCGCACCGGCCCGACGAGCTGGCCGATGAGCCCGCCGAGCCCGGGCCCGACCGTGTTCGCCGCGTTCTCGGTGCCGAACAGCACGCTGTTCGCGAGGCCGCGGTCGCGCTCGGGGACGATGCGCACGACCAGCTTCGCGTACGCCGCCCGGAACGCGATCGTCGCCGTGCCGACGACGAGCGCCACGATCACGAGCTGCATGAGCTGCAGCATCCCCAGCGCCGCCGCGACCGGAACCGAGACGTACGCGAGCATCGAGACCGCGTTCGCACCGATCATCACCGCACGCGGCGAACGACCGTCGACCCACGCCCCGATCGGCAGCCCGACGACGAGCCACGGCAGCCAGGTGGCCGCGGCGATGACGCCCATCCACGTGGGTGATGCGTCGAGCAGCTGCACGGCGAGGAGCGGCAGCAGCACGCTCGTCATGCCGGCGCCGGTGACCGACGCCGCCTCCCCCGCCCACAGCAGGAGGAAATCGCGATTGCGCCAGAGGCCGCCCGTCCGCTTCGCCTGGCCCGCGGATCCGGCGGGCGCGGTCTCGACGGGCGCGGCTTTGGCGGGCGCGGTCTCGGCGGCTGCGGCCGCCTGCTCGACGCTCATGGCCGGTTCGGGAACGCGCGCGCCATGGCGAGCACGGCCTCCCGCCCCTCGGGGTCGCGACCGGCGAACGAACGCAGCACCTGTTCGATCGCTTCGCCGAGCTCGGTCATCTCGGCCGGCGTGAGCCACAGTCGCGACTGGTGGGCGAAGGCGACGGCGGCCCACTCGGGCCGGTCGTCGCGCTCGTCGAGCCACTGCCGCGCCTGATCCCGCTGCTGCGTGAGCATCTGCTGCTCGATCGAGTCGGCGACGGTACGGGCGGCGGGGTCGGTGAACCCGGTCGACGACCACCGGATGCCCCGCTGCGCCCGTTGCCACCAGTGCTCGCGTGCGTCGCGGGCGAGCTCGGGCGCCTCGACGATGAGCCCCGCCCGCGCCAGGATGCCGAGGTGGTGGCTGACGCTGCCGATCGCGACGCCCGCCTTCTCGGCGAGCATCGACACCGTCGCCGGCCCGTCGATCGCGAGCAGGTCGTAGAGACGGTTGCGCAGTGGATGCGTGAACGCCTTGAGCACGTCGACCTCGACGATGTCGCGGATGCCGTCGGGGTCGGGTTCGGTCGTCATGTCGACCACGATAGATGCACAAGAGTATTTGCACAAGGCTTCTTGTGCATATCGAGAAGTGTCGGCCGCGGGCCGGCGCGGGCGCCCGCGCACTGCCCCGTCCGTCGCTGTCAACCCGGGGCAGGCGGCCCTCGATCGTGAAAGGCTGGCGCCGACGCACGCAGTACACCTCGGCGAAGGGAACGGCACGTGACCGCCGCAGCATCCGATTCGACACCCGACGCCGCAACGGGCGCCCACGACGGCGCACGGCAGCTCGTCGTCCTCATCAGCTCGGTGCTCGCCGTCATCGCGGCGTTCATCGGCTCGGGCGTGGTCGTCGGCACCCCGATCCAGGATGCGGCGGGCGGCTCGCTCGACGCCGACTCGACGCTCATCGCACCCGCGACCGGCGCGTTCCGCATCTGGAGCGTGATCTACGTCGGAATGCTCGCCTACGCGATCTGGCAGGCCCTTCCCGCCCAACGACACGACGAGCGCCAACGCCGGCTCGGCTGGTGGGTCACCGCGTCGCTCGTGCTGAACGCCGCCTGGATCTTCAGCGTGCAGCTCGACCTGCTCGTGCTCAGCCTGCCGATCATCGTCGCCATCCTCGTCGTGCTCTGTCGGCTGTTCGTGCTGCTCCGCAGCATCCCGCCGAAGAATCGGGTCGAAGCCGTGGTCGCCGACGGCTCGATCGGCCTCTACCTCGGCTGGATCGTCATCGCGACGGCCGCCAACGCCACCGCCGTGCTGGTCGCCGCCGGGTTCGACGGGTTCGGCCTCGCGCCCGAGATCTGGGCGGTCGCGGTGCTGAGTGTCGCGGCGGGCGTGGGCGTCGCACTCGCCATCCGAGGCGGCGGCCGCATCGCCCCGGCACTGTCGCTGTCATGGGGGCTCTGCTGGGTCGCGGTCGCCCGACTCGCCGACGCACCGCACTCGGTGACGACCGGCATCGCCGCCCTCATCGCCGCGGGCGTCGTGATCACGGCAACCGTGATCGCGCGCGTCATCCACGACCGGGCGGCCCACGGCGAGCGCGTCGGCGCCTGACGGCTCTCGCCGCCGGAGACGGTGCGAACGCCCCCGTCCGCGACGGCTCAGTCCGATTCCGGGCGCGCACCCTCCGCGAGGCTCGCGATCGGGATCTCGGCCCCGAGGATGCGCTCGGCCGCGCGGTGCCCCGACAGCAGCGCGCCGTGCACGGTGGCCGGGTCGGTGCTCCAGGCCGCTTCGCCGGCGAAGTGCAGCACTCCCCCGACGGGCGTCGCGAGGGCGTCGTGATCGGCGTGGGAGGCGCCGGCTGCCACGTACGAGTACGAGCCGAGCGAGAACTCGTCTCCGCCCCACCGCGTGATCCAGTGCGCGATCGGGTCGGGCACCGCATCGCCGTAGTTCGCACGCAGCCCCTGCATCGCCGAGGCGACGATCGCATCGTCGTCCATGGCCTCGATGCGCCGCGCCCAGTCGCCGCCTGCGAAGGTCAGCAGCATCGGCTCGCCGCTGACCGCCGACACGTCGTACCAGGAGTGCCAGGGGAAGCCGGGCTCGCCGTGCTGGCGGATCGCGTAGACCCCGTCCTCCCAGAACCGCTCGGCGAACCGCAGGAAGACCTTGTCGAACACGCCCATGCCGAGCCGCTCGATCGGGCCGGTCACGACCTCGGGCAGTTCGGGGGCGAACCGGATGCCGCCGGCCTTGAGTACCCCGAGCGGCACCGTCACGACGGCCCGAGCCGCCTCGAAGACATCGCTCGCGGTCTCGACCCGGACGCCGGCCTCCGACCACTTGACCGCGACGACCTGCTGGCCGAGCCGGATGTCGAGCCCCGCGGCGAGCGAGCGCGGCAGCACGTCGTAGCCGCCCGGGAGGATGACCTCGTCGCCGTCGATCGCGTCCTCGTCGAGCCCGTGCGCGGCGACCCGGTCGATGTCGGTGCCGCACTGCTCCTCGGTGCGGTGCCGGTGGAAGGCGCGCACCCGCGCGGCGCGAAGCCCGTCGAATCCGGATGCCGCGATCGCCCGCTCACTGACGTCGGCGTAGGTCTCCCCCGGTGCCGATGCGGCCGACGCCTGCAGCAGCAAATCGTCGGCGGTGTCGATGTCGGCCAGCCAGCGACGGGTCTCGTCGGCGTCGAACCGTCGATGCTCCTCGTCGAAGTCGGCGATCGGCCGACCGCCGGCCTGGTAGCTGCCGACCGTGAACTCGACTGCATCCATGCCGAGCTCGGCGACGAGCTCGGTCAGCGGGTTGTCGGTGAGGCCGTGGATCCACGACGCTCCGCGGTCGACCGAGAAGCCGGCGGTGCGGTCGGTCCACATGCGTCCGCCGATGCGGTCGCGCGCCTCGAGCACGACGACGCGCTGCCCGCCCGCCTGAAGCAGTCGGGCGGCGGTGACGCCGGCGATGCCGGCGCCGATGACGATGGTGTCGGCCATCGGTACTCCTCGTTCGATTCGGTTGGGTTCGGTTCGGTGATGCTGGTGCGGGGCGACGCGGATGCCTCGGCCGCGAGCCGCTCGTTCGCACGAGCGTGCCCGCCACGAGGCATCCGGATCGCGCATCGCTCACTCGGGCGCGAGCACCTCGGTGTCGCGGTTGAGCGATCGCTTCTCGAAGTAGTCCTTGGCGCCCGGGAACATCGCCCAGACGAACATGAGCACGGCGCCGAGCAGGAGCGAGCCCACGCCGACGATGAAGGCGCCGCCGACGCCCGCGACCTGCGAGTAGCCGTAGTCGGGATTCAGCATGTCGATCGCCGACTGCACGAACGCCCACGTCATGAACACCCCGCCGATGAGCGGGAAGACGAAGCGGTAGAACACGTTGCGTCGGCTCGCGAAGAGCGTGCGGCGGAAGTACCAGACGCAGGCGAAGCTCGCGATGGCGTAGAAGAACGCGATCGCGAGGCCCATCGACAGCAGTGAGTCGGCGAGCACGTCGGTCGAGACGAGGTTCATGCCCGCGTAGTAGACGATCGCGATGACGCCGAGCAGCGTCGTCGAGAACGTCGGCGTCTTCGACACCTCGTGCACCTTCGCGAACCGGGCCGGGAGTGCCTTGTAGACGCCCATCGCGAAGGTGCCGCGTGCGGTCGGCAGGATCGTGGTCTGCGACGACGACAGCGCCGAGATCGCGACCGCGATGACGAGGAACCAACCGAACGGTCCCATCGCCGTGCCCGCGAGCACCGAGAAGACATCGTCGGCGTGCGCCTCGTTGGCGAGCCCCGTGCCGGTGTCGCCGAGTCCGGCGTACATCATCGCGACGACCGTGACGCCGACGTACGTGAAGAGCAGGATGACGGTCGTGAGGGTCGCGGCGCGGCCGGGCGTGCGGCGCGGGTCCTTCGTCTCCTCGGTGAGAGCGAGGCACGTGTCCCAGCCCCAGTAGATGAAGAGGGCGAGCAGGATCGCCTGCACCATGCCGGTGCCGTCGGCGAGGAACGGGTTGAACCAGTCGAGCGAGACGGGCGTGGGGTCGGGAGCGGTGCCGTTGAAGAAGCCGATCAGGCAGCCGACGACGAATGCGGCCATCGCGAGGTACTGGATGATCAGCAGCACCTGTTGCATGCGCTCGCCGATCTCGACGCCGCGCAGCGACACCCAGGTCATCACGGCGATGATGACGCAGCCGAAGGCCGTCACGATGAACCGGTCGTCGGCGAGCGAGCCGTCGCCGATGAGGCTCAGCAGGTACGCCGAGGCGATCTCGGCGAGGTTCGCCATCACGAGCACGCCGGCGACGGCGATGCTCCAGCCCGCCATCCACCCGGTGCGCGGACCGAACGCCTTGGCCGCCCAGGTGAACACCGTGCCGCAGTCGGGCACGTCGTCGTTGAGCTCCTTGTAGGCGAACGCCGTGAAGAGCATCGGCACGAACGCGAGGATGAAGGCGATCGGCGCCTGGGCGCCGACGGCGATGACGACGTAGCCGAGGGTCGCGGCGAGCGAGAAGAGCGGCGCCGTCGAGGCGATGCCGATGACGGTCGAGCCCCAGAGCCCGAGCTTGCCGATGGCGAGCCCCTTGGTGGGGGTGCCGCCGGGTGTGGTTCGGGTGGATGGTGCTGGGGCCGCGGTGGGGGTCGCCGGGGAGCTCATGGGTGGTGCCTTCTCGTCGTCGAGGGTCGTCGGACTCGAACGAGTGTACCTGACCGACCGACTAGTCGGTCTGCCGTGCCCGCAGAGCCCCGGCTCGGCAGTTTGAGTTCGGCGTGCTCAGCTCGAGGTGCTCGGCTCGGCGCGCACAGCTCTGTGCGCTCAGCTCCCCGGGTTCGCTCGAATCGCCTCGACCGTCGTGATGAGCGCTTCGACGCGATCGGGGGTCAGCACGTCCTCCCGCTCGGGCGGAAGGCTCATGAGCGCGTTGTGGTTGATGCCGTCGCCGACGAACAGCACGAGTCGTGCGAGCGTCGGGTCGCCGGTGGCGGTGCCGAGCAGGTCGAGCCAGCCCGTGCGGCAATCGCGCAGCACCTCGAGCGCGTCGTCGTCGCCGGTCTGCGCGATGCGGTAGCACGCCTCGATGAGCCGTTCGAGCTCGCTCTCGCGATCGAGCGACGAGCTCAGGTAGTAGCGCACGGCCCCCTCGGGCGCGGCGGCCATCTGCTCGACGTCCTGCTCGACCTGGGCGCGGAGCTCGGCGAACATCGCAGTGCGCAGTGCCCGCACCGACGTGAAGTGGTGCAGAGTGCCCGACTTCGAGAGCCCGGCACGGGATGCGACCGCCTCGAGCGTCGCCCCGCGGATGCCGCGCTCCACCAGGAGGTCCGTGTACGCCGTGAGAATCCGCGCCGCCGGGCCATCCACAGTGATCATCCGACCATCGTACGAGAGGTCATCATGACCTGTTGACGGCAGCGCCTTGATCATCGACGCGTCAAGGTTGAAGGGTCGAACTGTCCGCGCGCCTCACGAACGGGCAGGCTGTGCCGTCGTACTCAGTAGCGCCCGGCTTCGGCACCGCCGTCGGGATGCCGCGATTCGAAGGAGCCGTCCATGACCGTGTTCATCCGCATCGGGCTGGTGATCCTCTTCCTCGACGAACTCGTCGTCGGGATGTGGAACGCCCTCGCACCGAAGAGCTTCTACCTGAACTTCCCCACCGTCGACCTCACCCCGCCGTTCAGCGAGCACTACGCCCGTGATTTCGGCTGGGCCACGCTCGGGATCGCGTTCCTGCTGCTCCTCGCGATCATCACGCCGAAGGCGCACTTCGTGATCCCCGCGACCGTGGCCTACCTGATCTTCGGGATTCCGCACTTCGTCTTCCACGTCACCGAGCTCGACGGCTTCACGCCCGGAGAGGCCATCGCCCTCACTGCGGCGAACGCGTTCGTCGCCCTGCTGGGCATCGCCGTCGTCCTGGTGACCATCGCCCGCGATCGCCGGGTACGACGCCGGCGTCTCCCGGAGCTGAGCCGCCCGTCTGAGCCGTGACAAAGCAAAACCCCCGGGCGAACCGGGGGTTTTCAAAGCTGGGGTACCTGGACTCGAACCAAGAACAACTGAACCAGAATCAGCCGTGTTGCCAATTACACCATACCCCAATGGCCTGAAACCGAGGTTCCCGGGCCGAGAGACAACACTAGCCTACCGAACCGCCCCAGCCAAACTGAGCCGCGCTCACCGGGCCCAGATGCACTTCGGGGGTGCTTTTCCGCAAGATGCGAGCCGCGAAAGCGGCTGAACTTGCGGGAAAGCACCCCCGAAGCGGTGGTGTCGACGGCGCGGCAGCGACCTAGCCGACGAGCGCCACCAGGCGGTCGATGCGCGCGAGCGAGTCGACCTTGCCGAGGATCTGCATCGACTCGAAGAGCGGCGGCGAGACCCGGCGCCCCGAGATCGCGGTGCGCACGGGACCGAAGGCCACGCGGGGCTTGAGGCCGAGCCCGTCGATGAGGGCGGCGCGCAGCGCCTCCTCGATCTCGGCGGTCCCCCACGACGATGCGGGCAGCGCGTCCAGCGCCGCGCGGGCCGCGGCGAGCACGGCCGGCGCGTCGGCCGGGAGTGCGCCGACGGCGGCCTCGTCGTACTCGAGCCCCGCGGCATCCGTGAACAGGAAGCCGAGCATGCCGGGCGCTTCGCCGAGCAGTCCGATGCGCTCCTGCACGAGCGGCGCCGCCTCGACCAGGATCGCCTCGTCGGCCGCCGAGAGCGGTGCGGCGACGACGCCCGCCTTCTCGAGGTACGGCACCGTGCGGGCGGCGAAGTCGGCGACCTCGAGCTGGCGGATGTGGTCGCCGTTGATCGCCTCGGCCTTCTTGAGGTCGAAGCGCGCGGGGTTCGGGTTGACGTTCTCGACGTCGAACGCGGCGACGAGCTCGTCGCGGCTGAACACGTCGCGGTCGGCCGAGAAGCCCCAGCCGAGCAGGGCGAGGTAGTTCAGCAGGCCCTCGGGGATGAACCCGCGGTCGCGGTGGTGGAACAGGTTCGACTCGGGGTCGCGCTTGGAGAGCTTCTTGTTGCCCTCCCCCATGACGTACGGCAGGTGGCCGAACCGCGGGATGAAGGTCGTCACGCCGATGTCGATGAGCGCGCGGTAGAGCGCGATCTGGCGGGGCGTCGACGAGAGCAGGTCTTCGCCGCGCAGCACGTGCGTGATTCCCATGAGCGCGTCGTCGACGGGGTTCACGAGCGTGTAGAGCGGGGCGCCGTTGGGGCGCACGAGCACGAAGTCGGTCGTCGACCCGGCGGCGAAGTCGATGCGGCCGCGCACGAGGTCGTCGAAGCCGAGCTCGACGTCGGGCACGCGCAGGCGCAGCGCGGGCTGGCGGCCCTCGGCGCGGAACGCCGCCTTCTGCTCGTCGGTCAGGTCGCGGTCGAAGTTGTCGTAGCCGAGCTGCTTGGGCCGGCCCGCGGCCTCGTTGCGGGCGTCGATCTCCTCCGCGGTCGAGTACGACTCGTAGAGGTGGCCGGCAGCCTTGAGCTTCTCGATGACCTCGGCGTAGATGTCGCTGCGCATCGACTGCCGGTACGGCTCGTGCGGGCCGCCGATGCCGATTCCCTCGTCCCATTCGAGGCCGAGCCAGGTGAGCGCATCGAGGATCTGCTCGTAGCTCTCCTCGCTGTCGCGCGCGGCGTCGGTGTCTTCGATGCGGAACACGAAGGTGCCGCCGGTGTGCCGCGCGTACGCCCAGTTGAAGAGGGCGGTGCGCACGAGACCCACGTGCGGGGTTCCGGTCGGTGAGGGGCAGAAGCGCACACGGATGTCGCTGCCGGTGGCCTGGGTGACGGGGTGAGCTGAATCGGACATCGGCTCAATGGTATCGAGGCGCGGGCGGCACCCGCGGTGCCGTCGTGGCGGGCTCAGTCGTCGTGACCGTCCGGCGCGGCCAATGCAGCGAGCGATGCCAGCGCAGCGAGCGCGGCGGCGACCGCCGGCACCCGGTCAGCGCCCTTGGCGGTGACGAGGTGCAGCGACCGTACGTCGGCGCGCGCGGTCGGCCGCGTGACGACGCCCGGATGCCGCGGCGAGGCGGCGAGCGCGAGCGCCGGCAGCAGCGCGACGCCGAGCCCCTGCGCGACCATGCCCTCGACGGCGACGAAGTTGTCGGTCTCGAAGGCGATGCGCGGTGTGAACCCCGCAGCATCCGCGAGCTCGAGCAGGTGACCGCGGCAGCGCGGGCACCCGGCGATCCACGACTCCTCCCCCAGCTGGGCGAGGTCGATGGTCTCGGATGCCGCGGCTGTATGCCCCGCGGGCAGCACGAGCCGCATCGGCTCGTCGCCGTACGAGCGCACGTCGAGTCCGCGCGCGCTCGCGCGGTGCGGGTCGTCGCGGTCGCCCGGGTAGCTGAACGTGATCGCCACGTCGGCGCGGTCGGCGCGCACCGCCGCGACCGCCTCGGGCGGCTCGGCCTCGACGTAGGTGACGGTGATTCCGGGATGCTCCGCCGCGAGCGCGGCGATGAGTTTCGGCACGAGCGTGGCCGACGCCGAGGGGAAGGCCACGAGGCGCACCCGCCCGGCTCGCAGACCCCGGAGCTCGGCGAGCTCTCCGGCCGCGGCCTCGAGCACGGTCGCGACGGCGTTGGCGTGCCGCGCGAGCACCCGGCCCGACTGCGTGAGGCGCACCCCGCGGCCGACGCGCTCCACGAGGGCGATACCGGTCCGTTCCTCGAACCGGCGCAACTGCTGGCTCACCGCCGGCTGGCTGTAGCCGAGCGACTCGGCGGCAGCGGTGAGCGAGCCGTGCTCGGCGATGCGGCGCACCACCCGTACGGTCTGCAGGTCGAGTGCGGCCGCGAGGGCTTCGATCGAGGCATCCGACATAGCGCAATCATAATCCGCGGTTATCTGTGTCATCGCACACTGGGTCTTGTCGAATGATTTATGGTCGCCGAGGCTGGACGCATGCTCGAACACGCAGACCGTCTCGACCTCGGCGACCGCTTCGCGGCCGGCCGCGGCTACCTCGCCGCCTGCACCCTCGGCCTGCCCGCCGACGTCACCCGCGACGCCGTGCGGCGCGACCTCGAGCGCTGGTCGACCGGCTCCGCGAGCGCGGCCGACTACTCGGCGACGCTCGAGCGGGCGCGTGTTCACGCAGCGGCGCTCCTCGGCACCGAGGCCGAGCGCATCGCCACCGGCTCGCAGGTCTCGGTGTTCGCGGGGCTCGCCGCCGCTTCGGCCCCGGCCGGCGCGGAGATCCTCTGCATCGACGGCGACTTCTCGTCGGTCGTCGCGCCGTTCCTCGCGCGCGGCGACCTGCGCGTCCGGCATGTGCCGCTCGACGCCCTCGCCGACGCGATCACGCCGTCGACGTGGCTCGTCTCATACTCGCTCGTGCAGTCGGCGACGGGTGAGGTCGCCGATCTCGCCACGATCACCGCGGCCGCGCGAACCGCCGGCGCGCTGACACTCGTCGACACGACGCAGGCGACCGGCTGGATGCCGGCCGACGCCGTCGAGGCCGACCTCGTCGTCTGCCACGCGTACAAGTGGCTCGGCGCCCCGCGCGGTGCCGCGTTCGCGTCGTTCTCCGACCGTGCGATCACCGAGTTCACCCCGCACACGGCCGGCTGGTACTCGGGCACCGACCCGTGGGCGTCGTGCTACGGACCCGAGCTGCACCTCGCCGACGGCGCGCGCCGGTTCGAGGTCTCCCCCGCGTGGCACGCCTGGGTCGGTGCCGAGGCGGCGCTCGGATTCGCGGCGTCGCTCGACCTGGAGTCGGTGCGACGCCACGACCTCGGGCTGGCGAACGCGTTCCGCGAACGGCTGGGGCTCGAAGCCTCTGATTCGGCGATCGTCACCTGGCCCGACGAGACCGGGTGCGACCTCGCAGCCCTCACCGTGGCCGGACTGGTCGCCTCGGGGCGCGCGGGGCGTGCGCGCGTCGCATTCCACCTCTGGAACGACGACGAGGATGTCGCGCGCGCCGCTGACGCCGTCAACGGCTCGCGCCGACCGCTCGTGCTCAGCTGAGTCGCGGGCGGTCGCGCCGGAGGCTCATGCTCGGCGCAGCCCGCTGCCTGGTCTCGTCTGGCGCGCCGTGCTCAGCCGAGCCGCGCGCCGGTCTCAGCCGAGCCGCGCGCCGGTCTCACCGGAGTCCTCGGCGCTGCTTGGAGCGTTGGCCGCATCGATCAGGCCCGTCGCCTCGAGGCGTTCGCGTGTCGAGATCGTCTCGAACGCCGACCCCGTTCCGCCCGCGAGACGGCGACGGATCGACGCGGCGATGCGCTCGGCCTGCACCTTCGCACGTTCGGCGGCCTCACCGGCGTACCCGTCGTCGACCGTCTGACGCCAGAGCACGAGCCAACGGTCGAAGTGGGCCTCCGTGAGCGGGTGCCTGGCGTCGATCGCGGCATGCATGGCGAGCGCGTTGCGCCGGTAGGTGCCGGCGTCGAAGAGCACCGACTCCCAGAAGTCGCACATGATCGGCAGATGATGGGCGAGGTCCATCTTCGCGACGTCGGTGAAGATCGGCCCGATGAACGGGTCGGCGAAGGCGCGGGTGTAGAACGCCTCGATGAGCGCGGCGAGATCGGCGCGATCGCGCAGGTCGTGGTGTCCGTCGCCGGGTGCGGCGTCGATCGTCAGCGGATCGGGCGCTCGCGGCGCACTCATCAGTGGGCCGCTCGCTCGCGACTCACTCGTGTCGGGCTCACCCACGCCCGGCTCGCCGGCGGTTCCGGCGGCGTCCGCTCCGCGCCCCGCGACCTGCTCGCCCATGCCGTGCTCGCCTACTGCGCGGCGCGCACCGGGTTCGAGAGGGTGCCGAGCCCCGAGATCGTCACCTCGACGGTGTCGCCGTCCACGATCGGCCCGACGCCCGCGGGCGTTCCGGTCAGGATCACGTCGCCCGGCAGCAGCGTGAACACGCTCGACGCGTAGGCGATGATCGCGGGCACCGAGTGCACGAGATCGGCGAGCCGGCCCTCCTGCCGCCGTTCGCCGTTGACGCTCGTCTCGATCGTGCCCGACTCGAAGTCGAGGTCGGTGTCGATGACGGGGCCGAGCGGGCAGAACGAGTCGAACCCCTTCGCGCGGGTCCACTGGCCGTCGCGGCGCTGCAGGTCGCGGGCGGTGACGTCGTTCGCGATCGTGTAGCCGAAGATCACCTGGTCGGCGTCGGCCTCGCTCACGTTCTTCGCGATGCGGCCGATGACGACGGCGAGCTCGCCCTCGTGTTCGACCTGCTCGCTCTGCTTGGGCAGCACGATCGTGTCGTCGGGACCGATCACCGAGGTGTTCGGCTTCAGGAACAGCAGCGGCTCGGCCGGCGCCTCACCGCCCATCTCGGCGGCGTGGTCGTGGTAGTTCTTGCCGACCGCGACCACCTTCGACCGTGGGATCACGGGCGCGAGCAGCTTCGCCTCGGCGAGCGGAACCCGCTCGCCGGTCGGCTCGTAGCCGGCGAACATCGGGTCGGCCTTGAGGACGACGAGCTCGTGCTCCTCCTCGTCGACGACGCCGAACGAGATGGTCTCACCATGGCTGAACCGCGCGATCTTCATGACTCCAGCCTATCGGCGCGGCCGGGTCGCGCCCGGGCCTCCCGGCCCGCACGGACGCCGCTCGAGCGCGCGTCCGCTCGGCTGATCGACGGCTCGGCCCGCTCGGCTCCCCGACCACTCGGCCGCCCGCCTGCACGGACACCGCTCGACCGTGCGTCCGCTCGGCGGCTCGACCGCTCGGCTGATCGGCGGGCTCGGCTGATCGACGGGCTCGGCTGTGAATCGCGAACCCGACTCCTCACGCGACGTGTCGCAACTCGAACCGCGCCCGCCCGCCGAGGCGCGGCCGTTGTTCTGGGTCGATGTGCGGTGGTGGGATGAACCGGATCTCGTGTCGGCTCGCGATGATGCGCCAGCCACCGAGGTGGATCTGGTGGTGACAGTGCGTACAGAGGAGGACTCCGTTGTCGATGGAGGTGCGCCCGGCATGCCGCTTCCACCAGGAGATGTGATGCGCGTCGACGTAGGCGATGTTGCGACCGCAGCTCGCACAGCCGCCGTCACGTTCGGCGAGCGCGATGCGTTGTGCACGGGTGAAGAGTCGTTTCGTCCGGCCGACGTCGAGCGGTTCGCTCTTGCCGCCGAGCACGACGGGGATGATCTCTGCGTCGGCGGCGAGACGCCGCAACGTCGCGGCCGACATCACGCGGTCGAATCCGTCGACCGTGCCGAGCGTGTCGAACGCACCGTCGGCGCCGGTCGGATCCACCAAGTCGAACGGGCCGTCCACGTCGATCGTCGCGGAATCGTTCGTCGATGCATCATGTGAACCCGTCGTCGCCCGACGGCGAAGGGCGAGCGAACCGGCTGCGCCGCCACACCGACCGCTCCAGTACTCGGCGGCCCCTGCGAACCTCGCGTTCTCGAGCGCCTCGGCCTGCAGCCGCACGACGATCGTCGTCTTCGAGACGGTCGGCATCTCGCCGCAGCCGAGTGCGTGTCGCGCGAGATCAGCCAGCGCATCGGCCTGCAGTTGGACGATCGATCGCAGATCGTCGACGACTGGGCCCGCGCACTCGGGGCTGCCGGCATCGGTGGCGTCGTCGTGAGGCGATTCGCGACGTCGTCGCAGCACGTCGCTCACGAGCTGCTCGATCGCGGCCTTGATCGGCGCGGCGGTCGGCGCATCGAGTCGACCGTGCACACGCACCATGCCTGAGGCTTCTTCGACCATGGTGAACGAGCGCTGCTCGCGAAGCGCCTCGTCGCGGGGCTCGACACCATCAGGATCGAGCCTCGCCTCGGCATGCGTCACGGCCCGCTGCAGCAGCGAGTACGGCACGGTCGCCGCGAACCCGGCAAGCTCGGCCTCGTAGGCGTCGGCACGAGCGGCGCTCGTTCGCGGCGCCACCCGGTCGAGCATCGTGCAGATCGCGTCGGCCGCTTCGACCCCGATCTCGCCGGCACGCAGAGCGGCTGCGACTGCCGGGCGACGAGCTTCGCACCGATCGCCGAGCAACGACTCGCGCGGCCTGACCGCTGCGCCGACCCTCACGAGCGCCGCGGCGTGACGAGCGGGCGCCCCGATGAGGTTCGCGACGAGCTGGGTCGCATTGCGCTGACCGTGCTGCTTCGCAAGCCCCTCGGCGCCGAACGCGGTATCGCTGCGCCGTTCGATCTCGGCCGACAGCGCCGCGAGCGTCGCATCGAGCCGTCGGCGCAATGCACCCGCTGCATCGAGGACCCGCACGAGGCCCGGATCACTCATCGCGGCGACCCCGTCGTCGTCGGGTTCGCTACCGAGCGCAGGCGCCGCCCCGACCCACTCGGCGCGCAGGCCGGCAAGGCCTTCGTCGAGTGCGTCGATCGGGTTCGTCATACTTCGATCATGCCGGTACCCACTGACATTCGAAGGTCAGCGAAAAGCGGCTTTGATCAGCCAGAAACCTGTGGATGAATCAGCGGAGAACCGGCCTGTGGAGGACGGGCCAGCAGGGTTCGAGACGGTCGCTGCACTCCCCCTCGACCCGCTCAGGCGTCGGGGATCAGCCGCTTACCGAGGCTCACCGCGTCGTCGACGGCGTAGCCGAGCCGCTCGTAGAAGGCGATCACGTCGGTGTTCGAGCTGCGCACCTGCAGGTTGAGCTTCGGGCAGCCGCGCTCGACGAGTAGTCGTTCAGCCTCGGCCATGAGTGCACGCCCGAGACCCGTGCCGCGGGCAGGGTCGGCGACCGCGAGGTAGTTCACCCAGCCGCGATGCCCTTCGTAGCCGACCATCGCCGTGCCGACGAGCGCCCCGTCGCCGCCCACCGCCACGAGGAAGAGTTCGGGCTGCACCGTGAGCTTGCGCTCGATGTCGAGGTACGGGTCGTTCCAGGGCTTCACGAGCCCGGCCGCACGCCAGAGCGCGACCACAGCCTCGGTGTCGTCGACGGCGAACGGCCGGATCGAGATCGATCCGGCCGCCGCCGTGCCGTCGGAACCCGACGGCGTCCCAGCTGAAACCGTGGTCACGCGTCGAGCCGCACCATCCAGCCGTGGCGGTCTTCGACCCGGCCGTACTGGATGCCGGTGAGCTCGTCGCGCAACGACATGGCCAGCGACGTCGCGGCGTCACCCTCGTGCACGATCTCGAAGTCGTCGGCGAGCAGCTTGCCGATGGGCACGACGACCGCGGCGGTGCCGCACGCGAACGCGCCGATGATCTCGCCCGACTCGGCGCCCCGGCGCCACTCGTCGATCGAGATCTTGCGCTCCTCGACCTCGATGCCGCGATCGCGCGCGAGCTGCAGGATCGAGTCGCGCGTGATGCCCTCGAGGATCGAGTCGGACTCGGGGGTGAGCAGGCGACCGTCGCGGGTGACGAGCACGACGTTCATGCCGCCGAGCTCCTCGAGGTTGCGCTCGTCGTCGAGGAAGAGCACCTGCTGGCAGCCCTTCTCGTACGCCTCGGCCTGCGGCAGCAGGCTCGACGCGTAGTTGCCTCCGGTCTTCGCGGCACCGGTGCCGCCCTTGCCGGCGCGGGCGTAGTTCGTCGAGAGCCAGATGTTCACCGGCTGCACGCCGCCCGGGAAGTACGCTCCGGCCGGGCTCGCGATCAGGTAGTAGGCGACCTTCTTCGCGGGACGCACGCCGAGGAACGCCTCCTTGGCGAACATGAAGGGGCGCAGGTACAGGCTCGTCTCGTCGGCCGAGGGCACCCAGGAGCCGTCGACCGCGACGATCTGCCGGAGCGAGTCGAGGAAGATCGACTCGGGCAGCTCGGGCAGCGCGAGCCGGCGGGCCGAGCGCTGCATGCGCGCGGCGTTCGCCTGCGGGCGGAAGGTCTGGATCGAACCGTCGGCGTGACGGTACGCCTTCAGGCCCTCGAAGATCTCCTGCGCGTAGTGCAGCACGGCGGCCGCGGGGTCGAGCTGGATGGGCCCGTACGGCGAGACGCGCGGCCGGTGCCAGCCGCCCTTCTCGCTCCAGCAGACGTCGACCATGTGGTCGGTGAAGTGCTGGCCGAAGCCCGGCGCAGCGAGGATGGCCTCGCGCTCGGCGTCGGACTTGGCCTCGGGGTTGCGGATCGTCTGCCAGATGAGTCCGGCGGCGGTCGGGGCCTGGAGCGGAAGGTCGATGGTCATGGCGCCCTCTTTCAGAGATGCAGATACAGGATGCGGTTGCTACGAATTCGCGGGCACCGTCGCCGCGATGCGTGCGGCGATGCGGTCGCCGATCTCACTGGTGGATGCGGCGCCGTCGCGCTCGGCGACGTCGTCGGCGATCGCCCGTTCGACGCGGGTCGCGGCATCCGTCTCGCCGAGGTGGCGGAGCAGGAGCGCGACCGAGCCGATCGCGGCGGTGGGGTCGGCGATGCCCTTCCCGGCGATGTCAGGAGCCGAACCGTGAACCGGCTCGAACATGCTCGGGAACGTGCCGTCGGGGTTGATGTTGCCCGAGGCTGCGAGTCCGATGCCGCCGCTGATTGCGCCGGCCAGATCGGTGAGGATGTCGCCGAAGAGGTTGTCCGTGACGATGACATCGAATCTAGCAGGATCCGTCACCAGGAAGATCGTCGCGGCGTCGACGTGCAGGTAATCCACGGCGACGCCCGGGAACTCGGCGGCGACGGCGTCGACCGTGCGCTTCCACAGGGACCCGGCGAAGACGAGCACGTTCGTCTTGTGCACCAGGGTGAGCTTGTTGCGGCGGCGGGATGCCTCGGCGAATGCGAAGCGCACGACGCGCTCGACCCCGTAGGCGGTGTTGACCGAGACCTCGTTGGCGACCTCGGCGGGCGTGCCGACCCGGATCGCGCCGCCGTTGCCGACGTACGGCCCCTCGGTGCCCTCGCGCACGACGACGAAGTCGACGTCGCCGGGGTTCGCGAGGGGGCTGACGACGCCCGGGTAGAGCACGCTCGGGCGCAGGTTCACGTAGTGGTCGAGCTCGAAGCGCAGCCTCAGCAGCAGGCCGCGCTCGATGTTCGCGCCGGTCAGGCGCGGGTCGCCGGGCACGCCGCCGACCGCGCCGAGCAGGATCGCGTCGTGCGACTTGATGGCGTCGAGGTCGGCATCGGTGAGCACGTCGCCCGTCTCGAGGTAGCGCGCGGCGCCGAGTGAGAAGGGGGTCTGCTCGAACGCGAGGTCGCCTCCGGCCGTTGCAGCCTCGAGCACCTTGAGCGCCTCGGTGACGACCTCGGGGCCGATCCCGTCACCGGGAATGACCGCGAGCTTGACCGTACGTACCATGGATTCTCCTTCTCGCACCAGCCCCTCCAGCGTAGTGCCGTACCTCGCTACGCTCAGCCCTATGACGAGGTCTCGTCACCCGACGACACCTCAGTGACGCGGCGGCTGCCCCGGCCCCGCGGGAAGGAGGACGCCATGAGTCTCGGACTCGGAATCGTGCTGGTCGTCATCGGTGCGATCCTCACGTACGCCCTCAACATCACCGTCGACTGGATCGACCTGCAACTGGTCGGCTACATCCTGATGGCCGCGGGTGCGGTGATCATCGTGATCGGCATCATCCTGCTCGCCCGGCGTCGCAAGACGATCGCGACCGAGCACACGAGCGTCGACCCGGCGAGCGGCGACCGCGTGACACGGGCGGAGCGCTCGACGCCGGAGGACCCGGTGGTCTGACCCTGAGCTCTCGGATGCCGCGGAACCCGAGCCGCGGCATCCGAGACCGCCCGGAGGACCGAGGCGCGACCTCGACGGCTCGATCAGCACCGACGGCGCTGCGCCGACGGCACGTTCAGCCCCGATGGCGCGAGCAGCGCTGACGACGACGAGCTGCGCCGCCGGTCAGTCGTGCTGGGCGGGATTGCGCAGGGTGACGGCCGCGATCACGGCGGCGGCGACCATGAGGCCGACCCCGATCAACGAGGTCACGAGCACTCCGCCGTCGAACGCGACCGCGGCGGCGTGCATGAGCGCGTCGGCCTGCGCCGCAGGCAGTTCCGCGGCGACCGCCGCTGCACCCGCGAGGGTCTCGCGCGCGGCATCCGCCTGCGCCGCCGTCAGTGCAGCGGGCAGTTCGATCGCGCTCGCGTAGTGCGCCGCGATGATGCTGCCGAGCCCCGCCGTGCCGAGCACCGCCCCGAGCTCGTACGCCGTCTCGGAGACGGCCGATGCGGCACCCGCCTTGGCGGGCGGCGCGCTCGAGAGGATGAGCTCGTTCGACACGGTCTCGGCCATGCCGATTCCGATGCCGAGCATCGTGAACGCGACGATGACGGCACCGGTCGACCCGTCGGAGGCGCCGAACGCGACGACGAGGTAGCCGCCGGCCGAGAGGCTGAGCGCGGCGGGCACGAGCACCCGCGGGTGCACGCGACGTGCGATCGGCACGACGACGAGGCCCGAGATGATCATCGCGACGAGGCCCGGCAGGAGGGCGACGCCCGCCTCGACCGGCGAGAGCCCCGCGATGATCTGCAGGTGCTGCGAGACGAAGAACAGGAATCCGACGAGCGAGACGACGCTCAGCAGGTTCACGAGCACGGCGCCCCCGAACGGGCCGACCGTGAACAGGCGCACGTCGAGCATCGGGGCGTCGCTCGCGAGCTGGCGGCGCACGAAGAGGTAGCCGGCGACCAGGCCCACGGCGATGAACAGTGGCCCGATCGCGTCGACGCCCTCGGTCGCGATGTGCTTGATGCCGAACACGATGGGCGCCATCGTCGCGAGCGAGAGCAGGATGCTCCAGACGTCGATGCGGCCGGGGTTCGGGTCGCGGCTCTCGGTGATGAGCAGCGGTACGAGGATGAGCATCGGCACGAGCACCGGCACCGCGAGCAGGAACACCGAGCCCCAGGCGAAGTGCTCGAGCAGGAGTCCACCGACGAGGGGGCCGAACGCGCTGCCCGCGGCGAACGCCGACGCCCAGATCGCGATGGCGAGGCGACGCTGCTCGCGGTCGGTGAAGATCGAGCGCAGCAGCGAGAGCGTCGACGGCATGAGCATGGCGCCGAAGAAGCCGAGCGCGGCGCGAGCGGCGATGAGCAGCTCGGCGGTCGGTGCGAACGCGGCGCCGACCGAGACCGCGGCGAAGCCGATCGAGCCGATCATGAGCATGCGACGACGTCCCCAGCGGTCGCCCGCGCTGCCCATCGCGACGAGCAGTGCGGCGAGCACGAGCGGGTAGGCGTCGATGATCCAGAGCTGCTGCGCGGCGGTCGGCTCGAGGTCGCTCGAGATCTCGGGCAGCGCGAAGCTCAGCACCGTGTTGTCGATGGAGACGAGCAGCGCCGGCAGCATGAGCACGGCGAGCGCGAACCAGGCGCGGCGCGGGGCGCGGCCGGTGCTGCCGGTCTGGCCGGTGGCCTGGCGGGTCTGACTGGTCCGGCCGGCGCCACGATCGCGGGCGGCGGTCGTCGCGGCGGATGCCTCGGGCACGGCGCTGCGGCGGTCGGTCATGTGGTTCGGGGTCGGGGTGGCCGTCTGCTCGGTCATGGTTTCAACTCAGTTTCTATACCGTCTGGTTGGTATAGTAACTGATGACGCCCCGACTCCGCCAGTGCACTCGCCTCGCGCGCGACCGTCGCCGACTCAGGGAGAATGAAGCCATGGCCCGCCCACCCGCCGCCCGAGAGGCCGTGCTCGACGCCTTCGAGCGGCTCATCATCTCCGACGGCGAACGCGCCGCCACGATCGATGCGACCGCCCGCGCCGCCGGCGTCTCGAAGGGCGGCCTGCTCTACCACTTCGGCTCGAAGCAGGCGCTCGTGGCCGGGCTCGTCGAGCGGTTGCTGCGCCTCGTCGACGACGACCTGTCGCGCATCGACGACGCACCCGACGGGGCGATCTCGTACTTCCTGCGGTCGTCGCTCGACATCGAGACGCCGCTCGATCACACGTTCGTCGCGATCCTGCGACTGGCGCAGGGCGGCGACCGCGAGGCCGGCCGCGCACTCGACGAGGCAGAGACCCGCTGGCTCGCGAACCTCACCGGCCACGTCGGCGACCCGACGCTCGCCCTCGCCGTGACGCTCATGGGCGACGGGCTCTACCACCGGGCGGCGCTCCGCGCCGAGGCCCCCGACGTCGAACTCTCCGCGACCAGCACAGGCGCCGTCTCCCCCGAGCAGCTGGCGTCGCTCGTCGCGCTGCTCGAGCGCCTCGTCGCCCGCTGAGCCTGCGCGTCCCCTCGCTGCAGCTCGCGCGCGCCCTCGCTGACGTTTCGGGGGTGCTTTTGCGCAAGGTTCGACGCCCGAGCGGGTACTTCCTTGCGGGAAAGCACCCCCGCAACGACGGATGCCCCAGCGCAACGCCCGCGAAGGGCGCAGCGCCGAGGCATCCGCGATCAGACGGCGTCGCCGCCCGAGGACTACTCGGTGATGTCGATCTCGACGAAGAGCTTCGCGTCGATCGCCTCGCGCACCCGCTCGAGCACGTCGGCCGGAACCGGCGAGTCGACCGTGAGCACGCTGAGCGCCGAGCCGCCGGCCTCGCGACGGGCGATCTGCATGCCGGCGATGTTGATGCCGGCCTCGCCGAACTCCTGGCCGTAGACCGCGACGATGCCGGGGCGGTCGGTGTACTCCATGATGATGTGCGTCGTGGCGATCGGCACCTCGAGCTCGTAGCCGTTCACGCCGACGAGCTTCTCGGCCTGCTTCGGGCCGGTGAGGGTGCCCGACACCGACACCTGGGTGCCGTCGGCGAGTGCACCGCGCAGCGTGATGACGTTGCGGTACTCGGGGCTGTCGGCCTCGGTGATGAGGCGCACCTGCACGCCGCGCTGCTCGGCGAGGAGCGGCGCGTTGACGTACGACACGGTCTCGGAGACGACGTTCGTGAACACGCCCTTGAGCGCCGCGAGCTTCAGCACGCTCACGTCGTAGTCGACGAGCTCGCCGCGCACCTCGACGTCGAGGCTCGTGAGCGCACCGTGCGCGAGGCCCGAGAAGAGCTGGCCGAGCTTCTCGACGAGGGGGATGCCGGGGCGCACGTAGGGGTCGATGACACCGCCCGCGACGTTGACCGCGTCGGGCACGAGCTCGCCGGCGAGCGCGAGGCGCACCGACTTCGCGACCGAGATGCCCGCCTTCTCCTGGGCGTCGTCGGTCGACGCACCGAGGTGGGGGGTGACGATGAGGTTCGGCAGGCCGATGAGCGGCGACTCCTTCGGCGGCTCCTGCACGAAGACGTCGAGCGCGGCACCCGCGATCTCGCCCGAGACGAGCGCGTCGTGCAGCGCCTGCTCGTCGATGAGGCCGCCGCGGGCGACGTTCACGACGTAGGCGGTGTTCTTCATCTTCGCGAGCTGCTCGGTGCCGATCATGCCGAGGGTCTCTGGCGTGCGCGGCATGTGGATCGTGACGAAGTCGCTGCGCTCGAGCAGTTCGTCGAGCGAGACCGTCTGCACGCCGAGCTGCTGTGCGCGGGCGGCAGTGATGTACGGGTCGTACGCGATGACCTCCATGCCGAACGCCTGCAGGCGCGCGGTGATGAGGGCGCCGATGCGGCCGAGGCCGATGATGCCGACGGTCTTCTCGTAGAGCTCGGTGCCCGTGTACGACGAGCGCTTCCACTGCCCGGCAGACAGCGACGCGTGACCCGCGGGGATGTGGCGGGCGAGGCTCAGGATGTGGCCGATCGTGAGCTCGGCGGCCGAGATGATGTTCGAGGTCGGGGCGTTCACGACCATGACACCGGCGGTCGTGGCGGCCTTGACGTCGACGTTGTCGAGTCCGACGCCGGCACGTGCGACGACGCGCAGCTTGGGAGCGGCGGCGAGCGCCTCGGCGTCGACCTGGGTGGCCGAGCGGATGAGGATCGCCTCCGCGTCGGCGAGGGCCGACAGGAGGGCCGCGCGGTCGGTGCCGTCGACCTGACGGATCTCGAAGTCGGGCCCGAGGGCGTCGACGGTGGCGGGCGAGAGTTCTTCGGCGATCAGCACGACCGGCTTTGACACGAACGGTTCCTTCGGGGGCGTGCGCGACGAAGCGCGCGTGTGGGGTGCGCCTACGCCAGTGGGGGCGCCGTTACCCCGACAACCCTACTGGAGCATGACGCCGCATCACGTTCTGTGACGGCCCGCGACGGCGGGCGATCCGGCCGGGATGCCTCGGCCTGCGGCACGTTCTGTGCGTCAGCCGACCGAACCGAGTCGCAGCAGCACGACCACGAGGCTCAGGAAGAGCGCGCCCGACACGCACAGCCCGGTGAAGTAGAGCGCGACGCGGGCGAGCAGGCCACGCGAGCGCCCGAGCACGAACGCCGCCGCGAAGCACGCGAGCGGGGCGATCGCCGCGATGACGAGCACGACCCATTCGGCGACGCCGACCGGGATGCCGAACGACGCTGCCTGAGCGTAGACGGAGATGCTCTCGACGACCTCCCACACGTCGTACGCGTAGAAGAGTCCGAACACCACCGCGATCGTGACGTCGAGCCACATCGGCAGGCGGGGTGCCGGGGCGGATGCCTCGGGCGCGAGCTGCTCGGCGGTCACGCGGTCACCCCCAGCACGAAGGGCAGCGGCACGAGCACGACGGCACCGACCACGAGCCAGGCGAAGCGCGAACGGGTGGTGCGCGCGCCGCGCAGGGCGAGCGCGAACCAGCACGGCGCGGCGAGCACGGCGAGCCACAGTCCGAGCGAGTACATGGCATCGCTCACGACGCTCGTGCCGGGTGCCGAGGTGCGCACGGCCGTGATCAGCCAGCCGATCGTGTAGAGCAGGTAGACGCCGCCGAGCACCCCGAGCGCGACGAGTGCGACCGAGCCGGTCTGCGGCGCGGCATCCGCGTCGTCAGCGGTGGCCACCACCGCCGACTCGCCGCCGGCCACGTCGACCGTCTCCGACTGGTCGGCCCCGGCGGCCGAATCGGCCAGCGGAACGGGCTTGCCGACGGTCTTCCATCCGGGGGCGAGGGTGGGGTCGTCGTCGCCCTCCCAGCGCAGGGCGTCGTCGTCGGCATCGGGGTCGGGACGCATGGCTCCAGCCTAGTGGCGCGGTTCAGCCGGCGATGAGGCAACGGCCGTCGACGCGTGGCTTCGCGACGCCGAAGTCGAAGTCGACGGTCGCCGACTCAACGGCGCCGAGCTCCCCCGGCCCGAGCACGGGTTCGTCGTGGATGCGTCCGGGCTTCCCGAGCCCCACCGCATGCCACGCGGCCGCGATGCGGTCGGCCGCAGCGACGTTGGTCGCCGTCACCTCGCGGTCGTGCTCGTCGGTCGTCGTGTCGGTGATGACGCCCGTCGTGAACTCGCCCTCGATGCGCAGCATCACGCCGCCCTCGCACGGGTACTCGGCGACGGCGAGGGGCGGATCCGCGCTCCAGACGGCGTCGTCACCCGCCGCGGCGAGAGCCGACGACACGAGCAGCTCGAACTGCGCACGGCCCTCGTCGAGGGTCGGCCCTTCGGCATCGGGAGCCGGCTGCTCGGCGCCTCCGCTCGTACCGCCGGCGGCGCCCTCACCACCGTTCTCGTCACCGCCGCCCTGCCCGTCGGCGTACGGTGGCAGCGCCTCCGCGTCGGGCCTCGGCACGAACGTCTCGATCGGCGGCGCCACGAGCGCGATCGTGACCGCGGCGCTCGCGAGCAGCACGGCGGCGACCGTGCTCGCGACGGCGGCGACACGGGCGACGCGGCGGGGCGTGCAGCTCACGACGAGCGCACCCGCGAGCAGCACGACCATGGTCGCGATGCCGCCGAACTGCAGCGCGGCCAGCGCGACCGAGCGCGATGAGTCGAGCGTCGTGGTCGAGATCGCGAGCCCGCCCACGACGGCCGCGGACGCGCCGACCACGCCCGACGCCATCGCCGACGCGAGCAACGCCGCCCCCGCGGCATCCCGACCGGCTCGGAGGCCGCGCGACGGATTCGCCGCGACGATCGCGACGAGGGCGAGTGCCGCGAGCGCCGGGCCGCCGGCCCAGGTCAGGGCGCCGAGCACGTCGCTGCCGGCCCACGGCCGCAGCGCGTAGTCGACGACGGCGACGGCGGTGACGCCCGCGAGCGCCCCGAGCACGGTGCCGATTCGGCGGGCGCGGGCCGAACTCCAGAGCACGCTCCCGAGCCCCGCACCGGTTGCGGCCGCCCACGACGAGAGCACGAGGCCCGTCGCGAACGGCAGCGTGATGAAGAGGAAGAGCGGGTACGCGAGCGAGACGAAGACCGCGACGATCCCGACGACGGCCGCCCAGAACGTCGCGCGCGCGACGAGCCGCATCGCCTCGGCCGCCCTCACCGTGCGGGCGAGCGGCGCGAGCGCCTCCTCGCGCTCGTGGACCGCCGTCTGCGTCGTCATACGCCCGCGGTCGCCGCCAGTCGGGCCGCCTCGACGGCCGCCGCGACGAGCACGGCGTCGGTCTCGTCGAATCCGTCGACGCCGCCGCCCGGGCCGCTCGCTCCCCCGCGCAGCGCACGTCCGCGTGCCGACAGGTGCACGGCGTCGACGCCGGCCGCCGCAAGGGCCGCGATGTCGTCGACCTTGACGCCGCCGCCGGCCATGACCTCGAGCACGCCCGATGCCGCAGCCATCGCCTCGAGCGTCGCGAGGCCCGTGCGGCAGTCGGCGGCGCCACCCGAGGTGAGCACGCGTCGCACCCCGAGCCGGGCGAGCGCCGAGACCGCGGCACGCGGGTCACCGGCGGCATCGACCGCCCGGTGCACCGTGACGTCGGCCGCGCCCGCAGCCTCGACGAACCGGTGCACGGCCTCGACGTCGAGCTCGCCCGATTCCGCGAGCGCGCCGACCACGACGCCGTCGGCCCCTGCCGAGATCACCGCGCGGATGTCGCGCTCGATCGTCGCGAGCTCGTCGGCGTCGTACACGAACCCGCCGCCGCGCGGCCGTACGAGCACGTGCACGAACGACGGCGCCTGTGCCTCGGCCGCGAGCTGCACCGCCGACTCGACGAGCCCGATCGACGGGGTGAGCCCGCCGAGGTCGAGCGCCTGGCAGAGCTCGATGCGAGTGGCGCCTCCCGCGAGCGCGATGCGCGTGCCCGCGGCATCCTGAACGGCGATCTCGACGGGGAGCGGGTAGGCGACCATTCTCGACAGCGTAGCGGTCGCGCAGCCGCTCGGCTGTCGCTGCGCCGCGCACCGTTCGCGCGGTACGTCGCCGAACCTCAGCAACGCGACGGCGGCCCGCCCCGAGGCATCCATCCTCGGTGCGGGCCGCCGCGACACCCCTCAGGGTTGTGACCGTGTCAGGGGAACACCACGGGCACCCCGTTGCGCACGAGCCTCCAGTTCTCGACGTGGAACGTCGACGGGTCGATCGTGCCCTGTGCCGACGCGTACGCGACGATCGCCTCGCGGATCGCGACCTGCGCGTTGTACACGACCGGTGCCGACGCGATGTGCGGGAACCCGCCGCCGCCCGACTGCCGGTAGTTGTTGACCGCGACGACGAACTGCTTGTCGGGACCCACGATCTGCCCGTCGTAGACGAGGTCGGAGATGCGCTGACCGACCGGCTTCGAGATGTCGATCGTGTACTCGATGCCCGAGAACTGGTCGTAGTTGTAGTCGGGCGTGAACGCGGCCCGCGGCGTGGGCGCGTTCGTCCAGTCCTCGGGCTTCACCGGAGCATCGGGCGCGACCGTCTTGAAGTACTCCGCCGAGAACTCGAGGTACGCCTTCAGCTGCGCGCCGGTCAGCACCGAGGCCATGAGCGTGTTGTCGTAGATGTAGAGGCCCGCGACGTCCTTGATGGTCACCTCGCCCTTCGGGAAGCTCGCCGCCCGGTTGAACGGCGCCGCGATCGAGATGATCGGCAGGGATGCCTCTGGCGTGCCGGCGATCGCCGCCGCGACCGTCTCGACCTGCACCTTGTTGACGTAGTCGAGGATCGCCGTGTCCTTCCAGCAGGACTCGGCAGCGAGCATCTCTTCAGTCGAGATCGCGACCTTCGAGTGCATGTAGTCGACGACGGCGTCGTGCTGGTCGCGCACGAGCGCGACGAACTCGGGGTCGTCGACCACGGTGTTCGTGTTCATCGTCGTCGCGGAGTGCTTGTCGACCTTCCACTTGCCGCGCGAGTAGCTGATCTCGAGGTCGAAGACGCTGAGTCGCTGACCCCAGTTCTTCGGCTCGCTCATGATCACCTCGGCCCCGGTCACCTTGTTCGTGACGAGGCGCTGCGGGATCTCGAGGTGCGCGTGGCCGAACAGGATCACGTCGACGTCGGGCACCTGCTCGGCGACCAGTGCGGCCGCGTTCTCGACCGGGAGCTCGGACCCGTAGGTGGACTTTCCGCTGTCGCCCGAGTGGGCGCTGACGACGATGATGTGCGCGCCCTCGGCCTTCATCACCGGCACCCAGCGCTTGGCGGTCTCGACGAGGTCGAGCACCTCGACCTTGCCCGACACGTTCGCCTTGTCCCAGATGACGACGCCCGGGTTCGTGAGGCCGAGCACGCCGACCTTGACCGGCGGGTGCCCCTTGGCGACCTTCAGCTGCGTGATCGTGTACGGCGTGAACCGCGGCACCTTCGTGTCGGCGTGCACGGCGTTCGCGGCGAGCACCGGCGCGTCCATCTGCGAGATCCAGTTGTCGAGGAAGTCGAGCCCATAGTTGAACTCGTGGTTGCCGAGGGCGACGGCGTCGTACTCGAGGGCGTTCATCTGCGCCGCCATCGGGTGGGTCACCCCCGTCTCGGTGACGGGCTCCACGGTCGCGTAGTAGAAGCCGAGCGGCGTGCCCTGGATGGTGTCGCCCGCATCGAACAGGAGCGTGTTCTGGCGTCCGCGGACGGAGCGGATGTGCTTCACGAGGCTCGCGACGCGCGAGAGGCCGACCGCGTTCGTCGGCACGTCGGGCTTGCCGTCGTAGTAGACCGCGTCCTTGTAGTAGTCCCAGTTCACGACGTTCGCGTGCAGGTCGCTCGTGCCCATGATCGTGATCTTGGCCGTCGTGCCGTTCGTCGCGGCCGTCGCGGGGGCGGCCGACCATCCGGCCGCGGCGAGCGCGGTCGCCGCGCTCGCACCGATGAGGACGTTGCGTCGGGTGAAGCCGGAGTGCGTGTGCCCGACCGCGTCGTCGGGTTCTGCGCATGAGCACCAGCGGGGGACGGGTTCGTGATTCGAGTGATCGCTCATGGCACCGAATCCGACCACGTCGGGATGCCCCTGTGCAAGGGTTTGCAGTCGAATTCCTCGTGCTCATTCGCGCACGACGACGAACGGCCCGTTCCGGAGCGATTTCCGGAACGGGCCGTGTGAGGTTTCGAGACGCGTCGGGCTTCGCCCGGCGCTCCTCAACCAGCGAGTCGCGTCAGCGCGCGACCTCGCCGTCGACGTAGTCGTCGTCGTCCGACGAGTTCCACGCGAAGAGCTTGCGCAGGTCGCGACCGGTGGTCTCGATCGGGTGCTGCTCGCCCTTGGCGCGGAGCTCGAGGAACTCCTTCTGACCGTTGTCCTGGTCGGCGATGAAGCGCTTCGCGAAGGTGCCGTCCTGGATGTCGGCGAGGACCGCCTTCATGTTCTCCTTGACCGACGGGTCGATGACGCGGGGGCCTGAGACGTAGTCGCCGTACTCGGCCGTGTCGGAGACCGACCAGCGCTGCTTGGCGATGCCGCCCTCCCACATGAGGTCGACGATGAGCTTCAGCTCGTGGAGCACCTCGAAGTAGGCGATCTCGGGCTGGTAGCCGGCCTCGACGAGGGTCTCGAAGCCGTACTGCACGAGCTGCGAGGTGCCGCCGCAGAGCACGGCCTGCTCGCCGAACAGGTCGGTCTCGGTCTCTTCGGTGAAGGTCGTCTTGATGACGCCGGCGCGGGTGCCGCCGATGCCCTTGGCGTACGACTTCGCGAGCTCCCAGGCGGTGCCGGTCGCGTCCTGCTCGACGGCGATGATGTCGGGGATGCCGCGGCCAGCGACGAACTCGCGACGCACCGTGTGGCCGGGGGCCTTCGGCGCGACGAGGATGACGTCGACGCCCTCGGGCGCCTCGATGTAGCCGAAGCGGATGTTGAAGCCGTGGCCGAAGACGAGCGCGTTGCCCTCGACGAGGTTGTCGCGCACCGACTCGGCGTAGATGTGACGCTGGTACTGGTCGGGCGCGAGGATGACGACGACGTCGGCCCAGGCCGCGGCATCCGCGACGTTCTTGACCTCGAACCCGGCCTCTTCGGCCTTCTGGATCGACTTCGAGCCCTCCTTGAGGCCGATGACGACCTCGACGCCCGAGTCGCGCAGGTTCTGCGCGTGGGCGTGGCCCTGCGAGCCGTAGCCGATGACGGCGACCTTCTTGCCCTGGACGATCGAGAGGTCGGCGTCCTGGTCGTAATACATCTCAGCCATTGCTGTTTTCTCCTTGGTGTGGTGTTCGTGTCCGGGATGCCGCGGCGCCGGGCCGCGGCATCCGATTCAGTTCTTGAAGACGCGTTCGGTGATGCTCTTGCCGCCGCGGCCGATCGCGAGGAGGCCCGACTGGGCGATCTCCTTGATGCCGTACGGTTCGAGCACCTTGAGCAGCGCCTGGGTCTTGCCCGAGTCGCCGGTGACCTCGATCACGAGCGCGTCGGTCGAGACGTCGACGACGCGGGCGCGGAAGAGGTTGACCGCCTCGAGCACCTGCGAGCGGGTCGTGTTGTCGACGCGCACCTTGATCAGAAGGTGCTCACGCTGCACCGACTGGGCGGGGTCGAGCTCGACGATCTTGATGACGTTGACGAGCTTGTTGAGCTGCTTCGTCACCTGCTCGAGCGGCAGGTCCTCGACATCGACGACGACCGTGATGCGGCTGAGGCCGTCGATCTCGGAGTGGCCGACCGCGAGGGACTCGATGTTGAAGCCGCGACGGGCGAAGAGGCCCGCGACGCGGGTCAGGAGGCCGGGCTTGTCCTCGACGAGGAGCGAGAGCACGTGGGTCGACATGGTCAGTCCTCCTCGCTGAACGCCGGCGCGTGGTCGCGCGCGTACTGGATGTAGCTGTTCGACACGCCCTGCGGCACCATCGGCCACACCATCGCGTCGGCCGAGACGACGAAGTCGATCACGACCGGGCGGTCGTTCGTCTCGAGCGCGAGCTTGATGGCATCGTCGACCTCCTCCTTCTTCGTGACGCGGATGCCGAGGGCGCCGTACGCCTCGGCGAGCGTCACGAAGTCGGGGATGCGCACCGTGTCATGGCCGGTGTTGAGGTCGGTGTTCGAGTACCGGCCGTCGTAGAACAGGGTCTGCCACTGGCGCACCATGCCGAGCGACGAGTTGTTGATGACCGCGACCTTGATCGGGATGTCGTTCAGGGCGCACGTCGCGAGCTCCTGGTTCGTCATCTGGAAGCAGCCGTCGCCGTCGATCGCCCACACGTCGCGGTCGGGCTGGGCGACCTTCGCGCCCATCGCGGCCGGGACGGCGTAGCCCATCGTGCCGGCGCCGCCGGAGTTGAGCCACGAGTTCGGCCGCTCGTACTTGATGAACTGGGCGGCCCACATCTGGTGCTGGCCGACGCCCGCGGCGTAGACGCCCTCGGGGCCGGTCAGCTCGCCGATGCGCTCGATGACGTACTGCGGGGCGAGCAGCCCGTCGCTCGGCTCGGAGTAGCCGAGCGGGTACTCGTTGCGCAGGCCGTCGAGCGTCGCCCACCACTCGTCGAGGTCGGGCGTGGTCTCACGGATCGCGTCGCGGTAGGCGGCGCCGAGGTCGACGAGCACCTCCTTCAGGTCGCCCACGATCGGCACGTCGGCCGTGCGGATCTTCGAGATCTCGGCGGGGTCGATGTCGACGTGCACGACCTTCGCCTCGGGGGCGAAGAGCGCGGCCTTGCCGGTCACGCGGTCGTCGAACCGGGCGCCGAGGGCGACGATGAGGTCGCTCTCCTGGAGGGCGAGCACCGCGGGCACCGTGCCGTGCATGCCGGGCATGCCGAGGTGCTGCGGGTGCGAGTCGGGGAACGCGCCGCGGGCCATGAGGGTCGTCACGACTGGCGCCTTGGTGGCCTCGGCGAGCGCGAGCAGCTCCTCGGATGCGCGGCCGCGGATCACGCCGCCGCCGACGTAGAGCACCGGGCGCTTCGCGGCAGCGATGAGCTGTGCCGCGGCGGTGACCTGCTTGCCGTGGGCCTTCGTGATCGGGCGGTACCCGGGCAGGTCGACCTTCGGCGGCCAGCGGAACGGGAACTTCGCCTGCTGCGCGTCCTTCGTGATGTCGACGAGCACGGGGCCGGGGCGACCGGTCGTCGCGATGTGCACGGCGGCGGCGATCGTCGCCGGGATCTCCTCCGCGTTCTTCACGAGGAACGAGTGCTTCGTGATCGGCATCGTGATGCCGACGATGTCGGCTTCCTGGAAGGCGTCGGTGCCCATGAGCGTCGAGAACACCTGGCCGGTGATCGCGAGCAGCGGCACCGAGTCCATGTGGGCGTCGGCGATGGCGGTGACGAGGTTCGTCGCGCCGGGGCCCGAGGTCGCGATCGTGACGCCGAGCTTGCCGCTCGACGAGGCGTAGCCCTGCGCGGCGTGGCCACCGCCCTGTTCGTGGCGAACGAGGATGTGGCGGAGCTTCTTGCTCTCGAACAGCGGGTCGTAGACGGGGAGGATGGCCCCGCCGGGGAGTCCGAAGACGTCGGTGATCCCGAGCATCTCGAGCGAGCGGACGACCGCCTCGGCGCCCGTGATCTCCACGGGGGCTGCTGACGGCACGGCCGCAGGCGTCGGCACGGGGGTCGATTCCGTGGGCATGCGGTTCCTTACTGTGGACGGTGATTGCGAAGGATGCGCAGCACTCAGCCCGTCGTCGCGCCTTCGGCAGCGGAGCGCACGAGCTTGGAGTACTTCGCGAGGACGCCTCGGGTGTAGCGCGGGGGAAGCGGAGCCCAGCCGTCACGGCGGGCAGCCAGCTCGGCCTCGTCGACAAGTAGGTCGATGGACCGGGCTGCGATATCGACCCGAATCAGATCACCATCGCGCACGAGAGCAATCGGACCTGCGTCGACTGCTTCGGGTGCCAGATGGCCGATGCACAGGCCGGTTGTGCCGCCTGAGAATCGACCGTCCGTCAAGAGTAGTACATCTTTTCCGAGCCCGGCGCCCTTGATGGCCGCGGTGATGGCGAGCATCTCGCGCATGCCGGGGCCGCCCTTGGGGCCCTCGTAGCGGATCACCACGACGTCGCCGTGCTTGATCTCGCCGTTCGTGAGCGCGTCCATCGCGCCGCGCTCGCGCTCGAACACGCGCGCGGGCCCCTCGAACACGGCGGCGTCGAAGCCGGCCGTCTTCACGACGGCGCCCTCGGGCGCGAGCGTGCCGTGCAGGATCGTGAGGCCGCCGGTCTCGTGGATCGGGTCGTCGAGCGTGTGCAGCACCTCGCCGTCGAGCGGCGGCAGGTCGAGCTCTTCGAGGTTCTCGGCCATGGTCTTGCCCGTGACGGTGAGCACGTCACCGTGCAGGAGGCCCGCGTCGAGCAGGGCCTTCATGAGCACGGGCACTCCGCCGCGGCGGTCGACGTCGTTCATGACGTACTTGCCGAACGGCTTGAGGTCGCCGATGTGGGGCACCTTGGAGCCGATGCGGTTGAAGTCGTCGAGCGTGAGGTCGACCTCGGCCTCGCGCGCGATCGCGAGCAGGTGCAGCACGATGTTCGTCGAGCCGCCGAGCGCCATGCCCACCGCGATGGCGTTCTCGAACGCCTTCTTCGTGAGGATCTGGCGGGCGGTGATGCCCTTGTTGAGGAGGTTGACGACGGCCTCTCCCGAGCGGTGGGCGTAGTAGTCGCGCCGGCGGTCGGCCGACGCGGGCGACGCCGAGCCGGGCAGCGAGAGGCCGAGGGCCTCGGCGACGGAGGCCATCGTGTTGGCGGTGTACATGCCGCCGCAGGCGCCCTCGCCGGGCGCGAAGGCGCACTCGATGCGCTTGGCGTCGGCCTCGCTCATCGTGCCGGCCTTGACCGCGCCGACGGCCTCGAACGAGTCGATGATCGTGATGTCCTTCTCGGTGCCGTCGGAGAGGCGCACCCAGCCGGGCGCGATCGAGCCTGCGTAGAGGAAGACGCTCGCGAGGTCGAGGCGGGCGGCAGCCATGAGCATGCCCGGGATCGACTTGTCACAACCCGCGAGCAGCACCGAGCCGTCGAGGCGCTCGGCCTGCATGACGACCTCGACCGAGTCGGCGATGACCTCGCGCGACACGAGCGAGAAGTGCATGCCCTCGTGGCCCATCGAGATGCCGTCGGAGACGGAGACGGTGCCGAACTGCAGCGGGTAGCCGCCGCCGCCGTGCACGCCCTCTTTCGCGGCCTGTGCGAGGCGGCCGAGTGAGAGGTTGCAGGGGGTGATCTCGTTCCACGAGCTCGCGATGCCGATCTGCGGCTTGTCCCAGTCGGCATCGCCCATGCCGACGGCTCGGAGCATGCCCCGGCTCGTCATGGCCTCGATGCCATCGGTGACGGTACGACTACGCGGTTTGGGATCGAACTCCGACATGCATCGAGTCTATGGCCAGCGGGATACGCCGTTACGCGCGACGTCGCGCTCATCGGCGAGGCGCTCGAGCAGCAGCGCGACGTCCTCGGGGCTGCGCACGCGGTACGCCGCGAGCGACTTGCCCTGGCCCACCTTCACGCCCAGGTCGTCGTTCTCGAGGGCCGCGAACGCGTCTTCGTCGGTCACGTCGTCGCCGACGTAGACGACGGCGCTCGCGCCCGCGTGCTGGCGGAGCCGCGTGAGCGCCTCTCCCTTGTCGCTCGGTCGCACCGAGAACTCGAGCACGTTCTTGCCAGCCCGCACGGTGAGCTCCGGCAGCTCGGACGCGACCCGTTCGCGCACGCTGCGCTGGAGCTCGGCCGCCTGCGCCTGGTCGACCCGGCGGGTGTGCAGTGCGAGACCGGCCGGCTTCCACTCGACCCATGCACCGTCGACCGAGGACGCGGACTCCTCGAGCACGCGCGTGAGTTGCTGCAGCTCGGCGAGCTCGCCGTCGCGGAGGTCGATCGTGACGCCACCGCCGTCGAGCTGGAGTTCGACGCCGTGCGAACCGCTGAGCAGCGCCCCGTGGGGCGGGTCCGCGACCGTGCGGAGGCTCTCGAGCGCTCGGCCCGACACGATCGCCACGCGCGTGTCGTCGGCCGCCGCAAGCCGTTCGATCGCCGCCCGTGCCCGCCCGGTCGCACGGGCGTCCTCGGGCCGGTCGACGAGGGGCGCGAGCGTGCCGTCGAAGTCGAGTGCGACGAGCAGGCGCTCCGTCGAGGCGATGCGGCGCAGGCCCGCCACGAGCGCATCAGGCACGCCCGGCGCGATGATCCCGGCGCCCGTCAGCGTCTTGAGGAACGTCGCCGACCAGTTCGCCACGTCGTTGTCGCGCACGCGCTTGCGCAGGGCTCGCATGCGCCGGGCGCGTTCGCGCCGCGGCATCGACGCGGCCTCGACCATCGCGTCCTTGAGGCCCTCGATGTCGTGCGGGTTCACCAGGATCGCCTGACGCAGTTCGTCGCTCGCGCCGGTGAACTCGCTGAGCAGCAACGCGCCGTCCTCGTCGAACCGGCAGGCGACGTACTCCTTCGCGACGAGGTTCATGCCGTCGCGGAGTGCGGTGACGAGCATGACGTCGGCGGCGAGGTAGAGCGCGACCATCTCCTCGCGCGGGTAGCCGTGATGGAGGTAGGCGATGGCCTGGTGGCCGAGCGTCGAGTGGTCGCCGTTGAGGCGACCGACCATGAGCTCGATCTCGTCGCGCAGCTGACGGTACGTCTCGACGCGTTCGCGCGAGGGGCTCGCGACCTGCACGAGCGTCGCCTGCTCGACCGAGAGGCGCCCGTCGCGCAGCAATTCGCCGAACGCCTTCAGCCGGTGCCGGATGCCCTTGGTGTAGTCGAGGCGGTCGACGCCGAGCATGATCGTCTCGGGGTTGCCGAGGCTCTCGCGGATCTCGCGCGCCCGGGCCTGGACCTCGGGGCGCCGGGCGATCTCCTCGAAGCCGGCCGCGTCGATCGAGATCGGGAAGTGCCGGGCGACCACGTGCCGCACCTCGCCGTCGTCGGCCGGCACCTCGATCAGGGTGCCGCGCGTCGTGTAGCCGAACAGCCGCCGCACCGCCCGCGAGAAGTTGCCCGCGTCGGCCGCCCGCTGGAAGCCGATGACGTCGGCACCGAGCAGGCCGTCGACGACCTGGCGGCGCCACGGCAGCTGCGAGTAGATGCCGTACGCCGGGAACGGGATGTGGTTGAAGAACCCGATCACGAGGTCGGGTCGGCTCTCGCGCAGCATCTTCGGCACGAGTTGCAGCTGGTAGTCCTGCACCCAGACCACCGCACCCGGCGCGGCCGCCCGGGCTGCGGCTTCGGCGAACCGGCGGTTGACGCGCACGTACGCGTCCCACCACTCGCGGTGGAAGGAGGGCGGCGCGATGACGTCGTGGTAGAGCGGCCAGAGGGTGTCGTTCGAGAATCCCTCGTAGTACTCCTCGAGCTCCGACTCGCTGAGCGGAACGGGGATGATCGAGATGCCGTCGTTGTCGAACGGTTCGAACTCGCGGTCGGCGACGCCGGCCCAGCCGATCCACGCGCCGTCGGCGGCCCGCATGACCGGCTCGAGGGCGGTCACGAGCCCGCCCGGCGAGCTCTTCCACTGCGTCTCGCCGTCGGGTCCGGCCTGGTAGTCGACGGGCAGCCGGTTGGAGACCACGATCATGTCGTAGGCGGCGTCGACGTAGAGGTCGTCGCGTGCTGGTTCGGGGGCGTTCATAGAGCGGATGTCCCTCCTCGCGCTCCCCTCAGGCTATCGGTTCGGGCTCCGCGACGACCGCCGTCGGGTTCCGTGCGTAACACGTGGGCGCCGTGTCGGCGGCTCGTGGCAGTCTCACGGCATGGACATCCAACGCCTTCAACCCGCAGGGCTCGTCGTCAGCCCGGCCTTCAGCCACGTCGCGATCGTGCCGCCCGGTGCGACGACCGTCTATCTCGGCGGCCAGAACGGCGTCGACGAGTCGGGGGCGGTCGTCTCGGGCGACATCGCCGAGCAGGCGGTGCGCACGATGGACAATGCGAGCGTCGCACTCGCCGCGGCGGGTGCGTCGCTCGCCGACGTCGTGCAGTGGACCGTGCTCTTCGTCGAGGGCGCCGACCTGCGCGCCGCCTACGGCGCGATCGCACCGCGCCTCGCGACGGGTGGCGCACCGCCGCTCGTGACCGCGGCGACGGTCGCAGGACTCGGCGTGCCGGGCGCCCTCATCGAGGTGAGCGCGATCGCGGCACTGCCCGCATCGTCGGTCGAGTAGCGACGAAGGCGGTGGGTTGAGGAGGCGCGCCAGCGCCGTCTCGAAACCAGCGTATCGAGACCACCAGCGCTGGTCTCGATACGCTCCCCCGTCGACGAGCCGGCCGGCTCAGCCGAGCGCGGCGGCGGCGAATCCGATCGAGCGGATGCCTCGGCGCCGGCCGACCACGATCGCAGTGCCGACCACGCCGATGACCCCGAAGAGGGCGATCACGCCGGCTGCGCCCGCGACCGCTCCCCCGCCCGCGCCCGACACGATGGCCTGCATGCCCTGCACCGCCCAGGTGAGCGGCAGGAACGGGCTGATCGCCTGGTAGGGCCCGCTCAACACCTCGATCGGCACGAGCCCGCCCGTCGAGGTGAGCTGCAGCGCCACGAGCACGAGCGAGACGAGCAGTCCGGCCCGGCCGAGCCACGCCGTGAAGAACGCGTGCAGGGCCGTGAACGCGAGGGCGAGCAGGGCGGAGAACGCGAGCGTCTGCGGCAGCAGGCTCCACGAGACGCCCATGCCGGCGTGCAGCAGCAGCACCACTGCGACGGCCTGGGCGAGGGCGATGAGGCCGGCGCGTGCGAGTGCACGCCAGACCAGTCCACCGGTCGAGGCGGTGCTGCGCAGTGCCTCTCGGCCGAACGGCCGGAAGACGAGGAAGAGCGCCATCGCACCGAGCCAGAGCCCGATCGGCACGAAGAGCATGCCGATGACCTCGCTCGTCGAGCCGATCTCGTTCTCACGCGACGTGTCGACGCTCACGGGCTCGGCCACGACGTCGGCCGTCTTCTCGGCGTCGATGTCGCCGAGCTTCTGCGCCTCCTTCGCCCCCGACGCGAGGCCGTCGGCGAGCGAGTCGGCCCCGGTCGCGAGCTTCGTCGCGCCCGTCGCCGCGCCGTCGGCGCCCGTCGCGAGCTGGTCGAGACCGCCCGCGAGCTGGCCGATGCCGGACGCGAGTCCGGTCGCACCGTCGCTGAGCCCTGCGGATCCCGCCGAGAGCTGCTGCGCGCCAGAGGCGAGCTGAGCGGCGCCGCCCGACACGCCTGCCGATCCTTCGGCGAGCTTCGTCGCGCCTGCGGAGAGCTGGGCGATCCCGGTCTGGAGCGCCGGCATCCCGGCCCCGCCCTGGGCGAGCTGCGCGCCAGAAGCCGAGAGCGCCTCCGCGCCCTCGCCGATGCCGACGACGCCGTCCCTCAGCTTGCAGATCTGCTTGAGAGCCTCGGGCCGCGGGTCGGCTGTGCAGTTGGCCGTTCCGCCCGTCGCTGCCTTGACGTTCTGGTCGATGAGTCCGAGCAGCCCCGGCTCGAGCGCCGCGTAGTTGTCGGAGAGGTCGGTGACGCCGGCCGTGTAGCCGACGACACCGGTTCCGAACTCGCCGAGCGTGGCGGTCTGCTGCGCGAGGTCGGAGAGCCCGCCGGCGATGCCGTCGACGCCCTGCGTGTACTGCGCCACGCCGCTCGAGTAGCTCGAGAGCCCGCTCGCGATGCCGTCGACGCCGTCGGTGTACTGCGCGACGCCGTCGGCGTACGCGGAAGCCCCGGCCGCGGCATCCGAGGCGCCGGCGGCCGACTGCCCGACGCCGTCGGCGAGCTGGCCGATTCCGGTCGAGAGCGACCCGGCGCCGCTCGAGAGCTGCGCCGCACCGTCGGCGGCGTCGCCGAGCGACCCGCCCATCTTCGCGAGGTTGCCGTAGAAGCCCTCGAGGTACTGGGTCGTGAGCTCGCGCCCGAACGCGGTCGACATGGCGTCGCCCACCGACTGGGCGACCGAGCCGGTGAGGTAGCCGTGCGCGTCGTCGGTGCGGATGTCGAGGTTCGCGCGCGTCGGCGACTCGCCCGAGATCGACGTGACCGACTTCGAGAAGTCGGCGGGGATGGTGAGCACCGCGTACGCCTCGCCGGAGGCGAGCTTGTCGGCCGCCTCCTCGTCGTTCGAGATGGTCCAGTCGAATCCGGCCGTGTCGGGCCCGGTGAGCTCGGTCACGAGCTGGCGACCGGCGAGTACGGGCTGGTCGGTGCCGTCGGGCAGGGTCATCGTGACCATCTCGTCGTTGTTCACGACGATGGCCGGGATCTGCTCGAGGTTCTCACCGGTGTCGCCGAGCGCACCGGAGACGAGGCCGGCCACGGCGAGGGGCACGGCGATCACGGCGCCGACGAGCACGCCGTAGCGCACGCGGCGCTGGGCGGGGGTCGAGCCGAACAGGCGGGCGAGTCGGGAGTTCATCGCTGTGCCTCCAGGGTGCGAGAGACGGGGGTGATGGTTCGGATGCCGCGAGCCGCGAGCTCGGGCGTGTTGTCGGGTGCGCACGCCCCGTCGCCGAGCCCGACGACGAGGGTGACCTGCGCCGGCACGAGCCGACCGAGCGCGGCCCACAGTTCGTCGCTCGCGTCGCCCGGGTCGTCGTCGATGTCGAGGACGACGGCCTTCGGTCGTTCGGCGAGCGCGGCCGCCACGGCGACGACCGTGCGGGCCTCCGCACCGAGTGCGGCGAGCGGCGTGTCGACGCCGAGACGGGTGCGGTCGGCGCCGAGTGCGGCCGCCGCGCGATCGACCCACTCGCGCACGAGCGCGTTCGACGGCGAGAGGCGGTACCACGGGCGGGTGGCGTCGAGCCTGGTCGCGACGAGCTCGCCGACGGTCGACCCGGTCGGGGCGTCGGAGGCGAGCTCGGCCATCGCGACCTGGCGCATCACCTGTCCGGCACCCGTCGGCAGCGGCATCCCCTGCACGGCGACCCGGCCCGAGACGGGGGCGAGCCGGCCCGCGAGCGTGGCCGCGACGACGCGCCGGTCGACGGCCTCGCCGCGCACGACGAGAACGCCGCCTGCGGGCACCTCCGTCGTGAGTGGGCCGATCGGCCGCTCGGGCAGGCCGAACACGGCCTCGTCGAGGTTGACCGCGGCCGGTCGCGCCGCCGCCCATTCCGCCTGCTCGAGGTGGGCGCGCAGGCCCTCACCCTCGATGTCGACGTCGGGCAGGATGCGGGCGAGCCACTTCGGCAGCCACCACGCCGCCTTGCCGGCGAGCGCCATGGCTGCCGGCACGAGCGTCATGCGCACGAGGAAGGCGTCGAATGCGACGCCGATCGCGAGCGCGAACGCGATGCCCTTGATCACGCCCGAGCCCTCGGGCACGAACGCGAAGAAGACGAAGAACATGATGAGCGCGGCGGCCGTGACGACACGAGCCGCGTGCTGGAATCCGTGCACGATCGACGTGCGCGGCTCCTTCGTCTTCACGAACTCCTCGCGCATGCCCGAGACGAGGAACACCTCGTAGTCCATCGCGAGGCCGAACAGCACCGCCATGAGCAGGATCGGGAGGAAGCTCAGGATCGGCCCCGGCTCGACGTGCAGGAGGTCGGCGAACCATCCCCACTGGAAGATCGCGACCGTCACGCCGATGGCGCCGAACGCCGACAGCAGGAAGCCGAGCGCGGCCTTGATCGGCACGAAGACCGAGCGGAACACCATGAGCAGCAGCACGATCGAGAGCCCGACCACGATGAGCGCGAACGGCACGAGCGCGTCGGCGAGGCGGTTCGAGATGTCGATCGCGACGGCGGTGAAGCCGGTCACCGCGATCGGTGTGCCGAAGTCCTGCTCGATCGACGGCGCGAGATCGCGGATCGAGGCGACCAGCTCCTTCGTCTGCGGCGAGTCGGGCGCCGACTCGGGGACGACCTGGATGATGGCCGTGTCGACCGTCTCGTTCGGCAGGCCGTCGCCGACGAAGGCGACGTCGTCGAGCTCGCCGATGCGGGCGCCGATCGCGTCGAGGTCGCCGAAGATGTCGGTCGTCTGGGTGATGTCGACCGTGACGATGAGGGGACCGTTGTACCCGGGTCCGAATCCGTCGTCGATCATCTCGTAGGCCTCGCGCTGCGTCGACCCCGCCTCGCCCGAGCCGTTCGGCAGGTTGAGGTCGAGGCTGAGTGCGGGCACGGCGGCCGCGCCGAGGATGCCGACGACGGCGATCACGAACACGACGGGCGCCTTCAGCACGAGGTCGACCCAGCGGCGGCCCATCGTGCGCTTGCCGCCTTCGTCGGCGGTGTTCGCCCGGCGGTGCGCCCGGCTGCCGGGCTTCGGCGTGAGCTTGCGCTTGAAGACGCCGAGCAGGGCCGGCAGGAGCGTGACCGCGCCTGCGACTGCGATGAACACGGCGAACGCGGCGCCGACGCCCATGACGCTGAGGAACGGGATGCCGACGACGAGCAGGCCGAGGAGGGCGATGATGACGGTGAGGCCGGCGAAGACGACCGCGCCGCCCGCCGTCGCGACCGCCTCGGCGGCGCTCTCCTCGGGGTCCTGGCCGCGAGCGAGCTGGTTGCGGTGCCGCGACAGGATGAACAGCGCGTAGTCGATGCCGACCGCGAGTCCGATCATGACGGCGAGCATGGGCGCGGTCGACGAGACCGTGGCGAACGCGGCGACGATCGTGATGCCGCCGACGGCGGTGCCCACGCCCACGAGGGCCGTGAGCAGCGGCATCCCGGCCGCCAGCAGCGACCCGAACGTGATGATGAGCACGACCGCGGCGAACAGGACGCCGAGCGCCTCGGTGATGGTGAGGCCGAAGCTCGTCTCCTGGAAGACGTCGCCGCCGAAGGCGACCTTCAGGCCCGCGTCGGTGCCGATCTCGCCCGTCGCGGTGACGGCGTCGAGCGTCTCGGGGGTCACGTCGGTGACCTGGCCGTCGAACGTGATCTGGATGTACGCGGTGCGCTCGTCGCCCGAGATCTGGTCGCCCGCGTACTCGTCGAACGGCCCGAGCACGCTCGAGATGCCGTCGATGTCCTCGAGGGCGGCCTCCATGTCCTCGATGGCGCCCTTCGAGGTCGCATCCTCGACGGATGCCCCTTCGGGGGCTTCGACGACGGCCTTCGCCTGCGCGCCCGCCGTCTGCGGGAAGACGGCGGCGAGCTGGTCGATGGCCTGCTGCGACTCGGTGCCGGGGATGGCGAACGAGTCCTGCAGCTGGCCGCCGAGCGCGACGCCCGTGCCGAGCATCGCGCCGAGTGCGACGACCCAGGCGACGATCACGAGCCAGGCGCGCCGGTAGGCGAATCGACCGATGCGGTGGAGGAGCAGAGCCATGCGCGGGCCTTATCGGGTCGGCCGGCCGTCGGCCGGGATCAGCAGTTCGGTGAGGACCTCGACGAGCGCTTCGCGCACCTCGTCGTCGGAGTGGGTGTTCATCAGGGCGCTCATCTCGTCGTCGTCGAAGAACGTCGCCCCGGCGACGAGCGCATAGGTCGCGCCCGCGAGCGCGACGCCGAAGCGCATCTGCTCGGCGAGCGAGGCGCCCGTGCAGATCGCGTCGGCGAGCACGCGGATCGCGGCGTTGCCGCGTTCGACGATCGGGATGTCCCCGAGCGAGTAGCCCTGGCTCACGAAGAGGTGCACGGCGAGGCGCTCACCGAGCAGCAGGTCGACGAAGCGTCCGATGAACGCGCCGCGCGCGGCGTCGGAGCGGCGCCCCTCGGCGAACTCGGCGACGAGCACCTCGAGCCGTTCGATCGCGGGCGTGATGCCGGCCTCGAGCAGCGCCTCCTTCGAGGCGTAGTGGTAGAGCACGCTCGACTTCGAGTAGCCGGCGTGGTCGGCGATCTGCTGCAGCGACGTGCCGGTGAACCCGACGGTCGCGAACTGCTCGAGCGCGGCGTGCAGCAGCTCGTCGGAGGCGCGGGCGCGCGTCGGTAGGGTCGCATCGGAGGGCATGTCTCGACGGTAATTGACCGATCGGTCAGATCCTGCACGATCGGTCAGATTCACGGATGACTCCCAGCGGACCGCGCGTGCGCGGTAGCGTGGCGGCATGCGCAAGTACCTCTTCAGCGGTGCCGTGATCTCCGCAGCCGTGAGCGGCATCAGCGTGATCAAGGCCACCACGTCGGGCCCGCGCGACTGGCGGCTGCTGCTGCTCTGGGTGTCGTGGGCCGCGAGCCTCGCGATCGCGATCGGCACCGTCGCCGAAGAGACGAAGCGCCCCGAGCTCGGCGAATAGGCGAATCCGCGGCCCTACCCTGGGCACTCCGGCGTGTCAGTTCGGAATCCGCTCGGTCGTGCCGTGAGACTGGAGCGAACGACCCGAATATCGCAGGCTCCGCCCTACGCGACCTGCTGCACCACGACGAGAGGGGCCACCGATGTTCCGCCGCTGGCGACGCGCTCGGCTTGCCGCCCAGGCCTCTGCACATGCTGCCGCTCCCGCACCGCGCCCCACCGCGGACGCCGCCGCCGACCTGCGCGGCGAGCACATCTTCGAACTGCTGAACGCACGTCTCTCGGAGTTCATCGGCCCCGGCGGCGGATGGTCGCTCGTTCGTCGCAGCGACGGTGACACCGACCGCATCTTCCACGCGATGCTCACCCACCAGATCGCCGCCGAGCTCACCCGCGCGATCCTCGACGAGCGCGACTCGGTCGCCGTCGTCGTGCCCGCCGGCGAGGAGTCGATGGTGCTCGGCTGGGAGCCCGCGCCGCTCATCGTCTGGGCCGACCCCGTCGAGACCGACGGTGCGGTCGAGGCCGGCGCCGAGGCATCCGCGGTCGAAGCGGAGGTGCGCCCCATCGGACCGCTCACCGAGCTCGAGGCGCGCGCCGCCTGACGCCGGCCTGGCGGGTCGAGGAGCGAGCGCAGCGAGCGTCTCGAAACCCGAGCCTGGCGCCGTTCCAAAATCGACCCCCGATTCTTGTACGGCTGGGGCGACGCGGCACTCCCCCGCGCTCATAGCGTGATTCACGGGCACTCCGCCCGCACGCCTTGAGTAAGGGGAACCCGATGAGCACCGCACCGAGCAGCACCCCGCCCGCCGCAGACGAGGCGGTCGCGGCCGCCGCACCGCAGCGTCGCCACACCGCCCGCGACCTCGCCCAGATCGCCGTCTTCACGGGCCTCATCGCGGCGCTCGGACTGCCCGGGGCGATCTATCTCGGCAGCACGGCCGTGCCGATCACGTTCCAGACGCTCGGCGTCATGCTCGCGGGCGCCATCCTCGGCGTGCGCAAGGGCTTCCTCTCGGTGCTGCTGCTCATCGCGCTCGTCGCGGCCGGGCTGCCGCTGCTCTCGGGTGGTCGAGGCGGACTCGGCGTCTTCGTGGGGCCGTCGGTCGGCTACCTGCTCGGTTGGCTCGTCGGCGTCGTCGTCATCGGCTGGGCGACCGCCCGCCTGCTCCCCCGCTACCGCCTCCTGCCGGCGCTGCTCTGGACCGCCCTCGGCGGCATCGTCGCGATCTACGCCGTCGGCGTTCCCGTGCTGGCCGTCATCACGGGCACCCCGATCGGCGTGGCCGCCGCGGGCGCCCTGCTGTTCCTGCCGGGCGATGCGATCAAGGTCGTCATCACCGTGCTCGTCGCGAAGGGCGTGCACCGCGCCTGGCCGGGCCTCATCGAGCCCAAGCCGTGGCCGTGGGCCCGCCGCGCGGCGGCCGTCGACGCGGCGCGCGGCCGGGAGGTCGACGCCGCGTGAGCGGGTGGCTGCGGGGACCGCACGAGGCCGTCGCCCTCGCGTTCGACGGCGACGTCGTGCGCATGGGCGAGTTGGCCGACGCGGTCGCCGCGGTCGATCTGCCGGGCGACGGCCCGATCGGATGCCCCGCCGGCATGCCGCCCGCAGCCCTCATCACGACCGTGCTCGCCGCGCTCGAACGGGGCCGGCCCGTGCTCGTCGGCGGTGACGACGACGACGCCAGCAACATCGCACGCGACCTGCCGGCCGGTGCCGAACTGGTGCTGCTCACCTCGGGCTCGTCGGGCCCGCGCTCGACCCCGCGCGCGGTCGCGCGCACCGAGCATTCATGGCTCGCGTCGGCGGCTCCGCTCGCCCAGATCGTCGGGCTCGAGGCAGCCGACCGGGTCGCGGTCACCGGCCCCCTGCACGTCTCCATGCATCTCTACGCGGCGCTGCACGCACTGTGGGCCGGTGCCTCGGTCGGCGACCGGGTCGCGGACGCGACGGTCGTGCACGCCACGCCGACCCGGCTCGCGCGCCTGCTCGACGGACCGCTGACCGCTCGCACCGTCGTCGTCGCCGGTGCCGTGCTCGACGATTCGCTGCGCGAGCGCGCCGGCCGCCGACTGCGGCTCGTGGAGTACTACGGGGCCGCTGAACTCTCGTTCGTCGCCGCCGGCGGACCCGACGGGCTCACCGCGTTCCCGGGCGTCGAGCTCGACCTGCGCCCCGTCGCCGCCGGGCTGGAGCTCTGGGCGCGGTCGCCCTACCTCGCACTCGGCACGACCGGCGGCGGGATGCTCCGGCGCGACGCCGCCGGGTTCGCCACGGTCGGCGACCTCGTCGAGCCGACGCACGACGGAGCGTTCACGGTGCTCGGCCGGGGGGATTCGGCGATCACGACCGCGGGTGCGACCGTGATCGCCGAGCGCGTCGAACGCGTGCTCGAGACGCTGCCGGGCGTCGCATCGGCCGCCGTCGTCGGCGAACCGCACGCGCTGCTCGGCGAGCGCGTCGTGGCGGTCGTCGAGCTCGAGCGGCCCGAGTCGGCGGGCGGTGCACCGGGCGATGCGACGAGTGACGCCACGGCACCGGTCGATGCCGCGGCGACCGCGACCGCCCTCGCCGCGGCCGCACGGCGGCATCTCGACGCAGCCGAGCTTCCGCGCCGGTGGATCTTCCGGCCGCTTCCGCGCACGGCCTCCGGCAAGGTGGCGCGCGGCCGGGTGCGCGCCGCCGTCGTCGCCGGGGACTTCGGCGAGGCGCAGGCGCGCACGGCAGCCGACGATGCGGCCGCCGAGCACGTGGCCGCCGAGCACGTGGCCGACGAAGATGCGGCCGCCGAGTTCGCGGCCGGACACCACACCGAGAGCGAGCAAGCATGACGTCGACTGCCCCCGTGATCGTCGCCGCCCGGCGCACCCCCATCGGCACGGCCGGGCGGGGCTTCGCCCGGCACTCGGTCGACGCGCTCGCCGCGCCCGTGCTCGCGGCCGTCGCGGGCTCGGTCGCGTCATCCGGACTGCCCGTCGACGACGTCGTGCTCGGCAACTGCATGGGCCCCGGGGGCGACCTCGCCCGTGTGGCGGCGCTGCGCGCCGGGCTCGGCACGTCGGTGCCGGGCGTGACGGTCGACCGGCAGTGCGGATCGGGTCTCGATGCCGTCATGCAGGCGGCTGCGCGTGTCAGCTCGGGCGATGCGCGCCTCGTGCTCGCGGGAGGCGCCGAGTCGGCGTCGACCGCACCGCACCGGGTGTGGCCCGACACGGGTGCGCGTTACGCCCGCGCACCCTTCGCGCCCGTCGGCTTCGCCGACCCCGACATGGGCCCCGCCGCCGAGCACCTCGCCCGGGTCCGCGACATCTCACGGGCGAGGCAGGACGCGTGGGCGCTGCGCTCGCACGCCGCAGCGCTGCGCGCCCGGTCGGCGGGCGCCTTCGACGCCGAACTCGTCGCCGTCGACGCCGTCGACAGCGACGACCGGCCGCGCGCGATGAGCGCCGAGGTGCTGGCTCGGTTCGCACCCGCCTTCGCGATCGACGACCTCGCCGGCGAGGGCGCCGCGACACCGCGCGGCACCGTCACCGCCGGCAACTCGTGCGGATTCTCCGACGGCGCCGCCGCCATGGCGGTCACGCTGCCCGAGGTCGCCCGCGAGCTCGGGCTGCCCGGCCTCCGCGTGCGCGCGTCCGCGGTCGCCGCCGGTGATCCGGCCCTTCCGGGCATCGGCGCGGCGCCGGCGGCCGCCCGCGCGCTCGAACGTGCAGGCCTCACCGCCCGCGATCTCGGGGCCGTGGAGATCACCGAGGCGTTCGCCGCGCAGGTGATCGCCGTCGTCGACGAGCTCGGGCTCGACGAGGCGATCGTGAACGCCGACGGCGGGGCGATCGCGCTCGGCCACCCCTGGGGCGCCTCGGGCGCCGTGCTGCTCGTGCGGCTCGCGGCGCGGCTCGCAGCTTCCGACGACGACCGGCCCGCCCTCGCCGCCTGCTCGATCGGCGGCGGCCAGGGCATCGCGATGATCGTGGAGCGGGTCGCATGAGCGAGATCGTCTTCGACCGCGTCGGCCACGACTTCGACGGCGAGACCGTCGTCGACGACGTCTCGCTCGTGCTCGGCGAGCGGCGCATCGGCATCGTCGGCGCGAACGGCTCGGGCAAGTCGACGCTCGCCCGCATGGTGAACGGGCTCATCGTGCCCAAGCGCGGCCGCGTGTCCGTCGACGGGCTCGACGTCGCCCGCCGGGGCCGTGACGTCCGCCGCAAGGTCGGCTTCGTCTTCACGAACGCCGACAACCAGATCGTGATGCCGACGGTGCGCGAGGACGTCGCGTTCACGCTGCGACGGCACAAGCTGCCCCGCGACGAAGCCGAGGCCCGCGTCGACGCGGTGCTCGACCGCTTCGGGCTCAGCCCGCTCGCCGACCGACCGGCGCACCGCCTCTCCGGCGGGCAGAAGCAGCTGCTCGCCCTCGCGTCGGTGCTCGTCGCCGAGCCGTCGATCGTCGTCGCCGATGAACCTACGACGCTCCTCGACGCGCGCAACGCCCGCATGGTGGCCGACCACTTCGCCGCGCTCGACCAGCAGCTCGTCGTCGTGACCCACCAACTCGACCTCGTCGAGGACTTCGACCGCGTCATCGTCGTCGAGGCCGGCCGAATCGTCGCCGACGACGAGCCAACAACCGCGCTCGACGCCTACCGGGCGCTCATCGGATGACGGGCGCGACTCTGATGAACGGCATGCTGCGATGATCGGCGTCTATCACCCGGGAACCTCCCTCGTGCACCGCGCGCCGGCGCTCCTGAAGCTGGGGCTGCTCGCGGTGTTCGTCACGGTCGTGGCGGTGCAGAGCTCGCTGGTCGTGCTCGGCATCGCCGCCGGGGTCACAGCGCTGCTCTTCCCCCTCGCGCGGCTGCCGTTCGGCGCCGTGTGGCGCCAGATCGCGCCGATCCTCTGGGTGCTCGCGTTCGTCGTCCCCGTGCAGTGGATCTTCTCCGGGTGGGAGGCCGCGGCGACGATGGCGATCAGGCTGCTCATCGCCGTCGCGCTCGCCGCCCTCTACACGCTCACGACCCCGGTCACGGCAACCCTCGACGCGATGCAACTGCTGCTGCGCCCGCTGCGCCGCTGGGTCGACGCCGACCGTGTCGGGCTCGCGCTCGCCCTCGCGATCCGCTGCGTGCCGTTGCTCGCCGAGATCGTGCGCGAGGTCGTCGAAGCCCGCAAGGCGCGCGGCGCCGAAGGCTCGGTCGTCGCGCTCGCCGTGCCCGTGATCGTGCGTGCCCTGCAGACCGCCGACCACCTCGGCGAGGCGCTCATCGCGCGGGGGTTCGACGACTGACGCGACGCCGTCGCGGATCGCCGGCAGACTCGCTGTCGCGAACCTCCGCGCACCGCGTACAGTGAGCGCAACTCGGAGGTGCGAGATGGACTGGACCGGTTGGCTGGCGATCGCTGTTCTGATCGCCGTATGGGCAGTGGGCCAATGGCTGTACACGCGGCGGCGGCGCGCCGGTCGCATGGGCTCGCCGCGACTCGGTTACGACGGCTCGAGTGTCGCGAACTCGGCCGACGTCGAGCGCGAGAAGTCGATGCGGCAGATGAAGGGCGGCATGATGCCGTGAGTCGCCCGGCGCGACCGCGGAGATTTCAGCCCGGAGACGACGAAAGCCCCGGCGCGAGCGCCGGGGCTTTCAGTGGTGCACCCCCAGGGACTTGAACCCTGAACCCACTGATTAAGAGTCAGTTGCTCTGCCGATTGAGCTAGAGGTGCGTACGATTTCGGTCTGTTTTTCAACAACCGAACCGAGCGTCAACGTTATCAGGTCGATCGCCGCGGCGCCAATCGAGCACGACACGGCGTGTTCACCCTCGCCCGATAGCCTGATCGACGTGACCGAACCCGTCGACTCCACCACTCCAGATCTCGCCGCCGACCTCGCGCTCGCCCTCGAACTGGCCGACCTCGCCGACGCGGTGGCGATCGCGAAGTTCCGCGCCGTCGACCTCGACGTGTCGACGAAGCCCGACCGCACGTTCGTGACCGAGGCCGACCTCGCCGTCGAGCGCGCGATCCGCGAGCGGCTCGCCGAGGCGCGCCCGGCCGACGGCATCCTCGGCGAGGAGTTCGGCACCTCGGGCGACACGGCCCGGCAGTGGATCATCGACCCGATCGACGGCACCTCCAACTTCATGCGCGGCGTGCCCGTGTGGGGCGCGCTCATCTCGCTCGCGATCGACGGCGTCCCGGTCGTCGGCGTCGCCTCCTCTCCCGCGATGGGGCGCCGCTGGTGGGGCTCGCGCGGTGCGGGCGCATTCACCACGGATGCCCCGGGGCAGGCACCGCGCCGCATCGCCGTGTCGGCCGTCGCCGACCTCGCCGACGCGTCGCTCAGCTTCCAGAGCATCGCGCAGTGGCGCGACGCCGGCTACCTCGACCGCCTGCTGGCCCTCGCCGAGCGCGTGTGGCGCGACCGCGCCTACGGCGACCTGTGGTCGTACATGCTGCTCGCGGAGGGACTCATCGACGTCACGGGCGAGTTCGACGTCAAGCCCTACGACCTCGCGGCGCTCGTGCCGATCGTCGAAGAGGCGGGCGGCCGGTTCACGTCGATCACGGGCGAACCGGGGCCGTGGCACGGCTCGGCACTCGCGACCAACGGTCGGCTGCACGACGTCGTGCTCGACGCGCTGCGCGAGCAGGCGTGACCGCCATGGAGTTCGTCGTCTTCACCGAGCCCCAGCAGGGCGCGAGCTATGACGAGCAGCTCGCCCAGGCGCGCGCCGCCGAGCGGCTCGGGTTCGACGGCTGGTTCCGGTCCGACCACTTCCTGCGCATGGGCGACGGCGATCCGCAGCCGGGCCCCACCGACTCCTGGGTGACGCTCGCGGGCCTCGCCCGCGAGACCGAGCGCATCCGACTCGGCACGGGCTGGTTCGCCGAGGAGCACACGGCCTACGGCATCCCGTTCCCGCCGAAGCGCTTCGGCCTGCTCGAGGAGCAGCTGGAGGTCGTCACGGGTCTCTGGTCGGCCCCGGCCGGCTCGACGTTCGACTACACGGGCGAGCACTACACGCTCGCGGGCGCCCCCGCACTGCCGAAGCCCGTGCAGTCGCGCGTGCCGGTCATCATCGGCGGCGCCGGCCCCAGCCGCACCCCGCAGATCGCGGCCCGCTTCGCGACCGAGTTCAACCTCGGCTTCCGCTCGGAGGACGAGATCGCCGCCGCCTTCGAGCGCGTACGTCGCGCCTGCGAGGACATCGATCGCGACCCGGCCACCATGCGCACCTCGGTCGCCCTGCCGACGGTCGTCGCCGAGAACGACGCCGACTACCTGCGACGCCTGGCGGCGATCGACGAGGACCCCGACGAGTTCGCCGAGGTCAACATCGCCGGTACGCCGGCCGCGGCGATCGAGAAGATCGGGCGCCTGCGCGAGCTCGGCGCCGATCGCGTGTACCTGCAGCTCGTCGACGTGCGCGACCTCGACCACCTCGAGCTCATCGGCACCGAGGTGCTGCCGGCGCTCCGTTGAGTCGATGACGGATGCCTCGTGGCCGACGACGCCGGCCACGAGGCATCCGTGACGTTCAACCGCGACGCGGCCGTGCCGGCCTGCGGCTCCAGGCGACGCCGATGAGGCACAGGGCGCCGCCGACCATGCCGAGGGTCGTCGGAAGCTCCCCGAGCAGCACCCAGCCGAGGATCACGACGATCGCCGGCACCGCGAGGGTCGCCGACGCGGTGACGCCGGCCGGGCTGCGCTTCAGCACATACGCCCAGAGCAGGAACGCCACCGCCGACGGGAAGATGCCGAGGTAGACCATCGCCCAGACCGCGGGCGCGGGCGCCGAACCGAGTTCGCCCACCGCTTGGGGCGCGAACGGCAGCAGCGCCGCGGCACCGACGGCGCAGCCGAGCCACGTGGCGCTCAGCGCATCGGCGTCGCGCAGCGCCACCTTCTGCACGAGCACGCCGAGCGCGTAGAGCAGCGCGGCGAGCAGCCCGAGCACGATGCCGAGCACGTCGGCGTGGTTGCCGACGCCCCCCGTCGCGATGAGCACGACGCCCGCGAACGCGACGAGCATGCCGACGACGAGCGACCGGGGGAACCCCTCCTTGAGGAAGGCGCCGGCAGCCACGGCAACGATCAGCGGGGCGACGTTCACGAGCATGGCCGCGGTGCCCGCGTCGAGGTGCCGTTCGGCGAGGTTGAGCACGAGCGTGTAGCCCGCGAACCAGAGCACCCCGTACAGAGCGACGAGCGCGAGCGTGCGCCCGCGCGGCAGTGGCGGGCGACGGATCAGCGCGACCACGACGAGCGCCGCGGTGCCGACGACCTGCCGGCCGAGCGCAAGCGGCCCGGGCGAGAGATCGTCGCCGACGAAGCGGATCGCGATGAACGCCGAGGCCCAGAGGACGAGCACGACGAGCATGGCCGCGAGCACCTTCCACCGGTTCGTCGGTGCTGCGGTCGTCGGCGTCGGCGGCGTGGGCGTCGACGGCGTGGGCGCGTTGGTCGGCTGGGTGAGGTCGGTGGTCGGCACCAGTCAAGCCTCGATGACGAAACCACTGAGCACAAGCGAATGATTCTTGGCTTCTCTTAAGCGTCGCTGTACGATTGCGCCATGGTCGATCCCCACCGACTGCAGGTCTTCCGCACGGTCGTCGCCACCGGCTCCATCAACCAGGCGGCGATGCGTCTCGGCTACACATCCTCGGCAGTGAGCCAGCACGTCAGCGCCCTGCAACGCGAGACCGGCCTCACGCTCGTCGAACGGCGCGGGCGCGGCATCGTGCCGACCTCAGCGGGCATCGCGGTGGCCGAGCGGGCGCGACGCGTGCTCGACCATCTGGCCGACTTCGACGGCGCGATCGACGATCTCCGCGCCGGTCGCAGCGGCACCCTGCACATCGGCAGCTTCATGTCGGCGAACCGGGCGTGGATGCCGCCCGTCATCGCCGATCTCGCACGACGGCACCCCGACCTGCGGCTCGAGCTCACGATGGTCGAGCGGCGCGGGCAGCATGCGGGCGATCCCGATCTCGAGCTCTACATCGCGGAGTCGGTGCGCGGCGACCGCGACCCGGCGGTCGCCGAGGGGTCCCCCGACGGCTACGACCTCGAAGAGCTGCGCACCGAGGGTTACGTCGTCGTGCTCCCGTCGACGCATCCGCTCGCCTCGCGCGCGGAGGTCGCCCTCGCCGACCTCGAGTCGGAGCCGTGGATCGACAACGACGACGAGCACGGACCCTGTCGTGAGATCGTGCTCGCCGCGTGCGCGGCGGTCGGGTTCGTTCCGCAGTTCCGGCTGCAGGCGCCCGACTACGCGAGTGCGTTCGACTACGTCGAGCACGGGGTCGGGGTCACGGTGCTGCCGCGCCTCGGGGCGATCGACCTGCCGTCGACGGTCGTGATGCGCCCGATCTCCGACGAGGCGGCCCGGCGCCGCATCATGCTGCGCGTGAAGCGCTCGATGCGCACCAACCCCGCCGTGCAGCGCGCCGTCGAGCTCCTGCGCACTGCCGCCGCGCGGGGGTGATGCGGCCCGACGGTCGACGCCACCCGCCCCGCGCGGCCGACGTCAGGGACGCAGCTCGGGCAGCGGCCCGCCACCCCGCGCGTCGGCCCACAGGTCGATGCCCGCGTCGCCCGCGAACCGGTCGATCTCGGCGAGCTCGTCTGTCGAGAAGTCGAGCCGGTCGACCGCTGCGACGTTCTCCTCGAGCTGTCGCACGCTCGACGCTCCGACCACGAGGCTCGTCACCCGCTCGTCGCGGAGCGCCCAGGCGAGTGCGAGCTGCGCGAGCGACTGGCCGCGACCACGCGCGACGGCGTCGAGCCCGCGGATGCGCTCGAGCGTCTCGTCGGAGAGCATCGAGCGGTCGAGGGAGCCGTCGCCCGCCGCGCGCGAGCCCTCGGGAATGCCGCCGAGGTACTTGCCGGTCAGGAGACCCTGCGCGAGCGCCGTGAACCCGATGACGCCGAAGCCCTCCTCGGCGGCGGCATCGAGGAGGCCCTCGGTCTCGATCCAGCGGTTGAGCATCGAGTACGACGGCTGGTGGATGGTGAGCGGCGTGCCACGCTCGGCGAGCAGGCGAGCCATCTCGCGGCTCTGTTCGGCCGAGTACGACGAGATGCCGACGTAGAGCGCCTTGCCCTGGCGGACTACCTGGTCGAGCGCCGCCGCCGTCTCCTCGAGCGGCGTGCCGGGGTCGGGCCGGTGGTGGTAGAAGACGTCGACGTAGTCGAGGCCGAGGGCCGCGAGCGAGCGGTCGAGGCTCGCGACGAGGTACTTGCGGCTGCCGCCGACCCCGTGCGGACCGGGCCACATGTCCCAGCCGGCCTTCGTCGAGACGACGATCTCGTCGCGATAGGGTGCGAAGTCGCTCGCGAGGATGCGCCCGAAGTTCTCCTCGGCGGCACCGTAGGGCGGGCCGTAGTTGTTCGCGAGGTCGAAGTGGGTGATGCCGAGATCGAAGGCGCGGCGCACGATCGCGCGCTGCGCCTCGAGCGGCCGGTCGTCGCCGAAGTTCTGCCAGAGCCCGAGCGAGAGCAGCGGCAGCTGCAATCCCGATCGGCCCGAGCGGCGGTGGGGCATGCGGTCGTAGCGGGCGAGGTCGGCGAGGTACGGCATGGTGATCATGCTAATCAGCACGACCGACTCGCATCGTCGCATCCCGGTCGACCGGCCGATATGCCCGCAGCGGCATGGGCGCCAGATGGACATCATGGACAATCGGCTCCGAGAACTTCACCGGGGCGGCCATGTTGCGCACCGTTCGCTGACTGGCAGGATCGTGTCCACGCGACGCATCCCCCACGCGCGCAGCCCCGACGAAGGATCCGATGATGGACGAGCACCAGCCCGAAGCCTGGTTCTGCCCCGAGCCCGACTGCGATTACTGCGGGGGCGCGTTCACCGACTGACCGCGGCCGCTCCGGACGAATCCATCCCCCGAACACCGAAACGCCCGGTGACTCCGACGAGTCACCGGGCGTTCGATGTTCCGCAGCGTACGACAACGGCCTGGTGGTGGAGATGGGGGGAATTGAACCCCCGTCCATCGCTGAGATTCCACGTCTTCTCCGGGCGCAGCCTGTGAAGGCGTTCTGCTCGGCCCCGACTCTTGCCACAGGCACCTGAGTCGACGGGCCCAGCCTGAAGAAGTCCCGCACGTCGCTCAGGCGACGACGCGCAGCAAGTTCCCTAGATGACGTCAGGCACCGGGGCGGGAACGAACCCGGACTGACGGACTATCGAGCTCGCTTAGGCAGCGAGGGCGAAGTCAGACTGCGTCTTATTGGCAGTTATTTGTTCGCAGGGAGCGTTCACGAGATAACCCTGCATCCTCGGCCCGCTTCTCGTGGGCACACAGGCGATGTCGAAACCGATCATCCCCATGTGACATCGAACGAATTCGATGTGCCGTTGTCGTACGCTGTGGAGTTTCCAAGAGTCGCGCCCCTGTGACGGTGCGCGGCCTTACAGTCTAGAACAGGCGCCGCCGCTCCGCCATTCCCGTCCGGGCTTCGATCATGAGCGGATGCCTCGTGGAGGACCCATGGCCACTGTCATCGCCGTTCGCGGCAACGCCGAGGAACGCACCGACCCCGAGCTCGCCGCCGTGACCCTGACGGTGGGCGTCTCCGAGCCCGAACGCGACACGGCGCTCGCGCGCACGGCGCAGCTGCGCGAGCGGGTCATCGCCGAGATCCGCGACCTCGACGCGGCCGGTGCACTCGACAGCTGGGCGGCGGGGCAGTTGCGGATCTGGTCGCATCGACCGTGGAACAACGAGGGCAGGCAGCTGCCGCTCGTGCACCAGACGAGTTCGGAGATCGAGATCGTGTTCACCGACCTCGACCGGCTCGGCGAGTGGGTCAGCCGCGTGGCCGACGCGGAGGGCGTCGACCTCAACGGCGTCGACTGGCGCCTCACCGAACCGACGCGCCGTCGGGTGCAGGAGCTGGCGCAGCGGGCCGCCGTCGCCGATGCGGTCGCGAAGGCCCGCGTCTACGCCTCGGCGCTCGGGCTCGGCACGCCGACGCCCGTCGAGCTCGCCGACACGGGGCTGCTCACGGCGCAGCCGGCACCGCCGGCACCGCGCGTCGGCATGAAGCTCGCCATGGCCTCGTTCGATGGCGGCGGCGCCGACGGCGCGGGCACGGAGTTCGCGCCCGCCGAGCTCGTGGTCGAGGCGTCCGTCGACGCGAGGTTCCACGCCGAATCGGCCTGAGCGAGCCGCTCAGTCGGCGACGATGAGCAGCCGTTCGAGCGCCGCGAGGTCGCCGAGGTGGAGTCCCGACGCGAGCAGGTACTCGCGCACCGATCCGTGCGCCCGCTCGATGGTGTCGAGCACGCCTTCGATCGCCTCACGCGGGCTGCCGCCCATGAGCGTGCGCAGTTCGGGGGTGTCGGGCACGCCGTACTTCGAGACGACGGCGACCATGCCTTCGAGCCACTCCCCGGCGAGGTTCGACTCGGTCTGCGCGTAGTCGTCGACGACGGCTTCGCGATCGACGCCGACCGCGAGGAGCGCGAGCGCCACCACGACGCCGGTGCGATCCTTGCCGGCCGTGCAGTGCACGATCACCGAGCGATCGCCGGCGCTCGCGATCTCGCGGAGCGCCGACACCACGACGCTCGCATGCTGGGTCACGATGCGGTCGTAGAGCGCCTCGAGCGAGATGCCGGCCATGCCCTGCGACGCGCCCGACCCCTCGAAAACGGGCAGGCGCAGCACCTCGACGTCGAGCCCGTCGAGGTCGTCGGGCATCGAGCGCGCCTCGTTGTCGTCGCGCAGGTCGATGACGATGCCGACGCCGAGGTCGCGCAGCTCGGCCCTGCCGTCGTCACCGAGCCGGAACAGCCCGTCGGAGCGGTAGAGCACGCCCCCGCGCACGACCCCCGTGCGTGCCGGCAGGCCGCCGACGTCGCGGAAGTTGTACGTGCCGGGAACGGGGATGCGCATCGACGTCTTCATCGCGACGAGCCTACTCCGCACGACCGAGCCGCCCGCTCAGCGGGCGCCCAGCCTCACTCCCCCAGGTGCCGCCGGCTCGACATCGCGCGGTCGGCCTCGCGCTTGTCCTGCCGCTCGCGCAGCGCCTGGCGCTTGTCGTACTCGCGCTTGCCTCGGGCGATCGCGAGCTCGACCTTCGCCCGGCCGTCGCTGAAGTAGATCGACAGCGGGATGAGGGTGTACCCGCCGTCCTTGATGCGGTGGCTGATCTTCACGATCTCCTGCTTGTGCAGCAGCAGCTTGCGCTTGCGCCGGGGTGCGTGGTTGTTCCACGTGCCCTCGGTGTACTCGGGGATGTGCACCGCGTCGAGCCACATCTCGCCGCCGTCGATGAACGCGTAGCCGTCGACGAGCGACGCACGCCCCTCGCGCAGCGACTTCACTTCGGTGCCCTGCAGCACGAGGCCGGCCTCGTACGTGTCCTCGATGAGGTATTCGTGCCGCGCCTTGCGGTTGGTCGCGACGACCTTCTGTCCGCGTTCCCTGGGCACGGCGATCTCCTTGCGAATCGAGCTGACGATGACGGATGCCGCCCGGCGACGCCGGGCGAGCCGTTCAGTCTATCCGATCACGACGGGCAGGCCACCCGACCGATGCGTTGCGCGCGCGACGCTCAGACCCGCAGGTAGCGCCTGATCGCGATGCCCGCCGAGACCGCCGCGAGCAGCACGCCGACCACCACGAGCAGGGGTACGACGAGCAGCGCGTCGCTCGTGTCGACGAACGTGAGCGACAGGTTCTTCGCGAGGTACCCCTGCACGAAGAAGATGACGATCGCGACGACCGCACCCCCGGCGAGCAACGACCCGACGAGTCCCGCGAACACGCCCTCGAGCACGAACGGTGTCTGGATGAACCGGTTCGAGGCGCCGACGAGCCGCATGATGCCGAGCTCGCGCCGTCGCGAGAACGCCGACAGCCGGATCGTCGTCGCGATGAGCAGCGCCGCCGCGACGAGCATGATCGCCGCGATCGCGATCGCCGTGTAGCTCGCCGCGTTGAGCGCGTCGAAGATCGGATCGAGGTACTTGCGTTGGTCGACCACCTGCTCGACCCCCGGCATTCCGGCGAGGCTCTCGACGATGACGTCGGACTGCGACGGGTCGATGAGGTTGACCCAGAACGCCTCGGGCAGCACGTCGGGTGTCACGTAGTCGGCCGACGGCGTGCCCTCGAACTGCTTCTGGAAGTTCTCGTACGCCTGCTCGTGGTCCTCGAAGTAGAACTCGTCGATGAACGGCTTGAGCGTGTCGGACTTCAGCTGCGCCTCGACGGCGGCCTTCTGCTCCTCGGTGGCCTCTCCGTCGGTGCATCCCGCAGCCGTCGACATCGACGTGCACAGGTACACCGCGACCTGCGCACGGTCGTACCAGAAGCCCTTCATCTGGGCGATCTGCAGCTGCATGAGCGCGGCCGTGCCGACGAACGTGAGGGAGATGAACGTGACGAGCACGACGGAGATGACCATCGTGATGTTGCGCCGCAGACCGTTGGCCGCCTCGCGCAGGACGAGACCGAACCTCATTTGGTGGGCCCCACTTCCTGGTCGGCGTCGCCTTCCCGGGGGCCTCCCGGTGCCCTGAGCCCGAGCCGTTCGGCGAGCGTCATGGGGGCGGAAGCCTCGGCGTCGGGCTTCTCCTTCGGCACGAGCTTCTCGGGGTCGACCTCGATGGCGCCGGTCGCGGCCTTCGTGATCTCGGCGGCGGCCTCGGTGACCTCGTCGGTCGCCTCGGGCTCGACGTAGAGGGGTTCGGCGTCGCGCATGACCTCGGCCGTGACCTTGGGGGCGGCCGCGGTGGTGGCCGACATCGTGGGCGCGGGAGCGACCGGGGGCGCCGCAGGTGCGTCTTCGACCGGGTCGGCCTTCGCGCCCTTCGACGGCTTCGCCGCCTTGGCGGGCTTCGCCGCCTTCGCGGGCTTGGTCGCAGCGGCAGCGGGAGCGGTTGCGGTGCCGGCGGCTGCGGCTGCCTCCGCGGGCGGAACCGCGGCGGCCACGCGCTCGGCGTCGGTCGCGACATCCTGAACCGGCTCGCCCTGCTCGGGCACGTAGTCGACGTCGCGCACCGTCTGGCCGTCGTAGCCGGCGCTGCGCTCGTCGCGCACGATGTCGCCCGCCGACAGCTCGATGACGCGGCGGCGCATCTGATCCACGATGCCCGCCTCGTGCGTGGCCATGACGACCGTCGTGCCACCCGCGTTGATGCGTTCGAGGAGCGTCATGATGCCCGCGCTCGTGACGGGGTCGAGGTTGCCCGTGGGCTCGTCGGCGAGCAGGATCTGCGGCTTGTTGACGATCGCGCGCGCGATCGCGACGCGCTGCTGCTCGCCGCCCGAGAGCTCGTGCGGCATGCGCTTCGCCTTGCCGTCGAGCCCGACGAGCTTGAGCGTCTCGGGCACGGCCGATTGCACGAAGCCGCGCGACTTTCCGATGACCCGCAGCGTGAACGCGACGTTCTCGAAGACCGTCTTGTTCGGCAGCAGGCGGAAGTCCTGGAACACGACGCCGAGATCGCGACGGAAGTACGGCACCTTGCGGGTCGAGATCTTGCCCAGGTCCTGCCCGAGCACGTGGATCTTGCCCTTCGTCGGCTTCTCCTCCTTGAGGATCAACCGGAGGAAGCTCGACTTGCCCGAGCCCGAGGCGCCGACGAGGAACACGAACTCGCCCCGCAGGATCTCGACCCCGATGTCGTTCAGGGCGGGCCTCGATTGACCGGGGTAGGACTTGGTGACGGAGTCGAAGCGGATCATCGTGTTCGAGCCTAGGCAGGGCGCACGCAAAAGTGGGCAGCGACACCGGAATTCGGTGCCGCCGCCCACTCGATCGGGACGACCGGCCCGGTCAGAGCCCGAGGAACCCGACGACGAGGTAGCCGACGAGGCTCAGTGCGGCCGCGATCGCCGCGTACGGCAGGATCGCCGTCATGAGGTTGAGCGGCTTGATGCCGGTCGAGCGCGACGCGAGGATGATGCCGTCGCCGTAGAGGCACGTGGTCGACCCGAGGGCGGCGCCCGAGAACACGGCGGCACCGGCGATGATCGGATTCACGTCCATCGCGAGCGCGAGCGGGATCACGATCGGCGTGATGACCGCGGCCAGGTCCCAGAACGACCCGGTCGCGTAGGCGTACACGCCGCACACGAGGAACACCATGGCGGGCAGCAGCGCGCCGATCATGACGGGCTCGGTCGAGGCGATCACGAAGTCGGCGAGCTTCAGGTCGATGTTCATGTGCTGCACCATGAACGCGAGCGCGGTGAGCACGATGACGAACAGCATGCTGCCGACGCCGTCGAACGCGGCATCGAAGACGGCCTTGATGTCGAGGCGACGCTGCACCGTGTACATGACGATCGCGACGACGAGGGCGGCGACCGTGCCCTTCAGCACGTCGACCTCGGTGAAGATCGTGACGGCGATCATCACGGCGATCGGCACGAGGAAGTTCCACGGGCGCGGCTTCGCGATCTCCGGTGCCCGGGTGGCGACCGCGACGGGCGCTGCCGACACGGCGCGCTCGGCCCCGTCGCCGGCGGCGGCGAACTCGCCCACCTCGGCGACCGCCGGCAGTGCGCCTTCGGCGAGGCGCTCCTCCTCGGTCGTTCCGGCCGGGAAGACGTCGCCCGTCTCGTCGGCGCGCTTGGCGTCCTTCTTGAGCGCACCGAGGCGCGGGAACACCCCGAATGCGACGAGCGCGGCGATGACGAGCGCGATCCAGCCGAAGAAGATGAACGGGATCGCCTGCAGGTAGGCGCCGAAGCCCGAGCCGTCGACCGTGACTCCCTGCGCCTCGAGGAGGCCCGCGAAGAACAGCGCCCACGTCGAGAACGGCACGACGACGGCGATCGGCGCGGCGGTCATCTTCATGATCGTGCCGAGCTCGGTGCGCGGCACCCGGTAGCGGTCGGTCACGCCCTTCATCGACGTGCCGACGGTGAGCACGTTGAGGTAGTCGTCGACGAACAGCACGATGCTGAGCAGGAAGCTCAGCACGGTCGACTTGCGCCGCGAGTTGACGAAGCGCTCGGCCCACGCGGCGAACTCGCGCACCGCACCCGACCGCTCGAAGAGCGTGATCAGGATGCCGAAGAGCACGACGACGAGCATGAGCCACTGCAGCGTCTCGTCGGCCATCGCGGTGCCGAAGTAGCCGATCCAGGAGTCGAAGAAGCCCCAGCCGCCGAGCAGCACGGCACCGACGACGGTGCCGCAGAGCATGGCGAAGAGGGTGCGTCGCGTGAGCACCGCGACGAGCAGGATGGTGACGACGGGGAGGAGCGCGAGCGCGCCGACGTCTTGCATGGTTGCCTCGGATTCGAAGGGGGTCAGGCGGCGGGGGCCGCGGTCAGGGGTCGCCCGTCGACGATCGTCGTCACGACGGGGAGGTCGAGCAGTTCGTCGGCCCCGACGTCGAGCGGGCTGTCGGCCCAGACGACGAGGTCGGCGCGGTACCCGGGCGCGATGACGCCGAGGTCGTGGTCGCCCTGGGCGAGCGCCGCCCAGACGGTGTAGCCCTGTAGGGCCTCGTACGGCGTGAGCACCTGGTCGGGCTCGAACACCGGGGCGTCGGGGTTGCCGGGCTCGCGGCGCAGGCGCGCCCAGGCGAGGCCGATGCGCGCGTCGGTCTGCGCGACCGGCCAGTCGGAGCCGAGCGCGACGGGCGCACCGGCGTCGACCAGGTCGCGCACGCGCCAGCCGAGCGCGGCGCGATCGGGCCCGAGCCGTTCAGCCCAGAAGTCGGAGCCGTCGGCCTTGCGCCACTGCATGTGCAGCGGCTGCACCGACGCGGTGATGCCGGTCTGGGCGAGGCGGGCGAGGTCGCGGTCGGCGAGCAGCTCGAGGTGCTCGATGCGATGCGGCGCGCCCTGCGCCGACTGCACGCCCGCCTTGAGGTAGGCGTCGATCGTGGTGCCGATGGCCCGGTCGCCGATGGCGTGGGTCGCGATCTGGAAGCCCGCCTCGCTGTAGCGGGCGACGACGCGCTCGAACTCGTCGGGGTCGGTCCAGAACGAGTGCAGTCCCTCGCCGTGCGTGTCGGGCTCGTAGAGCCAGGCCGTGCCCGTGTCGATGACGCCGTCGTTGAAGAGCTTCACGAGCCCGCCGCGCCAACGCCGGCCGCGCCGGTCGCGCTGGGCCAGCTGATGCTGCGTGCGCTCCTCGTCGTAGCCGGGGTTGTGCGCCATCGCCGAGACGATGCGCACGGGCAGGAGGCTGCGCGCGTCGGGGTCGCCGGGCGCCGCGGATGCCTCGCCGTCGAGTTCGTCGAGGAGGTCGAGGGTGCCGGGGTTACCGTCCATGATGCAGCCGCCCGTGATGCCCGACGAGGTGAGCCCGCCGAGGATCTCGCGAACCCGTTCGAGCGTCTCCTCGCGGGTGTACTCCGGAGCGGTACGCAGCACGATGTCGAAGGCCGAGTCCTCGCGGAGCGCGCCCGTCGGGCGGCCCGCCTCGTCGACGACGATCTCGGAGGTGTCGCCGAAGGTGCGGGCGCCCGTGATGCCCGACCGGCGCAGCGCCTCGGTATTGGCGAGGGCGGTGTGCCCGTCGAAGAACAGCAGGAACGCCGGGGCGCCGGCGGTCGCCTCGTCGATCGCAGCGGCCGTCATCGGCAGGGTCGCGAACACGTCGTAGTCGATGTTCCAGCCGCGCACCCAGCCGCCCGCCGCGCCGTCGGCCACGCGCGACGCCTCGGTGCGGAGCAGTTCGAGGAATCGCTCGGGCTCGCGCACTCCCCCGAAGTCGATGCCGACGGCGAGCTCGACGCCCTGGATCGGGTGCATGTGCGCGTCGATCAGCCCGGGTGTCACCGAGGCGCCGTGGAGGTCCTCGACGACCGTCGCCGAGCCGCGGAACTCGGCGAGGGTCGCGGCGTCGCCGACGGCGAGGATGCGGCCGCCCCGGATCGCGATCGCCTCGGCGACCGGCTGGCGCGGATTCATCGTGATGACCCGGGCACCGACGAGAATGGTGTCGGCGAAGATGCGCTGCATGCTGCTCGTTTCCGCGCCGTCGCCCTCGTTGGCCGGCTGCGCAATTTAACGTGATTAAATTCGGGCACACGTTACTCCGCCCGACGCGCGCGAACAAATCGACGACCCACGACGAACGAACGAACCCGAGGAGCCCGTGAGCCCGACCCCGACGAAACGCACCGCAGGCCGCCCCCGCACGCCCGTGCTGAGCGCCGAGCAGATCGTCGACGCCGCGTTCGCGCTCGCGAAGACGGCCGGGCCCGAGGGGTTCACGATGGCCGCGCTCGCCCGCTCGCTGTCGGTGCACCCGCCGGCGCTCTACCACTACTTCCGCGGCAAGGCCGACGTCGTGCGCGCGATGCGCGGGCGCATCGCCGAACTGCTCGACGTCGCGGGCTTCGACGACGCCTCCACGCCCCTCGACGAGGCCGTGCTGCGCTGGGCCAGGTCGTATCGCGACGCGTTCGCCGCCAACCCCGCGGGCATCGCCCTGCTCGCCACGACGGCGATCGACGGCCAGACGCGCTCAGTGGCGAACTACGAGACGATCGTCGCGCGACTGCTGCGCGAGGGCTGGCGTGCCGATCGTGCGGTCGACGCGCTCGTCGCGCTCGAGTCGTTCATCATCGGGTCGGCGCTCGACTCGCTCGCGCCGGCCGACATCATGTCACCGGGCGACGCCGCGCCGAGCGCACCGCACTTCAGCCGCGCCGAAGCCCGACGTGCGGCCGATGCGGCGGCCCGAGGCATCCCGGCCGCAGACCGCACCTTCGAACTGGGCGTCGCCGCCCTGGTCGCCGGACTCCGCGCGATGCTCGCCGACGGCGGGCACGACGAGCGCGAGGGCGACGCCGCGTCGCGTTAGTCGTCGTCCTTGCGCTTGCGCCACTTGATGCCGGCCGCGATGAGGCCGTCGAGGTCGCCGTCGAACACGATCGCCGGGTTGCCGACCTCGTAGCCCGTGCGCAGGTCCTTCACGAGCTGCTGGCCGTAGAGGAAGTAGGAGCGCATCTGGTCGCCCCAGCTCGCGGTGATGGTGCCTGCGAGCTCCTTCTTCTGGGCGGCCTCCTCCTCCTTCTTCAGCAGCAAGAGGCGGGTCTGCAGCACGCGCATGGCGGCGGCGCGGTTCTGGATCTGCGACTTCTCGTTCTGCATCGAGACGACGATGCCCGTCGGGATGTGCGTGATGCGCACCGCCGAGTCGGTCGTGTTGACCGACTGGCCGCCGGGGCCCGAGGAGCGGAAGACGTCGACCCGGATGTCGTTCTCGGGCACGTCGACCTCGGTCGCCTCCTCCATGACCGGGATGACCTCGACCGCGGCGAAGCTCGTCTGCCGCTTGTCGGCGCCGCCGAACGGGCTGATGCGTGCGAGACGGTGCGTGCCCGCCTCGACCGAGAGCGTGCCGTAGGCGTACGGGGCGTCGATCTCGAAGGTCGCCGACTTGATGCCGGCCCCCTCGGCGTACGAGGTGTCGAGCACCTTGACCGGGTAGTTGTGCCGCTCGGCCCACCGCAGGTACATGCGCATGAGCATCTCGGCGAAGTCGGTCGCGTCGTCGCCGCCGGCGCCCGACCGGATCGTCACGACCGCGCCGCGATCGTCGTACTCGCCGTCGAGGAGGGTCTGCACCTCGAGGTCGCCGACCGTCTTCTGCAGGGCGGCGAGCTCGGCGCGCGCCTCGGCCGCGCTCTCCTCGTCGTCCATCTCGAGCGCGAGCTCGACGAGCACGTCGAGGTCGTCGAGCCGCTGCTCGACCTCGGTGATGCGCTTGAGCTCGGCCTGGCGATGGCTGAGCGCGCTCGTCACCTTCTGCGCGTTCGCCGTGTCGTCCCACAGGTCGGGGGCGCCGGCCGCCTCCGAGAGGCGGGCGATGTCGGCTTCGAGGGCATCGACGTCGACGACGGCGCGGATGTCGTTGAAGGTGGCGCGGAGCGCCGAGATCTCGGGCGACAGGTCAAGTTCCAGCATGGCGCCCTCCAGCCTAGTCGGCTGCGACGCGGATGCCTCGCGCAGGCGCCCTCGGACGATCGGAGCGGCGCGGGGCATCGCGGACGTCGCCGGTCGCGGCATCCGACCGCATTCAGACCCACGACCGGCGCACGGCCTCGGCCCCGAGCTGCATCCGGGTGGTGACCCCCGCCGTCTCCATGAGCTCCGAGACGCGGCGCTGGAGCGTGCGCAGCGAGATGCCGAGCTGCGCCGCGGCGCCCGCGTCGGTCGCGCCGAGCAGCAGCAGGCGGATGAGGTCGCGGTCGACGGCCTCCTCGCTCGGCGGCGCGGCCACCGGCAGGAACGCGGTGGCGCTGCGCCAGTACTCCTCGAAGATCGCGCTCACGAGGTCGAGCAGGCCGCTCGGGTGGATGAGGAGTGCGCCGAATCCCTGGTCGTCGCCCTGGGAGCGCATCGGCACGAGCGCCATCTGGTCGTCGGCGATGAACATGCGCGTGGGCAGCGAGGGCAGCACCCGGATCTCCTCGCCGATCTGCGTCATCTCGCGCGCCGCGGCGAGCCAGCCCGGTCGCTCGAGCACGCCGCTCTCGACGATGACGCGGTACCGCACGCCGCGTTCGAGCGCGCGATCCTCCTCGACGTTCTCGTCGTTGCTCACGAGCGCGACCTCGTGCAGCACGAGCGCCCGCACCTGCTCGGTCGAGGCGGCCTGCAGCTGCGCGACGCGCTGGCGCACCGCGTCGTCGCCGACCACGACGTCGACGACATCCGCGACGGTGCGCTGGTCGGCGGAGCGCCGATAGAGCTCCCCCAGTTCGGCGAGCGCCTCGTGCGCCCGGGTGAGGCCGCGTTCGCGTTCGAGCAGCAGCGGTCGCAGCGAGATCGACGGCGGCGAGGCCACGAACCGGTCGGCGTTCGACGCCTGGCGGGCGAGCAGCCCCAGTCCCTCGAGCTCGCTCGAGATGGAGCGCACGCGCGGCAGCGACATGCCGAGCGCCGCCGCGATCTCGGCAGTCGACGCCACCCGCTGCTGCAGCACGCAGCGATACACGGCGGTGTGCGCCTCGTCGAGTCCGAGTGCCTCGAGCACGGTGGCCTCCTCGTCTCCCGCTTCGCCCCGGTCGGAAACCCACGGACCGTGGCGGATCGCAGCCATGGCGGGACTCCGCCACCACTTTAGGCGAGCGGGAGGCGAAGGTGGTCACACGGATTCCCCCTACACCGAGAGGCTCGCGCATGTCACGACCCCAACCCTCGGGCCGCCGCCTGCTGCCGATCGTCGCCGCCACAAGCGGCCTGGCGATCGGCATCGCGGGTATCGGCCTCGCGTCTCTGCCGGCGGCCGCCGCCCCCGCGGCCAGCGTTCCCCACGCGAGCGCGGCCGCCGGCAGTGCCCACACCGTCACGCTGATCACCGGCGATCGCGTCACGGTGACGGACCTCACCGACGGCACCCACACCGTCTCCGTCGACACCGCCGTCGACGGCGCCGGCGTGCAGACGTACGAGGCGGCGGGGCAGTTGCACGTCGTTCCCCAGGACGCGATGCCCTACCTCGCGTCGGGCTCCCTCGACGGCGACCTGTTCAACGTGACCAAGCTCATCGAGTTCGGCTACGACGATGCGTCGGTCGACGCGACGCCGATCATCGTCGAGCAGGCCGCACCCACCGCGCGCACCTTCGCCGCTCCGGTTCCCGGACTCGACGTCCAGGCGCAGCTCGAGAGCATCGGCGGCGCGGCCGCGACCCTCGGCCACGACGACTCGGCCTCGGCCTGGCAGGCGCTCACCGCGTCGACCGGTCCGTCTGCGCGCAGCCTCTCGGCGACGCCGACGCTCGCCGACGGCATCTCGGCGATCCACCTCGACGGCAAGGTGCAGGCGACCCTCGACTCGAGCGTGCCCTACATCGACGCCCCGAAGGCGTGGGCCGAGGGCTACACGGGTGAGGGCGTCACGGTCGCGGTGCTCGACACCGGCTACGACGACACCCACCCCGACCTCGCCGGCCACGTGCTGCCCGGGTCGAAGAGCTTCGTGCCCGGTGGGGATGTCGCGACCGACGTCAACGGCCACGGCACGCACGTCGCCTCGACCATCGCCGGCACGGGCGCCGCGAGCGGCGGCACCCACCGCGGCGTGGCCGACGGCGCCGACCTCCTCGTCGGCAAGGTGCTCGGCGACGACGGCTACGGCCAGGACTCGTGGATCATCGAGGCCATGGAATGGGCCGGCCAGAACGCGCCGATCGTGTCGATGAGCCTCGGCTCGTCGGAGGCATCCGACGGCAAGGACCTCATGGCCGAGTCGCTCAACCGCATCTCGGAGGAGACCGGTGCGCTGTTCGTCGTCGCAGCCGGCAACGCCGGTGCGGCCGAGACGATCGGCGCCCCGGGTTCGGCGGCCGACGCCCTCACCGTCGGCTCCGTGGACGACCCGTCGGGGTACCTCTCGTACTTCACGAGCCAGGGCCCGCTCGCACGATCGGGCGCGATGAAGCCCGACGTCACCGGCCCGGGCAACGACGTCACCGCGGCCCGCTCGGCCGACAGCAACGGCGAGGGCCCGTACATCTCGATGAGCGGCACCTCGATGGCCACGCCGCACGTCGCCGGCGCCGCCGCCATCCTGCTCGGCGCGCACCCCGACCTCACGGCCGACCAGCTGAAGGCGGCGCTCGCGAGCACGGCCGTCGACCTCGGCTACACGCCGTACCAGGGCGGAACGGGCGTCATCAACGTCGCAGCTGCCCTCGACGCACCTGTGGTCGCCTCGGGTTCGGGCGACTTCGGCATGCTCGCCTGGGGCGAGGAGCCGGCACCCGTCACCCGCACCGTCGAGTACACGAACCGCACCGACGCCGAGGTCACGGTGGCGCTCGAGCCGACCCTCGCCGACACCACGCCCGGTGACGGGGGCGGCGACCCCGGCCCCCTCTCGGCGACGGCCGGCGTCGCGTTCGACGCACTCACGGTCGACGCCGAGTCGCTCACGATCCCGGCGGGCGAGACCCGGTCGGTCACGATGACGGTCGACCCCTCGAAGGTGCCGGCGGGCACGCAGCTCTCGGGCGCGCTCGTGGGCTCGATCGACGGAACGCCGGTCACGCGCACGGCGCTCGGCACCATCGCCGAGGCCGAGCGCTACGACCTCACGATCACGGCGACCGACTTCGAGGGCAACCCGACCGCGACCTACGCGTACCTCTGGAACCCGGCGACCCAGTTCGCCGAGCCGGTGTGGGTCGACGGTGAGACGACGCTGCGCCTCATGAAGGGCGACTACACCGTCATGTCGTTCATGGAGCTGCAGCGCACCGCCGACACGCTCGCGAGCGTGATGGTCGGCGAGCCGATCGTCGAGCTGGACAAGGACCAGATGGTCGCGCTCGACGCGCGCACCACGGAGCAGGTCACGCTCGATGTCGGCGAAGACGGCCTCGACCAGGTGTTCCGCCGCATGGACATGAAGGTCGACGACTTCCTCGCGAGCGCGATGATGCCGATCTGGACCGACGAGATGTGGGCGCAGCCCATGACGGTCGACGACGCCGACTTCGACTTCACGACGCGCTGGCGCCTGCAGAAGCCGCTCCTCGCGGTCACCGCCGGCAAGCAGCAGCTCGACCTGATCGTGCCCGGCGGCTCCGCCCTGATCGACGGTTCGCTGAAGGCGACCGCCGTCGACGCCGGCACCGGCACCCCCGACGAGCTCGCCGCGGCCGGCGCCGCCGGCAAGATCGTCGTCGTGACCCGCACGCCCGAGCGATCGGCCTCGCAGCAGGCCGCCGACGCGGTCGCCGCCGGTGCGAAGCTGCTCATCCTCGCGAACGACGCCGACCCCGAGTTCAACGCGTGGGTCGGCTCGGAGACGGACTTCTCCGACGTCGCGATCCCCGTCGCGCTCATCAGCGGCGTCCAGGGGCGCGAGCTGCTCGCGCAGCTCGCGAAGAAGCCGAAGCTCTCGGTGTCGGCCATCGGCACCCACTACTCCGACGTCGTGTACGACATCGCGGAGTACGGCGACGGCGTGATCCCGACCGACCTCTCGTACACCCACTCGAAGAAGGACCTCGCCCGCATCGACACCCGGTTCCACGGCCAGAAGGAGCAGCTGGGCGAGTTCCGCTACGACTTCGTGCCGGGTGCCGAGTACGGCAGCGGCTTCCCGATGATCGCGCAGCGCGGCATGGACCGCACCGAATGGGTCAACACCGAAGGCCTCCGCTGGAACCAGTGGGTCGCCGTCATGTCGGTGATGTGGGAGATCCGCGACCTCCAGCGCACGTACGAGGCCGGCGAGCGCACGAACGAGGAGTACTTCGGCGGCATCGTGCGCCCGTACGTCGCCACCGGATTCTGGGTGCCCTACCGCACGTCCGACTGGACCCAGATCAACGTGCCGAGCTGGGCCGACGGCGGTGACGCCGACCACACCGGCACGTTCGACACCTGGATCGAGCCGTCGACCGTGAAGCAGACGACCGACGTCTACATCGACGGCGAGCTCGTCAAGCAGGCCGAGCACCAGGGTGCGAACATCTTCGACCTGCGCGACGGCGAGCAGCAGTGGCGCGTCGTGAGCACGGCGACGCACGACGGTTCGCACCTCGAGGGTTCGACGAAGACGGTGAGCGACTGGACGTTCACGAGCGACGGCAAGCTCGGCGACTGGACGAACCGGCTCCTGCCGATGATCCAGGCGTACTACGACCTCGACGTCGACGTCGCGAACCAGGCGGGCGCAGATCGACGCAAGGGCACGGGCATCGAGCTCGGGCTCGAGCTCGGCCACGTCGCCGGCAGTGCACCGGCGGGTGCGATCACCGACGCGAAGCTCGAGGCGCGCAGCGCCGGCGGCGAGTGGGTCGAGATCGCCTTGAAGCCCGCGAAGACCGACTACCCGACGGGTGCGGTCGAGGGCGACGGCGACATCTTCGTGAAGAGCCGCGCCTGGGTGAGCGGTTATGCCGCGAAGATCCCGGTCTCCGACAAGGGCGGCTGGGTCGACCTGCGGGTGACCGCGAAGGATGCCGCGGGCAACACCTTCTCGCAGGAGATCGAGAAGGCGTTCGAGGCGGCTCCCGCCAAGGGCGTCCGCTGAGACTCACTCCCCCAGTGAGAACGACGAGGGGCTCGGCCGTACGGCCGGGCCCCTCGGTCGCGTCCCGGCGCCGTTCGCGTGCGCGCACACGATCGCGAGCCGCCTCGGGTGTAGCGTCGAATCGATGATGCCCGTCTCCGCCACCCCGTTCTCGTGGCGCGGCATCATCCTCCCGGCCTACCTGCCGACGCTGCTGTTCTCGCTCGGCGAGGGCGCGATCATCCCCGTCATCCCGGTCGTCGCGACCGAGCGCGGGGCGTCGCTCGCGCTCGCGGGGCTCATCGCGGCGATGCTCATGGTCGGCGAACTCGTCGGTGATCTGCCGGCCGGATGGGTCGTCGCCCGCATCGGCGAGCGCAACGCCATGATCGGGGCGGCGCTCATCGCCGTCACGGGCGTGCTCGTCGCGCTCGCGTCGCCGACGACGGTTGCGCTCGGCGTCGGGGTGTTCCTGCTCGGGCTCGCGACGGCGGTGTTCGGGCTCGCCCGGCACGCGTTCCTCACGAGCTACGTGCCGGAGCGGGTGCGCGCCCGCGCGCTCTCGACGCTCGCGGGGGTGTTCCGCGCGGGCTGGGCGATCGGGCCGTTCATCGCCGCGGCGATCATCGCCGTCGCGGGCACGTCGGAGCCGGTGTTCTGGGTGCTCGTCGCGAGCTGCTTCGCGGTCGTCGTCGTGCTCGTGCTGCTGCCCGACCCCGAGCGGGCGTTCGGCGCTGCGCGGCTCGCGCGCGAGGCATCCGCGACCGACCCCGACGCGCCGACCGCGGGCGAGGCGGAGGCGGCGGCCGCCTCGCAGGGCGTCTTCCGCGCGATCGTCGTACACCGCGAGGTGCTCGCGCGCATCGGCACGGGCATCGGCATCCTCGCGGCGCTGCGCGCGAGCCGCACGATGATCCTGCCGCTGTGGGCGGTGTCGATCGGCATGCCGCCCGAGCAGGCCGCGCTCGTGATCGGCATCTCGGCGACGATCGACTTCGCCCTGTTCTACGTGAGCGGCCAGGTGATGGACCGGTTCGGCCGCATGTGGAGCGCCATCCCCGGCCTCCTCGGACTCGCGATCGGGCACCTCGTGCTCGCGTTCACCCACGACGTGCCCGCCGCCGCCGCATGGTTCACGGCGGTGGCGCTGCTGTTCGGCGTCGCGAACGGGCTGTCGAGCGGGGTGATCCTCACGCTCGGCGCCGACCTCGCCCCGAAGGCGAACCCGGCGCCGTTCCTCGCGGGCTACCGCACGATCGGCGACGCGGGGCAGGCGGTCGCGCCGCTCGTCGTCGCGGGCGTGACGTCACTCGTGTCGATCATGGCCGCGAGCGCCACGATGGGCGTCGTCGGGTTGATCGGCGCGGGCGTGCTCTGGCGCTACATCCCGAAGTACGTGCCGCGCCGGCTGCGCTGAGCCGCGCTGTGTTTGCAGCGCGCGCCGCGCACGCAACCGCCCCGCAAGTTCACGCGTTTCGGGGGTGTATTCGCGTAACTTGACTTGCCCGATCGGGCCGATTCTTGCGGAAATGCACCCCCGGAACGCTCTCGGCGGCGAAGCCGCCCGCACAGCTCAGCGGCCGTTGACCTTCTCGATCTGCATGACGAGGATGACGCGGTCGGGGTGGTCGGCGGGAACGGGGGTGTCGGCGTCGCCGTAGCGCTGCCCGAGGTGCACGTAGAAGGCGCCCTCGGGGTCGGGGACGACCTCGGCGAGGCGACCGCGCACCTCGACGTACTTGTGCGCGTTCTCGGGGTCGGTCATCGCGAGCGTCATGGCCGGGTTCTGCTGCAGGTTGCGGAACTTCGCGCGCTTCGTCGTGTGCGTGAACCGGATGGTCTGCGTCTCGGCGTCGAACTCGAACCACATCGGGTTGACCTGCACCTCGCCGTTCGGGCGGGTGGTGCCGAGGAAGGCGAACACGGGCGCTTCGAGGATGCGGGCGAAGTGGTCTGAGATCTCGATCGTCATGCTCCAAGTCAAGCAGTCGCGGGCGGCCCGCATTCCCACGCGGGCGAGAACGACGAGTCCGATGCCGCCGCGGTGGCCCTGCGTAGCCGTCGGCTCAGTGGAACACCGAGCGCGCCGTCGCCGTGACCTCGATGGGCACCGTGATCGGCACGAGTTCGGTGGAGATCGGTGCGTGCCAGACGGCGCGGAGCGTCACGGTCGCCGTTCGACCGTCGCCCGAGCCGGCCGAGACGAGTTCGAGTTCGTCGAGTTCGCGCACGGCGTCGCCGAGGTATTCGCTCGCCGCTCGCCGGACGCCGGTGTCGTCGAGTTCGACCGCGAGCTCTCCACCGTCGACGCGGACCTCGTCGAGGTTCCAGATCTCGGCACCGGCGAGCGCGGCACCGTCGGCGAGGGTGAAGAGGCGCTTGCGGTCGAGGTAGAGCGAGGTCGCCGACGCCACGACGAGCACGAGGGCGTAGCCCCGGCCCGTTGGCGACCCCTGCGGTCTCTCAACGACGCGGGCGAGGACACCCGCTGCCACGCAAGCGACACCCCGCCGCGCACCGTCTCATGGCCCGTTTGCTCGAAGGGTCCCCGTCAGGCAAAGTTCCATTCCACTCGAACATACGTTCGAGATTCCACTGGGCCGACAAGGAGAGCATCATGGCCACAAAGAACGCCCCCGTCGACACGTCGACCCCGACCGGGGAGCTGGTTGCCAACGTCGGTAGCGAAGTGGGAGCGCCGCGTGATCGGCGAACGCACGTCTGCCGCCATGCAGGCCGCCGAGCGTCAGGGTAAGCACATGGGCCGGGTGTCCGCGCTGCCGCAGTTCACGGGCGACCGGCTGCTCGCCCTTCGCACCACACACACGCTGACCGGTACCGCCGACGCGCTCAACGCAGAAGGCCTCACCACGGCTACCGGCTCACCGTGGACGGTCAACACCGTGGCAAGCGCAACAGCGCCTCAGTCCCAGCGATCACTTCGAGGGGGCGACGTGACTCTCCCTTGGATCAGTTGCCGCCAGTCTGAGCCCTCGTCGACCCCGGGTCATAAGAGGCCGACAGCCTTCGCGTAATTGCCAAGCTTGGAGAGCACGTAGTTGGAAATCTGCGCTCGCCCAGTCTTGAGACGCCACATCACCTCTATGCGAATGAGGTCATCCCCTTGGCGTACCGCGATGTCGCTGAAGTACTTGACGGGTCCCGACAGCTCCTTTTCCAGTTCGTAGGCGTCTGCCAATCCGGCCTCGACTAGTGCATCCGCGATCGCGCGGTTCAGCAGACCGTCATTTGTCTGCGCGATCTTGGCGAGACCCGCGAACGCGGTCGTCGTGCTTCCGCCTGCCTTCTTGCCGCGCCGCTTCACTCCGAGTTTGCCGCCCCCGAGGAGAACACCAAGTTCGCTGGAACGGACTCTTTCCACAGCCTTCTTATCGCGAGCGGTGGAGAGACCCTCCATCTTCATCAATGCACGCAGCTTCTCATTTCCAAACTGGCGAGCGATCGCCAGCGCGGCAATCTGCTCCACGTGCATCACCCGCGCATCGAGCACAGTGCCAAGGATTCCGAGCGTGTCAGGCTCCTCCTTTAGCTCCGCCACGATGTTGGCGCCGGTTGATGACATCAGCCGTGGGACGTCGGCATGCGATTGCTCCCCTCGCGTCACCGCCGCCACATCACCCTCCGGGTCATTGCCAGCTATCACCACGACCCACACGCGAGGCTGTTCGACTTGCAGCAGCTTTTTGACACGGGCGCCGTTCTTACGCAGTTCCCCTCGGAGGAGCGCGAGGAAGTCGCCTACAGAGTCCGCCTGGGCGGCGAGCTCTTCGGCCCGGTCGTTTGTGACACCTAACGCGAGCAGCGAGGCGCTGTCGTTCAAGGCAGCGACGGTGAGCTCGCCGATGCGGATGTACTGTGGCCTCGGCGGCCCGTCAAAATGGACGATCGAGTCGCCTACTCCGAGGAGTGCCGAACCCCCGATCTGCTTTCCGAGATTGGCGAGCGCCTCCGCTAGCGCGTCAGTGTTGGTCGGCCAGACGACGAGCGTTGAGCGCCCCGATGGGGATCTAACGAACCCGTTGATACTGTGCATGAAAGCCTCAAGCGCAGCCTGTGAAACGTCGAGAAGAGCTTCCCTTCCCTCAATGACGACGATTCGCGGCACGTCCGTGGAAGGCAGAGTCTGTAGGGCTTGCGCGACGTCCGTGTCGTTTGAGATATGGACTGTGGTCACACCGTCCCTGAAGAGACCAACGGTGTCGAGGAACGTGGACTTACCTGTGCCGGGGTCGCCTCGAAGAATCATGAGCCCGCCACGCCCTGCCGCTTGGAGGTCTTCAAACCGGTCATCGAGCAAGTGAAGGCTGCTGTCTACCGCAATCACTAGGGTCTTGAGCGTTCCCTCGCCCACGTCGCGCAACATCTCAAAGCGATCCGGGACGTACAGCGTCTCGCGGGTGCTCTCGTCATCAGCCACACGGCGAGTTTGGCATAGCGCGACCAGCGTTCCCGGCGGGCACGGCGTTTCGCGGGGATCCCGATTCGCGCCTGGGGGCGCTAGTCCGAGACCCCGTATAGGGCGTTGCAGGGGGTGACGGGAATCAAAACCGCCCACGATCAGATTCGAAGTCCTCAGGGACGGGCCGGAATCGGGTCGAGCGATGCTGTCGAACGGGACCTCCTCGCGCTACACAGCCGGGAGCGTATAGCGCAGATGGGTCGGACGAAGTGCCTTGTCGCTAGGCATCCAGCCCAGCCATATACGCACGACCCCTCCCTTCGTCGCAATGGCCCCGTCAACGTCCCGGGAGGCAGCTATCCCATCGACTACGAAAAGGTCGGTCGGTTGGTAGGTCCGGGCATGGTCGACTTCACCCTGCGTGAGCTGCACACTGCCCAGCTCGTCGCCGACCGAACCCTTGACCTCGACGTGACGCTCTATCCCATCCAACGTCACACGCAGATCGTACGGCTTGCCGAGCTCCTCAATCTCGGTCGCGCCAGCGGCACGGTAGTGCTCGATGGCCATGTGGACGGCGTGGCGCTCAAGTGCAGTGCGTTTCTCAGCGTCGGCAAGGTAGCCCTGACCGTGCCTCGCCCGAGCGGTCCTTCTTCGGTCGCTCGGCACTTTAGATGCACTGACCGATGGCAGGTCAAAGAGGAGGGCAACAAGCGCGGCAGGGAACTTGGTGAGATAGCCCTGCTGAGCACGCAGCTCGCGATCGCCGTAGTTCTGGAATGGTGCGTAGATCGGCTTGCCATATACCCGGATCAGGCTGTCTCGGACCTCTAAGACATCTGCACGGCGGGCGTTGAGGGCCGACCGCGTGACGGGGGTCTCGAGCTCGGTGTAGTTCGACAGCGGCAGGTTCCACGTCGGTCCAACCGTAGGCACCCCGCGCCCGCGCCCGCGAGTACCGCGCGCCTGCCAAGACCAGGTGATGGTTTGAAGCGGTCCTACAGCCTCGGACCACCCAAGGATGCCTGGTTCACCTGTCCTCGTCTCGTGCCAGTGGAACACTCGGTCGCCCGGCTGCACGTAGGAAGTCAGCTCGTAGGACCACGATGGGTTGCCGTCGAATGCTGCCTGCGGAGCGCGCAGATACTCCCCCAACCCGACGGGCTCCTTTCGGATCTCCATCCAATAGATCTCATCGGAGTCGGAGTCCCACCAGTTATTGATCCCCATGATCTCGACTATGGCAGAGCGGCGCGGCGCTGTTGCTTCGGGGCGGGTGAAGCAAGGCCTTGGTCCGCCTGTCGCCGCTGCCGACCCTCGCCGCCACTGGCACATGGGAGCCTATGCCTGAAGGGGACCCTTCTGGCAAGGTGTCCCGCTTCGCGGAGTCATCAGGCTGGATCACCAAGTCCAGTTAGCGGGACGCGGGGGAAGCATGGTGTCGAGGTTTGTGGGCTTCTTGATCCCGACCTGGTTCAGGGCCAAGGTCGCGACATCAATGGCCGCGCTAATGAACTGCGTGTCATTGACGGACGGGTCGACGGTGACCCGCACAGGGCGGAATCGGCCGCTCAGTGACCGGTGCACCCCAGACGGCGGGGCGGCATTGCGATCATGGAACTCGGGCGGCATAGCAGCTTCAACACCGAGGATGACGTCGTAGTCGCCGGCAGGACTCTCACCGGCCACCGCATGTATGAGCGCGACGAGCGCGGCAGCGAAAGCATCGACTGCGAGGGTGGGTATCTGGTGCGGCTCGTGATGTCGCCCAGACTTGTCGCGCTCATGCCCACCCGCGCGCCACGACAGGCCAACCGAACCGTCATCGAGGAGGACTGCGTGCGCTTCGCGGTAGTCGTTCGGGCTCTTGGGGGGTAGGTACTGCCCGCCGAGCGTAGGGCGGGCTTGATACATCTCCACGTCTTCGAGCGGACTGTATTTAAGTCCGCCAAGCCACCAGCGGGTGACCAGTTGGGCTCGATCGACAGTGCTAGCCACACTCTCGAGAGGCTCGGAGCGCGGTCGCCGGCTGCGAGGCCGTGCGGCGCCGACGAGCACCGCGCGATCGCTTGGATCGGCGGCGGCTGCGATGTCGTCGTAGATCTGGTGCAACGCCTCTTCGCCGCGGCGTGCCCCTTCAAAGCGTGACCGGTAGGCGGCTTCGAGTTCGCGTTCTTTCATCCAATGTGTATCCGCTCCGGTACGGAGCGGTGCGCCGAACTGGTCGTTGCGATACACAAGGTGCGGACCATCCGGGCTGGCGGGAATCAAGAGCGCCACAGCCCGCGCCCCCGTCGTCGAGGGAATGGCGACGACTTCGACGCCGAACACCGGGGGCGTGATTGCCGCCATGGTTACCCGTCGGATCGTTCGCTCGTATCCCTCGGTGAGTTCACCGGCATCGTGTCGACCGCCTGCAGCCTTGTTCGTCTCACTTACTCCGAAGACGATGATCCCGCCACCGGCGTTGGCGAAGGCAGCGATGTCTTTGACGATGTCGGATTCGCGAAACTCCTTCTCGGGCGGAAGAGCCGTCTTCCAGTCGAGTTCGTCGTTCTCCCCGATGCCCTGAGCGACCGCGTCGTCGATCATCTGATCTGTGAGGGGACCAGGACGCTCGCCGAGCGCTCTGTGTAGAGGCGTGTGCAGCATGGTCTCAGCATACGGAGCAGCCGGAAATGCGAGCGGGAACGAGCTGCACCAAAATACCCGCACCGAGTCCAAACCGAGCACTCTTCCGGATCCCGCAGGCAGGATGGTCGGATGGCTACGGTGTCCAGCATCATGCGCTCAACGTCCGTGGACAGGCTGTCCCGCACCTAGCGCGTGGACCCGACCAGCTCATCGGGTGTTGAAGGGATCGGCGCGGCGTCCACGGGCTCCGGCCTGAGCGGGCCTCGCCCTTCCGCTGGGTGCGGATCTGGTCAGGGTCAATCGCGTCCTTTTCCGGAGCTCCATCTGTCCATCTCGTCAGGGTCGGAGTCGCACAAGTTTGTTGATGCCCATGGCCTCGACTCTGACAGAAGCTTGCGGCTCAGTGGCCCCGGCCCATCCCGTATCTATCTGCGCCGTCGTGCTCCCGTTTGCGATTCGCCAGAGCCGCAAGAACAACGGCGGCTCGACGATGAAGGATGCCGTGGACCGCATCGAACGCAAGCTCGCTGCGCATGACGAACGATTCGCCGAACTGGAGTCAGCGAAGGGTCGCCACGCACGGCAGTAGGTCTCACTCGATGGGAGGAATCACCTTGTAGACGAAGTTGAGCCTGTCGTCGTACGTGACGCTGCGGTGGTACTTGCCTGCACTACTGAGCGAGATCGCCACCATGGTCGAGTCCGAGACGTCGTCCTCCGTCACCTCCCACGAAAGTGTGACCTCCGGCCCGACTACAGAAGTCGATCCACGCGTGGTCGAAGTTCCGAGAGTCCACGTCAGTTCACGACCTTGAGGGTCGTTTCCTCGGCAACTGAACGTCACGATATCGCCGACCCTGAGCGCAGTCTCCGTCAATACCACGCCGAGCTGCTGTAAGCCCTCACGTGAGTTGCCAAATGAGTCTGTGATGCGCTCAATCGCGGGGTAATACTCCATGTCAGGACCCTTCGTGCTCATGAAGACCGTCACCTGCGCTCGGAGAACGCCTGCGATTCCTTCGAGGTGTGTTCGCTCCCACGGGAGTAGCTCGCGACTGTGAGCGACTGTGTTTCGGTATCGCCCCGCGAAGGCGCAGAGGGCACTGAACTCGTCCTTGTTGAGGAAAGCGTCTTTGAACGACGGCCAATTGGTTCGCTTGACGATGAGGTCCTTCAACTCGCCAAGATGGGTGTAGTCGAGAAGCTCGCTGCTGACCTTCGCCGGTCGGCGCTTCTCTTCCTCGGAGTCGTATCGCTTCTGAAGCTCAGCGAGGAACGCGGTAGTGAATCCATAGTCACCCTTGAGTACCGCCCTCATAATCCACCGCAGGTCGCTCTCGATGATGTTGACAGCTTCGGCGGGCTCCATGTTCGAACCCTACCTACGACCAGTGCCGTTTTCCCGTCATCGGGTCCTCATGAAAGGCGATGATGGCTCGCAGTCGCTGCTCGCGGTCGGGGTGAAGTTCGAGGCTGATGGGCTTGCCGGTCACCGGGTGCGGTACCAGCGCCTCGTAGAACACCGATCGGGCACCAGGCATGCGCACCTCATGCAGCTCGCCGATGCGCACACCGTCGAGGTAGACGCCCCAGCGCGATGGCTCCGACTCGCGTCGGCGGCGCACCGGTCGCGGCTGGGGCACAATCACGAGAGCACGTTACGAGGCGCCTCCGACGTTTCGGCCGCTATTACACCGGATCGATCCCAAGGTCTCCCAGCACATCGGCCTTGAGATTGGTGATGCCAAGGGCATCGAGCCGTGCAAGGTTGTATAGCTCGGCAATCGGTTGAAGCAGTATCGGAGACTTGGAGGACGAGACCTGAACGAGCTGGACAGCTTGCGGCGCTGACTCACTCGCGGGACGATAAATCTCGAAGATGAAGGGCGCGGAACCGTCCTCGTCTCGAGGCTTCAGATAGTACGTAAACCGTTGACTCTGCGCCGTGTATTCGCCCGAGTCCGCATCATAAACGGACCACTTGAGCGAACCCCTTCTGGTGGCCACCACCAGACCCGTCGCAATGTCAGCCAGGTCTCTGTCATCAATGACCACTACTTAGCCTCCTTCTGAAGCCGTGCTACGAGTTCACTCGCTTCGGTCGAAACGGTTGACAACTTCGACACGGTCAGGCTCACAACTTCTTGAATCGGTCGACCGGTCGGCGATCCCGCTAGTTCTGACTTCGCCGCCTGAGCTGCCTTCATCGCCGCTCTCAACTGCTTGATGATCTTCTCATCCTTCGTGCCGTCGTTCGCAGCGAGATGCCCGAGAATCGACCCCGCACGACGGGAGAGATGAAGCAGAGCGTTTACGACGAGATCCGGATCGTTGCTCTTGACGGACTGGAGCAGCTCATCCTCCAGAGTATGGATCTCGGGAAGCATCACGAGAAGGTCGTTGCTCAGCAATCTCCGTGCAAGCAGATCCTTCGAAGCAACAGTCGCATCAGCGGTTCGCCAAAGTTGGGCGACTGCCAGCCCAAGGCCGATGACGGTTACAACAAGCTGCCAAAACGAGAGCCACTCGGCAGCGTGCCAGAGGTCCTCGTTCGCGGCGGCATTGATCACCTTGTGAGCATACTGAACCGGCCCTGTCAGCTTGACAAAACGCGCGCGGGCCCGTTGATCCAGATCTCCTCGACCGTCTCGTCGTCGAAGAAGGGTTGCAGCGCACCGTAGCCGGTGAGCTCGGCGACGACCTCGTGCGTCGTGCCGAGCTCGTCGGCGAGCGCCGCGTGCGTGCCGGTGAGCGCACGCTCGCTGTACCGGCGCACCTCTTCGTGCGCGTAGCGCGCGGCGAGGTCGCCGGCACCGGCGAGATCGACGCCGTCGCGCAGCACCCGGGTTCGCACGCGTTCGGCGATGGTGCGGACGGCGTCGGACATGGCATCCATCTTGCGGGCGATCGAGCAGCACGCCCCGAAGTTATCCACAACGCTCATTTGGTTCACATCTGGTACTTGATCTGTTACAGTACTTCACATGATCCAAAATTCAGCGGCAACCGGCGACGCCTTCGCGGCCGACCTGCTGCGCGGGCACACCGACACGATCGTGCTCGGCGTGCTGCGCGAGCACGACAGCTACGGCTTCGAGATCTACAAGCACATCCGCGATGCGACGGGTGGCGGCTACGAGATCAAAGAGGCCACCCTCTACGCCAGCTACCGCCGGCTCGTGCGCGACGGCCTCGCCGAGGCCTACTGGGGCGACGAGTCGCAGGGCGGCCGCCGCAAGTACTACCGCATCACCGACGCGGGCCGCGCCGCCTTCCGCCAGAACGTGGCGAGCTGGGTAGCGACCCGCACCATCATCGACTCCCTGCTCGGCAGCCAGGCGGCGCCGGCGAACACGAAAGGCTCCCTGCGATGAGCGAGACCAACCGCACCCCACGCACCTCGACCGAGGTGCACCGACTCCTCGACGAGGCCTTCGCGGGCATCGACCCCACCCCCGAGGCGCAAGACCTGAAGGAGGAGATCCGCGACAACCTGCTCTCGCGGGTCGCCGAGCTCGAGGTCGCAGGCGCCTCCCCCACCGACGCCGCGCGCCGGGCGATCGGCGAGCTCGGCGACGTGCGCGAGCTCGTGGCCGCGGCCACGGGCGACGGGGCGGATGCCTCGGCCGGAGCTCCCCGCACGGCCGGCGCCGCCGCGCCGTCGACCGGTCGCGGCGCGACGGCGAGCGAGCTCGCGTTGCGCAACCGGGTGCGCCCGAAGCCCGCGTTCGTCGTGCGCACGGTCGTGCTCTCGATCGTCGCGGCGGCCGCGCTCGTGCTGCTCGCCCTGGGCCTCACGCCGCTCATGCCGCTCGCGACCGGCGCGCTCATCGCCCTCGCCGCGGTGCTCGGACTCTCGATCGGCGTCGTCACCGCCGACGCGCTCCGCCAGGAGACCACGACGAACTACCCGCTGCCGACCGGCCGCGCCGTCGCGTTCGGCGCCGCGACCGGCACGCTCGTCGCATCCCTCGGGTTCACCGCCGTCGTCGTCTGGCGGCTCGAGCTCGTCTGGCTCGTGCTCGCCGCCGTGCTGGCGGTCGCCGCGATCGCCGTGCTGAGCGCGCTCGGCGCGACCCAGACGAACCGGCACAAGCCGTGGGTGCTCGCGATGCACCGCGACGCCGTCGAGGTCGGCAACCGCTTCGAGCAGGACCCGGCCGCCGCCGCCCGCTTCGGCATCTACTCCGCCGTCATCTGGCTGACCGCGTTCGCGCTCGTGCCCGTGCTCGGCTTCACGGTCGGCTGGTGGTGGGCTCCGCTGCCGGTCGTCGCGGCGTTCATCGCCATGATGCTCGTGCTCGCCCGCATGCTGTTCGGACACGACTCCGCCGCGAAGGGCGATGCCGCCCGCTGACCCTCGTCGGCGGCATCAGGGCGCCCCTCCACACCCTTCGTGGAGGGGCGCCGTCGCGTTGCTAGGCTCGGCTCACCGCCGACCGAGGCTCGGCCGCCGGACCCACCGACCCGCCGAACCCGGAGCGAACTTGACCGCATCGCCGCGATCCACGCCCGCCGACACCGCGCGCGCCGCCGCCCTCGCCTCGCGCGATCTCGTCGTCGACCTCGCCCGGGTGGCGTGCATCCTGCTCGTCGTCGTCATCCACCTGCTCATGATCGGCGTCGGGTACGCACCCGACGGCGCGCTCGTCGTCTCACGCCCGCTCGAGGCGCAGCCGTGGTTCGCCGCCGCCACCTGGGTCGGGCAGATCATGCCGCTCTTCTTCGCGGTCGGCGGCTTCACAGCGCTCGCGGCGTGGCGCAGCCTCAGCCGCCGGGGCGGCGACGCGACGGCGTTCGTCCGCGGGCGGGTGCTGCGGCTCAGCGGCCCCTCGCTGCCGCTGTTCGCCTTCTTCGCGGTCGTGCTCGGCGCGGCGACGCTCGCCGGCGTCGACCCGGCCCTGCTCGACACCGTCGCCACGGGGGCGGGCTCGCCGCTCTGGTTCCTCGCCGCGTTCCTCATCGCCCAGTGCGCGGTGCCGTGGATGACGCAGCTGCACGCCCGCGCACCACGAGCAACGCTCGCACTGCTCGCGGCGGGCGCGGTCGTGGTCGACGCCGTGCGCGTCGCGACGGGCATCACCGAGATCGGTCTCGTGAACCTGCTGTTCGTCTGGCTCTTCGTGCAGCAGCTCGGCTTCTGGTACGCCGACGGATGGTTCCGGCGCCGCCGCATCGCGACGCTCGTCGGCATCGCGGCGGCGGCCTACCTCGTCATCTGGCCGCTCGTCGCCGCGGGCTGGTACTCCCCCGACATGCTCGTGAACCTCAACCCGCCGACCGTGCCCCTCCTGCTGCTCGGCATCGCCCAGATCAGCCTGCTGAGCGCCCTGCACCGCCCGCTCGACGCACTCATGCACCGGCGGGCCGCCCAGGCGGTCGTCTACCTCGTCGGCAGCCGCGCGATGACGGTGTACCTCTGGCACCTGCCGGTCATCATCATGGTCGAGGGGCTCTCGCTCCTCATTCCCGGCGCGGCACCCGAGCCGGGCAGCCCGGCGTGGTGGCTCACGCGGCCGATCATGTTCGTGGTCGTGCTCGCCGTCGTGTTCGCGATCGCGCCGCTGCTCGTGCGCTTCGAACGCCTGCCGACGACGATCCCGGCCGGACGGCGCGCCCCCTCGCCGCTCGTGACCGCGATCGCGATGGTGCTCGCGATCGTGCCGCCGTTCCTCGTCATGCAGTGGTTCCTCGACCTGCAGCTCGCGATCGTCGGAACGGTGCTCGTCGCGCTCGCGCTGCTGCTGCTGCGTCCTCGTCGTGTGATCGGGCCGCTTGCGGCCGCGACGTGAGGCGCTAGCGGATCACATCGACACCGTCGATGTTGTCGAGTTCCTCTGAGACGGGCATCGTGTTCTGGTTGGCGAAGTCATCGACGCCGCCGATTCGCGCCGCCTCCACGCGCGTGAGATCGAGTGAGACGTTCGACGCCGCGGTGAGCTGGGCCACCATCTCCTCGAGAGCGGCGATGCGCCCGGCCTGCTGCGCGATCAACGTCTGATTGTGCGCGACGATCGGAAGGACGCCGTAGTTGAACCGCTTGACCACTCCGTCGATCTCGACGGAAGCACCCGTGAACAGGCCCGCCCAGACGTTGCCCAGCCGATCCCGGTCGGTGTTCTCGAACATGTCGTTCCCCAATCCTGCGGCAATGAACCCGGCGCCGATCGCCGGTCCGATGAGATGCATCGGGTCTTCGACTGCGCCTTCGAAGATCGAACTCGCGAACGGCCCCAGCGTCGTGTGCGAATGTTCGCCGTCCCACGATTCGCCGGGGTCGTCGAAGCGCCCAGCCACCTCGGCGATGGTGTCGCCCGGTGCCACCCGATCGCCCGCATCGACAGCGACCCGCATCGTGTGAGCCCACCCGGCGAACCTGCCCTCGTCGAGATGGACGATCACGCAGGTGCCGATGAACTGCGAGTGCTCGATCGATTCGACGCGGCCGGGAAGGTACGCCGGGATCGGCGTGCCTCGCGGCTGGATGAAGTCACGACCGCGATGCCCCTGCGGACCGTAGTACCTCGAATTCGGCAGGATGCCGAATTCGTTGCCGCCCGCTCGATAGAACTCCTGCCACGCCATGCCACACCCCGGGTGATCACGTCGAAGTACGGCCGACGAGCCGCGCTCATGCGTCGAACGCTACGCGCACGTCGATTCGATCGGATCCGTGCTGGCACCGACATACCGGGCCCGAGAGCGGTGGGGAGAACGCCGCTTAGACTGAACGGGCACTCGCGGGAGTGGTGAAATCGGCAGACACGCAGGATTTAGGTTCCTGTGCCTTCGGGCGTGAGGGTTCAAGTCCCTCCTTCCGCACGCGACGCGACGCGACGCGAGTCGACTCGGCTCGGCTCGACCCGCCGCCGGCGCCCCCTCGACGACATCGGCCACGAATCCGGTGCGCGACGCACGTCACCCCTCGTCGGTGAGCACCGTGCGCCAGGGGCTGATCCGGTCGACGTGGATCGCGCCGTCGAAGGCCGTCCGCGGTGTCGAGCGGATCTCGCCGTCACCGTTCATCGTCGATCGCGTTCGGTCGAGGAGTCGCGAGAGCGGCGCGTCGTCGTCGAGCCCGCGCCAGCCGACCAGACCGAGCGGGACCCCGGCCGCCGCGAGGAGCGCGTCGAGGCTGTCGGGCGTCGCCGCGTCGAGCCAGTCAGTGAACGGTACCGAATGCCCCGGTCGCCCGTCGGGGCGCGGCCGGTGCAGCCAGACCTCCCCGCTGCCGAACGTCGTCGCGATCGGCACGTAGCCGTCGCCGAGCGACGCGGCCAGGTGCGTACCCAGCGTCGGGTACGGTTCGGTGACGAACGGCGGCGCGAGCATCGGGGAACGCTGGATGTGGCCGTTCGCAGCGACGACGAGGATCCGCTCCTCGCGTTCGAGCAGCGCTTCGACGCTGCGGGCCATGAGCGCGTCGCGCGTGCTCGACGGAGTGATCCCGCCCGCGGAACGTTCGATCATCGCCGTGAGGAAGCCGTCGCCGAGCCGAGCGGTATCGGCGAGGCGTCGCAGCGTCCAGGCCGCCTCGGCGCCGGCGGTCTCGGCGTACTGCGGCCAGAGCGCGTCGATCCGGGAGGCGAGTCGAGCGATTCCCGCGGTGATCGCATCCCGGCGGTCGCCCGGCAACGCCAAGTAGGCGTGCAATGCCGGGGCAGCCCAGGCGATCCCGCCGTCGTCGTCGGGAAGGTAGTCGAACAGTGGTAGGACGCCGGTGCGCACGACCGCCGCGTACCCGGGATCGACTCGGTCGAGGAGGCGCACGATCTCGAGGATCGGACGGGCGCCGCCCGCGCCCGAGGCACCGACGTCGAGGCCGTAGTACCGCGCGGCACCATCGGTGCGCATGGCGTCGAGCAGCGCCTCGGACTCCTCGCAGTCGCCGAAGTGGTAGGTCATGCCCGCACGCGCGACCTCGGCCGCCGACCCCTCGTCGTCGCCGTCGATCCACCGCTGGACGAGCAGTCCCTCGGCGAACCCCGACTCGAGCGCGAGCGCGGTGAAGCCATGGTGCAGCGACAGGTACCGGAAGACCCGATGCCGCAGCGCGAGGAACTCGTGCACGCGATGCATGCTCTCGCCGAGCGCGACGACGCGCGCGCCGCCGATGAGCTCACCCAGCGGGGCGAGATCCGCGAAGTCGTCGCCGTCGGGCTCGACCGTGCGGACCGGATGCAGTGCTGCGCCGACGACGCGAGAGGGTGGTTCCATCGGTCCGAGCGTAGACGTCGAACAGCACCTCGTGCACGGGCGGCGCACGCCGGAACTGCGCACCACTGCACGCGGCTCGCCCCGCGTCAACCCCTCGCGCGGGGGCGTCGATCGTGATGTCCTGAAATGGTCGTAGGGACGACAACCCCCGGTGGTTCGGTCACCGGGATCAGGGGAAATACGGCCCGGGCTCTCGAGATCGACGCGAGCCCGGGCCGACTCCGTGCCGTCGATCGGAACGGCGACCGACGACCCGTCAGCCCTCGATGGCGGGCGGCCCGGCCGCCACGCGCTCGCGCGCATACGGCTCGATGCGCTCGGCCGGGACCGACCAGTCCGTGTCGAGCCACCAGGTGGCACCGGCCTCTGCCCACGGCCGCACGACGGCTGCATCGGCGGCAGCGTCGAGCCCGGCGGTCGTGCCCTCCTGCACCCAGTCGAACGGGCGGTCGGCGACGCCCAGCCGCTCGCGCTCGGCGCGCAGCCACGCCATCGCCTCGGCGCCGATCTCGGGGGTGAACAATTCTCGTTGCGCATCGGGACCGGCAGCGCCCTCGCCGGGCGGCGCGAAGTTCGGCAGCCAGCCGTCGAGTCGTGCGACGCGACGCATCGACTTCGGTCGGGGCCACAGTCCGACCGCCCAGATCGGGATGCCGGGCTGCTGCACGGGCGGCAGGGGCAGCATCTGCTCGGTGCGCCGCACCGTGTAGTGCGCACCCTCGTGCTCGAACGGCTCGCCGCGCCACAGCTTCGGAAGCAGCTCGAGCGACTCGTCGAGCAGTTCGGCGCGCTCGCGTCGACCGGGATCGTGCTCGAAGATCCAGAACCGCTCCTCGACGTCCTCGGGCACGCCGAGCCCCGCCGACAGGACGACCCGACCGCCCGAGAGGCGGTCGACCGTCATCGTCTGGCCGGCGAGCTCCCACGGACGTCGCCGCGGCACCGGCGTGAGCATCGTGCCGAGTCGGATCGACGTCGTGCGCATCGCCGCCGCCGCGAGCACCGACCACGGGTCGGTCGCCCAGATTCCCTCCCAGACGAAGAAGCCGTGCCACCCGTGTCGCTCGGCGAGCACCGCCAGTTCGACCGCGAGCTCGGGATCGGAACCCGGATAGATGAACCCGTATCGCATGCCCGCGACCCTACGCGCGACGACCGACATCCGCCGACCGGTGCCTTCCCGGGCGGCACCCCGACGACGTCGTGCGCTCCAGGCGCTCCTCACCCCACGGGGTGAGACGCGAGTCATCCCGCAGTCGGATGCTGCGCTCAGGGGCCGCTCGGTAGACTCGCGTCGTATCCCCGCCGCCCGCCGACCCGGTCACCACCGGGGTCCGACGACTGGAGCCTTCCGAATGGTCCACACCGCCCTCATCCCGTGGCTCGACCCCGAGACGATCATCGCCTCGGCCGGGCCATGGGCCCTGCTCGTCGTGTGCGCGATCATCTTCGCCGAGACCGGCCTGCTCGTCGGCTTCCTGCTGCCCGGCGACACGCTGCTCGTCATCTCGGGCCTGCTCTCGCACCCCCTCGACGGCTCGCCCGACGGCGTGTTCGGCATCAGCGTGTGGTGGGTGGCGCTCCTCATCGGGGTCGCCGCGTTCATCGGCGGCGAGGTGGGCTACTACATCGGCCACAAGGCGGGCCCAGCGATCTTCGAACGCAAGGAGTCCGGGCTCTTCAGCGTCAAGAACGTCGAACGCACGAACGCCTTCTTCGACCGGTTCGGCGGGATCACGATCATCCTCGCCCGCTTCGTGCCGATCGTGCGCACCTTCGCCCCCGTCGCCGCGGGCGTCGGCCACATGAACAAGTGGATGTACACCCTCTACAACTTCATCGGCGCCGTGCTCTGGGGCTTCGGGCTCACGATGTTCGGGTACGCGATCGGGTTCATCCCGCCCGTCGCGACCTTCGTGCAGAACTACATCGACCTCATCCTGCTCGCCGCGGTCGGCGGCACCGCGGTCGTGACCCTCTGGCACTACCTGCGCGAGCGCTCGAAGGCGAAGAAGGCGGCCGCAGCCGGCGCCGACGTCGTCACCGACGAGGCCGAGGCCGCCCAGCTCGTGCTCGACGCCGACGTGTTCGACCGCGGCCCCAAGCACGACGAGCGCTGAGTCCGGCACACCGCAGGGGTCTGATCGAGGCGGATGCTCCGCTGCTCGGTCTCAGCCTGCGTACCAGCCGCTCGGCGCGACCTCGGAACCCATCCGCGGCACGTACTGGTCGAAGTAGATGCGCGAGATGAGCTCGCGACGGCTGCGCACGCCCGCCTTCTCGAAGACCGACTTCAGGTGGTCCTGCACGGTGTAGGCCGAGACGTGCATCGTCGCCGCGATCTCCTTCGTCTCGACGCCCTGCAGCACGAGCCGCGTGACGTCGCGCTCGCGCGGCGTGAGCCCGAAGGCCGCGACGACGAGCGCGACGATCTCTGGCGGGCGTGCCTCCTCGATCGTGATGACGACGTCGCCCGCGGCACCGTCGGGTCCCGACAGCGGCGAGGCGTGCAGCACGAGCCAGGTGCCCGCCGCCGTGCGCACGCGCGCCCGCGGAATGGGCGAACCGGGCACGGCGAGCATGCGGCGCGCAGCACCGACGAGCGCGGTCACGAGGCTCAGGGGGTCGCCGCTGTGCGCGGTCGTCGCGAGCTGAGCGAGCCGTTCCTCGGCGCCGAGGCTGATCTGCGACACCGCGTCGTCGGCACCGACGATGACGACCGCCGGCCCGCACACGTCGGTCTCGGCGGCGGGTGACGACGCGAGCCGCGTCAGCATGCCCGCGCGCACCCCACGCGCGAACGACTCCGAGAGCGTGCCGAGGAAGTCGATCTCCTCGCGCGAGAACGTCGCGTCGTCGGAGCCGCGGAACATCGCGAGACAGCCCCAGACCCCGGCGCCGTCGCGGAACACGAGGCGGGCCTCGTCGCCGAACCCGTAGATCGGCCGCATCAGCCGGTTCGTGCGCTCGGACCGCTCGACGTCGAGGTCGTCGGATGCGTGCATGCCGATCGCCCGCGACTCCGACCGCGCGAGTGCGCGGAACGAGCTCGGCTCCTCCGCGCCGTACTCGAGCAGGCCGAAGAGCCTGTCGTGCTCGTTGTTCGCGACGAGCGAGCCGTACTTGCGGGCGCTCGTGAGCATCATGGTCGACGGATCGTGCGTGCCGACGCAGGCCCCGACCCACGGCGTGGCCCGCCCGACGGTCTCGGTCGCCTCGGCGATGAAGTCGTCGAGATCGAGCCCGGCGCGCGAGAGCACGTCGAGATCGCCGCGGGCGCGTTCGGCGCGCAACCGGTTGTGCATGCGATCAGTATGCGCCCGGCCGCGGCCGCCGCGACATCCCAGATCACTGGGATCCGGAAATCCCCCCACAACTGGGATGGTCGCCCGCGACCGCCGTCCCGATGCTGGGATCCGTGACCACCACCATCCGCTCCGAACCCGTCGACGACCGCGGCGACCTCGTGCACGCCGACGATCCGACCGCGCAGCTGTGCCTCGCGTTCGTGCGTCTCGAGCACGACATCGTCGGCCGCGGCCTGTCGCTCACGACGCTGCGGAGCCTCCGGGTGCGTAACGCGTCGGCGGAGCCCGACGCCGATCTCCTGGGCATCCTCGCCGAACGACTCGGCCCGGCCACGCGCGGCGTCGTCGTCGAGGTCGTCGCCGACGACCCCGGTCGATCCGCCGGCATGCTCGTGCGACTCGAGGCCACGGTGGCCGCACCTGAACCGCGCCATCACGAAGGAACCAGCATGAACCCGACCCTGACCACCCTCACCGCGCTGCGGGAACTCGAGCACGTCCTCCTGCCCGATGACGCGGGCTACGCGGATGCATGCCGTCCGTGGAACCTCGCGGTCGCCCAGCGCCCGGCGGCCGTCGCCGTGCCGCAGAGCACCGCCGAGGTCGTGAGCGCCGTCGTCGCGGCACGTGCCGACGGGCTGCGCATCGCGCCGCAGAGCACCGGCCACGCGGCATCCGCCATCGCCGATGCACCCTTCGACGACCTGCTCCTCCTGCGCCTGCACGAGCTCACGGGCGTCGAGATCGATCCGGCGGCGCGCATCGCGCGCATCGCGGGCGGCGCGCTCTGGCAGGACGTCGTCGCGGCCGCCGCGCCGCACGGGCTGACGGCGTTGCACGGCAGCGCCGGTGACGTCGCGGTCGCGGGGTACGTGCTCGGCGGCGGCCTCTCGTTCTACGGTCGCGCGCACGGCCTCGCCGCATCGTCGGTGCGGGCGATCGAGCTCGTCACCGCCGACGGCGAGCTGGTCCGCGCGAGCGCCGACGAGCACACCGCACTCTTCTGGGCGCTGCGGGGCGGTGGCGGCGGGCTCGGCGTCGTGGTCGCGATCGAGCTCGACCTGCTGCCGGTCGCCGACGTCGTCGCGGGGATGCTGCTCTGGGACCTCTCCGCGGCACCCGTCGTCGTCCGCGCGTGGGCGGAGTGGACGGGCACGCTGCCCGAGTCGGTCACGACGGCGCTGCGCCTCATGCGGTTCCCGCCGCTGCCCGAGCTGCCGCCGTTCCTCAGCGGCCGAGAACTCGTCGTCATCGACGGCGCGCTGCTCGAGGGCGATGAGCGGGCGGCCGAACTGCTCGCGCCGCTGCGCGCCCTCGCGCCCGAGCTCGACACGTTCGGCCGCATGCCGTCGGCCGGGCTGCTCGCCGTGCACATGGACCCGCCGGCCCCGACCCCCGGCGTCTCCGACCACGTGATGCTGGCCGGGCTCCCGCAGTCGGCGATCGACGCGCTGCTCGCCGCAGCCGGCCCCGGCGTCGCGACCCCGCTCATGGCCGCAGAGCTCCGACACCTCGGCGGGGCGCTCGCCCGCCCGCACGACGGTGCGCTCTCGCACCTCGACGGCGAGTACGCGCTGTTCGCCGTCTCAGCGGCACCGACCCCCGAGCTCGCGGCGCTCGGCGAGCGCGCGACCGCCCAGGTCGCCGACGCGTTGCGTCCCTGGTCGACCGGTGCGGCGTTCCCGAACTTCGCCGAGCGCGCGACGCCGAGCGCGTCGTTCTTCTCGACCGCCGCACTCGAACGTCTCCGGCACGTGCACGACCTCTACGACCCGCGCGGCGCCTGGGTCGCCTCGCACACCGTCGACGGCGACTGAGCCGAACGCAGCCCCGGACGAGTCCGAACCCGAAAACCCGAAACCTCGAAACCTCGAAAACCGAAACCCCGAAGGCAGGAACCACCCATGCGCACCATCCACCGAATGCTCGCCGCCACGCTCATCGCCGGCGCGGCCATCGCCGCGTCAGCGCTGCCCGCGCAGGCGCACGAGGGCGACCACCCGTCGGAACCGACCGCCACGACGCCCGAGATGCACCGCATCGTCGCGAAGGTGCGGGCGGCGACCGCCCGCTTCCACGACGTCGAGACGGCGATCGCCGCCGGCTACGTGCCCGCCGGCGAGTGCGCCGCGAGCCCCGCCGGGGCGATGGGCTTCCACTACGTCAACCCCGCGCTCGTACGCCCCGGCGCCCCGGTCGACCCCGCCCAGCCGCCGATGCTCACCTACGGCCCCTCCCCCTCGGGCGACCTCCGCCTCTGGAGCGCCGAGTTCTTCGAGCCCGACGTCGGCCAGCCCGTGCCGACGCTCGGCACGTACCCGTTCGACGGCCCGATGCCGGGCCACGATCCGGGCATGCCGACGCACTACGACCTGCACGTGTGGGTGGGGGCGCACAACCCGGCCGGCGTCTTCGCACCGTTCAACCCGGCACTGAGCTGCTGACGCGGCGGCGCCCAGCCCCGACCGAGCACGACCGATGCCCGCCCCGCACGCCGGGGCCGGCATCGCTGCGCCACCCGGGCGGCATGTCAGCAGTGCGAGCCCTGCTCCTGCTCCGCCCGGCCCGCGGGCTCGAGCTGGAAGGTCGAATGCGCGACGTCGAAGTGCTCGCTGAGGCATCCGCCGAGTTCGTCGAGGAGCGCGCCCGTGCGTCCCTCCTCGAAGACCTTCGGCTCGACCTCGACGTGAGCGGTGAACACGGGCTGCCCCGACGTGATCTGCCAGACGTGGATGTCGTGCACGGCGACGACGCCCGTGGTGCCGAGCAGGTGGTCGCGGATCTCGGCGACGTCGGTGTCGGCCGGCGCGCCCTCGCTGAGCACCCGCACCACGTCGCGCAGGAGCGACAGTGCGCGCGGCACGATGAGCACTGCGATGCCGAGGGATGCGATGGGGTCGGCGGCGTCCCAGCCGGTGACGAGGATCACGATCGCCGCGACGATCACGAGTGCCGAGCCGATCGTGTCGCCGAGCACCTCGAGGTAGGCGCCGCGCAGGTTGATCGAGTCCTTCGCACCGCCGCGCAGCACGAGCATCGCGGCGATGTTCGCGACGAGCCCGACGACCGCGATCACGAGCATCATGCCGCCCTGCACCTCGTGCGCCTCGCCCTCGGCACCCGAGACGAGCCGTCCGATTGCGCCGATCGTGACGGTGACCGCGACGACGATGAGGATGACGCCGTTGATGAGCGCCCCGAACACCTCGGCCCGGCGGAACCCGTAGGTCTGCCGATCGGTCGCCGGCCTGGCGGCCACGAATGCGGCAACGAGCGCGACGACGAGGCCGATGAGATCGCTCGTCATGTGTCCGGCGTCGGCGAGCAGGGCGAGCGACCCGCTCAGCAGGCCGCCGACGACCTGCACGATCACGAACGCGCCGATGATCGCGATCGCGATCCAGAGTCGGGTGCGGTTCGCGGTCGCGGCGTGGTCGTGGGCGTGATCGTGGGTCATGTCCATTCCAGCGTAGGTCGCCCAGGTGCCCGCGACGGGTCGTTCGCCCCAATCAGGAATGAGTCGCGTTCTCATGGGCATGGCAGCGATGCCCGCCGACGAGGTGCCAGGGGTCGCGGGCTGTCGCCGGTCGGCCCTAGGCTGCCGGACATGTCGTCGCGCCGCCCGCTCGCCATCGCCCTCGCCGTCGGATGCCTCGTCGCCGCGCTCTCCGGATGCGCGGCCGACCCCGACCCAGCTGACGGAGGCCCCTCGGCCGAGGCATCCGCCCCGGCCGCAGCGGACGCCGCGACGGCACCGCAGCCGCCGTCGGAGCAGTGCGGCGACACCGGCGTCGACTCGACCGCGATGCTGCTGCCGGTCGGCGACGCGCAGTTCGACGTCGGAGTCGCAGGCTCTGGCGCGACGACCGTCGTCTTCGCCCACCAGCGCAATCAAGACGAGTGCGGTTTCTGGCCGTACGCCTCGAGCCTCGCCGAGCAGGGCATGCAGGTGCTGCTCGTGAACAACTGCGGCTACGGCGCGACCGAGTGCCCGAGCGGCGCGAACCACGTCGTCGACGACGGCGCCGACGCCATCCTCGCGGCGGCCGACTGGGCGCGCGACCAGGGCGCAGAACGCGTGGTGGCGGTCGGCGCCTCGATGGGCGGCACGGCGGCGATCGTCGCGGGCGGCCGCGACGGCGCCGACGGGCGCCTCGACGGCGTCGCCGACCTGTCGGGGCCGATCTCGTTCCGCAGCTACGACGCCATGGACGACGCACCGGGCCTGACGGTTCCGCTCTTCCTCGCGGTCGCACCCGATGACACGACCGTGACCGTCGACGAGCTGCACCAGCTCGCCGACGCGACGGCGTCGAGCGACGTGACGATCGTCGACGACGGCGTCGGCCACGGCTGGGCCATGCTCACCACCGGCACCGCGTTCAACGCGTTCGCCGATCAACTGACGGCGTTCGTCACCGGCTGAGGTCTTGACACGCTCGCTGCGCTTGCTGCTCGACCACCGAGAAGGAGGCGACGCGCCCGCTACCCGACCACCGAGGCGGCGACCCGCTCGAGCTCAGGGATGAGCGCCTCGAACGCCCGAGCCCGGTGGCTGATCGCGTTCTTCTGCTCGGGCAGCAGCTCGGCCGCCGTCACCTCGTGGCCCTCGGGCTCGAACACCGGGTCGTACCCGAAGCCGTGCGAGCCGCGCGGCTCGTAGGCGAGCGAGCCCCGCCACAGCCCCTCGGCCACGAACTCCTCGTCGGCCGCGGCATTCGCAGCGGCATCCCGGATCAGGCCCGCGGGCACCACGAGCGCGATCGTGCAGTGGAACGCCGCACCGCGGTTCGGCCGGCGCACGTCGCCGAGCTGCGCGAGCAGCAGCCGCACGTTCTCCTCGTCGCCGGCGCGGTGGCCGGCCCAGCGCGCCGAGAAGATGCCGGGCGCCCCGCCCATCACGTCGACCGTGATGCCCGAGTCGTCGGCGAGCGCGATGCGCCCGGTGTGCGCGGCCGCGGCACGCGCCTTGATGAGTGCGTTCTCGGCGAAGCTCGTGCCGTCCTCCACGGGCGAGGGCCCGTCGTACGGGAGCACGGTGAGCCCGGGCATGCGCGCACCGAGGATGCGCTGGAACTCGCCGACCTTGTGCGCGTTGTGGGTCGCGAGCACGACCTCGAGCGCGGCCATGGTCACTCCCCCGCCGCCACGGCGAGGGCCGCACGCTGCAACTCGGCGAGCGACGCGTTGCCGGCGAGCGCGAGGTCGAGCAGCGAGTCGAGTTCGCGGCGGTCGAACGGCGCGCCCTCGGCGGTGCCCTGCACCTCGACGAAGAGCCCGCGACCGGTGGCGACGACGTTCATGTCGGTCTCGGCGCGCACGTCCTCGACGTACGCGAGGTCGAGCATGGGCGTGCCGTCGATGATGCCGACCGACACGGCCGAGACGGTGTCGATGAGCGGCGTCGACTTCTGGCCGATGAACTTCTTGCCGCGTGCCCACTCGATCGCGTCGGCGAGCGCGACGTACGCGCCCGTGATCGCGGCCGTGCGGGTGCCGCCGTCGGCCTGCAGCACGTCGCAGTCGATGACGATCGTGTTCTCGCCGAGCGCCTTGGTGTCGATCACGGCGCGCAAGCTGCGGCCGATGAGGCGGCTGATCTCGTGCGTGCGCCCCCCGATGCGGCCCTTCACGCTCTCGCGGTCGTTGCGCGTGTTCGTCGAGCGCGGCAGCATCGCATACTCGGCGGTGACCCAGCCCGTGCCCTTGCCGTTCAGCCAGCGCGGCACGCCGTTCGTGAAGCTCGCCGTGCAGAGCACCTTGGTGCCGCCGAACGAGATGAGCGCGCTGCCCTCGGCGTGCGCGCTCCAGCCCCGTTCGATGGTCACCTCGCGCAGTTGGTCGGGGGTGCGTCCGTCGGCGCGGACGATCGGGGTGGCGGATGCCTCGGTCATGCGTTGTTCTCCTGTCGCAGTGCGGCACGGTCGGGAAGGGTGATGACGCCCGTCTGCACGAGCTCGACGCTCGGGATCTCGGGGGCGATCAATCGGTGTGCGAGATCGAGGAAGGCGCTCGTCGACTGCCCGGTCGCCTCGTAGCGGTAGGTCGGCGGTGTCGGGCCGCGGCGCTCCATGCCCGTCGAGACGAGCACCCGGTAGACGTCGTTGGCCGTCTCGACGTCGCTCGAGACGAGCGTCACGTCCTCGCCCATGACGTACGAGATCGCGCCCTTGAGGAACGGATAGTGGGTGCATCCGAGCACGAGGGTGTCGACCTCGGCGCGACGCAGCGGTTCGAGGTAGCCCTCGGCGACCGCGAGCAGCTCGTCGCCCGTCGTGACGCCCGCCTCGACGAACTCGACGAACCGCGGGCACGCCTGGGAGAAGAGCTCGAGGTGCGGGGCGGCTGCGAAGGCGTCGTCGTACGCACGCGACGAGATCGTGCCCTGCGTGCCGATGACGCCGACCCGGCCGGTCTTCGTCGTCGCGACCGCACGGCGGACGGCGGGCTGGATGACCTCGACGACGGGCACGTCGTAGCGCTCGCGCGCATCGCGCAGCATCGCCGACGACGCCGTGTTGCACGCGATCACGAGCATCTTGACGCCCTGGGCGACGAGGTCGTCGAGCACGGCGAGCGCGTACCCGCGCACGTCGGCGATCTTCTTCGGCCCGTACGGCGAGTGCTCGAGGTCGCCGATGTAGAGGATCGACTCGTTCGGCAATTGGTCTTTCACCGCGCGGGCGACGGTGAGACCGCCGACCCCGGAGTCGAAGATCCCGATCGGTGCGTCCGTCACGAGGATCTAGCTTAGCGAGCGGGATCGGTCGCGTACGCCTCGCGGATGGCGCGGGCCAGCCTCGTCGTCGCCGGATGCCGCCACGCGCGGTGCCACGCGAGGTGCACCTCGATCGGCGGTGCGTCGGCGACCTCGGCGAAGACGAGCCCGGGCCGAGGGTACTGCTGCGTCGTCGCCGCAGCGGTGACGCCGATGACGTCGCCCGCCGCGATGAGGTCGAGCCAGTCCTCGAAGTCGGTCGTGTCGGTGATGCGGGGCGGCTCGAGCCCCGCATCGGACCACAGCGACGTCGTCGTGGTGCCCGTGTAGCGGTCGACGGCGACCACGAACGGGGTGAGGTCGGCCAGGGCCACGCGGCTCCGGTCGGCGAGCGGGTGGTCGACCGCCATGGCGACGTAGCGGCGCTCGTGGCCGACCACCTCGTCGACGACGTCGGGCACGCGCACGTCGCCCCGGATGACCGCGAGGTCGACGCGACCGTCGGCGAGGCCGGCATCGCGACGATTGACCCGGCTGAGCCGCAGCGGCTCGTCGGGATTCGCACGGTTCCAGGCACGGAGCACGCCCGTGGTGTGCGCCCCGAGGGCCGCCCACGAGTAGCCGAGCCGCACCTGGGCTCGTTCGCCGCGCAGCTCGGCGACGGCGCGATCGAGCTCCGACATCACCCGGCGCGCCGTACCGGCGAAGGCGGCGCCGGCTGCGGTCGGCTCGACACGACGCGTGGTGCGGTGCACGAGCGGGGTGCCGAGCTCGTGCTCGAGCGCGGCGATCGCCCGTGAGACCGCGGCCTGCGAGAGACCGAGGCGAGCGGCCGCCGCGGTGAACGATCGCTCCTCGTCGAGCGCGGCGAGCACCCGGAGATGGCGGACCTCGATATCCATGCATGCAGCGTATCAATCTCCCCTGATTGCATTTCACTTCGTGCTCAATGCGATCTACCGTCGAACCATGGAATCGACACGGGCGGCGACCCTCGCCATGGTGGGCAGCGCGACCTCGGTCGCCGTCGGCGCCGCGATCGGCGCGACCGTGTTCCCGATCGTCGGCCCCGCGGGCGTCGTCGCCCTGCGTCAGGCCGTCGCCGCGATCGCCACCCTGGCCGTCGCGCGTCCCCGTCTGCGGGCGATCGGCTGGCGGCGGCTCCGCCCCGCGTTCCTGCTCGGCGCCGTGCTCGTCGTCATGAACCTCTCGCTCTACGCGTCGATCAGCCGGGTCGGGCTCGGCCTCGCGGTCACCCTCGAGTTCCTCGGGCCGCTCGCGGTCGCGCTCGCCGGGTCGCGACGGCGGCTCGACCTGGCCCGCGCACTCGGAGCCGGCCTCGGCGTCGTGCTGCTCACGGGCACCGTCGCAGGACTCGACCCGCTCGGCATCGCGTTCGGCTTCGTCGCGGCGGCGGCATGGGCCGCCTACATCGTGGTCGGCCAGCGGGCAGCGCTCTCGCTGCCCGGACTCACCGCGAACGCGGTCGCGAACTCGACCGCCGCGGTCGTGACGTCGCCGCTCCTCGTGATCGCGCTCATCGGCGTCGCCCCGGCCGAGCTGCCGCACGTGCTCCTGGCCGGCCTCGCGGTCGGCCTGCTGTGCTCGGCGCTGCCGTACGCGATCGACCTGTGGGCGCTCCGCCGCATCTCGAAGGCCCGCTTCGGCGTGCTGCAGAGCCTCCACCCGGCCGCGGCGAGCCTCTTCGGCTTCCTCATCCTCGGCCAGACGCTCACCGCGTGGCAGCTCGCGGGCATCGCCCTGGTCATGCTGAGCAACGTGGTCGCCGCCGCACGGCCGGTCGCGGCATCCCGGATCAGGTCGGTCGCGACCAACTAGGCTCGGGTGCGTGACCGGCTCAGCTGCCCTCTTCACCGACCGCTACGAACTGACGATGGTCGATGCCGCCCTGCTCGACGGCACCGCCCACCGCGAGAGCCTCTTCGAGGCGTTCGCACGTCGCCTGCCCGACGGGCGCCGGTACGGCGTCGTCGCGGGCACGGGCCGACTGCTCGAACTCATCCAGCGGTTCCGCTTCGACGACGCGGAGCTCGAGTGGCTGCGCGAGCACGAGGTCGTGCGGCCGGCGACCCTCGACTGGCTCGCCGACTACCGGTTCACGGGCGACATCTGGGGCTACCGCGAGGGCGAGGCGTACTTCCCCGGCTCGCCGCTGCTCACGATCCAGGCGACGTTCGCCGAGGCCGTCATGCTCGAGACGGTCGTGCTCTCGACGCTCAACTACGACTCGTCGGTCGCGAGCGCGGCGGCCCGCATGGTCTCGGTCGCACTCGGCCGGCCGATCGCCGAGATGGGCTCGCGCCGCACGAGCGAGCGGGCGGCGATCGCCGCGGCCCGCGCCGCGTACATCGCCGGGTTCGACGCGACCTCGAACCTCGAGGCCGGGCGCACATGGGGCATCCCGACGATGGGCACCGCGGCGCACGCCTTCACGCTCCTGCACGACACCGAGGAGGCCGCGTTCCGCGCCCAGGTCGAGGCGTTCGGCCCGAAGACCACCCTTCTCGTCGACACCTACGACATCACGCGCGGCGTCGAGCTCGCGGTCAAGGTCGCCGGGCCCGAGCTCGGCGCGGTGCGCATCGACTCGGGCGACCTGCCCACCGTCGTCGCCGCCGTACGCGAGCAGCTCGACGCGCTCGGCGCCGTCGACACGAAGATCACGGTCACGAGCGACCTCGACGAGTTCACGATCGCGGGGCTCTCCGGCGCGCCGGTCGACTCCTACGGCGTCGGCACCGCCGTCGTGACGGGCTCGGGCTTCCCGGCCGCCGGCATGGTCTACAAGCTCGTCGCGCGCCGGGATGACGCGGGCGAATGGGTCGCCGTGGCGAAGGCCTCGAGCCAGAAGGCGAGCGTCGGCGGTCGCAAGAACGCCGCGCGTCGTCTCGACTCGACGCGCACGGCGCGCGAGGAGCTCGTGTTCGTCGGCGACGGACCCGACGGCGAGGCCGAGTTCGAGGCCGGCGACCAGCTGCGGCCCCTCATGGTGCAGCTCGTCTCGAAGGGCGAAGCCGACCCGGCGCACCTCGGCGCCGCCGGCACGGCCGCCGCGCGGGCGCACCGCGCCGACGTCATGCAGGAGCTGCCGATCGAGGCGTTCCGCCTCGGACGCGGCGAACCGGTGATCCCGACGAACTACCGCTGACGCGCGACTAGCCGGCGCGCATCTTCTCGTAGATCGCCTTGCACGTCGGGCAGACCGGGAACTTCTCGGGGTCGCGGCCCGGCGTCCACTTCTTGCCGCAGAGCGCCTTGACGGGCTTGCCGGTGATCGCCGACTCGAGGATCTTGTCCTTCTGCACGTAGTGCGAGAAGCGCTCGTGGTCGCCCGGCTCGATCGCCTCTTCGTTGAGGAGCTTCTCGAGTTCGCGGTCGAGGACGTCGGTGCCGCCTCCGGGCTGGCCGGGGTCGGCGATGCTCGCGCGCACGCTGTGGATCATGACGACGAGTCTACGCGCGGCTCGGCGCGCCCCGCCCGCGGCGGCCGCGCTCCGCTGCGGGCCGCGCCCGACGGCATGCGGGACGGGCTCAGGCGCGGATCGCGGCGGCGAGCGTCTCGGGGCCGCGGACGTCGAACACCCGGCCGCCCCACCAGACGCCGACGACGATCGCGATGAGCCCGAGGCCGACTCCCGAGACGAGCGCGGCCGCATGCCAGGCCGGATCGACGAGCACGCCCATGGCGGCGAAGATGAGCGCGGGCGCCGCGATGGCGAGCGAGGCGAGCATCGTGAGCGACTGCACGAGCGCGGTGAGCGCCCCGGTCGCCTGCGGCTGCTGGAACGGGCTGTCGCCCGGCTTCACGGCGGGGTACGGGAATCTCGCCGAGACGACCGACCCCACGCCGAGTCCGGCGAGCAGCAGCGCCGTGCTCACGCCGAGGAGCGACGGCAGCAGCCGCCAGTCGTCGAGCGCGAAGACCGTGACGGCGCTGCCGAGGCCGATGACGAGCACGCCCGCAAGGAGCACCGGCACCAGCCGCCCGAAGCGATCGGACACGCCACGGACGCCGGAAACGACGTGCAACCAGATGGCCGTCGAGTCGTACGCCGTGTCGTTGTGCAGGCTCCAGCCGAGGAAGAGGCACATGAGCGGCACCGGGATGAGTCCCAGGTACTGCGTCGGCACGCCCGCGACGCCGAGCGGCACCATGACGAGGATCGGGACGATCGGGATCATGACGACCGAGACCCAGTAGCGCGCGTCACGGAACCAGTACGTGAAGCTGCGCGCGGCGACCGCTCCGGTGGCGCCGTGCGGCATCCGGTCGAACCAGCCGAGCCCCCGATAGCTCTTGGCCGACGCCTCGCGGCCCGGGGTCACGAGCATCTTCGCGACGAGCGCCTGCCACGCGAGCCAGATCGCCCCGAGCGTCGCGAGCGCGATGATGAGCTCGAGCAGCGCCGGCCCCCACGCGCCGGCAGCAGCGTCGCCCGGCGCGGCGAACGCCGCACCGAACGGGGTCCACCCGAGCACCCCGCCCAGCACCGACAGGATGCTCTGGCCCTCGTTCGCCCAGTCGGCCGTGGCGATCACCACGATGATCGGCGAGAGCATGACGATGAGCAGCAGGCCGATGACACCGAGCAGCTCGCGCGCGCGCCGCGTCGAGAGCAGGAACGAGGCGAGCGCCGTCGTCACCCGCGCGAGCAGCAGGCAGCTCGCGAACGCGAGCGCCGCCGAGATGAGGGCGAGCAGCGTCTCGGCGACGCCGCGCGACCAGGTCACGACCGTGCCGAGCAGCACGATGCCGAGCACGAGCGCCGGAATGCCGACGAGGCCGGCGACCGCGAGGCTCAGGGCGAGCGTGCGGTCGGGCAGGCCGAACAGCGCGAACTTGCGCGGATCCATCGTGTCGTCGGTGCCGAACACGAGCGGGAAGACGATGAAGCCGACCATCGTCGCCGCCCCCGCGATGACGAGCGCGTTGCGGATGGTCTCGACATCGCCCACCACACGCAGCGCGACGAGCGAGAGGAAGAGCAGGATCGCGAGGCCCAGCCCGTAGACGAGGCCGAGCACGATGCCGACGACCTGCCAGGTGCTCCGTTTGAAGATGTTCGCCAGCAGGCGCAGTTTCAGTCCGAGAAACTGTGCAACCATTCCATGCCTTCCGCAGCCTTGCGCCCGCCCGCGAGCTCGACGAATCGGTCTTCGAGGGTCTGGCCGGCTCGCACCTCGTCGAGGGTGCCGGCAGCGAGCACGCGGCCCGAGACGATGATCGCGGCCGAGTCGCAGACGCGCTCGATCAGGTCCATGCCGTGGCTCGAGAGCACGACCGTGCCGCCGCCCGCCACGTAACGCTCGAGGATCTCGGTGAGGTTCGCGGCCGACACGGGGTCGACCGACTCGAACGGTTCGTCGAGCACGAGCAGCCGCGGCGAGTGGATGAGCGCGCATGCGAGCGCGATCTTCTTCGTCATGCCGGCGGAGTAGTCGGCGACGAGACGGTCGACCGCGTCGTCGAGCCCGAACGCCGTGATGAGGTCGGCGCTGCGTTCGCGCACGGTGCGGTTGTCGAGACCGCGCAGCACGCCCGAGTAATAGAGCAGCTGGCTGCCGGTCAGCCGGTCGAACAGTCGCAGCCGGTCGGGCAGCACGCCCGTGATGCGCTTCGCCGCGCGCGGGTCGGCCCACGCGTCGATGCCGTGGATGCTCACCGTGCCTGCGTCGGGACGCAGGAGACCCGTGACCATTGAGAGCGTCGTCGTCTTGCCGGCGCCGTTCGGGCCGACGATGCCGTAGAACGAACCGGCGCGCACCGACAGGCTGATGCCGTCGACCGCGGTGTTCTCGGCGAAGCGCTTCACGAGACCCGTGATCTCGAGCACGCGCGGTGCGTCGGCGGGCGGCGCGGGCCGGGCGACGCGCAACGTGCGCTTCTTGCGCGGCGCCGGCGCCTTCTTCGCGGGGATCACGGTGACCGCCTGTGCCGCGATGGTCGGGGCGGATGCCTCGGCCGGCGCCTCGGCGCCGACCTCGGCCTGGGCGTCCGCGCTCTCCACGGCGGACGACTCCGCGACCGCGGACGACTCGGCGACGGCGGCGGTGGCGTCGACAGGCGTGTCGGCTGAATCCGCGCCCGCCGCGTCAGCGGTCGCGGTGTCAGCAGTCGCCTCCTCAGCAGGCACCTCGGCCGCGGTCGCCTCGTCGCCGACCGCCGCGTCAGCGGTCGCCGTGGAGATCGCCGCGGCCGTCGGCAGGCTGCCGGCGCGACGCTCGGTCGTCGCCTCGAGGTCGACGTCGTCTCGGTTCGGCGCATCGGCTGCACCGAAGGTCGACGCCCCCGTCGGCTTGCGCGGACCGCGTTCGGCCGCGGTGGTCTCGGTCGTGAGCGATGCGGCGACGCGCTGCGACTGGCGGTGCGCCGACGCCGAGGCGGCGGCGCGGCTGCGTGCCTCGGCCGTGCTCGCCGCGCTCGACGCGCGCGCAGCCCCGGTCGATCGCTGGGCGGCGCTGCGCGCAGAGCTCGCCGACGACGACGCGGCCCGCGATGCGCCGCTGCGCTTCGATCCGCCCGACTCGGGAGCCTGCGCGGCCTCGGGGTCCGCCGCCTCGGTCGCTGCACCTGCGGCCGCTGCGGCCGCCTTGTTCGCCTTGCGGGTGGCCGCGGCCTTCTTCGCCGCGGCGGAGCGCGCGGCCGAACGCTCGGCCGCGGTCATGGTCGACTTCGACTTCGCCGACTTCGACGCGGCCTTCTTCTCGGCCACCGAAGCGCCCTGCTCGGAAGCGCTCGAGGCGCCGCCCGACTTCGCGTTCGACGTCGGGCTCGACGCACCGGCGCCCGTCGACGGGGCGCCGGCGTCGACGCCGCCGGCCGACCCGGTCGCGGCACCACCCTGATCGGGTGCCCCCGCACCGGTGCCTTCGGCAGCTTCGTCGTCGTGGTCGGAACGCGAAACGGAAGTCACCAAGCCAACTTACCAACGACCACCCGCCGAGCGCGCCCCCGTGGACGGCCGCGCTTTCTGTGCATCACCTGTGCGTCACATCACGATCCGACTACGACCCGACGGCCGGAATGGCCCGTTCGACCGCGCCGCCGATAGTCTTGAGCACGGCATAACGGCGTGTCCATATGTGAACTTCCGGATGAACTCCGGGCGAACACCTCGGTTCGAGGCGCCCGGCGGGGGCATCCGACCACCGAAGGAGATGCAGTGACCACCCAGATCGTGATTCTCGCAGCCGGCATGGGGAGCCGGCTCGGGCGATCCCTCCCCAAGCCGCTGACCGAGCTCAGCGATGGCCGCACCATCATGCGCCAGCAGTTCGACAACATCGAGCACGCGTTCGGCGGCACCGCCGACGTGACGATCGTCGTCGGCTACAAGCTCGAGCACATCATCGAGGCGTTCCCGCAGGCGTCCTTCGTCTACAACGAGGAGTACGACCAGACGAACACGTCGAAGTCGCTCATGCGCGCGCTCGCGGCGTCGCAGCAGGGCGGCGTGCTGTGGATGAACGGCGACGTCGTCTTCGACCCGGCGATCCTCGACCGGGCGCTGCCGCTCATCGCGCGCGACCAGTCGTTCGTGACGGTGAACACCGCGAAGGTCTCCGACGAAGAGGTCAAGTACACGACGAGCGCCGAGGGCTACATCAGGGAGCTCTCGAAGACCGTCAAGGGCGGCCTCGGCGAGGCCGTCGGCATCAACTACATCGCGAGCCGCGACAAGTCGACGTTCCTCGCCCACCTGCAGCGGGTCGGCGACCAGGACTACTTCGAGCGCGGCCTCGAGCTCGCGATCGAGCAGAACGGCCTCCTCGTCGAGCCGATGGACGTCTCCGACCTCTACGCGGTCGAGATCGACTTCGCCGAAGACCTGGAGCGCGCGAACCACTTCGTGTGACCTGCAGCACACAGCGCAACAGCGAAGAGCGGATGCCCCGAGGCATCCGCTCTTCGTCGTTGCAGAGCCACGCGGTCGTTGCCGGGGCGCCGCCTCGCTCAGGCGAGGCTGCGCGCGACGCCCGCCCGTGACAGCGCGCTCGCGATGAGCCGGCCGAGCCAGGTGAAGAAGACGGGGCTGAGCGCGAACATCGCGAGGTAGATCACCCAGAACCACGGCGCGTAGTGCTCGGGCCCGAGTGCGATGAACGTGCCGACGGCGAGCACGAGCCCCGAGCCGCCGGCTGCCGCGTAGAAGAGCCACGGCGACCACGAACGGTATCGCGTGATGAAGAACGGGAGCTCGAGGAGGGCGCCCACGAGCAGGCCCGTGAGGAGGAAGCGCCAGATCCACTGCGGAGCGAACGCGGCGCCGACGAGGCCGGCGATGAAGCCCGTGAGGATGCCGACGCCCGGACGCTTCAGGAGCGCGAGCGCGACCGCGCTCGGCAGGAAGTGCGAGCCGATCGTGATGCCGTAGAGCATGGGCGCGAGTCCTGCGACGAGGGCGGCGAAGTAGCCGGCCCCCGCGGCGATGAGCCCGCCGCCGACGCCGATCGCGGCGCAGCTCAGGATGACGCGGGTGCTGGTGCGGTGCACGGGTGCACGACTCCTTCCGACCGGGCTCGGCAGGTCGCCACCCGTCGACATCAAATCTACCCCGGCGGGCCATCTACGATGAGAGGCGTGACGAGCACCGCACCGGTCGCATACCGCGACGCCCACCCGCTGCAGCGGACGCCGTGGGCGCGGTACCGGCATGCGCTCTGGCTGCTGACGACGCGCGACCTGAAGGTGCGGTACTCGACGTCGGCGCTCGGGTACGTGTGGTCGGTGCTCGACCCGCTGCTCATGGCGGGCATCTACTACTTCGTGTTCACGGTCGTGTTCCACCGGCTCACCGGAACACAGCCGTACATCGTGTTCCTGCTCACGGCGCTGCTGCCGTGGATGTGGTTCAACGGCGCCGTCTCCGACTCGACCCGGGCGTTCCTGAAGGACGCGAAGCTCGTGCGGTCGACGATGATCCCGCGCACGATCTGGGTGAACCGCATCGTGCTCGCGAAGGGCATCGAGTTCGTGCTGGCCCTGCCCGTGCTCGCACTGTTCGCGATCGTGTTCGGTGCGACGGTGTCGTGGCAGCTCGTGCTCTTCCCGCTCGCGATCGCGCTGCAGGCGCTGCTCACGGTCGCGGTCTGCCTCATCGTCGCTCCGCTCGTCGTGTTCTTCCGCGATCTCGAGCGCGCCGTGAAGCTCGTGCTGCGGTTCCTGTTCTACGCCTCGCCGATCGTCTACGGCGTCTCGAACCTGCCGGGCGACCTGCAGGTGTGGGCCGCATTCAACCCGCTCACGGGCATCTTCAGCCTGTACCGCGCCGGCTTCTTCCCCGATGAGCTCGACTGGTTCGCGGTCGCCGTCTCGGCCGGCATGTCGTTCGTGCTGCTCGCGCTCGGGCTGTGGGTCTTCCGCTCGTGCGAGCGACAGGTGCTGAAGGAGATCTGATGACGGATGCCACCACCGCCGTCACGCCGGGCGCCACCGCCTCGGCGGAGCCGACGGCGATCCGCACCGAGGGCCTCGGCATCCGGTTCCGCCGCAACCGTCGCGGTCGACGGTCGTTCAAGGACCTGTTCGCCGGCAAGCGACGCCGCACCCGGCCCGGCGAGTTCTGGGCGCTGCGCGACGTCTCGATCGAGGTGCGACCCGGCGAGGCGATCGGCGTCGTCGGCCGAAACGGCCAGGGCAAGTCCACACTGCTGAAGCTCGTCGCGGGCGTCATGCTGCCCGACGAGGGCACGGTCGAGATCACGGGCGGCGTCGCGCCGCTCATCGAGATCACGGGCGGGTTCGTCGGCGAGCTGACCGTGCGTGACAACGTGTACCTCACGGCCGGCCTGCACGGCATGACGCGCGCGCAGATCGACGCGAAGTTCGACGAGGTGATCGAGTTCGCCGAGATCGGCGACTTCCTCGAGACGCCGTACAAGCACCTCTCGAGCGGCATGAAGGTGCGCATCGCGTTCGCCGTGATCTCGCAGCTCGAGGAGCCGATCCTGCTCGTCGACGAGGTGCTCGCCGTCGGCGACGCCGCGTTCCGCGAGAAGTGCTACCGGCGCATCGACGAGCTGCTCGCGGGCGGGCGCACCCTTTTCTTCGTCTCGCACAACGAGCGCGACCTGCGCCGCTTCTGCACCCGGGGGCTCTACCTCGACAAGGGCAAGCTCGCGCTCGACGCCCCCATCGACGAGGTGCTCGAGCGCTACAACCGCGACTACGGCGCCAAGAAGTAGCGACGAGCGCGCGAGGGCGGCCCGCTACGCGAGCGCGTCGCGCTCGATGATCGCCCGGATCTCAGCCTGGTCGTTCGACGCCTCGGTCACGAACTGCGGCGCCTCGAGCAGTTCGCGCAGGTGCTCGGGCACCGACGGCGCGCGCCCGATGGCCTCCTCGACGATCTCGGGGAACTTCGCGGGCTTCGCGGTCTCGAGCACGAGCATCGGGATGCCGCCCTCGAGGTGGCGGCGGGCGACGGCGAGGCCGTCGGCCGTGTGCGGGTCGACGACGACGCCGTAGCGTTCGTGCGTCTCGCGGATCGCGGCGACCCGGTCGGCGTGCGTGCTCGAACCGCTCGCGAACCCGAACTCGTCGGCGAAGCGCTCGCGCTCGGCCGACAGGTCGAGCACGCCGTCGCGTTCGAGCCCGGCCCACGCCGCACGCAGCCGCTCGGGGTCGCGGTCGAGCACCTCGAACACGAACCGCTCGAAGTTCGAGGCGCGCGAGATGTCCATCGACGGGCTCGACGTCGCGAGCGCCTCCTCGCCGGCGCGCGGCCGGTAGACGCCCGTGCGGAAGAACTCGTCGAGCACGTTGTTCTCGTTCGTCGCGAGCACGAGCCGGCGGATCGGCACGCCCATGCGGCGCGCGAGGTAGCCCGAGAAGATGTTGCCGAAGTTGCCCGAGGGCACGGTGACGTCGATCGGCCGACCCGACCGCTCGGCCGCCGGCACCGCATCGGTCGCGCGCAGCCAGGCCCAGAAGTAGTAGACGATCTGGGCGCAGACCCGCGCGAAGTTGATCGAGTTGACCGCGCCGATGCGGTACCGGCGCTTGAAGTCGGCGTCGCCCGCGATCTGCTTCACGAGGTGCTGGCAGTCGTCGAAGTCGCCCGCGACCGCGATGTTGTGGATGTTCGGGTCGGTGAGCGAGTACATCTGCGCCCGCTGGAACCGGCTCATGCGCCCCTGCGGCGACAGCATGAAGACCGAGATGCCGCGCTTGCCGCGCAGGGCGTACTCGGCGGCCGAGCCGGTGTCGCCCGATGTCGCGCCGAGGATGTTGAGGGTCGCCCCGTCGTGCGCGAGCGCGTACTCGAGCGCCTGGCCGAGGAACTGCATCGCCATGTCCTTGAACGCGAGCGTCGGCCCCTCGCTGAGCCCGACGAGCGCGAGCTCGTCGTCGAGGCGGCGCACCGGCACGATCGCGTCGTCGTCGAACACCGCGGGGTCGTAGGCGGCGCGGCAGAGTCGCTCGAGGTCGGCATGCGGCACGCCGTCGGCGTAGCGGCCGATCACCTCGATCGCGAGGCCGGCGTAGTCGAGCCCGCGCCACGACTCGAGGGTGGCCGCCGACACGTGCGGCACCGTCTCGGGCACGACCAGCCCGCCGTCGGGTGCGAGGCCCTCGACCAGGACCTCGGCGAACGGCGACGGCTGCATGCCGCCTCGGGTCGAGACGTACTTCACGGCGCTCCTCAGGAGATCAGGCGGGGTGAGCTTCGATCGTACCGAGGTTCACCCGTGCGCGACGGCGGGTGACGTGGATGCCTCGGGCCCGCCCCGGCCCGAGGCATCCACGTCGTTCCCCCCAGCCCGTCGGTCAGTCGCTGTCGCAGATGAAGTTCTCGAAGTGGCCGGGCGTCGACGAGAACGCCTTGCCCGAGTTGTCCTTGAGATCCTTCGTGTACACGATCGCCGCCTCGCGGAACGCCGACGAACCCGACGCCTGCACCTCGGCGAGCGCGGGTGCGCCGTCGAAGTCGGCACGGGCGCCCGTGACGTAGGCGAGCTTCTCGAGCCCGAGCAGGTTGTTCGGATCGAGCTTTCGCACGTCGTTCCAGCCGCCGTAGGCCGCGTTGCAGGCCGTGTAGAGGTTGTACGCGCCGTTCCAGTCGAGGAGCTTGTCACCGTCGTTGGGGCCGTTGGCCGAGACGTCGGCCTGCAGCACGTCGCGGTCCCAGCCCCCGTAGATCCAGTCGGTGCCGTGGTGGTGCTGACGGGTCTCGGTGCCCGTGTTCACGGGTGCGGTGTCGGCGTAGGCGGCGACCATCGTCTGCCAGACGGCCGGGTCGGTGCCGGGACGCGGCTGGTAGTCGAGGATGTCGGCCCCGGCCTCGGTCGCGTTCGCGCCGCGGCCGCCGAAGAGCACGTCGATCCACTCGCCGCTCACACCCGGCGCGTTGCGGCCGGGCTGGTCGGGCGAGCCCACGACCGGGTCGCCTCGCCCGCCCCACATGACGTCGGCCCCGTCGTCGCCGTAGGCGTAGTCGCCACCGGAGTCGCCGTTCATGAGGTCGGCGCCGGCGCCACCGTGCATGGAGTCGTGGCCCGGGCCGCCGCGCATGCGATCGGCGCCGCCCGCGTCGAGCCCGTTCTTCACGAGCTGCGAGCCGTCGCGGTCGTGCGTGAGCGAGGTCCCGCGGTAGAGCGGGTGGGCCTCGAAGGGATCCAGCACCGCGTCCTGCGCGCCGCCGTCGGGCCCGCCGAGGTTGATGCCGGGAGGGCCCTTGCTGTCGTGCGTGAGGATGTCGGGATCGTCGGAGTCGCTGCCGTCGGCCTCGACGAAGCGCGTCTGCACGCCTCCGCGGTCGCCGAGCATCGCGTCCTCGCCGTCGCCGCCCCACATGGTGTCGGCGCCGAGCTCGCCGAACTGGTCGTCGTCGCCGTCCTCGCCGAAGAGCCGGTCGTCGCCGTCCTGGCCCCACTGGCTGTCGTCGCCGTCGCCTGCGCCCTGCGAGATGAGCGGGTTGGTGCCGTTGCCGCCGAAGATCAGGTCGGCGCCCCACACGCCCGCGCCGGCCGAGGCGCCCACGTCGTAGCGCGTGACCTCGCGCTCGATGACCGCCGAGCCGTCCTGCGGCGGGTCGTCGCCCGCGTAGCGCTCCTCGTAGACCGCGTACCTCTCATCGGTGCCGTCGCCCTCGATCGTGCGATCGAGCCGGCCGTTGTCGCCGAGCTGGAAGTCGGCCTCGCCGTCGCCGAAGAGCCAGTCGCCCGTGTCGCGGTGGCCGGCGAAGTTCGACCCGCCGGTCTGATCGTCCTGGCCGTCCGCCTGGGCGGGGCCGACGAGGAACGCCCCCGTGCTCGGCGCGCCGGGCAGTCCGCCGGGCACGGCCGGCAGCGCGGGCAGCACTCCCCCGACCTCGGGCGGGATCAGCACGTTCGCGTAGTCGGTGACCGGCCGGTCGCCCACCACCACGTCGGCGCCGCCGTTGCCGAACTGGAAGTCGGCGCCGCCGTCGCCGAACAGCGCATCGGCGCCGTCCTGGCCGAACTCGACGTCGACGCCCGAGCCGCCGTTCAGCGTGTCGCGCCCGAACTCGCTCGGCACCGCGGCGTCGAGGTCGTGATAGACGACGCCGCGCCGGGTGTCGACACCGAGCTGGCTCGTGACGTAGTGGAACTCCGTCGGCACCGGAGTGTCGAGCGCGGGGCAGGAGCCGGGTGCGAACTCGACGCCGGGCACGTCGCGCACGATGCAGGCGTTGTCGCCCGCGAGCACGTCGGCGTCGCCGCCGCCCCACAGCACGTCACCGGTGTCGGGCTGGTCGGGGAACGACGAGCCGCCGATGAGGTCGTCCTCGTCGGCGTTGCCCTCGAGCCAGTCGCCGTCCTGGTTGCCCTCGACGTGGTCGTCGTCGGCGTTGCCCTTGGCCCGGTCGTTGCCGCCCTCGCCGAACATCCGGTCGTTCGCCTCGTTGCCGGCCATGAGGTCGCCGCCTGAGACGTCGTCGAGGTCGGCGCCCGTCTTCTCGGTGTCGAGGAGCGTGACCTCGCGGAACACGCCGCCCGTGACCGGGTCGGTCCGCCAGGCGTCCGCATCGTCGGGGTCGGGATGCCGTGTGAGCACCGCGTTGTCGCCGGCCATCACGTCGTCGGCGCCGTTGCCCTCCATCTCGAGCTCGCCCTCGTCGAGCGCCCGGTTGAAGCCCTCGGGGTCGGCGAGCGGGTTGACCGGCGACGATCCGCCGATCAGGTCGTCGGCGCCGTCGGCCGAGTCGTCGGCTGTGTGGTCACTCTCCTCGTCGAAGCCGAAGATCCGGTCCTGACCGCCGTTGCCCTCGAGATGGTCGTCGTACGATCCGCCGCGCAGGGTGTCGACACCCTGGCCGCCGAAGCCCCGATCGTCGCCGCCCGTCGACCATGGGGCATCCGCGACGTCGAAGTCGCCCCAGATCAGGTCGTCGCCGCCGACGGTGGGCGCGACGAGCGCGATGGCCGTCTCGGGCGAGCCGTTCGGCGTGCCGGGCTGCCAGCCGCCCGCGGGCGCCTCGATCTCACGCGCCGGCGGGGCGATCGTGCCCTGGTCGCCCACGATGTCGTCGGGTCCGCCGCCGCCGACCAGGTGGTCGCCGGCGAGCTCGCCGAAGATCTGGTCGTAGTCGTCGGCGCCGTAGAGGCGGTCGGCGGCATCCTGGCCGTGGAGCTCGTCGAGGCCGGTGCCGCCGTCGCCGATGTCGTCGCCGTACGTGCCGACGACGGGCGAGGGCGCGAACACAACCTCATCGAGCGAGTCGAGCCCGGGCTCGAACGCACCGTTGAACCCGGCGTCGACGATGATCGTGACGTCGTCGCCGAAGGCGCGGTCGTCGTCGGGACCGCCGTACATCGTGTCTCCGGCGTCGTCGCCCGCCGGATCGTCGTGTCCGCCGATGACGAGGTCGACGCCCTCCTGGCCGTGCAACTGGTCGCTGCCGGCATTGCCGATCACGACGTCCCCGCCGGGACCGCCGTAGCCGAAGTCGCCGTCGCCGTCACCCCTGACCTCGTCGTCGCCGGTCTCGCCGTACAGGTGGTCGGCGCCGCCGTTGCCGTGCACGAGGTCTCGGCCGGCTCCGCCGTAGGCGTTGTCAGCCCCGCCCTCGCCGTAGATGCGGTCGTTGCCGGCCCCGCCGCCGAGCGATGGATCGCCGACGCCGACGGTCTCGCTCGGGTGCGCGACCCGCGCACCCGGCGCGCCGTCGATCGTGCCGTTGTCGCCGAGCACGATGTCGAGACCGTCGCCGCCGTCAGCCGTGTCGCCGCCCATCGTCGCCTCGTCGGCGCCGTCACCGTCGCCGACCAGCTCGTCGTCGCCGGCCCCGCCCGACACGGTGTCGGCGCCCGGTCCGCCCCAGAGGCGGTCGTCGTCGGGTCCGCCGTCCAGCGCCGGATCGGCATCGGACTGGCCGTGCACCTCGTCGGCGCCGGCCTCGCCGTTCACAGTGTCGGCACCACGACCGCCGTAGAGCAGGTCGTCGCCGCCGGAACCGGAGATGCGGTCGCCGCCGTCACCGCCCTGGATCTCGTCGTCGGAGTCGTCGACACCGCTCGCTACCAGCCGGAACCCGCCGTACAGCTCGTCCTCGGCGCCGCCGCCGAAGATCGTGTCGGCACCCGCCTCGCCTTCGACGCGGTCGACGCCGTCGGTGCCGGGGGCGGCGCCGCCCTCGTCGGCGACGGAGTCGTCCTCGGGCGTCGCGTCGGGCGCGTCGTCACCGAAGAGGCGGTCGCCGCCGCTCCCGCCGAGCACCGTGTCGGCGCCCGGGCCGCCGATGATGAGGTCGCCCGCGTCGATCTTGTTGGGCTTGTTCTCGGGCGGGGTCTCCCCCGGCGGCACCGACAGCTTGTCCTTGCCGCCGCGGAGCGTGTCGTTGCCGGCGTCGCCTCGCAGGACGTCGGCGCCGAGTCCGCCGTCGATCGTGTCGTTGTCGCCGCCGCCGCGCAGGGTGTCGACGCCGTCGCCGCCGGTGATGGTGTCGATGCCGGTGCCGGAGCCGTCCGATGCATCGCCCGAGGCCGTGTTGGTGCCGTCGCCCGCGTTGATGGTGTCGGCGCCGTCTCCGCCGTTGATCACGTCGTCGCCCGAACCCGTGATGATCCGGTCGTCGCCGGTGCCCAGCGTCTGGGCGTCGACCGGGGCGCTGAAGGCCCACTCGCCGTCGTCGGGCGGGTCGGATGCCTCGGGGTTCAGGTCGCCGGGCTTCGCGCCCGCGCCCGACCCGTTGAACAGGAACGAGTCGTTGCCGCCGAGCGCGTCGATGATGCGCACGCCCGCGCCCTTCCTCGTCTCGGTGTAGCCGAACGCGCTGACACTGAACTCGTAGACGCCGCCGTCGGGCTCGGCACTCAGCTGATGCACCGTGTACGACTCGTTCTCGACGTCCTCGAACGCGCCGCGCACGCTCGCCCGCGAGCCGACGTTGAGCACGACCCAGCCGCCCTCCTCGCTCGCGAGCACGGGGGTCTGGTCCTCGCACGACGACGAGAACTCGAACAGGGTGACCTCCGCGAGCCGCCAGCTGTCGGAGTAGCAGAACGGGCAGGGCCCGAACTCGGCGTACACCTCGAGGAACGCGACGAGCTTGCCCTCGATGTCGAACAGGCAGATCGGCGTCTTGAACTTCGCGACGATCTCGTCGATGTGCATGCGCCCGTCGGCCTCGGGGGTGTCGTTGAGGTTCAGTCCGAACGTGGCCGTGATGCCGCCGCGCACGCCCGCCTCGGCGATGAAGATGTCGAGCTTCGCCCCTGCGGTGATCGTGCCCGAGATCTCGAACTCGGGGATGTCCTTGCCCTCGGCGTCGAGATCGGTCAGGTACAGGCTCTGCAGGAACGCGCTGCCCGCCTTCGTCGCGGCGTCGAGCGGGCTGTCGACCTCACCGCCGATGATCGACTCGGCGAGCATGCGCACGCCGCGGGTCGACACGCCGCCGCCGACCTGTGCCTTCGCGTCGAGGGCGCCGCCGATGGTGATGTACAGCACCCCGAAGAACGGGCCGAAGCTCTGCGTGTACTCCATGTGCACGGCGAGCGGGTCGGGCCGCCACTCGACGACCGCGCAGTCCTTGCCGAGCAGGAGGCCGACGAGGCAAGTCGGGTCGTCGAACATCGGGAAGGAGAAGTCCTGCTCGGCCTTCGAAGCTCCCTTCTGGCGCAGCTTGTCGAAGTCGTCGGATGCGCCGCCGAGCGCGGTGCCGACCTGGGCTTCGGGATCACCGGTCATGGCGGCGGAGCCCTGCACCGCCTTCAGCGCCTGGTCCTGCGTGAGCGGCGAGCCGCGCGCCGTCTCCGGCGACAGCTCGAGCTCGTCGACGAGGATGAACGGCGAGCCGTCGGCGAGCCCCTGCACCATCTCGAGGAAATCGAAGAGCTGGTCGATGTCCTCGAGCAGCGACACGTCGACGACGCCGAGCGCCTTCGCGAGGGTGACCATCGTCACCGGGTCGCCGCCGAAGTACTCCGACAGGTCGCTGATCACCGGGATCGGCGAGAAGAGGAACTCGCGGATGGGCTTGGTCGGCGCGAGGATCGGGTCGAGCGTGCGCAGCACCTCGCCGAACAGCTTGGTGAACATCTCGCCCGGTGCGACGCCGATGTTGCGCAGCTCGAGTTCGAGGTCGCCTGCGCCGCTGCCGTCGAACTCCCACGTGAGCCCGAACTCGGCGGTGAAGGTCGGCAGGGTCGTGTTGACGTTGCCGCCGTCGGCGATGCCGGTGTCGATGTCGAGGTCGAGGTGGATGCCGCCCTCGATGCGGGGCTCGGTGAGCAGGTCGCCGACGTCGCCCGAGAGGATCGAGCCGATCGGGATGACGCTCGTGCAGTGGGTACCGGCGACGCCGTCGCCGAACGTCGCCGGGTCGAGGTCGTCGCATCCGGGGGCGTCGAGGCCGAGCTGGGCGCTCAGCCGTGCACCGCTCGGAGCGTTCGGATCAGTGCTGCGGTCCTCCGCCTGCATGCCGATGAAGCCGATGCGCCCGGCGATGGGCACCCCGGCGGCGAGGTTCGCCCCGACGTTGACCCGGATCTCCTCGAGGCCGCCCGCCCCTTCGGGGTCGGCGACGCCGGTGCCCGGCACCGGGTTGTCGAGCAGGTAGAACCCGTCGTCCCGCGAGACGCCGAACCCGAGTTCGACGGTCCAGCCGGCACTCGCGGTCACGGTGCCCGTGAGCGAGAGGGGCAACCCGGGCAGCCCGAGGTCGAGCGGGATGTTCGTGACCCCGGGGCAGGCAGCCGTGTCGCCCACCGGGCAGCCGCCCGACAGGTCGCGGGCACCCTGGCCCAGTTCGAGCTCGAACCGGAGGTCGACGAGGCTGCTCAGCGACTCGGTGCCGTCGCAGAGCGCCTCGGTGCCCCCGTCGTCGCAGATCGCGACGACGCGGAGGTCGGTGGCGCTCGGCACGGTGTCGGCGTCGCCTGGGAAGGTTCCGACGGCCTGGTAGGCGCTGTCGCGGAGCACGCCGGCGGCGATGAGCTTCTGGGCGAGCACGTCGCGGATGCCGCCGGCGCCGTACACCGCGGCGTTCACGTCGGAGTCAGGCAGTCCGGGGATCTGCGGGTCGTCGAGGAACGCCTTCACGTCGGCCAGGCCGTCGGCGAGCTCGGTCAGGTCGTCGCCGACGACCGGGAGGTCGCCGCCGGCCTTGCTCGCCTCGATCGCGATGCCCAGCATCTTGCTGATCGACTTGAGGCCGTCGCCGAAGCTGTCGAAGCTGAAGCTGGCCGCGTCGAGCACGTTCGCGAGTGCCGCGGGTGCGGTGACGTCGGGGGCTGCGGCGAGGTCGTCGTACGAGACGGTGAGGTAGTCGTCCGCGGTCGGCGCATTCGCGGGCGCCCCGCTCGGCAGCTCCGGTCCCGAGCCGAGGTCGACGAGCACCGGCAGCGCGGCACAGGCGAAGGTGCCCTCGACGGGCGTCTGGCCCGGCGCCGCGCACGAGTACTTGCCGCCTTCGGCCGGCGAGCTCGCGTCGGCGGTGAAGTCGCCGTCGAAGAAGTCGGCGAGTTCGAGCGGGGTCTCGGCGGGATCGCCCGGCTGCGGTGCTCCCGTGCGCTCGAGTGCGAACCGCACGCCGACCGCGATGCGACCGGTCTGGTTCGCGGCGTCGCCGAGCTGTGCCGAGAACGGCCCGAGGTGCACGCCCAGTTGCACGGAGCCCGGCGGTTGCTCGGTGACCTCGGCGGTGACGCTGAGCCGGCTGGAGTCGAGCAGGCGTGGTGCCGCCGCGGCATCGTCGGGGTCGAGCCCGACGACGAGCCCGAGGTCGAGGTCGGCGCTGAGCGCGGCGTGCAGCTGCCCCTCGCCCTCCGTGCCCGCGATCGCGGGCAGTTCGGCGTTCACGAACGACATCGGCACGTCGGCCTGCGCCGAGCGCGTGCCGTCGAACACGGCGACCAGCGCGGGGTCGACGGCGCCGCCGTCGTCGAGATCGCGCAGGCGGAACGTCACGCCGAGCTCGAGCGCCGTCTCGAGGCCGTCCTCGAGCTTGCCGAGATCGGTCGGCAGCAGGCCGCCGCGGAACTCGTTGTACCGGTCGCGGAGGCCGGTCACCTCGCGCAGGATGCTGCCGACGCCGCGGTTCAGGAACGGCACCGCCTCGCCGCCCACCAGGTCGTCGATCGCGTCGAGCTGGTCGACGACCGCGCCGATGCCGTCGAGCGCACGACCGAGCAGTCGGTCGGGTTCGCCCGTGTCGATGTTGAGCGCACGCAGCAGGGTCATCTCGTCGTTGCCGAGCGCGACCGTGTAGTCCTCGTGGTCGAACCCGGTGCCGTCGACCGTGAACGTTCCGGGCGTCTCGGTGAGGTGCTGCGCGGGGTCGAGGCCGTGACCCTCGACGGTGTAGTCGCCGTCGATCACCGCGCGCCGTTCGGCCTCGTCGACCGGATATGCCGGCGGTTGCCCGTCGCGTTCGTAGAGTCCTGCGAGCAGGTCGACGAGCCGCGGGGTCGCCGTGTTCCCGGCGGCGGGCGTCACGTCGGCGGCGGTCGTCGGCTCGGTGCCGTCCTGCCCGAGCTTCCAGGTGCCGCCGACGGTCGCGGGCACGAAGCCGAGCTGACCCTCGCCGTGCACGTCGGCCGTCGCCACCTGCGTGATGCGGAGCTCGGCGCCGTCGGCGATCTCGGTGCCGAACCGCTCGTACACCATCGGCGACTCGAACTCGACGACGGCGGTGGCCGCGTCGTCGTCGGCCGGTTCGGCCGCCTCGAGGTCGATCAGGATCGGCAGGTCGATGTCCACGGCCACGTCGGTCTCGACCGTCACCGGCGCGCCGGCGGCGGCGACGCCGCGCAGCCCGGTCTCGTCGAGCAGCTGGTCGCCGAAGGCCGCCTGCCCCGGCGGCGGGGTGTCGTCGACGGGCTGGTCGTCGAGCACGGGAGGCACGTCGGCCTGCCCGTCGAGGCCCGTGTGGATCGTGAAGTCGAGCCGGACCTCGTTCGCGTCCCGGTCGTAGACGGGCGTGATGGTGTCGGGTGCCCCCGGGATGTCGCTCTCGATGCGGTCGGCCAGGTCGCCGACCGTCGAGATGCCGACGTCGATCACCGGTTGCGGGTCGGCGGGGTCGGGATCGGGGTCGGGCTGCACGTCGATGAGGTCCTCGGCGAGCTTCGAGAATTCACCGCCGAGGTCGTAGAGCTCGCTCAGCGTGCCGCTGGCGAGCGGCAGCGCGGCATCCACGTTCGGATGCCGCTGCAGCGCCCGCAGCAGGGTGCCGTACTGGATGACGCCCGAGACGAGGTCGACCGGTCCGAGCCGGGTGAACGCCTCGAACGCGTCGAGGTCGCCGTCGGTCGCGACGAGCTCGGCGAGCGGTTCGGGCACCTGCCCGAGGTCCGCGTCCATGCTGAGCGACGGCGCCGGGTCCGACGAGAGGCCGAGAAGCGCGGACCCGAAGCGGATGTCGGCCGTGGCCGTGCCCGCGAGCGCGAAGGTCGTGAGCTGATCGGCGGGAACGGTGAGCTCGCCGGGGGTCTGCTCGCCGCCCTCGAACGCCGGCGGCTCGAACATCGAGAGGCGGCCGTCGCCGTTGACGTCGTCGATCGTGCCCGACCATGCGGCCGAGACGTCGACGGTCGAGTCGTCGAGGATCTCGACGTCGCCGACGCCGATCGCCGCTGAACCGCCGGGGAACGCGAAGGCGTCGTCACCCGCGAGCTCTGCCGTGACCTCGATCGTCGGTTCACCCGCCGTGGTGTCGAGCCAGAACCTCGTCCCCTGCGGATCCGTGCGGACCTTGCCCGCGAACTCGAACGCGAGCGCGTAGGGCGCAGGGTCGGACTCGGCCGTGACGAGGCGCAGTGGCTCACCGCCGGGGCCGTCGGGATCGACGATCGCGAGCGGCGAGTCGACGGTGCGCGACGCGCGGATCGCCAGGTCGAACCCGCGCGTGTCGCCGGAGTCGACCAGGTTCGCCGTCGTCAGCTCGAGCTGCGTGCCGTCGACATCGGCGTCGAGGCCGTCGACCGCGGCCATGAAGTCCGCGGTCGTGGCCTGCTGCGCGAGTGCGAGCAGCGCCGTCTTCACGCCGGTCTCGAACGTGTTCGCGAGCTGCATCGCGGCTCCCGGGCGGACGATCGCGACGCCGGGTGCGGTGTCGGCGAGCGGCAGGGCGGCCGCGAGCGGGCCGACGTCCTCGTAGTCGCCGAGCGCGACCTCGGAGAGCGCGGCGATGCCCGCGCGCAACTGGGCGACGTCGGCCGAGTCGGTCACGGGATCGGCGTAGGCGACCTGCGCTCCGGTGAGTGCGAGCGCCCAGGCGCCGACGACGGCCGTCGCGCGGAACGGCCATCTCCGTCCGCCCCCGCGACGTCGTCGCCGGCCCTCCCCCGTTGCGTGCGTGTTCGAATAGTCCGGGTCGTTCTGGGCGCGCATGTCGTCCCCCCAAGGTGATGCAGCCCGGCGCGCCCCCGGTGAGGACCGCGCACGACGCCCGTTCTACTCCTGCCGGGATTCCGCCGACAAGGGAAACCCTCCCTTTGGGGGGCAAAATCCGTCGATTTCGGGGTACATCATCAGGAGTGCGACCTAAGATCGACCGCATGGCCGAGCAGGTGCACACGATCACGACGATGGGGTCGGATGCTCCGCGCGAGTGCACCTCACAACCGACCGTCGATCAGGGACGCGCGCACGGCGTCGAGCATGCGATCGACCGCGCGCTCGCGATCCAGCGACCGGTCGTGGTCGCCCACCTGCGCAGCATCCGCCGACGCGCGCCCGGCGCGACTCCCGACCAACTCGTGCGCATCCTCGAGCGCCGGTATCTCACGGCCGTGACGACCGGCGGCGCGGCCGTCGGGGCGACCGCCGTCATCCCCGGCATCTCGACGGGCATCACGCTCGCCCTGTCGGGCGTCGAGACGGCCGGGTTCCTCGAGGCGACGGCACTCTTCGCCCAGTCGGTCACCGAGGTGCACGGCATCCCGCTCGAGAGCCCCGAGCGTGCACGCGCACTCGTCATGACGCTCATGCTCGGCACGGAGGGCACCGACCTCGTCAAGCAGTTCGCCGGCCAGGCGACGGGGTCGGGAATCGCGAGGAGCGCGTACTGGGGCGAGCTCATCACGAACAGCCTGCCGAAGGCGGTCATGGGCACGGTCGTCGATCAGCTGCGCCGCACGTTCGTGAAGCAGTTCGCCGTGCGCGGCGGCGCCGGCATCATCGGCAAGGCGTTGCCCTTCGGCATCGGCGCCGCGATCGGCGGGGTCGGCAATCATGTGCTCGGGCGCCGGGTGCTCACGCAGTCGCGGCTCGCGTTCGGGCAGGCGCCCGCGATCGTTCCCGCCGAACTCGAGCCGGTCGGCGACGACACGCTGCTGGTCACGACCGGCAAGCGGGTCGCGCAGACGGGCGCGACGGTCGCCGGAACGCTCGGGCGCGCGGCGAAGCGGCCGTTCCAGCGGCTGGGGTCGCTGCGGTCGGGGGCCGGCGAGGGCGACGGCGGCGCATCGGCCGGCGACACCGGCGTCGGCGGCCCTGAGGCCGACGCCCCAGGCGGGGTTCCCTCCGCTACGTGAGCTCCACGCCGAGCAACGTCGCCAGCTCGCGCGTCTCGAGGTCGAGCACGTCTTCGGCCTTGCCGGCGTCGCGCCGCACCCGGTAGCGGCCGGCGAGCGCGGTGATGCGGTCGTCGACGTCGTGCTCGGGGTCGCGTTCGACGGCGCGCAGGGTGATCACGAACCAGCGCTCGGCGAGATCGAGTTCATCGGCGAGCTCGAACGCCTCGGCGACCGAGAGCAGGTGCCACCAGTTCTCGATCCGCTCGGCGCGCAGCCGATCGGCCTCGGCGAGCGCCTCGTCGCGACGCCCCAGATCGAGCAGCAGGGCGACGAGCGTGCCGCCGGCCTCCCCGGGCTCGACATCGGACGCGGCGATCGCACGTCGCGCCACCTCGAGCGCCCGTTCGAGCTCCCCCGCCGCCTCGAGGTGCTCGGCCGCGATGAAGAGCAGCTGCGCCCGGCGGACGCCGTCGCCGAGCACGAACCCGTCGCCCTCGACCGCCCATCGTTCGAGCTTCTCGGCCTGCGCCAGATGGTGTCCGGGCCCGTCGGAGACGCGGAGTTCGAGGTCGTCGAGGTCGGCTTCGGTGATGAGCTGCGCCATGTCGTCAGTGTACGTCGGCGACCGAGGCGCGCCCCGTCAGCCGACGTCCGACTCGTCGCCGTCGCCGGCCTCGGCCCGCTCGCCCTCGACGTCGTGGTCGTCGAGCTCGCCGTCTGCCTCGTGCAGCGCGGCGAAGCGCTCCCACTCGGCCATGAGGTGGTCGACGGCGGCGTGGAACCTCGCGGTCGTGACCCCGGGCGTCGTGTCGCCGAAATAGCGCTCGACCCAGTACTTCAGGCGTTCGAGCGCCGACTCGTCGTGCGCGACCTCGTCGACCCGGGCGACCATGGCCGGGGCATCCGCGGCATCGAGCCACTCGCACGCCTGCAGGTAGCCGCTCGTGTCGACCTGCGCCGCCGGGTTCACGGGCCGCGTGATGAGCAGCGGCTTGCCGGCGGCGAGCCGATCGTAGACCATCGCCGAGATGTCGACGATCGCGACGTCGGCGGCGGCGAGCTGCCAGCCGAGCTTCGGTCCGTCGTCGAAGACGTGCTGCGCGGCCGGGTCTGCGGCGTTCGCCTGCTCGAGCGCGGCGATGATGCGCTTGTTCGCGGTCGCGTACTGCTCGTCGAGCACGCCCGAGCGGGGGTGCGGCCGGTAGATGACGCGATGGCGGCCGGTGGCGAGCAGCCCCTCGACGAGCGCGACGCCGTGCGAGGCGATCGAGCCGTACGCGGCGGCCGCGCGGTCGCCCTCCCACGTCGGCGCGTAGAGCACGACCTCGCGCTCGTCGGGGGTGTACGGCAACGGCGAGCCATCGAGGTAATGGTCGGCCTGCGGTCGGCCGATCGGGATGGCGCGCTTGTCGAAGTCGTAGTCCCACAGCACCTTGTCGAGCCGGGCCCTCGCCGCGTCGCCCGCGATCAGGGCGTAGTCGTACGCCTTGAACTGGTTCGTGGTCATGTACATCTTGTCGGACTCGCCGTGGTTGATGAACACATGCCAGCGGCGGCCGTACCGCATCATCTGGAAGTTCTTCGCGTTCTGGTTCACGTAGAGGATGACGTGCAGGTCTTGTTCATGGATGACCCGCTCGAGGTCGGCGACCCGCCGCACGTACGCGACGGGGAGCGGCGACTCGTCGAGGAGCTTCAGCGCCGCGCCCGATGCCCGGCTGAGGATGAGCACGGGGTACGTCTCGGCGAGCTCCGCGAGCGGGGCGTACCACTGGCGCAGCTGGTAGAGGTTGACCTTGCCGTCGGCGAAGTACACGCCGATGCGGTAGCGGTGCGGCTCGAGCGGAGTCGTCTCCGCGAGCTTCGCCTTCAGCGACCGCTGCGCCCGCCGCGACCACATGATGTCCTTGGCGAGCTTCACCGCGCGACGCGCGTCTTTCCTCAATCCCACCGTCCAAGGGTAGCGAGCCGCGGCTGTGCGGATGCCTCGGGGCCGGCGCCGGGCGGACACCGAGAGCCGATCGTTACGGCGCGGTGCGTCAGACGACGGGCGGGCGCCCCGCCCGCGTCATGCGCCACACGGTTCGCCAGCGCATCGGGCGTCGCTCGCCCGGCGCCTCGCGCCAGCCCGCGCGCCAGCCGCCGAACCAGGCCTTGAGGGCGGCGGGATGCCGCGCCCAGCGCAGCACCTGGATCGCCGTCCACGAGCCCACGTAGAACGGCACGAGTACCGCGGGCAGGTTGCGGCGGGCGAGCCACACCCGGTTGCGGGCGTTGAGCCGGTAGTAGTACGAGTGCCGCGCGGGGTCGATGACGGGGTGCGCCGCTTCGAGATCGCCCGCGTACCAGGCGACGTGACCCGCATCCCAGACGCGCCACGCGAGCTCGATGCCCTCGTGCGCGTAGAAGAACGGGTCGGCCCAGCCGCCGGTCGCGTCGAACACGCCGCGCGGCATGAGCACGGCACCCTCCCAGCAGGAGAACACGGGGCTCGAGTGCGCGGGGTCGCCCTTGCGGATGCGCGGGATCCAGCGGCGCGGCGAGGTGAGTCCCGTCGGGTCGACGACGCGCGGCTGGATGAGCCCGAGCTCGGGCCGGGCCGTGAGCATCGCGCAGCCGTCGGCGAGGAACGTCTCGCTCGGCAGGAACGCGTCGTCGTCGAGGAAGAACAGCACGTCGCCGTCGACGTCGGGCACGCCCGCATTGCGGCCGGCCGGGATGCCGAGGTTCTCGGGGAGGTGCCGGGTCTTCACTCCCGAGGGCAGCGGCGGCTCGGCGGTCGCCGGGTCCCAGCCGTTGCCGACCACGACGAGGTCGACCTCGACGCCGCGCTGGTCGAGCACGCTGCGGATGCCGCGGGCGAGGTCGTCGGGGCGCTTGCCCATGGTGAGCACGACGACGCCGACGAGCGGACGGTCAGGACCGGACACGACGGCTCGCCATGATCGCGACGAAGTGGCCGATCACCGCCAGCACCGCGAGCGGCAGCAGCACCGCGACGACGACGCGGTCGGTGATCGGCTGTCCGACGAAGAGGCCGACGACGGCGGCCGCGAACGCGATGAGCGTGAGCTCGACCGAGTGGTACAGGCGGTGGAAGGGCACGAACCGGGCCGCCTTGCGCAGCTTCGCGACGAGGCCGCCGCGCGGTGCCGTCTCGCCGTGCGTGTCGGCGAGCTTCGGCAGCCCGGCGTTCGCGCGGGCGACGTGCACCATGTCGTTCAGCGCCTTGTTGAGCACGATCACGAGCGCGAGCATCGCGCCGATCGTCGTCCAGAGGAAGTCCGCGGGGAACTCGAGCGGGTACGCGGCAGCCCGGATGCCGAGTGCGATCGGGATGAGCGCCTCGGTCGTGTAGTGGCCGACCTTGTCGAGGAAGACGCCCGCGGGCGACGACGTGCGCCGCCATCGCGCGACCTCGCCGTCGCAGCAGTCGATCAGCATCTGCAGCTGCCCGAGCACGACCGCGAGGAGGGCACCCCACACGCCGGGGACGAGCAGTGCCGCCGCGGTCGACCAGCCGACGAGGATCATGAGCCCGGTCACGCCGTTCGCCGAGATCTTCGTCTTCAGCAGCACCCAGGTCAGGTAGATCGAGAAGCGCCGCAGGTACAGCGACGCCGTCCAGTGCTCGGCGTTGCGGCGACCGCGCACCTCGGGCGGCTGCGCGACGGCGCGCAGCTCGGCGATGTTCGCCGGCCTGGCCGTCACCGGTCGGGCGTCAGACATCGGTGCTTCACCTTCCCGTATGGCGTGCGATGTTGCTCGTCAGCGAGAGATAGCCGAGCACGAAGCCGATGCCCCACGTGACGTGTATGCACGGCAACACTACGAGAAACCGGCTGGCGGTGCCCGCTCCGCGGCCGCGCGCTTCGACGATCGTCGCCGCAACGACGAACACGAGGTAGACGAGCGGTGCGGCGAAGCCGACGAGGAGCCACGGGAACGCGCCGAACGCGAGCTGCACGAGCCCGCCGATGCCGAGCAGCAGTCCGAGGGTGACCCCGACGACCATCGCCGGAGGGATGAAGTAGCGGATGCCGTTCGACGCCGGGAACCGGCGGGCGAGCTCGCCCCGCCAGAGACCGGTCGAGAACATCTGCCGGGCGAGCCGGTCGAGGCTCGAGCGCGGGCGGTAGGTCACGGCGAGCTCTGGCGTGAACCAGACCGTGCCACCGGTCTCGCGCAGGCGCCGGTTGAGCTCCCAGTCCTGGCCGCGCTTGATCGACTCGTCGAACAGGCCGACGCGCTCGAGCGCCGAGCGTCGGAAGACGCCGAGGTAGACGGTCTCGGCCGGGCCCTCGGTGCCGCCGACGTGGAACGCGGACCCGCCGAGCCCGACCTTCGTCGTGTACGCGAGTGCGACCGCGCGTTCGAAGGGCGTCTCGCCCTTCGCGTCCATGATGCCGCCCACATTGTCGGCACCCGTGCGCTCGAGGGTCTCGACCGCGATGCGGGCGTAGTCGACCGGCAGCATCGAGTGCGAGTCGACCCGCACGACGACGGGGTACTGCGCGGCGCGGATGCCGATGTTGAGGCCGGCCGGCGTCGAGCCCACCGCGTTCTCGAGCACCCGCACGCGGGCGTCGCGCGAGGCGAGGTCGCCGACCAGTTCGGCCGTGCCGTCGATCGACGGGCCGAGCGCGATGAGCACTTCGACGGGGCCCGAATAGTCCTGCGCGAGGATCGATTCGACGGCCGCACGCACGTGCGTGGCGTCGTTCAGCACCGGCATGACGTACGACACGCCGACGAGCGACGACGCCGCCGTCTCGGGGTGGTGCTCGGGCATGTTCCTCATTCGTGCTCGGGTCGATCGAGCCTAACAGGCGGGGTGCTCCGCGATGCATCGAACGGGCACGCCGAACGGGGCCGGATCGTCTCCGATCCGGCCCCGCGCGTGACATGGATGCGAGGCATCCGTGCCGTTCTGGTTCAGCCCTCGAAGGTGTCGAGCGTGACCGTCACGGTCTGCGTCTTGCCGTCACGGGTGACGGTGAGCTCGGCCTTCTCGCCGCCGGCCAGCGCCCGCACCTGGGCGGTGAGGTCGGTCTGGTCGGTGATCGGCAGGCCGTTGAAGCCGGTGACGATGTCACCCTTCTCGAGACCCGCCTTCTCGGCGGCGCCGCCCGACGACACGTCGGTGATGAGCGCGCCGACGGTGTCGCTCTGCTGGTCGGCCGCGGCGGAGGTGACCGTCGCGCCCAGCAGGCCGTGGGTGGCCGAGCCGTTCTCGATGATCTCCTTCGCGATGCGCTCGGCGAGGTTCGACGGCACGGCGAAGCCGACGCCGATGTTGCCCGCCTGGCCGCCCGACGAGTCGCCGGTGCCGAGGATGGCGACGTTCACGCCGATGACCTTGCCCTCGCTGTCGAGCAGCGCGCCGCCCGAGTTGCCCGGGTTGATGGCCGCATCGGTCTGGATGACCGGCAGCGCGACCTGGCCGGCGCCGGCAGCCTGCTGCTGCTGCTGGGGTGCCTGCTGCTGCGACTGGCCGCCCTCGTCGGGGATGTCGAAGAAGAAGTCGAACGGGCTGCCGCCGTTCTGGCCGCTGTCGCCCTGGCCGTTCTGGCCGCTGTCGCCCTGCGTGCTGTCGTCGGGGGTCGACGGAGCGGCCGACGAGGCGACGTCGATCGAGCGGTTGAGGGCCGACACGATGCCGTTCGTCACGGTGCCCGAGAGGCCGAGCGGTGCGCCGATCGCGATCGCCGTGTCGCCCACGTTGAGCTTCGAGGAGTCGGCGAAGTCGAGCGGCGTGAGCCCCGAGGCGTCGACGAGCTTGATGACCGCGAGGTCGCTCAGCGGGTCGGTGCCGATGAGCTCGGCCTTGTAGAGGTGGCCGTCGTTCGTCTTGACCTGGATCGTCGGGTCGGCGGTGGCGCCGTCGAGCGTCACGACGTGCGTGTTGGTCAGCACGTAGCCGTCCTTCGAGAGGATGATGCCCGAGCCGGTGCCGGCGGCCTCGTTGCTCGACACCGAGATGGTGACGACGCTCGGGCTCGCCTTGGCGGCGACGGCCGAGATCTGGTTCACCGAGTCGGGGTTGTTGACGACGATGTTCTGCGCCGAGTTCTCGGCCGTGGTCTGGCTGGCGGGCTGGTTCGCCGTGACGAGCGCGTTGATGCCGTAGCCGGAGGCACCGCCGATGAGGGCGGCTGCGACGACCGCTGCGGCGATGCCGAGGCCGACCTTGCGCTGCTTGGGCTCCTTGGGCGCGCCGGCGACCGGTGCGCCGGGCTGCGGGCCGCCGAAGGCGGGCGGCACCTGGCCGGCGACGGGCACCGTCGGCGCGGTCGCGGTGGCGGGCGCAGCCGTCTGCTTGGCGTACTGCGGGGCGTGGTACGGCTGCGGCGCCTGGCCGGGCTCGTAGACGATGCCGGTCGCGGGGGCCTGGGCGGCGGGAGCGGCCGGGGCGGGCTGCGCTGCGGCAGCGGGCGCGGCAGCGGCGGGCGCCGCAGGAGCAGGAGCCGCAGCAGCGGGTGCCACCGGGGCCGGCTGCGCGACGGGCGCTTCGGCCTTCGCCACGGTCGGCACGGCGGTCGTCTCGACGGCGGCCTCGGGCGTGGTGGTCACTGCGGTGGTCTCGACGGCTGCGTCGGGGGTGGTCTCGTGGGCCTCGGTGGTGCCGGCCCCGGTCGCGGCCGAAACGGCGGCAGCGTCGGTGGTGCTGGTCACGGGCGTGGTCTGCCCAGCGGGGACGTCGGCCTCGCGGGGCTCCCCCGTGGCGCCGTTGGTCGTGTCGGTCATGTCTGCTCCTTCCAAAGCGATGCCAGCATCCCGCGGCAGTCTGTGCAGGGGATTGGCGGAATCTATGACTCGGCTATCAGCGAGCAGTGATTCATCCGAACGACCCCGATCGGGTCGAGGGGCCCGGCGCCAGCGTAGCGGCCCGACCCTCGCGTACGGTGTGAAGATGAGCGACTTCTCCCCCGCGGCGGGCCTCAGCCCGTGGCAGCGCACGGCAGCCGGCGCGGGCCTGCTCGGTGCCGACGGCGCGATCGCCGCGACGATCTTCGCCGAGATGAGCGCCCTCGCCGCCCGCACCGGTGCGATCAACCTGGGCCAGGGGTTCCCCGACGAGGACGGCCCGGCCGAGGTGCTCGAGGCGGCCCGCTCCGCGATCGCCGACGGGGTCAACCAGTACCCGCCCGGCATCGGCCTGCCGGTGCTGCGCGAAGCCGTCGCACGCCATCAGGCGCATTGGTACGGCATCGAGCTCGATGCGGCGTCCGAGGTGCTCGTGACCGCGGGCGCGACCGAGGCGCTCGCGGCGTCGATCCTCGCGTTCGTCGACGCCGGCGATGACGTCGTCACCTTCGAGCCGTACTACGACGCCTACGCCGCGCTCATCGCCCGGGCGGGCGGCGTGCACCGCACGGTGCCGCTCGCCTGGTCGGCTGAAGCGTCGGGCGCCGTCTGGCAGCCAGATCTCGAGGCGCTCGGGCGGGCGGTCACCGACCGCACCCGCATGATCATCGTGAACTCGCCCCACAACCCGACTGGCGCGGTGCTCGACGACGAGGTGCTCGTCGAGATCGTGCGGCTCGCCGAACGGCACGACGCGCTCATCGTGACCGACGAGGTGTACGAGCACCTCGTGTTCGACGGGGCGCACCGGCCGATCGCGACGCTGCCCGGCGCGCGCGAGCGCACCATCACGATCTCGTCGGGCGGCAAGACCTTCTCGACGACCGGCTGGAAGATCGGCTGGCTCACCGCACCCGCGCACCTCGTGGCCGCGGTGCTCGCGGTCAAGCAGTTCCTGACCTATGTGAACGGCGCGCCCTTCCAGCCGGCGATCGCCGCGGGGCTCGACCTGCCCGACGCGTTCTTCGCCGAGGCCGCAGCGACGCTCGCCGGCAAGCGCGAGGTGCTCGCCGCCGGCCTCGAGGCGGCGGGCTTCGCGGTCGCCCGCCCGCAGGCGGGCTATTTCATCGTCGCGGATGCCTCGCCGCTCGGCTTCTCCGACGGCGCCGAACTGTGCCGGCGCCTGCCCGAGCTGGCCGGCGTCGTGGGGGTTCCGGTCACGGCGTTCGTGCACCCCGAGCGCCACGACGCGTACCGCAGCCTCGTGCGCTTCGCCTTCTGCAAGCGCATGCCCGTGCTCGAGGAGGCCTCCACCCGGCTCGCCGCACTCTGATCGCGAGCCCGCGTCAGCGGGGCACGACCGCGTAGCGCCGCAGCGCGAGCGCCGGGTTGGTGCGCCGCACGTCGGCGAGCCGCTCGCGAGAGACCCACGCGACGGCGACGCCAGACTGCTCGCCGAGCGTCGCGAGCTCGACGCCCATCGGGTCGACGACGAGGCTGCGACCGACCGCGACGGGCGGAGCCTGGTCGGCGGCGGCGAGGTACACGGTGTTCTCGATCGCACGCGCGAGCGCGAGGGTGCGCCAGTGGTGCTCCTTGAGCGGCCCCCGCACCCACTCGGCCGGCACGAGCACGAGATCGGCGCCGGCGTCGACGATCGTGCGGGTCACCTCGGGGAATCGCAGGTCGTAGCACGTCTGCATGCCCACGGGCACGCCGTCGACCGTGAAGATCTCGGGGGCGTCCAGGCCGCCGGCGACGACCCGGTCGGACTCCTTCATGCCGAACGCGTCGTAGAGGTGCTGCTTGCGGTACCTGGCGACGAGCCGGCCGTCGTCGTCGACGGCCACGAGCGTGTTCGAGAACCGGACGGCGTCGTCGGTCTGCTCGAGCATGCCGGCGACGAGGTGCACACCGAGATCGCCGGCGAGCGCTCCGAGCGCGCGCACGAAGGCGCCATCGAGCGGCTCGGCGGCGTCGGCCATCTCCTGGCCGAGCTCGGGGGTGAAGAACATCGAGTACTCGGGGAGGACGACGAGTCGCGCACCGCGTTCCACCGCCGTACGCGCGAGGCGTTCGATCGTCTCGAGGTTCGCCGCGACATCCGAGACGGGTGCGAACTGCGCGACCGCGACGCCCAGATCGCCGCCGGATGCCCCGTTGCCGTCCCACTCCTGCACCGTGCCGACCTCGCCGTCCGTCATGCCTCCAGCGTAGGCCGACCCGATCGGCGCCGCCGACCCTTCAGTCGAATCGCCGGCTCAGTCGAATCGCGCGGCGATCGCCTGCACCGCCCACGCGTAGTGGCCGCCGAGGCACTCGTGGGCAGGCCCCGCGAGCGTCCCGCCGAGCCAGTCGAACCGGTCGGCGTCGAAGAGCACGTCGTCGCCGAGGGCCGACACCCGACCGAGCGCGGTCGCGTGACTCGCCTGCAGGCGCGCGAACGCCCGTGACGCCTGACGCACGCGGTACTTCTCGCGGAGCGCCAGGTTGAGCGCGTCGAGCCGGCCCCAGTCGTAGCCCTCCGCGGGGTACGCGGGCGTGCGGCCGGCCTCGATCGCGTCGAGCCAGCCGATCAGCAGTTCGTGCCAGGCGTGCAGGTGGTTGAGCACGTCCTGCAGGTCGCGGTCGCGGGGGGCTCCGGCGACTCCGGATGCGGCGGGCGCGGTCGCGGCGACCGGGAACGGCCGGTCGCGCACCTTCGCCGGGATGACGTCGATGACGTCCTCGAGTGTGCGGAATCCGCGCATGGCGGCCGCCTGGAGGGCGACGGCAGTCTCGGGTGTCGTCATGCGCCCATCGTAGGGCGAGCGGGCCGGCCCTCCGCCCCGCCGCCCGGCGGCGCCGCGCGGCTTCTCTCGCATCCCCTCCCCGAGCGCAAGCCCCTTCCGCGCGGATCTCCGGCGTGTTCCACTGTCCGGGTTCAGACGGAGCCCGCGACGATGCGGCCTCCGAACCGATCGGTCCCGCGCGACGAAGGGCAGACCGCCAGGACTCGGCGGGTCCATGAGAGATGGGACACCGCCGTGCTTCGAGCACCAACCAGAGCGGTCGGCGCCGCCACGAGCATCGCCGTCGCCGCCGCGGCCTTCGTCGCGGCATCCGCCATGCCGGCCCAGGCCGACGACCACCTGAACCTGCCGGGTGAACCGACGATCACGCTGCCGATCAACGACAGCGAGGCCGGCGGCACCTACGAGCAGGACTTCACGAGGGTGTATGCGGGCACGACGCCCGACGCGACCCCCGTGTACATCTACGTACCCGCCGGCACGCCGCTCGACGGCAGCGCCCCGACCGGCGTCGCCAGCCTCGACCCGGCGTTCGATCCCACCCCCGACGACGAGTTCGTGCCGTGCGCCGACGCGGACGTCGCCGACTACACGCTCACGCAGGCGCAGATCGACTACATGGGCTCCGAGCTCTCGAACCAGATCGTCGCCGTCGACGAGGAGCACTTCGGGCCGATGGACGCGGCCGACCCCGCCGAGCCCGCGAGCGACTCGCTCGTCATGATCGTCTACAACGTGCAGGACGCGCAGTACTACGACTGCGCGGAGACGACGTACACGGCCGGCTACTTCGCGCCCGAGTTCATCGAATCGTCGGGCATGAACGCGATCGTCGTCGACGCGTACGACTGGGCGAACCGCGTCGGTCCCGCCGACTCCGAGTGGAACGACGACGACCCCGACAACGACCAGCCGACCTTGTACGAGGGGGTGATCGCGCACGAGCTCGAGCACCTGCTGCACAACTACAGCGACCCCGGCGAGCTGTCGTGGGTCGACGAGGGGCTCGCCGACTTCGCGGTGTTCCTCAACGGATACGACGTCGGCGGCTCGCATCTCACCTATCACCAGGTGTTCTACGCCGAGACATCGCTCACGCGATGGGGCGGCGGTCTCGAGAACTACGGCGCCTCGTACACGTTCTTCCAGTACCTCTGGGAGCAGGCCGGCGGCAACGGCGACGGCACCTACGAACCCGATCTCGCGTACGACGGCGCCGGAGGCGACCTGCTGATCAAGCGGATCTTCGAGAACCCCGCGGACGGCATGGAGGGCGTGCAGGCTGCGATCGACGCGTTCAACGACGAGACCGGCGCCGACCTCCGCAGCGCGAAGGAGCTGTACCAGGACTGGGCCGTCGCGGTGTACCTCGACGACGAGGCATCCGATCGCTTCGACATCAAGGCGGTCGACTTCGGCGACCCGGCGTTCACCAGCTGGACGTTCGACGTCGCGGACGACCAGTTCTGGGGCGGCCGGGGCTCGAACCAGGGCGCCCAGCCCGAGGCCAAGTGGCTCCGCCGGGCGAACCCGTCGAGCGACGTCGCGCTGCCCTACGGCATCCAGGTCGAACGGTTCCGCAACCCCGGGCCGACCGTCACGGTCGCGCTCGACGGCGAGGACACCACGCGGATCGCGCCGCACACGGGCGAGACGCACTGGTACGGCGGGTACGAGAGCCAGTCCGAGAACGTGCTCGACGTCGACGTCACCGGTACGGCGACCTCGCTCGACTTCTGGACCTGGCACTTCATCGAGGAGGGCTGGGACTACGGTTTCGTCGAGGCGCTCGTCGGCGGCGAGTGGGTCACCGTTCCGCTCGTCGACGATTCGGGCGCGGTCGTGACGAGCGACGACGACCCGCACGGCAACAACCCGACGGGCAACGGCCTCACGGGGACGTCGGGCGGCGAGTACTTCGTCGACGACCCCGTGTACGTGCACTACACGGCGCAACTGCCGGCCGGCACGACCGATGTGCAGTTCCGGTACTCGACCGACGCGGCCTACCTCGACACGGGCTGGTTCGTCGACGACGTGCAGGTGAACGGCGCGGCCGCGACCCTCTCCTCGGATGAGGGCGAGTGGTTCGAGACGACGGGACTCCAGGACGACAACTGGACGTTGCAGATCGTCTCGACCTGCGACCTCACGCCGGGCGTCGACTCGTCGTTCGAGATCACGGACGGCGCGGGCAACTACGTCTACCGTCTCGAGGGCGATGCGATCTCGCAGGCCGGCTTCGTGACGAAGTGCGCGAGCGGCAACCACCGCGACTTCGCGACGCTCGTCTCGAACCTGCCGTCGGGCGATCTGACGTACCTCGACGCCGGGTACACGCTGACCGTGACCAACACGGGCAACCGCAAGAACGGCTGACCGTCGACGGCCGTCGGCACGACGAGAGGCCCGGGATCATCACGATCCCGGGCCTCCCGTCGCGCGAGGGGTCGATCACGGATCGAACGGCTCGGGCGGCATGGTGGCCGCGCCGGACGACGACGGCCGCTGCGCCGGTGCGACACCCGGGGTCGTGACCGGCGCCGCCGTCACGGGGTCGGACGACGTGTCCGCCGAGGTGTGCCGCTCCGCGGTGTGCTTCGCCTCGCTGCCCACCTCGGCCGCGGCCGTCTCACCCTCCTGACGGACGGTCTCGACCGCCTCGGCGGCGCGTTCCTTGACGGCGTCCACGGCATCCTTCGCGGGCTCGCGAAGATGATCGGCCGCCTCGGCCGCGATCTCCTTCACCTCGTCGACGAGCGGCGCCGCGGCATCCTTCGCCTGGTCGGCGACCTGGCGCTCGACCTTGGAGGCCGGTACCAGCGACGCGACGAGCCAGCCGATGCCGAAGGCGATCAGGCCGACCGCGATCGGGTTGCCGCGCGTGCCCGACGCGACCATCCGCGGTGCGTCGGCGACCGCATCGCCCACATGCTCGGCGGCGTCATGGGCGGCGTCGCCCGCATCCGAGGCGACACCCATCACGCGGTCCTTGACCGACGTCATCGCGCGACGCATACGCCGCGACTGGCGCTCCGCGATCTTCGACGGCGTCACCTTGTCGGCGAGCGCGTCGACGTCCTGTCCGAGCTCCGAGCGGGTCCGCTCGATGTCTGCACGGATCTCATCGGGGTTGCTCATCGGTTCTCCTCATTCCTCTTCAGGGTCTCCGGGATCTCCTTCACGGTCTCGACCGTGCGTGGGATCCCGTCGATCTCCTCGATCTGCTTCTTGCCCGTCAGGGCGAGCACCAGGGCGACGACGCCCCAGAGCACGGCCACGACCACGGCCGACCATGCGTTGCCGATGAGGTAGCCGAGGCCCCACCAGAGCGCGACGGACAGGAAGGTCAGCGCGAGCATTCCGGCCGCCCCTGCGCCGCCGAGGAGTCCTGCGCCACGCCCCGCCCGCTTGGCCGACTCGCGGAGCTCGGCCTTCGCCAGTTCGACCTCTTGACGCATGAGCGTCGAGATGTCGCGCGAGACCTCCGCGAGGAGGTCACCGAGCGAGCTCGCCTCGGCCTGGCGTTCGGACGGGGTCGGCGGCGTCTCATGGGCATGACGTGCGTCAGCCATCAGACACCTCCGCTCCCCGGGGCGCCGTGCGGAGCGCCGCCCTCGAGACCTGCTCGGGTGCCGGTCGCGGTGACCCCGATGGACCCGGTCGCCCGGGCGGACCCGGTCGCCCCGGTGCCGACGGTCGTCGCCGTGGGCGGCGGGACCTCGCGGAGCGGCGGGGCCTCCGGCGCCGTGGCGCCGCGGTTCGCGTCGGTTCCGGTCGGGAGGCGTCCGCCTCCCGATGCGGGGCGGTCCGGCGGCGATGCCATCGCACGGGTGAGCCGCCCGGCGAGGATGCCGGCGCCGACCGCGATCGCGATGAAGACGCCTGGGCGACGTCGCGCGTAGCCCTTCACCTCTTCGAGCACCGAACGCGGATCGCGCTGCTCGAGCCACCGGGCCGCGGCGTCGGCGCGCCGGCCTGCGCCGCGCACGAGGTCTGCGGCGTAGCCCGAACGGGTCGAGCCGTCCGCCATCTCCGAGAACTCGGCGCCCGCGGAGTGCAGGCCCTCGGCGAGTCGGGCCTGCTGAGCGGTCGCCTGGCCGTTCAGCTCGTCGCCGACCTGGCCGAGGAGCCGACGGGCCTGGTCCTTGGTCTCCGAGGCGACCGACCGGGACTCGTCCTTCGCGACGTCGACGACGTGCCGGCCGGCGTCTGCGGCGTCGGATGCGAGCGCGGATGCCTCCTCGCCGAGGCCGCCCTCCCGCGTCTGCGCGGGGGTCGAGCCGGCCGCGGCGCGGTCACCGGCACCACCGCCTCGGGTGTTCGACAGAGAACTGCTGTTCATCGTCTGCCTTCTTCCTGCATCGTGCCGACGGGCTCGATGCCGCCGTGGAGCCGCGGCAGCCCATCGGTCGGGTGAGATCACGGTACGTACGCGCGCAGGCCGGATGAAGCCCTTGCGATCGCAGAAGACGGCGCGTATAACCACGCGCCCGGCCGCGAGCAGGGTGAGTGGGCGAGTGCCCGCGTCAGGCCGCGGTGGCGCTGCCATGCCCTGCGGAACCCCGAACCGCAACCCCGTTCCCCCGTGCGGGCACGCGTGCTGAACTGGTGCGGACTCGACGACGTCGGTGCCCGAACCGGCGCCGGAGGAGGATCACGATGACCGACACCCGCCGCAACGAAGCGAGAACCGACCCCGGCTCGAACGGATCGCTGCCGTCCTCGCTGGGTGCATTCCTGGTGACGCCCGAGATCGAGCCGCTCGACGGCGTCGACGGCGATGGCCTCCGGCGTACCATCGCGACCGCGAGACGACGGCGCGCGTTCCTCTGGCTGTCGCTGCTCGATCCCGACGATGAGACGATCCGTGCGGTGCAAGCCGTGCTCGGCATCCATCCGGCGGCCGCCGCGGACGTCGTCTCGGGCCGCCAGCAGCCCAAGATCCAGAAGTTCGAGGAGCACCTGTTCGTACTGCTGTGGGCCGTCGTGCACCGTCAGGACGGGGAGCTCGCGCTGGGGCAGACCTTCTTGTACATCGGCGACAGCTGGCTGCTCACCGTGCAGCGCAGCGTCGACGGCGAGGCGACCGATCTTCGAGACCTCCTCGACCGCACCCCGCCGAACCGCCGCGACGAGACGATGAAGGCCGCGTACCTCATCATGGCCGACCTCGTCGACGGCTACGCGAAGGCCGCCGCCGACGTCGAGACCGATCTGGAAGAGCTCGAGGAACAGGTCTTCTCCGATCGAACCACGGAGGACCACCGCCGCATCTACGAGATCCGCAAGGACATCGGCCGCATCGACCGCGCCGTCTCGAGCATCGAGGCGGCGCTCCGCGAGAGCACACGTCACCTCGAGTCGACGAAGATCGGCCGCGAGGAGGTCTCCCCCTACCTCCACGACCTTCTCGACGACGCCGCCGGCACGACCGCGCTGATCAACAATCAGGGCCGGGGGCTCGATGCCCTGCTCTCGAGCCACGAGAACAACGTCGCGGCCCGGCAGAACAAGGACATGCGCACGATCTCCGCGTTCGCCGCGCTGCTCGCCCTCCCGACCCTGATCGCCGGGGTCTACGGGATGAACTTCAAGAACATCCCGCTCGTGCAGTGGCAGTACGGATGGGTCGCGATCGGAGCTGCGATCGTCGTCGTCGACGTCGTCATCTACCTGATGTTCAAACGTCGTCACTGGCTGTGAACCGCGGCGCCGCTTCGGCGCTCCGGAAAAGCAGAAGGCCCGGAATCTTGCGATTCCGGGCCTTCTCCTCGTTGCGGGGGCAGGATTTGAACCTACGACCTCTGGGTTATGAGCCCAGCGAGCTACCGAGCTGCTCCACCCCGCGGCACAAGAGATAACACTAGCACGGGAAATCGCACTCGTCCAATCGACGGCCGCCCGCGGCATCCGGATCGAACGAGGTGTGCAGCATCTGCACGCCTGCTCGATTCCGTTGGAGGTCTCCACAGCGACGGGCGGGCTTCGGGGGCGACATCCGCGAACCTTTGTGAAGAGTCTTAACTTACGGTCGTGGCCTTGGTAGCGTCTCGGCAACCGCCGCGCCCGCGGCGGCCGGCAGACCACGATCGATGAGGATTCCATGTCACCACGCCCCTTGCTGCGCGGCGCGACCATCGCCGCCGCGACCACCGCGCTCATCGCCGCCTCGGCGGCCGCCCCAGCCGTCGCGAAGGGCCACTCGCAGCCCGAAGGCCCGAGCGACATCAACGGCTATCGCAGCGTCGGCTACCTGATGGCCGACTCCCCCGTCACGCGCGACTTCCAGATCGAGGACCTGCTCGCCACGGGTGCCATCGAGGACGTGACGCACATCAACTACGCCTTCGGCAACGTCACGGCGAACCTCACCTGCGAGATCACGGATGCTCCGGGCGAGGGCGACGCCTACAACGACTACCTGCGACTCGTGTCGCCGCAGGACTCGGTCGACGGCAAGCGCGACCACAAGAACAAGCACCAGCGCCTCGCCGGCAACTTCAACCAGCTGAAGAAGCTCAAGGCCGTGAGCCCCGACACGAAGGTGCTCATCTCGCTCGGCGGGTGGACCTGGTCGGACAACTTCTCGGCCGCCGCCGCGACGGCCGAGAGTCGCGAGAAGCTCGTCTCGTCGTGCATCGACATCTACCTCAAGGGCGATCTGCCGAAGGTCGGCGACCTCGGCGGGCCGGGCGCCGCAGCCGGGGTGTTCGACGGCATCGACGTCGACTGGGAGTGGCCCGTGAACGGCGGCGAGACCGCGAACGCCTCCCCCGCCGACCGCGAGAACTTCCTCGCGCTCATGGAGGAGTTCCGCCGCCAGCTCGACGCGTACGGCGCCGAGACCGGCGAGGACTACCTGCTCACCGCGTTCGCCCCCGCCGGAGGCTGGAACACGAACGCGGGCGGCTGGACCGACCCGCGCCTGTTCGACGTCGTCGACTGGCTCAACGTGCAGGGCTACGACTACGCGGGCGGCTGGACGGGCAACACCGGCCACCAGGGCAACCTGCACCCCGACGGCTCGAACAACTGGGGCCTCGCGCTCGACAACGCGGTCGGCCTCTACACGGCGGCCGGGGCCCGTCCCGACCAGCTCAACATCGGCATCCCCGCCTACGGCCAGGGCTGGACGGGCGTGACCGTCGGCGACCGCGCGGTCTGGACGCCCGACCCCGCCGTCACCTCGCTCGGCACGAAGCCCTATTACGAGATCCGCTCGATCGGTGAGGGCCACTACGACCCGGCGATCGGCGCCTCCTGGCGCTACGACGCCGCGACCGGCCAGTGGTGGAGCCTCGACGACCCGAAGTCGGTGCAGCAGAAAGCCGAGTGGCTCGCCCAGCAGGGCTACGGCGGCGCGATGTGGTGGGACCTCTCGGGCGACTACCGCAACGAGCTCGGCGGCGCACTCGGCGACACGCTGCGCGCGGCCGACGAAGGACCTCTCGGCTGACCTCGCCGTGAACGACGGATGCCTCGGAGTCACGTGACTCCGAGGCATCCGCGTCGTACGTGCTATGCTGGTGGGTTGCGCGCGACGATCTCGTACGACAGCGGCAGCCAGCGCTCGGCCGGCCAGCCGTACATGCCTTCGCCCTGGTCGACGGTCGCCGGGTAGATCCGCCACGGCACCTGGTAGCGCTCGTCGAACGACTCGACCTCGAGCCCCGCGCCGCGCAGGGCCCCGAGCACCTCGCCGAGCGGGTGCACCCACTCCCAGTTGCGTGCGTTCTCGAGCGTCGCCTCGGGGTCGGCGTAGTCGCTCGCGTCGTCGAGCACGTCGGGCCGCCCGTCGTTGTCGTAGGCGTACCTGATCGACGGAAGCCCGCCGGGCCCGTCGTCGCCGTCGAGCACCATCGCGGCCGGATGCCCCTCGGCGAAGTACAGCCGGCCGCCGGGCTTCAGGAACCAGGCCACGATGCGCGCCCACTCGGCGACGTCGGGCAGCCAGTTGATGGTCCCCCAGGTGACGAACACGAGGTCGAACGACTCGGGCTCGGGCAGCATGTGCCGTGCGTCGTAGACGTTCGACTCGATGAACCGCGCGCGGTCGGCCACGCCGAGCTCGGCGGCCATGCGCCTCGCCTCGGCGACCGCGGCCGGCGAGAAGTCGATGCCGACGACGCTCGCGCCCCGGTTCACGAGCGAGAGCGAGTCGGAGCCGAAGTGGCACTGCAGGTGCAGCACGCGCACGCCGTCGAGCCCCTCGGGGAACAGCCGGTCGATGCCCGCCGAGGCGATCGGGTCGAGCACTCCACCGCCGGCGCGCAACGGCGCCTGGTCGTAGAAGTCGCTCGCGAGGTGCACGCCGACGCGCTCGTCCCAGTTGGCCCGGTTGTCGTCGAGCCACTCGCCGTCGCGCAGGTCGAACGACACGATCAGTTGCCCGAGTCGCTGCTCGAACCGTCGCCCGTCGAGCCGGTCTGCTCGGCGTCCGACAGCGCGATCATCTTCGAGATGATGTCGGCGAGCTGCGCATCGGCCTCGCCGTAGCCGGCCCAGTCGCCCTCGGCGAGCGCGGTCTGCTTGTTCTTCAGCGCCTGCTTGGCCTGGTTGAGCAGGGCCTGCATCTCGTCGCTCGGGGTCGTCGGCGTCGTCGGCGAGCCGCCGTTGTCGCCGTCACCTGCGCCCGTACCCGGTTCGACGTTCTCGTCGCCCGTCGTCGCGCCCGAGTCGCCGCCGAACAGCACGTTCAGCGCCTGGTCGAGCGTGTCCTGGAACGCGATCTGGTCGCCGAACGCGACGAGCACCTTCTGGAGCAGCGGGTAGCTCGTGTTGCCCGTCGACTTGACGTAGACCGGCTGCACGTAGAGCAGGCCGCCACCGACCGGCACCGTGAGCAGGTTGCCGTTGATGACGTCGGACTGGCCCTGCTTCAGCAGGTTGAGCGACTGCGAGACGCTCGGGTCGGAGTTGAACTTCGCCTGCACCTGGCCGGGGCCGGGCACGTTGTCGTCCTCGGGCAGGGTGAGCAGCCTGAGCTTGCCGTAGCTCGTCGACCGCTTGCCGGCCTCGTCGCCCGCGTCGGAGTCGACGGCGAGGTAGCCGCGCAGCAGGTTGCGGCTCTGGTCGCCGCGGGCCTCGGGGATGAAGGTCGAGTAGAGCGAGTACGCCGGAGCGTCCTGGCCGGGCACCTGCATCGTCAGGTAGTACGGCGGCTGCAGCAACGCCGTGTTGGAACCGGCGGTCGGCTCCTTCGGCGTGGTCCATGCGTCTTCCTGCGAGTAGAACGGGTTCGCCTGGGTGACGTGGTAGCGGCCGAGGATGGCGCGCTGCACCTTGAACAGGTCGGAGGGGTAGCGCACGTGGCTCATGAGCTCGCTCGACATCTTGCTCATCGGCTTGACCGTCGACGGGAAGACCTTCTGCCAGGTCTTCAGCACCGGGTCCTGGTCGTCCCACGCGTACAGCGTGACGGTGCCGTCGTACGCGTCGACCGTGGCCTTCACGGAGTTGCGGATGTAGTTGATCTCGTCGAACGCGAGCGACGGGGTGAGCCCCTCGCTGTCGGCGATCGCCTCCGACATGCTGACCTTGTTCGAATAGGGGTACTGGTCGCTCAGGGTGTACCCGTCGACGACCCACACGATGCGACCGTCGACGACGGTCGGATAGGTGTCGGAGTCGAGCGTGAGGTACGGCGCGACCTTCTGCACCCGCTGGATCGGGTCGCGGTCGTAGAGGATCTGCGAGTCGGTCGTGACCTCGTCGGAGAGGAAGATCTGCTCGGATTGGAACTTGAGCGCGTACACGAGCTTCGTGAACACGTTGTCGAGCTTCGGCCCGCCATCGCCCTTGAACGTCGTCTGCGTCTGCTCCTCGTTCTCGCCGCCGGCCGGGTAGTCGAGCTCGATCGGGTCACTGTCCTTCGGGCCGCCGACGATCGAGTACTGCGGCGAGCTCTCGCCGAAGTAGACGCGGGGCTCGAAGTCGCCGAGCGACCCCGTCTGCGGGATGCCCGACTGCAGGAACACCGGCTGGCCGTCGACCGAGCGCTGGTTGCCCGCCGCGGCCACCATGCCGTAGCCGTGCGTGTACACGAGGTGCGTGTTGTACCAGGATGCGGCCTCGCCGAGGCCCGCGAGCTCGAGGTCGCGAACGGCGACGACCGTGTCCTGCGTCTTGCCGTCGAGCTCGTAGCGGTCGACGTCGAGCTGCTTCGGGAACTGGTAGTACTGGCGGAACTGCTCGAGCTGCGCGAAGGCCGGCGAGATCACGAGCGGGTCCATCAGGCGGATGTTCGCGGTCGTCTCGGCGTCGGAGCGCAGTGCACCGGGCTCGGCGTCGGTCTTCGCCTGGTACGGGATCTCCTCGACGTCGGCGACGTCGTAGGCGTCGCGGGTGAGGTCGATGTTGCGCTGGATGTACGGCGCCTCGAGCGACTTCGCGCTCGGGTCGACCTGGAACCGCTGCACGACCCACGGGTAGAGCGTGCCGATGATGAGGCTCGTGACGATGAGCAGCGCGGTGCCGATGAGCGGCAGCCGCCACCGGCCGATGACGGCGGTGATGAAGAAGAGGATCGCGACGACGACGGAGATGCCGGCGAGGATGCCGCGACCCGGGATCACCGCGTTGACGTCGGTGTAGGCGGCGCCCGTGATGAGCGAGCCCGACTCGGTGACGGTGGCGTACTGGTCGAGCCAGATGCTGATGCCCTGCAGCAGCAGGTAGACACCGGCCGTGACGGCGATCTGGATGCGCGCCGACTTCGAGATGACGACCTCGCGGCCGGACACCCGGATGGCACCGTAGAGGTAGTTCGTCGCGATGACGAGCAGCACCGAGAGCAGCACGACCGCCGACGCGAAGCCGACGACGCTGCGGTAGAACGGCAGCTCGAAGACGTAGAAGCCGATGTCGAGCCCGAACTGCGGGTCGGTCTGGCCGAACGGCGTGCGGTTGAGCCACGCGAGCGTGACCTCCCAGCGGCTCGACGCCGAGACGCCGGCGAATACACCGAGCACGACGGGGATGCCGTACATCGCGAGCCGGCGGAGCGGCTCGAACACCTCTTGATAGCGGTCGAGCTGCGAGTTGAGCTTCGCGTAGACCGGACGGGTGCGGTACGCGATCTGGATCGATCCCCACACGGGCAGCGCCATCGCGAGGAAGCCGATCAGGAACAGCGAGACGCGCGCGACCCACTCGGTCGTGAGCACGGAGAGGAACCCGAGCTGCTGGTACCAGAGCACGTCGGCGTAGAGGCCGGTGAACACGAAGAACGCGATGACGAGCGCGACCACCACGCCGATCGTGATCACGATCGGCGCACGACGGCGCGGGATCCTCGGTTCTTGCGGCTGTGCTGACACTCTCGGCCTCATGTTCGGTCGGGACGGGATCGGGACTCCATCCTAGAGTCGCGATGCTTGGAATCTGCTGGTCAGGCGGCGTCGCACGACGGGTAGTCGCCCGTCACGTCACCGTCGGCGAGGTCCTCGACGATCGTGCGCGCCTGGTCGAGCGTCGACACGGCGAACACCTGCATGCCGTCGGGGACATGTCCCACGACCTCGTCGCAGTTCGCGGCGGGTGCGAGGAACCAGTCGGCGCCCGCGCCCTCGGCACCCCAGAGCTTCTGGCGGATGCCGCCGATCGGGCCGACGACGCCGGCCGAGTCGATCGTGCCGGTGCCGGCCACGTTCTCGCCGCCGGTCATCGCGCCCGGGGTGAGCTCGTCGACGATGCCGAGCGCGAACATCATTCCCGCGCTCGGGCCGCCGACGTTGTCGAGCTGCAGTTCGACGTCGATCGGGAACTCGTAGTGCATGCGCACGCCGACGCCCAGCACCGGGGTGCCGTCGTGGTCGACGGGCGTCACCTCGACGGTCTGCTGTGCGCCGTCGCGTTCGATCACGATCTCGGCCGGAGCATCCGTGCCGTGCTCGCCGACCGCCTGCTGCAGCTCGCCGATGGAGTTCACGGGCGTGCCGTCGAGCGAGACGATCACGTCGTCGGGTTCGATCACGCCCGCGGCCGGCGACCCGTCGAGGAGCGATGCGACGGTCACCTCGCGCGGGAACTCGTAACCGAGCTCCACGAGGGCGGCGGCGATCGCGTCCTGCTGGGAGTCGACCATGGCCGCGGCGTTCTGCGCGTCGCGATCGTCGTTCGAGACGCCGGGCGGGAAGATCGCCTCCACCGGCACGACCGAACGGGTGCGGTCGAACCAGGCGGCCATGACCTCGATCCAGGTCGGCGTGCTGCCGGGCTTTCCGAACACCGAGACCGTGAGCAGGTTCAGCTCGCCGTCGGTCGGGAACGTCTCCTCGTCGGGGATGTGGATGAGCGGCACCTCGTCGCCGTCGCCGTTCGCCGCGGTGCCGAGCGTGTCGTAGACGGGCCCGGGCGCCTCGATCACGTACGGCGACGGCATGACTGCGAACACGAGGCCGATCGCGATCGCCACCGCGACGGCGCCCCAGCCGATGCGCTCGCGCAGCGACCGTTCGTGCCGGTGGTGCTCCGAGGAGTCGTCGGAGAAGAGGGCCATCGGGCATCCTTTCGCGCCGATCGCGGGGAGACAGCGGGGGTTCTGGAGCGGCCGCGCCGATGCTGTTCGCGACGGGCGGACACCCGAAGAGCCAGCCTAGGCCATTTCCCGGTCACCACCCGGGATCGCCGCGTTACGGTGGACACGACGAGACGTGGAGGTGGCGCACGTGGCCGACCAGCAGGGTGACCCCGACGACCGGAGCCCGGAGGACGAGTTCCGGGAGATGCTGCGCGAGCTCCTCTCGGGCGCGGGCGGCATCGACCCGTCGAAGCTCGCCGGAGCGGCGGGCCTGCCCGACGACCCCGCGAGCGTCGCCGCCCTCTTCGGGCAGCTCCAGCAGGCGATGAACCAGGCGGGCGACGGCATCGACTGGTCGATCGCGACCCGGCAGGGCGAGGAGCGCGCGGCCGACGGCCAGCAGCAGGTCTCCGACGCCGAACGGGCGCGCTTCGACCAGGCGTTCCAGGTCGCCTCGCTCTGGCTCGACGAGGCGGTCGACTTCTCATCCCTGCCGCAGACCCCCGAGCTGCTGACGCGCCGGGCGTGGGCGGCCGCGACCATGCCCATCTGGACGCAGCTCGCCGAGCCCGTTGCCCTCTCGATCTCCGACGCGCTGACGCGCGTCATGCTCGAGCAGGCGCCCGAGGAGATGCGCGGCATGATCGAGAACGCGAGCCGGATGCTCCGGGGCATCGGCGGCACGCTGTTCGCCATGCAGCTCGGGCAGGTCGTCGGCCAGCTCTCGACCGAGGTCGTCTCGGGCGGCGACGTCGGCCTGCCCCTGCTCGACGACTCGCGCGCCGCGATCCTGCCCCAGAACGCCGCCGAGTTCGGCGAGGGCCTCGACATCCCCACCGACCAGGTCGAGCTCTACCTGGCCGTGCGCGAGCTCGCGCACGCCCGGCTGTTCCGCCACGCCCGCTGGCTGCGCCTGCACTTCATCACGGCGATCACGGCGTTCGCGAAGGGCATCGACATCGACACCGACCGGCTCGAGCAGCTGGCCGAGGGCTTCGACCCGTCGAACACCGACGAGCTCCGCCAGGCGGTCTCGTCGGGCGCGCTGATCCGACCGAAGAGCGAGGCGCAGCAGGCCGCGCTCGCCCGGCTCGAGACGATGCTCGCGCTCGTCGAGGGCTGGGTCGACGCGGCCACCGCCGATGCGACGGGGCGCCTCCCCCGCACCGACGCGATCGCCGAGACGATCCGTCGCCGACGGGCGTCCGGCGGCCCGGCCGAGTCGGCGTTCGCGACCCTCGTCGGTCTCGAGCTCCGACCCCGACGCCTGCGTGAGGCGACGGCCATGTGGCGCGCGGTGACCGACGCGGTCGGCGTCGAGGCGCGCGACGCGCTGTGGGCGCACCCCGACCTGCTGCCGACGGCCGACGACCTCGACGACCCGAGCGGGCTCATCGCCCGGCTGACCGGTGCCGACGCTGCCGAGAACGAGGCCGACGACGAGTTCGACCAGGCGCTCGAACAGCTGCTGCGCGGCGAGACCCCGGCCGGTCCCGGAGAAGACGGCGAGACGCCGCAGGCCTAGCGGCGGGCGTCGCCGCAGGCCGGGCGGTCTCCGAGCCGTCGACCGCGCGGTCGACCGGGCGCCCCGGCACGATCAGCCGCCCTGTGGAAGGATTCCGCGGCGACCGCGTGCGCTGGGGCATGCTCTCGGCATGGCTCCGCGAATCGATCCGGGACTTCCGCTCGTGTGGCGATCGCCCGACGCCCTGCAGCTCGGCGCCGACGCAGCACGCGTGATCATCGACGACCCCGGCTCGCTCGAGACCGGGCTCATCAGCCTGCTGCGGCACGGGGCGAGCGTCGCCACCGCGCACACGATCGGGGCGGGGCTCGGCGGCTCCGCCGACGACGTCGATCGGGTGCTCGGGCTGCTCGCGCCCGCGTTCGAGCCCGAGCCGGCGGCCGCGCCGAGCGCAGGCATCGGCGCGGGCGCGACGGTGGACCCGACCGAACCGGCGGAATCGACCGAGCCGGCGGCCCCCACGCTCGTCGACGTCGCCCGCGCCGACGCCCGAGCGCTCGTCGTCGTCGATGCGCCCGCCCCCTTCGCACGGCGGGTGTCGGCATTGCTGGCGCAGCTCGGCCACGCGACGACGACGCCCGCCGACCTGGCCGCAGCGCCCGCAGGCGACGACGCTCCCGCCCCCGCGCTCGCGCTCATCGCAGCCCACTGGGTCGTCTCACCCGCGCGGCACCTGCCGTGGCTGCGCGCCGACGTCCCGCACCTCGCCGTCGTCGACGACGAACGCGGCTGGCGCGTGGGGCCGCTCGTCGAGCCCGGCCACGGCCCCTGCCTGCGCTGCCTCGACCTCGAGCGTCGCGATCGCGATCCGGCCTGGCCGGTCATCGCCGCGCAGCTCTCCGGGTATCCGGCGCCACGCGCACCACGAGGCATCCGCCCCCTGTTCGACGCCGCCGTGGCGGCCGCCGGCATCGTCGACGACCGGGTGCGGTACGGCGACCGCTCGCTCCTCGCCTCGAGCTTCAGGCCGGGCGCCGGCCCGCAGTCGCCCGAGCGGTATCGGATGCATCCCGAGTGCGGGTGCCGAGCTCCTGCAGGAAGCGCGACGGCTCCCGCTCCCCTCGCTGGCCGTCGCCCTGCCGGGCCCAGCTCAGCTGCAGGCGTCGCCGTGCCCGCGTGAGCCCGACGTACAGCAGTCGGCGCTCCTCGTCGATGGCGTCGAACCCCTTGGCGTAGCCGATCGGCAGCATGCCCTCGTTGAGGCCGACGACGAAGACCTCGTCCCACTCGAGCCCCTTGGCCGAGTGCAGCGTCGCGAGCGTGACGACGGCGAGCGCGGGCTCGTGCTGGGCCTCGGCGCGCGCACGGAGGTCGTCGGCGAACTGGCGGAACGTGGTGCCCTCGGGGGCGTCGTCGACGAGGCGGGCGATCGCGTTGAGCGACTCCCACCGGGCGCGCACCGCGCCGGGCCCGTCGGGCGCCTGCACGCTCCAGCCGAGCGAGCGCAGCACGTCGCTCACCGACTTGAAGAGCGGCTCGCCCGCGATCGTGAGCGCTGCCGCCCGCAGCGCGTGCACCGCTTCGCGCACCTCGGGCTGGTCGAAGAACCGCGCGGCGCCGCGCACCCGCGACCCGACCCCGACCTCATCGAGCGCGTGCTCGAGGATGGCGGACTGCGAGTTGACGCGCATGAGCACCGCGATGCGGTCGGCGGTGACGCCCGCGTCGATGCGGTCGCGGATGCGGGTCGCCACACCGCGCGCCTCGGCGAGGTCGTTCGCATACTCGGAGACCTCGGGCTCCGCGGCATCCCCCGCCCCGGCAGCCGCCTCGAGCCGCAGGGCGCCCTCGCGACCCCGCATGAGCCGGTTCGCGAGGTCGACGATGGGGCCGGTCGAACGGTAGTTGCGCTCGAGGCGCACCATGGTCGCGTCGTCGTAGCGACGATCGAAGCCGAGCAGGAACTCGGAGCTCGCCCCCGCGAACGAGTAGATCGTCTGGCTCGCGTCGCCGACGACGCAGATCTCGGTGCGATCGCCGAGCCACAGCTCGAGCAGCCGCTGCTGGGCGGGCGAGACGTCCTGGTACTCGTCGACGATGAAATGGCGGTAGCTCTCGCGCACCTGCATCGCCACGGATGCCTCGGACTCGATCATGCCCGCGGTGGCGAGCAGCACGTCCTCGAAGTCGATCATGCGCCGCTCGTCCTTGACGTGCTCGTAGGCGTCGACGAGCTCGAGGAACTGCTCGACCGTGAGCCGGCCGGGGGCGCCGCGACGCTCGAGCCTCGCCCGGTACGCGTCGGGGCCGTGCAGGCCGACCTTGCGCCACTCGATCTCGGCCGCGACGTCGCGGAGGGTGGGCGTGTCGACCTTGAGGCCGGCCCGTTCGGCGGCCTGGCCGAGCGTACGGCCCTTGTAGTCGAGCACGCGTGGGGCGGGGCCGCCGACCACGATCGGCCAGAAGTGGTTGAGCTGGGCGAGCGCCGCGGCGTGGAAGGTGCGCGCGCGCACCGCGCCGGCGCCGAGCGACGCGAGCCGTCCGCGCAGCTCGGCGGCCGCCCGCGAGGTGAAGGTGAGCGCCATCACGCGCGCGGGATCGTACGAGCCCGACGCGACGCCGTAGGCGATCCGGTGGGTGATCGCGCGCGTCTTGCCCGTGCCCGCGCCCGCGAGCACGCAGACGGGACCGTGCAGGGCCTCGGCCACGATGCGCTGCTCCTCGTCGAGGCCGTCGAGCAGCGGGTCGCCGGTGACGACGGAATCGGTCACGTGCCCGACCGCTCGGCGATGCGGGGCGGGTGCACGGTCGCCGCCGCGCGCGGGGCGGCCGCGCGCTCGGTCGCCGCCGCGTGCTCGGTGGCCGCCGCACGCTCGGCCGCCGCGGCGACGGGCTCGCCGTACCACTGCTCGATGAGCCATCGCGCGATCGACGTCGACCCGGGCAGCAGCACGCCGCCCCACGCCTCGGCGAGCTCGTCGCGGGTGAACCAGCGCAGTTCGAGGATCTCCTCGCCGTCGGGCGTCGCGGCCGCCGGGTCGGCGCCGGGAGCCACACGGGCGGCGAAGCCGAGCATCAGGCTGGCGGGGAACGGCCACGGCTGCGACGCACGGTACTCGACCCGGTCGACGGCGAGGCCGGCCTCCTCGGCGATCTCGCGCACGACCGCCTCCTCCAGCGACTCGCCGGGCTCGACGAAGCCGGCCAGCAGCGAGAACCGGCGCTGCTCCCAGAGCGCGTTGGAGCCGAGCAGCAGGCGATCGTCGTCGTCGGTCACGAGCATGATCACGGCAGGGTCGGTGCGCGGGAAGAGCAACGAGTCGTCCCGGTCGCACCGCCTGACCCAGCCGGCCTGGCCGGGCGAGGTCGTCGACCCGCAGCGGGGGCAGAACCCGTGGGCGGCGTGCCAGTTGGCGAGTGCGAGCGCCTCGACGAAGAGCCCCGCGTCGAACGCATCGACGGCCGCGGCCACGTCTCGGAGCCCCTGCCAGCGGGCGACCTCGGGTTCGAGCGCCGCGGCGGCCGCCTCGTCGAGGAGGCGCGCCTCGTAGGCGAGGGACGGTCGCCCGCCGTCGCGGTTCGCGGCGCCGCCGCCTGCGGACGTGCGGCCGAGGTAGATGCGGAGCTCGCCCTCGGGGGCGTCGGCGGGATGCCGCAGCTCGAGCGTCGGCTCCGACCCCTCGACCCGCTCGGCGACGAGCACCCGATCACCGCGTACGAAGAGCACCCGCGACGCCGGATCGGCGTCGAACGAGGCCGGGAACTCAGGGTCGGTGCGACGACCGGCATCGCGATCGATCACGGCCCGCGCGAAGGGCGGCAGCGGCTCGAGCTCGGTCACTGCGCCCCTCTCACTGCGATTGCGGAGGTCTTCGCCGTGCGTGCGGAGTCGCCGGGAAGGTGTGGCGGTCGCCCCTCGCCCGATGATGCCTGCTTAAGCTGAATGCCATGGCCAGACCTCCTCTCACTCTAGCCGCGTTGGCCACGGCGGCGGTGCCCGGACTCGAGGTCAACGCCGCTCGCGCGCACACCCGGCGCAGCCACGGCGCGTTCGACGCCGTCGAGTTCCGCACCACCGACGGCCGCCACCTGATCATCCGCGTACCGCGCTCGCAGTCCGCCGAGTCCGAGCAGTCGGCCGACCTCGTCGCGCTGCGCGCACTGACGCCCGGCATCCGCAGCCGGTTGCCGTTCGCCGTGCCGACCTTCGTCGGCCAGGCCCCCGTCGACGGCACCCGCGCCGTCGTCACGGACTTCATCGAGGGCGGCGTCTCGACCGCCGACGAGCTGACCGCGCACGACCGGCTCGCCGAGTCGGTCGGACTCTCGATCGCGGCCGTGCACTCGCTCCCGGCCGGATTCGTCGGCGACGCCGGACTCCCCCGCCAATCGGCCGACGCCGCCCGCGAATCGGTCGTCGCCCTCGTCAGCCGTGCGTCCGACACGGGGCATCTGCCGGCGGCGCTGCTGCGCCGATGGGAGGAGGCGACCGACGACGACACGCTCTGGCGGTTCCGGCCGACCGTGGTGCACGGCGGACTCGCGGCCGACGTCATCCTCAACGACGGCGAGACCGTGACGGGCGTGCTCGGCTGGTCGGGCCTCGCCGAGGGCGACCCCGCCCGCGACCTGCACTGGTTGCTCACGTCTCGCGGCGCGGCGGCCGAGCGGGCGCTCGGCGCGTACATCGCCGCGCGCGAGGGCGGCGCCGATGCGCATCTCCCGCAGCGCGCGCTGCTCTACGGTGAGCTCGAACTCGCCCGCTGGCTGCTGCACGGCGTCGACGAACGAGACCAGGAGGTCATCGACGACGCCGTCGGACTGCTCGACGGGCTCGTCGAGAGCGTGCACGATCGGTCGAGCGAATCGCTGTCGCCCGAGACCGGACCGATCCTCGCGGTCGGCGACGTCGAGCGCATGCTCGACGAGACCCCGCACGACCACCTGCCCGCCGACCGCAGCGGCGCGATGCTGACCGACAGCTACGACTTCTCCGCGCTGCGCGACGGGGGCGCGCCGATGGACGCGACGGCGCCGATCCCGCTCGACCTCACCGACTGGGGGGATGCCGCACCCGGGGCCGCGTCGGGGGTCGACAACGGCGAAACGGCCGGCACCGCGTCGGTCGACGACCGCGGCGCGACGTCGTCAAGCGACGGCGACGATCAGGCCCGCGCCGACTCGGGAGACGACGCCGACGACCACGCCCGGCGCAACGCCGCCTCGTCGTAGATCGCGTCCGGCCGGATCACCCGGTCGTCCTCGACGAAGTAGAACACCGCGTCGACCGTCGCGGCGTCGATGCCGGCCCATTTCGCGTACGCGAGCCGGTACAGCGCGAGCTGGGTCTGCTTGAGCTCGAGGTCGCGAGCGTCGCGCGGTGCCTTGCCGGTCTTCCAGTCGACGACCTGCACGGTGATGCCCCGGGAACCGAGCTCGGAGGCCGGGTCGACGTCGTAGACGGCGTCGAGCTTGCAGACGAACACGTTCTCGCCCAGCGGTAGGTGCAGTTCGAGCTCGACGGCGGCCGGCTTGCGGTCACCCCACTCGGAGGCGGCGAAGCGCTCCTGCAGTGTGCGCAGGCGGTCTCCACCGGCCTCGGCCCGGGGGTCGTCGGCGACCAGGATCTCGGCGGGGTCGTCGTCGTGCTCGAGCCAGAGGGCGTCGAGCTCGTCGAGCCCCGCTGCGACGAAGCCGTCGGCCTCGTCGGTCGAGCGCCGCTCGACCCACTCGTGGAACAGGGTGCCGATGCGCGTCGCCCGGAACGGTCGTTGCGGCATCGGCCGCCGGAGCGTCGCGGCGACCGCGAGGGGGTCGTCGACGTAGTCCTTGAACCGCGATGCCGGCACGCGAACGGGGATCTCGGGCGCCGCCTCGGGCTCATGCCGGCGCCGACGTTCCTCGAGCAGCAGGCGGAGCTCGTCGGCGAGCCGTGGTCCGATGCCCTGACCGCTCGGTCGCGCGGCGGCGAGCCGGACCGACTCGGCGGCGGCCTCGACCGCCCGGCGCCGGCGGCCCAGGCCGTCGAGCGGCCACCGCAGGCGTTCGCCGGTGCCGGTTCGCGGGTTCTCGTCGTCGGCGGGGGCCGTGGGCAGCGCGTCGGCCGGGATCACCCCCGCGACCGCGAGTTCGCGCAGGAACGGGCTCGGCTGACGCGGCGCCTTCTGCGTCGACCACCACGAGCCCGTGAGCAGCAGCTCGGTCTTCGCCCGGGTGACCGCGACGTAGGCGAGGCGCCGCTCCTCTTCGGCGTGGCGTTCGCGGTTCTCGTCGGCGAACGCGGTGACCGCCTCGTCGAACTCGGCCTGGCTCTGCACCCCGCGCCACTGCAGCTCGGGCAACTCGTCGTGGTCGCCCCTGAACTCGTTCGGCAGCTCGCCGAACGACAGCCACCCCTTCGTCGAACGGGGCTTCGAGGGGATCTCGGCCTCCACCATGCGCGGGATGGCCACGAGGTCCCACTCGAGCCCCTTCGACCCGTGGATCGAGAGCACCTGGACGGCGCCGGGTTCGGGCTCGTCCTGCCTGGGGGCGAGCCGGTCGCGCTGCTCGGCCTCGGTCAGCCAGGCGAGGAACGCGCCGAGGGTCGGGTGCTCGGCCATCTCGACGAAGCCGATGAGCAGCTCGTCGAAGGCCTCGAGGCTCGGCACGCCGAGCGGCTGCGCGGCGTTGGCCGCGACCTCGACGTCGAGGAGGAGTTCCTGCTGCACGAGGCTGACGAAGTCGATGAGGCCGAGGCCGGCGCGGCGCCGCAGCGACTGGAGCTGGGCACCCGCTCGTCGCATCCGCGCGAGGCCGACCGCGCTGAACGCCCGGAGCGCCGAGTGGTCGTCGGGAGCGGTGAGCAGGAAGTCGAGTGCGTCGACGATCGACGGCGACTCGTCGACGGCGATCGATCCGCGAAGGCCACGGCGCACGTCGTCGCCGAGCCGCCGCATGGCGAGGTCGCGGTCGGCGAGCCACCGGGCGAGTCCGCGCAGCGCGTCGAGGTCGGCGGCGCCGACGTTCCACCGTGCCCCGCCGAGCACACGCACGAGCTCGGAGCCGGCTGAGGGATCGTGCAGCACCCGCAGCACGCACACGAGGTCGGCGATCACAGGCTGGTCGAGCAGGCCCGCCATGCCGAGCACGTGCACGGGCACGCCGCGGGCGCGCAGCGCCTCGGTGAACACCTCGGCGTTCGCGAACGTCCGGCACAGCAGCGCACCGCTCGGCCGGTCTCCGGCGCGCGAGAGACGGGTCGCGAACCAGTCGGCGACGCGAGCCGCCTCCGCCTCGATGGTCTCCGCCCATGCCACCTCGAGGCGCCCGGGACCGGCGAACGGCGACGCGGCGAGCGGCGCCTTCGGGATGCCGGCGTCGAGCGGGGCGATGAGCACGTTCGCGGCGTCGAGCACGATGCGCGGGTTGCGCCAGCTCGTGGACAGGTCGTACACGGCGGCCGAGCCGTCGCTCGCGAAGTCGCGCCCGAACCGTGCGAGATTGGCCGCGCTCGCGCCACGCCATCCGTAGATCGACTGGTCGGGGTCGCCGACGGCCATCACGGGGTGGTCGGCGAAGAGCGCCGAGAGGAGCCGCGTCTGCACGACGCTCGTGTCCTGGTACTCGTCGAGCAGCACGGTGCGATAGCGCTCGCGGTGTGCCGCGGCGACCTCGGGGTGCCGTTCGCAGATCGCGAGCGCGAGCGAGACCTGGTCGGAGAACTCGACGAAGCCTCGCTGCTGCTTCGCCGCGGCGTAGGCGTCGGCCAGTTCGAGCAGCGGCGGCAGTGCGCCGACGACGCCGAGCGCGTCGACGAAGGAGGCGAAGTCGGTGCGCTTGCGCGGCGCCTCGATCGGCAGCCCCTCCATCTGCAGGAAGTCGCGCACCATCGCGCGGACGTCGCGGCTGTCGGCGACGTTCTCGGCGAGCGCCCGGCTGAGGCCGAGCACCGCCCCGGTGACGCGGTCGAGCGAGGCGTCGAGCTCGACGAGCCGCGGATCGGCCGAGGCCTGGGCGACCGATCGCGCGAGCTGCCACGCGGACGCCTCGCCCAGCACGGAGGCGTCGGGCTCACGACCGATGAGCATGGCGTGCTCGCGGTAGATCGCACTCGCGAAGGCGTTGTAGGTGCCGACCGCAGCGGACTCGAGCGGGTCGAGCTCGACCTCGGCGATGCCCTCGCCGACGAGCTGTGCGACCCGATCGCGGACGCGTTCGGCCAGTTCACCCGCCGCCTTGCGGGTGAACGTGAGTCCGAGCACCTCGGGCACCTGGACATGGCCGTTCGCGAGCAGCCAGACGACGCGGTTCGCCATCGTCTCGGTCTTGCCGCTGCCGGCGCCCGCGACGACCAGGCTCTGCCCGGCGGGTTCGGCCTCGATGACCGCCCGTTGCTCGGGAGTCGGCGCGTGCAGGCCGAGCCGGGAGGCGATGTCGAGCGCGCTCAGCGCGCCGCCGGCGGGGGTGCCGCTCATGCCGACACCGCCGGGATGAGGTGCACGCGGTACTGCCAGGCCCCGAACGGCGACCCGAAGCCGAGCTCGGCCGGTCCGTCGAAGCCGGCGGCCGCCATCGTGCGTGCGACCTCGGCGAGCCGCTCGCGGAACGCCGCCTCGGCCTCGTCGTCGAACGGCTGCTGTGCGCGTTCGGTATACCCGCGACCGGAGGCGGGTCTGGCCACGTAGACGAGCTTCGCGCCGCCCAGCGTGCCGCCGCCCGGAACCGCGCCCGACCTCGCCGCGAGCTGGTACGCGGCGAGCTGCGGATGCGCCGCGGTCTGCGCGGCGGTCGGGGGTGTGCGCCCCGTCTTCAGGTCGACGATCACGGTCGTGCCGTCGGGCGAGACCTCGACGCGGTCGATCGTGCCGGTGATGCGCACCCGGTCGAGCTCGAGCGTGAAACGGCCCTCCGCCCCGAGCAGCACCTTGCCGTCATCGGCGAAGTTCGCGAGATAGTCGGCGGCTCCCTCGGTCATCGTGCGCGCCCCCCGGCGCTCGCGCTCGGCCACCCAGCCCGCCTCGAACCGCAGCTCGTCGAGCCGGGCCGACACTGCCGCCCAGAGGGTCTCGACGCTCGTGTCGCCCTCGGGGTCGTTGCCGGCCGCTTCGACGACCGCGTGCACGATCGTGCCGATCGACGCGGCGATGCCGGACGGCGGTGACGCGACGTGGTCGATGAACCAGCCGAGCGGCGACTCCTCGACCCGGTCGATCTGCGACGGCGAGACCGCGACGACCGCCTCGGGGTCGCCGTCGAGGTCGACGAGCGGCGCCGTGGTCGAGGGCTCGGCGAGCCCGTACCAGTCGTCGGGATGCGCGCCGGGCACCCCCTCCTCGGCGAGCAGCGCGAGCGCGGCGGGCGCCTCGCCCGTCGGCGACGCCACGGTCTCGCGGCGAAGCGCGCCGACGAGTCCGCGGAGGTGGAGCGGTCGCACCCGGGGCGCCCGCACCCGGTCGGGCGCGTAGCCCATGAGCATGGAGGGCTGTTCGTCGTCGTTCGCGGTGCAGCTGAGTACGAGCTGCCGCTCGGCGCGGGAGGCGGCGAGTGCGAACAGCCGCAGCTCGTCGCTGCGCACCGACGTGCGCGCCTCGGCGACCGTCTCGACCGTCGGCGTCGGCGCGCCCGCTCGCAGCGCCGTCGCGGTGCGCGCGAGCAGCCCCGCGTGCAGCAGCGTGCCGCGTGGTCGCAGGTTCGGCCAGACCCCCTCTTGGAGCCCCGCGACGACGACCACGTCGAATGAACGGCCGATGAGGGCGGGTGGCGTCGTGACGACGACCGACTCGGCGGTGCGCTGCGGGGCGAGCGAGTCTTCGGGCAGTTCGCTCGCGAGCACCTCGTCGACGAACCGCAGGGCGGGCGCGTCGGGTTCTCGCTCGACGAACCGCTGCGCCGCCGCGAACAGCGCGACGGCCGCGTCGAGCGACCGGTTCGCCTCGTCGGCGAGCACGCCGGTACCCGACGCCTGCGCGCCCCATTCAGCGGCGAGCGCACTCGACTCCCACAGCGACCAGAGGAGTTCTTCGACGGTGCAGCCGCGGTCGGCCTCTGAGCGGGCCGCGGCGAGCAGTTTCGCGAGTCGCGCCGCTCGGCGTGCCGGTGCCGCGTCGATCGAGTCGAACCCGCCCGGGGCGGCAAGCGCCTCGACGAGCAGCTCGTCGCCCGTTCGGTCGCCCCCGTTCGCGAGCTCCTCGTGGCGCAGGGCGAGACGCAGCCGCCGCAGCCCGACGGCGTCGAGGCGCCCGATCGGACCCGTGAGCAACGAGACGGCGAGGTCGGAGGTGAGCGGTTCGCGATCGAGCACGAGCGACGCCGCCGACAGGAGCGCGGCCGCAGCCGGAGCGTCGCGCAGGGCCGTGCGCGCGGCGCTGCCGGCGGTGGGGACGTCGGCCAGTGCGAGCCCGCGCTCGAACGCGGGCACGTCGCCGCCCGACCGCAGCACCACGGCCATCTTCGACCACGGCACCCCGTCGAGCAGGTGGCGCTCGCGCAGCAGCGCCGACACCGCTCGGCACTCGGCCGCGTGCGACGGCGCCTCGAGGCCGATCACCGGCAGCAGGGCGGGCCGATCGCGGTCGGCGCCCCGCGCCGCGTCGTGCTCGGCCGGCTCGACCCCGACCGCACGATGAGCCCCGCCCAGAGCGGTGCCGATGTGCGCCGTCGCCGACTGCACGACGGCGCGGAGCTCGGCGCCGCCACGGTGCACCACGGGCAGCACGTGGCGGTCGACCGTGGCACCGTCGAGCACCCCCGAGAGCGCGCCGAGCAGCTCGGGCCGCCCGCCGCGGAAGCCGTTGCTCGCCACGTCGGGGTCGCCGATCGCGACGACCTTCACCCCGCGCGCGGCGAACGCCCCGAGGAGCGCGGCCGTCGCCTCCGTCGCCTCCTGCGCGTCGTCGACCACGACGAGCCGCAGCGCCGCGAGCCGCCCGAGCGCCTCGACGGCCTCGGCCTCTACCGTGCTGCGGCGCACGATCGCCGCCGCGAACGCGGCGAGTTCGGCCGAGTCGTACTGGGTGGGGCGCAACTGGGCCTTGACCTCGTCGTACTCGGCGAGGAACGCGGCGGCGGCCACCCATTCGGGGCGATCGCACCGCTCGCCGAGGCGGGCGAGGGTCTCGGCGTCGACGCCGTGCTCGACGGCGCGCATCATGAGATCGCGGAGCTCGGTGCGGAATCCGCGCAGCGCCCGCACCTCTGCCGTGAGCGGATCGGGCCAGGCCGGGCCGAACCCGTCGCGCACGCCGCCCTCGAGCAGCTCGCCGATGATGTGGTCGTGCTCGGCGCCCGTGAGGAGGGTCACGGGCCGGCCCGTGTACGCGCGAACCAGCTCGAACGCGATCGAGTTCGCGGTGCGCGCGAGGGGGCCGCGCGTCGTGAGCCCCAGGCGCACGGCGAGCGCATCGCGCAGCGAGGTCGCCGCCGTGCGCGTCGCCGACACCACGAGCACCTCGTCGGTCGTGCCGCCCTCGTGCTCGACGTGGTCGGCGACGAGCTCGATCGCGAGCGTCGTCTTGCCGCTGCCGGGCGCGCCGAACACCGCCGCGTGCCCGCCGCCGGCGAGTCGTCGGACGAGCTCTGGAGCGGTTCGGGTGCCCTGCATGTCGGCAACGTTAACCGGTTCCGCCGACAGTGAACGCGAACGGCTCGCGTGCCCCCGATGTGTAGGGTTTCAGCAAGAGCAGAAAGGCGTACCGTGGACGTTCGCATCGGCATCCAGAACTCCCCCCGTGAACTCGGGTTCGAGACCTCGCAGTCGGCCGCAGAGGTCGAGCAGGCGGTCGCCGCGGCGCTCGCCGGGCAGTCCGCGCTGCTGAAGCTCGCCGACGACAAGGGCACCGTCTACGTCGTGCCGGCCGCGGCGCTCGCGTACGTCGAGATCGGCTCGGAGGAGTCGCGCCGCGTCGGGTTCGTCGCCTGAGCATGGAACTCCTCTTCGTCACCCTCGGCGGCGCCATCCTCGGCATCGCGGCGCACTTCCTCTTCCCGCTGCGCAAGCTGCGCGGCGTCGTGCTCGTGCCCGCGATCGGCGCCGGCGTCGCCGCGGTGGTCTGGGTCGCGCTCACGTGGCTCGGCTGGGCGTGGGACGGCGGCTGGATCTGGGTCGCCTCGCTCGGCGCTTCGGCGGTCGCCTCGGCCCTGTCGGCGTGGCTGGTCGGCCCCGGCCGCGAGAAGGCGGATGCGGCGCGGTTCGAGCACCTCTCGCGACACGGCCTCGGCAAGGCCTGACGCGCCGGCCCCGGGGCATCCCGGGCAGTTCGGCGACGTCGCTCAGGCCGTGAGGCCGAGCGCGTCCATGCGACGCGTGTGCTCGGCGATGAGCTCGGTGAACACCGGCTCGACACGATCGCCGGCGCGCTCGGCCGGCTCGGATCCGCGCAGTGCCGAGCGCGCGATGAGCAGCGTGTCGCCGACGATGCTGCGCCCCCACAGGGCGAGCCGGTCGGCGAGCCCGGGCTGCGACTCGATCGCGGCCCGCAGTTCGGCGTCGAGCACTTCGCCGATGCCGCCGGCGGCGAGGATCGATCGCACCCGCGTTCGCAGGTCGGCCGGCAGCCCCTCGGCGAGGCGCGCGAAGTAGTCGTCGAGCATGCCCGACGTCACGTGGATGCCGAGCATGAGCTCGTACTGGTCGGCACCCGCCGTGGCCTGGCCGAGGCGGTCGGTGGCCGGCGCGAACGGGGCCATGACCTCGTCGGGCTCGACGCCGAGCCGTCGGAGCTCGGCGATGAGCTCGTGGTGCTTGCGCAGTGCAATGCCGGCCGCGGCACTCAGCCGCTCCTTCGAGTGCATCGAGGTGGCACCGATCACGGCCTTCGAGAGGCTCTCGAAGAACTCGAGCTGGATGTACGCGGCCTGGCCGAGGAACGGCACCGGGTCGGGCACGAGTTCGGTGAAGTCGACCTTCGCGACCTCGGTCGGCGCGACCCGCGGACGCAGCCGCGGAAGCTCTTGACGCGCACCGCGCCGGTTGGACCAGAACACCACGAGCACAGCCTATCCGAGGCTCACAGGCAGTCTCGGATAGGGTGGAGGGGCATGCGGACGCTGGATCCGCGGCCGTGCGCCCGGGATTGAGTCGAGGCGCACCTCACGACCTTCACTCTCGAAGCACGACCGACAGGCAGATCTTTGACCACATTCACCGACCTCGGCATCGCGTCCGACATCGTCGACGCGCTCGCGGGCAAGGGCATCGTCGATGCCTTCCCCATCCAGGAGCAGACCATCCCCCTCGCCCTCACCGGGCAGGACATCATCGGCCAGGCCAAGACCGGCACGGGCAAGACCTTCGGGTTCGGCCTGCCGCTCATCCAGCGTCTCGGCGACGACCCCGAGCACGGCGTCAAGGCGCTCGTCGTCGTGCCGACGCGCGAACTCGCGGTGCAGGTGACCGAAGACCTCGAGCTCGCCACCTCGAACCGGCCCACCAAGATCGTCTCGATCTACGGCGGCAAGGCGTACGAGGGCCAGATCGAGCAGCTCAAGGCCGGCGCGCAGATCGTCGTGGGCACGCCGGGCCGGCTCATCGACCTCGCGAACCAGCGCATCCTCTCGCTCGCCGACGTGCGCGAGGTCGTGCTCGACGAGGCCGACAAGATGCTCGACCTCGGCTTCCTCGCCGACATCGAGAAGATCTTCTCGAAGGTTCCCGCGGTGCGGCACACCATGCTCTTCTCGGCGACGATGCCCGGCCCGATCGTGGCGCTCGCCCGTCGCTTCATGTCGAAGCCGATCCACATCCGCGCGAACGACCCCGACGAGGGACTCACGCAGGCGAACATCAAGCACCTCATCTACCGGGCGCACTCGCTCGACAAGGACGAGGTGATCGCGCGCATCCTGCAGGCCGACGGCCGTGGCAAGACGGTCATCTTCACGCGGACGAAGCGCGCCGCGGCGAAGCTCGTCGAGGAGCTCAACGACCGCGGCTTCAACGCCGCTGCGGTGCACGGCGACCTGAACCAGGACCAGCGCGAGCGCGCCATGGCCGCGTTCAAGGCCGGCAAGAAGGACGTGCTCATCGCGACCGACGTCGCCGCCCGCGGCATCGACGTCGACGACGTGACCCACGTCATCAACCACACGATCCCCGACGACGAGAAGACGTACCTGCACCGCGCGGGCCGCACTGGTCGCGCGGGCAAGACCGGCATCGCGGTGACGTTCGTCGACTGGGACGACCTGCACAAGTGGGCGCTCATCAACCGCGCCCTCGAGTTCGGCCAGCCCGAGCCGACCGAGACCTATTCGTCGAGCCCGCACCTCTACACCGACCTCGACATCCCCGAGGGCACGAAGGGCCGGCTGAAGCCGGCGGCCCCCGCTGCGAGCGCGACGCGTTCGTCGACGGCCGGCCGCAGCGAGGGCGACGCCGAGCGCGCACCGCGCAACCGCAGCCGTCGCCGCACCCGCAACGGCAAGCCCACCGGCACGGATGCCGCGACCGGCGACTCCGCCGAGACCGCGTCGTCCGCGGAGTCGACCGACGACGTCGCGTCGAAGGCCCCCGGAACCGGCACGCACGACGGCAAGGGTCACGAGCACCACGACGGCAAGCCGGCACCGCGTCGCCGTCGTCGCCGTCGCAGCGGCGGCTCGGGCGGCGGGCAGACCACCGCTCCCGCGGCGCCGCAGGCCTGACCCCGAATCCCACCGGTCGCTCGAGCGCGCCGGCACCTGGTCGTCGACCGGTGCGGCGCGCTCGTCGCATCCGAGCGGCTCGCGCTAAGCGGGCGGGAGCACCGGCCGCGCTAGGCGGGCGGCAGCACGGGTTGCGCCCCGCGCCCCTCGGCGACGAGCCGCGCGACGACGTCGGCGGGCGTGCGGCACTCTCCCAGCCGGTTCGGCTTTCCCGAACCGTGGTAGTCGCTCGACCCGGTGATCTCGAGCCCGAACTCGGCCGCGAGCTCGCGGAGCCGCGGTTTCGCCTCTGGGCGGTTCTCGGGATGCTCGATCTCGAGCCCGAACAGTCCGGCGTCGACGAGCTTCGCGAGACGCGCGGGCGGCACGACGTGCTCGATGCCCCGCGCGCCGGGGTGCGCGAGCACCGGAACCCCGCCGGCGGCGCGGATGAGCCGTACGCCGGTCAACGGGTCGGGCGCGTAGTGCGGCTGCGAGTACCCGGAACGCGGGTGCAGGATGCCGTCGAACGCGGCCGAGCGCGTCGGCGCATGCCCGCGCGCGACGAGCGCATCGGCGATGTGCGGCCGGCCGATGGTGGCGCCCTCTGCGGTCTGGGCGAGCACGTCGTCCCAGCTGAGCTCGTAGTCGCGGCCGATGCGGCGCACGATCGCCTCGGCGCGGGTGAGCCGCGACTCGCGGATACGGGCCGTCTCGGCCAGGAGGGCCTCGTCGAGCGGGTCGACGAGATAGCCGAGCACGTGCACGCTCGTGAATCCCTCGCGCGTCGAGAACTCCATGCCCGGGATGAGCGCGACGCCCGTCTCGGGCACGGCCGCGGCGGCCTCGGCCCACCCGCTCGTGGAGTCGTGGTCGGTGAGCGCGACGGCCGGGAGTCCGATCGCGGCGGCCTGCCGCATGAGCTCCGCGGGCGACTCGGTGCCGTCGGACACCACCGAATGGGTGTGCAGATCGGCCTCGCCGATCGCGACGGGGGCTCGCGACATCCCCCCATCGTATCGAGGGGGGCGCTCACGGTGGCCTCCCAGAAGCGGGTGGCGGCGGACCCGTAGGGTTGGTGGAATGCTCCCCCGCATCCTCGGATGGGTCGTGGTCATCGGCACGGCCGCCATCGCCGCCATGCTCGTCTGGCCGCAGGCGTTCGGCCTGCAGAACCAGTGGATCGCCGCCCACGTCGTCGCGCTCCGCGGCGTCGCGGCCATCGGCGGGACGGTCGCGGCGGTGCTGTTCTGCCTGCTCGCCATCCCGCGTCGGCCGCGCCGCTTCGCGCTCGCCATGGCGACCGTGCTCGCCCTCTTCGCCGCGGGCAACGTCGCGGTGCTCGCGGTGCGGGGCGCAGAGACGACGGCACCGGATGCCGCGGCCGAGGCGACGCCCGACACGGTCACGGTGGTCTCGTGGAACACGCTCGGCGAAGTGCCCGACGCGGCCACCATCGCCGGGCTCGCGCTCGACGAGGGGGCCGACGTCGTCGTGCTGCCCGAGACGACGGACTCCCTCGGCGAGGACGTGGCCGTCGCGATGCGCGAGGGCGGGTCGCCCATGTGGGTGCACACGCAGGCGTACGACGACATCGCGAAAGCGCGATCGACGACGCTGCTCATCAGCCCCGACCTCGGCGACTACGAGGTCGTCTCGGCCGACTACCCCGGCCCGCCGGGCAACACGAACACGCTGCCGAGCGTCGTCGCCGACCCGACGTCGGGCGACGGACCGCGCATCGTCGCGGTGCATGCGGTCGCCCCGATCCGGTGGGAGCTGCGCAACTGGCGCAGCGACCTCGACTGGCTCGCCGAGCAGTGCTCGCGCGAGAACACGATCATGGCCGGCGACTTCAACGCGACGGTCGACCACTTCGCCTGGCGCGGCGTCGACGGCGGCGATCTCGGGCTCTGCCGGGATGCCGCGGTGCAGGCGCGCTCGGCCGCCGTCGGCACGTGGCCCACCGACCTGCCGCCGCTGCTCGGCAGCCCGATCGACCACGTGCTCGCGACCCCGGGGTGGACGGTCGAGGGCTTCCGTGTCGTCGAGTCGCTCGACGACGCGGGCAGCGACCATCGCCCGATCGTCGCGACCCTGCGCCGCGCCTCGGCGGGTTGAGGAGCGCGCGACGCAGGAGCACGCGTCTCGAAACCCATCGGCGCGCCGGTGCGAGAATGGAGCCATGGCGAACTCGAGCGACACCTCCACCACCGAGACCGCGGCCGCGGCGAACCCCTCCGGCGACGAGGCCGGGCGCAACGCGAACCGGTCGACGACGCCGGGCTCTGAGGGTTTCAAGTCCTTCATCTCGAGCGGCTGGGCCGATCGCGACGAGACGCTGCCCGCCGCTCGCCCGCAGGCCGCCTACGCCGCGGCACGGCGAGCTCGGGTCTCGGCCGAGTTCCCCGGCCAGCGGCTCATCATCCCCGCGGGTGACATGAAGCAGCGCGCCAACGACACCGAGTATCCCTTCCGCGCCCACTCCGCGTTCGCGCACCTCACCGGCTGGGGCTCCGACTCCGAGCCCGGCGCCGTGCTCGTGCTCGAGCCGACCGGCGACACGGGTCACGACGCGACCGTCTACTTCCGCGAGCGCGCGGGCCGCGACTCCGAGGAGTTCTACGCGAACGCCGCGATCGGCGAGTTCTGGATCGGCCCGCGTCCCTCGCTCGCGCACGTCGCCGCCGACCTGGCGGTCGCGACCCGCGACATCCGCGAGTTCGACGCCGTCATCGACGCGGTCGACACGGCGACGCTCGTCGTGCGCGAGGCCGACGCGTCCCTCACCGAGCGCGTCGACCACGCCCGCATCCGCTACGCGGCCGAGCGCGTGCTCAGCGAGAACGCGCAGGACGCCGCGTTCTCGCTCGAGATCGGCGACGAGCACGAGCCCGACGGCGAACTCGCTCGTGCCGTCAGCGAGCTCCGCCTCGTGAAGGATGACTTCGAGATCGCCGAGATGCGCGCAGCGATCGACGCGACCGAACGCGGGTTCGGCGAAGTGCTCGCCGAACTTCCCCGCATCACCTCCGAGGTGCGGGGCGAGCGCGTGATCGAGGGAGTCTTCGCGACCCGCGCCCGCCTCGAGGGCAACGACGTCGGCTACGGTTCGATCGCCGCCGCCGGCCCGCACGCGACGATCCTGCACTGGACCCGCAACGACGGCGCCGTCGTGCCGGGCGACCTGGTGCTGCTCGACGCGGGCGTCGAGCTCGACACGTACTACACGGCCGACATCACGCGCACCTTCCCCGTGAACGGCACCTTCTCCCCCGTGCAGCGCCAGGTCTACGAGGCCGTGCTCGAAGCGGCCGACGCGGCGTTCGCCATCGTGCGACCCGGCATCGTCTTCCGCGAGGTGCACGCGGCCGCGATGCAGGTGATCGCCCGCAAGACCGCCGAGTGGGGCTTCCTGCCGGTGTCGGCCGAGGAGTCGCTCGAGCCCGACAACCAGTTCCACCGCCGCTACATGGTGCACGGCACGAGCCACCACCTGGGTCTCGACGTGCACGACTGCGCGCAGGCCCGACGCGGGCTCTACATGGACGGCGTCGTCGAGGCGGGCATGATCTTCACGATCGAGCCGGGCCTCTACTTCCAGCCCGACGACCTCACCGTGCCCGAGGAGTTCCGCGGCATCGGCGTGCGAATCGAGGACGACATCCTCGTCACCGCCGACGGCGCCGAGAACCTGTCGGTGCGCATCCCGCGCACGGCCGACGACGTCGAGGCGTGGGTGCGCGGCGCCGGGCGCTGACCCGTCGCGGGCGCGGACTCAGGCGGTGGTACGAGCCGCACGCCGCGCGCGCCACCAGTCCCAGAACCGGGCGAGCTGCCGCTTGGTGAACGCCGCGAGGCGCTTCGCCCAGGCGAACTCGGTGCCGAGGATCGCGAGCCCGAGGAACACGACGAGCCAGCCCGGACCGGGCAGCGGCACGAGCAGCAGACCGCCGACGGCGATGGTTCCGCCGAGCACCCCGACGAGCACCCGGTAGGCGCGCAGCAGGCCGGGGCGGCGACCGATCGCCTGCCGCAGCCGCCGGAGCACCCGCCTGACCGGGCGGTCGGGATGCTCCGCCTCGGCGATCTCGTGAGCGAGTTCGGCTTCGAGCGCGGTCCGCTGGGCGTCTCGTCCGGTGGCCATGTGCGACACGATATATCGCGAGTCTGGGAGCCCGCCGGGTCTGGCGGGTCGCTTCGGGGCCGCGCTAGGGTCGGCACGAAGCCGATCGCACCCACGTGCTGGAGGACCCCATGTCGCACCGTCGCACCATGCTCGCCGCCCTCAGTGCCGCCGGCCTCGCGCTCGCGGTCGTCGCCGCTCCCGCGGTCGCCACGGCGGCGCCCGGCAAGCCCGGCCAGCCACGGTACAGCGCCGGCGCCGATGGGGCCGGCGACCCGTACTTCCCGCTCGCCGGCAACGGCGGCATCGACCTGCAGCACATCGACCTCGACCTCGACTACACGCCGCCCGCACCCGAACCCGCTCCACTCGAAGGGCAGCTCGACGGCGTCGCGACGATCGACCTGCGCGCCACGCAGGACCTCGATCGCTTCAACCTCGACCTGCGGGGGCTCACCGTGCATCGCGTCACGGTCGGCGGCAAGCCGATGGCGTTCACGCAGACCGAGAACGAGCTCGTCATCACCCCACGACCGAAGCTGAAGGCCGGGCAGGGCTCACAGGTCGTCGTCGAGTACGGCGGCACCACGACGCAACCCCGAGACATCGACGACGAACTCTACGGCTGGGTGACGACGCGCGACGGCGCGATGGTCGTCTCCGAGCCCGACGGAGCGGCCACCTGGTTCCCCGTGAGCGATCACCCGAGCGACAAGGCGAGCTACGACTTCGAGATCACCGTCCCCGACGGGCTCGTCGCGGTCGCCAACGGCACGCTGGCCGACCAGTCGACGAACGATGGACGCACGACGTGGACCTGGCATGCGCCCGACCAGATGGCGGCGTACCTCGCGACCGCGAGTGTCGGCGACTACACCCTCAACCGTTACACGACGCCCGACGGGCTCGAGATCATCGACGCCGTCGACCCGGCACTGCCCGCATCCGCATCGGCGTCGCTCGCCCTCGCTCCGGAGATGATCGCGTTCTTCGAGGACCGCTTCGGGCCCTACCCGTTCGTCGCCTACGGCGCGATCGTCGACGACGACTCGGTCGGCTACGCGCTCGAGACGCAGACGCGTTCGTTCTTCTCGCGACGGGCGAGCGAGGGGACGGCGGCGCACGAGCTCGCCCACCAATGGATGGGCGATCAGGTCAGCCCCGGGCGCTGGGCCGACATCTGGCTCAACGAAGGCTGGGCGAGCTACGCCTCGTGGATGTGGAGCGAGGAGCAGGGCCGGGCCACCGCGCAAACGAACTTCGATGAGGTGATGTCGACGCCCGCCGATGACGAGTTCTGGAGCCTCGTGGTCGCCGACCCGCAGCCGCACGGGCTCTTCGCGGGCGCCGTCTACGACCGCGGCGCCGCCACCCTGCACGCCCTGCGCGTGAAGATCGGCGACGACGCCTTCTTCGAGCTCGCGAAGGAGTGGGTGGAGCGCTTCGGCGGCGGCACGGCGACCACCGCCGACTTCACCGCCCTCGCCGAGGAGGTGTCGGGCACGCAGCTCGACGCCTTCTTCCAGACCTGGCTGTACGCGCCCGAGAAGCCGACCACCTGGTAGGCCCGAATCGGCTCAGACCCGAATCGGCTCAGGCGCCGTCGCCCTCCGAGCCACGACGGCGGGCGGCCTCGGCCTCCCGTGCGGCCCGGCGCGCGGCATCCTGCGCCTCGCCGTAGGTGAGCGCGCGCGGTTCGTCGCCCTGCGCAGCCGCTGAATCGGATGCCTCGTCGCCGGCGTCGGTCGCAGATCGGTCGTCGACCGCAGCGGCGACCGGCGGCACCGGCACCGAAGGCGGCGACGGCGGCGCGGGCGGTGCCGGCGTCGAATGTGCGGCCGGCGGCGCAGGCGCCGCAGGCGCCGCCTCCCCCGCGGTGCCGAGCAGGTTGCGCGCCCGCGCGACGTGCGAGGGGTCGGTGATGATGATCGCGTAGTGGGTCGCGAGCACCTGGATGTTCGAGGTGAAGTCGCGGCGGCGACGGTTCACCGAGTACGAGACGACGCTGAAGATCATGCCGAAGCCGGCGCCGATGAGCACGGCCGCGCCGAGGATGCCGAACGACGCCCCGCTCGGCGCGAAGATGAAGAACAGCAGCCCGAGGAAGAGTCCGAACCACGCGCCCGAGATCGCCCCGGCGCCCGCGGCACGACTCCAGGTGAGCTTGCCGGTGATGCGCTCGACGGTGGCCAGGTCGGTGCCGATGATCGCGAGCTCCTTCACGGGGAACTCGGCCTTCGACAGCCGGTCGACGGCGGCCTGCGCCTCGGCGTAGGTCTCGAAGCTCGCGACCGTCTCGCCCTTCGGCATGGTCGGGAGTTCGCGGCCGGCACGGCCGCCGAACGGGCTCTGGTTCGTCACCCGGCCATCATCCCACGATGCGGCGTCACGCGTCCGGATGGCGCCCGCCCCGAGGCATCCGGGGGCTAAGTTTGTAGCGTGAGCGCCACGAGAGTCTTCGTCGCCCGACTCGCCGGGTGCGCCGTCTTCGACCCCAATGGCGATCGAGTGGGCAAGGTGCGCGACGTCCTCGTCGTGTACCGCAAGAGCGACCCCCCGCGCGTGGTCGGGCTCATCGTCGAGATCCCCGGCAAGCGTCGCGTGTTCGTCTCGATCGGACGCGTCACCTCGATCGGCGGGGGCCAGATCATCACGACGGGGCTCATCAACCTGCGCCGCTTCGAGCAGCGCGGCGGCGAGGTGCGCGTGATCGCCGAGATGCTCGGTCGCAAGGTGCGCTTCAACGACGGCTCGGGCACCGCGACGATCGAAGACGTCGCGATCGAGGAGCAGGAGCCCGGCGAGTGGGAGGTCGACCAGCTCTTCGTGCGCCGACCCAAGGGCGCGTCGCCGTTCTCGAAGGGCCAGTCGGCGTACGTCACGTGGCGCGAGGTGCGCGAGCACGCCGCCGTCGGAGAGGCGCAGTCGGCCGAGCAGCTCATCGCCACCTACTCCGAGCTGAAGCCCGCCGACCTCGCCAACACGCTGCTCGACCTGCCCGCGCAGCGCCGCCAGGAGGTGGCCGAGGAACTCCCCGACGACCGCCTCGCCGACGTGCTGGAAGAGATGCCCGAGGCCGACCAGGTCGACATCCTCGCGGGCCTCGGCGACGATCGCGCCGCCGACGTGCTCGACCACATGCAGCCCGACGATGCGGCCGACCTCATCGCGCAGCTGCCCGAGGAGCGCGGCGAGCACCTGCTCGAGCTCATGGAGCCCGAAGAGGCCGAGGACGTGCGGTTCCTGCTGTCGTACGGCCCCGACACCGCGGGCGGACTCATGACGACCGAGCCGATCATCGTGTCGGCCGACGCGACCGTCGCCGAGGGGCTCGCGCTCATCCGCCGGCACGACCTGCCGCCCGCGCTCGGCGCGGCCGTGTGCGTGACGCTGCCGCCGTACGAGCCGCCGACCGGCCGGTTCCTCGGCATCGTGCACTTCCAGCGCATGCTGCGCTACCCGCCGCACGAGCGGCTCGGCACCCTCATCGACCAGGGCCTCGAGCCCGTGACCGCCGACACCTCCGCCGCCGAGGTCAGCCGCATCCTCGCGAGCTACGACCTCGTCTCGGTGCCGGTGGTCGACGAGAAGCATCGACTCGTCGGGGTGGTGACGATTGACGACGTGCTCGACTACCTGCTGCCCGATGACTGGCGAAGTCACCCCGATGAACAGGAGCTGGCCAAACGCAGCACGGCGCGGGCCCAGCTGACCACGGGGAGCATCCCCATCCCGTACGGAAGGAGGGGCGCAGATGGCACGCGCTGAGTCGGAAGACCGTCGATTCGACACACCGAAGGGCATCCGCCGCAACGCCCCGTTCCGCGGCTCGGGCGACAGCGACCGGTTCGGCCGCTTCACCGAGTGGGTCGCGCGTGCCATGGGCACGCCCGGCTTCCTCGTCGGGCTGTCGGTGTTCGCCCTCGGCTGGATGGCCTGGAACACGTTCGGCCCCGAGGCGTGGCGCTTCGACTCGTTCGCGTTCGGCTTCACCGCCCTCACGCTCGTGCTCTCGCTGCAGGCGTCGTACGCGGCCCCGCTCATCCTGCTCGCGCAGAACCGGCAGGACGACCGCGACCGCGTGCAGATCGAGCAGGACCGGCAGCGCGCCGAGCGCAACCTCGCCGACACCGAGTACCTCGCCCGTGAGGTCGTGGCGCTGCGTCTCGCCGTGAAGGACCTGGCCTCGAAGGAGTTCATCCGCGCCGAGCTGCGCGCGATGCTCGAGGAGCTCGACCGGCGCGACGACGAGGAGGCCGAGCGTGCCGGCTGACGCTCCCGACGCGCCCGGCGGCGCTTCCGGCGAGGATGCCGCCCCCGCCGTCACGACGATCGAGCGCGCCGTCCGGCGCGCGCTCGAGTCGGTCATCGACCCCGAGATCCGCAAGCCCGTCACCGATCTCGACATGGTCGATCGCGTCGTCGAGGTCGCCAGCGGCCGGGTCGAGGTCGGCATCCGGCTGACGATCGTGGGATGCCCCGCCTCCGACCGCATCGAGCGCGACGTGCGGCAGGCCGCCGAGTCCGTCGTCGGCCCCGGCAACGCATCCGTCGAGCTCTCGGTCATGACCCCCGCGCAGCGGGCCGCCCTCACTGAGCGCCTCCGCGGTGGCCGGGCCGCACGCGGCAACCCCTTCGGCCCGGGCACGCTCACGAAGGTGATCGCGGTCACGAGCGGCAAGGGCGGTGTCGGCAAGTCGACGGTCACGGCCAACCTCGCGGTCGCGCTCGCGGCACGCGGCCTCTCGGTCGGGCTCGTCGACGCCGACGTGCACGGGTTCTCCATCCCGGGGCTGCTCGGGCTCGTCGACGACGAGGGCCTCGCCGCCCGGCCGACCCGGGTCGACGAGATGATCCTGCCGCCCGTCGCGCACGGCGTGAAGGTCATCTCGATCGGCATGTTCATCGAGCCTTCGGGGCCGGGCGGTCGCGCGTCGTCGACGGCGGTCGCCTGGCGCGGGCCGATGCTGCACCGCACGCTCTCGCAGTTCCTCACCGACGTCTACTTCGGCGATCTCGACGTGCTGCTCGTCGACCTGCCGCCCGGCACGGGCGACATCGCCATCTCGCTCGGGCAGTTGCTGCCCAACGCCGAGGTCGTCGTCGTCACGACCCCGCAGGCCGCGGCGGCCGACGTGGCCGAACGCTCGGGCGTGGTCGCACGGCAGACCGGTCAGCGCATCGTCGGCGTCATCGAGAACATGGCCGGGCTGGTGCAGCCCGACGGGCAGGTGCTCGACCTGTTCGGGTCGGGCGGCGGCGAACTCGTCGCCGAGCGGCTCTCGACGGGCCAGCCCGAGCCCGTTCCGCTCCTCGCGAGCGTGCCGCTCAGCATGGCGCTGCGGCAGGGCGGCGACGACGGCGTGCCCGTCGTGGTCGCGGCACCCGACGACCCCGCCGCCCGAGCGATCGAGCAGGTCGCGGCCCGCCTGGCCGGGATGCCGCGCGACCTCTCCGGTCGCCGCCTCGACGTCTCGGTGCGCTGAGGGCCGATGGCGGTCGAGTAGCTCTTTCGTCGCTACTCGACCACCGAGCGTTCAACCGGCGGCCGGCGGCTCCACGACACGGGCGAGCAGTTCGACGAGGAGTCGCTCGGTGAGCGGCCCCGGCAGGGCCTCGACGAGCGCCAGCACGGGCGCGAGTTGGTCGGGCAGTGCGCCCTCCCCGCCGAGGAGCCCCGCGGCGGCGAGCACGCCCGCTGCCGAGTCGGCGTCGATCGACGCGGCGAACGCGGCGAGCTCCTCGGGGTCGCCGGCCGCGAGTGCACCGCCGAACTCGCCCGGCAGTGCCGCGACGAGGCCGGCGAGCGCGGCTCGCCCGTCGATCTGCGGGATGCCGCGGACCTCGTCGGCCGCAGCCACGAGTGCACCGATGAGCCCCGGCAGCACCTGCTCGGTGACCGGAGTGACGGTGAGGTGGGTCGTGTGCGGCAGGCGCGAGCCGTCGGACTGCACGAGCCCCGGCTGCAGCTGCAGCTGCCAGCCCGCCGAGCGCGCGGCGTCGGCCCAGTGGTGCGGGTCGACGCGCGAGGCGACCGGAGCCTCCTCGTCGGCGGCCACCGCGAGCAGCGGTCCCGTCGGCTCCCCCACCACGCGCAGGCCCTCGATGCCGTCGATCGCCGAGCGCAGCTCCGCGGTGGCGCGGGCCGCCTGTGCGGTGAGATCCCGGAACCCCTCCGTGCCGAGCGCCTCGATGATCGCCCACGCCGCGGCGAGGGGGCCTGCGGGCTTCGAGCCGGTCATCGTGGGGTTGACGACCGGGTAGCCCGGCCAGCCCGTCGTCGCGAAGTACTGGCGACGCTGCCGGTCGCGCCCACGGGTGAGCAGCACCGAGGCGCCCTTGGGCGCGTAGCCGTACTTGTGCAGGTCGGCCGAGATGCTCGTCACGCCGGGCACCGAGAAGTCCCAGGCGGGGAGGGCGTCGGGCCAGAACGCGAGGGCGAATCCGCCGATGCACGCGTCGACGTGCAGCCAGATGCCGCGGGCCGCGGTGATCGCGGCGACGTCGGCCACGGGGTCGAGGCTCGCGAACGGGTACGACGGCGCGCTCACGACGACGAGGGCGACGTCGTCGCCGAGGCGTTCTTCGATCGCCGACGGCGCGAGCGTGCCGGTCGCGGGGTCGACGGGCACGAGGTCGAGTTCGAGCCCGAAGTAGTGGGCCGCCTTGTGGAATGCCGCGTGCACGGTCACGGGGGCGACGATGCGGGGCATCCTCGGCGAACCGATCCTGGCGGCGCGCCAGGCGTCGCGCGCGGTCTTCACCGCGAGCAGGCAGCTCTCGGTGCCGCCCGAGGTCACCGAGCCGACGACGACCTCGCGCTGGGCGCTGGGCGCTCCCCCGAACCCGCCGAGGCCATCGGCGCCGTCGCCGTCATCCGCGCCCCCGAGCACGCGCCGGGCGAAGCCGACGACGTCGCGCTCCATCGCGGCGACCGAACCGAAGGTCGTCGGGTCGAGCCCGTTCACGGGCTGCACCCGCCGGGCGGCCCGGCCGGCGAGCTCGTCGAGTTCGTCGAGGCCCGAGTCGTACACGTACGAGAGCACGTGCCCGCCGTGCGTCGGGGCGTCGGCGGCGCGCAGCGCGTCGAGCTCGCGCAGGATGTCGGAGGTCTCGCGGCGGAAACCGGTCATCGGGTGATCCCTTCGGTGGTGCCGGCGGAGCCGGTCGGGTCGGTCGTGCCGGCCATGCCCGCGAGGGCGTCCGCATCGGCGTTCACGTCGCCACGCCGCAACGGGTAGCGGCGCAGGACGAGAACGCTGGTCGCGACGAGCACGGCGGGCACGAGGCTGAACGACAATGCGATGCCGGCGATGGCCGCGGGCGACTGGTCGACGGTCTCGGACCCGGTCGACTCGAGGTAGCCGGTCGCGGCGAGCATGAGCGTGAGCAGGGTCGCGCCGAGCGCCATGCCGGCCGTCTCCCCCGCCGTCCAGATGCCGCCGAAGCTGCCGGCGCGGTCGCGGCCGGTCGCGCGGGCGTCGTGCGAGATCACGTCGGGCAGCATCGCCATCGGCAGCGACTGCATGCCCGCGTAGGCCGCGCCCGCCACGGCGACGGGCAGGTAGACCCAGGGCCCGGGTGCCCAGACGAGCAGGACCATGCTGAGGGTCGCGACCGCGAAGACGATGCTCGCGATGCGGAAGCCCCGCTCCTTGCCGATGCGACGCGCGAGCCGACCCCACAGGGGTGCGAACACGAGCGCGGGCGCGATGAGCGCCACGAACAGCAGGGTGACCGCCGCCTCCGAGCGGAGCACCCAGGTCGCGGTGAACTGGGCTCCGGCGAGCATGAGGCCCGTCGCGAGCCCCTGCAGCACGAACACCGTGAGCAGCACCCGGAACGCGCGGCTGCGCCGGAGCGCGTCGAAGCCCTCGCGGTAGCCGCCCTCGGTCGAGCCCGACGGCGTCGAGGCGGACGGTGTCGACGTGCCGGCGCGCGCCGCGCCCGCGGCATCCCCCCGCTTCGCGGTGCCCGCCGCGATGAGCATGCCCACCCCGATGACCACGCCCGCGACGAGCGCCATCACGAGGTAGCCGGTCGCCTCGTCGTCGAATGCGTTGCGGATCTCGGGCCCGCCCGCACCGAACAGCAGGATCGCGAGCGTCAGCACGACCACGCGCCACGTCAGCAGGCGCGTGCGCTCGTCGTAGTCGGCGGTGAGCTCCGCGGGCAGCGCGATGTACGGCACCTGGAACAGGCTGAACGCGGTCGCGGTCGCGAGGAACGCGATGAACACCCAGAACCCGGATGCCACGGGGCCGACGCCGGCCGGAACGGCGAAGGTGAGCGCGAAGCCGACCGGCAGCGCGATCGCGCCCACGAGCATCCAGGTGCGGCGCGTGCCCGTGCGCACGAGCGCACGGTCGCTGCGACCGCCGATCCAGGGGTCGATCACGACGTCCCAGACCTTGGCCGCCGTGACGACGAGGCCCGCGACGAGGGCGCTCACCCCGAGGGTGTCGGTGAGGTAGTACACGAGGACGAGCCCCGGCAGCGTCGCGAACCCACCGGTGCCGAGCGAACCGATCGCATAGCGGGCGACGACGCCGCGGGACAGGGAGCGCTCCGCTGCGGTCATGGAGGAAGTGTACTCACTCGGCGACGAAGTGGGTCATCTGACCTAGACTGTGCGCATGCCCGCCCAGACCACCTCCTCCGATCTGTTCCGGAGCCTCGTCGACGACGTCGTCGCGAGCGGCTCCGACACCGCCGCCGTGCCGACGCCCATGACGGGCGAGACCCTGCACGAACTGCCCCGCTCGAGCGCCGACGACGTGCGCGACGCGGTCGACCGCGCGCGCCTCGCACAACTCGCGTGGGCCCGCGCCGGCTTCGCCGAGCGGCGCCGCGTGCTGCTGCGCGCCCACGACCTGCTGCTCGAGCGCCGCGAGGAGCTGCTCGACCTCATCCAGCTCGAGAGCGGCAAGACCCGCGGGCAGGGCTTCGAGGAGATCTTCGAGGCGGCCTCGGTCACGCGCTACAACGCGATCGCCGCCCGCAGGGTGCTGCGCGGGCGCCCCGTGCGCTCCGGCATCCCGACCGTCGCGACCTCGCGCGTGCGCTTCGCGCCGAAGGGCGTCGTCGGCGTCATCACCCCGTGGAACTACGCGCTCAGCCTCGCCGCGATGGACGTCGTGCCGGCGCTCGCCGCCGGCTGCGGCGTCGTGCAGAAGGCCGACGACCAGGGCGCGCTGTCGATCCTCGCGCTGCGCCGTGCGTTCGTCGACGCGGGCGTGCCCGAGGCCCTGTGGGCCGTCGTGACGGGCGAGGCAGCCGAGGTCGGCGAGGCGCTCACCGACACCGTCGACTACATCTGCTTCACGGGCTCGACCGCGACCGGCCGACGCATCGCCGAGAAGGCCGGCCGGCGCCTGGTCGGGGCCTCGCTCGAGCTCGGCGGCAAGAACGCCCTGCTCGTGCTCGACGACGCCGACCCGGCTCGCGCAGCCGCGAACGCCGCGCACGCCTGCTTCTCGGCGATGGGCCAGCTGTGCGTCTCGATCGAGCGCATCTTCGTCGACCGCAAGATCGCCGGCGACTTCGAGCGTGAGCTCGTCGAACGCCTGCGCACGGCGAAGCTCGGCACGGCGCTCGGCTTCGGGTCCGACTTCGGCTCGCTCGCGAGCGCCGCCCAGCTCGCCCGCGTGCAGGCGCACCTCGACGACGCCGTCGAGAAGGGCGCGACCGTGCTCGTGGGCGGCAACGCCCGCCCCGACCTCGGGCCGTGGGTGTTCGAGCCGACCATCCTCACCGGCGTCACCCCCGACATGCGCGTCTACGCCGAGGAGACGTTCGGTGCGATCGCGTCGCTCTATCTCGTCGGGAGCGACGACGAGGCGGTGCTCGCCGCGAACGCGAGCGAGTACGGGCTCAACGCGGCGGTGTTCACCGGCTCGACCCGGCGCGGACAGCGCGTCGCCGACGCCCTCGAGGCCGGCAGCGTCAACATCAACGAGGGCTACCGGGGCTCGTTCGCCTCGGTCGCCGCCCCCATGGGCGGCGTGAAGCAGTCGGGCGTCGGACGCCGCAACGGCGAGGCGGGCCTGCTGCGCTTCGTCGAACCCGTCACGGTCTCGCAGACGACGGGCCTCCTGCAGCTGCCGCGCACCTCTGCCGAGTACGAGGCGCAGGCGCCGCTGCTGCTCCTGCTCGCCCGCGCGCTCAAGGCCGTGGGCCGCGCCTGACGCGGGCGCGAGGCATCCTCGTCGGTCGAACTCCTGACGGCGGGGATGCCTCGGCCGAGGCATCCCGATCGATCAGGTGGCCTCGGTGTCGAACGGCGCGGGCTCACCCGCGCCGAGTGCCTCGCGCTTGCGCTTGCGCTGCAGGTAGGCGGAGTTCTCGTTCACGCCCGCACGGGCGACGACGGGAGCCGCAGCGGGCTCCTCGGCGAACGGGTCGGCGTCGGTGAGCGCCTCGCGGATGATGCGGCGCGGGTCGTACTGGCGCGGGTCGAGCTTCTTCCAGTCGACGTCGTCGAAGTCGGGGCCCATCTCCTCGCGCATGCGGTCTTTCGCCCCGTTGGCCATGTCGCGCAGCGATCGCACGAGCCGGCCGAGCTGCGCCGCGTAGTGCGGCAGACGTTCGGGTCCGAGCAGGAAGACGGCGATCACCCCGATGATGAGGAGCTTCTCGAACGTCAGACCGAACATGCCTACAGGATAGTCGGCGGCGAGGCATGCGAACGCCACAGCGTACGGCCCCTAGGCTGGGGTGTCGAGAGAGCCGCCACCAGGGAGCTGAACCGTGTCCGAACACGACCTGAACTGGAAGTACGTCGACGAGTCGGTCGTCGAGTCCGAGCCGATCGCGAAGGCCCGCCAGCAGTCGCTCGAGCTCGGCGTCGATCCGGTCTCTCCGGCCGTGGGCGCCCAGCTCGCCGTCATCGCCGCCGCCTCGCGCGCGAGCTCGATCATCGAGGTCGGCACCGGCCTCGGCGTCTCGGGCCTCTGGATGCTGCAGACCGCGCGCCACGCGATGCTCACGTCGATCGACACCGAGAACGAGTACCAGCAGCACGCCCGGCAGCACTTCGCCGACGCGGGCATCGCCGCTGCGCGCGTCCGGCTCATCGCCGGCCGTGCCGGCGACGTGCTGCCGCGCATGAACGAGAGCTCGTACGACATCGTCTTCGTCGACGCCGACGCTCCCTCGGTGATCGAGTACGCCGAGCACGGGCTGCGGCTCGCGAAGCCCGGCGGCAGCGTGCTCGTGGCCCGCGCCCTCTGGAAGGGCCGGGTCGCCGACCCCGCCAAGCGCGACGAGGCGGCGAGCGCGTTCCGCACGCTCATCACCGAGCTCGCCTCGTCGTCGGCGGTGGCGACGGCGATCTCGCCGGCGGGCGAGGGTCTGCTGCAGATCGTCAAGCTCGGCGCCTGACCCGTTAACGCCAGCGAGCCCCGAGAACATCCTCGGGGCTCGATCAGTGCGTCTGACTCAGGCAGGGTTCACGACGCCGCCGAGGACGTCGTAGAGCTCCTTGGCCTCAGCGTCGTTCACCGAGACGACGAGGCGCCCGCCACCCTCGAGCGGCACGCGCACGATGATGAGTCGCCCCTCCTTCACAGCCTCCATAGGCCCGTCTCCGGTGCGTGGCTTCATGGCCGCCATTGAGCTCCCCTTTCGCTGCTGAGATTCCATTATCGGACATCCCGAGCGTTGCTGTGAAATCGCCGCGAAGATGTGGATAACCGGTCGACCCTGATTCGCCGGCCGTTCACCGGTCGTCGGCGCCGGATCCGGCGATCGTTTCTGTCAGGATTCCTGCCCCGATCAGGGCGGCGTCCAGTCGTAGTCGTCGACGCGCCAGACGCCGGCGATCCACAGGTACTGCAAGACCACGAAGAGCAACACCATCGACCATCGGTACCACCGCGACCGCGGCACGGCGAGCGCGCCCACGATCGGGAACATCGGCGAGAGGATGCGGAACGTCGACGACTGCGGGAAGAACACGGCGAACAGGTACAGCCCGTAGCTCGCGAGCCAGAACCGGATGTCCACGCCGAGCCGCTTCACGGCCGGGAGGAACAGCATGACGCCGAACGCGACCGCGAGCAGCGCGACGGCCGCCATGCCGAACCACGCGGGCAGATCGTTCCACGTCGCCCACCACGCGCCGCCCTGGAACCAGGGTGTGAACGGCAGCAGCTCCTGCTGCCCGATGTAGGCCGAGCGCCATGCGAGCTCGGTCTCGGTGTAGCCGTCGAACTGCCCGGTCACGCCCCAGACGATGAGCGGCCACGCGAACCCGGCGAACGCCGTGAACAGCCCGACCCCGATGACCACGAGCCGCTCGCGCACGGGGAACGGGTCGCGCTCGCGGTGCCACCACCGCCACACGAAGTGCATGGCGAGGGTGAGGGCGAACGCGAGCGCCCCGGGTCGTGTGAACGCCCACGCGATGACGACGGGCACGAGCCATCCGTAACGCCGATCCACGAGCAGCAGCAGCGCCAGGGCGAGCCACAGGAACCCCAGTGATTCGGCGTAGCCGAACTGCATGATCGGCGAGACCGGCGCGATGCAGAAGAGCACGACCGCGAAGAGCGCCCGGTCGGGCTCGAGGAACCGCGACATGAGCCGGTGCAGCACGAGCGCGGCGCCGTACCCGGCGGCGACCGCGACGACGACGGCCGCGAGTTTCCAGGGGAGGCCGACGAGCGTCAGCGCCTCGGTCGTGCCCGGGTAGAGCGGCAGGAACGCCCACGCGTTCTCGCCGATGTGACCGTCGTCGGTCAGCGGCAGTTCGCGCGGATAGCCGCCGATGCCGATGATCTCGTACCAGCGGGCATCCCACAGGTTCGCGAAGTCGAGGTAGCCGGGTTTCGCGCCAGTCCAGGCGTTCGGGCCCTGGGTGCGGGCGACCTCGATCGCCATGATCGTCGTGAGCACGCGCGCCCCCGCGTAGACGAGGGTGACCTTGACCCACCACGGCAGGAGGCGCCAGCGCACCCGGGGCGACCGGCGCGTCGCCCGCAAGGGGTCGGGCTCGCGCACGGTCGGGCCGGGGCTCCCGGCCCCGGGGCTCGCGGGGTCTGCGCTCATGCCCCGGTGAGCCAGGCGCGCAGCGCCCGCTCGCTGTCGAGGATCTGCGCGACCTCGACCCGCTCGTCGTCGGCGTGCGCCTTGAGCGGGTCGCCCGGGCCGAAGTTCACCGCGGGGATGCCGAGCGCGCTGAACCGCGCGACGTCGGTCCAGCCGTACTTGGGGCGCGCCTCGGCACCGACCGCGGCGACGAACTGCTGCGCGAGGGGTGCGTCGAGGCCGGGGCGGGCGCCCTCGGCGCTGTCGACGATGTCGACCTCGAAGCCGTCGAAGACCTCACGCACGAGGGCGGACGCCTCGGCGACGCTGCGGCTCGGCGCGAACCGGTAGTTGACGGTGAGCACCGCCTGGTCGGGGATGACGTTGCCGGCGACGCCGCCCTCGACGAGCACGGCGTTGAGGCCCTCGCGATACGCGAGCCCGTCGACCTCGACGGTCTCGGCCTCGAACTCGGCCAAGCGGGTGAGCGCGGGCGCGAGCTTGTGGATCGCGTTGTCGCCGACCCAGCTGCGCGCGGAGTGCGCGCGCAGGCCGCTCGTGCGCACCTCGGCGCGCAGCGTGCCGTTGCAGCCGCCCTCGACCTGTCCGTTCGACGGCTCCCCGAGGATCGCGAAGTCGCCCGCGAACAGGTCGGGCCGGTTGCGCGAGAGCCGGCCGAGCCCGTTGAGCGAGGCGGCGACCTCCTCGTGGTCGTACCACATCCAGGTCAGGTCGACGATGGGATCGGTGAGCTCGAGCGCGAGCTTCAGCTGCACCGCGACGCCCGCCTTCATGTCGACCGTGCCGCGGCCCCAGAGGTACTCGACGCCGTCGATCGTCTCGAAACGCGTCGGCAGGTTCGCGTTGATCGGCACGGTGTCGATGTGCCCCGCGATCACGACGCGACGATCGCGGCCGAGGTTCGTTCGGGCGACGATCGTGTCGCCGTCGCGGATCACCTCGAGGTGGGATGCCGCAGCGAGCGCCCGCTCGATGAGGTCGGCGAGCGGCGTCTCGTCGCCGGAGACGCTCTCGATGTCGCAGATCGCCTGCGTGATCGCGACGACGTCGGCGGTCAGATCGAGCGGAGCAGGGGGCGTGGCGGGCATTCCCCGAGTCTATTCGGGGCGGTGCGGAGCGTGACGCGGCGTCACACGCGGGATCGCGGCGGGGCTGCTCGGTACCCTTGGTGCATGCCCGCGAACGACGACGCCATCTCCCCTGCCCGCGCGGCCTCCGCCGCCGGGCTCACGACGATCGCCGGCGACGGCACGGTGCTCGACGCCTGGTTCCCGAAGCCGATGCTCGGAGGTACGGCCGAGCCGCTCGCCGCCGAGCACGCGGCGCTCGCGGGCGACGACGCACGCCGCAACGTTCGCATCGAGGTCGTCGAGCTCACGATCGACCTCGACGCCGCGCCCGCGGGCACCGCCGACGCGTACCTGCGCCTGCACGTGCTCTCGCACCTGCTCGCCGCGCCGAACTCGGTCAACCTCGACGGCATCTTCGCCCACCTGCCGGCCGTCGTGTGGACGAACGCCGGCCCGGTGCACCCCGCCGACTTCGACCGGCTGCGTCCCGCGCTGCAGCGGGCCGGCATCCACGCGACGGGACTCGACAAGTTCCCGCGCCTGCTCGACTACGTCACGCCCGAGCGGGTGCGCATCGCGGACGCCTCGCGCGTGCGCCTCGGCGCCCACCTCGCCCCCGGCACCACGGTCATGCACGAGGGCTTCGTCAACTTCAACGCCGGCACCCTCGGCACCTCGATGGTCGAGGGCCGCATCTCGCAGGGCGTCGTCGTCGGCGACGGCAGCGACATCGGCGGCGGAGCATCCATCATGGGCACGCTCTCGGGCGGCGGCACCCAGCGCGTCGAGATCGGCGAGCGGGCGCTGCTCGGCGCGAACTCGGGCATCGGCATCTCGATCGGCGACGACTCGGTCGTCGAGGCCGGCCTCTACGTCACGGCGGGCACCAAGGTCGTCATCGTGGGCGAGGGCGGCGAGGAGCGCACCGTGAAGGCCGTCGAGCTGTCGGGGCAGCCGAGCCTGCTGTTCCGGCGCAACTCGCTCAGCGGGCGCGTCGAGGTGCTCGCGCGCGACGGTCACGGCATCGTGCTCAACTCGGCGCTACACGCGTAGGCGCCTCCCGCCGAGGGTGGGTCATCCGACCCACTTTCTCGGGGTACAGTGGTGCTCCGAGGCCGCCGCATGGCGGCCTCGTCATGCGCATCACGAAGGAGTGACGTGGGTACCGACGCCCCGAGAACCCGCCGCCGTACCGGCCTGCGACTGCTCATCGGCCTGCTCGTCACGGTGCTCGTGCTCGGCGTCGTCGGCGCGGGCGTCGGCTGGTGGACGGTGCAGCGCTCCTTCCCCGCGACGAGCGGGCGCATCGACGTGCCGGGTCTCGACGCGAACGTCACCGTCTACCGCGACGACGCGGGCATCCCGCAGCTCGTCGCCGAGACGAACCACGACCTCTTCTTCGCCCAGGGCTTCGTGCACGCGCAGGACCGCTTCTGGGAGATGGACTTCCGCCGCCACGTCACGGCCGGCCGCCTCTCCGAGCTGTTCGGCGAGTCGCAGGTCGGCACCGACGCCTTCATCCGCACGCTCGACTGGCGCGGCATCGCCGAGCAGGAGTACGACCTGCTCGACGACGAGTCGCGCGCCTACTACGACGCCTACGCCGCCGGGGTGAACGCGTACCTCGGTGAGCACGAGGGCGCCGACCTCTCCCTCGAGTACGTCGTGCTGGGCTTGCAGAACCCCGGCTACTCCCCCGAACCGTGGACGCCCGTCGACTCGATCGCCTGGCTGAAGGCAATGGCGTGGGACCTCCGGTCGAACCTCGGCGACGAGATCGACCGGGCGCTCCTCGCGACGGAGCTCACCCCCGAGCAGGTCGCCGAGCTGCACCCCGACTACGCCTGGGGCTCGATGCCGACGATCGTCGGCGGACCGATCGCCGCAGCCCCCGCGGCCAGCGAGATGGCCCTGCTCGGTGCCGACGGCGCGCCGGTGGCCGCCTCCGGCTCCGCCACGGTCACCGAACCGGATGCCGCGATGCCCGCGTACGGCGCATCGCTGACGGCGCTCGCGGCGACGCTCGACGAGCTGCCCCACCTGCTCGGCCCCGACGGCGGCGACATCGGGTCGAACTCGTGGGTCGTCTCCGGGAGCCTCACCGAGAGCGGCAAGCCGCTGCTCGCGAACGACCCGCACCTCGGCCCGGCGATGCCGTCGATCTGGGCGCAGATGGGCCTGCACTGCGTCGAGCTCTCGAAGGAGTGCGCGTTCGACGTCGCCGGCTACACCTTCTCGGGCCTTCCCGGCGTCATCATCGGCCACAACGAGCGCATCGCGTGGGGCTTCACGAACCTCGGCCCCGACGTGGCCGACCTCTACCTCGAACGGGTCGAGGGCGACTCGTACGAGCTCGACGGCGCGATGGTGCCGCTCACGGTGCGCGAGGAGGTCATCGACGTCGCCGGCGGCGACCCCGTGACGATCACGGTGCGCTCCACCGGCCGCGGACCGATCGTCACCGACATCGGCGACGACTTCGCAGCCGTCGCGGATGCCGCGGCCGCAGCATCCCCCGACGAGAACGCCGACCTGCAGGTGTCGCTGCAGTGGACCGCCCTCACGCCCGGCACGACCGCCCAGGCGATCTTCGCGCTCGACCGGGCCCGCGACTGGAAGGGCTTCCGCCAGGCGGCGTCGCTGTTCGACGTCCCGGCCCAGAACCTCATCTACGCCGACGACGAGGGCAACATCGGCTACCAGGCACCCGGCAAGATCCCGGTGCGCAAGTCGGGCGACGGCACGATGCCGCTGCCCGGCTGGACGAGCGCGAACGGCTGGAGCGGCATGCTGCCGTTCGACGCCCTGCCGAGCGTCGAGAACCCGGCGGCGGGCTACATCGTGACGGCGAACAACGCGGCGGCCGGCCCCGACGGGCCGCTGCTCACGAAGGACTGGGACTACGGGTACCGCGCGACCGGCATCGACACCCGTCTGCGCGAGGCGCTCGAGGGCGGGGCGAAGCTCACGGCCGACGACATGACGTCGATCCAGCTCGACACCGCCGACGCGAACGCCGCCCGGTTCCTGCCCGTGATCGCCGAGCTCTCGCTCTCGGGCGACGCCGCCCGCGGGGCGAAGCTGCTCGAGGGCTGGGATGCGCGAGCGGATGCCGACAGCGGCGAGGCCGCCTACTTCAACATCTTCTGGCGGAGCCTGCTCGACGAACTGTTCGGGGACCTTCCCGAGCCGACCCGCCCGGTCGGCGGCGACCGCTGGTTCACGGTGGTGGGCACCCTGCTCGGCGAGCCCGACTCCGCATGGTGGGGCGAGGCGCCCGCCGAGGGGTCCGCGCGCGACGCGGCGATCACGGCCGCCCTCGCGAAGGCCTGGGGCGAGGCATCCGAGCTCATGGGCGACGACCCCGACGGGTGGCGTTGGGGCGACCTGCACACGTTGACGCTGACCAACCAGAGCTTCGGCGAGTCGGGCATCGGCCCCGTCGAGTGGCTGTTCAACCGCGGGCCGTACGAGCTCGGCGGCGGATCGGCGATCGTCAACGCGATCGGCTGGGACGCGTCGCAGGGGTACGGCGTCGACTGGGTGCCGTCGATGCGCATGGTGGTCGACCTCGACGACGTCGACCGGTCGACGTGGATCAACCTCACGGGCGCCTCGGGTCACGCCTTCAACCCGCACTACGACGACCAGGCCCCGCTCTGGCAGCACGGTGAGACGCGCACGTGGCCCTTCACGCACGAGGCCGTCATGGACGCGGCACGCGACACGCTGCTGCTGCGGGCGGTGGCGGCGGCCGAGTAGACGCGAGGCGTCGGCTCCGGACGCCTCGTCGTCGCGCGACCGCCGCGCTCAGGTGCGGATCGCGTTGATCGCGAGCCCGAGCACGCGGTTGCGCTGGACGTCGTCGTCGAAGGAGGCGACCGCGGCCACCCCGGAGACGAGCTTCACGACGTCGCCGATCGTGATGTCGGGTCGCACGTCACCGGCGGCCTGCGCGCGTTCGAGCAACGGCTCGCCCGCGCCGAGCATGATCGAGCGGCACTCGAGGAGCACGGTGGACTCGCGGTTGAGTCCGTCGAGCAGGGCGTGCTTCGTGCCGACGTACGCGACGAAGCGTCCGAGCCAGGCCTCGAGTGCCGGCCAGGGCTCGAGGTCTGCGACCTCGTCGGCCGCCTGCGCGAGCGCCTCGACCTCGCCGAGGTAGAGCGTCTCGATCAGGTCGTCGCGGGTCGGGAAGTTGCGGTAGAGCGTGCCGATGCCGACGCCCGCACGGCGCGCGATGTCCTCGAGGGACGCCGACGACCCGTCTTCGGCGAACGCCTGGCGGCCGGCAGCGACGAGGGCGTCGAAGTTCCGGGCGGCGTCGGCTCGGCGAGGCCTCCTCGCCTCGAGCGTGTGCACGTGCACCACGTCGGTCAAACCGCGCTCCATTCCTCAGGTCTCTGGGCCGCTCGCTTCGTGGAACCGGGTCCGGCGACGACGAATTCCGGTCGACCCCTTGCAAAGCGGAGGCGCCCTCCAGTAATGTCGACATCGTCAAACCGGAGGCGTCCTCCACTCGGAGCCATACTCCACTTTACCTCGCCCATCGTGTTCGCGCACCTGACCGAAGGGTCCACCGTTGCCAACCACCTCCCGCGCCGCATTCGCGGCCATCGCCGTGAGCGTCGCATCGCTCGCGCTGCTCCAGAACCTCGTCATCCCCGTCATCCCCACCATCGCCGCCGACTTCGGCGTGGCCGCCGACACCGCCTCGTGGACCAACACGGCCTGGCTCATCGCCGCGGCCGTCGCCACTCCCCTGCTCGGCCGTATCGGCGATCTCCGCGGCCGGCGCGCGACATTCCTCGCCGTGCTCGCGGTCGTCGCCGTGGGCGACATCGTCGCCGCGGTCGCACCCGACCTCACGACGCTCATCGCCGGGCGCATCCTGCAGGGCGTCGGCGGCGCACTGTTCCCCCTCGCGTTCGGCCTGCTGCGCGACGTGATGCCGCGTGAACGCCTCACCGGCGCGATCGGCGCCACGAGCGCGATCATCGGCATCGGCGGCGCCGCGGGCAGCGTGCTCGCCGGACCGATCGCCGCGGCGCTCAGCTGGCGGGCCGTGTTCGCCGTTCCGCTCGTCACCGCCATCGCCGGCATCGTGCTGGTCGCGCTCCTCGTTCCGGCCGCCGGCACCCGCGCGACCGGCCGTGTCAACGTGCTCGCGGGCGTGCTGCTCTCGGGCTGGCTCGTCGCCCTGCTCGTGCCGCTCAGCTCTGGCGCCCGCTGGGGTTGGGGCTCGCCCCTCACGGTCGGCCTGTTCGTGCTCGCCGCCCTGCTGATGGCCGCTTGGGCCGTCACCGAGCTGCGCGCGGCCGAGCCGCTCGTCGACCTGCGCCTGCTGTTCGCCCGAGAGCTCTGGCCGGTCAACGCGGCATCGCTCCTGCTCGGCGCCGCAGCGTTCGGGTTCTGGGGGTACCTGCCGCAGTTCCTCGAGACGACCGCCGGCTGGGGGCTCGGCCTCGACGTGCAGGCCGCCGGTCTCGCGCTGCTGCCGCTGCTCATCGGCATGTCGGGCGTCGGCTTCGCAGCGGGAGCGCTCAGCCGCGTCATCCCGCTTCGCCTCATGCTCGCCGGGGGTGCGCTGCTCATGGCCGCCGGCGTCGGGTTCGCCGTGTTCGACCACGACGCGGTCTGGAAGCTCGCGGTCGCGGGCGGCGTCTTCGGCCTCGGCATCGGGCTCGCCTACGCGTCGGCGGCGAGCATCGTGGTCGAGAGCGTACCGGCCGACCGCACGGGCGTCGCCACAGGCGTCAACGCGAACCTGCGCACCATCGGGTCGGCGATCGGGTCGGCGCTCGTGAGCGCGATCGTCTTCGGCGGCGCGGGCGGCACCGCGGCTCCGACGCAGACGGGCTACGACATCGCGTGGCTGACGGTCGCGCTCATGGCGGTGCTCGCCGCCGTGATCGTGCTCGCCGTGGGTCGGCCGGCTCGCTCGGCGACCGTCGACGAGCTGGATGCCGCGCCGGCGGTCGAACTCGTCGACGCCGCCTGAGCCGCCGACGCGCTCGAGCGTGCACTCGTCGCCCCGTTCACGGCGAGAAGTGCACGCTCGACGCGATGCCCGACGTCCCCGACACCGACGAAAGCGCACTCGCCGCCCCGATCAGGGCGACGAGTGCGCTTTCGGCATCGTGCGCGCGGATGCCGCGACGCGAGTGGCGCCTCGGCTCAGGCGCCCGGGTAGTGCCGCTCGGGCTCGCCCGTGTAGAGCTGCTGCGGACGACCGATCTTCGTCTGCGGATCGAGGTTCATCTCGCGCCAGTGCGCGATCCAGCCGGGCAGGCGGCCGATCGCGAAGAGCACGGTGAACATGCGCGTCGGGAAGCCCATCGCCTTGTAGATGACGCCCGTGTAGAAGTCGACGTTCGGGTAGAGACGGCGCTCCTTGAAGTAGTCGTCCTGCAGCGCGAACTGCTCGAGCTCCTTCGCGATGTCGAGCAGCGGGTCGTCGATGCCGAGGCTCTCGAGCACGGCGTCGGCCGACTCCTTGACGATCTTCGCGCGCGGGTCGTAGTTCTTGTAGACGCGGTGCCCGAAGCCCATGAGCTTCACGCCGTCTTCCTTGTTCTTGACGCGCTCGACGAAGCGGGCGACGCCCTCGCCCGACTCCTGGATGCGGCCGAGCATCTGCAGCACGGCCTCGTTGGCGCCGCCGTGCAGCGGGCCCGAGAGCGCCTGGATGCCCGCCGAGATCGACGAGTAGAGGTTGGCACCGGTCGACCCGACGAGCCGCACGGTCGAGGTCGACGCGTTCTGCTCGTGGTCTTCGTGCAGGATGAGCAGGCGGTCGAGCGCCTGCGCGAGGGTGGGGTCGATGCGGTACTGCTCGGCCATGTTGCCGAAGTTCAGGCGCAGGAAGTTCTCGACGAAGTTCAGCGAGTTGTCGGGATAGAGGAACGCCTGGCCGACGCTCTTCTTGTGCGCGTAGGCGGCGATCACCGGCAGCTTCGCGAGCAGGCGCAGCGTCGTCAGCTCGACGTGGTCGGGGTCGTGCGGGTCTGACGAGTCCTCGTAGTAGGTCGACAGGGCCGCGACCGCGCTCGAGAGCACCGACATCGGGTGCGCCGTGTGCGGCAGCGCCGAGAAGAAGCGCTTGAGGTCTTCGTGCAGCAGCGTGTGCCGGCGGACCTTCTCGTCGAAGTCGGCGAGCTGCTCGCCCGTCGGCAGTTCGCCGTAGATGAGCAGCCACGCGACCTCGAGGTAGGTCGAGTGCTCGGCGAGCTGCTCGATCGGGTACCCGCGGTAGCGCAGGATGCCCTGCTCGCCGTCGATGTACGTGATCGCCGACCGCGTCGATGCGGTGTTGACGAACCCGTAGTCGAGCCCCGTGAGCCCGGTCTGACGGGTCAGCGTCGACAGGTCGATGCTCGAGTTGCCCTCGACCGCGGGTCGAACGGGGAACTCGGCGGTGCCGCCGGGGAAGCTCAGGGTCGCGGTCTCGGGGTTCTGCCCCGCCGCGGGGTTCACGACGTCGCTCACGGCGCCTCCTGTGATCGTCACTTGTGCGGTCACCTGCCTTTCGGGCTCGTGGTGTAGGGGTGACCACGGCCCGACCTACAGCCTAGACGTGCTCGAGGCACACTGTCGCATCCGCCAAGAGATCACGACATGCATTGGCGGCTTGTCACATCCGCCGGCTGCGGGGTGCGACGCGGCGAGATTCGGAACGGGTGCGGATGCTACGCGCCGGCGCCCTCCAGCAGGCGCGAGGCCGCTGCGGCGATTCGCTCGTCGCTCGCGGTCAGCGAGAGGCGCACGTGCTCGGGGTGGTGCACGCCGTAGAAGTGGCCGGGACCGCCGATGATGCCGAGGTCGGCGAGCCGGCCGATCGACTCCCACGCGTCCCGGCCCTCGGTGGCCCAGAGGTAGAGTCCCGCCTCGCTGCGGTCGATGCGGAAGCCGGCGGCCTCGAGGGCGGGCTTGAGCGCGGCACGACGAGCGCGGTAGCGCTCCTTCTGCTCGGCGACGTGCGCATCGTCGCGCAGGGCGGCGATCATCGCCTGCTGCAGCGGTTGGGCGAGCATGAGCCCCGCGTGCTTGCGCACGTTCGTGAGGCGGCCGACGACCGTACGGCAGCCCGCGATGAACGCCGTTCGGTACCCGGCCATGTTCGACTGCTTCGAGAGCGAGTAGGCGACGAGCGTGTTGCGCCGGCTGTCGCCGACGACTCGCGGATCGAGCAGGCTCGGCACCGGCGTCTCGGCCCACTCGCCCGCCCACCCGAGCTCGGCGTAGCACTCGTCGCCGACGATCACGGCGTCGAGCTCGAGGGCACGCTCGCGCGCCGCGCGGAGCTCGTCGATCGTGAGCACCCGCCCGTCGGGGTTGCCGGGGCTGTTGATCCAGACGAGCTTCGTCGCCTCGGGCCACTCGGCGGGGTCGTCCGACGCCATGGGCGTCGCCCCCGCGAGCACGGCGCCCATCTCGTAGCTCGGATAGGCGGCCTTCGGGTGCACGACCACATCACCCTCGCCGAGCCCGAGCAGGAACGGCAGCAGCGCGACCAGCTCTTTCGAGCCGACCGTCGGGAGCACGTTCTCGCGCGTGAGCCCGGTCACCCCGCGGCGCCGGGCGAACCAGGCGACGATCTCGTCGCGCAGCACGTCGGTGCCGACCGTCTGGGGGTAGGCGTGCGCGTCGGTCGACGCGGCGAGCGCCTCGCGAACGATCGCCGGGGTCTCGTCGACGGGCGAACCGATCGACAGGTCGACCGCGCCGTCGGGGTGCGCCGCCGCGCGCTCGCGGTACGGGACCATGAGGTCCCACGGGTAGTCGGGCAGCTCGCCCCGCGCCACGTCGTCGACCGCCGTCAGTGCGCCTGCGGCGGCAGCGCGGCGATGATCGGGTGGTCCTTGGGGATGACGCCGACCTTCGCGGCGCCGCCCGGCGAGCCGATGTCGTCGAAGAACTCGACGTTGGCCTTGTAGTAGTCGGCCCACTCGTCGGGCAGGTCGTCCTCGTAGTAGATCGCCTCGACGGGGCACACCGGTTCGCACGCACCGCAGTCGACGCACTCGTCAGGGTGGATGTAGAGCGAACGCTCACCCTCGTAGATGCAGTCGACGGGGCACTCGTCGATGCACGCACGGTCTTTCACATCGACGCACGGGAGGGCGATGACATAGGTCACGGTGGTTCGTGCTCCTTCGGAGAGGCTGGGTCTTCAGTCTATGCGCGGGCGGGGGCTCGCGACGGCAGCTCGGGCCACGCCACGACGAGCACGCCGATGAGCGCCGGGGCGAACGACCAGATCGTGCCGAGCAGGTCGCCGACCACGAGCACCGATCCGCCGGGCCCGGGCAGGTAGGTCAGCACGGCGACCATCACCACGAGTCCCGCCGCGGCCGCCGCCGTGATCGCTCGCCCTCGCGTGAGCAGCCGGAAGCCCACGAGGAGCGCTGCGATGCCGATGAGTGCGACGACGAGTCCCCACGGGATCACGGCGTCGCCGATGCGCAGCACCTGACGATGGCCGACGGTCGCGATGGTGCCGTAGACGGCGCCGACGAGCGCCGCGACGAGGAGCGCGCCGATGCGGCCGGCGAGGCTGGTGGGCATGTGCCGAGTCTACCGGCGCCGTCCGCCGCCGAGGCGTGCCCGACACCGGCTCCGGTCGGTGCGATGCCGTAGCGTGGACGGCACCCGCCCATGCACGAGAGGATCGACGATGACCGACGCCGCGACCGGGACCCCGAACGACGCCCCCGAGGTGCGGGTCGACCGCGACGGCGACGTGGCCGTCGTCACGATCGACCGGCCCAGGGCGCTCAACGCCCTCTCCCCCGCGGTGCTGGCGGCGCTCGAGGCGGCGTTCGCCGGGCTCGCCGCCGACATCGCCCACGATGGCACCTCCGTGCGCGGCGTGCTGCTCGCGGGCGAAGGCGGCCGTGCCTTCATCGCCGGAGCCGACATCCGGGCGATGTCGGGGCTCACGCCCGAGGCCGGCGCGGACGCCGCCCGGGCCGGTCATCGGGTGGCCGCAGCCATCGAGGCGCTCCCGGTGCCCGTCATCGCGTGCGTCGACGGCTTCGCGCTCGGCGGCGGACTCGAGATGGCCCTCGCCTGCGACCTCATCTATGCGACGGATGCCTCGACCTTCGGTCAGCCCGAGGTCCACCTGGGGCTCATCCCGGGCTTCGGCGGCACCGTGCGGCTGCCCCGCGCGGTCGGCCTCGCCGCAGCGAAGGAGCTCATCTACACCGGCCGTCGCATCGGCATCGACGAGGCGGTCGCGGCCGGGCTCGTCGCACGCCGCTACGCGGATCGGGAGGCGCTGTTCGCGGGCGCCCGCGAGACGATCGCACTCGTCGCGCAGAACGCCGCACCGGCGGTCGGCCTCGCCAAGCGCGTGCTCGTCGCCGCGACCGGCACGCCGACCGCGACCGCGACGGAGCTCGAGATCGAGGGCTTCGGCGACGCCTTCCGAACCGACGACATGCGCGAGGGCGTCGCCGCGTTCATCGAGAAGCGCGAGCCTCGGTTCACGGGCGCATAGGCTCGATCAGCCGATCCGGGCGCCGAGCCACGCGAAGCCGTCGAAACGCACGCCATCGGCACCGAACATCTCGAGGTGCATGTGCGGCCCGGTCGACTGGCCCGTGTTGCCGACGTTGCCGACCTGCTGGCCCGCGGTGACGCGCTGACCGACGGAGACCGCGATCGAGCCGAACTGCATGTGGGCGTAGGAGCTCGTGATGAGCTCGCCGCCGATGTTGTGCTCGACCTCGACGTTGACGCCGAGGCCCCCGCCGTTCTCGGTCGCCTTCACGACGACGCCGTCGGCGATCGACATGACCGGCGTCCCTTCGCCGGGCGTGAAGTCGACGCCGTCGTGGGCGGTCGAGCAGCCGGCGCACGGCGCGTCGCGCGGTCCGAACCCGTCGCTTCGGCGGTCGGGGCTCTGCACGGGCCAGACGATGCGGTCGGACTCGATGATCGACACCGAGCCGAGTCCGGCGACCTGGGAGACGATGGGCGGCGGCGCCTGGACGACGTCGTACGACTCCGCGGCGAGCTCGGCCTCGACGGCGTCGGCGCCGACCTCGACGTGCTGGGGGGTGAAGGTCACGGTGTCCTCGACGGGCGCGTACACGGAGGCGCGCGCCGTCGAATCGGTCGCGGTCACGGCGAGGGCCGGGACGCTCGTGGCGACGAGCATCGCACCGACGAAGCCCATGGCGAGCATGGGGAGCGCCTGGCGGGTGATCGCCGAGCGACGGGTCTGACGGGGGCGGGCAGGGGCGGCGGGGGCCGCACGGCGGCCATGTTGGGGGAAAGTCATCACGCGTTACGTATCAGGGGGGTCGGGTTTCGTGGCAGAAACGGTACTGTCTCGAAGTCGAGACGAACTCGGCTACCGTACGCACCGATTCTGGGAAGTACCTCCGATACGCATGCATACAACCCGTGCGTCGTACGCGCGCTCTCCTCAGCCCTCGCCGAAGACGACGATGCGGATGCTCCGGGGCGACCCCGGAGCATCCGCATCGTGTGACGGGCGAGAGCGGCGCTCAGCCCTGCTTCTTGAGCCGCGACGTCGCTCGCGCGCGCGCCGTGGCGTCGAGCTCGACCTTGCGGATACGCACCTTCTCGGGCGTGACCTCGACGCACTCGTCCTCGCGCGCGAACTCCAGGCACTCCTCGAGCGTCAGCTGTCGCGAGGGCGTCATCGACTCGAAGGTGTCGGCCGTCGACGAACGCATGTTCGTGAGCTTCTTCTCCTTCGTGATGTTGACGTCCATGTCGTCGGCGCGCGAGTTCTCGCCGATGACCATGCCCTCGTAGACCTCTTCGGTCGGGTTCACGAAGAACGTCATGCGCTCCTGCAGGGCGATGATCGCGAACGGCGTCACGACGCCGGCGCGGTCGGCGACGATCGAGCCGTTGTTCCGCGTCGTGATCGCGCCGGCCCACTCGTCGTAACCGTGCGAGATGGCGTTCGCGATGCCCGTGCCGCGGGTCTGCGTGAGGAACTCGGTGCGGAAGCCGATGAGGCCGCGGCTCGGCACGATGAACTCCATGCGCACCCAGCCCGTGCCGTGGTTCGACATGTTGTCCATGCGGCCCTTGCGGGCGGCGAGCAGCTGCGTGATCGCGCCGAGGTACTCCTCGGGCGCGTCGATCGTGAGGTGCTCGTAGGGCTCGTGCGTCTTGCCGTCGACCTGCTTCGTGACCACCTGGGGCTTGCCCACGGTGAGCTCGTAGCCCTCACGCCGCATCTGCTCGACGAGGATCGCGAGCGCGAGCTCGCCGCGGCCCTGCACCTCCCACGCATCGGGTCGGCCGATGTCGAGCACGCGCAGCGAGACGTTGCCCACGAGTTCGCGGTCGAGCCGGTCCTTCACCATGCGCGCGGTGAGCTTGTGCCCCTTGACCTTGCCGACGATCGGCGACGTGTTCGTGCCGATCGTCATCGAGATCGCGGGGTCGTCGACGTGGATCGCCGGCAGGGGGCGCACGTCCTCGGGGTCGGCGAGGGTCTCGCCGATCGTGATCTCCTCGATGCCGGCGACGGCGATGATGTCACCGGGGCCCGCCTCCTCGGCGGGGAAGCGCTCGAGCGCCTTCGTCTTCAGGAGCTCGGTGATGCGCACGTTCGAGTGCGAGCCGTCGTGGCGCACCCAGGCCACCGTCTGGCCCTTCTTGATCGTGCCGTTGAAGACGCGCAGCAGCGCGAGGCGGCCGAGGAACGGCGACGCGTCGAGGTTCGTGACCCACGCCTGGAGCGGGGCCTCGTCGTCGTACGACGGCGCGGGCACGTGCTCGAGGATCGCGCCGAACAGCGGCTCGAGGTCGTCGTTGTCGGGCAGCTCGCCGTTGCCGGGACGGTTGCGCGACGCCCGGCCGGCCTTGCCGGATGCGTAGACGACGGGCACGTCGAGGAGCGCGTCGACGTCGAGGTCGGGCACGTCGTCGACGAGGTCGGACGCGAGGCCGAGCAGCAGGTCGTGGCTCTCCTCCTCGACCTCCTCGATGCGCGCGTCGGGACGATCGGTCTTGTTGACGAGCAGGATCACCGGCAGGCGGGCCTCGAGCGCCTTGCGCAGCACGAAGCGCGTCTGCGGCAGTGGGCCCTCGCTCGCGTCGACGAGGAGCACGACGCCGTCGACCATCGACAGGCCGCGCTCGACCTCGCCGCCGAAGTCGGCGTGGCCGGGCGTGTCGATCACGTTGATCGTGACGGGGCCGTCGGTCGCGTGCGCACCGTTGTACTCCACCGCGGTGTTCTTCGCGAGGATCGTGATGCCCTTCTCGCGCTCGAGCTCGTTCGAGTCCATCGCGCGGTCGTCGACGTGGGCGTGCTCGGCGAACGAGTGGGTCTGCTTGAGCATCGCGTCGACGAGCGTCGTCTTGCCGTGGTCGACGTGCGCGACGATCGCAACGTTGCGCAGGGAATTGCGGGTGGCCTTCGCCATGGATTTTCGTCCTCGCGGTGAGGCATCCGCCGGTTTCGGCCGGCCGACCCGGAAACGGGCTCGCCCGGGCCGCGCGGATGCGCTGGATGGGAGTCTGTGGGAGCGCGGACGACCGTGGATCGACGGTTCGCGCCATGACAGCCTACCGTGCCCAGCCGAGTGAATGCCGAACGCCCGGCATCCGAGGTCGGATGCCGGGCGTTCGGGCGCTGCTGGGCTACGCCCCCAGCTCGATGTTCGCGCCGGGAATGGCGGCGAGCAGGTCGCGCGTGTACTGCTCCTTCGGGCTGCCGAAGACCTCGTCGGTCGTGGCGGCCTCGACGATACGGCCCTTCTGCATCACGCTGACGTGGTCGGCGATGACGCGCACGACCGCGAGGTCGTGGGTGATGAAGAGGTACGTGAGGTTGAGCTCCGACTGGAGTTCGGCGAGCAGGCGCAGGATCTGCGCCTGCACGAGCACGTCGAGCGCCGAGACCGCCTCGTCGAGGATGACGATCTCGGGCTTCAGCGCGAGCGCGCGCGCGATCGCGATGCGCTGGCGCTGACCGCCCGACAGCTCGTTCGGGTAGCGACTGACGAGCGTGCGCGGCAGCGACACCTGGTCGAGCAGCTCGAAGACGCGCTCGCGGCGCGACTTCGACGTGCCCACCTTGTGGGTCTGCAGCGGCTCGGCGATCGTGTTGCCGATGTTGCGGAGCGGGTTGAGCGAACCGTACGGGTCCTGGAAGACCGGCTGCATGCGGCTGCGGAGCTCGAACAGCTCCTTGCCCTTGGTCGCAGCCAGGTCCCTGCCGCCGACCACGATCTTGCCGCTGGTCGCCTCTTCGAGCTTCAGCAGCATCTTCGCGACCGTCGACTTGCCCGAACCCGACTCGCCGACGAGCGCCATCGTGGTGCCCTTGGGGATCTGGAACGAGACCTGGTCGACCGCGGTGAAGTCGCCCGAACCGCGGATCTTGAACACCTTGGTGAGGTTCTCGACCACGATCGCGGGCGGCTGCGACTCAGCCGCCTCGAGGGCCTCGGCACGTGCCTCGGCCGTCGCGATGAGGTCGATAGCCTCGCCCGCAGCCGCCGACGCGTCGCTCGCGATGGCCGACTCGGCCGCCGAGATGCTGCCGGTCGCCTGGATGCGACGCGACGCGAGGCTCGGTGCCGCGGCGACGAGACGCTGCGTGTACGGGTGCTGCGGGTTCTGCAGGATCTCGCGCGACGGACCGGCCTCGACGACCTGGCCCTTGTACATGACGAGCAGCTGCTCGGCACGCTCGGCGGCGAGGCCGAGGTCGTGCGTGATGAACAGCAGCGTCGTGCCGAGCTCGCGGGTGAGCGATTCGAGGTGGTCGAGGATGACGCGCTGCACCGTGACGTCGAGCGCCGAGGTGGGCTCGTCGGCGATGAGCAGCTGCGGGTTCGCCGCGAGGCCCATGCCGATCAGCACGCGCTGGCGCATGCCGCCCGAGAACTGGTGCGGGTACTGCTTGAGGCGCCGGTCGGCGTCTTGCAGGCCCGCCTCCTTCAGCACCTGGATGGCGCGCGCCTTGACCTCCTTGCGGCCGCTGGCGATGCCGTTCGCACGGATCGCCTCCTCGACCTGGAAGCCGATCGACCACACGGGGTTGAGGTTCGACATCGGGTCCTGGGGGACGAAGCCGATCTTGCGACCGCGGATCTGCTCCATCTCCTTCTGCGACGCCTGGGCGAGGTCTTCGCCGTCGAGCAGGATCTGCCCGCCGGAGATGTGACCCGTGCCGGGCAGCAGGTTGATGATCGCGTGCGCGGTCGTCGACTTGCCGGAGCCCGACTCCCCCACGATCGCGAGGCTCGAGCCCCGGTCGAGGTTGAAGCTCACGCCGCGCACGGCCTCCACGACGCCGTTCTGGGTGCGGAATGCGACCTTGAGGTCTTTGACTTGCAGCAGGGGGGTGCTCATCGCTGTGCCCTCGCCTTCGGGTCGAGTGCGTCTCGCACGACTTCACCGAGCATGATGAACGAGAACACGGTCAGGGAGAGCGCGATCGACGGGTAGATCAGCACCTGCGGAGCGGTGCGCAGCGTCGTCTGCGCCTGGGCGATGTCGTTGCCCCAGGACATGATGTTCGACGGCAGGCCGACGCCGAGGAACGACAGCGTCGCCTCGGCGACGATCGCACCGGCGAGCGAGATCGTCGCGATGACGATGACCGGAGCGATCGAGTTCGGCACGACGTGCGCCCAGAGGATCTTGAACCGCGAGACGCCGATCGCCGTCGCGGCGGTGACGAAGTCGGAGTTCTTGACCCGCAGAATCTCGGACCTCAGCACACGGGCCGTCGCCGGCCAGGCGAAGATGCCGATCGCGAGTGAGATGACCCACACGTTGCGGTAGTTCGCGAGCACCGACATGATCACGACGGCCGCGAGGATGTAGGGGATCGAGAAGAAGATGTCGCCGACGCGCGAGAGCACACCGTCGGTCCAGCCGCCGTAGTAGCCCGCGAACGCGCCGAAGAGCACGCCGAGGGTGAACACGAGGATGGTGACGATGATGCCGACCGCGAGCGAGGTGCCGGCACCGTGAACGATGCGCGACCACACGTCGCAGCCCTGGCGCGTGAAGCCGAGCGGGTGCCCGGCCTCGGGCGCTCCGTTGCTGTTCGCCAGCAGGCAGCCGTGGCTCGGGTCGACCGAGGTGAACAGGCCGGGGAACAGCGCGATGAACACGATGATGAGGATCAGCGCGGAGGAGATCCAGAACATCGGTCGGCGACGCAGGTCGGCCCAGGCGTCGATCCAGAGGTTCGACGGCTTGCCCTCGGTCTTGACCGAGTCGATGGCACTGAGCGGCGTCTCCTCCAGGGGAGCGACGTAGTGCTCGATGGGGGGCTTCGATGAAGACTGGTCAGGCATAGCGGATCCTCGGGTCGAGCACGGCGTAGAGAAGGTCGATCAGGAGGTTCACGATGAGGTACAGGAGCACCATGATCGTGACGAAGGACACGACGGTGGGTCCTTCACTCCGAATGACCGCCTGGTAGAGCGTGCGGCCGACGCCGGGCACGTTGAAGATGCCCTCGGTGACGGTCGCGCCCACGAGCAGCGTGCCGAAGTCGGTGCCGAGGTACGTGACGACCGGGATCAGCGAGTTGCGCAGGATGTGCACGGGCACGATGCGTCGACGCCCGAGTCCCTTGCTGTACGCGGTGCGCACGAAGTCGAGCCCCTGGGTCTCGATGACCGAGGAGCGCGTCAATCGCGAGATCTGCGCGAAGCTGATGGTCGCCAGCACGATCGCCGGCAGGATGAGGTCGACCGTCGGTGCACCGGCCCCGACCGTCGGGCTGAACCAGCCCCATTGGATGCCCATGAAGTACTGGGCGACGAAGCCGAGCACGAAGATCGGCAGCGAGATGAGCACGAGGCTCACGCCGAGACCGGTCGCGTCGAAGATGCCGCCCTTGCGGAGGCCGCTGATGAGACCGACGCCGATGCCGGCCACCATTTCGAAGAAGATCGCGAGAAGCGCGAGTCGGATCGTCACCGGGAAGGTGCGCGCCAGGACCTCGCTGACCGGCTGGCCCGAGTAGGTGACGCCGAAGTCACCCTGGAAGATACCGGCGAGGTAGTAGAAGTACTGCACGATGAACGGTTCGTTCAGGTGGTACTGCTCGCGGAGCTGTTCGATGACGCCGGGCGCCGGTGGCCGGTCGCCGAAGAGCGCCGCGATCGGGTCTCCGGGCATGGAGAACACCATGAAATAGATGAGGAAGGTGGCTCCGAGGAGCACGGGGATGATTTGGAGGAGTCGCTTTCCGGTGTACCAGAGCATCAGCGCTCCTCAGTGTCTAGTGCTGAGAGCATTTTGGGCCGCAATCACAGAGTTGTTCGGATATCAGCATGATGTCCGGGGCGGCTACGCCCCGGACATCATGCTAGACGGGATTATAGACGAGGGTGTCGTCTTAGTTCTGCGCCGCCTTGGTGATCTCGGTGTACAGCGGCACCGAGTCCCAGCCGAACTGCACGTTGTCGACCGTGTCGGCCGAGACGCCGGTCACGTTCGAGTACCACAGCGGGATGGCGGGCAGGTCCTTGAGCAGGACCTCCTCTGCCTTCTGGTAGGTCGCGGTCGCGTCCTCGGGGGTCGAGGCGGTGGCGCCCTCCTTCAGGAGACCGTCGAACTCAGCGCTCGAGTAGCCCTCGTAGTTCGATCCGGCACCGGTCTGGTAGAGCGGCGCGAGGAAGTTGTACATCGAGGGGTAGTCGCCCTGCCAGCCGGCGCGCGTGCCACCGGTCAGCTTCTTGTTCTCGCGGTCATCGAGGGCCGCGGCGAACGTCGGGTAGGGCTTGCCCACGGCCTGGATGCCGAGGGTGTTCGAGATCGAGTTCACGACCGCGTCGACCCAGGCCTGGTGGCCGCCGTCGGCGTTGTAGGCGATGTCGAAGACGGTGTCGCCGTAGGGCGAGATCTTGTCGGCCTCGGCCCACAGCTCCTTCGCCTTCTCGGGGTCGTACTTCAGCACGTCTGCGCCGTCGAGGCTGTCCGACCAGCCGGCGATGACCGGCGAGGTGAAGTCGGAGGCCGGAGTGCGGGTGCCCTGGAAGATCACGTCGGTGATCTCGTCGCGGTTGATCGCCATCGAGATGGCGGCGCGACGGAGCTTGCCCTCGTCGCCGCTCCAGTGCTCGAGGTAGTACGGCATGTTGAAGCCCTGGAAGATGGCTGCCGGCTGGTTGACCGCACGGTCGCCGAACTCGTCCTCGTAGGTCGCGAACGCCGAGTCGGGCACGGCGTCGAGCACGTCGAGGTTACCGGCCTGCACGTCGGCGTAGGCCGCGTCCTGCGAGGCGTAGAAGACGATGGTCAGGCCACCGTTCTTGGCCTTGCGAACACCGTCGTAGTCGGGGTTCGTGACGAGCTTGATGTTCTCCTCGTGGGTCCAAGCGTCGTCGCCGTCGAGCATGTACGGACCGTTGCCGATCGGGTGCTCGCCGAAGGCCTCCATGTCGTCGTAAGCCGACGCGGGGAGCGGGTAGTAGGCCGAGTAGCCGAGGCGCAGCGGCCAGTCCGCCTCGGGCGCGACCAGGTCGACCGTGAAGGTCTTGTCGTCGACGACGTTGAGACCGGTCAGCTCCGAGTCCTCGGTGTAGCTGAAGCCCTGGATGTCGTCGAAGAAGTACGAAGCGCTCTGGGCGTTGCTGAACTTCGCGCCGTAGTTCCACGCGTCGACGAACGACTGCGCCGTGACGTCGGTGCCGTCGGTGAACTTCAGGCCGTCCTTCAGGGTGACGGTCCAGCTCTGCTTGTCGTCGGACTCGATCGACTCGGCAGCGTCGTTCACGATCTCACCCTCGGCCGTGTACGACACGAGACCCGAGAAGATCGAGGTGACGATCTTGCCGCCACCGGTCTCGGTGGTGTTGGTCGGGATCAGCGGGTTCTGCGGCTCGGAGCCGTTGGTCGTGATGATCGCGTTCGGGTCGCCGGCGGCCTCGGTGGACTCGCCCCCGCCGCCGCTCGTGCAGCCGGTGAGCACCAGTGCGCCGGCGGCAGCAAGAGCAATGGCTGCAGCGCCGATTCTCTTGTTCTTCAATGTTCCTCCTGTGAGATGTGCGCGGAACGGCACGGCTCTTGGCCGGGCTGTGCGCTTCGTGGTGCCAGACTACGAATCGTTCCCTGAGATGCAAAGTCGAGACGGAAACCGTTACCGATGCGCAACCTAGCGACCGGGGTCGCGGCGTATTTCGCCGAGATCACGCACGATCGTTGCGCCGCGACCGTCCGTGCGATGATTACTGCATGTCGGATGCACGACCACTGCACAGCCCACGTGCAGGCGTTCCCAAGGTTCGTGGTCTCCGGGCGCGCTGGGCGTTCCGCCTGCGCGCCGAGATCGTCATCGTGCTCGGGCTCTCGCTCGGTGCGTCGGCCGTGTACTCGATCGTGTCGATCGTCGCTCGCCTGACCGACACGACCCCGCTCGCGAAGCAGTCCGCCGCCCTGAACCAGTCGCGCTCGAGCCGCGAGTGGCTCGACTTCACCTACCAGTTCCTCGACGTCTTCTTCGGGCTGTTCGTCGTCGCGCTCGCGCTGTACCTGCTCTGGCAGCCGACCCGCAGCGGCTTCCGCCGGATCGGCTTCGACCTCACGAGGCCGGGCCGGGATGCGGCATCCGGTATCGCGCTCGTGCTGGTGATCGGAGTGCCCGGCCTCGCCCTCTACGCGATCGGCAGGGCGGCCGGCATCACCGTGAACGTCGTGCCGTCACCCCTCGACACGCACTGGTGGACCGTGCCGATCCTCGTGCTGGCCGCGCTCAAGGCTGCGCTGACCGAGGAGATCATCGTCGTCGGCTACCTCTTCACGCGCCTGCGTCAGCTCGGCGTGGGGCCCTGGGCGACGATCGTCTCGAGCGCGCTCCTCCGCGGCTCGTACCACCTCTACCAGGGCTTCGGGCCGTTCGCGGGCAACGTGGCGATGGGCGTCGTGTTCGGCTGGTGCTACACGCGCTGGGGTCGCACGATGCCGCTCGTCATCGCGCACTGGGCGCTCGACATGGCGTCGTTCATCGGGTATCCCCTGGCGGTCGCGTGGTGGCCCGGACTCTTCGCCCCGCCGGCCTGATCGCGCGATGCGCTCGGCCGGCGCGACGCCGGGTTCCCACGATGGCGCGGATGCCCCCGGCTCGCCGCGACCGCGTCGCCCTGCGCACCGGGACGAGGTGCCGGGGCCCGGGCACGGGAGTCGCCACCGCGACCACGGCGGCCGACGGCTCGGGTGGCGTCGTGATGCCCGTCGCCGACTCGGACTCGAGATCGCCCGACAGCTGCAGGCGACGGCTCGGCGTGCAGACGACCCCGAGGTAGCCGCCGCGCGCGAAGTCCATCACGTCCTGCGCGTGCCGCATCGCCTCGGCCGACTCCCCGACGCTGCCCCGACGACGCATGCGCTGCTCGAGCGCACCCGTGTCGGCGGTCGCGACGCTCACGATGACGAAGGTCGCGATGATCGCGATGCCTGCGATGACGTCGATACCCGGCATGCCGCACCTCCCCGTGCGAGTGCTCAGCGGGCGACCCGAGACGGGAAGTCCGAGCGATTCTCAGTGTACTCCCGGGGGTGGCGTTCGGGGGTCCCCTGATCCGGGGCTCCGCCACGCTGACGAGCATGGGATTGCCCCTCGTTTCCGGGGTGCATCCGCCGGCCGAGCCGGCCCGAGAGAGGACAGCACCATGAGCATCGCCGCCGCCTTCGCCGCCGGCCACCTCGCCGCGCGCGCGGCCGACCGCCGCTTCGGCACGACGGAGTCCGAGGTCCGCGCGGCCGAGCAGCGCGTCGCGGCCCGGCGGGCCGCCCTCGTCGCCGCAGACGCGACGGCTCGCGTCGCGCCCGCGAAGCGGGACCTCACGGAGCGCGGCCGCCACGTGGCGCCGCGCCCCGCGTAGTCGCCCGGGTCAGCCGCTGATCTTGTCCCCGGTGGGGCTCAGCACCCACCAGACGCCGCCGACGCCCTGGCCGTTCACGTCGCCGGCGGCGCTGTCGCCCGCGTAGGTGTAGAGCGGCCATCCGTTCAGCGTCACCTGGGTGGAGCCGTCGACGCCCGTGATCGTGCCGACCTCGCCCGTGACGCCCTCGACCTGCGGGGCGTCGGAGTCGGTCGTCACGGCCGGCCAGTTCGTGGCGCACTGGCCCTCGCAGCTGCTCTTGCCGCTGCCCTGGGTGTCGGTGTCGAACATGTAGACCGTCATGCCCGTGCCGTCGACGACGATCTGGCCGAGCGAGGAGTCGGCCGTCGCGAGTGCGGCGCCCGAGGCGGCACCGCCGGTGTCCGGCGCCTGGGTCTCGGACTGGGTGGGCGTGGACTCGCCGTACATCGACCCGCCCGAGTCCGATCCGGTGCCGGTGCATCCGGCCAGCGCGACGACGAGGCCGATGGCGGCCATTCCGGTTGCGATGCGCAGTTTCATGCGAGGTCCCTCTCTCGTGCCGTCGGCCGCGGACGCGGCTCTTCCCGGAACACGAGGCCCGGCGCGGAACGGTTCAACCGGTTCGAACGGATGTCGTGCCGCAGATCGGGTCAGTCGACCGCGACCCGCATGAGCACGTCGTCGCTGCCGACCGCGCGGATCTCGAGCGATGCGATCTCGTCGAGATCGAGCGCAGCGCCGGCCGACAGCCGCGCGTCGGCCCCCGGGCTCGCCTGCCAGCTCGAGACGTCGGTCCGCTCGCCGTCGCGGCCCACGACGACGAGGGCGTACGGCCAGCGGGCCGTCGACCCGCCGTCGGCGCCCGCGGTCTCGGCGCCCGCGATCTCGGCGTAGCGGCAGTCGAGCTCGATCCTCGTGCCCCACCCGACCTGCGTGAGCTTCGCCGTCGCGACGAGCGGCACCTCGGCGACGGGCTCGAACGCGACCGACTCCGTCACGATCGCGGTGCGGGCGAGCGCGAGCGGTATCGCGACCGCCGCAGCGACGACGACGGCCGCGACGGCCGCGGCGATCCACGCGGTGCGGCGTCGGCGGACGCGGCGACGGCGGTCCTCGAGCCGCACCACGTCCAGGAGGTCCTCGCGCGGCCCGGGCGCGGCTGCGCCGGTGTCGTCGAGGAGCGTCGCGGCACGTTCGGGGGTGAGGCGGGCGAGCAGCCCGGGCATCGGCGCGAGCTCGGCGACCGCCCTGCGGCACCGCTCGCACGTCTCGAGGTGCTGCTCGTACTCGGCGCGCTCGAGCGGCGACAGCGCGCCCAGCACGTAGGCGGAGTCCCACTCCGCGAAGTGCGCGTGATCGGGGCTCATCGCGTCACTCCCTTCTCCTGCAGGGCGAGTCGGAGCGCGCGGAGCCCGTAGTGCAATCTGGACTTCACCGTGCCCTCGGGGATGCCGAGCCGCCGGGCGACCTCGGCCACGCTGCATCCGCCGTAGTAGGCGTGCACGATGACGGCACGATGCTCGATCGTCAACGACACGAGGGCCTCCTCGATCAGGAGGCTCTCGAAGAGGGCGTCGGTCGCGTCGCGCATCGCCGGGGCGGGCGGCTCGGGAGCTTCGGCGACGTCGACCTCGTGCCGGCGCCGGGCGCTGCGGGCCTCGTCGATGACGAGGTTGCGGGCGACGGTGATCATCCACGACCGCGTGGAGGCGGGCTCCTGCGCGAGGATGCGAGGCGTGCGCCAGGCGCGCAGCAACGTCTCCTGCACGATGTCGTCGGCGCCTGCGGCATCGCCCGTCAGGTGCACGACGTACCGCCAGACCGACGGCCCGTGCGCCTCGTACAGCGCGACCAGCCGACGGTCGTCGTCACGGGGATCGTCGTCGCGCGGCATCCCTCACCTCCTGCCCTCTGCAGGGAGAACGAGAGCGCGAGCCGAACGGTTCACCGTGGGCGGGAATGAACCGGCCGGCGCCGCAGCACGTGTACTCGGCATGGATCCCACGCGCGTCGCACCGCTCGCCACACCGTTCGCCGCCGATGACCTCATCCAGGTCGCGGGGCTGCCGCTGCATCCGCTCGTCGTGCACGCGGTGGTCGTGCTCACCCCGCTCACGGTACTCGCCCTGCTGCTCGGCACGTTCTGGCCGCAGGCGCGGCGCCGGCTCGGCATCGTCACCGCGCTCGGGGCGGCCCTCGTGCTCGTGCTCGTGCCGGTCACCGTGCTCGCCGGTCGCTCGCTCGCGGCGCTGCTCGGACCCATCCCCGCGGTCGCCCGGCATCAGGGGTTCGGCGAGATGCTGCTGCCGTGGGCCATCGCGCTCTTCGTCGTGGCGGCGGGTCAGTGGGCGTGGTTCCGGTTCGCCGACGAGCGCCTGCGACGGGACTCGCCCGGCACCGCGCGCGTCGTGCGCGTCGTGATCGCCGTGGCCGCCGTCGTCGTCGGCGTGGGCACGCTCGTGCTCATCGTGCTCATCGGCGACTCGGGAGCCCGCGCCGTGTGGGGCGGGCTCACGGGCTGAGTCGATACCTGCTCCCGCGCGCGCGTGCGCGCGAGCAGGTCGAGGGCGCGCGTTCGCGCGCCCGTGCCTACGCGAAGGCCTCCACTGGCGGGCACGCGCACACGAGATTGCGGTCGCCGTACGCCTGGTCGATGCGCCGCACCGGGGCCCAGTACTTGTTGCGCACGAGCGAGCGCACCGGGTAGACGGCCTGCTCACGCGTGTAGGGGTGCTCCCACTCCCCCGCGATGACCGACTCGGCCGTGTGGGGGGCGTTGCGCAGCGGGTTGTCGTCGGCGGGCCACTCGCCGCGGCCGACGGCGTCCGCCTCGGCCTTGATCGCGACCATCGCCTCGACGAAGCGCTCGAGCTCGGCGAGGTCCTCCGACTCGGTCGGCTCGACCATGAGCGTGCCCGCGACCGGGAACGACATGGTGGGCGCGTGGAAGCCGTAATCGATGAGGCGCTTCGCGACGTCGTCGACCGTGACGCCGGTCTCGGCCGTGAGCGGGCGCAGGTCGAGGATGCACTCGTGCGCGACGAGCCCGTTCTCGCCCGTGTAGAGCACCGGGAAGTGCTCGCGCAGGCGCGACGCGACGAAGTTCGCCGCGAGCACGGCCGTCGCGGTCGCCTGCTTGAGCCCCTCGGAGCCCATCATGCGCACGTACGCCCACGAGATCGGCAGGATCGACGGGCTGCCGTACGGCGCCGCCGAGACCGGTCCGCCGCCGTGCACGAAGCCGCCCGCGTGGTCGGGGCGCTGCGCCATCGGGTGGCCGGGCAGGTACGGGGCGAGGTGCGCCTTCGCCGCGACCGGGCCGACGCCGGGGCCGCCTCCGCCGTGCGGGATGCAGAACGTCTTGTGCAGGTTGAGGTGCGAGACGTCGCCGCCGAAGTCGCCGAAGCGCGAGTAACCGAGCAGGGCGTTGAGGTTCGCGCCGTCGACGTAGACCTGGCCGCCGGCGTCGTGCACGGCCTGCGTGATCGACTTCACCTCGTGCTCGTACACGCCGTGCGTCGACGGGTACGTGATCATGAGGGCCGCGATGGATGCCGCGTGCTCGGCGATCTTCGCGCGCAGGTCGTCGAGGTCGACGTTGCCGAGCTCGTCGGTCGCGACGACGACCACGCGCATGCCCGCGAGCACGGCCGAGGCCGCGTTCGTGCCGTGCGCGCTCGACGGGATGAGGCACACGTCGCGCTCGCCCTCGCCGTTGGCACGGTGGTAGCCGCGGATCGCGAGGAGGCCCGCGAGCTCGCCCTGGCTGCCGGCGTTCGGCTGCAGCGAGACGGTGTCGTACCCGGTGACCTCGGCGAGCCACGACTCGAGCTGCTCGACGAGCCCGAGCGAGCCGACGACGTCGGCCTCGGGCGCGAACGGGTGCAGGTTCGCGAACTCGGGCCAGGTGACGGCCTGCATCTCGGTGGCGGCGTTGAGCTTCATCGTGCACGAGCCGAGCGGGATCATGCCGCGGTCGAGCGCGTAGTCGCGGTCGGCGAGCTGCTTGAGGTACCGCATCATCTGCGTCTCGGAGTGGTGCGTGTTGAACACCGGGTGCTCGAGGTAGCCCGACGTGCGGCGCAGCGCCTCGGGGATCGCGGTCTCGGTCGGCACGCGCTCGGCGGCCGTGTCGGTCGTCGGGCGCTCGTCGGGGCCGCCGAAGGCGCGCGCGACGAGGTGCAGGTCGGCGAGCGTCGTCGTCTCGTCGACGGAGACGTACACGGTCGCCTCGTCGGCGGCCCAGAGCAGCACGCCGAGGTCGCGACCTCGGGCCACGACGTTCTCGGCGAGCCCGGGCACGTGCACCGCGAGCGTGTCGAAGTACGCGTCGTGGGCGACGTGCTGGCCGAGGTCTGCGAGCCAGCCGGCGAGCAGCTTCGCCTTCGCGGCGGTCTGCGTCGCGATCGCGCGGATGCCGCGCGGGCCGTGGTACACGGCGTACATCGACGCCATGACCGCGAGCAGCACCTGCGCGGTGCAGATGTTCGAGGTCGCCTTCTCGCGGCGGATGTGCTGCTCGCGCGCCTGCAGGCTGAGGCGGTAGGCGGGGTGGCCGGCGGCGTCCTGCGAGACGCCGACGAGGCGGCCGGGCATCTGTCGCTCGAGACCCTTGCGCACGGCCATGTAGCCGGCGTGCGGTCCACCGAAGCCCATCGGCACGCCGAAGCGCTGCGAGGTGCCGACGGCGACGTCGGCGCCGAGCTCGCCGGGGCTCGTGACGAGCGCGAGCGCGAGCAGGTCGGCCGCGACGACGGCGAGTGCGCCCTGCGACTTCGACGCGGCGATCACCCGCGACGGGTCCCACACGCGGCCCGAGGCGCCGGGGTACTGCACGAAGACGCCGAAGTGGTCGCCGAAGGCGGCGGCATCCGTGCCCTCGGAGAGTTCGGCCTCGACGAGCTCGATGCCGACGGCCTCGGCGCGCGAGACGAGCAGCGCCTTCGTCTGCGGCAGCGCGTCGGCATCGACGACGAAGCGGTTCGAGGCCGACTTCGAGCCGCGGCGGGCGAGCAGCATCGCCTCGACGACGGCGGTGCCCTCGTCGAGCATCGACGCGTTGGCGATGTCGAGGCCCGTGAGGTTCTCGACCATCGTCTGGAAGTTGATGAGCGCCTCGAGCCGGCCCTGGCTGATCTCGGGCTGGTACGGCGTGTATGCCGTGTACCAGCTCGGGTTCTCGAGCACGTTGCGCTGGATCACCGCGGGCGTGACCGTGCCGTAGTAGCCGAGGCCGATCATGGGCGTGCGCACGGTGTTCTGCGCGGCGAGCCCGGCGAGCTCGGCGAGCGCCTCGCGCTCCGTCGCCGCGGCGGGGATGGCCGAGTTCAGCACCTCGCCCATGCGGATCGACGACGGCACGGCCGCGGCCATGAGCGCGTCGAGCGAGTCGTAGCCGAGCTCGGCGAGCATGAGCGAGTGGTCGCTCGGGGACGTGCCGATGTGGCGGCGGCCGAAGGCATCGACATCGAAGGCCGACGAGGGCGAAGTCATCCGGGTGGTTCCTTACTCTCCGGTGAGGGCGACGTACTCGTCGCGGGTGAGCAGCTTCGGCAGGTCGCCGACCTTGACCTTGACGAGCCAGCCCTCGCCGAACGGGTCGCTGTTGACGAGTTCGGGCGCGTCGACGACGGCCTGGTTCGCCTCGACGACCTCGCCGTTCACGGGGGCGAAGAGCTCGCCGACCGACTTCGTCGACTCGATCTCGCCGACGACGGTGCCCTCGGTGATCGCGGTGCCGGCCGAGGGGAGGTCGACGTAGACGACGTCGCCGAGCTTCTCGGCGGCGTAGTCGGTGATGCCGATCGTCGCGACGTCGCCGTCGACGACGACCCACTCGTGCTCTTCGGTGTACTGGAGGGCGTTGAGGTCGGTCATGGGGTGCTCCTTGTGGTGTGGGATGACTCGGGGTTCGCGCCGTCCGACCCCTGGGGGTCGCGCGGCGCCGGGATCAGGAGGCGCGCTTGTAGAAGGGCAGCGCGACGACGGTGGCCGGGATGCGCGTGCCGCGCACGTCGACGAAGAGGCCGGTGCCCTGCTCGCTCACCGCCGGGTCGACGAAGGCCATCGCGACGGGGTGGCCGAGCGTCGGCGACAGCGCGCCGCTCGTGATGACGCCGACCAGGGTCGCGTCCGCGCCGTCGCCGTCGTACACCTCGTAGTCGGCGCGGGCGGCGCGACGGCCTTCGGCGGCGAGGCCGACGAGCACGCGCGCGCCCTCGGCCGGACCCTGCTCGATCGCGGCGCGGCCGACGAAGTCGCCCTCCTTCGAGAGTGCGACCACGCGGCCGAGGCCGGCCTGCACGGGCAGGATGTCGCGGCCGAGCTCGTGGCCGTAGAGTGGCATGCCCGCCTCGAGGCGGAGGGTGTCGCGGCTCGCGAGCCCGCACGGCACCACACGGGGGCCGCCGGTCTCGGTCAGCGCGTCCCACAGGCCTGCGGCGCGCTCGGGTGCGAGGTAGAGCTCGAAACCGTCTTCGCCGGTGTAGCCCGTGCGGGCGACGAGCACGGGCTGCCCCTCGAAGGTCGCCGGGAACGCGCGGTAGTACTTGAGTGCGGCGATCTGCGCGTCGAAGTCCTCTGCATCGTTGCCGGGGCCGTCGACGCCGAAGCCCGGGGTCTCCAGCAGCACGGCGCGCGCGTCGGGGCCCTGCAGCGCGACGAGCGCGATGTCGTCGCTCTCGTCGGAGACGAGCGTGTCGAAGCCCTCGGCGCGGGCGCGCAGCTCGTCGGCGACGACGGCCGCGTTCGAGGCGTTCGCGACGACCATGTAGCGGTCGTCGCCCGTGCGGTAGACGACGAGGTCGTCGATGATGCCGCCGTCGTCGGCGAGCAGGAGCGAGTACTTCGCCTGGCCGACCTCGATCGCCGACAGCTTGCCCGCGAGCGCGTGGTCGAGGGCGGCCGCGGCCTCGGGGCCGACGAGCACGATCTCGCCCATGTGCGACAGGTCGAAGATGCCCGACGCGGTGCGCACGGCGTGGTGCTCGGCGAGGTCGGAGGAGTAGCGCACCGGCATCTGCCAGCCGGCGAAGTCGGTGAAGCTCGCGCCGGCCGCGCGGTGCACGGCGTCGAGCGGGCTGCGTCGCTCCTCGACGGGCTCGGCCGTGGCGGGGCTGGTGGTACCGGGGTCGTTCGTCACGAGTTCTCCAGACTGGCCTGCGGTCGTCGCCGGCGCGGTCGCGATTCGTGCGGCGGATGCCGCATGAGAACTCCCCCTCTGTCATGGGCCTGAGAGTTTCACGCGGAGACGCGCTTTCACCGTGGGCGGGTCGCCGGCGGGCGACCTCTTTTCAGAGCGGCCTCGTCATCGCGGTGTGTGACCTGAGAGATTGGCAGGGAGGCTTGCTCCTTCGGTGCCGGGCGGCCCGTCCGATCGAACTGAACGTGGCTCCGGCTCTCCCGCGACGCGTCGATGGCCCGGTATGAGGTTGTACCGAGATCCTAGCAGCGCCCGGCCCGACCGCCGATGCTGTCCCCCGCCGTCCCCCGTACGCGGTACGGACGACGGGTGTCGCCGAGCGATAGCCTCAACCGAAGGGCACGGTCGAGCTTGGGCGGGTGATGCTGGTGACGCAGGTGGAGCGCGCGCGCGCGACGGGCGAGCACGACCGGGCGGAGGTGGGACCCGGGGCGCCGCGACCCGACTGGCCGGGCATCGGCGACGGCACCTGGAAGCGCGCCGCCCGCACGCTCTCGCTGCTGGCCGCCGTGCTGCTCATCGCGGTCGCGCTCGCCGAGCTCGACCGGCTGATCGCGAGCGTTCCCGATCACCAGGGGCGCAGCCACTCCCTGAACCTCGTCCTCGGCCCGCTCGGCCCGTTCCAGGTCGACAGCTGGGCCGCATGGGCCCGAATGCCCTGGCACGCCGACCTCGGCGGATGGATCATCCTCTCAGCCGTGCTCGACCTCTTCATGGTCGCCGCGTACGCGACGCTCCTGCGCGGCCTCATCCGCAAGGCGCCGGTCGACGTCCAGGTCGTGCCGAAGGTCGCGCTCATCACGATCGTCGGCGCCGAACTCCTCGAGGACGTGCTGCAGGTCGTCGCCGGCATCACCGTCGCGAACGGCCTGCAACCCGCGTCGGCGGCCGTCGGCGCCGTCATGGTCTGGGCGACGGCCCTCAAAGTGCTCGGGTTCGTCGTCTTCGCGGTCGCGGTGCTGCGGATCCCCGCGTACCGGCGCTGGCTCGGCAGCCGGACGGCCAGGCTCGGCCGGGCGATCTGGGTGCACCGGCTCGCGGCACTCGCGATCGTCGTGCTCCTCGTGCTCGCCTGCATCCCGGCGGCCGACCTCCTCGACCAGCTCCCCGACGTGCAGCGCCAATGGGCCGACGGCCCGCTCGGTGCGGCGCACGCGTTCGCGGCGATCGTCGCGATGCTCATCACCGGAGCACTCACCCTCGCCCTCGGCCGGCGACGCACCCGCTACATGATCGAGACCCGTGTGCACGGATGGGTCGGCCGGCCGACCCCGCGACCGATCGACGCCGCGCTCCCCTGGCTCATCGCGCCCATCGCCCAGGTCGGCCTCGCGGTCGCGACGATCGCGATCGTCGGTCCCGTCGACCCCGACGGCGGCTTCTCGGTGCACCCGCCGACCTTCTTCGCGGTGCTCGGCATCGAGCTCGCGATCGCGGCACTCGCCGCGTTCGGCGCGGGCTGGGTCGCCCGTAGACCGGAGAAGCCCCGCAAGGCCTCGGTCCAGCGCGCCGCCGACAGCTGGATCATCGGCGACTCGCTCGCCGCGGTGGTGCTCGTCGTCGGTGCGGTCGGCGTCGTCCGGTCTTTCCTGGTGCCGCTCGTGCTCGGCGGGTCCGCGGCCGGCCTGCTCGGCTGGCTGCTCGTTCCGGTGTCGGCCGGCGTCGCCGTGCTCGCCCCGTTCGCCGTGATCGCGTTCGCCGACCGCTCGGCGTTCGGCCGGAAGGCGATGCACGTCGGACGGCTCGACCCGACGGTGCACCGGCCCGCGGGCGACGGCATGGTGTCGCGGGCGGGGCTCGTCGAGTGGATCGCCCTCGTCGTCGGCTCGGCGGCGCTCATCGCCGCGATGCTCTGGCCCGCGCAGCTCGGGGCGTCGCTCGGCGCCGTCGCGGTCGTCCTCCTCGGGCTCGGCGCGTGGGTGGCGGTGCTCGGAGCGTTCACCCTGATCCTGCAGTCGCGCGCGCTCGTGTTCCCGTTCCGGGTGCTCAACATGAAGGCGAGCCCGGTCATCGCGCTCGCACTCGTGATGCCGCTCGTCGTGAACGTGGCGCTCTCGGCGGTGCCGTGGGGATGGTCGGACACCGCGCTGCATCGCGTGCACGTGTCGGACGACGAGCCCGACGCCAACCCGGTGAAGCCCGACGCGCTCGCCGCGCAGCTGCGTGCCATGCGCGCCGAGACCGAGTGCGTCTACGTGGCCGAGGACGGCACGCGCATCAGGCCGGTGTTCCTCATCGCCTCGGAGGGCGGCGGCATCCGCGCCGCCTATTGGACGGCATCGGTGCTCGACGCACTCCCCGGGTGCGCTGCGAAGTCCGGGCTCGTCGCGAGCGGCATCAGCGGCGGCTCCGTCGGGCTCGCCCTCGCGAGCTCGGCGGGCACCGACCCGGCCGGCGTCGACTCGCTCGTCGACTCGGCTGCGCGGCTGTCGGCGCCGGGCGCGGTCTCGACCGCTGCGCTCGCCCTCGTCGTCGGCGACGCGGTCGCGGGCGGCTGGGGCGTGCACATGCCGTCGTACCTCGCGCCGTCGGACACCGAGGACGACCCCGGTTGGCGCTGGCGCGACCGCGCCGCGCTCATCGAGTCGTTCTGGGAGCAGGGCACGGCGCTCGGCCGACCCTTCTCGAACACGATCGACCCGCGCACCGGCGCCCTGCTCATGAACTCGGCGGATGTCGTCACGAAGTGCCGGCTGCTCGTGCAGCAGGCGCCGGTCACGGCCGAGCGGGCAGCCTCGGACCTCGCGCCGGCGGGCGGTGCCGCGATCGGGCCATGCGACGGCACGGGCGGCCTGCCGTCGATGCTGCAGTTCGGCGAGCTCCCCGGCGTCGACGGCGCGAAGGACGCCGCGAAGTGCCTCGCCGGCCTCGACTGGTCCACCGCCGCGATGCTCTCGGCGCGGTTCGCGGTCATCACCCCGACCGGCAGCATGCCCGGGACCGGACCGTGCGCCAAGGTCGGCGGGCGTGCCGGCGCCCAGTTCGTCGACGGCGGGTACGTCGAACCCACCTCGCTCGCGACGATCGCCGACATCGCTCCCGCGCTCATGAAGGTGTTCGAGGACGTGAACGCCCAGTCGTCGTCGGCGACGAAGCTCGTGCCCGTGCTGCTCTACCTCCGCAACTCGCAGGGCTACGACCTCGTCACCGACGTGACGCGCGCCGAGGCGGAGCCGCTGGCCCCGATCACGGGCAACGCGGCGCGCGTCCGGCTCACCGCGCAGGACGCCTGGATCCAGCGCATCGCCCTCACGCTCCCCGAGGCGTGCCCCGAGGACGACGACCGCTGCGCCGACGCGGTCGACGCGCTGATCGGCAGCAATGGGCGCATCGACGGCGGCGTCATCGTGGTCGCACCGGCCTCGGAGCCCGCCGTGGTGCCACCGCTCGGCTGGGCGCTCTCGAAGGCCAGCCGCGACCGGTTCACCGAGGCGCTCAGCACGGCCGCGCACTGCGGGCAGGACTCGGCCGGCGAGCGGGCCGCCGCGAGCAGCCACTACCCGGGGCTCGACCGGTTGCCGCGGCTCTTCGAGCGCGACGACGAGACGACGAAGGAGTCGGGCCTCGGCGCCGAGATGTGCGAGCGCATCGACGCCCAGCGGGTGACCGGCTCCACCCCCGGCGAGTGAGCGGCGCGGGCCGCGATCCCCGAACGATGCCCACCCGCGGTGCTCACTCGGGCCGGTTGCCGTGCGCGTCGTGCTCGAACGGGCTCGTGACCCCCGCGTAGGCGAGCGACATCATCATGCCCTCGGCCGCGTGCTCGAGGTTGTGGCAGTGGTCCATCCAGATGCCCGGGTTGTCGGCGACGAGGAGCACCTGCCAGACCTCGCCCGGCCGCACGTCGACCGAGTCGAGCCAGAGCGGTGCGCCGGTCGCGGCGACGCCGTCGCGTGAGAGCACGAGCACGTGGTGCCCGTGCACGTGCATCGGGTGCGGTTCGAACCCGCGGTTCACGATCGTGAGCCGCACGACATCGCCCTCCCGCACGCTCACCGGGTCGATGTGCGGGAAGACCCGTCCGTCGACGGTGTACGCGTATTTCGGTGCGCCGCCGACGAACCTGGGCAGGCGGTCGAGCACGAGCTTCGCATCGACGTCGGGCGTCGTCGCGGCCAGCCGCGAGGCGACCGCGTCGGGTTCGCCGTAGGTCAGCAGGTCGAGCTCGGGCACGGCCGAGGGCACGGGCATCGGCGAGTCGGTCGAGGTCGGCGACGCGCCCGCGGCATCCGCCTCACCGGGCACGAAGACGAGCCCCGCCTCGGCCGAGCGGTCGACGCCGAGCGCGACCCGCTCGTCGGGCATCGTGAACTCGAGGTCGACGCGACCGCCGGCGGGGAGCCGCAACGACCGGTCGTCGACCTCCGCGCCGCCCGCGAGGTCGCGACCGTCGACGGCGACCACCCGGAACGGTACCCCGGCGAGCCGCACTGCGAGCGGTTCGAGGTCGGTGTCGGCGATCCGCACGCGGACGCGTGTACCGGGTGCGACCGTGCGGTTCTCGGCGAGCGCGTGCTCGCCGACGACGACGTGCGACCCGAACGTGTGCACGGGCGCGACGACGTCGAGCGTGTCGGACGCGGCGTCCGGTGCGACGGCACCGGCGTCGGTGCCGGCCGGGCGGGCCGGTTCGACGACGAGCATGCCGTAGAGGCCCTTGCGCACGCCCTCGGCCGACCCCTGGTGCGTGTGGTACCAGTAGGTGCCCGGCACATCGGCGACGAACCGGTAGTCGAACGAGTCGCCCGGCATGACCGCGTCCTGGGTGACGCCGGCGACGCCGTCCTCGCCGTTGGGTACGTCGACCCCGTGCCAGTGCAGGGTGACGCCCGCGGCGATGTCGTCGTTGTGCAGGGTCACCTCGACGAGGTCGCCCTCGCGCACCCGCAGCTCGGGGCCGGGCACGCGCCCGTCGAAGGTCCAGGCGTCGATCGTGGAGCCGTCGTCGAGGGCGACGAGCGAGCGCTTCGCGGTGAGCGTGAATCGGTCGGTGCGTCGGTCGGGGTCGGCCGGCGTGCGCAGGTCGGCGACCGAGACGGATGCGCCGGTGCCGGCGCCGCCCGCCGGTCCCGTGTCGCCCGGGGTCGCTGCCGCGGCGGCGACCGCGTGGTGCGACGGCGCGGCCTCGAGGTTCGGTGCGGCGGTGTCGGCGAGCCACACCCAGCCGACGGACGCGACGATCGCGATCCCGGCGAGACCAGCGAAACCGGTGACCGCTCGGCGCCCGCGGCGTGCGACGATCGCCCACGTCGTGCCGACCGCGAGCACGACGACGCCGAGCAGCACGACCGTCGGCATGAGCCGCACCGGCCCGCCGATGAGCCAGGTCTCCGCGGCGGCGGCCGCCGTGGCAGCGACCCCCGCGACGAGTGCGACCCGGCCGGCGGTGTCGTCGGGGTCGTGACGGCGCCGTCGCAGCCCCACGAGGCCCGCGACGCAACCGGCGGCGGCGAGCGGGACGCCGACGAACAGCTTCTCGTCGGCGAACGCGAGGTCGCGCGTCGCGAGCACGACCGCGATGGCCGCGGCCGACGCGACCGCGAGGCATCCGCCCAGCGCGAGCCATCGGGGCGCGCGGTTCCCGGTCGTCGCGGCGGCCGCCCACAGGCCGGCCGCCGCGATGACGACGACGCCGTACAGGGCGAGGAGGGCTGCCGTGTTCATCGGGCATCCCTCCTCGCCGTGGTGGTTCGGCCGGTCAAGCGACGCTCGACGGCTGGGTCGACTGCGCGACCTCGGGGGTTGCGGTCGCCGTGGTCGACGCGGCCGCCTGCTGCGGCGAGCCCTCGCGAACGAGCTTGCGCGCCCGGAAGAAGAGGGCGACGCCGAGCACGATGATCAGCGCGCCGTTGAGTCCGTGCAGGCTGACCGTCAGCATCGCGGGCAGCGGCACGGTCGAGGACTCGGGCCCGACGCCGAAGATGACGCCGGTCAGGATGAAGATGAGCAGCTGCAGCACCGTCAGCAGGAAGACCGTGACGGTCATCCAGATGGTGCGCTTGCCGGCCCGGGCGAGGGCGGCGAACACGATCATGGCGAGCGCGAGCACGCGCAGCACGATCTGGCCGTTGATGCCGTGCGCGCTGAACGCGGTGTCGTCGCCCGCCTCCATGCCGAAGGTGCCGAACGCTGCGAGATAGACCTGCAGCATCGCGTCGACGACGAACAGGACGGTGGTCACGAGGAACGCCTTCTTCATGGCGCGCCTCCTTTCGGGTTGGGGTGGGGGTGTTGATGGGATGCCTCGATCGTGCTCGCGGCGCGACGGCCGGGCATCAGGGTCCGCACCGATCCGAGGTCAGCGGCGTCACCGAGTTCGTGTTCTGGTCAATGTGACTGTAAGCTGCTGTCCATCAGAGTTCGAGTCACCGTGACCTGAACGGTTCGCCCGAAGGAGGCGCAGCATGCCGCACGAGCTCGACGCCCCCATGCGCCTCGCCGTGTCGACCGTCATCTTCGCGCTGCGGCCGGATGCCTCGGGGCGGGCCGTGCTCTGGACCCCGCTCGTGCGCCGCACCCGCGAGCCGCAGCTCGGCCTGTGGGCGCTCCCGGGCGGCTGGCTTCCCGTGAACGAGGAGCTCGAGGTCGCAGCGGCCCGCACGCTGCGGGCGACGACGGGCCTCGCACCCAAGTACCTCGAGCAGCTGTACACGTTCGGCGAGGTCGACCGCTCCCCCGATGCCCGCGTGATCTCGGTCGTCTACTGGGCGCTCGTGCAGAGCGACGAGGCAGCCCGCGCGACCGCCGGACCGAACGTGCGCTGGGTGCCCGCCGACACGCTGCCAGGCCTCGCGTTCGACCACAACCGCATCGTCGAGTACGCCCTCTGGCGACTGCGCACGAAGGTCGAGTACACCGAGATCGCGCACGCCTTCCTCGGCGAGACGTTCACGCTCGCCGAGCTCCGCGAGGTGTACGAGGCGGTGCTCCAGCGGCCGCTCGACCCCGCGAACTTCCGCCGCACCATGATCGCGTCGGGGCGCCTGCGCGAGACCGGCGAGCTCCTCGCCGGCGCGGCGCACCGCCCACCGAAGCTGTACCGCTACGTCGCCGCCGCCCGCACGGGCGAGGTGCGAGAACCGTTCCAGAGCGAGAGGCCCGCCTCATGACCATCACGACGCCCGACACCACGGCCGCCACCCGCCGCGCGGCATCCGTCGACCGCAGCCTGCAGCTCATCGCGACGGGCGCCGCGTCCGGCGCCAGTTGCGCGCCCGAGCTCGCGAAGGGGCCGTGGGAGTTCGACGCCGGGCCCTCCGGCTACGGCCCCGGGGCGTCGATGGGCGACGTCATCCCGACGGGGTCGCCCCGGCAGGGTGCGCTGCCCGAGGCGTACCGCCGGGCCTCCGACGACGAGCTGCACGATCGCATCCGCGCCGCGAAGGCCACGCTCGGCGACCGCGTCGTCGTGCTCGGACACTTCTACCAGCGCGACGAGGTCGTGCAGCACGCCGACTTCGTGGGCGACTCGTTCCAGCTCGCGAACGCGGCGCTCACCCGGCCCGACGCCGAGGCGATCGTGTTCTGCGGGGTGCACTTCATGGCCGAGACCGCCGACCTGCTCTCGCGCCCCGACCAGGCCGTGATCCTGCCGAACCTCGCCGCCGGCTGCTCGATGGCCGACATGGCCGACCTCTCGAGCGTCGAGGAGTGCTGGGAGCAGCTCGAGTCGGTCTACGGCGACCTCGACGCCGTGGATGCCGCGGGGCGGGTGCCGGTCGTGCCGGTGACCTACATGAACTCCTCGGCCGCGCTGAAGGGCTTCGTCGGGCGCCACGGCGGCATCGTGTGCACCTCGTCGAACGCGCGCACCGTGCTCGAGCAGGTCTTCGAACGCGGGCAGCGGGTGCTCTTCTTCCCCGACCAGCACCTCGGCCGCAACACCGCGAAGGCGATGGGCGTGCCCCTCGAGCAGATGCCGATGTGGAACCCGCGCAGGCCGCTCGGCGGCTCCACCGCCGACGAGCTCGCCGACGCGAAGGTGATCCTCTGGCACGGCTTCTGCTCGGTGCACAAGCGGTTCACCGTCGACCAGATCGCCCAGGCGCGCGCGACGCACCCCGGCGTGCAGGTCATCGTGCACCCCGAGTGCCCGATGCCCGTCGTCGACGCCGCCGACGCGGCGGGCTCGACCGACTTCATCGTGAAGGCGATCGCCGCGGCGCCCGCCGGCTCGACGTTCGCGATCGGCACCGAGATCAACCTCGTGCAGCGGCTCGCCGCCGAGCACCCCGAGCACACGATCTTCTGCCTCGACCCGGTGGTGTGCCCGTGCTCGACGATGTACCGCATCCACCCCGGCTACCTCGCCTGGGTACTCGAGGAGCTCGTCGAAGGCCGCGTCGTCAACCGCATCACCGTGCCGTCCGACGTGGCGGACCCGGCTCGGCTGGCGCTCGAGCGCATGCTCGCGGCGAAGCCTCCGGCTGCGGCATCCGCGCCCGCGCCGGTGCTCGCGCCGACGCTCGCCGAGACCGGAGCCTGAGATGACCCGCGTGCTCGTGGTCGGCGGTGGCATCGGCGGGCTCTGGGCCGCCGTACGCGCCGCCGACGCCGGAGCGAGCGTCGAGCTCGTCACGAAGACCGAGCTCGCCGAGACGAACACCCGCTACGCGCAGGGCGGCATCGCCGCTGCACTGTTCCCCGACGACTCGGCCGAGCGCCACCTCGCCGACACGATCGCCGCGGGGGCCGGACTCGCCGATCCCGACGCGGTGCGCGTGCTGTGCGACGAGGGGCCGGCGCGCGTGCGCGACCTGATCAGGTTCGGGGTCGCGTTCGACCGGGGCGAGTCGGGACTCTCGCGCGGCCTCGAGGCAGCGCACTCGCGCGCCCGCATCGTGCACGCCGGCGGCGACGCGACCGGAGCGGCGATCGAGGCCGCGCTCGTCGCGACCGTGCGTCGGCGCGCCGTGCGCATCGACGAGCGCACGATGCTCGTCGACCTCCTCGTCGAGCCCCGAGCCGACGGCCGCCCCGTCGTCGTCGGCGCCCGGCTGCTCGGCGCCGACGGCACGATCGTCGAGCGTCGCGCCGACGCCGTCGTGCTCGCGACCGGTGGCAGCGGACGCCTCTACCGGCACACGACGAACCCCGACGTCGCGACGGGCGACGGCGTCGCGGCCGCCTGGCGCGCCGGTGCGGCGGTCGCCGACCTCGAGTTCACCCAGTTCCACCCGACCGCGCTCGCCGCGCCGGGCACTCCCCTCATCTCCGAGGCCGTTCGCGGCGAGGGCGCCGTGCTGCGCGACGCATCGGGAGCCCGGTTCATGCTCGACGTGCACTCCGATGCCGAACTCGCGCCGCGCGACGTCGTCGCGCGGGCCGTGTGGCGGCGCATGGCCGAGCAGGACGGCGAGCCCGTGCGGCTCGACGCGACCGCGCTCGGCGCCGCGTTCCTCGCCTCGCGGTTCCCAGGGCTCGACCGGGTCGTGCGCGAGGCCGGATTCGACTGGGGCCGCGAGGCCGTGCCGGTGACGCCCGCCGCGCACTACGCGATGGGCGGCATCGTCACCGACCTCGACGGGCGGGCGAGCCTTCCGGGGCTGTACGCCGTCGGCGAGTGCGCCTGCACCGGGGTGCACGGCGCGAACCGACTCGCGTCGAACTCGCTGCTCGAGGCGGCCGTCTTCGGCGAGCGCGCCGCCCGCGCGATCACGGGCGGTGCGCCCCGCGCTACGGCTCCTGCCCCTGCCGCTCCCACGACGCCTGCTGCTCTCCGCCCCTCCGCTCCCGCCGAGCAGCATCGCGGATATACGATCCGCCACCCCGAGGTTTCGGGCCCGACGCCCGGCGCGGCGGATCGTATATCCGCAGGAATGGCCGGGGCCCGGGTCGACCGGGTAGCCCTGCAGGAGCTCATGTGGAACCGGGTGGGCCTCGAGCGCGACGCGCGCGGACTCGCCGAGGCCGCCGAACGGCTCGACGCGTGGAGCGCCCCCGCGCCCGTCGACCGACGATCCGCCGAGGACCGCAACCTGCTCGGCCTCGCACGGCTGACGGTCGCGGCGGCGCAGGCCCGCCGCGAGAGCGTCGGCGCGCACTTCCGCACCGACGACCCGACCGCGTCGGTCCCCCCGACGGCGGCATCCTCGGCATCGACCGGCCGTCCGACCACCACCACCCGCCCAGACCTCGAGGAGGCCGCCTGATGACCGACACCCGCGAGATCGAGCGCATCGTCTCCGCCGCCCTCGACGAGGACGCCCCGTGGGGAGACCTCACCGGCGAGACGCTCATCCCCGCCGACGCCACCGCGACCGCCGAACTCGTCGCGCGCGAGCCGGGGGTGCTCAGCGGCGTCGACGTGTTCGCAGCGGCGTTCCGCCTGGTCGACCCGAGCATCGCGGTCGAGCCGCTCGCCCGCGACGGTGAGCCGTTCGCCGCGGGCGCCGTGCTCGCGACGGTGCAGGGTCCCGCCCGCGGCATCCTCCGCGCCGAGCGCGTCGCCCTCAACCTGCTCCAGCGCATGTCGGGCATCGCGACGCTCACCGCGCGCTACGTCGCTGCGGTCGACGGTACCCGCGCCCGCATCGTCGACACGCGCAAGACGACCCCCGGCCTGCGCAGCCTCGAACGCCAGGCCGTGCGCGACGGCGGCGGCCGCAACCACCGCCGCTCGCTGTCGGACGCGATCATGGCGAAGGACAACCACCTCGCCGTGCTCACCGCGGGCGGCGTCGATCTCGCGACCGCGCTGCGGGCAGCCCGTGACCGGATGCCGCACACCGCGCACCTCGAGGTCGAGGTCGATCGCATCGACCAGATCGCGGCCGTGCTCGACGGCGGCGCCGACACGATCATGCTCGACAACTTCACCGTCGACGAGCTGCGCGAGGGCGTCGCGCTCATCGACGGGCGCGCGGTCGTCGAGGCCTCGGGCGGCGTGAACCTCGACACCGTCGCGGCGATCGCCGCGACGGGAGTCGACGTCGTCTCGGTCGGCGCGCTCACCCACTCGGTGCGCTCGCTCGACCTCGGGCTGGACGTCGTCGTCGAAGCACCCGGAGACCAGCGCGCGGCCGACGCCGACGCCGACGCCGGCGTGCCAGCGGGGCATCCGTGATCTTCCTCGACCACGCGGCGACCACGCCCGTGCGCCGCGAGGTGCTCGAGGCGATGTGGCCCTACCTGACCGGCGCCTTCGGCAACCCGTCGAGCCGGCACGGCCTCGGCGACGAGGCCGCGCGGGCGCTCGGCGACGCGCGCGCGAGCGTCGCCGAGGTCGTCGGCTGCCGCCCGGGCGACGTGATCTTCACGAGCGGCGGCACCGAGGCCGACAACCTCGCGGTCACGGGGCTCGCGCTCGCGAACCCGCGCGGCCGGCACGTCGTCGTCTCGGCCGTCGAGCACGAGGCGGTGCTCGAGTCGGCGCGCGCCCTCGCCAGGCTCCACGGGTTCGCGCTCGACGAGGTCGCGGTCGACGGCGCCGGGCGGGTGTCGCCCGACCTCCTCGCGGCGGTGCTCCGCCCCGACACGACGCTCGTCTCGGCGCAGCTCGCCAACAACGAGGTCGGCACCGTGCAGCCCGTCGCCGAGCTCGCCGCCCTCGCTCGCAGGGTCGGCGCGCTCGTGCACACCGACGCGGTGCAGGCCGCGGGCCGGCTCCCCCTCTCGCTCGACGCGCTCGGCGTCGACGCGCTGTCGCTCGCGGGGCACAAGATCGGCGCGCCGAAGGGCACGGGCGTGCTCGTCGTGCGCGGGCGACTCCCCCTCGAACCGGTGCTGCACGGCGGCGGGCAGGAGCGCGGGCGCCGGTCGGGCACCGAGAACGTCGCGGGCGCGGTCGCGTTCGCGACGGCCCTCCGGCTCGCGGAGGCCGAACGCGTCGAGACCGCGGAGCGGGTCGGCGCGCTGAGCGCGCGGCTCGTCGAGCGCGTGCTCGCCGAGGTGCCCGAGGCCCGCCTCACGGGCGCCGTCGACGCACGCCTCCCCGGCACCGTCTCGTTCGTCTTCCCCGGTACGAGCGGCGAAGCGGTGCTGCTGGAGCTCGAGCGCGACGGCGTCGTCTGCTCGAGCGGCTCGGCGTGCGCGGCAGGCCGCGACGACCCGTCACACGTGCTCACGGCGATGGGCGTGCCCGCCGAGATCGCCCAGACGGCAGTGCGGTTCACCCTCGGCTCCGCGACGACGTCCGACGAGATCGAGGATGCCGCCACCGCCGTCTCACGGGCCGTGTCGGCGGTGCGCGCTATCGTGACATCATGAGCGATTCGACTCCGACCCCTGCCGACGCTGCCGACGACGACACCGCCGCTCGCGACGGCCGGCTCGACGACGAGCTCGCCCCCGAAGAGTCCATTCTCGAGGGCTGGCTGCCGCGCGCCACGCCGACCGACGGTCCGGCCCCGGCTCCCTGAGCCGGGTCCCGAGCCTTCGTGAACACGGTCGCCGGTTCGACCGTGTTCCATGCGTTCCGATCGATCTCGGCAATCGGGAATAGCGCGTCGCCCGCTGCGGGTTGACCCACCTGTTCCGTTTCTTCCGCACCTTCATCTCGACGCACGTTCCGGTGCTGCTCCAGCGCCGATCTCGATTGGAACTCCTCTGTGACCGAACGCGCCGTATCCGACCTCGACCCCTCGACCGCCTCGACGCCCGCGGTCGGTCCAGACGCCGCCGCCCAGGACGCGGCCGTCGTCGCCCACCAGCCCGCCCACGGCGCGAACAACACGCGCGTCATCTGGCTGCTGCTCGCCGCGACCTTCGTCGTCTTCCTCAACGAGACGATCATGGGCGTCGCGATCCCGCATCTCGTCGACGACCTGCACATCACCCTCACCGCAGCGCAGTGGCTGACGACCGCGTTCATGCTGACGATGGCCGTCGTCATCCCGATCACGGGCTTCCTGCTGCAGCGGTTCCCGACCAGGCCGATCTTCATCACGGCAATGAGCCTGTTCTCGGCGGGCACGCTGATGGCCGCGCTCGCGCCCGGCTTCGAGGTGCTGCTCGGCGCCCGCGTCGTGCAGGCGACCGGTACCGCGATCATGATGCCGCTGCTCATGACGACGCTCATGACGCTCGTCGCCCCCTCCGACCGCGGTCGGTTCATGGGGCGGGTCTCGATCGTCATGTCGGTGGCGCCCGCGATCGGGCCGACGATCTCGGGCCTGATCCTGAACTTCCTGACGTGGCGGTTCATGTTCTGGCTCGTGCTGCCGATCGCCGTCGCCATGCTCGTGATCGGTATCCGCAAGGTCGAGAACGTGAGCGAGACCCGCAAGCTGCCGATCGACGTGTTCTCGGTGATCCTCTCGGCGTTCGGCTTCGGCGGGCTCGTCTACGGCCTCAGCCTCGTCGGCGGGGTCGTCAGCGGTCGCAGTGCGGCCGACGCGCCCGCGATGTGGATCTCGCTGGCCGTGGGCGTCGTCGGCATCGCCGCGTTCATCGTGCGCCAGCTCCTGCTGCAGCGCCGCGACCGCGCGCTGCTCGACCTCCGCACCTTCACGTCGCGCAACTTCGCCCTCTCGGTCGCACTCATGGTCGTCATGATGGCGGCGCTGTTCGGCACGATCATCCTGCTGCCCATCTACCTGCAGGACGTGCTCGGGCTCGAGCCGCTCTACACGGGTCTCCTGCTGCTGCCGGGCGGGCTCATCATGGGTCTGCTCGGCCCGACGGTCGGTCGCCTCTACGACCGGTTCGGCCCGACGCCGCTGCTCGTGCCGGGCTCCATCGTCGTGTCGGGCGTGCTGTGGAGCCTCACGATGGTGACCGACCAGACCTCTCCCTGGCTCGTCCTCGTGGCGCACATGGTGATGTCGGCCGCCCTCGCGTTCATGTTCACGCCGCTGTTCACCTCGGCGCTCGGCTCGGTCGAGCCGCGGTTCTACTCGCACGGATCGGCGATCGTCGGCACCGTGCAGCAGGTCGCGGGTGCAGCGGGCACGGCGCTGTTCATCACCGTGATGACCTCGCGCACCGCCGTGGCCGAGGCGAACGGGGCCTCCGCCATCGCCGCCAACGCGACCGGCATCAGTTCGGCGTTCATGGTCGGGGCGATCCTGTCGCTCTTCGCGATCGTTGGCGCGTTCCTCATTCGGCGACCCGCTGACATGGAGCACGGCGCACCGGTCGGCCACTGACCACGCACACGACGGAGGGCGAGGGAGCGTTCGCTCCCTCGCCCTCCGTCGTGTTCGAGCTACCGCTCAGCCGCAGTTCGGCCGGCAGCTGCGCTGCGAGAGCGCGTCGACGAGCACCGTCGAGAGGTCTTCGGGCTTCGTCGCCGAGTACGCGGCGCCCTTGGTGACCTGCGCGATCTGCTGCATCGCGGCGAGGTCGGTGTCGGGCCCGAAGCCGATCATGATGACCGGCACGGGCTTCGACGGGTCGTCGAGCTTCTTCAGCTCGGCGAGCAGCGTGTCGAGGTCGATGCCGTTCTCGTCCTCGTTGCGCCCGTCGGTGATGAGCAGCACCGAGTTGACCTTGTCGGGGTCGTAGGTGTCGCGCACCCGCTTCACGGCGGCGAGCGTCGTGTCGTAGAGGCCCGTGGCGCCGCCGAGCCGGTCGGGCAGCGACTGGATGATGCCCGCGATCTGCTGGGTGTGCGCCGCGTCGGCGAGCGGGGCGATCGGCGAGACGTCCTCGTAGTCCAGCTCGCCGTTGCGCGCCGTCGAGAAGAGCCAGACCCCGAGCTCGACCTCGCCCGAGAACTTCTCCATCGCCCCCATGGCCGCCTGCTGGAAGACGTCGATACGACGCAGGCCGTTGTCGGCCGGCTCCTCCATCGAACCCGACACGTCGATGACGGTCAGCATGCGCGACCGCAGCGTGAGCACGCTCCACGCGCGAAGGATCTCGAGCTGGGCGGCGCCGTCGCGAGCGGGTTCGGCCCCCGGTCCGGAGGCGCCGACGCCGGCGAGGTCGAGCTTGCCGCCGCCGTCGGGGTCGCGGAAGCCGTGCTTCGCGAACGTCTCCCGGGCGCCCGCGAGCGCCGTGCCGAAGTCGCCGAGGAGCTTCCGCTTGTCCTTGTCGAGCGTGAGGTGCACGAAGGGATAGTCGAGCGCCACGGTACCGTCTGCCGGGTAAGCGGCGACGAGCGGCTCCGCCGGGTCCTCCTGGTTGTACGCGGCGACCTGCGCCTCGCTCGTGATGACGACGGCGGGGGCGTCTCCGACGCCGAGCGCGCCGAATGCGGCGCTCGTCGACGCCGGGATCGACTTGCCGAGGGCGAGCATCGCACCGGCGAACTGCCGCGGGTCATCGGCCGGGGAATGCCCCCGGAGGGCGAGCAGGCCCGCGAGGCTCGCCGCGGACGCCTCGGGGTCGGGCAGGATCGTCGGCAGCGCGCCGCGCAGCACGCGCGCCCAGCTGACCGGCTCGCTCGCGAGCGCCGTCGCGTCGGTCGCGGCTGCGGCGAACACGATCGGCGTGGAGGCGACCGAGTCACCGGCGTCGACGACGGGCGCCGGCTGACCGAGCGACGCGGCCGTCGCGTTCATGCGATCGAGCCACACGCTGGACTCGGGTACCCACGCGTCGGCGTCGACGGTGCCCGCCGCGAGCACGGCCGAGGTGTCGGCCGAGTCCTGGGGCGTCACCTCCGTGGTGACGCAGTGCTCCGACGAACGGTCGAACTCGTCGGCGACCTCGGCGACGGCGGGGGCGATGGCGCGGTCGGCGACGACGACGAGCTTCTGCGGGTCGCTGCAGCCGGCGTCGGCCGAGGCGAGCAGTGGATCGAGGTGGCCGCCGATCCAGAGGAAGACGCCCGTGCCGACGACGGCGACGACGGCGACCGCGCCGATGATGGACATGACGAATTTGCGGGCGGGCTTCTTCACCTGCACCGCGACGGTATGACGTCCCACGGGTTCTCCAAGCAGACGGGGTCGGGGGCCCGCCGAATCCTTGAACGGGTTCCCACGGGCCGGGGAGCCCGGGGAAGGATTTGCACCAGTGTAGGCGACGACGCCGCGAACGCGAAGTCCCCTCGGCTTTCGGCGGTTCGCACCGGGGTTGACGCCCGGCGCACGCGGGACTAGTCAGGGTGTGGAGGCACCGCCACGAGGCATCCCGAGATCGTCATGGAGCACTTCGCGAACCGCGTCGAGGCGGGCGAGCGACTCGCCGCCCGCCTCCTCGACGACTCGCGTGCCGCCACGGGCCTGGTCCTGCACGCGCCCGTCGTGCTCGGCCTGCCGCGCGGCGGCGTGCCCGTGGCGGCGCCGGTGGCCGAGTCGCTCGATGCGCCGCTCGACGTCCTCGTCGTGCGGAAGCTCGGCACTCCCGGGCGGCCCGAGCTCGCGATGGGCGCGATCGGCGAGGAGGGCGCGCTCGTGCGCAACGACGACGTCATCGCGATGTCGCGCGTCGACCGGCGCACCTTCGACGAGGTACGGGACCGCGAGCGGGTCGAGCTCGACGCGAGAGTCGCACGATTCCGCGGCGGGGTGCCGCCCGTCCCGCTCGCCGGCCGTCACGTCGTGATCGTCGACGACGGCATCGCGACGGGTGCCACCATGCGCGTCGCGTGTCGCGTCGCGCGCGCCCGCGGCGCCGCCCGGATCGTCGTGGCGACCCCCGTCGCCGCACCTGACAGCCTCGCCGAGCTGCAGGGCTCCCCCGACGTCGACGCGATCGTGTGCCTGTCGACCCCGCCCGAATTCATGGCGGTGGGGATGCACTACCTCGACTTCGCGCAGACGAGCGACGACGAGGTCGTTCGCCTGCTCGCGGAACGCCGGCGCCGGTGATCACCGGCAGCGCGTCCGGGTTTCCGGCGTCTCGGTCCGGCGCCATCCCCCCCGCACTCCCACCACGACGACGGTGTCGTCGTCGACGTCGTCGCTCGGCACGAGCCGCGGCTCCAGTCCGCCGCGCCGCATGAGGGCGACGGCCGTCTCGGCCTGGTCCTCGCTCGTCTCGATGACGAGGGCGCCCCCGGGCGCGAGCCGACGTCGGGCGGATGCGACGACCCGGCGGTGCACGTCGAGCCCGTCGTCGCCGCCGTCGAGTGCGAGCAGCGCCTCGTGCTCGCGGGCCTCGGGCGGCATGAGCGCGATCGCGTCGGAGGGCACGTACGGCGCGTTCACGGCGAGCACGTCGATGCGGCCGACGAGGCCGGCGGGCAGCGCATCGTAGAGGTCGCCCTCGAACACCCGTCCGCCGCGCGGCTCGAGGTTGCGACGCGCCGCGCGCACGGCCGCCGGATCGAGGTCGGCGGCGAAGAGCTCGACCTCGCCGGCCGACTCGAGGATGACCGCGCCGATGGCTCCGACGCCGCAGCAGAGGTCGACGACGACCGCCGGCCGGCCGTGTGCGCCCGACGCCGCACGGGCGAGGCGGGTCGCCTCGGCGGCGAGCAGTTCGGTGCGGTGCCGGGGCACGAACGCACCGGGTTCGACGTCGAGGCGGAGGCCGGCGAACTCCGCCCAGCCGACGACGTACTCGATCGGTTCGCCGGCGACCCGGCGGGCGACGAGCGATTCCAGTCGAGTGTCGTCGTCGCCTGCTGCGGCGACCAGCAGTTCGGCCTCGGCCTCGGCGAAGACGCAACCCGCGGCGCGCAGGCGCGCGACGAGCGCGGGATCGACTGCGGCGGGCATCCCCGCATCGTACTGCGCCGGGTCAGCTCGGTTCGATGTCACCCGGCTTCCACGATCCGTCGAACCAGGTCTCGAGCGGGCCGTACAGGCGGAGCAGCACGAACCAGCCCTTGCCGGGCACGGTCTGCACCCAGTTCGACGCGAGTTCGGCCGGCTCCTCGGGCCCGAAGACGATGTCGACCGAGCCGTCGTCGTTGTACGTCAGTGCGTCGCGCTTGCTGTTGCGGCTCGGCAGGTGCTGACCGGTCTGCAACTCGGAGCGGGTCTGCGGGTCGTACACGACGATCGACCAGAAATCGGCGGCCGGAACGTCGGCCGGCAGCCGCAACCGGTAGCGCTTCGCGCCGTCGAACGGCACGCCGGTCGAGTCGAGCGCGACGAACCCGTACTGCGAGCCCTTGCCCACCATCTTGAGCGCCATCGCGGGCGTGTTCACGGTCGCGATGTAGAAGAACGCGGTCCGGGCGTCGAGGAACCGGCCGCCGTCGCCGCCGGCGCGCTGGAAGCGGTAGTCTCCGCCCGGCATGGGATTGAGCCACTTGCGGTCGTCGTAGAGCAGGAACTCCTGCTCGCGCGCACGGAACGAGATCGCGCGCGCGGTGCCGTTGCCGACCGCGACGGCATCGGTGAGAATGTCGCGCATCCGCTCGTCTGGCGCGAACGGCGAGCCCTTGATGATGCCGATCGAGGCGAGCAGGCCCCGGGTCTCGTCGTCTATGACGCCGAGCGGCTCCTTCTGGATGACGTGGTCGACCTCTTCGTAGAAGCTGAAGTCGTTCGCGTGCACCGTGTTCATGACCTTGCCCGAGAGCGACGACCACTCCATGGCCGGCGGGTCGTCGCGGGTCGAGAACGGATACACCTTGACGCCGGACTCGAACAGCTGCGTCGAGTGGTCGGGCTTGCCGTCGACGAGGAAGCCGCGGATGATCACGAGGTTGACGGCGCTGGGGCTCTCGGCGACGAACCAGCCCTCGGGCCGCTCGCCGTCGTAGCCCGGAGGGACGATGAGGTAGGTACCGCCCGCTCCGCGGTCGGGGCCGGGCGCACCGAGGTCGACGACGAACCGGAACCAGGCGTCGTCGACGGTGCCGGGCCCGCACCCGGGCGGCACCTCGATCACGGTGGGCCCGTCGCGCTCGATGTCGAGCATCGCGACGGCGTACACGGTGTCGGTGTTGCCTGTGAGGAACAGCGGGTTCGCGTCCATCAGCCGATCGGTGATGCCCGCCTTGTGTGCGGCGTCGACGCCCTGCCCGGCGAGACCCCTGCGCAGGCCCTCCATCGAGGCTGCCGGCACGGCGTTCAGGAAGGCCTCGACGCCGCGTAGGAAGTCGAGGTGGTCGTACAGCTTCGCCGCGGTGTCGACCGTGGGCACGCCGTCGGCGAACTGCAGTTCGCCGATGCGGGTCGATACTCGGGCGGGCGTCGTGATCTTCGCGGGAATCGGCGTGTTGTATCCGGGCTGGACCTGGTCGTTCATGCTCTCCTCGTTTCGGCTCGACCCGTCGAGTGCGCTCTGCGACTCGTCGAGTACGCGGGGACGCGAGCCCCCCACCTTCGATCGAATCGGTTCGGCTCCGGGGAGGCATCATGTCGATCGCGTGAATCCGGCGCCGCGTCGCCGGTGCGGCATCGACGTCATCGGATGGCGCAGCCGGCGGCGGATGCCGTATGGTGCTCGACATGACCGCGTCGAACCGCAACTGGTGGCCCGCCTCCTAGGCGGCCCGCGTTTTCGACGACTCACGACCGCCCGAGGGCGGTCGTTCCGTGTTTGCGGAGGGTCCCGTCCGGGGGCCCGACCGGAGACACCATGACGAAACTCCTCACCGCCCTGCTCGCCGCGAGCGAGCCGCCCGCGTTCGCCGTCGTCCGGCGCGAGCACGAACCGACGCTCGACGTGCTCACAGGCGACGTCGTCGACGTCGAGCGCCTCGCCGACATCCCGCTCGACGGGGCCGAGGTGCTCGCGCTCGTGCCGTTCCGGCAGGTGCGCGAGCGCGGCTTCGCCGCCCACGACGACGGCGCACCGTTGCGGTGCCTCGTCGTCCGCGAGCGCGAGCGGGTGCCCGTCGACGCCGCGATCGGCCTACTGCCGCGGCATCCCGTCGCCGTCGACGACCTGCGGGTCGACCTCGCCGACGACGAGTACGCCGCCGTCGTCCGGCGCGTGATCGAGCACGAGATCGGGCGTGGCGAGGGCGCCGACTTCGTGATCCGGCGCGAGTTCAGGGGGTCGACCGAGGCGCCTGCGTCGACGGCGGTGCTCGGCTGGCTGCGGGCGCTGCTCGAGCACGAACGCGGCGCGTACTGGACGTTCGCGGTGCACACGCCCGGCCTCTCGGCAGCCGGGGCGACACCCGAACGCCATGTCTCGAGCGAGGGCGGCCTCGTCACGATGAACCCCATCAGCGGCACCTTCCGCCACCTCGACGGGCCGCCGTCGCGCGATGCCCTCGCCGCGTTCCTCGCCGACGTCAAGGAGCGCGAGGAGCTCGTGATGGTCGTCGACGAGGAGCTCAAGATGATGAGCGCCGTCTGCCCCGACGGCGGCCGCATCCGCGGGCCGTTCCTCAAGCGCATGTCGCGGCTCACGCACACGGAGTACGTACTCGAGGGCACGAGCGACCTCGACCCGCGCGAGGTGCTGCGCCGCACCATGTTCGCCCCGACCGTCACGGGCTCGCCGATGGGCAACGCCTGCACGGTCATCACCCGGCACGAGGCGTCGCCGCGCGGCTACTACGCGGGCGTCTTCGCGCGGTTCACGCCGACCGGGGCGGGTTACGACCTCGACGCGCCGATCCTCATCCGCACCGCCTACCTCGACGACGCCGGTACCGTTCGCATACCGGTCGGCGCGACCCTCGTGCGGCATTCCGACCCAGCGGGCGAGGTCGCCGAGACCCACGCGAAGGCAGCGGGCGTGCTCACGGCGCTCGGTGCGCTCCCCCGGGCGGGCGCGGGGCGGGTCGGATGCTCCGGCGCCGACGCCGGACCCGACGCCGATGCCGCCCGCGGCGACGCCGGCCCCGAGGCATCCGTGTCGACGGTGCTCGCCGAACGCAATGCGCACCTCGCGCCGTTCTGGATCTCACCGCAGCCGGGCGCCGCGCCCCGCGGCGTCTCGGCGCTCGTCGTCGACGCCGGCGACGACTTCACGACGATGCTCGCGCATCAACTGCGCCACCTCGGGGTCGCGGCGCGCATCGTGCCGTGGCAGGACGCGCCGGTCGAGGCCGAGGAGGATCTCGTGGTGTTCGGCCCGGGCCCCGGCGACCCGCGCGAGACCGGTGAGCCGCGCATCTTCCGATTGCACGAGCTCATCGCCGCGCGACTCGGGCAGCAGCGGCCGATGCTCGCGGTGTGTCTCAGCCACCAGGTGCTCGCGCGGCTCTCGGGCCTCGCCGTCGCACCGCTCGCAGCTCCCCAGCAGGGGGTGCAGCGCGAGGTCGCGATCTTCGGCGAGACGGCGACGATCGGGTACTACAACACGTTCACGGCGTACGACGCGGGCCTCGAGCGCACGCCCCGGCACGGCCTCGCGATCGCGTCCGACCCGCGCACCGGTGCCGTGCACGCCTTGCGCGGCTCAGGCGTCGCTTCGGTACAGGGGCACCTCGAGTCGGTGCTCTCGATCGACGGGCTCGCGACGCTCGGGCGGCTCGTCGACGGCGCGCTGGGCACGGCCGGTGTCAGCGGGGCGGCCGCGCCGACTCGAGGTGCAGCCTGACCATCGGGATCTCGGGGTCGGTCTCGCCCGTGGCGTCCACGATCGATCGGTGCAGCGCGGCCCAGGCCTTCGGGTACCGGGCGGCGTAGCGCTCGAGCAGTGCCCGGCTCTCGTCGGCGTCGAGCAGTTCGGCGCGCGCAGGCACCCGTCGACGCCAACCGACGCTCACCCCGCAACGCGGCTCGGCCTCGAGGTTGCGATACCACTGCGCGCTCCTGCCGAATCCCGAGGCGACGACGATGCGATCATGCGACTCGTGCTCGGCGGCTTCGATCACGACGTACCGGCGCTCACCGCTCACCCGGCCGCGGTGCTCGAGCATGAGCAGCCTGCCGAGGAACACGAAGCCGAACCCCGTCTTGAACATCGGGATGGGCAGCCGCACCGCCCATCGCGTGGTCAGGATCTTCGCCCCGAGGTCCATCTCGCTCCGCCCGTTCGTCGTGCCGACTCGTCGTGCCGGTCCGTCGTACTGCTCAGTCCGCTGCTTCCCGCTCGGCGGCCCGGCGCTCGCGCCACTCGTCGGCGAGGATCGCGTAGGTGTACCCGTCGATCCAGCCGAGCTCGGCGTGCCACGAGTCGCGCACGCCGTGCTGCTCGCGCCGCATGCCGATCCGCTCCATGACCTTCCACGAGGCGATGTTGTCGGCGAAGCAGCCCGCGGTCACCCGGTGCACGCCCAGCTCGTCGACCGCGAGGTCGATCAGCGACGTGGCGATCTCGGTGGCGAAGCCGCGGCCCGCGTGGGCGGGGGCGACGCCGTAGCCGATGCCGGCCTCGGCGCGTACGTACCGGTCTGGATCGCCATGCGTCTGGCCCATCGCGTCGGTGATCCACAGCGAGCCGGTGCCGACGACCTCGCCGTCGAGCACCGCGATCGCCGAGTGGTCGAGCGGGTCGTCGACGCCGTCGAGCCAAGCCTTGCGGAAGGCGTCGGGCTCGACCTCGGTGCGCAGCAGCCATCGCGTCACCTCGGGCCGGTTGCGCCACACCAGCACCTCGTCGAGCAGCTCACGGGTCGGGAGCCGCAGTTCGATCGGGCCGGCCTGCCGCGGCCAGGCCACATCGGAAGTCGTCATCAGTCCTGCCTATCAGCACCCGGCACCCGCATGCCACCCGACCGGTGGCCTGCCGCTACTTCACGAGCCGCGACAGCACCCGGTCGGCGAGCGGCTTGCCGCCCGTCTGGCAGGTCGGGCAGTACTGGAACGTGGAGTCGGCGAAGATGACCTGCCTGATCGTGTCGCCGCATACCTCGCACGTCTCGCCGGTGCGACCGTGGACCCGCATCGCGCGGCGCTTGGCGTCTTTCAGCTCAGCAGGCGGGCGACCGGATGCCACGGCCACCGCCTCGGCGAGCGTGTCGCGCATCGCACGGTAGAGCACCCCGGTCTGCTCGGGCGTGAGCTTCGCTGCGAGCAGGTAGGGCGAGAGCTTGGCCGCGTGCAGGATCTCGTCGGAGTAGGCGTTGCCGATGCCGGCGAACACGGACTGGTCGCGCAGCAGCCCCTTGATCTGCGTGCGACGCCCCGCGAGGATGCCCGCGAAGTCGTCGAGCGTGAAGTCGTCGGCCGTCGGGTCGGGACCGAGCCGCGCAATGCCCGGCACCTCGGCCACGTCGCGGACGACGTACACCGCGAGGGATTTCTTCGTGCCCGCCTCGGTGAGGTCGAACCCCGCACCGTCGTCGAGTCTCGTCCGCAGCGCGAGCGGCGACCGGCCCGGTTTGACCGGGGTCTTCGGCACCTCGTCGTACCAGCGCAGCCAACCGGCGCGCGCGAGGTGGAACACGAGGTGCGCTCCGCCAGTCTCGACGTCGACGAACTTGCCATGCCGGCGCACACCCGTGATGGACTCGCCCTCGAGCGACGACAGGGGTGGGTCGAACGTCTTCAGCGCCGAGATCGCCGCGACCCGCAACGAGGCGAAGGCATGGCCGCTCAGCCGCTCGTCGAGGAACGCGACGAGCGCCTGCACTTCGGGAAGCTCGGGCACAGAGGCATCCTGTCACCGACGGGCGACATCCGCACCCGTCCGCCTCGTGCCCGAGGGCGCGCGACGGGCCGCCGCGCTCACCGCCGCCAGATGTATGGCGTCGTCATCGAGACCTTCACGAGCCCCGACCGCTCGAGGATCGGCCGCGAGAACTCCGTCGAGTCGCTGTTGATGTAGCGCTTGCCGAGGGCGAGCGCCGACCGCGCCCTCGCCGCGGTCAACGCGCGGTAGATGCCGCGGCCCCGCCATTCCTCGCGCGTCGCGCCGCCCCAGATCCCGGCGAACTCCGACCCCTCGACGGGTTGCAGCCGTCCCGCGCTCACGATGACCCCGTCGACCTCGGCGATCCAGAGCTCGGTGCCGTCGTCGCCGTCGAGGCGCTGCACGAGGTCGTCGGCGCGCTCGATCGAGACCGGATCCCCGAAGACCTCGTCCTGCATGGCGCTCATCGCCCGCACATCGCGCTCGTCGAGGGCGCGACGCACGACGACCCCGTCGGGAAGCCGGACGTCGGCGACGAGCAGCGCGGCCTCGCCGATCATGATCGACTCGGGCTCCTCGGCCGCGAAGCCGTGCGCGAGCAGCGACTCGATGAGCCCGGGCGCGCGGTCGTGCGCCCGGGTCTTCCACTCGACCGCGGTGACGGCGGGGTCGGCCTCGAACTGCGCGAGCGCGTCGCCGACGAGCCCGTCGATCGCCGCGGCGTCGAACCCCTCCAGGTCGCGATAGCTCACGAAGCCGTAGCCGCCCGCGAACACAGCCAGGCGCAGCGGACCTCGCCGCGAGGCGAAGACGGCGTTCGCGGTCTCGGCGTCGGTGCGGAGCTGGTCGTCGTAGGCGCGCAACAGGGCGGCGGCGTCGGTCATCGTCCCATGATGGCCCATTCGGGCGGGCTCGCGGCCCGGCATCCGATCGACGCCGTCGGCCGTTCGGCGGTCGGGCCCGCCGGTGCCGTTCAACGACCGGCCGGCTCGGGGACCGCCCGGTCGGCCTCGACGAGGTCGACCGGTGCGCGCCGGATGACGAGGGCGACCGCGACCGCGAACGCGACGGCGACGACGGCCATGAGCGCGAAGCTCGCCTCCCACCCGCCGGATGCCTCGTGCACGACGCCGATCAGCAACGATCCCGCTCCGGCGATCGCGTAGCCGCCGCCCTGCGCGATCGCCGAGACGACCCCGGCCGACGGCGTGTTCGCCGACAGGTTGACGATGAGGGTGATGCCGAGCCCGAAGGCGGCGCTCTGCACGGCTCCGAGCACGCCGACGACGAGCACGAATCGATCGCCCGAGGCGAGGTAGAGGAGGCCGAGACCGATCGCGATCGCGATGCCGAGGCCGGGCCCGAACCACCGCAGCACCCGTGGCATGCGGGCGAGCACCGGCGTCACGAGCGTCGGCACGAATCCGGCGATGCTGAACCACGCGAGGAGGGCTCCCCGCACGGCGGGCGGTTCGCCTCGATCGGCGAGGAACTGCGGAAGCCACGCGGTGACCGCGAAGTAGAGCAGCGCCTGGAGACCGAACACCGCGGTCACGAGACCGATGGTCACTCCCCCGCCCCTGGGCAGCCGCAGCCGCGGCTGCGCGCCGGTGCTGCGAGGTTCGCCGCCGCGCAGAGCGGCGAACGCCGTGGCGCTCGCAGCCGCGACGGCGAGCAGCGCCCAGGCTCCGAGCGCGAGGGGTGCCGAGCCGCCGGTCGCGGTGTAGGCCGGCACGACGAGGCCTGCACCGAGGGCGGCGCCGACGCCGAACGACATGCTGCTGAGGCCGATCCAGAGGCCGGAGGCGCGAAGCTCCTTCAGGTACTGCGGCAACAGCGTGCCGGCGGCCATGATCGCGACGCCCGCGAGGAAGGTGCCGGGCAGCAGCAGCACCGAGGCGACGACCCGCACGACGAGCGCCGCCGCGAGGGCAGCCATCGACCACGCCAGCGCCCGCGCCACGCCCAACCGACGGGCCAGCCAGGGGCCGATGGGCGCGGTGAGCCCGAACGCGATGACGGGCAGGGTCGCGAGCACGGTCGCGTCGGCCGTGCTCAGGCCGTAGGCGACCCGCGTCTCGTCGAGCAGGGCCGCGACGCCCGTGATGGCGGGGCGGAGGTTCACGCCGATCAGCAGCGCGGCGACGAGCCCGGCACCCCGCCCCGCGACGCCGGCGACGGGCGGGCGGGCGCGGGCCGCGCGGCGACCGGGCCGCGCGGGGTGCCGCTCAGCGGCCGACGACACGGAGACCATCGGCGACGACGCGGCCGTCGTGGATGACGGTGCGGTCGACGCCCCGGTCCATGACGGCGCTCGTCGGCGTCTCGCCGTCGACGAGCACGAGATCGGCACGGTCGCCGACCGCGACGCCCGGCCGGCCGCCGACCCCCGCGACGCGCGGCGACGCGTGCGACATGATGCTCGCACCGCCCATGGTGGCCACGGCGAGCGCGAGCTCGACGTGGTCGTCGCGCCGGAAGCCGTTGACGAACGCCAACTGCCACGTGCGGTCGAGCATGTCGCAGTTGCCGTACGGGCTCCAGTAGTCGCGCTGGCCGTCCTCGCCGAGGCCGACGCGCACGCCCGCCTCGACGAGGTCGACGAGTCGCAGGTGGCCCGTCGTCGAGGGGGCCACGGTCGCCATCGCGACATCGAGCTCGGCGAACTCGTCGATCAGGCGACGACTGACCGTCTCGGAGACCGAGCCGAGGTCGTAGGCGTGCGACATCGTGACCTTGCCCTGCATGCCGAGCGCACGCGTGCGCTCGAGCACGAGCTCGGTGCTGAACACGCCGAGCTCGCCCGGCTCGTGCAGGTGGATGTCGATCTCGACCTGATACTTCTCGGCGAGGCCGAACACGATGTCGAGGTGCCTGGCCGGGTCGCGGTCGAGCTGGCTGGGGTCGATGCCGCCCATGACGTCGGCGCCCTGCTTGAGCGACTCCTCGAGGAGCGCGACGGTGCCGGGCTCGCGCAGGATGCCGGCCTGCGGGAAGGTCATGACCTGCACGTCGGCATGCTCCGCGAACCGCTCCTTCGCAGCCAGGACCGAGTCGAACTTCTCGAGCCGGCAGTCGATGTCGACCTGCGCGTAGGAGCGCACCCGGGTGGTGCCGTTGGCGATCATGCGTTCGAGGGTGCCGGCGACGATCTCCGCGTGCGGCACGTCGGTGTCGCGCCAGTGCTCCCGGTCGTTCAGCATCATGCCCCAGACGCCCGGTCGGCCGGTGTGCGGGCGAAAGGGCAGCCCGATGCGACTCGAGTCGAGGTGCACGTGGACGTCGCTGAACGCGGGCAGTGCGAGTCGGCCGCGGCCGTCGACGTCGGTGCGCGCGGCCGCGCTCGCGTCGTGCGGTCGGACCTCGCTGATGCGCGAGCCCTCGATCACGAGGTCGACGGCGTCGCCACCCCACGGGCGGACATCACTGATGAGCATGAGCGGTGCTCCTTCCGAGGAGTATTCGACAATCTCGTATACCAAAACGCAATCAGCGGCGATCGAATCGCCGCGGTTCCGGGCGATGCGGTCGAGGGCTACCAGCTTGCTGCTATCTTTTGTATACCAACATGCCATCGAAAGGAAACCCGTGCGCACGCTGATCACCGCCGATCACCTGCTCGCCTTCGACGGGACGGGCCATGTCGAGATCCGCGACGGAGCCGTCGTCACCGACGACGACCGCATCGTCTACGCGGGCCCCGTCGCCGGTGCCCGCGGGCTCGACCACGACGAGCGCATCGACCTCGGTGAGAGCCTCGTCATGCCCGGTCTCATCGACCTCGACGCGCTCACCGACATCGACCACCTCATCCTCGACTCCTGGTCGGGCGGTGAGGACGGCCCTCGACTGCAGTGGTCGACCGAGTACTTCGACCGGCGCGCGCACGTCTTCACCGAGGCGGAACGCCATCGCATCCGCGAGATCGCGCTCGTGCAGCTCGCGCTGCACGGCATCACGTCCTACATGCCCATCGCCTCGGAGATCCACTCGGCCTGGGCGGAATCGGCCGACGACCTGATGGCGATGGCCGAGTTCTCGAGCCGGATCGGCCTGCGCGGGTTCCTGGGCCCGTCGTATCGATCGGGCGTCCCCGTCGTCACCGGGGCCGGTGCCCGCGACATCCGGTTCATCGAGGCCGAGGGCCGCGCCGGCCTGGCCGACGCGATCGCCTTCGTCGACCGGATCGAGGCCCTCGACGACCCGCTGCTCACCGGCGTCTTCCTGCCCTGCCGCATCGAGACGCTCACCCCCGAACTGATGGAGGCCACCGCGGCCGCCGCCCAGGAGCGCGGGGCGCTCGTGCGCATCCATGCGCTGCAGGGCGATGCCGAACGCGAGTACGTGATGGGCCGGTACGGGCACACCCCCCTCGACCACCTCGAGGCGCACGGGTTGCTGCACGATCGCGTCATCGTGCCGCACGGCGTCGTCATCGACATCAATCCACACGTGCACGGCGAGGACCGGGGTGATCTCGGTCGGCTGGTCGCCGCCGGCGTCTCGATCGTGCACTGCGCGCTCACCAACGCCCGCTACGGCGACGAGCTGTGGGACTTCGCGCGCTACCGCGACGCCGGTGTGAACTTCGCGCTCGGCACCGACTCGTTCCCGCCCGACCTGATCCGCGGCATCGACACCGGGGTCTCGGCGGCGAAGGTGCAGCACGGCGACCTCGCCAAGGGCGACCTCGCCGCCTACGTCGACGCGGCGACCCTCGGCGGTGCGCGCGCCCTGCACCGCCCCGACCTCGGACGGATCGAGACCGGGGCGACCGCCGACCTCACCGCCTTCCGGCTCGACGACGTGCGCATGGGACCGATCGAGGACCCGATCCGCACGCTCGTGCTCAACGGCTCCGCCCGCGACGCGTGCCTCACGATGGTCGGCGGCCGGGTGGTCATGCGCGACGGCCGGCTCCCCGGCATCGACCTCGACGCCGTGCGCGCCGACACCCGCGACCTCTTCGCGAAGCTGCGCGCCGGCTACACCGACCGCGACGCACGCCACGGGTCGCCCGACGAGCTCTTCCCGCCCGTCTACCCCATCGCCTGAGGCGAGCACTCGACGCGGCCCGTGGGGCATGATCGGAGATCGGAAGGAGCCATCCATGGGCGAACCGAACGAACGCACCGACGAGGCGCTCGCCGACGTCGTGTACCGAGCGCTCCTGCAGGCGATCATCGCCGGCGACCCGCGGCCCGGCTCACGGCTCATCGAACGCGAGCTCGCCGAGCGCTACGAGGTGTCGCGGGTGCCCGTCCGGCACGCGCTGCAGCGGCTCGAGTCCGAGGGCTTCGTCGTCACCGAGCCGCGTCGCGGGGCGGTCGTGCGGCTCTTCACCCGCGGCGACCTCGAGCAGCTCTTCGACGCCCGCCTCTGCATCGAGCCGTTCGCGACCGGGCGGGCCGCGCGCCGCATCGCCCAGGGACTCGAATCGCCCGACCGTCTCGCCGCGCTCGTCGAGCAGTCGGAGGACCTGTTCTCGGCCGGCGACGAGTCGGCGGGGATCTCGGCGAACCTGCGCATCCACGCCGAGATCGTCCGGCTCTCGGGAAACGACCTGCTCATCCGCAGTCTCGAGCCGATGCTCGGCCGCATGGAATGGGTGTTCCGCCTCACGCACGAGGCCCGCGACGAGGAGCAGGCGCACGAGCACGAGCGGATCCTCGACGCGCTCGTCGCGGGCAACGCCGAACTCGCCGCATCCTTGGCCTACGCGCACATCGAGCTCGGGCGCGCTCCCATCCTCGCGGCGCTCGCCGACGTGCTCACCGACTGACGGCGATGTCGGTGGGTGCTGAGACGATCTCACTATGGAGGTCACAGAACTGCGGCAGACCCGCGAGCTGCACGTCGGCGACACGCTCGTGAGCTCCGCCGACCGCGCCTACGAGGTCACGAAGATCACGCGAGTCGGTCGCGGCATCCGCGTGCAGTACGTCACGCCCGACGGCCGGCCGGGCAGGTTCACCGCAGCGCCCGACGCGATCAGCCGGGTGCGGGTCGACCACGCTCCGCTCGCCGCCTGAGACCGCGCCGGTTCCGGCGTTCCGACCGGGCGCGCCCGCGTCCTATGATCGCGTCGTGGATCCCATCACCGCCCGCGCCGCCCTGGGCCTCGCACCTTCGGCCGTCGTGACGCCCGAGCTCGTCGACGCCGCGTACCGCGACGCCGTCGACGCGCGCCATCCTGCGAGGTACCACGACGCGGCCGATCGTGCCGCTGCCGAGGTCTGGGCCGCAACGCTCGCGACGGCACGAGCCGCGCTGATCGCGGAATCGACGGGCTTCCACGCCGCGCCACCTGCGACCCCTCGGCGCATGGGGGCGGGGGCCATCGTGGCCGTCTCGGTGGCCGCGACCCTCGTCGTCGGCGGCGCCGGCGCGGCAGCGGGCTTCGCCGCCGCATCCATCTCCCGGCAGGCGACGGCGAACATCTCGTCCGCGTCGGGCGAGGAGCCCGAGGCCGAACAGCCGCCGGTCGAGCACCTCAGCGCCGACGAGACCGGCTTCAGCTTCCCGGCGGCGATCGAGGCCTATTTCGACGGACGGTACGACGACGAGTGTCCTGCCGAGTTCGAACTCGGCTGCTGGCAGACGGCGATCATCACCGACGCCGACTGCGCGAGCCTCGAGGTGGAACTGGCCTTCTCGTCGTCGGAATCCGGAGGGCCGGAACGCACCGAACGACGAACCCTGGGCAGCATCGCGCGCGGGCTGCCCGAGCCGGTGATCTTCGGCGACGACGACCACGAGTACGGCTGGATCGACGACGTCGTCTGCGTCACCACCGAAAGCTAGTCGGTCGAGCGCAGGGGCAGCGCCTCACCGCGGGTCTGACAGGTCGGGCAGTACTGCGCCGTCGTGCTCGCGAAGGTGAAGTCCCGTACGGTGTCCCCGCACACGGGACACGCCTCCCCCGCGCGGCCGTGCACCCGCATCGACGCGACCTTCTCGGCCTTGAGGCGGTCGATCGGCACGCCCCGGCGATCGCCGATCGCGGCGCTCAGGACCCCGACCGTGCTCGCGTAGAGTCCGTCGAGTTCGGTCTCGTCGAGGGCGGCGGCATGGCCGATCGGCGACAGCTTCGCCGTGTGCAGGATCTCGTCGGAGTACGCGTTGCCGATGCCGGCGAGCGACTCCTGCTCCTGCAGCACGGCCTTCACCTGCTTGCGTCGGCCGGCGACCGCGGCATCGAAGTCGGCCCGCGTGAACAGCGGGTCCGCCGGGTCGGGGCCGAGCTTCGCGACCGCGGGCACGGCGATCGGATCGTCGACGACCCACATCCCGAGCGAGACCCACTCCCCGGCGTCGGTGAACTCGAGGACGGTCCCGTCGTCGAACTCGACGATCGCGAGCGCCGGCGGACGGCCGTCGTCCGAGGCATCCATCGGCCCGTCGGCCGCGTACCGGGCCCAGCCGTGACGGCCGAGCGAGACGACGAGGTGGGCCGTCGCGAACGAGAAGTCGAGCAGCTTGCCGTGCCGGGCGACGCTCTCGACACGTTCGCCGACGAGGGCCGACGGCGGTTCGGTGCGCGTCTTGACGGTGCGGAACTCGACGACGTCGACCGCGGTGATCTCATGTCCGCGGAGTCGCTCGTCGAGCTCGTCGGCGAGCGCTTGGACCTCTGGCGACTCGGGCATGCGCCCAGCCTCGCACGACGACGGGCGGCCCGCCAGCGTCAACCGCCGGGGGCCGCCCGTACGCGACGCCGTCTACTCGACCGAGAAGTCGAGCTCCTCGTCGGCGACCGCGATCACCGACCAGGTGCCGCCGTTCGCGTCGGTGAACTCGTACGCCGGGACCACCAGGACGCTGCCGTCCGGCTGCCACTGGCTCGCGAGCCCGAGTCGTGCGTCGACGATCTCGACCTCGTTCACGGGCCGCGAGACGGCCGTGCCCTTCGCCGGCGTCGCAGGCGGCTCGGTCGGCGGTACGTACGGTTCGGGCGAGGCGATCGCATCGCCTTCTGCCACGCCGCCCGCCCGCGCCAGGTAGGGCATGGCCGTCATCTGGGCGCCGAAGCGCGGGTCGGAGAGTCGCTCGAACGCGGCCTGCTCGCTCACGATCCCGTAGTCGCCGAGGGAGACGACGGGCGCGAGCGTCCCGCTCACGCTGTAGATTCCTTCGCCGAGCACCTCCATCGACCACGCCACGTCGAGTCGCTGACCGTCGACGACCGGCCACGCCTGCACCGATCTGGTGTAGACGCCCTCCGTGCCGTCGGAACTGTACTCGAACGCGTTCGGATCCTGTCCGACGTCGGCGATGAGCGCCTTCATCGATGCGATGGCGGCGTCGGGGCTCGGCAGTTCATCGGGCGACGGTTCGCACGGCTGATCGGTGTTGCCGGTCTCGAGGAGCTTGTTGCACTCGGCCCACGGGTCGAGTGCCGGGTCGTTGTACCAGAAGCTCAGCATGCCGTCGAGCGTCACCCCGACCGACGGGGCCGTTCCGTCGTTCGGCCCGACCTGCCACATCCCGTCGACGAGCTCGGGAGTCCCGTCGACACCGAGCGCCGTCGCGAGCGCCCCGACCGTCTCGGGGTTCGATGCGGAGCGCGCGTCGAACCCGTATCCCTTCGCCGTCCCGGCGTCGCTCGCGAGTCCCGTCGCAGTGAAGACGTTCCGTCCGTAGCCGAAGCCGTACGGGTACGAGGCGTCGGCGGCCATCTTGCCCGACGCGCTGCCCGAGGCATCCATCGCGACCGGCCCCTGCATCGCTTGACCGGCGGTCGACTCGGCGCCTCCGCCGCCCGAGGCCCCCGCCTGCCCGCCCTGCAGTGAGATCGGCGGGGCCGCGGCCGGCCCGGCCACGGTCGAATCCGCGTTTGTCACCGCGCCCGCCGCGAATCCGGCGCCGCCGACGACGACGAGCGAAGCGGCGACGGCAGCGACCGCGATCCATCGCGGGCGACGTCGCGTCCGCTCAGCGTCCAAGTCGGCGACCGGAGCGCGCACCGAATCGCCCACCGCGCCCGGCGCGACGACCGCGTCGCCCCCCATCGACCGGGCGACCACCTCGTCGGCGAAGCCCTCGCGAGCCTCGAGGCCGGCAGCCGGGTCGGCCGCGCGCAGCCGCGCGACCGCGTCGCGCTCGTTTCCGGCGTCGACGGCGTCACGCTCGTCGCCCGGCTCGCTCGTGTCCCGCTCGTCGTTCATGTCGATCTGCCTCCGTCTGGGTACGCCGTCGATCCGCGTACACCCTGCTTATGTGCCTCGCCCACCGAACCTTGCACCTGCGCGCGTTCTCGGGTCAGAAGGTCAGACGCTCGCCCCACGCCTCGCGCAGGCGCTTGCGTGCACGTGAGAGCGCGGCATCCGCACCCGATCTCGAGATGCCGAGCACCTGTGCGAGCTCCTCGCCGTCGAGGCCCTCCCATGCGTGCAGCAGGAGGATGCGCCTATCGCGCTCGCCGACGCTCGCGAGGGCGCCGCGCAGTTCGGCGTCGAAGAGCGCGCTCAGCTCGGGGTCGTCCGCGACGCGGACGGCGCCCGCCTCGGGCACGTCTTCGACCGGAAGGTCGACGTGCTTGCGCCGATGGTTCGCGAGCGTGAACCCCGCCGTGCGATACAGCCACGGCAGCGCCGCGTCGCGCGGCACGTCGTCTCTGCGGCGCCAGGCGGTCGCGAAGACCTCTGACGCGAGGTCCTCGGCGTCCTGGCGGGGACCGCGCCGCGCGAAGTAGCGCACGAGGGCCGTCGCATGGGCGTGCACGAGTGCCGTGAACCAGGCGGCGTCGTCGCTCGTCGCGACGCCGTGCAGCGGGTCGGCTGCGGGCTCGTCGCCCGCATCGACGCCCCGATCAGGCCGATTCGACGGACCCGACGGGCCCGACGGCTCGGACGGGTCGGCGCTCACGGGCATCGCCACTCCCTCGGTCGGCTCGTCGGCGACGGTGGCATCGGCATTCCTCACACCCTGCTTGTGTCGCCCGTGCCGCGAGTCTTGCACGCCTGCGCGACGAATGTCTCGCCTCAAACCTCGGTGACGCGGCCCGCCTCGACGTGCCAGCGCCGGTCGAGCCGCACGTGCTCCAGCATCCGGCGGTCGTGGGTCACGAGCAGCAACGTGCCCCCGTAGCCCTCGATCGCCTCCTCGAGCTGCTCGATCGCGGGCAGGTCGAGATGGTTCGTGGGCTCGTCGAGCACGAGCACGTTGACCCCGCGCGCCTGCAGCAGCGCCATGCCCGCGCGCGTGCGCTCGCCGGGCGACAGGTCGTCGACGGGCCGCAGCACGTGGTCGGCCTTGAGCCCGAACTTCGCGAGCAGGGTGCGCACCTCGCCCGCGTTGAGCTCGGGCACGAGCGACTCGAAGGCGTCGGCGAGCGGCGTGGGTCCGGCGAGCTGCGACCGAGCCTGGTCGATCTCGCCGATCGCGACCGACGAGCCGAGGCTCGCGCGCCCGCCGTCGGGCGCGATGCGCCCGAGCAGCAGGGCGAGCAGCGTCGACTTGCCCGCGCCGTTCGGCCCGGTGATGCCGATGCGGTCGCCCGCCGACACCTGCAGCGACACCGGTCCCAGCGTGAAGTCGCCACGGGTGACGGATGCCGCGTCCAGCGTGGCGACGACCGACGACGAACGCGGCGCCTGCCCGATGGTGAACTCGAGCTTCCACTCCTTGCGCGGCTCCTCGACCTCCTCGAGGCGGGCGATGCGGCTCTCCATCTGGCGCACCTTCTGCGCCTGCTTCTCGCTCGACTCGGTGGCGGCCTTGCGGCGGATCTTGTCGTTGTCGGGCGACTTCTTCATGGCGTTGCGCACGCCCTGGCTCGACCACTCCCGCTGCACGCGGGCGCGGGCGACGAGATCGGCCTTCTTCGCGGCGAACTCCTCGTAGTCCTCGCGGGCGTGACGTCGCACCGTCTCGCGTTCCTCGAGGTAGGCGTCGTAGCCGCCGCCGTAGACCCGGTTGGAGTGCTGGGCGAGGTCGAGCTCGAGCACCTTCGTGACCGTGCGGGCGAGGAACTCCCGGTCGTGGCTCACGAGCACGACCCCGCCGCGCAGGCCCGCGACGAACGACTCGAGCCGGGCGAGCCCGTCGAGGTCGAGGTCGTTCGTCGGTTCGTCGAGCAAGACGATGTCGAAGCGCGAGCAGATGAGCGCAGCGAGGCCGACGCGCGCGGCCTGCCCGCCCGAGAGCCCGGTCATGAGCGAATCGGGTGAGAGCGTCGTGCCGTCGGCGGTCTCGCCGTCGCCGACCGCGAGCCCGAGCTCGGCGAGCACGGCCGGCAGCCGGTCGTCGAGATCGGCCGCGCCCGAGGCGAGCCAGCGCTCGAGTGCGATCGAGTACTCGTCGGCCGGGTCCGTGCCGGCGGGCGGCTCGGCCAGGGCGAGCAGTTCGGCTGCCGCATCCAAGCGGGCGGATGCCTCGGCGCAACCCGTGCGCCGGGCGACGTACTGCGCGATCGTCTCGCCGTCGACCCGCTCGTGCTCCTGCGGCAGCCAGCCGACGAATGCGTCCGACGGCGCGAGCGAGACGGTGCCGGAGAGTGGTGCGACCGCCCCGCCGAGGATGCCGAGCAGCGTCGACTTGCCGGCGCCGTTGGCGCCGACGACGCCGACCACGTCGCCCGGCGCGACCGTGAGGTCGAGGTCCTCGAACAGCGTGCGATGGGCGTATCCGCCCGCGAGTCCCTGGGCCACGAGTGTTGCAGTCACCGGACAACCCTAGTCAGCGCAGGCTCCGAGTGCCGCCTACTCGAAGACGGGCGCGAGGAAGCGGCGCTCGTACCTGCGGATGCACTTCGTCTCGGCGGCGTAGCGGAACGCCTCGATGCACTCGGCATCGTCCGCCGACGCGAGGCGGTACTGCTCGTAGGCGGCGAGCGACGGGAACGTGAACAGTGCGAACGCCTCGTCGCTGTCGCCTTCGCTGGGCAGGAAGTATCCGTGGTGCATGCCCCCGAGCCGGTTCACGAGTCTGATCCAGCGCTCGCCGTACTCGCGGAACTCGGCGATCTTGTCGGGGTCGATCTCATAGCGCAGATGTACGGTGACGGGGTTGCTCATCCGAGACATCCTGCTGCATGCGACGATGTCACGGCGACCGGCGCGACTCATACCGAAACGGACATATGCGATCGCATACGGTTGCGGGATGCTGCGTCGCCTCGTCTCCCGCGTCTACTGGGCTCTCAGCCGGTGGACCTTCCGGAGCGAGCCCGCTCCCGACCGTCCCTCGGTGCTCATCGGCGCACCGCACACGTCGAACTGGGACTTCGTGCTCATGCTCGGCATCGCTTGGCGGCTCGGCATCGACGTGCGCTGGCTCGGCAAGAAGAGCCTGTTCGCAGGATGGCGCGGACCCATCATGCGTGCACTCGGCGGCATCCCAGTCGACCGCACTGACCCGAGTCGTGTCGTCGACGAAGTCGTCGCGCGCGTCCGCGCCGGCGAGGTGTTCGGGCTCGTCGTGACGCCCGACGGCACCCGCGGCGCCCACGAGTACTGGAAGTCGGGCTTCTATCGCATCGCGCGCGAGACGGGCATGCCGGTCACGCTCGGCTACGTCGACCGCACGACGATGACGACGGGTCTCGGGCCGACGATGGACCTCACCGGCGACGTCGCCGCCGACATGGACCGGATCCGCGAGTTCTACGCCGACAAGGCGGGCGTGCGCCCCGACCAGCGCGTCGAGCCGCGCCTCCGCGAGGAGTCGGCACTGCGGGTCTGAGGCCTACGCCTGTCGCGCGCGCCACTCGTCGGCGAGCAGACCGAGGATCACCTCGTCGAGGTGCTCGCCGACGACCCACGCCGACGAGCGGAGCACGCCCTCGCGCACGAAGCCGTTGTGCTCGGCGGCGCGCAGCATCGCATGGTTGTCGGCGAGCGTCTCGATCTGCAGCCGGTGCATGCCACGGAATGCGAATCCGTACTCGCAGAGCGTCGCAACCACATCGGTGCCATAACCCTTGCCGCGCGTGGACGGCAGCAGGCCGAGGCCGATGTGGGCACTCCGGTTGTGGGTGTCGATGCCCCAGAACGTCGCCGAACCGACGAGGGTGCCGCCCTCGAGCTCGACGACCGAGAACTGCACGAGGCCCTCGGCCGACTCGTCCACCACCAGCCGACGGTCTTTCGTACCCGGAGTCAGCGGGCGCCATGGCCGCCCTTCGGCGCGCGCCGAATTGACCGGGTCGTCGTAGAGCTCGGCCAGGAGGATCGGGATGTCGTCGTCGTGCCGGGCTCGGAGCCCGATCGTCTTGCCGCGCAGCATCCCTCTTTCCTACCGGTCGGCACCCGTCGGCGGCAATCGCTCCGCGGGACGCGTCCCCGACTGCAGGAAGAACCACCGACACGCCGTGCCGGCCGCCGCGACACGCCGTCTCGACCGCAGAAGTTCCTACACAGCGATGCGCCGCGCGAGGATCGCACCGTACGGGCGATGCCCCGGATCGGTACGTGTGTGGGTCTCGACGACGTCGAACCCCGTCTCGACGAGCAGCCCGGCCATCTCGACCACCGGCCAGTAGTAGGCGGTGACGACCGCGTGGTCGAACGGCTCGACCCGCTCACCGTCGAAGAACCCGATGAGCAGTGAGCCTCCGGGGCGGATGCAGCGGGCGAACTCGCCGAGTATGCCGGGCACGTCGGCCGGCGGCGTGTGGATGACGGAATACCAGGCGAGGATGCCGCCGAGCGAGTCATCCGCGGCCGGAAGCGCCTCGAGGTCGCCGAGCTCGAATGGGACATCGGGAAACCGACGACGTGCACCCTCGACGAACTCGGGCACCAGGTCGACACCGGTGATGTCGACGCCGAGCCCGCGCACGTGCTGGGTCCAGTGCCCGGGTCCGCAGCCCACGTCGAGCGCCCGGCCGTCGAGCGAACGCGCCCAGCCTTCGATGGTCTCCCGGTCGGGAGCGGCCATCGCCTCGACCGAGCCGAGGAGCGCGGTGTACTCGTCGGCCCGCGCGCCGTACGCGGCGCGCACTTCGCTGTTCGGCGCCACGCTCACGCCTTCTTGACGACGCTCGACTTCAACTGCAGCTGCCCGAACCCCTCGACCTTGCCGTCGATGTCGTGGTCGCCGACGCCGTCGATGAGGCGGATGCCGCGCACCTTCGTGCCGACCTTGACGGTGCCCGATGCGCCCTTGACCTTGAGGTCCTTGACGATCGTCACGGTGTCGCCGTCGGCGAGCACGTTGCCGACCGCGTCGCGGATCTCGCGCAGCCCTGCGTCGGTCGCGGCATCCGCATCGCCGTCGGCAGGCGCCCACTCGTGCCCGCACATCGGGCAGACGAGCAGTGCGCCCATCTCGTAGGCGTGCTCGCTGCCGCACTCGGGGCAGACGGGAAGGGTGACGCTCATGCCCCTACGGTACCGAAGCTCCCGTCGGAGAGGCGTTGCACGGCGCTCAGGGTTCTCACTGCGGCCACACAGCGTCGCCGCGAACGGGCGAGTTACGGTCGACCCGCAGACAGATCGGAGAACCCTACGTGATCATGCGCGACGACCCCGCCCTCGGCCTCACACTGAGCGGCGGCGCCGCGTTCGGGGCGGCGCACATCGGCGTGCTGCACGAGCTCGAGGCCCGCGGCATCCGCCCCGGCATCGCCGTCGGGACCAGCTCGGGCGCCTTGATCGCCGCCGCCTACGCGGCCGGCTTCGACGCGGCGGAGATCGAGCGCGCCGCCCTCGCGTTCCGTTGGCGAGAGATCGCCCGCTGGTCGTTCGCTCCGCGACTGGGCCTGCTCGACTCCCGTGCCATCGACGACGGCGTACGACGCGTGTTCGGCTGCGATCCGCTGATCGAAGAGCTCCCGCGACGCTTCGGCGCGGTCGCCACCGATCTCCGCACCCGTCGCGCCGTGACCATCGACCGCGGCCCGCTGAGCGTCGCTCTGCGGGCGACCATCGCGGTGCCGGGCCTGCTCGCACCCGTCCGCCGCCGCGGTGCGCTCCTCGCCGACGGCGGCATGGTCGACAACGTGCCGTTCGCCGCCGCGCGCGAGCTCGGCGCCTCTGACGTCGTCGTCGTGCGCCTGCACGCCAAGTTCGAGAACGTCCGCATGATGCGCACCGTGAGCCGCACTGCCGATCTCGTGCACGACCCCTCGGTCGTGCTCGTCCAGCCCGAGATGGAGGGCATGGCGCAGTGGACGATGTCGGATGCCCCGCGCCTCATCGCCGAAGGACGCCGTGCCGCGGCCCTCGCGCTCGACGCGGCGCCCGTGCTCGCGGCCGCCTGAGGCCCCTCACCATTCGGGGGCTCAGGCCACCCAGTCACGCCGCAGGAGGCCGTACACCCAGCTGTCGGACACGTCGCCGTTGACGATGCAGTCTTCGCGGAGCGTGCCCTCGCGCACGAAACCGAGCTTCTCGAGCACCCGGGCGGATGCCGCGTTGCGGGTGTCGCACTCGGCCTGGACGCGGTTCAGGTCGAGCGCGTCGAAGGCCCACTGCAGCACGGCGCGGGCCGCCTCGGTCGCATAGCCCTGGCCCCAGGCAGCCTGCGTGAGGCAGAAGCCCAGCGACGCGCTTCGGAAGTCGGGGTCCCAGCTGTTGAAGGTGCACCAGCCGAGGAATGCGCCGTCCGATGCACGATCGATCGCAACTCGCGCGCCCGTTCCGTCCTCGGCCATCCGCTCGCAGCCGGCCATGAATCGCGAGATCGAGGCGCGGTCGGTCCACGGCGGGGAGTCCCAGTAACGCAGCACGTGCGCATCGCTGTTCAGGGCGAAGAGATCGTCGGCGTCGGCGTCGGCGAACGGGCGGACCAGGAGCCGTTCGGTCTCCAGGGTCGGGGTCGGTAGGGTCATCCGAGCATCCTCCCACGTCGCTCCGATCCGGCCCCGCTGCTACACGTTGAAGCGGACCTCCACCGAGTTACGTTGCGAAGAGGCCTCACCGACGGTGCGTGATGATGCCGCATGAGTCGGCTATTCGTCCGGGCTCAGCAGCGGCCAAGGCTCGTACGACACATCGGCGAAGTCAGCGACCTCTGCAGCGAGTCGCCCCGCGATGGCGACGCCCTCCTCGCGCCATCGCTCGCGCGCCGCATCGTCCTTCCAGCCATCGAACGGATCGAAGTTCGCGTTCCAGAGCGCGTTCCACTCGGCGATGTGACGCGTGAGGTCATCCGACAACCCGTACATCTCCGGTGTGGTCGTGTACCCGACATCCCACGTCGGCGTCGAGTTCTCCCACAGCGGCCAGTCGCGCCCATATTCGGGGAAGAGGCGAATCACGCGCCGAGCCGGAGCACCCTTCATGCGAGGGAGCTTACAAGTCGACGTTTCGTCTCGTCGCGCTCGCTCAACGACCGGAGCAGGTCACGCGTTGAAGCGGAACTCCCACCGGATTCCGTTGCGAATAGGCGTATGGCGGCGCCTAATGTGGCGTCGTGCCCGACTCGAACATCTCAGCTGCGTACCCGTGTCCGTGCTGCGGCCATCTGACACTGAGCGAACGACCGGGATCATACGAGATATGCGCCGTGTGCTTCTGGGAAGACGACGCTGTCCAACTCCGGTGGCCGGAGTACAGAGGCGGCGCCAATCGTCCTTGCCTCATCGACTCGCAGCGCGCGTATGCGGAGCACGGAGCGATCGAGGATCGATTCGTGGGGCTGGTCCGCTCGGCGACTGACCAAGAGCCCCTGGATTCCGGATGGCGACCCATCGATCACGAACAGGACTCGTTCGAAGCAGAAGACGATCGTGACGCCGAGTGGCCGGACGACCTCACGACGCTCTACTGGTGGCGACCAACCTTCTGGCGCTCGACTCGGTAGGAGCCGTGATGTTGGACCGAAACTCGATCTGTCAATCGAGCTCCGCCGCTGGCCCGTACATGTGAGCCGACACGACCGCGTCGTTCGTGAGGAGATGATCGACCAGCGCCCAAAAATCACCGAGCCTCGGGTGCGCCAACGCTTCGTCCCGGGTCAACTTGTGCCCGAACGTGGCGGAGTCACTGAAAGGAGCAGCCGCCGCCACGAGTGACGCCCCCGGCTCAGCCTGTCCCTCGACCGGGCCGACGCGACAACCGAATGTGAAGTGGTCATCAGCGTCGTCAGCCCAGGTCGGTGAGAACACGCCGTCGATCCAGACTTCGTGACCGTCGTGGTGATAGCACGAGGCGATGTAGATCGCGTGCGCATCGCCATCCTGGTAGACGAAGCCGGTCACCCGGGTCATCGGCTGCCCGCAATGGTCGCAGGTCGCTTCGACGACGTCCCCTCCCGGCTCGATCTCGAGCATGCGATTCGACCTCCTCGTGCGCGACTACACGTTGAAGCGGAACTCCACCACGTCGCCGTCCTGCATGACGTAGTCCTTGCCCTCCATGCGGGCCTTGCCCTTCGCGCGGGCCTCGGCGACCGAGCCGGTCTCGACGAGGTCGGCGAACGAGATCACCTCGGCCTTGATGAAGCCGCGCTCGAAGTCGGTGTGGATGACGCCGGCGGCCTGCGGGGCCTTGTCGCCCTTGTGGATCGTCCACGCGCGCGACTCCTTGGGGCCCGCGGTGAGGTAGGTCTGCAGGCCGAGCGTATCGAAGCCGACCCGGGCGAGCTGGTCGAGGCCCGACTCCTCCTGACCGGTCGAGGCGAGGAGCTCGGCCGCATCCTCGGGGTCGAGGTCGATGAGCTCCGACTCGATCTTCGCGTCGAGGAACACCGCCTCGGCCGGCGCCACGAGCTCAGCGAGCGACGCTTTCTTCGCGGCATCCGTGAGCACCGACTCGTCGACGTTGAACACGTAGATGAAGGGCTTGGCCGTGAGCAGCCCGAGTTCCTTGATCGGCGCGAGGTCGACCTTCGACGCCGAGAGCGGGGTGCCGGCCTGGAGCACGTCGCGGGCTTCGACGGCCGCCGCGAGCACCGAGGGGTCGAGCTTCTTGCCCTTGACCTCCTTCTCGTAGCGCGTGATCGCGCGCTCGAGGGTCTCGAGGTCGGCGAGGATGAGCTCGGTGTTGATCGTCTCCATGTCGGACTTCGGGTCGACCTTGCCGTCGACGTGCACGACGTCGCCGTCCTCGAAGCCGCGCACGACCTGCGCGATCGCGTCGGCCTCGCGGATGTTCGCGAGGAACTTGTTGCCGAGCCCCTCGCCCTCCGAGGCGCCGCGCACGATGCCCGCGATGTCGACGAACGACACGGCGGCCGGCAGGATGCGCTCGGACCCGAAGATCGCCGCGAGCTGCTCGAGTCGCGGATCGGGCAGGTTCACCACGCCGATGTTGGGCTCGATCGTCGCGAACGGGTAGTTCGCCGCGAGCACCTGGTTCTTGGTGAGGGCGTTGAAGAGGGTCGACTTGCCGACGTTCGGGAGACCGACGATTCCGATGGTGAGTGCCACGGGGGCACAGTCTACCGGTGAGCGGCCGATCGTCGGATCGGCGCAGGCCCCCGCTGATTCGTTATCGGAGCGTCACCCATCGTTGCCGCACGGTCGGGCATGCTCAAATGCATGAGGATGCTCCGCTTCGCGCTCATCGCCCTCGCCGCAGTCGCACTCGCCGGCTGCACGGCGAGCGCGCCCCCTTCGGCGACGCAGGCGCCGTCCCAGACCGAGACGCCTGCCGCCACCAGCGAGGCGCCCGAGCCTGCCGAACCCGAGATAGCCGAGATCGTCGTGGACGGCACCGGCTTCAGCCTCGTCGACACCGAGGGCACAACGACCTTCACCCACCTGTGGGCCGACGAAGTCGACGCGGCGGTCGCGGCACTCACCGATGCGTTCGGCGCCGACCCGGTGACCTCGGTTCGTGACGGATCCGGTGGGCACTACGTCGACTTCGACCTCTACACGTGGGGCGAGTTCACCCTCGGCGATGCCGTCGGCCTCGAGAAGCCCCGCACCGACTACTTCCTGCCGTCGCTCGTGGAAGTCACCGCACCCGAGGTCGAGGGCATCGCGGTGCGCAGCGCGAGCGGCCCGACCGTCGGATCGCCGACGAGCGAGGTCGCCGCTGTGTCGCCCCTCGTTCACGACGAGGCCGACTATCGAATCGACCCCGAGGATCCGTCGCTCATCCCGCCCACCCCTCCGCGGGGCGACATCACCGACATGGTGGGGCTCCGTCCTGACGAGAGCGACACCACAATCGTCATGCTCACGGCGCCAGTGCTCTCGTACTACCCGTTCTGAGTTGCCCGGTCTCGGGCCGTCGATCGGGTTCGAGCCGCGGCGGCTGGATGCCCCTTGTCGCGCGTTGCGGCCAGGATAGGTAAGGAGTAACTTACCGTTCGTGGAGGCTTACCAAGTGTTGGACGCCCTCGGCGACCCGACCCGGCGGCGCATCGTCGAGCTGCTCGCCACGTCGGGCCCGCTCTCGGTGGGCGAACTCGCGAGCCGCCTGCCCGTGAGCCGGCCCGCCGTCTCGCAGCACCTGCGTGTGCTCGGCGGCAGCGGACTCGTCGTGCACGAGGCCGTCGGCACGCGCAACATCTACCGCCTCGACGACCGCGGCGCCAAGGCGCTGCGCGGCTGGCTCGACGAGTTCTGGTCGGCCGCATTGACCCGCTTCGCCGAGGCGGCGGAGCGCGAATCGAAGGAGTCATCGTGAACGACGAAGTCCTGGGCGACGAGGCTCGCAGCGAGACCGCCCTGCCGAGCGATGCGATCGTGAAGACCGTGCACGTGCCGCTCGCCCCCGACCGGGCGTTCGAGCTCTTCACCGCCCGCATGGCCGAGTGGTGGCCGCTCGCCACCCACTCCGCCGGTGGCCTCGACGCGGTCTCGGTCGCGATCGATGGTCACGTCGGCGGCCTCGTCGTCGAGACGCTGGGCGACGGATCGACGAGCGTCTGGGGCACCGTGACGCGCTGGGCTCCCCCGCACGAACTCGCGTTCACGTGGCATCCGGGCAACGGCCCCGAGGAGGCGACCGATGTGTCGGTCACGTTCAGCCCCGACGCGGATGGCAGCACCGTCACCCTCGTGCACACGGGCTGGGCGAAGCGCCGCGACGCCGACGACGACCTGCACGCGCGCTACGTCACCGGTTGGGAATACGTGCTCGGCAGGTTCGCCGCCGCAGCCTGACCGCCACGGGTCCGTCGGGCAGCGGCATCCCCGCACCGGATGCGGCGGCCCGCCCGCGCGTCAGGCCAGCCGGGCGCGGAAGCAGCGGGTCAGGTACGGCACCTCGAGTTCGTCGCGGCCGACGAGATCGGGATGCTCCGCCAGCAGCTGCTCGAGCTTCGCGATCGTCTCGCGCTGCTCGTCGGCCGACGCGGTGATGAAGTACGAGCGCGAACGCACGAGGTCGAGGAACCGCTCGCGGTTCATCGTCGCCGACCAGGCGACCGTGTGCTCCTCGATGGGCCCGAACGGCGCCCCGATGCGCACGTACCCCTCGAAGCTCGCGCTCGCGTCGTGTCGCTCGTGCATGATGTCACCCGCCTCGCGCAGCCAGCCGACGCTCGTGTCGCGGCTGTTCCACACCAGCCCGAGCACGCCGCCCGGGCGCAGCACGCGGGCGATCTCGGGCACCGCCCGCTCGGGGATGAACCAGTGCCACGCCTGCCCGACCACGACCGCGTCGACGGCGTCGTCCTCGATCGGGATGTCCTCGGCCGTGCCGAGGATGCGCGGCACCCCGGGCACCGCGATCTCGAGCTCGTCGAGCATCTCCTCCACGGGGTCGACCGCGATGACCTCGCGGTCGAGCCCGACGAGCACCTCGGTGAGTTTGCCGGTGCCGGCGCCGAGGTCGAGCACGCGCGTCGCGTCGCCGATGAGCCAGGCGACGGCCTCGGCCGGGTAGCCCGGCCTCGCCGCGTGATAGACGGATGCCGCGGAGCCGAACGACCGCGCCGCGTGCTCGTTCTCCGGGCCGAGGTGATCCATGCCCCCATTCCACGGCAGCGGCGAGGCATCCGTCAACCGTCGGCGGGCCGTGCGACGATGCCCGCATGCCCGTGGAATTCACCGCCATCGACTTCGAGACCGCGAACTCCTCGGGCGCTTCGGCGTGTTCGGTCGGGCTCGTGAAGGTGCGCGACGGGCGCGTCGTCGACCGGGCGTACTGGCTGCTGCGGCCGCCGTTCCCGCACGACGAGTTCAACGAGTGGAACGTCCGCATCCACGGCATCACCCCCGACATGGTCGCGGATGCGACGAGCTGGGCCGCCCGCCTCGACGAGTTCCGCGAGTTCACTGGCGACGACTGGCTCGTCGCGCACAACGCGACGTTCGACATGGGCGTCATCGCGAAGTCGTCGGAGGCGTTCGGGCTCGAGGTGCCCGTGCACCGCTACCTCTGCAGCCTGCAGGTCGCCCGCAAGACCTATCACCTCGACTCGTACCGGCTGCCCGTCGCCGCGATGGCCGCCGGGTTCGAGGACTTCTCGCACCACAACGCGCTCGACGACGCCGAGGCGTGCGCCGCGATCATGGCGCACGCCGCGCGCCGGCACGACGCCGACGACCTCGACGCGCTCGCGCGCATCACTGGCGTGCGCGTCGGGGCGCTCGGCACCCCGCGTGCGGTACCCGCTCCCGCCCCGGTGGCCGAGTAGCGCCGGCGCGTATCGAGACCCCCGCAACCGCCGCCGGAACCCCGCTCCCCCGAGCGCCTCACCTGCGATGTCGGAGGCCCCTGCGACACTCGAGGCATGGAGATCCTGCTGCTGGTCATCGGCCTCGTCGTCGGCATCGCGCTCGGCGCCCTCGGCGCCTGGTTCATCGCGCAGCGACGTGCCGACGTGCGCCCGGTCGAGGCGGCCGTCGTCGAAGACCCCGCACTCGTCGCCGCACGGCACGAGCGCGAGCTCCTCGAGGTGCGCGCCGCGGCCGATGCCGCGCTCGCCCGGGCCGTCGCCGTCGAGCAGCAGACCCAGGCCGAACTGCGTGCCGACCTCGCCGCCGCGTCGACCGCGGCCGACGCCCTCCGTGAGCAGCTCGAGCAGCAGCGGGCCCAGCAGCGCGACGCCGCCGAGCAGCAACGCCTCGACCAGGCCGAGCGCGCCGAGCGCGAACGGCGAGAGAGTGCGGTGCTGCAGGCGCTCAGCCCGGTGCGCGAGACGCTCGCCAACATGCAGCAGAAGGTCTCAGAACTCGAGCAGCAGCGCAGCGCCCAGTACGGCTCACTCGCCGAGCAGCTGAAGCAGGCGCAGGCCGCCGACGAGCGGCTGCGCGCCACGACCGAGTCGCTCGCGAGCGCGCTCCGATCGAACAGCACGCGCGGCGTGTGGGGCGAGACGCAGCTGCGTCGCGTCGTCGAGGCCGCCGGCCTCATCGAGCACGTCGACTTCGGCGTGCAGCACTCGATCTCGACCGATGCCGGTCGCGGCCGTCCCGACATGGTCGTCTACCTCCCGGGCGGCAAGTACATCCCGCTCGACTCGAAGGTGCCGCTCGAGCACTACATCGAGGCCTCGTCGATCCCCGAGACGGCGGTGGGTGAAGAAGCGGCGCGTCGCAAGTCGCTCATCGAACGGCACGTGAAAGCGGTGCGACTGCACATCGACGCGCTCTCGAAGAAGACCTACTGGCAGGGCTTCGACGCCTCACCCGAGTTCGTGATCGCGTTCATCCCGAACGAGTCGCTGCTCTCGGCTGCGCTCGAGGCCGACGCGACGCTCCTCAACTACGCGTTCGAGCGCCGCGTTGCGCTCGCATCGCCGGTCAACCTCTTCGCGGTGCTGAAGACGATCGACTACGCGTGGCAGCAGCAGGCCGTCTCCGACGAGGCCAAGAAGCTCTTCGACCTCGGCAACACCCTCTACCAGCGCATCGGCGTGCTCGCCGGCCACGCCGACGGACTGCGAAAGGCGATCGAGCGCACGGTCGACAGCTACAACAAGTTCGCGAGCTCGCTCGAGTCGCGCGTGCTCGTGACCGCACGACAGTTCCCGGGCATCAACGAGGCGAAGCTCGAATCGGTCGCCGAGCCGCAGTCGATCCACGAGTCGCCCCGTCGGCTCACCTCGCCCGAACTGACCGAGTCCGACCCGGCTGCCGCGGCCGGCGATGACTCGTTCTCCACCGAACCGGCCGAGGTCTCGTCATCATCGCGTGCAGACGACGACGCGCTGCTGCCGCTCGACGACGCCTTCGACGGCGCCGACATCGACCCCGAGGTGCGCTCGGCCTCGAACTGACGCGTCGTCCCGGTCGCGCTCGAGCGGCCCAGCGTTCCCTCCTGTCGGAGGCCGCCGATCGTCTGTGATCCCGGACTCCAGCCGGTCGACGAGTGTTGCCCCGGACTCACGCCTCGCACGAGACTGAGGTTCTCTCGGGCGTCGGGGCCCGGGCGACACGTGGGAGCGACATGGTTCAGCTCAAGGAGCAACTGCTCCGGCGCAAGCCGATCATCATCCAGCAACGGCACCACAAGGGCCACGAGCTCGCTCGCAAGCTGGGCACCTTCCAGCTCATGATGTTCGGTGTCGGCGCCACCGTCGGCACCGGCATCTTCTTCGTCCTCAGCGAGTCGATCCCCAAGGCGGGGCCGGCCGTCATCATCTCGTTCATCGTCGCAGCGATCTGCGCCGGGCTCTCAGCTCTCTGCTACGCCGAGCTCTCGTCGGCGATCCCCGTCAGCGGCTCGACGTACTCGTACACCTATCACGCGCTCGGTGAGATCTGGGCGGTGATCATCGCGGGTTGCGTGCTGCTCGAGTACGGCGTCGCCGTGTCGGCCGTCGCCGTGGGCTGGAGCGGATACTTCAACGAGCTGCTCCAGAACACGCTCGGCTTCAGGTTGCCCGAGGCGCTCTCGGTGTCGTTCGTCCCCGGCAGCGACGGCGCCGCGACCGGCGGGGTGATCAACCTCCCAGCCGTCGTCCTCGTCCTGCTGTGCATGCTGCTGCTCATCCGGGGCGTGGCCGAGTCGGCGACGGTCAACACGATCATGGTGCTCATCAAGCTCGGCGTCCTGCTGCTGTTCATCGTGATCGGATTCAGCGCGTTCAACGCCGACCACTTCGAGAACTTCTTCGAGTTCGGCGCCGCGGGCATCAGTGCGGCAGCCGGCACCATCTTCTTCTCGTTCATCGGGCTCGACGCCGTCGCGACCGCCGGTGAAGAGGTGCGGAATCCGCAGAAGGCCCTCCCGCGCGCGATCATCGGCGCACTCATCATCGTCTCGAGCGTCTACATCCTCGTCGCGATCGCGGGTCTGGCGGCCGAGCCCGTCGGCTTCTTCAGCTCGGCGGAGGCCGGCGAAGCAGGCTTGGCCAAGATCCTGGAGAACATCACCGGCACGACCGTCTGGGGCACCATCCTCGCCGCCGGCGCCGTGATCTCGATCTTCTCCGTGACGCTCGTCACACTGTACGGCCAGACGCGAATCCTGTTCTCGATCTCGCGCGACGGCCTCGTCCCCGAGAAGTTCCAACGAGTGAACCCCCGCACGCTGAGCCCGGTGTACAACACGATCGTCGTCTCGGTCATCGTGGCGATCATCGCCGGCTTCGTTCCATCGGACTATCTGTGGGATACCGTCTCGATCGGCACCCTGATGGCGTTCAGCGTCGTCGCCCTCGCCGTCATCGTGCTGCGCCGCACGAAGCCCGAGCTGGAGCGACCGTTCCGCGTCCCGCTCTACCCCGTCGTGCCGATCCTCACGATCGCCGCGTGCGTGTACATCCTGTCGGGTCTCGCCGCCATCACGTGGGTGATCTTCGGTTCGTGGATCGCGATCGTCCTGTTGTACTACGCGCTGTACGGCCGCAAGCACGCGACCTTGAACTCCTACACCTCCGACGAGGAGATCTCGGAGCCGATCCACCCCGAGGAGGAGCAGTGACCTACGTGGTCGGGTACGGCCCTCACAACAACGATCGCAGTGCGATCGAGCTGGCGTGCCAGCTCGCCGTGAGCCATCCCGAACCGGTCGTCGCGGTGTCGGTGGTGCCCAAGGGGTGGGGCACTCCCGTCGCCGGCGGCTCGGATCGCGAGTTCGAGGGCTGGGCCGCAGCGGAGGGCCGGGCGAGCACCGAGGCGGCGATGTCCGACTTCCGCTCCCATCCCGGGGTCGACGGATCGGCGGTGTGGGTTCCCGGGCGGTCGGTACCGCAGGTGCTCCTCGAGCAGGCGCACGAACGCAACGCGTGGATGCTCGTCGTCGGGTCGGCGAGCGACGCCGACGACGGCCGCGTGCGCCTGAGCTCGAAGACCGATCGCCTCCTGCACTCGTCGACGCTGCCGGTCGCGATCGCGCCGCGCGGCTACCGTACGTCCAGCGCAGTCACTCGCGTCACGGTCGGCTTCCGCGACGACGACGCGAGCTGGTCGCTGCTCAATCGCGTCGCCGAGATGTGCCGGCGGATCGGCGCGGAACTGCGCATCGTGACGTTCCTCGTCGAGCCACCGAGACGACCGGTCACGAGCAGTGTCAGCCACGCGCAGACGCAGGTGCTCGACCTCTGGACCGCGCAGGTCACGGCGGCCCAGCAGGAGGCCGCCGTGCATCTCGAATCGCTGGGGTTCTCGGACGACGAACTGACCTTCAGCGTGACGGCGGAGAGCGACTGGAAGACGGCGGTGTCGGCCGTCGGCTGGTCGGATGGCGACCTCCTCGTCGTCGGCTCATCGTCGACGCACCGCCTCGCACAGGTGTTCCTGGGATCGAGCGCGTCGAAGATCCTGCGCAACTCACCCGTGCCGGTCGTGGTCGTTCCCGGCTCGGTCACCGGATAGCTCCGAACGTCGCGCGCGCGAACCCGCGTCCGTCCGCTGGACGAGACCGCCCGCCTAGGGGCGCAGCACGCTGAGCACGTTGCCCGCCGGGTCGCGGAACCAGCAGATGTCGGGGCCCATGCCTGCGGCCCGTCCGTGCGCGATGCCGCGTTCGTCGGTGCCGAAGTCGGCGTCGCCCGTGTAGATCTTCGTCACCACGCCGGCGGCGTTGAGCTCGTCGACCGCGGCGTCGATGTCGGCGACGACGAAGTTGAGCACCGTGAACCCGGCGGGTTCGTGATCGGGCTTGCCGTACACGAACACCGTCTGGCCCGACGGCAGGCTCAGCCGGAGGGCGCCCATCTCATCGGCGACGTCGAGCCCGATCACGTCACGGTAGAACGCTCGCGCCGCCTCGATGTCATCGACCGCGAGCCCCGGAAAGGCGTCCAGCATCTGCACCATCGTTCACCCTCGCTTCCGGGTGCGCTCCCGATGACCGCACCCTGCGCCGAGCCTCGCACCTCGCGCGCACGGCGGCAATGTCTCGGCGATGCCGACGCCGACGTCGACGTCGACGTCGACGTCGACGTCGACGCTTTCCGGGGGGCGGTGGCGGACCGGACGGATCAGTCCTCGTCGAGCCACTTCGACGCGAGGTGCTCCGCCTGGATGCGGCGCAGCGTGCCCGACTTCGAGCGCAGCACGACCGACTCGGTGACGATGTAGTCGCCCTCGCGCTTCACGCCGGCGACGAGCGCACCGTCGGTGACGCCGGTCGCGACGAAGAACGTGTTGTCGCCGCGCACCATGTCGTCGATCTCGAGGACCGCGTCGACGTCGAGGCCGACGGCGATGCCGCGCTCGCGCTCCGCGTCGTCCTTCGGGGCCAGCCGGCCCTGCATGAATCCGCCGAGCGCCTTGACCGCGCATGCGGTCGTGATGCCCTCGGGGCTGCCGCCGATGCCGACGCACATGTCGATGCGGCTGCCGCTGCGCGCGGCGTTGATGCCGCCGGCGACGTCACCGTCGAGGATGAGGCGGGTGCCGGCGCCCGCCGCTCGGATGTCGGAGATGAGCTGCTCGTGTCGCGGACGGTCGAGCACGGCGACGAGGACGTCACCGACGTCCTTGCCCGCGGCGGCGGCGAACGCCCGGATGTTGTCGCCGATCGGCTTGCGGATGTCGACGACCCCGTGGCCGAGCGGACCGGTGACGATCTTGTCCATGTAGAAGACGCTCGAGGCGTCGAGCATGGTGCCGCGGTCGGACACGGCGAGCACCGACAGCGCGTGCGAACGGCCCGCGGCCGTGAGCGAGGTGCCGTCGATCGGGTCGACCGCGATGTCGCACGCGGGGCCGTTGCCCGAGCCGACGCGTTCGCCGTTGAACAGCATGGGCGCTTCGTCCTTCTCGCCCTCGCCGATGACGATGACGCCGTCGAAGTCGACGGTCGCGAGGAAGGCGCGCATCGCGTCGACCGCGGCGCCGTCGGCCGCGTTCTTGTCGCCCTTGCCGATCCACGGCACCGCACGGATCGCCGCCGCTTCGGTCGCCCGCACGAGCTCGAGCGCGAGGTTGCGATCGGGGTGGTGGAACAGGCTGCCTTCGTTGCTCATGAGCGGGGTCCTCCAGGACGCGTCTGCGCCGCAGTCGTGCCCCGGCGCGCCGATCGGCGGTGATCCCGCCGTTTCGAGCCTAACGAGCAGATTCCGCGATCGACCGAAGTTCGACCCGATCCGACGCGCAAGTTCGTCGATTCTTAACGCGCAGGCAAGTCGACTCCTCCGCCCGCACGGGCGGAGGCACTCCAGTGGTGCACGCTGACGCCGTCCTCCCGCGTCGCGACGCCGGGAAGCGAGACGCCGATCTCGCACTCGGTGACGGCGGCGACGAGCAGGTCGACCTCGCCCGCCGGCGCCGGGCAGAGCGAGTCGAGGTCGACGACGACCTCGAGCGCGGCACCGGCACCGGCACCGCCGGCACCGTCATCGCGCAGGTCACCGGCATTCCGGCCGAGGTGCGCGAGCACGCGGTCGCGCTCGCTCGCCGACTGCGGCATGAAGCGGGCCAGCATCGAGCCGCCGAGCGCCCGCGCACCCGCCGCGACGATCACACCCTCGGGCGCGCCGCCGATGCCCACGACCGCGTCGAGGCCATTCGGCTCGAGCCCGACCGAGTCGAGCCCACCCGCATCGGGCGCCGGGCCGCCGTGCAGCGCCCGCAGGCTCCGTTCGACGTCGCCGTGCTCGAAGAGCTCGACGCGTGCCCCGGCCGCCTCGACCGCATCCACGTAGGCGCGATTGCGGGGCCGGTCCTGCACGGCGATGCGCACCGCGTCGGGCGCCACCCCGCGCAGCGCGGCGACGCGCTCGACGAGCTGCGGCAACGATCCGAGGATGCCTCCGGCCGAGGCATCCGCAGCCGTGAACCCGGGCACCCAGGTGACGAGCTTCTCGAGGTAGTGCGCCGGGCCGAGGTCGAACAGGCCGTCGCGCGGGGCGACGGCCATGACGGCCATCGCGCCGGGCCGCCCCGAGGCGGCGAGCCGGGTGCCGTCGACCGGGTCGACGGCGATGTCGATCGCGGGGTCGCCGGCACGCGCCCGGCCGAACCGCTCCCCCAGGTGCAGCATCGGAGCTTCGTCCTTCTCTCCTTCGCCGACGACGACCCGGCCGTCGACGGGGGCGTCGGCGAGCGCGGCGCGCATCGCGGCGACCGCAGCGGCGTCGACGGCATGTCCGTCGCCCGAACCGACGTGCGGAAGGCACGCCGCGGCGGCAGCGACCACGGCGTGCCGGAGCGCGTCGGCAAGGGCATCGACATCCTGCGAAACGATCACGCCCTTCATCCTGCCGTGGCCCGACACCACAGGTGAGCCTTGCTCGCGAGTCGTTAGACTCGTGCCGAACCCACCGTCGTCATCGAAGGAGCACCATGCCCATCGCAACCCCCGAGCAGTACGCCGAGATGCTGGACACCGCGAAGGCCAAGGGCTTCGCGTTCCCCGCCTTCAACGTCTCGAGCTCGCAGACCCTCAACGCGGTGCTGCAGGGCCTCACCGAGGCGGGTTCCGACGGCATCATCCAGGTCACGACCGGCGGCGCCGACTACTTCGCCGGCCACACCGTCAAGGCCCGCGCGACGGGCGCCCTCGCGTTCGCCCGCTTCGCGCACGAGGTCGCGAAGTCGTACCCGATCACGGTCGCCCTGCACACCGACCACTGCCCGAAGCCGGCCCTCGCCGACTTCGTGTTCCCTCTCATCGAAGCCTCCGAGGCCGAGGTCAAGGCGGGCCGCAACCCGATCTTCCAGTCGCACATGTGGGACGGCTCGGCCGTGCCGCTCACCGAGAACCTCGACATCGCGAAGGAGATCCTGCCCCGTATGAAGGCGATCAACGCGATCCTCGAGGTCGAGATCGGCGTCGTCGGCGGCGAAGAGGACGGCGTGAAGCACGAGGGCTCGAACGAGGCGCTCTACACGACCCTCGAAGACGCGATCGCGACCGTCGAGGCGCTCGGCCTCGGCGAGCAGGGCCGCTACATGGCCGCCCTCACCTTCGGCAACGTGCACGGCGTGTACGCGCCCGGCAACGTCAAGCTGCGGCCCGCGCTCCTCAAGGAGATCCAGGACGGCCTGCAGGCCAAGTACGGCACCGGCGAGAAGCCGCTCGACCTCGTCTTCCACGGCGGCTCGGGCTCGACCGACGCCGAGATCGCCGAGGCGGTCGCGAACGGCGTCGTCAAGATGAACATCGACACCGACACGCAGTACGCGTTCACGCGTTCGATCGCGGGCTACATGTTCCAGAACTACGACGGCGTGCTGAAGGTCGACGGCTCGGTCGGCAACAAGAAGCAGTACGACCCGCGCGCGTGGGGCAAGGTCGCCGAGTCGGCGATGGCCGTGCGCGTCGGCGAGTCGACCCGCCAGCTCGGTTCGGCCGGCCAGTCGATCACCTCGGCGTAAGGCACCGGATGACGAACGACGAGGCCGCTCGTACGCCCGACGACGCCCGGCGCGACCTGGCGGCTCCGCAGCCGCCGGTGCAGCCCCAGGCGCCGACGCCCGACGAGCGGCCCCGTCCGCGGTACGGCGAGTACGCCCCCGAGGGGTGGACCTGGACGCCGCCGGCGAACGACCCGTACTCGGGCGCGTCGAGCGTCGAGCCGGATGCCGCGACCGAGGCCGCGGCATCCCAGCACGCCGCCGCGAACCCGTGGGGCGGCACGCCGGCCGGTGCGCAGGGTCGCGCCGACGGCGCCGCGCCGACGCGGTCGGCCGACCGCGCCTGGACGGTCGCCCTGCTCGTCTTCGGGGCGATGGGCGCCGTCTACAACGCGATCCAACTGATCGGCCTGCCGGCGAACATGCTCAGGTCGTTGGAGCTCACGGCGACCATGCTCGGCAGCACCCCGCCGACGGAGTTCACGCCCGGGCCCGCAGTGCCGGGCGCGATCGCCGTCGGCGTGATCGCACAGTTCGCGCTCTGGGCGGGTGCACTGCTCTGGTCACGAGCACGCATGCGGGCGGGCGCGAGCTCGTGGTGGATCCCGCTCCTCGCAGGTGTCGCCGCGGCCATCGTCGTCATGATCGTGACGTACCTGGTGATCTTCAGCGATCCGGCGATCGTGGAGTTCTTCCTGACGCCGCCGACGACCACCTCCTCCTCCTGACGATCGCGCCATCGAACGCCTCGACGCGTGAACGGGGCCGGGCTTTCGCCCGGCCCCGTTCCGCCTCTCCGCGACGTGGTCGCGCCTGCGGCTCAGGCGGCTGCGCCGCCCTCCGCGCCTTCGGTGTCGTCGCCCTCGACAGGCGCCGCGAACTGCGCCTCGTAGAGCCGTGCATAGGCACCGCCCGCCGCGAGCAGGCCCGCGTGCGTGCCCTGCTCGACGATCCGTCCGGCCTCCATCACGAGGATGAGGTCGGCGTCGCGGATGGTCGAGAGCCGGTGGGCGATGACGAACGACGTGCGGTCGGCCCGTAGCGCGTTCATCGCGTGCTGCAGGAGCAGCTCGGTGCGGGTGTCGACCGAGCTCGTCGCCTCGTCGAGGATGAGCACGGCCGGTTGCGCGAGGAACGCGCGAGCGATCGTGACGAGCTGCCGCTCGCCGGCCGAGAGGTTCGAGGCCTCGTCGTCGAGCACGGTGTCGTACCCGTCGGGCAGGGTGCGCACGAAGCGGTCGACGTAGGTCGCACGGGCCGCCTCGAGGATCTCCTCCTCCGTCGCATCCGGCCGGCCGTAGGCGATGTTCTCGCGGATCGTGCCCGAGAACAGCCACGTGTCCTGCAGCACCATGCCCATGCGCCCGCGCAGCTCGTCGCGTGTCATCCTCGTGATGTCGACGCCGTCGAGGGTGATGCGCCCCGCGTCGAGCTCGTAGAACCGCATGATGAGGTTCACGAGCGTCGTCTTGCCGGCCCCCGTCGGGCCGACGATCGCGATCGACTGGCCCGGCTCGGCGGCGAGCGAGAGGTGCTCGATGAGCGGCTTCTCGGGGTCGTAGCTGAACGACACGTCGTCGAACACCAGGCGACCGGATGCCTCGCCGGCGACGGTCTCGGGCACCTCGGGCTCGTCGGGGTCGGCGACCTCTTCATCGGCGTCGAGCAGCTCGAACACGCGCTCGGCGCTCGCGACGCCCGACTGCAGGAGGTTCGCCATCGAGCCGAGCTGGCTGAGCGGCTGCGTGAACTGGCGCGAGTACTGGATGAACGCCTGCACGTCGCCGAGCGAGATCGCTCCACCCGCGACCATGAGCCCGCCGACGACCGCGATCGCGACGTACACGAGGTTGCCGACGAACATCATGGCGGGCATGATGATGCCGCTCACGAACTGGGCGCCGAAGCTCGCCTGGTAGAGCTCTTCGTTCTTCTCGTCGAACGACTGCTCGACCTCGCGGCGGCGGCCGAACACGCGCACGAGGGCGTGGCCCGAGTAGGCCTCCTCGATGCGGGCGTTGAGCGTGCCGGTGTGGGTCCACTGGGCGATGAACTGCTTCTGCGAGCGCTTCGCGATGATCGTCGTGATGAGCAGGGTCAACGGGATCGTGACGAGCGCGATGACCGCGAGCAGCGGCGAGATGACGAACATCATGACGAGCACGCCGACGACCGTGAGCAGCGACGTGAGCAGCTGGCTCATGGTCTGCTGCAGGGTCTGCGAGATGTTGTCGATGTCGTTGGTGACGCGCGACAGCAGTTCGCCGCGCTGCATCTTGTCGAAGTACGACAGCGGCAGGCGGTGGATCTTCTCCTCGACCTCGCGGCGCAGTCGGTAGACCGTGCGCTGGGTGACGCCGTTCAGCACGTACGCCTGCGCCCACCCGAACAGCGACGCGAGCACGTAGAGCAGCAGCACGAGTCCGAGTACCGCGGCGAGCGCGCCGAAGTCGATGCCCTGACCGGGCACGATGTTCTGCATCGACGCGATCATGTCGGCCTGCTGGGTGTCGCCCGAGGCACGCAACTGGTCGACGGCCTGCTGCTGGGTGACGCCCGCCGGCATCTGCAGCGAGACGAAGCCCTCGAAGATGATGTTCGTCGCCTGACCGAGGATCTTCGGGCCGAGCACGCTGAACACGACGCTCACGACGCCGAGCAGGATGACGAACACGACGAGCGCACGCTCGGGCTTCAGCCGCCCGATGAGGCGCTTGGCGCTCGGACCGAAGTTCATCGACTTCTCGGCGGGCATGCCCATGCCGCCCATCGGGCCACCGCCCATCGGACCGCGCCGCATGGGCGGGCGCGGGGCGACGGCGGTCGTCGAACCGGTCTCGGTGGTCTTCTGCTCGCTCACGCTGCCGCCTCCGCTGCACTCAGCTGGCTCTCGACGATCTCGGCGTACGCCTGGGAGGTCTCGAGCAGTTCGTCATGGGTGCCGCGCGCCGTGATGCGGCCGTCCTCGACGACGAGGATCTGGTCGGCGCCCGTGATCGTCGCGACGCGCTGGGCGACGACGATCATCGTGGCGTCGGCGACCTCCCGGTCGAGCGCGGCGCGCAAGCGTTGGTCGGTGGCGGTGTCGAGCGCCGAGAACGAGTCGTCGAACAGGTAGATCGGCGGCCGTTTCACGAGCGCCCGCGCGATCGAGAGCCGCTGGCGCTGGCCGCCCGAGACGTTGGTGCCGCCCTGCGCGATGGGCGCGTCGAGCTTGCCCGGCATGGCCTCGACGAAGTCACGCCCCTGGGCGGTCTCGAGCGCCGCCCACAGCTCGTCGTCCGAGGCATCCGGATCGCCGTACCGCAGGGTCGACGCCACCGTTCCCGCGAACAGGTACGGCTTCTGGGGCACGAGGCCGAACTGCGCGTTGAGCACCTCGGGGTCGAGCTCGCGCACATCGACGCCGCCGACGAGCACGCTGCCGCTCGTCGCGTCGAAGAGGCGTGCGGCGAGGTTCACGATCGTCGTCTTGCCGACGCCGGTCGAGCCGATGATGGCCGTCACCTCGCCCGGCCGTGCCGTGAAGCTGAGATCGTGCAGCACGGGTTCCTCGGCGCCGGGGTACGCGAAGCTCACGCCCCGGAACTCGAGGGTGCCCGGTGCCGTCAGGCTCGCGACCGGCCGGGCGGGGTCGTGCACGGTCGACTCGGTCTCGAGCACCTCGCCGATACGGCCGGCCGAGACGACCGCTCGCGGCAGCAGGAACGCGATCATCGTCGCCATCATGACGGCCATGAGGATCTGGATGAGGTAGCTGAGGAAGGCGGTGAGCGAGCCCACCTGCATCGAGCCGTCCTCGACGCGGAACGCGCCGAACCACAGCACCGCGATGCTCGAGAGGTTGAGCACGAGCATCACGATCGGGAAGACCAGCGCGAACAGCCGCCCCGCCTTCAGCGCCGTGTCGGTGAGCGCGTCGTTCGCGTCGTCGAAGCGCTCCGACTCGACGCCCTCGCGCACGAACGCACGGATCACGCGGATGCCGGTGAGCTGCTCGCGAAGCACCCGGTTGACGCCGTCGATCTTGCGCTGCATCGACTGGAACAGCGGCACCATGCGGCTGATGATGAGCCCGACCGAGATGAGCAGCACGGGCACGGCGACGACCATGATCCACGAGAGGGCCAGGTCCTCCTTGAGCGCCATGATCACGCCGCCGATCGCGAGGATGGGCGCCGAGACGAGGATCGTGCAGCTCATGAGCACGAGCATCTGCACCTGCTGCACGTCGTTCGTCGACCGGGTGATGAGGCTCGGCGCACCGAACCGCGACACCTCCTGCTCGCTGAAGTCGGCGACCCGGCGGAACACCGAGCGGCGCACGTCGCGACCGAGCCCCATCGCCGTCTTCGCGCCGAAGTAGACGGCCGTGATCGACGCGGCGACCTGCACGAGCGTGATGCCGAGCATGACTGCGCCGGTCGAGAGGATGAAGCCCGTGTCGCCCGTCGCGACCCCGTCGTCGATGATGTCGGCGTTGAGGCTCGGCAGGTAGAGCGACGCGATCGACTGCACGAGCTGGAAGAAGATCACGGCGACGACGAGCCACCGATAGGGGCGCAGGTAGGTTCGCAGCAGTTTCAGCAGCATGGTTCGGTTCCCCTCGGGGCGGTCGGTTCTGCGATGGGTCGGGTCTCGGTGGCGGCGGATGCCTCGGCCGCGCCGTTCGGGCGACCGACGATGCCGTGCACGATCAGGTTGGCGAGCCGGTCGGAGTCGAGTCCCGTCGTCGGCCCGAACTGCGGCATCGCCGACGAGAAGGCGATGATGCGCACGAACGCGAACACGTCGGCGGGAGGGACGCGCAGTCGGTCGAGTTCGGGGGCGAGCAGTCGCTCGAAGATGCCCACGATGATCTCGATGTTCGGTGCGGCCGGAGGGCGGGGCCGGTTGCCGAGTGCCGCGAAGACGCCGAAGATGCCGCTGAACCGGTCTTGGAACCGGTCGATGACGAGCTGCATCTTGAGCTCGAGCGGCAGGCTCGGATCGATGCGGCGCAGCGCCTCGCGGAACGGCTCGGGGTCGAGGAACGCCTCGACGGCGGCGTCGATGATCGCGTCCTTGTTCTCGAAGACGCGGAAGAGCGTGCCCTCGGCGACGCCCGCCGCCTCGGCGATCTGCCGCGTCGTGACGTCGCGGCCGAACTGGGAGAGCAGCGGCACGGTCGCGGCGGCGATCGCGGCCCTGCGGTCGTCGACCGACATGGGCTTCGCCCGGCCGGGTCTGGCGCGGGTCGACTCCCCCTCGGGGACGGCGCTGCGGGCGGACGTCGTGGTGGTCATGAGCGCGAGCGTAGCACTGAGTGAGCGCTCACTCATTCGTGTTCGCCGAGGGCGAGCGATCCTGCGTGCCGCCCTGCGCTACGGTGGCGATCGTGCCGAGCCGCGACCTCCCCGCCGACCGCATCGCCCGCATCGCCTCGCGGGTCTCGACGGTCGAACTGCTCTTCGACCTCGTCTTCGTCTTCACGATCAGCCGTGTCGCCGAGATCGTCGTGCACCATCCCGACGCGACGGGCATCGCACAGGCCGCACTCGTGCTCGGCCTCGTCTGGTGGATGTACGACGCCTTCGCGTGGCTCACGAACCAGGCGGCACCCGACACCGCGTTCGTGCGCATCGCACTCATCGGGGCGATGGCCGCGTTCCTCGTGATGTCGCTCGCGATCCCCGACGCGTTCGGTGCGACCGGGGTGCTCTTCGGCGCGAGCTACATCGTCGTCGCGGTGATCCACGCCGCCCTGTTCATCCATCGCGGCGGCCGAGCCGCCGCGCGGCGCATGCTGTTCGTCGGGCCGTCGAACGTGCTCGTCGGCGTGCTGCTCGTCTGCTCGGGCTTCGTCGAGGGCCCGATCGACTGGGTCTTCTTCGCCTTGCCGTTCGCACTGTTCTTCATCTCGGCCGCGCTCAGTGCTCGCGGCGGCTTCGACCCGGGCGCGACGCACTTCGTCGAGCGCCACGGGCTCGTGATGATCATCGCGTTCGGCGAGTCGATCGTCTCGGTCGGCGTCGGCGCCACGGGCCACGAGATCGAGCCCGCCCTCGTCGTCGGCGCGGTGCTCGCCGTCGGCCTCGTCGCCTCGCTCTGGTGGTGCTACTTCACGGGCGACGACGAGCGCGCCGAGCGGGCGATCGCCGAGGCGCCGCGCGAGCAGCGCACCCGCCTCGCGCTCGTCGCGTACTACCTCGAGCACCTCGCGATGATCTTCGGCCTCGTGCTGGTCGCGGCCGGCCTGCACGAGGTGCTCGGTCACGCGTTCGCGCCGGTCGAGGCATCCGGCGCCTGGCTCGTCGCCGGCGGCACCGCCGTCTACCTCGTCGCCGACGCCGCTTACCGGCGCACGCTCGCGCTCGGGCCGGTCGCCTGGCGGCTCGGCGCGGCGGCGCTCGCGCTCGCGACCGTGCCCCTCGGCACCGCGGTCTCGGGCGCGGTGCAACTCGCCGCGGTCATCGCGATCGTGGCCGCGGCTCTCGTCGCCGAGACCGCCGCGAGCCGGCGGCCGGCTGCGTCGCTCGCCTAGGGCGACTACGCGCGGTTGCGTCCGCCGAGCGCGCGGGCGTCGCGGTTGCCCTGCAGGTCCTTGCGCAGTTCCTTCGGGAGCGAGAACATCAGGTCCTCCTCGGCCGTCTTCACCTCGGCGACCTCGGCGTAGCCGGCGTCGGCGAGCTCCTGCAGCACCTCTTTCACGAGCCCTTCGGGCACCGACGCGCCGCTCGTGACGCCGACCGAGGCGACCCCGTCGAGCCACTCCTGGCGGATCTCGCTCGAGTAGTCGACCCGATACGCGGCCTTCGCCCCGTTCTCGAGCGCGACCTCGACGAGGCGCACGCTGTTCGACGAGTTCGCAGAGCCCACCACGATCACGAGCTCCGCCTCCTGGGCGACCTTCTTGATCGCGACCTGGCGGTTCTGGGTGGCGTAGCAGATGTCGTCGCTCGGCGGATCCTGCAGGTTCGGGAACCGCTCACGCAGTCGGCGCACCGTCTCCATCGTCTCGTCGACCGAGAGCGTCGTCTGCGAGAGCCACACCACCTTGTCGGGGTCGCGCACTTCGATGTTCGGCACGTCGTCGGGGCTGTTCACGAGGGTGACGTGGTCGGGCGCCTCGCCCGCCGTGCCCTCGACCTCTTCGTGGCCCTCGTGGCCGATCAGCAGGATCTCGAAGTCGTCGCGCGCGAAGCGCACGGCCTCGCGGTGCACCTTGGTGACCAGCGGGCACGTGGCGTCGATCGCGTGCAGCCCACGGTCGGATGCCGCGTTCACGACTGCCGGCGAGACGCCGTGCGCGCTGAACACGATGTGGGCGCCCTCGGGCACCTCGTCGACTTCGTCGACGAAGATCGCGCCCTGCTTCTCGAGCTCGGTCACGACGTGGATGTTGTGCACGATCTGCTTGCGCACGTACACCGGCGCCCCGTAGTGCTCGAGCGCCTTCTCGACGGCGATGACGGCGCGGTCGACGCCGGCGCAGTAGCCGCGGGGCGCCGCGAGCAGCACCTTCTTGGGTCGGTCGACCGGGTTATCCTTGAGCCGGCCGCGAACGCTCGGGATTCTGGGCATGCCGAGGTCGATCCGCGGGGCATCAGTCAAGCTCGTCACGATGCCAATCCTACGCGGCGCACGCAGGCGGGCGGCTGGGAGGCCACGGTGACGGATGCTCCGGCGACACGTGACGCGCCATGGCCGGTGGCCCTCCTCTCGACGAAGATCAAGCAGTACATCGATCGTCTCGGCACGGTCTGGGTCGAGGGCGAGCTCACGCAGTGGGGCGTCTCGGGCGGCAACGTCTACGGCAAGCTGAAGGACCTCGACGGCGACGCCACCGTGTCGTTCCAGATCTGGTCGTCGGTGAAGGCCCGGCTCGGCGAGGAGTTCAAACAGGGCGACCGCGTCGTCGCGCTCGTGAAGCCCAATTGGTGGGTCAAGGGCGGCTCGCTGTCGATGCAGGTCTTCGAGATGAAGCACGTCGGCCTCGGCGACCTGCTCGAACGGCTCGAGCGCCTGCGCGCGCAGCTGCGCGCCGAGGGGCTCTTCGATCTCGACCGCAAGCGCCGGCTGCCGTTCCTGCCGGGTGTCGTCGGGCTCGTGACCGGAAAAGACAGCGACGCCGAGCAGGACGTGCTGCGCAACGCGCGCCTGCGCTGGCCGGCGGTCGAGTTCCGCGTCGTGCACGCCGCGGTGCAGGGCGACCGCACCGCCGGCGAGGTCGTCGCGGCGATCAGGCGGCTCGACGCCGACCCCGAGGTCGAGGTCATCATCATCGCGCGCGGCGGCGGCGACTTCCAGAACCTGCTCGGGTTCAGCGACGAGCGCGTCGTGCGCGCTGCGGCCGAGGCATCCACCCCGATCGTCTCGGCCATCGGGCACGAGGCCGACCGACCGCTCCTCGACGAGGTCGCCGACCTGCGGGCGTCGACCCCGACCGACGCCGCCAAGCGCGTCGTGCCCGACGTCGGCGAGGAGCTGCTGCGCGTCGAGCAGGCCCGCGCCCGCATCGCGCTGCGCCTGCGCACGCTCGTGGCGCACGAGATCGACCGCATCGGCCACCTGCGCACGCGCCCCGCACTCGCCGACACGTCGTGGATCATCGACCGCCGCGCCGAGGAGCTCACCCGGTGGGTCGCCCGCGGCGCCGAGCTCGTCGAGCGCTCGATCGAGCGGCAGACGCACCGCGTCGGCGAGCTCCGCGGCCACCTGCGTGCGCTCTCGCCGCAGGCGACGCTCGACCGCGGCTACGCGATCGTGCAGGGCGCAGAGGGCCACGTCGTGACCGGGCCGGCCGCCGCTCCCGCGGGCGACTCGCTCACGATCACCCTCGCCGAGGGCGTGCTCTCCGCCCGTTCCGAGGGCGAGCCGCCCGCCTGACCGGGTCGGATCGAACCGTCGGCGGCGCCGAATACAATGGCAACCATGCCCTCCTCCCCTGATGTCGCCGAGCTGAGCTACGAGCAGGCACGCGACGAGCTCGTGCGCGTCGTCGGCGAGCTCGAGCAGGGATCGGCCACGCTCGAGCAGTCGCTCGCGCTGTGGGAGCGCGGCGAGGCGCTCGCGGCCCGCTGCGAGGAGTGGCTGATCGGCGCGAAGGCACGACTCGATGCCGCTCGCGCCGGGGCCGCGGCATCCACGCCGGGCAGCCGCTCGACCGAGGGCGACGAGCGCTGATGGCCGATCGCGCACCCCGGGTGGTCGCCGAGCTCGGCCGCCCCGAGACGCCCGAGGAGACGGCGGCACGCAAGGCCGACGCCTCGCTCAAGCACCGGCAGCGGCAGACCCTCAAGAACCTCGCGCTGGCGCTCGCCGCGAGCCTCGCGATCGTCGTCGTCATCGTGCTCATGGTGCCGCGCAGCGACACCCCGCTCGACCGGTCCGTCGACGTCACCGGCATCGCCGAGCAGGTGCAGGCCGTGCGCGACGAGCCGATCGCGGTGCCCGAGCTCCCCGACGGCTGGCGGGCCAACGCGGCCGAGCTCCGCACCGACAAGACCGACGGTGTGACCGCGTGGTACGCGGGCTACCTCACGCCGACCGACGAGTACCTCGGGCTCTACCAGGGCTTCGAGGCGAACCCGACCTGGGTCTCGAACCTGCTCGCACGCACCCTCGCGACCGGCACCGTGAACATCGACGGCGTCGACTGGACGATCTACGACAACCGCAAGTCCGACGCCGACGTCGGCAACGCGCGGTACGCACTGACCACCGAGTCGGGCGGCAGCACCTTCGTGCTGCTCGGCACGGCCACCCCCGAAGAGTTCGCCACCTTCGCGACGGCCATCACGCCGACGATCGAGGCGCAGGACTGACCACGAGGAGCCACGTGACCGAGCCGAACGCAGTGCCCAGCCCCCGTCCCGACACTCCGGCCGCCACCTGGCGCGAACTCCGCCGCGGCAACGAACGATTCATCGCCGGCAAGCCCGAGCACCCCCGGCAGGACATCGACCGCCGCACGTCGCTCGCGCACGCGCAACGCCCGATCGTCGCGATCTTCGGTTGCAGCGACTCCCGTCTCGCGGCCGAGATCATCTTCGACGTCGGCCTCGGCGACGCGTTCGTCGTCCGCAACGCGGGCCAGGTCGTGACCCCGTCGGCGCTCGGCTCGATCGAGTACGCGGTCGGGATCCTGAACGTCCCCGTGGTGATCGTGCTCGCCCACGACGAGTGCGGTGCGGTGCGCGCCGCGATCGACTCGCAGGCCGCCGACGCGACGCCGCTGCCCCCGCACATCGCCGGGCTCGTCGAGAAGATCATTCCCGCAGTGACGAAGGTCGCGGGCGAACCTCCGGTCGAGCCGACCCATGTCGACGCCGGCTTCGTCGGCCGCGAGCACCTGCGCAACACCGTCACCGAGCTCGTCGAGAGCTCCGAGATGATCAGCGACGCGGTGGCAGCGGGTACGCTGGCTATCGTCGGCGCGAACTACCGCCTGTTCGAAGGTCGCGTCGAGACCGACATCGTCATCGGTCGCATCTGACGCCGCCGCGAGCGGCATCCGCCGGCCGGCCCGGTCGGCCCGATACCGCGGACGACGCGGTCGAACCGCCGGCCTGAGACCGGCATCGCAGAACCGAAAGGGAAACACACCGTGGTGGACAACGCCGCCGAGTACCGCATCGAACACGACACGATGGGCGAGGTGCGGGTTCCCGCCCAGGCCCTGTACCGGGCGCAGACGCAGCGCGCGGTCGAGAACTTCCCGATCTCCGGCTCGGGCCTCGAGCCCCAGCAGATCCAGGCGCTCGCCCGCATCAAGAAGGCCGCGGCGCAGGCCAACGCCGGCCTCGGCGTGCTCGACCAGGCCATCGCCGACGCGATCGTCGCGGCCGCCGACGAGGTCATCTCGGGGCGGCACGGCTTCACCGAGCACTTCCCGGTCGACGTCTACCAGACCGGCTCGGGCACGAGCTCGAACATGAACATGAACGAGGTGCTCGCGACGCTCGCGACCTCGAAGCTCGGCAGCGCCGTGCACCCGAACGACCACGTCAACGCGTCGCAGTCGTCGAACGACGTCTTCCCGACCTCGGTGCACATCGCCGTCACGGCTGCGCTCATCGACGACCTCATCCCCGCGCTCGACCACCTGGCCGTCGCGCTCGAGGCGAAGGCCGAGCTGTGGGCGGGCGTCGTGAAGGCCGGCCGTACGCACCTGATGGACGCGACGCCCGTGACCCTCGGCCAGGAATTCGGCGGCTACGCCCGCCAGGTGCGCCTCGGCATCGAGCGCGTCCGCTCGGCCCTCCCCCGCGTCGCCGAGGTGCCGCTCGGCGGCACCGCCGTCGGCACGGGCATCAACACCCCGGCCGGCTTCCCGCAGCTCGTCATCGAACTGCTGCAGACCGAGACCGAGCTGCCGATCACCGAGGCGGCCGACCACTTCGAGGCACAGGCGAACCGCGACGGCCTCGTCGACGCGTCGAGCGCGCTGCGCACGATCGCCGTGAGCCTCACGAAGATCGCCAACGACCTGCGCTGGATGGGCTCCGGCCCCAACACGGGCCTCGGCGAACTGCACATCCCCGACCTGCAGCCCGGCTCCTCGATCATGCCCGGCAAGGTCAACCCCGTCGTGCCCGAGGCCGTGCTCATGGTGTGCGCCCGGGTCATCGGCAACGACGCGACGATCGCATGGGGCGGCGCCTCGGGTGCGTTCGAGCTCAACGTGCAGATCCCCGTCATGGGCACCGCGCTCCTCGAGTCGATCCGCCTGCTCGCGAACTCGGTGCGCGTGCTCGCCGACAAGACGATCGACGGGCTCGAGGCCAACGTCGAGCGCGCGACCGCACTCGCCGGCATGTCGCCCTCGATCGTGACCCCGCTCAACAAGCTCATCGGCTACGAAGCGGCGGCGAAGATCGCGAAGCACTCGGTCGCCAAGGGCATCACGGTGCGCGAGGCCGTCATCGACCTCGGCTACGTCGAGCGCGGCGAGCTCACGCTCGAGCAGCTCGACTCCGCCCTCGACCTGCTCTCGATGACGCGGCCGCCGCAGGCGAAGTAGGACCACGAACGCGGATGCCCCGTGCCGAGTCTCGGCACGGGGCATCCGTCGTCTCGGGCGATGGTGGCGCGCCGTCGCGCCGCACGCCCCTTGCGGGGCGCCGGCGCCTCACTCGACGCTCATGACCTCGACGAGGTGCCGTCGCCACCCGGGCGCCGGGTCGCCGCCTCGCGTCGTCCAGTACTCGCGGCCCTCGACGATCCGTCCGTCGCGCACCGTCCAGAACGAAGCGGCCCGGAAAACGCCGACGCCCTCCTGCGGCACCTCGACCTCGGACACCACGTGCTCCCCGTCGGCGACGACCGAAAGGATGCGGATCGACCACCCCTCGGGGTACTCGGCGTTCACCGCCACGAAGTCGTCGGCGCCGACGATGCGCTCGAGCGACGCGAACCACTCGACGACGAGGTCGTCGGCCAGCAGCGCGCGCACGCCGCCCCAGTCGCGGGCCTGCATGCGTGTCCAGAGCGCTTCGATCACATCGGCGGGGCTCGTCATGTCGTCCATGCGGGCATCCTTCCGCACCCCGCCGACATGACCGCGCAGCCGAGCACACCCGCGCAGCCCGCTGCGCGGCCGCGGTGCGGAGGAGTTCGCCCGGTCGGGAGGGCCCGACCAGGCGAGTCCCCCTCCCGATCGCGCGATCGCCTCCCGACAGGACGGCGCCGGTGCTCCCCCGAGCCGGCGCTCGTCCGCCGGGTCCGGTCAGGCCAGCTCCGCCCCGTCGAGCAGCTCCGAGACGAGCGCCGCGATCGCCGAGCGCTCGCTGCGGGTGAGCGTGATGTGGGCGAACAGCGGGTGGTCCTTGAGCGTCTCGATGACACTGGCGATGCCGTCGTGCCGGCCGACGCGCAGGTTGTCGCGCTGGGCGACGTCATGGGTGAGCACGACCCGCGAGTTCTGTCCGATTCGGCTGAGCACCGTGAGCAGCACGTTGCGCTCGAGGGACTGCGCCTCGTCGACGATCACGAAGGCGTCGTGCAGCGACCGACCGCGGATGTGCGTCAGCGGAAGCACCTCGAGGATGCCCCGGTCGACGACCTCCTCGAGCACGTTGTCGGAGACGACCGAGCCGAGGGTGTCGAAGACCGCCTGCCCCCAGGGGTTCATCTTCTCGCCCTGGTCGCCGGGCAGGTAGCCGAGCTCCTGCCCGCCGACCGCGTAGAGCGGCCGGAACACCATGATCTTCTTGTGCTGCTGGCGCTCGAGCACCATCTCGAGTCCGGCGCACAGCGCGAGCGCCGACTTGCCGGTGCCGGCGCGACCCCCGAGCGAGACGATGCCGATCTCGGGGTCGAGCAGCAGGTCGATCGCGAGCCGTTGCTCGGCCGAGCGCCCGTGCAGCCCGAAGACGTCGCGGTCGCCGCGCACGAGCTTGACCTCGTCGTCGCCGACCACGCGGCCGAGCGCCGAGCCCCGGTCGGAGTGGATGACGAGACCCGTGTTGACCGACAGCCCCTCGACCGCCGTGGTGACCATCGACTCGTGCTCGTAGAGCTTCGCCATGTCGTTCGACCCGAGCGAGAGCTCGGCCATGCCGGTCCAGCCCGAGTCGAGCGCGAGCTCGTGCCGGTACTCCTGGGCGTCGAGGCCGATCGAGGCGGCCTTCACGCGCAGTGGCAGGTCCTTGGACACGACCGTCACGGGCACGCCGTCCTGCTGCAGGTTCGCCGCGCACGCGAGGATGCGCGAGTCGTTGTCGCCGAGCTGCAGCCCCGAGGGCAGCACCTTCGGGTTAGAGTGGTTGAGCTCGACCCGCAGCGACCCGCCGTCGCCGACCGGGATGGGGAAGTCGAGCCGCTCGTGCGCGACGCGCAGCTCGTCGAGGATGCGCAGCGACTGCCGCGCGAAGTACCCGATCTCGGGGTCGTTGCGCTTCGCCTCGAGCTCGGTGATGACCACCACGGGCAGCACCACCGCGTGTTCGGCGAAGTTGAAGAGTGCGCGCGGATCGCTGAGCAGCACCGAGGTGTCGAGCACGTACGTGCGCTCCGCCTGTGCGAGGCCCTCGCGCGTGCCCGCAGCTGCGTGCTCAGCCGCACGCGCTTCGGAACGACCGACCGATCCAGGAGTAACCGATGACGCCACAACCGCTCCCGCCCCGAGCATTCCTGCCCGGTTCACGTGCCGGCCGCCGTCCCTCCCGAAGTCGGTTCCGAAGGCCGACCCGAACGGGCGATCTGCCCGTTGAGCCGAACCTACGTCCGCCTCGCGCGATCTTCGCGACCGACACGCGTTTCGTCACGCGGTGTTCATCTTCGATGCGAACCGGATGCCGCGGGGTCGGCGCCGACCCCGCAGCATCCGCTTCGCTCAGTACGATGCGGCCGTCGAGTACGACACGAACGCCGCGCGCAGCATCTCGAGCGTCTCGTCGCTCGTCGCGGCGTGGATCGACAGCCGCACGGTGCCGAGTCGCGTGGTCGCGGTGACGCCGTGGTTATGCAGCGACGCGGTGAGCACGGTCACCTGGTCGGCCGGCGGCTCGAGCACGACGATGCCGGCGCGCTCCTGCTCGTCGCGCGACGACGAGACCGGGATGGCGTACTCGTCGGCGAGCTCGATCGCGCGGCTCACGCGGTCGGCGACGGCCGCGTTGATCGCCGGCACGGTCGCGGCGGCGATCTCCTCGAACGCCGCGGCGAGGCGCGCCTGCGCGAGCGGGTCGGGGTTCGAGACGCGGTAGGCGCGCGCATCGGGGGCGGGCGGTGGCACGTGCCCCCACGGCTCGGCCTCCTCGGTCGCGCTGAAGCCCGAGAAGACGGGCGTGAGGCGTTCGAGCGCGCGATCGGACAGCGCCATGATGCCCGTGCCCCAGCCGGCGCGGCACCACTTCTGGCCGCCCGTGACGACGACGTCGGCCACCTGCCACGGGGCGTCGACGACGCCGAAGCCCTGGATCGCGTCGACGATGAGCAGCCGGTCGCCGATGACCTGCCGGATGCCCTCGATGTCGCAGAGGTACCCGGTTCGCGAGTCGACGAGGCTCACGGCCACGGCGACGACGCCCTGCTCGAGCTGCTCGCGGATCTGCCCGGGCGTCACCTTGCCGTGGTCGGTCTCGAGCCAGACGGGCTGCACCGTGTGCAGCGCCTCCTGTGCACGCACGGCGGCGATCGGCAGGCTCGGGAACTCCTCCTGCGAGAGCAGCACCCCACCCGTGAGGCCGAACATCGCGTGCATGAGGCCCGTCGTCGCGTTCGGCTCGAACACGATCTGGTCGGCGGCGAAGCCCGTGAGCGCCGCCGCGGCGTCGCGCACGCGCTGGTTCTGCTCGCCGAACGCGTCGAGACTGCCGTGCCGCGCGCGCTGCAGCACCTGCGTGAACGCCAGCGTCTCCTCCGCGGCGGCCGTCGAGAGCGGCCCCACACGGCCGTAGTCGAGGTAGCCGGGCTCCTCGGTGAAGCCGGCGGTGAAATCGTCGATGGTCACGTTGCGTGCCCCCTTCTCCGTCGATCATCTTGACAGAACGGGTGGATGCCTCGCAGCGAGCTGCCGCGAGAACGGGTGGTCAGCCGCCGAATCGGCGGTGGCGCTTGGCGTAGTCGCGCAGCGCGCGGAGGAAGTCGACCTTGCGCAGGTCGGGGCCGAGCGCCTCGACGAAGTAGAACTCCGAGTGCGCCGACTGCCACAGCATGAAGTCGCTGAGGCGCTGTTCGCCCGAGGTGCGGATCACCAGGTCGGGATCGGGCTGCCCGACGGTGTAGAGATGCTCGCCGATGAGATCGGGGGTGAGCCGCTCGGCCAGGTCGTCGAGGCTGCGGCCCTCGGCGTGGTGCGCGGCGACGATCGAACGCATCGCGTCGGTGATCTCCTTGCGGCCGCCGTACCCGACCGCGAGGTTGACGTGCAGCCCGCGCTTGTCGGCCGTGCGGTGCTCGGCCGCGTCGAGCGCGGCGACGAGCGGCTCGGGCAGCCCGGTGTCGCTGCCGACGTGCTGCACCCGCCAGTCGCGGTAGTGGCTGAGCTCCTCGGCGAGGTCGGCGATGATCTCGAAGAGGTCCGAGAGCTCGTCGCTCGGGCGATTGCCGAGGTTGTCGCTCGACAGCAGGTAGAGCGTCACGACCTTCACGCCGAGGTCGTCGCACCACTCGAGGAACTCGCGCATCTTGGCGGCGCCGGCGCGGTGCCCGTCGGCGGCCGTGCGGTAGCCGAGCTGCCTCGCCCAACGACGGTTGCCGTCGATGATCATCGCGACGTGTCGGGGAAGGCCGGCGGGGTCGAGTCCGCGACGGAGCCGGTTCTGGTAGAGCCGGTAGAGGATCCCGCGACCGAGGGGCTGATCGCTCGTCTGCACGGCACTACGCTACCCCCTCGGCCCCCGGTTCGAACTCACAGGCTGCCGTGATCGGGCAGGCCCTACGCTGTGAGCATGACCCCAGAACGCCCCCGCGATCCCGCGAATCTCGTCGACGAGCTCTCGCAGCCGATCGCCCCCGCCGACCCCGGCGATCTCGCGGTCTCACGCGCCGAACACGGTCCCGACCTGCCGAACATCCCGCTGCTCGACGACGCCCTCAGTCACGAGGCGGCGGCCGAGGTGAAGCCGACGTGGCGCGGTTGGATCCACGCCGGCACGTTCCCCGTGACCATCGCAGCCGGCATCGTGCTCATCTGCCTCGCGCAGGGCGCGCCGGCCAAGTGGGCGTCGGCGGTCTTCATGCTCACGTCGATGCTGCTGTTCGGCAACTCGGCCCTCTACCACCGGTTCAACTGGAAGCCGAAGACGAAGGTCGTGCTCAAGCGCATCGACCACGCGAACATCTTCCTGCTCATCGCGGGCACGTACACGCCGCTCGCGATCCTCGCGCTGCCGCCGTCCAAGGGCTGGACGCTGCTCGCGATCGTGTGGGCCGGCGCGCTCATCGGCATCGGCTTCCGCGTGTTCTGGATCACCGCGCCGCGCTGGCTCTACGTGCCCATCTACCTGCTGCTCGGCTGGGCCGCGATGATGTACATCGTCGACCTCGTGGAGGCGAACGTCGCGATGATGGTGCTCGTCTGCGTCGGCGGCGTGCTCTACACGATCGGCGCGGTCGTCTACGGCATCAAGAAGCCGAACCCGTGGCCCGGCGTCTTCGGCTTCCACGAGATCTTCCACGTGTGCACGGTGCTCGCGTTCATGTGCCACTGGACGGCGACGCTGCTCATCGCGATGAACCCCGTCTACCACCTGGGCTGACGGGCTGCCGCCCTACTCGGTCGGCCGGTCGGGCGTCGTGCCCGCGGCATCCGGCCCCTCGCCCTCGTCGTACGAGCCGAGCTCGGCGTCGCGCGCGGCCGCCTCGTTCTCGGCCTCGATCTGTGCGCGCACCTGCGCCCGGTACTTGGTGCGGCGGATGCGACGCACCATGTCGAGCACGAGCAGGACGACCGCCACCATGACGAGGAACGTCACCACGAAGCCCCACACGCCGGGGGTGACCGTGTTCGGGTCGAACTCCTTGTCGTCCGCGGCGAGCACCGAACTCGTCGAGAACAGCACGGAACGGACGGAGTCGACGAGCATCAGCCAGCCTTTCAGAGCATGGATTTCGCCTTCAGGGGGCGGGTTTAGGCTTGAAGCAGCCTAGTCGATCCACCTCCGAAGGAGCCCCGTGACCACCTCTCTCGACGAGCGCTACGGCCGCACCCGCCGCAATCGCTCGCGTGATCGGCTGCTGCTCATCGCCGGCGCGGTCGCCGTGGCCGTCGTGCTCGTGGCGTGGGTCGTGTGGGCGGGCCTCGACGGCCAGAAGCCGATGGTCGAGGTCACCGACACCGGGCACCGGCTCATGAACGAGGAACGCGCCGTCGAGGTGAGCTGGAACCTCTCGGTGCCGCCCGGCAACGAGACCGCGTGCATCGTGCAGGCGCTCAACGCCGACTTCGCCGTCGTCGGCTGGAAGACGATCATCGTGCCCGCGTCGAACGAGCACATCCGCGCGCTCACCGAGACCGTCCGCACCGCGCAGGAGGCGAACACGGGTTTGATTTACCGCTGCTGGCTCACCTAACATGGGTCATTCGCCCCGACCCATGTCGGGGCGACACGTCTATCCGGCGCAGCATCACGGGCTCCCTGCCCGCGAACGGGCCGCGTCGGGTATCCCGACACAGGAGTGTGCATCATGGCGCAGGACGCCACTGTCACCTGGCTCACCCAGGACGCCTACGACCGCCTGGCCGGCGAGCTCAACGAGCTCTCGACGACCGGTCGCGAGGAGATCGCGAAGCGCATCGAGGCCGCGCGTGAAGAGGGCGACCTCAAGGAGAACGGCGGCTACCACGCCGCGAAGGACGAGCAGGGCAAGATGGAGGCCCGCATCCGCCAGCTCACCGAGCTGCTGAAGACCGCCGAGGTGGGCGAGGCGCCCGCGTCGAAGGGCATCGTCGAGTCGGGCACCGTCATCACCGCGGTGATCGCCGGCGACGAGGAGACCTTCCTCATCGGCAGCCGCGAGATCGCCGGCGACTCCGAGCTCGACGTGTGGAGCGAGCAGAGCCCGCTCGGCGCGGCGATCCTCGGCCTCAAGGTGGGCGAGAAGACGAGCTACACCGCACCCAACGGTCGCGAGATCGCCGTCGAGATCACGTCGGTCGAGACCTGGGGCGGCCAGTAGGCGCGACCGTCGTCGATCAGACCTGAAGAGCGGATGCCCCGGGGCATCCGCTCTTCGCGTCTCCGGATCCGGCGCGTCCCCGCCGCGTCAGTCGTCGAGGACGACTGGCTCGTAGCCGGCGCGGCGCAGCACCTCGACGACCTCGGCCCGGTGCTCGGGTCCGCGGGTCTCGACGGAGATGTCGATCTCGACCTCGGAGATCTGCATGCCGCGGCCGTGCCGGGTGTGCAGCACCTCGACGACGTTCGCGTGCGAACCGGCGAGCAGCTCGGCGACGCGGACGAGCTGACCGGGCCGGTCGGGCAACCCGACCCGAACGGTCAGGTACCGGCCGGAGGCCGCGAGACCGTGCGCGATGACGCGCTGCATGAGCAGCGGATCGATGTTGCCGCCCGACAGCACCGCGACGACGGGGCCGTCGTTCGGCACGGCGCCCTTCATGATCGCCGCCACGGCGACGGCGCCGGCAGGCTCGACGACGAGCTTCGCGCGTTCGAGGAGCACGAGCAGTGCGCGGGCGATGTCGTCCTCGGTCACCGTCACGACCTCGTCGACCGCGTCGCTGATGATCGCGAAGTTGAGCTCGCCGGGCCGGTAGACGGCGATGCCGTCGGCGATGGTCGGCACGACCGGCACGCTCTGCGGCGACCCGGCGGCGAGCGAGGCGACGTACGGGGCGGCGTTCTCGGACTGCACCCCGATGACGCGGATCGTGCGCCCCTCGGCGGCGGCGCGCTGCTTCGCGGCGCTCGCGATGCCGGCAGCGAGCCCGCCGCCGCCGATCGGCACCACGATGGTCGCGGCATCCGGAGCCTGGTCGAGGATCTCGAGGCCGAGCGTGCCCTGGCCGGCGACGACGTCGACGTGGTCGAACGGCGGGATGACGACGGCACCGGTCTCGGCCGCGAACGCGGCGGCCGCCTCGAGCGTCTCGCCGACCGATGCGCCCGCGAGCACGACGTCGGCGCCGTACGCCTTCGTCGCCTCGAGCTTGGGCAGCGCGACGCCGACGGGCATGAAGATCGTCGCCCGGATGCCGAGCTCGCGCGCGGCGAACGCGACGCCCTGGGCGTGGTTGCCCGCCGACGCGGCGACGACGCCGCGCGCGCGCTCGTCGTCGGTGAGCGACGACATGCGATGGTAGGCGCCGCGCAGCTTGTACGAGCCCGTGCGCTGCAGGTTCTCGCACTTGAGGCGTACCGGCGCTCCGAGCACGCGCTCGAGGTACCGGGAGGACTCCATGGGGGTCGTGCGGGCGACGCGGGCGACCACGGCGCGGGCGGCCTCGAAGTCCGCGAGCGCTGGGCCGGCGATCGTGTGGTTCAACTCGTTCATTCTCCTCGTTGGAAGCCGGGTCGCTGGGGCACCGTGCGCCACAGTGGGGAACGCACGGCGACCGTGGAGGGTGGCGCGTCGTCCTTCCAGACGCCGCTCGAGACGTACAGGATCATCACGTTGACCACGGCGGCGACCGGCACGGCGAAGAGTGCGCCCGGGATGCCGGCGAGCAGCGATCCCGTCGCGACGGCGATGACGACGCCGAGCGGGTGCACCTTGACCGCGGTGCCCATGATGAGCGGCTGCAGCACGTGCCCCTCGACCTGCTGCACGAGCAGCACGATGCCGAGCATGATGACGGCCGGCCAGAACCCGTTGTAGACGAGCGCGACGAACACCGCGAGCGCGCCGGTGACGACGGCGCCGACGATCGGGATGAACGACCCGAGGAAGACGAGGATCGCGATCGGCACCGCGAGCGGCAGCCCGAGCAGCCAGGCGCCGAGTCCGATGCCGATGGCATCGATCGTGGCGACGAGGATCTGCACCTTCACGAAGTTCTGCAGCGTCTCCCAGCCGGCCTGGCCGGCGCCGTCGACGGCCGCGCGGGCGCGCCGGGGGAAGATGCCGACGAGCCAGTTCCAGATGCCCCGGCCGTCGATGAGCATGAAGAGCGTCGCGAAGAGGGCGAGCAGCATCCCCGCGAGGAAGTGGCCGACCGTCGTGCCGACCGAGAGCGCGCCGCTCCAGATGATCCCCATGTCCTCCTGGACGGTCTCGACGGCCTTGGCCATCCACTCGTTCAGCTGCCCCTCGGTGAGGTGCAGCGGGCCGTCGAGGAGCCAGTCGCGGAACTCGTCCCACGCGACGAGCGACTGGGCGCCGAGCTCGTCGGCGCCGCGGACGATCTGCCAGATGCCCAGCGTGAGCAGCCCGCCGACCACCGCGAGGGCCGACAGCATCGCCACGGCCACCGCGAGCCACTTCGGCCAGCGGTGTCGCTGCAGGAAGCCCGAGAACGGCACGAGCAGGGCGCTCAGCAGCACCGCGACGAGCAGCGGGATGACGATCAGACGCAGTTGGATGACGAGGAACACGACGACCGCGAGCACGCCGCCGATGAGCAGCAGACGCCACGACCACGACCCGGCGACCCGCATGCCGTAGGGCACGCTCGCCTCGGCGTCGCGCGGCGCCGCGTCGGCGGCCGGTGTCGGCTTCGACGGGGGTGCCGGCTTCGCCGCCGCACCGAATCCGAACCATCGTCGGGCGCGCCGCCCGGCTCGTCCCGCCCCGTCCGAGTCCGCCATTCGTCCAGTCTAGGCACGGCGTATGCGCGAACCAGCATGTCGTGGCGATCCCACGGCGATCGCCCAGTCGCGCGCTCGAGATGGATGCCGCAGACGACGTCGCGCGTGGATGTCGGCGGTTCGCGCTAGCGTCGGACGCATCATGGTCGACGTCGTCAGCCCAGCTCTCGCCCGCCGCATCGCCCTCGCCGCCCAGGGGTTCGCCCGGCCGGTGCCCGAATCGGCGGGCACGCGTGCGCTCGGCGGGGTGATCGAGCGGCTCGGCCTGCTGCAGATCGACTCGGTCAACGTGTTCGAGCGCAGCCATTACCTTCCCGCGTTCAGCCGGGTCGGCGGGTACGAACGCGACCTGCTCGACCGCATCACCTCGGGTCGGCGCGGTCGCATGGTCGAGTACTGGGCGCATCAGGCCGCCTACATCCCGCGTGAGCTGTGGCCGCTCTTCGAGTTCCGCCGCGACGAGTACCGGCGCGCGGGCGGCGACTGGGGCGGGTGGGTCTCCGACGAGCACGGGCTCGCCGGCTGGCTGCGCGCCGAGCTCGCCGAGAAGGGGCCGTTGCGCGCGAGCGAGATCGAGCACGACGCGAACGTGCGGCGGGGGCCCTGGTGGGGCTGGTCCGACGTCAAGCGCACCCTCGAGATGATGTTTCGCACGGGCGACGTCGTCTGCGTCGACCGGCAGCGGTTCGAGCGCGTGTACGCCCTCCCCGAGCAGGCGTTGCCCGCCGAGCTGCTCGACGCCGCGCCGCCGGTCGACGAGGCCGTGCGCGCACTCGTCGAGCGCGCGGCGACGGCCTACGGCATCGCCACCGAGGCCGACCTCGCCGACTACTGGCGCATGAAGCGCGCACCCGTGCGGCAGGCGATCGCCGAGCTCGAGGCCGAGGGCGTGCTGCTGCCGGTCGAGGTGCCGGGCTGGCGCACCGGCGCCCGTGCGACACCCGCCTGGCTGCACCGCGACGCCCGCCGGCCGCGCCGCATCGAGACGGCTGCCCTGCTCTCGCCGTTCGACCCCGTGGTCTGGTTCCGGCCGCGCACCGAGCGGTTGTTCGATTTCCACTACCGCATCGAGATCTACACGCCCGAGGCCGACCGGCAGTTCGGCTACTACTCGCTGCCCGTGCTGCTCGACGATCGACTGGTCGGCCGGGTCGACCTCAAGAGCGATCGCAAGGCGCGCGTGCTCCGCGTCCAATCGGCGTGGACCGAATCCGACGCCCCGGCTGAGACCGCGGCACGGCTCGTGCCGGCGCTCCGCCGGGCGGCCGCGTGGCAGGGGCTCGACGAGGTCGTCGTCGCCGGGCGGGGCGACCTCTCCCCCGCGCTCGCGGCCGAACTCGCGGCCGCGGCGTGACGCGAGTCGACGGCGACGGCGCCGGCGCCGGCTAGAAGCTGCCGCCCATCTCCTCGAGGCGCTTGACCCGGTCGGGAATCGGCGGGTGCGTCGCGAAGAGCCGGCTCATGAGGCCGGGCTTCAGCGGGTCGGCGATCCAGAGGTGCGCCATGGACGAGTTCTGGCGCTGCATCGGCCGTCCGTAGGCCTCGAGCTTCAGCAGTGCGCTCGCAAGCGCGTCGGGGTGCCGCGTCGTCATCGCGCCCGTGGCATCCGCGAGGTACTCGCGCTGCCGCGAGACCGCGAGCTGCACGAGGCTCGCGACGAGCGGGGCGATGAGCATCGCGACGAGCCCGAAGATCATGACGATCGGGTTGCCGTTGTTGTTGTTACGCCCGAAGAACGCCATGCGCACGAACATGTCGGAGATGAAGCCCACGGCGACGACGAGCCCGAACACGATCATCGACAGCCGGATGTCGTAGTTGCGCACATGGCCGAGCTCATGCGCCATGACGCCCTCGAGCTCGGCGTCGTCCATGATCTCGAGCAGGCCCGTCGTCGCGGCGACGACGGCGTGCTGCGGGTCGCGCCCCGTCGCGAACGCGTTCGGCGCGGGGTCGGAGATGATGTAGACGCGCGGCATCGGCGTGCCCGTCGTGATCGAGAGGTTCTCGACGGTGCGCCAGAGCCGGGGATGGTCGGCCTTCGAGGTGATCTCGACGGCGCCCGACATCGACAGCGCCTGCCGGTCGGCGGTGAAGTACTGGATGAGCGCGTACCCCGTCGCCACGACCACGGTCACGACGACGATCGTCGGGTCTCGGTAGATGAACGCGGCCAGCCAGCCCAGCCCGCCGATGATGGCGAGGAAGAACAGGATGATGAAGACGGTGTTGCGCTTGTTCTTGGCGATCGCGCGATACATTCAACGACCTCGGGTCTCGATACGCGTCGCGCTTCGCGCGGCGCTACTCGACCTTGCTGGCGGCTTCGCCGTCATCAAAACTGCACGCGCGGAGGCTCGGCGATCGACGCCGCCTCGGTGACCTCGAAGAAGTCGCGCTCGTGGAAGCCCAGTCCGCGCACGAAGAGCGTGTTCGGGAACACCTTGATCTTCGTGTTCAGCTCGCGCACGCCGCCGTTGTAGAACCGGCGCGAGGCCTGGATCTTGTCTTCGGTGTCGACGAGCTCGGCCTGCAGCTGCAGGAAGTTCTGGCTCGCCTGCAGCTGCGGGTACGCCTCGGCGACCGCGAAGATCGACTTCAGCGCCTGCTGCATGTGGTTCTCGGCGACGCCCGCCTCGGCCGGCCCCTGCGCCTGCAGGGTCTCGGCGCGTGCCTGCGTCACCGACTCGAAGACGCTCTTCTCGTGCGCGGCGTAGCCCTTGACCGCCTCGATGAGGTTCGGGATCAGGTCGGCGCGGCGCTTCAGCTGCACCGTGATGTCGCTCCACGCCTCGTCGACGCGCACGTTGAGCGTGACGAGCGAGTTGTACGTGGCCCACAGGTAGATGCCGATGATCACCACGAGCGCGACGACGATGATGACGGGGATCAGCCATTCCATGGCACGGACTCCTAGCGCGTTCGGCAGAGATCAGGGGCTCAAAGCAATCCTACCGATCGCACTCCGCGCCGAACGGCCTTCCCATGAGACTCGGAGGAACCCCCGGGGGGCCTCCGGGGATAGGCTCAGGAACGTGAGCGAGCGCACCCCCCGACGCCGCCCCGGCCGCCCGAAGGGCGCGAGACCGGGCGACACGCGAGCCCGCATCCTGGCGGCCGCGACCGAGGAGTTCGGCGAGCGCGGGTACGAGGCGGCGTCGATGCGGGCGATCGCGCGCCGCGCCGGGGTCGACCCGGCGCTCGTGCACCACTACTTCGACGACAAGCAGCAGCTCGTCACCGAGGTCGTCGAGGTGCCGTTGCAGCCCGACCGCCTGGTGCAGACCGCGCTCGAGGGCCCGCTCGACGATCTCGGCGAACGCCTCGTGCGCGCGGTGATCACCGCGTGGGACTCCGCGACGGTGCGCCCGGCCGCGGTCGCCGCACTGCGCTCGGCCATCGGGCAGGGTCCGGTGTCGCGGATGCTGCGGGAGTTCCTCAGGCGCGAGATCATGCACCGCATCGCCGAGCATCTCGGCGATGCCGCCGATGCCGAACTGCGCGCCGAGCTCGCCGCCTCGCAGCTCGTCGGTGTCATCATGGTGCGCTACGTGCTCGAGTTCGAGCCGCTCGCCTCCCTGCCGACCGACGAGCTCGTCGCGCGCGTCGGGCCGGCGGTGCAGTGGCACCTGACCGGACGTCCGCCCGGGTCTTGACATCGCGCCCGCGGAGGCGAACTATTCAGCACATGATGAATAGCTCGGATGCCCCGGGGCCGACGCACCACGGCGGAGCGCACGCCGTCGGCGGAGCCGGCGCGGCGATCATCGCCGAAGACCTCCGCGTGGTGCGCGGCGGCGCCCCGGTGCTCGACGGCCTCTCGCTCGCCGTGCCGAGCGGCATGATCGTCGGGCTCCTCGGTCCGAGCGGCAGCGGCAAGACGACGCTCATGCGCTCGATCGTCGGCGTGCAGGTCGTGAAGTCGGGCCGCATCGAGGTGCTCGGTCTGCCCGCGGGCAGCCGCGACCTGCGACGACGTGTCGGCTACGTGACCCAGCAGGCGAGTGTCTACGACGACCTCACCGTGCGGCAGAACATCTCGTACTTCCGGCGGGTGCTCGGCGCTCCCGCATCCGACGTCGACCGCGTCATCGAGCGCACCGACCTCGGTTCGGTCGCGGGTCGGCTCGTCGGCACCCTCTCGGGCGGCCAACGGGGTCGCGTCTCGCTCGCCGCCGCGCTGCTCGGCGACCCGGAGCTGCTCGTGCTCGACGAACCGACCGTCGGGCTCGATCCCGTGCTGCGCGTCGAGCTCTGGGGCATGTTCCGGCGGCTCGCCGACGAGGGCCGCACCCTGCTCGTGTCGAGCCACGTGATGGACGAGGCGAAGCGGTGCGACCGGCTGCTGCTCATGCGCGACGGCGCGCTGCTCGCCGACGACACCGTGCAGGGCGTGCTCGAGGTGACCGGCACCGACGACGTCGAGACCGCGTTCCTCCGGCTCATCGACCGCGGCGAGCCCGACCTGCGATCGCCAGACGACGCGGCGCCCGGCGGTCCGGGGCGGCATTCGGCCGAGGCATCCGCGGCGGCACCCCTTCGACGGGGTCAGGGAGCGACCGACGAGGAGGAGACGCGATGACCCCCGCACGCACCCTCGCGACGACCGGCCGGGTGCTCGGCCAGATCCGGCACGACCCGCGCACGATCGGGCTGCTGCTCGTCGTGCCGAGCCTGCTCGTCGGCCTCGTCGCCTGGATCTTCACCGACACCGACGTGTTCGCCGACATCGGGCCCGCGATGATCGCGCTGTTCCCGTTCATCGTCATGTTCCTCGTGACGAGCATCGCGACTCTTCGGGAGCGCCGCAGCGGCACGCTCGAGCGCCTGCTCTCGATGCCGCTCGGCAAGGGCGACTTCATCCTCGGCTATGCGCTCGCGTTCGGCCTGCTCGCCGTCTTCCAGACCGCGATCGTCGTGTCGTTCGCGGTCTGGGTGTGCGGGCTCGAGATCGAGGGCTCGATCTGGCTGCTGTTCGCCGTCGCGGTCGCCGACGCCCTGCTCGGCACGGCGCTCGGGCTGCTCGCGAGCGCGTTCGCGCGCACCGAGTTCCAGGTCGTGCAGTTCATGCCGCTCATCGTGTTCCCGCAGATCCTGCTCGGCGGCATCTTCATTCCCCGCGACCAGCTGCCCGCCGGCCTCGAGGAGATCAGCGACTGGCTGCCGCTCAGCTACGCGATCGATGCGCTGCAGGCCGTCGCCGCCGACAGCGAGTCGGCCGAGTGGATCATGGTGCGGATCCTCGCGATCGGCGCGTGGATCGTCGGCTCGATCGTCGTCGGATCGATCACGTTGCGTCGCCGCACGCCCTGACGCAGTATTCGTGCGCGGCTCTCGACAACCGCGGTCGTCGACGGGCAAGATCATGGCACTGCCCCTCGAACGGAAGAGAGCGATGCGCACCAAACTCCTCGCGGCCTTCGCGGCCCTCGCAACCGTCTGCGGTCTCGCCATCGGCGCGGCTCCCGCCCAGGCGTCGACCGGCGGCACCGCCGACGACGGGCTCCACCCCGACGTCGGGCTGATCGCGTTCTACGACAGCACCGGTCGCTACCGCTGCAGTGCCACGCTCGTCTCGCCGACGGTCGTCATCACTGCGGCCCACTGCACGCTCGGCACCCTCGGCAAGACCCTCGTCACGTTCGACGAGTTCCTCGACGACGCGCCGCCGAGCTTCCTCCCGACCGCCGAGGACCCCGAGTCGGGCTACACCGGCGCAGAGCTCACGGCCGCCGGCTACATCTGGGGCACGGCCTACACGCACCCGCAGTACTCGGACTTCACCGACCAGAAGAACTGGAACGACGTCGGCGTGATCGTGCTCGACCAGCCGGTCGCCTCGCACGGCGACGGCTATCCGCAGATCGCCGAGACGGGCACCCTCGACACGATCCCGCAGAAGGCGTTGTCGAAGACGCTGTTCACCGCGGTCGGGTACGGCACCGAGGTCCGGCAGGAGGGCGACAACATGAAGCCCGAGCCCGAGAGCTATCCGATCCTGCGCCGCTACGTCGACATGCCCGGGCAGAAGCTCACGCCGCAGATCCTGCAGACGAACGGCAACGAGAAGGACCCGTGGGGCACCGGCGGCACCTGCTTCGGCGACTCGGGCGGACCGGTCTTCTACGACGGCGAGCTCGTCGCGGTGACGAGCTACGGGTACACGTCCAACTGCCGCTACCTCGGCGGCTACCAGCGCGTCGAGATCCCCGTGGTCGACGAGTGGCTGGCCGGCTTCGGTCTCTGACCGGCTGAACCGACGAGGGCGGATGCCTCGTCCGTGCGCCGTGGCGCCGGTCGAGGCATCCGCCCTCCGTCGTGTTCAGCGCGCGTCGGCGACGCCGCGCACCGCGACGTCGGCGCCGAGCACGCGGTCGAGGTACGGGTTGGCGAACCGGCGCTCGGGGTCGAGCTCGTCTCGCACCGCGAGGAAGTCGCCGAATCGCGGGTACACCTCGCGGAGGGTGTCGGCGGTCTGCGTGTGCATCTTGCCCCAGTGCGGGCGCCCGCCGTGGCCGCGCATGATGTCCTCGACCGCGGCGAAATACTCACGCTGGTCCTCGCGGAAGTACCGGTGCACGGCGATGTAGCCCGACTCTCGACCGTGCGCCGTCGAGAGCCAGTTCTCGTCGGCCGCTGCGGCGCGCACCTCGACCGGGAAGCTGATGCGCCAGCCCTTGCGTTCGATGAGCGCCCGCACCTCGCGCAGTGCCTCCGGCACCTCGGCAAGCGGGATCGCGTACTCCATCTCGCGGAACCGCACGGTGCGGTTGGTGACGAACACCTTGGGCGAGAAGTCGGCGAAGTCCCGCCCGCTCTGCACCTTGTCGACGAGGCGGGCGAACGGCGGGATGACCCCGGGCGCGACGGTGCCGAGGGCGCACACCCCGCGGAACACGCCGTTCGCGAGCAGTTCGTCGTCGAGCCACCGCGAGACTCGGCCGAGGGGCTTGCGCGGTGCGTCGCCGGGCAGTCGCGTGTTGGTCTTGGTCATCGCGAGCTCGGTGTGCGGATGCCAGTAGAACTCGAAGTGGTCGGCGCCGCGCACCCGCTCCTCCCAGGCGTCGAGCACCTCGGCCAGCGGTTCGGGCCGCTCGACGGCGTGCAGCACGTACCGTGGCACGAGCTGCAGGGTGAGTTCGACGAGCACCCCGAGGGCGCCGAGGCCGAGCCTCACGGCCGGCAGCAGTTCGGGGCGCTCGGTCTCGCTCACCGTGATGAGCTCTCCCGTGCCGGTGACGAGCTTCGCCGCGACGATCTGCGTCGCGAGCCCGCCGAAGCCGAGGCCGGTGCCGTGCGTACCCGTCGAGGTCGCGCCCGAGATCGACTGCCGGTCGATGTCGCCCATGTTCGCGAGGGCGAGGCCGTACGGGGTGAGGAGCGCCGGCAGGTGGTGCAGCTTGGTGCCCGCCCGCAGCGTGACCCGTCCGGTGGCCACGTCGGCGTCGACGACGCCCGACAGGTCGGCGAGGTCGAGCTGCACGCCCGGCGCGACGGCGATGCCCGTGAAGCTGTGGCCCGAACCGACGGGCTTGATGCGCAGCCCCGACGCGGTGGCCGACTGCACCGCCCGCTGCACGGCCTCGGCCGTGTCGGGGCGCTCGACGCGCAGCGGCCGCACCGCCTCGGTCCTGCCCCAGTTGCGCCATGTTGCTCCGGTCGCGGTCACAGGAACGCCATCCCTTCTCCCCGATAAGTCGGGATCCTCGCCACGGTCTCGTCGCCGTCGACGACGGCGAACTCGTTCAGGTGCTCGGCGAGCTCGCCCGACTTGGTGTGCCGGAACCACACGCGGTCGCCCACCGCGAGCCGTCGCGCCGCACGACCGGAGACCGGGGTCTGCACCTCGCCGGCCATCTCCCGGGGCTCCATCACGAGTCCCTCGGGCCACACGATGCGCGGCAGCCGGTCGGGTGCCGGCGGACCGGACGCGACCCAGCCGCCGCCGAGGATCGTCGCGTGCTTCGGGCTCGGGCGGCGCACGACGTCGAGCGCGAAGGCGGCCGCCGGCGCCGGCGTGAAGTGCTCGTAGCCGTCGAAGAGGTGCCCGCCGAAGAGGCCCGACCCCGCGGCGATCTCGGTCACCGACGGATCGGCCGAGGTGCGCTCGAGCGAGCCCGTGCCGCCGCCGTTGACGAACTCGAGGTCGGCGATCTCGCGCACCGCCGCGACGGCACGCGACCGGCGCTCGAGGAGCTCGGGCATCGAGCGCGACTGCATCCACCGGTTCACGGCACCGTCGACGGGCCGGCCCTCCGGCCGGTTCACGACGCCCGCGATCTGCGCCTCGTACGACATCATGCCGACGAGCTCGAAGCCCGGGCGCTTCGCGATGTATGCGGCGAGCGCCCGCGCGTCGGCGGGCTCGTGCACGGGCGAGCGTCGGACGCCGAGGTGGCCCAGCACGGGGGCGTCCCAGGAGGCGTCGAGCTCGAGGCAGACTCGGATCGTCTCGCGCTTGCCGGGCGGCAGCACCGCGTCGACGAGGTCGAGCTGCGCGGGCGAGTCGACCATGAGCGTCACCCGTGCCGCGAAGTCGGGGTCGGTCGCGAGGCGCCGGATGCTGCCGCGCTCGGCCGTCGGATAGCCGACGACGACGTCGTCGACGGTGTCGGCCAACCAGAGCGCCTCGGCGAGCGTGTAGGCGAGCACACCGCGGTAGCCGGGCAGCTCGAGCAGCGCCTCGATGACGCCGCGCACGCGGATGGACTTCGACGCGACCCGGATCGGGGTGCCGTTCGCACGGCGCAGCATGTCGAGGGCGTTGTGGCGCAGGGCGCCGAGGTGCAGCGCACCGATCGGCGCGTCGAGGTGGGCCGTCGCCTCCGTGAGTCGCGGCCAGTAGCCGGCGGGGTCGCGCCAGTTCGCGGCATCCGCGACCGCCGAACCGGCCTTGCGCAGGTCGAGCGTCGTCATCAGCGCACGCTCCTCACCCGTGCGACGGCGAACGCCCCCGCGGTCGACAGCGCCGCCCCGAGCAGGAAGACGAGCATGAACGAGCCCGACACGACCACCGCGGCAGCGCCGATCATCGGCGCGACGGCCTGCGGCACGGCTGACGCGATGTTCATGATGCCGAGGTCCTTGCCTCGGCTCGCCGCGTCCGGCAGCACCTGCGTCGCGAGCGCCTGGTCGACCGAGAGGAAGCAGCCGTAGCCGAGGCCGAGCATGCCCGCGGCGATCATCGCGACCGTGAGGTCGGGGAAGAGCGCGAGCAGGAGGGCCGCAGCGCCCTGCAGCGCCGAGGCGACGAAGACGAACTGCTTGCGGCGGCCGAGCTTGTCGGAGAGCTTGCCGCCCACGAGCGAGGCGAGGATCACGAAGACCATGTAGACGAGCGTCAGCACGATGAGGTCGTCCTCGGCGTGCTCGTCCTTCAGCTGGAACATGAGGAAGTAGAGCAAGAGGCTCGTGCCGAGCGCGTTGCCGGTCGAGACGAGCACGCGGCTGAGCAGCGTCCAGCCGAAGTCGGGATACCTGCGCGGGCTGATCCAGAAGCCCGAGATGATCATGCGCAGGGTCATGGGGGTGCGCAGCTCGGTCGCGAGCGGTTCGTCGTGGCGGGTGAGGAACGGCACCGCGAGCACGACGAGCAGCACCGCGAGCAGCACGTAACCGAGTGCGGCGTCGGTCACGAGTTCGGTGACGAGGATGAGGCCGACGATGATGCCGACCGCCTGCGGCGCCGACATCCAGCCCGAGACGAACCCGCGCTGGTTCACGGGCACCTGGTCGGAGATCGTCGCGGTGAGCGCCGCGGTCATGATGCAGAAGCCGACGGATGCCGCGACCCACGCCGTGCCGATGGCCCACATCTCGGTCTGCACGCCGAGGAGGACGAGCGAGACCGCGAACACGAGCGCGCCGATGAGGATCCACGGGCGGCGGCGGCCGAACCGACTCGTCGTGCGGTCGGAGATCGCTCCCGTGAGCGGGTAGGCGATGATCGTCGCGATCGCGGCGATGCCCGAGATGGTGCCGAACGCGACGACCGAGTCGACCCAGTGCTCGGGCTGCAGCTCGCGGTCGATCTGCGCGGGCAGCAGCAGCTGCACGGGCGTGAGCTGCGCCATCCAGATGCCGAGCCAGACCGTCGCGAACGACGCGATCCATCCGGCGCCGATGCGGCGGGTGGGTTCGGCGAAGACGGCGGGAGCCGTCACGGGCTCGCCGTTGGACGGGAGGGCCGGGTCGATGCGGGTCATCGGGGGTCTGCCATTCTCGAGACGGCGTCGGCGGCGGCAGCCGCGACGCGGGCTGCGGCCGCATCATCGCGGTCGACGAGCCAGGTGATGGTGAGCCCGTCGCTGAATGCGACGAGCACGCGGGCGACCTCGGCGACCGGGAGCCGCCAGGTCGTGTCAGTGAGCTCGGCGGCCGCATCGAGCGCCTCGACGAGGAGCTCGACGTAGCGCGCGTACTGCGCGACGGCGAGCGGATGCCGCTCGGGCGAGCGCAGCGCGTACTGGGTGAGTTCGAGCATCGCCTGCTCGTGCTCGGGGTCGGCGCGCAGGTGCTCGAAGTAGCGCACCATGCCCGCTTCGAGCAGTTCGCCGAGGCTCGCGCCCTGCTCGGCCGCGGCCGCGAGCTCGTCGACCGCGATCGCCTTGCGCTCACGCGCGACGACGACGCCGATCAGCTCGTCGATGAGCTCGTCGCGCGACTCGAACGCGTAGTGGAAGCTCGCGAGGCTCATGCCTGCCTCGGCGACGATGGCCCGCGTTGTGGCCTGCGCGAGCCCCTCGCGGGAGACGACGCGCAGGGCCGCCTCGGTGAGGGCCGCCCGACGTTCGGTCGCCGACATCCGCGTCATCGCGGCCTCCTGCTCCTTCGCGGGTTCATGGCCTCGCAGCGATGCGGAGACCATGACTGGGACATTTGACCCAGTTGCATAAGTATGCAGCATCACGGCGGTGATCGCCACGTGGGGGCGCTACGCTCGCAACATGCGCCTCGGGGTTCTCGACGTCGGTTCCAACACCGTGCACCTGCTCGTGGTCGACGCGCACCCCGGTGCGCGCCCGATACCGACAGCCTCGCACAAGTCGGTGCTGCGCCTCATGCGCTACCTCGAGCCCGACGGGGCGATCAGTCGAGAGGGCGTCGCCGCGATCCTCTCGTCGGTCGGCGAGGCCGCGAAGGTCGCACGCGAAGCCGGTATCGACGAGCTGCTCGCGTTCGCGACCTCCGCCATCCGGGAGGCGGCGAACGGCGAGCACGTGCTCGACCTCGTCGAGCGCGAGACGGGCGTGCGCCTGTCGGTGCTGAGCGGCGACGACGAGGCGCGCCTGACCTTCCTGGCCGTGCGCCGGTGGTTCGGTTGGTCAGCGGGGCGCATCCTGCTCTTCGACATCGGCGGCGGATCGCTGGAGATCGCCCAGGGCGGCGATGAGGTTCCCGAGGTCGCCCGCTCGCTGCCGCTCGGGGCGGGCCGCTCGACGATCGCCTTCCTGCCCGACGACCCGCCCTCGAGCGAGCAGGTCGACCGGTTGCGCGAGCACGCGCGCGCCGTGCTCGCCACGGCCGTGGCCGACTTCGGGGGCCTCGACTCCCCCGACCACGTCGTCGGTTCGTCGAAGACGATCCGGTCGCTCGCGCGTCTCGCCGGCTGGACCGAGGACGGCGTCGGCTCCGACGAACGCAGCATCCTGCGCCGCAAGGGCCTCGACGACTGGATACCCCGGCTCGCGCGCATCCCCGCCGACGCCCGCCCGGCGCTGCCGGGCATCACGGCCGATCGCACCTTCCAGATCGTGGCGGGCGCGGTCGTGCTCTCGGAGGCGATGCGCGCCTTCGACGTCTCCGAGCTGGATGTCTCGCCGTGGGCGCTCCGTGAGGGACTGATCCTGCGCCGCCTCGACCTCATGGAGTGACGCCGGCAGCCCGTCACCACGGGCACGCCGACGCCCGACACGCGGAACGGCGGCGGTCGCGCACCCCCATGCGCGACCGCCGCCGGTCCGATCGTCCTGCTCGGTTCTAGCTCGCGAGCGCCTTCGCCTTCAGCTGGTCGTACTCGGCCTGCGAGATCGCACCCGAGTCGAGCAGGCCCTTGGCCTTCTCGATGTCGGCAGCCGCCGAGCTGCCACCGGTGCCGGCGACGCTCTTGATGTAGGCGTTGGCCTGCGCCTGCGCGTCGACCTGGTCCTGCATACGGCGCTCGGCCATCGACTTGCCGCGGGCGATCAGGTAGATGAACGCCGCCAGGAATGGCAGGAACACCAGGAAGATCAGCCACAGCGCCTTCGCCCACCCGTTGAGGGTGCGGTCACGGAAGATGTCGATGATGACCGTGATGAAGATCCAGATGCACGCGAACATGACGTAGATCCAGAAGAGCCAGACGAAGAATTCCCAGATGTTGTCCACAGGCGTGTCCCTTTCGTCACTCGGCGTGACCTTCGCGCACGAGGATGCCTCGACGGTACTGCCGCGCCGGATGGTCGCGCATCATTCAATTCGCGTGACGCTGCGCGGCCGTGAGACACCGCCTGCCCGCCCGGTGCCCCCACTGGGATTCGAACCCAGACTTGCGCTTGGGCCTGAGACACAGCGCCGCCTGCCCGCCCCGGTGCCCCCACTGGGATTCGAACCCAGACTTGCGCTTGGGCCTGAGACACAGCGCCGCCTGCCCGCCCCGGTGCCCCCACTGGGATTCGAACCCAGACTTGAGCGGGTTTAAGCCGCCTGCCTCTGCCGGTTGGGCTATGGGGGCCTGCGCGGATACGCCGACGCGGCGCCGCCCACGAGGGGCGACGCCGCGTCACAGCATAGTCAGACCGGCCGGCTACTTGGCGGCGACGGGCTCCTTGGTCGACTTCGCGGCCTTCGGCTTCGACTCGGCAGCGGGAGCCGGCGCTTCGGCGGCCGGCGGCTTCGGCCGAGCGGCGAAGAGCTCGAACTGGGCGCGCGGCTGCTGCAGGGCCGAGAGCGACACGATGTCGCGGCCGAGCCAGAAGTTGTTCCACCAGCCCCAGAACACGCGGAACTTGCGCTCCCAGCTGGGCATGGCCAGACCGTGGTAGCCACGGTGGGCGAACCAGGCGAGCAGGCCCTTGATGGCGAGCTTGCCCGACTGGAACACACCCGAGCCGATGCCGAGACCGGCAACCGCACCGAGGTTCTTGTGCACGTAGTTCTTGGGCTCCTCGCCGCGGAGGACTGCGACGATGTTCTTCGCCAGCAGCTTGCCCTGGCGCACGGCGTGCTGCGCGTTCGGCACGCAGTAGCCGCCGACGCCGCCGCCCGTGAGGTCGGGCACGGCCGAGATGTCGCCGGCCGCCCAGGCGTCGGCCACGATCTCGTCGTCGTCCTCGCCGCCGACGCGGAGGTCGGCGCGGGTCTTGATGCGGCCGCGCTCCTCGACGGGCAGGTCGCTCGAGCGCACGATGGCGGGGTTCGCCATGACGCCGGCCGTCCACACGATGAGGTCGGACTCGAAGCTCTCACCGGTCGACAGCTCGATCCGGCCGTCGACGGCGCTCGTGAGCTGGGTGTCGAGGTGGATCTCGGCGCCGCGCTGGGCGAGGTGCTTGATGACCCAGTGGCTCGTGGGCAGCGAGACCTCGGGCATGATGCGGCCCATCGCCTCGATGAGGTGGAAGTGGGTCTCGTCGAACGTGAGCTGCGGGTAGTACTCGAGCAGCGCGCTCGCGAACGAGCGGAGCTCGGCGAACACCTCGATGCCGGCGAAGCCGCCGCCGACGACCACGAAGGTGAGCAGGCGCTCGCGCTCGGGGCCGGGAGGCAGGTTCGAGGCCTTGTCGAAGTTCGTGAGCACGCGGTCGCGGATCGCGACGGCCTCTTCGACGGTCTTCAGGCCGATCGCGTTGTCGGCGATGCCGGGGATCGGGAAGGTGCGCGAGACGGCGCCGCCCGTGACCACGACGACGTCGTACTCGAACTCCCACGGCTCACCGAGCTCGGGGGTGATGGTCGCGGTCTTCGACGCGTGGTCGATCTTCGTGACCTTCGCGGTGACGACGTTCGTCTTCTTGAGGTGACGACGGTGCGAGGTGACCGAGTGGCGCGGCTCGATCGAGCCCGCGGCGACCTCGGGCAGGAAGGGCTGATACGTCATGTAGGGCAGCGGGTCGACGACCGTCACCTCGGCCTCGCCGGCGCGAAGCCACTTCTCGAGCTTCCACGCCGTGTAGAACCCCGCATAGCCACCGCCGACGATGAGAATCTTGGGCACGGTGAATGGACTCCTCAGTATCTGGTAGATGCGATGCGGTGCGCGCGATCAGTGGTCGCGCGTGCGAACCGTTCGCCTGGTATGCCGAATGGCGCCGATGCCCAACAGCGCTGCTAGCGTACCAAATCCTGCGACCAGCGAGAGCGGCACGGTGATGTAGGCCATCGTCCACGGGGTCGGCAGCATCGTCGCGGTGCCCTCGTCGGCCGGCGGCGGCGGGTCGGCGATCGGCACGATCTCCTGCTCGGTCGCCTCGGGCGTCGGCGTCGACGACGTCGCGCGGCGGTGGATCGTGATCCACTCACCGAGGCTGCCGAGCGGATTCGCGTCGACCGCCTCGACGTCGGCCTCGAGCGCCGTGACCGGGTCGATGAGCCCGTAGCCGTAGAGCGGGCTCGGCACCTCGTGACCGTTCGGGTCGGCGGTCTGGATGACGCGGTTGATGACGTTCGCCGCGTCGAGATCGGGGTATTCGGCCCGCACGAGGGCGACGAGTCCGGAGACGAGGGGCGCTGCGCCGCTCGTACCGCTCCAGATCGCGACGCGGCCGTCGGGGCGCACGCCGACGAGGTCCTCGCTCGGGGCCGCGACCCCGAGCGTGATGCCCTGCGAGCTCGCGTCGAGGCTCGCGTTCTTCTCCTTGTCGACGCCCGCGACCGCGAGCACGCCGGGGATCGTCGCCGGGGCGCCGACCTCGGTCGTGCCGCTCCCGCGGTTGCCGGCTGCCGCGACGACCACGACGTCGTGGTCGAACGCGTAGGTGAACGCGTCGTCCCAGCTCTCGGGCCAGTCGCGGGTGTTGCGGGTGAGCGACATGTTGATGACGTCGGCGCCGTTGTCGACCGCCCACTTGACGCCCTCGGCGATCTGCTCGTCGTTCGACTTCGCGGCGCCCGTGTCCTGGCCGAACGCCACCGACACCGTGAGCAGGTCGGCCTCGGGCGCGACGCCGATCACGCCGTTGCCCTCGCCGGTGCCGCGCCCGGCCAGGAGCGAGGCGACCATCGTGCCGTGCGCGCTCTCGTCGGGGTCGCCGACGGGGGTCTGCCCGTCGGGGCTGCCCAGCCCCGAGACATCCGTGCCGCCCTTGACGACGCCGCGGAGCTCGGTGACGTTGCCGTTCACGCCGGTGTCGATGATCGCGACGGTGACGCCCTTGCCCTGCGTCGTCGACCAGGCGGTCGTGAACCCGTAGTCGCCGAGCCAGTACTCGTAGTCGCGCACCGTGTCGGCGCGGGCGGGCGCCGCACCGCCGAGCACCACGACGGCGGCCGCGACGACGGCGACCGCCGTCTTCACGGCGGCCGCACGCGCGGCTCGGCTCCGACGGGTCATTCCTCGTCGACTCCGTAGTCGGGGCACTTGCAGACGTCGGGTGACCAGCTCGAACGGGCGAGCGCGAGGTCGCCGATCGGGTTGGCCCCGGGCCCGGCGGCGAGCGCGTGGGCCGAGAGCGCGTGCAGGCACTTCACGCGAGTGGGCATGCCGCCCGCGGAGATGCCGGCGATCTCGGCGACCTCGCCGAACTGCTCGCGGTCGGCGAGGTAGTCGCGGTGCGCCTGCTCGTAACCGGCGCGGATCTCGGCGTCGCTCGCGAGCAGTTCGCTGAACTCGACCATGAGCTGACCCGCCTCGAGGAACGACATCGCAGCCGTCGCGGCCGGGTGCGAGAGGTAGTAGAAGGTCGGGAACGGCGTGCCGTCGGCGAGGCGCGGGGCGGTCGCGACGACCGTGGGGTTGCCGCAGATGCAGCGCGCGGCGATGCCGACGACGTTGCGTGCGGGGCGGCCGAGCTGCGCGGAGACGACGCGGAGGTCGCGTTCGGTGACGGGTTCGAATGGCGGGCGGGTCACTGTGCGGCTCCCGTCGCAGGGGTTTCGGTGGGTGCGGGCGTCGTGGGTGCATCGGTCGCCGGCGCGTCGGCGGCTCCGGCCTCGGGCGCGAGCCCCGCGGTCATCACGGAGTCGAGCAGCGTGCGCATCCAGTCGCCCTTCGATTCGGTCACTTCGGCCGAGACGGCCGTCGTCTCGTCGGTCTTCGCGGCCGCGTCGCGGTCGTCGATGACGAGGTAGCTCACCTCGCCCGGCATCACGTAGTAGAGCCGCTCCCGTGCTTGGGTCACGATGAACGTCTCGTCGTTCCAGCGCTCGCGCTCATCGCGGAGCCGCTGCACCTCCTCCTCCTGCGCGGAGACGGCGGCCTTGAGCTCTGCGAGCTGCGCTCGCTGCTGGGCGAACGCGGCGATCGTCGGTGCGAGCACCACGACCGCCAGCACGAGTATGCCCAACATGATCAGCGAGAATCCTGAGAATCGGATGCCGCTGAGCCAGCCCGCACGGGTGGCGGGCGTCGTGCCCGTGCGGGACGCCGATTGCGAGGCTCGGGTGCGCTTCGGGCGCGACGAGGTTGCCGGCCGCTGGGAGGCGGCAGCCCGGCCGGTCGGCTTGGCCGTCGACGCCGTGTCGGTCGACTTGGCCTTCGAGGCCTTCGCGCCGGAGGCCTTCGCTCCGGAGGCCTTCGCTCCGGAGGCCTCCGGCGCAGCCGACGTCGAGCCGGAGGACTTCGCGGGCTTCGCCGGCGACGCCGGCCCCGTGGCATCCCGCTTCGCACTCGACCGCGGCACGCGGGAGCCGGCCGGATTCGCCGGCCTGCGCGGGGTGCGGGAGGACTCGCCGTTCATCGTCCTCCTCATGACGGCCCGGAAGACGGCGACGGGGCGGCCACCCGGCCGCCCCCGTCGCGATGTCGCTACGCGATCACGCCGTGAAGCGCGGGAACGCCGTGCGGCCGGCGTACACCGCGGCCTCACCGAGCTCTTCTTCGATCCTCAGAAGCTGATTGTACTTCGCGACGCGCTCGCTCCTCGCGGGCGCGCCCGTCTTGATCTGACCCGCGTTCGTCGCGACGGCGAGGTCGGCGATCGTCGTGTCCTCGGTCTCGCCGGAGCGGTGCGAGAGCACGGCGGTGTAGCCCGAGCGCTGCGCGAGCGACACGGCGTCGAGGGTCTCGGTCAGCGTGCCGATCTGGTTGACCTTCACGAGGATCGAGTTGCCCGCGTGCTTGCCGATGCCGTCGGCGAGGCGCTTCGGGTTGGTGACGAACAGGTCGTCGCCGACGAGCTGCAGCTTGCCGCCGAGCTCGGCCGTGAGGGCGGTCCAGCCCTCCCAGTCGTCCTCGGCCAGCGGGTCCTCGATCGATACGAGGGGGTAGGCGGCGGCGAGCTCGGCGTAGTACGCGCTCATCTCGGCCGACGTGCGGTCCTTGCCCTCGAAACGGTAGGCGCCGTTCTCGAAGAACTCGGTCGACGCGACGTCGAGGCCGAGCGCGATGTCGGTGCCGAGCGTGAAGCCCGCCTTGCCGATCGCCTCCGAGATGAAGTCGAGCGCGTCGCGGTTCGACGCGAAGTCGGGGGCGAAACCGCCCTCGTCGCCGAGGCCGGTCGAGAGGCCCTTCGCCTTCAGCAGGCCCTTGAGCGCGTGGTAGGTCTCGACGCCCCAGCGGAGGCCCTCGGAGAAGGTCGGCGCGCCGACCGGGAGGATCATGAACTCCTGGATGTCGACGCCGGTGTCGGCGTGCGCACCGCCGTTGATGATGTTCATCATCGGCACGGGCAGCACGTGCGCGTTCGGGCCGCCGAGGTAGCGGAAGAGCGGCAGGTCGGCCGAGTCGGCGGCCGCCTTCGCGACCGCGAGGCTCACGCCGAGGATGGCGTTCGCGCCGAGGCGGCTCTTGTTGTCGGTGCCGTCGGCCTCGATGAGGGCGGCGTCGACGAGGCGCTGGTCGCTCGCGTCGAGGTCTTCGATGGCCGGGCCGAGCTCGTCGAGCACGGCGTCGACGGCCTTCTGCACGCCCTTGCCGAGGTAGCGGTCGTTGTCGCCGTCGCGCAGCTCGTACGCCTCGAACGCACCGGTCGACGCACCCGAAGGCACCGCCGCACGGGCGAGCGTGCCGTCGTCGAGCAGCACCTCGACCTCGACGGTCGGGTTGCCGCGCGAATCGAGAATCTCGCGCGCACCTACAGCTTCGATGAATGCCACAGTTGGCTCCTCTGTGATGGGGGTGTGACTGGTGGACGACGCCGTCGTGATCCGCTCCCGAGTCTAGAGGCCGAGGATCTCTCGCGCTCGCCCTGTGACGCCGGGCGCCCGGTGCCCGGCGATGTTGGCGCGATCCATGCGCAGCTTGGCGCCGGGCGGCGCTGCTATGCGCCGAGCGTGCGGAACTCGAGCGAGGCGGCGTCGGTGGTCGCGGCCGTGACCGTCGCGAACTCCTCGAAGCCGTCGGCGGTCACGCGGTCGAGCAGGGCGCGCAGGTTCTTCACGCGACGCTCGAGCCGCACGCGTGCCCCCGACGCGACGAGCTCACCCTTGACGGCGAGGAGGCGGTCGGCCGGGACATCCGCGTCGTGGACGAGCACGACCGCACGCGGCCGGTCGTCGCGGCGGATCTCGAGCAGGTCGACGATGCGCTCGAAGCCGATCGAGAATCCGCAGGCCGGCACCTCCTGCCCGAGGAAGCGCCCGATCATGTGGTCGTACCGCCCGCCGCCGCCGAGCGAGTAGCCGAACTCGGGGTGCGCGATCTCGAAGATCGTGCCCGTGTAGTAGCCCATGCCGCGCACGAGCGTCGGGTCGAACTCGATCGCCGCGTCGGGCATCGCGTCGCGCAGCGCGAGCAGCTCGGCGTAGGCCGCCCCGTCGAGCCACGCGGGCGGCGGTACGACGCCGTCGGCGAGGTGCCAGTCGGCGGTCGCGAGCCCCTCGAGCGCGGTCGCGACGTCGACGTCGGCCGCGACGGCGCCGGTCTCGACGAGCTCGGCCGCCACTCCCCCGGTGCCGATCTTGTCGAGCTTGTCGATCGTGATGAGCGCGCGCTCGCGCAGGTCGTCGGGCACGCCCCACGAAGCGAGGATGCCCGCCAGGATGCGCCGGTCGTTGATGCGGATCGTGCAGCCCGCGAGCCCGAGCGCGTCGAGCGTCGCGACGGTCGCGGTCAGCAGCTCGAGCTCCGCGAGCGGGGTCGCGTCGCCGATGACGTCGATGTCGCACTGCACGAACTGGCGGTAGCGACCCTTCTGCGGGCGCTCGGCACGCCAGACCGGCGCGATCTGGATCGAGCGGAACACGGGCGGCAGCGCCGCACGGTTCGTCGCGTAGAACCGGGCGAGCGGCACCGTCAGGTCGTAGCGCAGGCCGAGGTCGGCCAGGGCCAGGGCGTCGCCGGATGCCGCGGCCGCGGCCAGGTCGTCGCCCGTGAGTCCGCGCTTCATGACGGCGAACGCGAGCTTCTCGTTGTCGCCGCCGAGGCCGGCGTGCAGTCGCGACGAGTCCTCCATGACCGGGGTCTCGATCTCGTCGAAACCGTGCGCCGCATAGACGCCGCGGATCACGCCGAGGGCGTGCTCGCGTCGGGCCTTCTCGGCGGGGAGGAAGTCGCGCATGCCGCGCGGGGGCGTGACGTTCTGGGCCATGCGTGCCATTCTTCCAGTTGCGCGGGCCGCCTCCGTGCCGGACTCGTTCGACGGGAGACGCGATGCCAGACCTGACGCCCGACGCCGCCCAGCGGCCGCCCGCGCCGTTCGCCGGCCGACGCATCCTCGTCGTCGGCGCCACGGGCGTGCTCGGCGCCCCCGTGGTGCGCGCGCTCGTCGCCGCCGGCCGCACCGTCTTCGGCACGAGCCGTCGGGTCGAGCGATTCGACGACATCGAACGTGCGGGCGCGACCGGGGTCCGGCTCGACGTGCTCGACCCCGCGTCGATCGAGCGGGCACTCGCCGTGGCACGACCCGACGCGATCGTCTTCGTCGCGACCGACCTCGCCGGCCTCGACTACGCCGCGAACGCGCGGCTCCGGCTCGAGGGGGCACCGGCGCTCGTCGCGGCCGCCCGCGCGGCGGGCGTCGAGCGGTTCGTCGCCGAGAGCATCGCGTGGGCGCCCGACGACGAGCCGGTCGCCGCACTCGAGCGCGCCGTCACCGCGCACCCGCACGGCGTCGTGCTGCGATTCGGCCTGCTCTACGGGCCCGGCACCTGGTACGCGGCCGACGGCGCCTTCACGGCCCTCGCGGGCGAGGGGCGCGTCGACGCGATCGCCGAGACGACGAACTGGCTGCACGTCGAGGACGCGGTCTCGGCGACGGTCGCCGCGCTCGACTGGCCGGCCGGCATCGTCGACGTCGTCGACGACGAACCGGCCGAACTCGACGACTGGGCCGGGGTGCTCGCCCGGCGCGCGGGGTTCGACGACCGTCCCGCGGTGAGCGCTCGCGGCCCCGGCCGGGTGGCGGATGCGGCGACCGCGAAGTCGCTCGGCTGGCGGCCGTCGCACTCGTCGTGGCGCGACGGGCTCGGGCTGGGCTGAGGACCGCTCACGCCGAAGGACTCAGGAGGCCGCGGCCGCCTCGGCGCGCCGGACCTCGGCCTCGAAGTCGCGCACGGCACCGCGCAGGGCGCGCTCCGCGTCGAGCCCCTGCTCGCGCGCCGAGGCGGCGAGCCCGAACAGCAGGCGCCCCAGTTCGTCCTCCGTCGCGGGCGCGACGGGCGCCGGCCCCGGGGCATCCGCGATCACGGCGGCGGTGACGCCCGCCTTCTCGGCCTTGCCGAGCACCTTGCGCGCGAGGGCGAGCGCCGGCATGCCGCGCGGCACCCCGTCGAGCACGCTCGTGCGATGCGGCTTCTCATCGGCCTTCAGGTCCTCCCAGAAGGCGACGACGTCGTCGGCCGTCTCGGCCTCGCGGTCGCCGAAGACGTGGGGATGCCGCGACACCATCTTCGCCGTCATGTGACGTGCGACGTCGTCGATGTCGAACCGCTCGCCCTCGGTGTGCGCGGCGATGTCGGCGTGGAAGAGCACCTGGTAGAGCACGTCGCCGAGCTCCTCGATCATCTCGGCGCGGTCGCCCGCCTCGATCGCGTCGATGAGCTCCCAGCTCTCCTCGACGAGGTACTGCACGAGCGACTCGTGCGTCTGGTCGGCGTCCCACGGGCAGCCGCCGGGCGCGCGCAGCAGGGCGACGGTGGCGATGAGTTCGTCGAGACCGGGGTGCGCTTGGCTCATACCGGCAGCCTAGGCGGCGCCTCGGCGCTCGTGGGCGTCGCCCGCGTCAGTGCACGAGCGCGAGCAGCAGGCCCACGCCGATGAAGAGCACGCCGAACACGCTGTTCACGATGCGCTGCCCGCGCACCGAGCGGGTGAACCGCCGCATGCCGTGCGCGGCGACGGCGAAGAACCCCCACATGACGATCACGTCGACCACGACGACGGTCGCCCCGACGATCAGGTACTGCGGCAGCAGCGGCTCGTTCGGGCGGATGAACTGCGGCAGGAACGCGAGGAAGAACACGATCGCCTTGGGGTTCAGCAGGTTCACCCAGAGCCCCCTCCGGAACATCGACCACCGCGACTCGGAGGCCGCGGCGGAGGCCTCGCCCGCAGCATCCGTCGCATCGGGCTCGTCGCCGCCGTCGTCGTCGCTGCCTGCCGGCACCGGCGGCGGCGTGGGCTTCGCGATCAGCTGACGGATGCCGAGGTAGACGAGGTAGGCCGCGCCCGCGTAGCGGATCACCTCGAACAGCACGGGCGAGCTTGCGACGAGCACCCCCACCCCGAGCGCGACGATCACGATGTGCACGACGAGCGCGGCCTGCTGGCCGAGGATGCCCCAGATCGACCGACGGAAGCCGACGTTGAGGGAGTTGCCCATCGTGTTGATCGCTCCGGCGCCCGGCGTGAAACTGATCACGAAACAGGCGGCGAGGAGGGTCGCCCAGAGCGAGACGGACATCGCACCAGCCTAAGCGGCGGGCGCGCGGCGTGACGCCGGTGCGGCGACCGTCCGGCCCGGGCAGCGCCTCGATAGGATCGACGCGGAGAGCCGGGAAGTCTGGTCGGCAGCACACGTACGTCGTACCCCGAAGGATCCGCATGAACCTCCTCCGCTCCGAACGCTGGGCCGCCGGCCTGCTGCTCGCCGCCGCCGCACTCGGCCTCGTCATCGCGAACACGGCCATCGGCCCGTCGCTGCTCGCGGCGCAGTCGGCGCACCTCGAGCTGCCGTGGCTCGGCCTCGACCTGTCGGTCGGCCACTGGATCAGCGACGGCCTGCTCGCGATCTTCTTCTTCATCGTCGCCGTCGAGCTCAAGCGCGAACTCGTGATCGGCGAGCTCAACTCGCTGTCGAAGGCCCTGCTGCCCGCGATCGCCGCGGTCGGCGGCGTCATCGTGCCGGCGCTCGTCTACGTCGCGTTCACCGCCGGCACGGCGACGGTGGACGGCTGGCCGATCCCGACCGCGACCGACATCGCGTTCGCGCTCGGCGTGCTCGCGGTCTTCGGCCGGTGGATCCCGACGCGCGTGCGGGTGTTCCTGCTCGCGCTCGCGGTGCTCGACGACCTCATCGCGATCCTCATCATCGCGTTCTTCTTCACGAGCGACGCCGACCTCGCCGCGCTCGGGTTCGCGGGCATCGCGATCGCCCTGTTCGGGGCGGTCAGCCGGCTCATGAAGCCACGTTCGCCGTACATCCTCGCGCGTCGGCCGCAGTGGCCGATCATGCTCCTGCTCACGGTGCTCGGCGTCGTGGCCTGGTACTTCGTCTACCGGTCGGGCGTGCATGCCACGATCGCGGGCGTCGCGCTCGGCCTCGTGATGAGCCGGCGTCCAGGCGGCCGTGCCGCGCACGCGCTCGAGCCGTGGTCGAACGGCATCGTCCTGCCGCTCTTCGCGCTGTCGGCGGCGATGGTGCCGGTGCCGCAGGTGCAACCGAGCCAGCTCGACCCGGCGTTCTGGGGCATCCTCGTCGCCCTGCCCGTCGGCAAGCTCGTCGGCATCGCGCTCGCGGGCGGGCTCGGCGGACTCGTCGCGCGACGACGCGACACGGGCACACCGCTCACGCTCGCCGACCTGCTCGTCGTCGGCGCGCTCGGCGGCGTCGGGTTCACGGTGTCGCTGCTCATGAACGAACTCGCGTTCGAGGGTCTGCCCGAGGTCGCCGACGAGGGCACCCTCGCGGTGCTGCTCGGGTCGGGCATCGCGATCGTCGTCTCCGCGATCGCGGTCTCGCTGCGGTCGGCGAGGTACCGGCGTCAGGGCGCGCGGTCGGGCGTCGGTGGTGGCGGCACCTTCGCCCACTGAATCGAGCGGGATGCCGCGCCCCGCGCCGACCGATCAGGCGAGCGCGAGCGGCACGACGAGCGCCGCGACGACGAGCGCCAGCAGCACGACGACGGCGATGACGCCGGCCGGGTGACCGAGGTTGACCGTCCAGCCGACCCCGAACCGCTTCTGCACCATGAACGACGGGTCGTCGGCGTTCACGTAGACCATGCCGGCCTTCCAGTGGCGGTCGTCGTCGGGGGCGTCCGCAGCTGCGGCATTCGCGTCGCCCGTCGACCCGCCGGCGCCCGCACCGCGGACCGCGCGTGCGTACCGCCACAGGAAGATCACGATGACGAGCAGCAGCACGACGACGAGCGCGATCGTGCCGCCCGCGGCGACGGCGGGCGAGACGTCGTCGCTCCACGAGAGCAGTGACGTCCACGCGAAGATCGCCGTGATGCCGAGCATGAGCCGGCCGAGCATGCTGCACGTGAGGCTGCGCACCGCGAAGGCGCGGGCGGCGTTCGTCGCCCGGTCGTCGGCGGCGAGCCCGCGCACGGGCGAGATGCGCACGAGGAACGAGAGTGCGTAGAGCCCGACGACGGTGGCGCCGCCGATGAGCAGGGGCCCGAAGACCGACCAGATGCTCTTCTCGGCATATGCGTCGGCGACGCCGGCGGCGTTCCAGTGCACGGGCAGCGGATCGGGCACCCGGTCGTAGCCCGCGATGCCGATCGCGCTCACGACGCCGAGCAGGGCGAGCGATACGGCGAACCACCCCGTCGGCGGGCGCGGGACTTCGGCGGGCGCCGAGTCGGCGACGATGCGCACCGCGACGTCGTCGTACCAACCCTGGTCTCGCTTGGCGCGCTGGATCGCGGTTCGCGGCACGAGGTACGCGACGACCGAGACGACGAGGAAGAGCAGCACCGACGCGAGGAGCGCGATCGACGGCTCCACCGGTGCGACGGCCACGAGCACGACGATCGCGGCGACCCAACCGACGACGACGATCACCCGGTAGCGGCGCACGGCGGCACGCACGACCGGTTCGTCGACGCGCGAGCGCGGCACGCTCACGCCGAGCGGCAGCGTCGGCCGCACGAGCGCGGGCATGACGAGCATGCTCACCGCGATGAGCGAGACGAGGACGGCCCCGAGCAGGATCGAGAACAGGGTCATGTGCGGTCTTCCTCCGTCGATTCGGTCGTTTCGGGCACGGGCCCGCGTGCGCGATCACTCGCCGCGCGGTTCGGCGCACGGCCGCCCGATGGGTCGTGGGCTTCTCGGTCGGGATGCTCCGGCCGGGGCATCCCGTTCGTCGACCGCGCTGCGGCGAAGCGCGCGAGCTGCACGTCGACGGTCGCCGCGATCGCGTCGGCCGGCACGCCCTGGGCGACGGCCTCCGCGAGGAGGGTGCGCAGCCGCCCCTGCCACTCGGGCAGGAAGGCCTCGGTCGGCGGGCCCGTCTCGGGTCCGCGCGCGACGACCGATCCGGACCGCCGGTTCGTGCGCACGAGGCCCTCGCCGCGCAGCAGCTCGTAGCCGCGACTCACCGTCGCGACGTTGATGCCGAAGTCGACGGCCAGCTGGCGCACCGACGCGAGCGGGTCGCCCGGTTGCAGGTCGCCAGCGGCGATGCCCTCGACCACGCGGTCGCGCAGCTGCTGCGACAGCGGCACCTCGGATTCGGGATCGATCTCGAGTTGCATGCCGACCTCCTTCTGTCTCATCTGTACTAGATGATACCGTACAGATGCGACAGGCTTCGCCCGCGAGCGATCCGCCACGAACTCGGCGATCGCCACCGGTTCGGATGGATGGGCCAAAGGCCGACCGAAACAGTGGCGATCGCCGAAGTGGTGGCGCGCGCCCGGCGCGCGGAGCTCAGGCCGCGGCGGGCGCGGGCTCGAAGATGTTCGCGATGAGCCGCGACACCCACTCGATGAGGTCGGCGTCGCCGGGCGGCTCGCCGCCGGGCGTCGGCCAGGGCACGAGGATCACGTCGTTCTGCGCGAAGTGCTTCGCGCCCGGATACATGCGCTCGAGCCGCACCCGGCGCGAGTCGGGGATCTGCGCGGGCCCGATGCGCAGCTTCGAGCCCGTCGCGATGACCTCGCCGAGTCCCGCGAGCTGCGCCTGGCGGCGCAACCGCGAGACGGCGACGAGGTGTTCGACCGACTCGGGCGGGGCGCCGTAGCGGTCGACGAGCTCCTCGAGCACCTGGTCGATCTGACCGTCCTTCGAAGCCGGTCCGCTCGCGGCCGAGAGCTTCTGGTAGGCCTCGAGGCGCAGCCGCTCGCTGTCGACGTACTCGTCGGGGATGTGCGCGTCGACCGGGAGTTCGAGCCTGAGCTCGGTCTGCCCCTCGGCGACGTCGCCGCGGAACGTCGACACCGCCTCGCCGATCATGCGCAGGTAGAGGTCGAATCCGACGCCCGCGATGTGCCCGGCCTGCTCGGCGCCGAGCAGGTTGCCCGCGCCGCGGATCTCGAGGTCTTTCAGGGCGACCTGCATGCCGCTGCCGAGCTCGTTGTTGGCCGCGATCGTCGAGAGCCGGTCGTGCGCCGTCTCGGAGAGCGGCTTCGCCGGGTCGTAGAGGAAGTACGCGTACGCGCGCTCGCGGCCACGGCCGACGCGGCCGCGCAGCTGGTGCAGCTGCGACAGCCCGTACTTGTCGGCGCGGTCGATGATGATCGTGTTGGCGTTCGAGATGTCGAGGCCGGTCTCGATGATCGTCGTCGAGACGAGCACGTCGAACTTGCGCTCCCAGAAGTCGCTCACGATCTGGTCGAGCGAGTGCTCGTTGAGCTGGCCGTGGGCGACGGCGATGCGCGCCTCGGGCACCAGTTCGGCGAGCTGTGCCGCGACGCGGTTGATCGACGAGACCCGGTTGTGCACGAAGAACACCTGGCCCTCGCGCAGCATCTCGCGGCGGATCGCGGCGGCGACCTGCTGCTCGGAGTACGGCCCCACGAACGTGAGGATCGGGTGCCGGTCTTCGGGCGGGGTCGCGAGCGTCGACATCTCGCGGATGCCCGTGACCGCCATCTCGAGCGACCGCGGGATGGGCGTCGCGCTCATCGCGAGGATGTCGACGTTCGTCTTGAGCTTCTTCAGCGCGTCCTTGTGCTCGACGCCGAACCGCTGCTCCTCGTCGATGATCATGAGGCCGAGGTCTTTGAAGCGCACCTTCTCGGTGAGGATGCGGTGCGTGCCGATGACCATGTCGACCGTGCCGTCGGCGAGGCCCGCGATCGTGTCGCGCGCCTCCTTGTCGGTCTGGAACCGGCTGAGCGCCCGCACGTGCACGGGGAATCCCGCATACCGTTCGTTGAACGTCTCGAGATGCTGCTTGACGAGCAGGGTCGTCGGCACGAGCATCGCGACCTGCTTGCCCTCTTGGATCGCCTTGAACGCGGCCCGCACCGCGACCTCGGTCTTGCCGAAGCCGACGTCGCCCGCGAGCAGCCGGTCCATGGGGATCGGCCGCTCCATGTCGGCCTTCACCTCGTCGATCGTCTGCAGCTGGTCGTGCGTCTCGGCGAACGGGAACGCCTCCTCGAGTTCGTGCTGCCACGGGGTGTCGGGGCCGAACGCGTGCCCCTTCGCCGCCATACGCGCCGAGTAGAGCTTCACGAGCTCGACGGCGATGTCGCGCACGGCCTTTCGCGCCTTCGACTTGGCCTGCGACCAGTCGCTGCCGCCCATCTTCGAGAGCGACGGCGCCTCGCCGCCGACGTAGCGCGAGAGCAGGTCGAGCTGGTCCATCGGCACGAACAGCCGGTCGCCCGCCTGCCCGCGCTTCGACGACGCGTACTCGAGCACGAGGTACTCGCGCACGGTCGTCGGCTGCCCCGCGATGCCCGCGGTACGGCTCGGACCCTTCGGCCGGGTGCCCGTCGCGACCTCGCGCTGCACGAGCTCGATGAATTTGCCGATGCCGTGCGTCGAGTGCACGACGTAGTCGCCGGGCTTCAGCTGCAGCGGGTCGACGACGTTGCGGCGGCGGGTCGCGAGCTTCTTGCCGGCGCGCGCGTCGTAGCCGGCCGACCGGCCGTAGAACTCGGCTTCGGCGATGAGGCCCAGCTTCGCCTCGGGCACCTCGAAGCCGCGGGATGCCTCGGCCTGCACGAGGTACGCGACGCCGGCGTCGAGCGCGGCGGGCACCTCGTCGACGATGCGCCCGGCGAGCCCCGCGTCGGCGAGCACGTCGAGCGCGCGCTCGACGAGCCCCTGGCCGGCGGAGGCGACGACGAGCGACCAGCCCTCGCGCAGCCGTTCGGCGACGTGGTCGACCGCGCCGGCGACGTTGCCCTGGAAGCTCGGCATCGCGTTCGCGGCGAGCCGCACGTACGAGGCGTCCAGTTCGAGGTCTTCGGCCGCGTCGCCCGCGTCGAACGGCGAGAGGGTCCACCAGACCCGGCCCGGGTCGGCCTCGCCGGGCGCGCTGAACAGGGTCGCCTCGCGCAGCTGCGCGACGGTCAGGAAGTCGCCCGCGTCGAGGTCGATCGGTGCGCCCGCGCCGACGGTCGCGGCGCTCCACGCGGCGGCGAGGAACTCGCGGTTCGTCTCGGCGAGGCTCACGGCACGCCCCGCGACGCGTTCGGGCGCGATGACGGCGACGGCCGCCTCGCGCGGCAGGTAGTGCGCGATCGGCACGAGTCGTTCGGTGAGCGCGGGGGCGAGCGACTCCATGCCCTCGACGGGGATGCCCTCGGCGATCTTCTCGAGCATCGCCGACAGGCTCGGGAACTCGTGCACCATCTCGCGGGCCCGCTGGCGCACCGCCGGCGTGAGCAGCAGCTCTCGGCTCGGCGCGAGGCGCACGCGCTCGACCGGCTCGGGCAGCGACCGCTGGTCGGCGACCGAGAACGCGCGGAGCTCCTCGACCTCGTCGCCGAAGAACTCGACCCGCACGGGGTGATCGGCCGTCGGCGGGAAGACGTCGAGGATGCCGCCGCGCACCGCGAACTCGCCGCGACGCGACACCATGTCGACGCGGGCGTACGCGAGGTCGACGAGGCGCAGTGCGATCTGCGAGAGGTCGTGGCCGCGCCCGCCCTCGACGAGCTCGATGGGCTCGAGCGCGGCGAGGTTGTCGGCGATCGGCTGCAGCGCCGCGCGCACCGAGGCGACGACGACGAGGGGATGCCGCGCCCCGGGCTGCTCGGCCCATTCGTGCAGGCGACGGAGGGCGTGCAGGCGTCGCCCGACCGTCTCGGCGCTCGGCGACAGGCGCTCGTGCGGCAGCGTCTCCCACGCGGGGAACTCGAGGAGTTCGGCGTCGGGGAGGTACGGGGCGAGCGAGGCGCGCAGCGCCTCGCCCTCGCGGCTCGTGGCCGTGACGACGAGCATCGCGGGCGCGAGCCCGGCGGCGGCGCGGCGTTCGAGGAGCGCCGCGAGCAGCGGCGCATCGAGACCCGAGGGCGCCGAGAAGTCGGCGTTGCGCTGTGCCTCGGCGAGGGCGCGATCGATCGTGGAGGCGCGCGAAAGCGCCGTGTTCAGACCCTTGAGGCTCACCGGAGAAGTCTATTCCGCGCCGCCGACACGTCGGCGCGGGCCGATACGATTGCCCCGGCTCGACGGAAGGACCACCGCATGATCATCGCCGCCGCAGACGGCTCGGCCCTCGGCAACCCCGGCCCGGCGGGCTGGGCCTGGTACGTCGCCGACGACTGCTGGGCGGCCGGCGGGTGGAAGCACAGCACCAACAACGTCGGCGAGCTGACCGCGGTGCTCGAGCTGTTCCGCGCGACGGCGCACCTCGACGACGAGCTGCTCGTGCAGTGCGACAGCCAGTACGTCATCAACTCGGTGACGAAGTGGATGCCGGGCTGGAAGCGCAAGGGCTGGCGCAAGGCCGACGGCAAGCCCGTCATGAACCTCGAGATCCTGCAGGAGCTCGACGCCGCCCTCGTCGGGCGCCGCTACCGATTCGAGTGGGTCAAGGGCCACGTCGGGCACCCCATGAACGAGGCCGCCGACGAGCGCGCCCGGGCCGCAGCCGAATCCTTCCGCAGCGGGCTTCCGGTGCCGAGCGGCCCCGGCTGGTCGGGTGCCTGCATCGGCGAACCGGATGCCGCGGCCCCCGCGACCGCTGGGCCCGAACCCGCGGCATCCGCAGCGGCACCCGAGCCGAGCGCGCACGACGACCGCTCCCCCGCCGACGCGACGTTCTTCGACTTCGACGACCCGACGGCCGACTGGCTCACGATGTCGCTCGATCTCACGGTCGACGAGCACACGCGTCTCCTCGAGCGTGCGCGCGCGGCGGGCCAGAGCCCCGAGGAGTTCCTGCGCGGCCTGATCTAGCCCGACGCGCTCAGCTCGGCGAGTGGAACCGCTGCTGCGCGGCGAGCAGCCCGTCGTCGGCGACCGCCTCGACCGCGTCCGCGGCATCCGAGATCAGGTTCGGCAGCGACTGGCGCTCGGTGCCCGAGAAGTCCTTGAGCACGAAGTCGGCCGGGTCCTGCCGACCGGGCGGGCGGCCGATGCCGACCCGCACGCGGATGAAGTCGGGCCCCTGCGACTTCGCGATGTCGCGCAGTCCGTTGTGCCCGCCGTGGCCGCCGCCCTGCTTGAGCTTCACGGTGTCGAACGGCAGGTCGAGCTCGTCGTGCACGACGATGATGCGCTCGGGCGGCACGCCGTAGAACTTCACGAGCGCCGACACGGGCCCGCCCGACGTGTTCATGTACGAGTTCGGCTTCGCGACGACGAGCTTCGGGCCGCCGGGGCGCACGAAGCCCTCGGCGACGCGCGAGGGCGTCTTGTGGCTCTTGAAGGTCGCGCTGAGGCGCGAGGCGAGCTCGTCGGCGACCATCTGGCCGACGTTGTGCCGGTTGCCGGCGTACTGCGCGCCGGGGTTGCCGAGTCCGACGACGAGCCAGGTGTTCTCGGCCATGCCGTCGTCCTTCCGCGCGCGTGCCCGCCTGAACCACGCCATTCGTGCTCCGCTCGGGTCAACCGGGCCGCTCCGGCCCGCAACGAGCGTACCCGTTCAGAACGTGGCCTGATGCGAGTCGTCGTACACGATCGAGTCGGCGACCATGCCGCGCAGCGGCAGCGTGAGACGGGTCAGCCCGGCGAGCTCGTCGGCCGTCGGCGTCGTCAGTGTGTCGATGAGCCGCTTGGTGCCGTCCTCGAGGATGCCGGTGATCGAGGGGGTGTACACGACGACGTTCCCGTCGACCGTGAGCGTCGTCGCGGTGTTGCGGAGGCCGCCGTCGCCCGCGGGCACGTCGAGCCGGAAGCCGTCGATCACGATGCGGTCGGCCTTCAGCCGGATGGCGCGCTCGGTCGATCCGTCGGCGAGCCGCACCGACACGATCGCGAGGCCCGAGAGCCCTTCGATCGCGAGGGTGTCGCCCGACAGGGTCGCGGGGTCGCCCGTGAACACCGGCGCGCCCTCGTCGAGCGGCGCGAGCACGGGCGTCTTCGGGGCGGCCGGCTTCGGCGCCGGGGATGCCTCGGGCTCCGCGTCGGGCTCACCCGAGTCGGGCGTGGCCGGCGCATCGGTCGGCGCCGGAGTCGGCGTCGCCTCGGGATCGGGGGACGCCGTGGGCTCGCCGGTCGGCTCGGGTGTGGCCGGGTCGTCGCAGCCGTCGATGCCGAAGAACTGCTCGAGCGCCGTCGGCTCGCAGCCGTCGGTCGCCTCGGCGCGGACGCCGGGCATCGCCGAGGCGCCCTGCGCGGTGCCCGCGACGAGCAGCAGCGCGAGCGCACCGATCGCGCCCGTGCGCAGGTGACGTGCGCGGCTCATGCGGCGGCCTCCCGGGCGCCCGGGTTGACTTCGATCGCGGCATCCGCGTCGGGTTCGGGCTCGACCTCTGCCGCGCCCGCCGCCACGCCGGCCCCGTCGTCACGGCGTTCGCGACGCGGCGCCCACGAGACGACCATGATGCCGCCGACGCAGCCCAGCAGGAACCCGACGAAGAAGCCGCCGAGGTTCACGGCGACGAGCGAGTAGACCGAGGCGGCGAGCGCGATCACGCCGTAGAAGATGCGGTGCGCGGGCATCGCGACGGCGAGCACGCCGGCGAGCGCGACGACGATCGGCAGGATCGTCGCCTGCATGCCCTCGACCCCGACGTGGATCGTGAGGTTGCCGAGGTCGAGCTGGCTCGAGAGGAACATCGCGGCGCCCGCGAGCACCGTGATGATGCCGCCGATGAGCGGACGCGCGCGATACCAGGCGGCGAATCCGCCCGTCTCGGGCACGTCGGCGGCCTCGGGGAGGCCGATCGCCTCGGTGGGCTCGGGCGCTCCGGACGAATCGGGCGTCTCGGCGTCGGGGGCGACGGCGAGGGCGGTCGGCTGTTCTTCGGTCGCGGGCATCGTGACTCCTTCGTCGTGTGCTGGCGCGCAGGGGCGGTGGCTGGGGTGGGGTCGCGGGGCGGGCGTCGTCGGGCCGCGCCCGCCCCGCGGGTCATCCGGCGTGCGGGCCGGAGGGCCTGGGGCTCAGAAGCATTCCTTGCCGTTGGTGAGCTGGAGGTGCAGGCCGTTGAGGGTGAAGACGCCGGCCTGGGTGCTCCACGCGGTCTGCTTGAGGCCCGCGATCTTGATCGTGTCGGCGTCCTGCGCGAACCCGCCGGCCTCGCCCTTGGCGGGGGTCTTCACCGTCGAGGCGTCCACGCCGATGCGGATGTTGCCGAACGTCGCGTCGCCCTGCAGGTCGGTGAGGCCGATCTGCAGGTCGCTCGCGGTGGCCGGGTTGCCGCCGCCGCCCGCGGAGATGAGCATGCCGAGCTTGCCGAGCGGCGTGTCGGTGACGACCGACTGGCAGAGGTCGGAGAGCGATGCCGTGCCGATGTTCGAGATGGCGACGGGGTGCGGCGTGCCGTTCTTCTCGGCGGCGACGCCCGCGTACTGCGAGAACCCGCTGCCGTCGAGCGACGACGCGGCGATCTTGAACTGGCTGCCCGAGACGGCGAACGAGACCGGCACGGCGCCGTTCGCGACGCCCGCCATGACGAGGCTGGCGGCGACGCCGACGGGAACGGCGGCGATCGCGACCCGGCCGAGGCGTGAGCCCGTGAGTGAGCGGAACTTCATGGATCCTCCTTGATGCGCTGAAGCGGGCGGCGGTGCGCCGCCACGGCGACCCTACGGACACTATTGACTGTTCGTCAATAGTTGTTCACTCGAAGTCAATAACGATCGGGTCACCGCGGCCCCGGCTCGCGGGCGTTGCGGCGCCGGTCGGCGCGGGCCCGCGCCGATAGGCTCGGAGCATGGCCGCCCGCGTCGACGAGAACACCGGATCGCGGCGGGCGCGCCTCTCGCCCGACGAGCGCCGCGCGCAGCTCATCGCGCTCGGCGTCGCCGCCCTCGCCGAGCATCCGCTCGGCGAGCTCAACATCGAGCGCCTCGCGGCTGACGCCGGCGTCTCACGTGCGCTGCTGTTCCACTACTTCGGGTCGCGGCAGGGGTTCCAGCGCGAGCTCGTGAAGACCGCGCGCGACAGCATGCTGCTCGCGACCGAACCCGACGCAGGGCTCGCCCCCCTCCCCCGGCTCACCGACACGCTGCGGCGCACGGTCGGGTTCGTGCGGGCGCACGGCGGCACGTTCTTCTCGCTCGTGCGCGGCCCCGCGAGCGGCGACCCGCAGATCCGGGCCGTGGTCGAACAGGCCCGGGTGCTGCAGACCGAGCGGGTCGTCGTGCTCTTCCGCGAGCTCGGCGTCGAACCGTCGCCGAAGCTGCGCATCGGACTGCGCGGCTGGCTCGCGTTCACCGAGCAGGCGCTCGTCGACGCGGCACTCGCCGACGACCTTCCCGACGACGAGATCGTCGAGCTCCTCGAGCACGCGCTGCGCGGCATCGCGTCGGAGATCGACCCCGAGGCATCCCGGGTGCTGTTCGACGCCTGACGCGGCCGGCACCGGACCCGCGCACGCCCCCGGAGACGACGAGGGCCCGCCCTCGACCAAGCGGTCGGGGACGGGCCCTCCGGGAGCGCGATTACTCGGCGGCAGCCTCTTCGGCGGGTGCCTCGGCAGCAGCCTCGGCCTCGGCCTCGGCGGCCTCCGCCGGCTCCTCGCCCAGGTCGACCTTCTGCGGCGTGTGCACGTTGACGACGAGCGCGTCGCCGTCGGTGAGGAGCGTCGCGCCCTTGGGCAGCTCGACGCTGCTCGCGTGGATCTGCGTGCCCTCTTCGAGGCCCTCGACCGAGACGACGACGCGCTCGGGGATGTGGGTGGCCTCGACCTCGAGCGACAGCGTGTGGTGGTCGAGGTCGGCGACGGTGCCCGCAGCCGACTCGCCCTCGAGGTGCACGGGCACCTCGACCTGGACCTTCTCGCCCTTCTTCACGACGATGAGGTCGAGGTGCTCGATGATCTGGTGCACCGGGTCCTTCTGCACGTCCTTGACGAGCACGAGCTGGCTCTTCGAGCCGATCTGCAGGTCGAGCACGGCGTTCGCCTTGCGGATGAGCAGGCCGACCTGGTGCGCCGGCACGGTGACGTGCTGCGGGTCGGTGCCGTGGCCGTAGATGACCGCGGGGATCTTGCCGGCGGCGCGGATCTTGCGCGCAGCGCCCTTGCCGAAGCTCTCGCGAGCCTCGGCGATGACCTTGTTGTCGTCGTCCATGTTTCTCTCCTTGCGGGGCCGGGCATGTCTCACCCTGGCGGCCCAGATCGTGTGTCTGTTGTTTTCGACTCGAACGCGCGCAACGTGTGCGCAGAGCGTGAGGAAAAGCCGTGGAGCCTGCCCCTACCGCGTCGATCACGGATGCCTCGCCGCCGGCTCTCACCGACCGCCTGGCCTCCCTCGCCGAAGTCCAATCGCCTAGCTTACCAGCAGCATCGCCGGTGACGAGGCATCCCCGTCTCACCGCAACACCGTGCAACCGTGAGGCCCGCTCACAGTACGCTGGAAGCCGACCCCACACCCTTCTCGAGGAGAACTCCGTGCCTGTCACCCCTTCAGCAAACATCGGCGTCGTCGGACTCGCGGTCATGGGGTCGAACCTCGCCCGCAACCTCGCGAGCCGCGAGGGCAACACCGTCGCCGTGTTCAACCGCTCGCCCGAGCGCACCCGCACCCTCGTCTCCGAGCACCCCGAGGCCGAGTTCGTCGCGGCCGAGTCGTACGACGACTTCGTCGCGTCGCTCGCGAAGCCGCGCACCGCGATCATCATGGTGCAGGCGGGCAAGGGCACCGACGCCGTCATCTCCGAGCTCGTCGCGCGCTTCGAGCCGGGCGACATCATCGTCGACGGCGGCAACGCGAACTTCCACGACACGATCCGCCGTGAGGCCGAGATCTCGCCGACCGGCATCCACTTCGTCGGCACCGGCATCTCGGGCGGCGAGGAGGGCGCGCTCAACGGCCCCTCGATCATGCCCGGCGGCACCGCCGAGTCGTACGCGACCCTCGGGCCGATCCTCGCGTCGATCGCCGCCCGCGCGCCCGAGGACGGCGCGCCCTGCGTCACCCATGTCGGCACCGACGGCGCCGGCCACTTCGTGAAGATGGTGCACAACGGCATCGAGTACGCCGACATGCAGCTCATCGCCGAGGCCTACGACCTCATCCGCCAGGGCACCGGCAAGACGCCGGCCGAGATCGCCGACATCTTCGCCGAGTGGAACACGGGTGAGCTCGAGAGCTACCTCATCGAGATCACCGCCGAGGTGCTGCGCCAGGTCGACGCGTCGACCGGCGAGCCGCTCGTCGACGTCATCCTCGACTCGGCGGGCGCCAAGGGCACGGGGGCGTGGACCGTGCAGAACGCCCTCGACCTCGGGGTGCCCACCTCGGGCATCGCCGAGGCGGTCTTCGCACGCAGCCTCTCGTCGCAGCGCGGCCAGCGCGCCGCCGCGACCGACCTGCCCGGCCCGTCGGGCGACTTCACGGTCGCCGACCCCGACGCCTTCATCGAGGACGTGCGCCAGGCGCTCTACGCGTCGAAGATCATCGCCTACTCGCAGGGCTTCGACGAGATCATCGCGGGCGCCGCGCAGTTCGGCTGGGACGTCCAGAAGGGCGACATCGCCCGCATCTGGCGCGCGGGCTGCATCATCCGCGCCCGGTTCCTCAACCGCATCGCCGAGGCGTACGCCGAGAACCCCGAGCTCGTCGCGCTCGTCGTCGCGCCGTACTTCCGCGACGCCGTGACCGGCGCGCAGGAGGCTTGGCGACGCGTCGTCGTCGCCGCCGCGCAGTCGGGCATCCCCGCGCCCGCGTTCAGCTCGTCGCTCGCGTACTACGACGGGCTGCGCGCCGAGCGCCTGCCGGCCGCCCTCGTGCAGGGCCAGCGCGACTTCTTCGGCGCGCACACCTACCAGCGCGTCGACAAGCCGGGCGTCTTCCACACGCTGTGGTCGGGCGACCGTTCCGAGATCGAGACGACGCCCTCGTCCCACTGATCCACGTGGCATCATCGACCGGATGCCGCTTCGCGAATCGCCCGCTTCCCCACGGAGGCGGGCGATTCGCGTTTCCGCCGCCGCTAGGCTCGACGCATGGCCGAACCGAAGTGGCGCAGCGAGGGCGACGACCCCGACTACCGGTTCACGCTCGCGAACGAGCGCACGTTCCTCGCGTGGATCCGTACGGCGCTCGCGCTCATCGCGGGCGGCGTGCTGCTGCACGAGTTCGCCGCGAACGTCGGCCCCGACGTCGTCGTCACGGCGCTCGCGGTCACCCTCGGGCTGGCCGCGGCGGCGCTCGCGCTGCTGTCGTACTTCCGCTGGCGCAGCAACGAGATCGCGATGCGCCGCGGCGGCCGGCTCGGCTACAGCTGGGCGCTGCCGGTGCTCGCGGGCGTCTGCCTCGTCACGGCGATCGTGCTCACCGTCTTCCTGGCGCTGCCGTGACCGACGTGCCCGTTCGCGACCCCGGGCTCCAGCCCGAGCGCACGACGCTGTCGTGGAGCCGCACGGCGCTCGTCGTCGCCGTGAACGCCCTGCTGGCCCTGCGCACCGGCTTCGTCGAGGGCGAGGACTGGCTCGTCGTGACGGGCGTCGTGCTCATCGGGGCGGCTGCCGCGGTCGCCGGAGCCGGCGCGGTGCGACGCCGCCAGCTCGACGAGGGCCGGTACGTGCCGCCCGTCGCGCTCGTCATCGCGGTCTCCGCCGTCACCGTCGTCGCCGCCGCCGCCGGTATCGCCTCCATCCTCGGACGGGGCGCCCCGTGAGCGACGAGTACCGCACCGGACCCGACGGCCCCGACGACGTCCCGCACGATGATCGCCCGGTCTTCGGCGCCCGTCGACGGCGCGTCCTCCGGATCACCGTGCTCGTCGCCCTCGGCGCGCTCGTGCTGCCGCTCGTGCTGTCGCTCGTCGGGCAGGCGCAGTCGGCCGCGGCCCGCGCGTGCGCGGTCTACGTCCAGCGGTTCGACGCCGAGGCGCTCGACTCGCAGGTATCGCTCGAACTGTTCGGCCCAGGCGGACCGGGCTGGCAGTGCTCGGCGGTCGCGCCGGGCGGCATCGTGACCCCGGTCGCGAACCTCGGCCTGCTGCCGACGGCGCCGGCACCGATCGGGCCCGGCGAGCGCGGCACCTGAGCTCGGGCGGCTCAACGCATCGCGTCGGCGCCCGTGACGTCGGCCGCCCCGTCATCGGCGCCCGAATCCGGCCCGGTCGGCGTCGCCTCACCGGGGTTGCGGAGGAAGACGATGACCCAGCCGAACACGAGCACGGCGACGACGAGCTCGACCGCGGTGAGGTTGTAGTAGCCGTTGATGAAGAACACGGCCATCACGACGATGATCGCGACGTCGACGTAGCCGAGGATGACGAACGGGCGCGGCGCCGCCGGCAGCCAGCGGGGCAGCGCGAACACGAGCACCGTGAAGACGATCGCCATGCCCGTCGCGGCGAGGTTGTGCGCCTGCAGGTACTCGTCGACCGGGAAGACGCCCACGCAGGCGAGCAGGATGCCGAGGAGGGCGAGCATCGCCGTGACCTTGCGCCGGCCCTTGACCGCCTTCGGCGTCGAGGCCGGGATGGACGAGACGGCGTAGTGCGCGATCGTCGTCACGAGCACGCCCGCGATGATGAGCGTCAGGTTGAAGGCGAGCGCCGAGAGGTCGTCGGTCATGCCGAGCGAACTGAGGTTCATCTGCCACCAGTGCGGGTCGGATGCGCTGAGCATGCTCGCGATCGCGCCCAGCGCGAGGAAGACGGCGAGCACGAGCGACAGCATCATCGGGCTCATGTGCACCGACGAGAGGAACACGGCGTAGGCCGTGAGCGCGACGGCGACGCCCGTCAGCGCCGCAGCCGGCACCGAGAAGACCACCGCGTCGATGAAGCTGAGGCTCAGCACGGAGGCGAGACCGGTCCAGCCGAGCAGCGCGATGACCGCGTGCGCGATCGCGAGCGCCGCCACGTCGAACCAGCGCAGCCGCCCCCGACGCGCGGCGCGGTCGGTGACGCCGGCCCGGCCCGCCCGCGTCGAGACCACCGCCCGACCGAACACGAACACCGCACCGGCGACGACGGCCGACGTGATCGCGATCGCCTGGCCGAGCGAACCCGGCCCCGAGATGGGCCACTCGCCGTCTCGGTAGAACAGCCAGGAGACGGGTGCCACGACGACGAGCACGGCACCGGCGAGCAGCAGCGCGACCGATTCGAGCGACTGCGTGCTCGCGGCCGGACGACGTAGCAACCTGGCGATCGACGTGGACATCGCACTCCCTCGGCTCGGTGTTCAGCCGCAACCTAGCACCCGCGAGAAGACGAGCCCAAGACCCTCGATCGGGGAGTCGCCCGGTGGTGTCGATCCGGCGCTGCGCGCCGACTCGACCGGCCGACGGCGCTGCGCGCCTACTCGGTGGCCGACTCGGCCGGGAAGACCCGCTTGTACCGGCGGCCGTCGGGCAGTTCGACCGTGCGCGCCTCGAGTTGCCCGCGGGTCACCCGTTGGTAGATCGCCTGCGCGGTGACCCCGTACTTCGCCGCCGCCTCGGCGACGGAGAGGCCCGGCAGGTCGGTCGGCACGCTCGACGGGCGTTCGCGCTTGCGGCGGCGGCTCGCCTCCTGCCGGTCGGCGATGGCCGCGTCATCCCCGGCCCAGCGGTATTTCGCGGCCGAGGGGCTGAGGCCCGCCGCATCCGCGATCTCCTCCCACCCGGTGCCGGCGGCGACCGCCTCGCGCACCGCCGCGAGCACGGCCGGGTCGGCCTCGAGGGCGGCGACGAGCGACCGGATGCCGCGCAGGCGCTCGAGCGGAGCCGCATCCCCCTCGCCGTCGCCGGCCGAGGCGAGCGCGTCGAGTGCCACGAGCTCGGCGAGCGCACGCGCGGTCTCGGCGGAGAGGAACGACACGGCGGCGGCCCGATCAGCCGTTCAGCAGGCCGTTGCGCACCTCGCGGCGCAGCACCTTGCCGATGAGCGAGCGCGGCAGGTCGTCGGCCTGCACGACGCGCTTGGGCACCTTGTACGGGGTGAGCCCGTCGCGGGCGAACTGGCGGATGGCGGCCTCGTCGAAGGTCGCGCCGTCGCGCAGCACGACGACCGCGACGACCTGCTCGCCCTGTCGTTCGTCGGGCAGGCCCACGACCGCCGCGTCCTCGATGTCGGGGTGCGCGCGCAGCGCCTCCTCGACCTCGCTCGGCGAGACGTTGAACCCGCCCGTGATGATGAGCTCCTTGATGCGGTCGACGATGCGCACGAAGCCCTCGTCGTCGATCGCGACGATGTCGCCCGTGCGGAACCACGGCGCCCCGCCGTCGGGGTCGTCGACGAAGACCGCCTCGGTCTCCTCGGGCTTCTGCCAGTACCCCGAGAACACCTGCGGGCCGCGCACGACGAGCTCGCCCTCGGCGCCGGGGGCGACGTCGGTCATGGGGTCGTCGGGGTCGACGACGCGGCACTCGGTCGACGGCAGCGGCAGGCCGACGGTGCCGGCTTTGCGGTTCTCGGCGACGGGGTTGGCCATGAGCACGGGCGAGCACTCGCTGAGCCCGTAGCCCTCGACGAGGTAGCCGCCCGTCGCGGCCTCCCAGGGGTCGACGACCTCCGCCGACAGCGGCATGGCCCCCGAGATCGCGATCTGGATGCCGCGGAGCGAGACCCCCTCGGCGGCTGCGGCCTTCGTCAGCCGGTCGTAGATCGGCGGCACGGCGGGCAGGAAGGTCGCGGGCCGCTTCTTCGCGACCTTGAGCACGAGGTCGGGGTCGAACTTCGGGAACAGCACGAGCCGGGCGCCCATGCTCATCGCGAAGGTGAGGCAGAGCGTGAGCCCGTAGGCGTGGAACATCGGCAGCACGGCGTAGACGACGGCGCTGCCGCGCGGCACGTCGGGCACCCACGCGCGGGCCTGCGCGGCGTTCACCTCGAGGTTCGCGTGCGTGAGGGTCGCCCCCTTGGGACTGCCCGTCGTGCCGCTCGTGTACTGGATGAGCGCGACGTCGTCGACGGTCGGCGCGATGATGTGGGGATCGATCGGCTTGGAGCCCGTCAGCTCCTCCCAGCGGATCGCGCCGCGGACCTTCGTCGTCAGCGCGGCACGCGACTCGCGGGCCTTCGCGATCGGCAGGCGCAGCATGGCGCGCATCGTGAACGGCATCGCGCGGGTCACGTCGACCGAGACGAGGTGCGCCACCTCGATGTCGGCGGGGAACGCCTGGACCGTCTCGACGACGTTGCTCCACACGATGGCGACGCGGGCGCCGTGGTCCTCGAACTGGTGGCGCAGCTCACGCGGCGTGTAGAGCGGGTTGTGCTCGATCACGATGGCGCCGAGCCGCAGCACGGCGTAGAACGCCACGATGTGCTGCGGGCAGTTCGGCAGCACGAGCGCGACCGTGTCGCCCTTCTGCACGCCGAGCAGTCGCAGCCCTTCGGCGACCCGCTCGATCTCGTCGCCGAGCTCGCGGTACGTCGTCGTGCGCTCGAAGAACTCGAGCGCGACGTGGTCGGGGTACTGCTCGACCGAGGCCCGGATGAGGTCGTAGAGCGACCCCTCGGGCGTCTCGACCTCGTCGGGCACGCCGTCGGCGTAGCTCGCGACCCACGGGCGGCCGGGCAGGGCCGAACGCACGATCAGGCCTCGCCGTTGAACATGCTCGTGACCGAGCCGTCTTCGAAGACCTCGCGGATCGCGCGGCCGAGGAGCGGCGCGATCGGCAGGATCGTGAGGCCGTCCCAGCGCTTCTCGGCGGGCAGCGGGACGGTGTCGGTCACGACGACCTGGTCGATCGCCTCGTCCTGCAGGCGCTCGGTCGCGGGGTCGCTGAAGATCGGGTGGGTCGCCGCGACGATGACCTTCTCGGCGCCGTTCGCCTTGAGCGCCTGCGCCGCCTTGACGATCGTGCCGCCGGTGTCGATCATGTCGTCGACGAGCAGGCACACGCGGCCGCCGACGTTGCCGACGATCTCGTGCACGGTGACCTGGTTGGCGACCTTCGGGTCGCGGCGCTTGTGGATGATCGCGAGCGGCGCGCCGAGGTCGTCGGCCCACGTGTCGGCGACGCGCACGCGACCCATGTCGGGCGAGACGACCGTGAGCTTGGCACGATCGTCGGCCGAGAGGCTCTCCTGGAAGTGGCGCAGCAGCACGGGCTTCGCGAACAGGTGGTCGACGGGGCCGTCGAAGAACCCCTGGATCTGGGCGGCGTGCAGGTCGACGCTCATGATGCGGTCGGCGCCGGCGGTCTTGATCAGGTCGGCGACGAGGCGGGCCGAGATCGGCTCGCGGCCGCGGCCCTTCTTGTCTTGCCGGGAGTACGGGAAGTACGGGGCGACGACCGTGATGCGCTTCGCCGAGGCGCGCTTGAGTGCGTCGAGCATGATGAGCAGCTCCATGAGCCACTCGTTGACGGGCGGGCCGAACGACTGCACGACGAAGACGTCGCAACCACGCACCGACACCTCGAAGCGCGTGTAGATCTCGCCGCTCGCGAACGTGCGGTGCTCGGTCGGGGCGAGCTCGGTTCCGAGGGTCGCGGCGACCTGCGCGGCGAGCTCGGGATCGCTGCGACCGGAAACGACGACGAGGCGCTTCTTGGTCTTGGCCTGGAGGCCGGGTGCGATGTTGTTCTCTCGGTCGAGATCGACGATCTTCTTCTTGCGCCCCATGGCTCGCCTTCTGCTCACTCGCCTCGTTCGGCCGACCGGGCCTCGGCGGCCACCCGAGCCGCCTCGGTACCCGGTCGATGCTCTTCGACCCACCCCTCGATGTTGCGCTGAGGCGCCACGCTGAGGGCCAGTGCCCCGGCGGGAACGTCTTTGCGGACGATCGCGCCGGCTCCGGTCTTCGCTCCGGGACCAAGCCTAACGGGCGCGACGAGCACGGTGTGCGAACTCGTGTGCACCTCGTCGGCGATCTCGGTGCGGTGCTTGTTGACGTCGTCGTAGTTCGCGGTGATGGTACCCGCGCCGAGGTTGACCCCGCGGCCGATCGTCGTATCACCGACGTACGAGAGGTGCGGCACCTTGCTGCCCTCGCCGATCGTCGTGTTCTTCGACTCGACGAAGGCGCCGATCTTGCCGTCGGCGCCGAGCACCGTGCCCGGACGCAGGTACGACCACGGTCCGACGGTCGCGCCCGCGCCGATCACGGCGAGCGTGGCGTCGGTGCGCTTCACGTGGGCGCCGGCGCCCACCTCGCAGTCGACGAGGGTCGAGTCGGGGCCGACGATCGCGCCGGTCTCGACGAGCGTGGCGCCCTTGAGCTGCGTGCCGGGGCGGATGGTCACGTCGGGCTCGAGCTTCACGGCGAGGTCGATCCACGTGGTCGCCGGGTCGTCGATCGTGACGCCCGCGAGCTGCCAGCCGCGCACGATGAGGGCGTTGAGGCGGGCCGCCGTCTCGGAGAGCTGGGCGCGGTCGTTGACGCCCGCGACGAGCCACGGCTCGGAGACCGGCACGGCCTCGACCTCGGAACCCGCGGCGCGGAGCAGCCCGATGACGTCGGTCAGGTACTTCTCGCCCTGCGCGTTGTCGGTCGTGAGGTTCGCGAGCTGGTCGCGCAGCGCCGAGGCGCCGAAGGCGTAGATGCCGGCGTTGATCTCGGCGATCGCGCGCTCGTCGTCGGTGGCGTCCTTCTGCTCGACGATGCGGTCGAACCCGCCCGCGTCGCCGCGGACGATGCGCCCGTAGCCCGTCGGGTCGTCGTAGATCGCCGACAGCACCGAGGCCGCCGACGCCGTGCCGCGGTGCCGCTCGAGGAATCCGGCGAGGGTGTCGGCGTCGAGCAGGGGCACGTCGCCGTTCAGCACGAGCACGTCGCCGTCGAAGTCGGCCGGCAGCGCGGCGACGGCGAGCTCGACCGCACGGCCGGTGCCGTCGACCTCGTCCTGGTCGACGATCACGATGCCCGGGAACTCGGCCTCGACGGCGGCGGCGACGCGGTCGCGCTCATGGCGCACGACGGCGAGCACGTGCGCGGCGTCGAGCGCACGCGCCGTCGCGAGCACGTGGCCGACGAGCGGCGTGCCCGCGAGGGGGTGCAGCATCTTCGGCAGCGACGACTTCATGCGGGTGCCCTGGCCGGCGGCGAGGACGATGATCGCGAGGTTCTGGTCGGTCATGCGGGCTTCCTGTCGGTTGCTGGCGGATGCTGCGACGCCGGCGCCGGGCTCTGGCTCGAGCCGTGATCGCCGCGGTCGGGCTCCGCCACCAGGATTCGAACCTGGTCCTCACAGCTCCAAAGGCTGTCGTGCTGCCGTTACACCATGGCGGATCGCGCGAACGGGTCGCGTCGCGCGCTCATCAAGTCTGCCATGGCGGCCGGGGCCCGAACGGCGACCCCGGTGCCCGCCCGCGGTCGGGCGGACGCCGCCCCGGGGCATCCGCGCCGGCTCACCGCGACACCGGCGGGATAATGGCGGGGTGAGTGATGCAGACGAGGTCGACCGGATCGTCGACGACTGGGAGCGCGAACGCCCCGACCTCGATTTCGCCCCGTTGCAGGTGCTCTCGCGCGTGGCGCGCCTGTCGAAGCACCTCGACCGCGCCCGCCGGCAGGCGTTCGCCCGGTCGGAGCTCGAGGCGAGCGAGTTCGACGTGCTCTCGGCGCTGCGCCGCGCCGGGTCGCCGTACCGACTCTCCCCCAAGCAGTTGCTGCAGCAGACGCTCGTCTCGAGCGGCACCATGACCAACCGCATCGACCGGCTCGTCGAACGCGGGCTGGTGAGCCGTCAGACCGACCCGAACGACGGCCGCGGCATCCTCGTCGAGATGAGCCCCGCGGGGCTCACCCGGGTGGATGCCGCGATCACCCGCCTCGTCGACGCCGAGGCCGAGCTGCTCGCACGCCTGCCCGCGGCGGAGCAGAAGCGGCTCGCGGGCCTGCTGCGCAAGCTCAGCCTCGGCTTCGACACGCTCTGACGGGCGGGCGGCCGGATCCGTGTCGCGCTACCGGCGCATCACCTTGCGCGCGAGCCAGTTGCCGAGGAACTGCAGCACCTGCACGAAGACCACGATGAGCAGCAGCGCCGCCCACGTGATCGCCGGCTGGTACTGCCGGAACCCGTAGACGAGCGCGAAGTTGCCGAGGCCGCCGCCGCCGATGAACCCGGCCATCGCGGTCATGTCGACGATCGCGACGACGATGAACGTGTAGCCGAGGATGAGCGGTCCGAGCGCCTCGGGGATGACGACCGTGCACAGTGTGCGCACGGGCCCGGCACCCATCGACCTCGCCGCCTCGATGACGCCCGGCGACACCGTCACGAGGTTCTGCTCGACGATGCGCGAGATCGCGAACGACGCCGCGATCGACAGCGAGAAGATGAGCGCGTCGTTGCCGATGCCGATGCCGATCACGTAGCGCGCGAGGGGCTGGATCGCCGCGAGGAAGATGATGAACGGGATGGGCCGGAAGAAGTTGATGACGACGTTGAGCACGTTGTACACGACCCGGTTCGGCATGAGGCCGCCCGCCCGCGTCGCGTAGAGCACGACGCCGAGCACGAGGCCGGCGAACCCGCCGATGAGCAGCGTCAGCGCGACCATGTAGAGGGTCTCGGCGGCGGCGACCCAGAAGTCGGGTCCGAGTTCTGCCAGGCGATCCATCAGCGGGCCTCCGTCACTTCCACGCGGGCGCCGATCGACGCGAGCGCGGCATCGATCGCGGCATCCGCGCCCCTGATCGCGAGCGTCAGGTGACCGAACGCACGCCCCTGGATGTCGTTGATGCCGCCGTAGACGAGCTCGAAGTCGAGCCCGGCGGCGGCGAGTTCGAGGAACACCTGCGCCTGCGACGCGTCGGCGTCACGGAACGAGATCGTGACGATGCGCCCCTCGTGCCGCTCGCGCAGCACCGCGAGCTCCGCGGGCGAGGGCACCCCCTTCACGACCGTGGCGACGAACCGGCCCGACGCCGGGTTCTGCGGGGCGGAGAACACGTCGAACACGTCGCCGTTCTCGATCACCCGGCCGCCGTCCATGACCGCGACCTTCGTCGCGATCGACTGGATGACGTCCATCTCGTGGGTGATCACGATGATCGTCACGCCGAACTCGCGGTTGACGCGCTTGAGGAGCTCGAGCACCTCCTGCGTGGTGTCGGGGTCGAGCGCGCTCGTCGCCTCGTCGGCGAGCAGCAGGCGGGGCGAGGTCGCGAGCGCGCGGGCGATGCCGACGCGCTGCTTCTGCCCGCCCGACAGCTGATCGGGGTAGGCCCCCGCCTTGTCGGCGAGCCCGACGAAGTCGAGCAGCTCGGTCACCCGGGCATCGATCTCGGCGCGCTTCCAGCCGGCGACCTTCAGGGGGTAGGCGACGTTGCCGCGCACGGTCTTCGCCTCGAACAGGTTGAACTGCTGGAAGATCATGCCGATGCCGAGCCGGATGCCGCGGAGTTCGCGTTCGCCCAGGCCGACGATCTCGCGGCCGTCGAACTCGATGGATCCGGCGCTGGCCGGCTCGAGCGCGTTGACGAGCCGGAGCAGCGTCGACTTGCCGGCGCCCGAGTAGCCGATGATGCCGTACACGTCGCCCGGTTCGACGTCGAGGGTGACGTCGTCGACCGCGACGATCTCGGCCCCGTTGCGGTCGGGCGCGGGATACGACTTCGTGACGTTCTTCAGCGCGACGAGCGCCATGGTGGTTCTCCTCCTGGGCTCGTGGCCCGTCTGGAACCGCCGCGGGGCGGCGCGCACCGGTTCGATGCGCACCGCCCTCGGCGAGTGGTCGCCCCCGCGGGGGCGAGCCGTCGATCAGCCCTTGTGGGCCTCGGTGTCGGCCTGGACCTTCGCGAGCGAGTCCTCGAGCTCGCCGACGGGCGTGGTGACCGGCACGGCGGTGCCGCCCGACGCCTCGATGAGGCCGGCCTGCACGTCGGGGTCGGTCTGGAAGATCTCGACGAGCTTCCGGTAGGTCGCGTTGTCCTGGTCCTCCGCGCGGGTGGCGAAGATGTTGACGTACGGCAGCGCGTTCGGGTCGGTCGGGTCGTCCTGCGCGATGGCGTCGTCGAACGACAGCCCCGCGTCGGCGACGTAGTCGTTGTTGATGACCGCGGCGGCGACGTCGGGCAGCGAGGTCGGGGTGAGCGACGCCTCGAGCGCCGTGACCTTGACCTTCGAGGCGCCCTCGTCGATGTCGGCGAGGTCGGAGAAGATGGTTCCGCCGCTCTTCAGCTCGATGAGGCCGGCCGACTGGAGCACGAGCAGGGCGCGGGCCTGGTTCGACGGGTCGTTCGGCACGGCGACGGTCTCGCCCTGCTTGATGTCATCGACCGACTCGTACTTCGTCGAGTAGAGGCCGAGCGGGTAGATCGCGGTCGCGCCGATCGGCGCGAGGTCCTGGCCCGCTGACACGTTGTAGTCGGCGAGGAACACGATGTGCTGGAACTGGTTCAGGTCGAGCTCGCCCTCCGTCGTCGCGGGGTTCGGCTGCGTGTAGTCGCTGAAGTCGACGACGTCGATCGTGATGCCCTCGTCGGCCGCGGCCTTCTCGAACGCGTCCCACTGGGGGTCGCCCGCGCCGACCACGCCGATCTTCACGACGTCGTCGGAGCCCCCTTCGGCACCGGCGGCGGCGCCGTTCGAGGCGCAGGCCGCGAGCGAGGCGACGAGGGGCACCGCGGCGAGCGCGGCGAGAACTGAGGTGAAGCGGGTACGGCGTGACATGGGGTTCCTCTCTCGGTGGGCGCACGCGAACGAGGGCCGGATCGGCTGCATGCCGGCATGGCTCCGCCACGGAGGATGTCGGTGGGGGCTTCGATGCCGCGAACGCGGGCGCATCTCCACGTTAGGCGAAGGATCTTCGCCCTGTTGACCACGTGGTCACAATGCGTCACAGCTTCTGCGACGTCACCCTTCGAGAATCTCAGATACTTCGAGCCAGCGGGTTTCGAGGTCGGCCACGGATGCCTCGAGCGCACGCAGTTCGTCGCCGAGGGCGCCGAGCCCGACGTAGTCGGACTGGTCGTGGCGGGCGAGCTGCTCGTGGTGCCGGGCGATCTCGCCCTGCAGCTTCTCGAGCCGGCGATCGATCGAGGCGAGCTCCTTCTCGGCTGCACGTCGGTCGGCGCCCGACAGGGCCGGCGCCTCCCCCGTCGCGGGTTGAGGAGGGAGCGCAGCGACCGTCTCGAAACCCGGTCGCGCGCGCGACGACGACCCCGAGGCATCCGCCGCCGCCCCGGCCCGCAGCTCGAGGTACTGCTCGACGCCGCGCGGCAGGTCGCGCAGGTGCCCGTCGATGACCGCGAGCTGCCGGTCGGTCACGCGTTCGATCAGGTACCGGTCGTGCGAGACGACGAGCAGGGTGCCGGGCCAGGAGTCGAGCAGGTCCTCGATCGCGGCGAGCATGTCGGTGTCGAGGTCGTTCGTGGGCTCGTCGAGGATGAGCACGTTCGGCTCCTGCAGCAGGATGAGCAGGAGCTGCAACCGGCGCTTCTGCCCGCCCGAGAGGTTCTTCACCGGGGTCGAGAGCTGCTGGCTCGAGAACCCGAGGCGCTCGAGCAGCTGCCCGGGCGTGAGCTCGACGGCCTTCGAGCCCTGCCCGATCGTGTAGCTCGCGCGCTGCTCGGCGACGACCGCCGACACCCGCTCGTCGCCCCACTCGGCGAGCTCGGCGAGCTCCTGGCTGAGCGTCGCGATCTTCACGGTCTTGCCGCGCTTCACGCGACCCGCGGTCGGCTCGACCGCGCCCGTCACGAGCCCGAGCAGGGTCGACTTGCCGGCGCCGTTCACGCCGAGGATGCCGGTGCGCTCCCCCGGCGCGATGCGCCACTCGATGTCGCGCAGGATCGTGCGCGGCTCGCCGTCGAGGCCGGGGAACTCGACCGTCGCGTCGAGCAGGTCGACGACGTCCTTGCCGAGCCGCGAGACCGCGAGCCGACTCAGCTCGACGGCGTCGCGCACCGGGGGCTCGTTCTCGATGAGCTGGTTCGCCGCCTCGATGCGGAACTTCGGCTTCGACGTGCGGGCGGGCGCGCCGCGGCGCAGCCACGCGAGCTCCTTGCGCATGAGGTTCTGCCGCTTCGCCTCGGCGACGGCGGCCATGCGGTCGCGCTCGACGCGCTGCAGCACGTACGCGGCGTAGCCGCCCTCGAACGGTTCGACGATGCCGTCGTGCACCTCCCAGGTGGCGGTGCACACCTCGTCGAGGAACCACCGGTCGTGGGTGACGACGACGACCGCGCCCGCACCCGCGGCCCAGCGGCCCTTCAGGTGCCGCGCGAGCCAGGCGATGCCCTCGACGTCGAGGTGGTTCGTCGGCTCGTCGAGGAACAGCACGTCCCAGTCGCCCACGAGGAGGGCCGCGAGCCCGACCCGGCGCCGCTGCCCGCCCGACAGGCTCGCGATCGGCGCCTGCCACGGGACATCCGACAGCAGGCCCGCGATGACGTCGCGCACCTTCGCGTCACCGGCCCAGACGTGCTCCTCGATGCCGCCGACGACGAACTCGGCGACCGTCTTGCCGGGGTCGACCACGTCGGCCTGGTCGAGCATGCCGATCGTGAGCCCGCGCCGCTGCGTCACGCGGCCACCGTCGGGTTCGAGCCGCCCGGCGAGCAGCTTCAGGAGCGTCGACTTGCCGTCGCCGTTGCGGCCGACGATGCCGATGCGGTCGCCCTCGTCGATGCCGAGGGTGACCTCGTCGAAGACGGTGCGCGTCGGGAACTCGAGATGCAGGCGCTCGGCGCCGAGGAGGTGTGCCATGACCGAACGAGCCTAGCCTGCGCCGGTCGGGTGCGGTCGCCCGTCAGCCGGCCGACCCCCGCACGTCAGTCGTGCATGAGGCGCGCGCCGTGCACCGCCCCGTGCGCGTGCAGCACGTTCAGGCCCGCCGCCGACAGCGTGACGCGCAGGTCGACGGCCGCGGTCGAGTCTTCGACGAGGAACGCGATCGTGGGGCCCGAACCCGACACGATGCCCTCGAGCGCCCCGGCGTCGCGGCCGAGCTCGATCGTGTCGAGGAGTTCGGGGCGCAACCTGCCCGCGCCCGCCTCGAGGTCGTTGTGCAGCGCTGCGGCGAGCCGGTGCGGGTCGCCCGCGCGAAGCGCCTGCAGCACCGCGTCGTCGACCGTCGGCGTGCCGAGCGGCGCGGAATGGGCGTAGCGCTTCGCCTCGGGGCGCGGCAGGCCGGCGCGGGCGGCCTCGGCGACGGCCAGCTCGAATCCCTCGGCCTCCTCGTCGCGGATCACGTCGAGCTCGCGGTACACGGCCGGGGTCGAGAGACCGAAGTCGGCGATCACGAGCACCCAGTGGAACGACCCGGTCGCGAGCGCGGGGCTCAACCGGTCGCCGCGGCCGGTGCCGATGGCGGTACCGCCCGAGAGCGCGAAGGGAACGTCGGCGCCGAGCTTCGCAGCGAGGGCGTGCAGCTCCTCCTTCGTGAGGCCCGTGCCCCAGAGCGCGTCGCACGCGACGAGCGTCGCCGCGGCGTCGGCGCTGCCGCCGCCCATGCCGCCCGCGATGGGCACGTGCTTCTCGATCTCGAGGCGCACGCCGCCGGGAACGCCCACCGTGCGCGCGAGCAGCTTCGCCGCCTTGATCGCGAGGTTCGAGCCGTCGGTCGGCAGACCCGCCACGTCGACCGACCCCGAGAAGCCGACGCTGAACTCGTCGTCGGGCCAGGCGCGCACGTCTTCGTAGAGCGACACCGCCTGGTATGCGGTCGCGACGTCGTGGTAGCCGTCGGGCTGCACGGCGCCGACGCGCATGAAGAGGTTGATCTTGCCCGGCGCCCGAACGTGCACTGCCTCGTCGGCCCAGGCGATCGTCATGCCACCACGCTACCCGACGGCCTCCGCGTCCCCGCGTGCACGCGCACGTCGCGCGCGTCGCGGTCAGCCGACCTCGGCGAGCCAGCCTCGCATGCGCGCCTTCACGTCGGCGAGGCGGTCGCCGTCGGGCATGCGGCCCCACGTCAGCCCGATCGAGCTGCGTCCGCCGGATCGTTCGGTCGACGAGGCGAGCACGAACTCGCCGCCGTCGAGGGGGAACCGGGCGGTGGGATGCTTCGCGCCGAGGTTCAGCGCGAGCGGGGCGACGCCGAGCTCGCGTTCGACGAGCGCCGCGAGCGCGCGCAGCCCCTCGGTCTTGTCGAGGTCGACCGTGCGGGTGACGCTCGCCTCGTAGGTGCCGTCCTGCCGCTGCCCCGGGCGTCGGATGCCGCGCGCCTGCTCGTACGCGACCGTGACGCTCTGCGCCCACCACGCGTCGACCCGGTGCTCGGCGACGAGCCAGGTCGCGACGTCCTTGTGGGTCCACGTCGCCGCGTCCGCGGCATCCAGCAGCTCGAACCACTCGTCGCGCGGCCTGCCGGTCGCTGCCTGCACGGCGTCGTCGCCGACCCCGTCGGCGTTCGCCCCCACCGTCGTCTTCGCCATGCGACGAGGCTAACCAGCCGTCCGCGCGACGCGCAGGAAGTCGTCGACCGTGAGCTGCTCGCCGCGCGCCTGCGGATCCACGCCTGCCGCCGTGAGCACCTCGGCCGCAGCGGCGGAACTGCCGCCGAGCACGCCCGAGAGCGACTGCCGCAGCATCTTGCGTCGCTGCTGGAACGCCGCGTCGACGAGCGCGAATGTCGCGACGCGCTCGGCCTCGGTACCGGGCGCCTCACCGCGGTCGAACCCGACGAGCACCGAGTCGACATTCGGCACGGGCCAGAAGACCATGCGCGAGACCTGCCCGGCCGTGCGCCACCGCCCGTACCAGGCGGCCTTCACGCTCGGGGCGCCGTACACCTTCGAGCCGGGCTCGGCGGCGAGCCGGTGGCCGACCTCGGCCTGCACCATGACGACGCCCGAGACGAGCGACGGGAAGTGCTCGAGCAGGTGCAGCAGCACTGGCACCGAGACGTTGTACGGCAGGTTCGCGACGAGCCGCACGGGCTCCGCGGGCAGCTCGGTCACGCGAAGCGCGTCCTGGTGCACGACCGTGAGCGAGGTGCCGGGCTGCATGATCGCGACGGTGTGCGGCAGCTGCTCGGCGAGTCGGCCGTCGATCTCGACGGCCACGACGTCGGCCCCCGCTTCGAGCAGCCCCAGGGTCAGCGATCCGAGCCCGGGCCCGATCTCGAGCACGGTCTCGCCGCGCTGCACCCCCGCGGTCTGCACGATGCGGCGCACCGTGTTCGCGTCGTGCACGAAGTTCTGCCCGAGCTTCTTCGTGGGCGTGACGTCGAGGAGTTCGGCGAGGTCGCGGATCTCGGCGGGGCCGAGCAGGCGCGGCGTCGCGGTCTCGGCGCCGTCGACGGGCTCGGCCTCGTGGCGGTGCATGCCGCTCATCCTGCCATGTCGACGGCCCACGACCCGTACACGTCGACCGTGTTCTGCGCGAGCTGCGCGCAGAACTCGTCGAGCGGGGCGCCGAGGGTCTCGGCCATGAACCGCACCGTGAGCGGCACGAGGTACGGCGCGTTCGGCCGGCCGCGGAGCGGCGCGGGCGTGAGGTACGGCGCATCGGTCTCGACGAGGATGCGGTCGCGCGGCACGACGCGCAGCGCGTCGCGCAGGTTCTCGGCGTTCTTGAACGTCACGTTGCCCGCGAACGAGCAGTACCAGCCGGCGTCGGCGGCGATGCGGGCGAGCTCCTCGCCGCCCGAGAAGCAGTGGAACACCGTGCGCTCGGGCGCTCCGACGCGACGCAGGGTCGCGACGACGTCGTCGTGCGCGTCGCGATCGTGGATCTGCAGCGCGATGCCGTGCCGCTTCGCGATGTCGATGTGCGACTCGAACGCGTGGAACTGCGCGGGTCGACCGTCATCTCCCGTACGGAAGAAGTCGAGCCCGGTCTCGCCGACCGCCCGCACGCGCGGCTGCGCCGCGAGCTCGTCGATCACGGCGAGTGCGTCGTCGAGCGAACCGGATGCCTCGAGCTCGGGCGCCTCGTTGGGGTGCAGTGCGACCGCCGCGAGGAGCCGCGCCTCGCGCGCGGCGGCCTCGGCCGACCAGCGGCTCGTCGCGACGTCGGTGCCCACCTGAACGGCCCCCGCGACGCCGACGGCCGCGGCTCGCTCGAGGTGCTCGTGCAGCGTGAGCATGGTCTCGGGCCGACCAGGCGGGGCGTCGTCCGAGGGTTCGAGGTGCGTGTGGTTGTCGTAGACCGCGACCGGCAGCGGTTCGGGCAGCGGCGGGTACTCGGGCACCACCGCTACTCCGTCACCTCGACCCGCGGGAAGAGCGCCTCGAGCGGCGCGACCCGCTCGCCGAGCTCGGCCTCGTACGCCCGGTCGATGCGCGCCTCCTGCACGGTGCCCGGCGCGCCGAGCGCCGTCCACAGCTTCGCGGTCGCCTTCGGCAGCACGGGCGACAGCAGCACGGCGAGCGTACCGAGCCCGCGGTACGCCGTCGCGAGCACCGTCTCGAGGCGGTCGCGCTGCTCGGGATCCTTCGCGAGCGCCCACGGCTCCTCCGCCGTCAGGTAGCCGTTGAGGGCGTCGACGAGCTCCCACGCCGCGCCGATCGCATCGTGGATCGCGATGCGGCCCGCCGCCTCCCACGAGGCATCCGTCGCCCGCTTCTCGACCGAACCGATCTCGATGTCGGCCGCGGTGAGTGCGCCCTGCTGCGGCACGACGCCGTCGCAGTAGCGGTTGATCATCGCGACCACGCGCGAGGCGAGGTTGCCGAAGCCGTTCGCGAGCTCCGCCTGGTAGCGCGCCGCGAGGTCCTCCCACGAGAACGAGCCGTCCTGGCCGAACGCGATCGCGCGCATGAAGTAGTAGCGGAACGCGTCGGAGCCGAACGTCGAGGTGATCTGCTCGGGCGCGATGCCCGTGAGCTTCGACTTCGACATCTTCTCGCCGCCGACGAGGAGCCAGCCGTGGCCGAAGACGCCCCGCGGCACCTCGAGGCCGGCGGCCATCAGCATGGCCGGCCAGATCACGGCGTGGAACCGCAGGATGTCCTTGCCGACGATGTGCTGCGCCGGCCAGCGGCGTGCGAACTCCTCGTCGTCCTGCCCGTAGCCGACGGCGGTGATGTAGTTGAGCAGCGCGTCGAACCACACGTAGACGACGTGCGTCTCGTCCCACGGCACCTTGACGCCCCAGTCGAACGTCGACCGCGAGATCGACAGGTCGGCGAGGCCCGAGCGCACCCAGCCGAGCACCTCGTTGCGTGCCGACTCGGGCTGCACGAAGTCGGGGCGCTCCTCGTAGAGGGCGAGCAGGCGCTCGGCGAACGCCGAGGTGCGGAAGAAGTAGTTCTTCTCGTGCAGCAGCTCGACCGGCTTCGAGTGGATGGCGCAGACCTGCTGGCCCTCGTACTCGCCCGTGCCGGCGACGAGATCGGACTCCTGCTTGTACTCCTCGCAGCCGACGCAGTAGAAGCCCTCGTACTCGCCCGTGTAGATGTGGCCGTCGTCGTAGAGCTTCTGCAGGAACTTCTGGACGTTCGCCTCGTGGCGCGCGTCGGTCGTGCGGATGAAGTCGTCGTTCGCGATGTCGACCGTCTCGAGCAGCGGGATCCACGCGTCGGCGACGAGCTTGTCGGCCCACTCCTGCGGGGTGACGCCGTTCGCGGTCGCGGTGCGCAGGATCTTCTGGCCGTGCTCGTCGGTGCCCGTGAGCATCCACGTGTCGTCGCCCGCCTGCCGGTGCCAGCGCGCGAGCACGTCGGCAGCGACCTCCGTGTACGCGTGCCCGATGTGGGGCACGTCGTTGACGTAGAAAATGGGCGTGGTGATGTAGAACGAGGAGCCGTCGGCCATGCGCTCAATCCTATGGGCGCGTGGGGTGACGCTGCGCCTGCGTTACTCCGTCGCCGCAGCCGCCTCCCGCTCGTGCTCCTCGCGGTGGCGCCGGCGCACGCTGCCGTCGCCGATGGCGGGCGGGATGGCCTCGGTCACGTCGAGGTGATCGTGCGGGGTCGGCACACCGAGTGTGACGTCCTGCTCCTTGATCGCGGGCTCCCGCACCTTCTGGCCGGGATAGTCGACGACGCGCAGCCCGAGCACGACCTTGCCCGGTGCGTCGCGGCGATCGAGCGCGCGATAGGCATCGACGATGCCGTCGAGCCCGAACACGTCGGCGATCGGCAGCCGCACCCGGCGTGCAGCGACGAGCGCGGCGACGCGTCCCATCGCGACGACGTCGCCCGTGCCGGCCGCGACGGCCTCGCTGGACTCGACGGCGTCGTGGTCGAGCACCGTCAGCGTGCGCGAACTCGCGACCCCGAGTTCGGCGGCCGCGTCGGTCTCGCCGCCGAGGAAGTCGAGGAAGGCGCTCACCGGCCGCGCGTGCTCGGTCTCGTCGACGATTCGGCGCACCCGGTCGGCGAGCCCGATGCCGTACCGCGTCGGGATGACGCCGAACTGACGGAGGAAGTCGAAGCGCTCCTCGGTCGTCGTCCCGATCACGGTCGCACCGTGCATGCGGGCGAACTGGGCGGCGAGGCATCCGACCCCGCCCGCGGCCGCGGTGACGACCACGGTGTCGTCGGGGCCGAGGGCGAGGCCTTCGGTGGCGTTCCATGCGGTCGTGCCCGCCACGTAGAGCGAGCCGGCCACCTCCCACGAGATTCCGGCGGGCTTCGGGAGCAGCTGGCGCTCGGGCACGGCGACATGCGTCGCCTGGGCGCCGCGTTCGACGAAGCCCATGACCTCGTCGCCGCGGCCGAATCGTCCGACGTCGGGCCCGGTGGCGATCACGACGCCGGCGAGGTCGCGCCCCTGCATCGCGGGGAACTCGACGGAACCGACGCCCGCCTCACCCCGCCGCACGACGCTGTCGGCCGGGTTGAGACCCGACGCGAAGACCTCGACGAGCACCTCGCCCTCGCCGGGCACCGGCATCGGCACCTCGTCGACGTGCAGCACCTCGGGCCCGCCGAATTCGGCATATCGCACCGCCCGGGCCGTGAAGGCCCGCGACTCGTCTCTGGTAGCCATCTCGCACCTCCTGGGGTCGTGTGCGGATGATCCCATTGTCCCCCTTATGGGGGCCGATCAACAGGGGTTGCGCCGCGTGCGCGGCATCTGCACCGGATGCCTCGGGGGCGGCGCCTCAGCGCCCGTCGCGGCTCGCCAGCGCGGCCTCGTAGAGCTCGCGCTTGCCGAGGCCCGTCTCCGCGGCGACGAGCGCCGCGGCATCCTTCAGCCTCGTGCCGGATGCCGCGAGCCCGAGCACCCGGTCGAGGGCGGCATCCGCATCGACGGCGGCTTCACCCGCACCGCCGACGACGACGACGATCTCGCCCCGCACACCGTCGGCCGCCCATGCGGCCAGTTCGCCGAGCGGCCCCCGGCGCACCTCTTCGTGGAGCTTCGTGAGCTCCCGACACACCGCCGCCGGGCGGTCGGCGCCGAACGCCTCGGCGAGCGACTCGAGGCTCGCGGCGAGCCGCGACGGGCCCTCGAAGAAGACGAGCGTGCGCCGGTCGCCCGCGAGCTCGGCGAGACGGCGGCTCCGCTCGCCGGCCTTGCGCGGCAGGAATCCCTCGAAGGCGAAGCGGTCGGTCGGCAGGCCCGACACCGCGAGCGCGGTCACCACGGCCGACGGTCCGGGGATGGCGGTGACGACGACGCCGGCCTCGGCCGCGGCCGCCACGAGCGGAAAGCCGGGGTCGGAGACGGTCGGCATTCCGGCGTCGCTCAGCACGAGCAGGTCGGTGTCGCGGGCGAGCTCGACGAGCTCGGCGGCCTTCTGGCGTTCGTTGTGCTCGTGCAGGGCGATGAGCCGGGGCCGGTTGCCGATGCCGAGCGCGGCGAGCAGCCGCTGGGTGACCCGGGTGTCCTCCGACGCGATGACGGTCGTCGTCTCGAGCGCCTCGCGCAGCCGTGCCGACGCATCGCCGAGATTGCCGATGGGGGTCGCCGCGAGGATGATCATGGCTCCCAGTCTGTCCTAGGGTTGGGCGCATGAGTGTCGACGAGCCGGAGCATCGCGCAGCGACCCGGCTCGACGACGCATCCGACGCGACCGACGTGCCCGGCGCGACCGACCTGCCCGACGCGACCGACGCGCCGGACGCCCCCGTCGCACCCGACGAGCCGCGCGGCTCGCGCCTCGACGACTGGTGGTCGCGACAGCTCGCGACACCGCGCCGACGCGCGATCTGGACGTGGGGCGGTCCGATCCTCGTCACCCTCGTCGCGGCGGTGCTGCGCTTCTGGGGCCTCGGCCACCCGCACCAGATCGTCTTCGACGAGACGTACTACGTGAAGGACGGCTGGACGCTCTGGCACAACGGCTACGAGTCGTCCTGGCCCGACGGCGCCGATGCCGACTTCGCCGCGGGCGACCCGAACACGTACCTCGACGACCCGGCGTACGTCGTGCACCCGCCGCTCGGCAAGTGGCTCATCGGTCTCGGCATGGCGGCGTTCGGAGCGGGCGACGCGTTCTGGTGGCGGGCGACCACCGCCCTCGCGGGCACGATCGCGGTCCTGCTCATCACGCTCGTCGCACGCCGGCTGTTCCGGTCGACCTCGCTCGCGGTGGTGGCGGGACTGCTGTTCGCGATCGACGGCAACGCGATCGTGATGTCGCGCGTCGCCCTGCTCGACAACTGGGTCATGCTGTTCTGCCTGCTCGGGTTCTGGTTCGTCCTGCTCGACCGGAGCCGCGCCGAGCGCGAGCTCGACGCGGGGCTCGCGAGGGCCTGGGGCGCCGGCCGCGACCCGCACTTCGGCCCCGCGCTCTGGGCCAGGCCGTGGGTCGTCGCCGCGGGCGCGGCGTTCGGCGCGGCATCCGCGGTCAAGTGGTCGGGGCTGTGGTTCCTCGCCGCGTTCGGCGTCTACCTCGTCGTGGTCGACGCCCTCGCCCGCCGCCGCGCCGGCGTGCCGCTGTGGATGAGCGGGGCCCTGCTCAAGCAGGCGCCGGTCACCTTCGTGCTGCTCGTGCCCGTCGCCGTCGTCGTCTACCTCGCCTCGTGGACGGGGTGGCTCACGACCGACGGCGGCTACTACCGGCACTGGGCCGAAGAGGGCGTCAACGCGTGGACCGGCCCGCTCGCCTGGGTGCCGAGCTCGCTGCAGAGCCTCTGGCACTACCACGCCTCGGCGTACCAGTACCACGTCGGCGTGCACAGCGAGCACCCGTGGCAGTCGAACCCGCTGACCTGGCTCTTCATGATCCGCCCGACGAACATGTACTACGCCGAGGGCGCCGACGGCGCCGTCTCGTCGATCATCGAGGTCGGCAACCCGCTCATCTGGTGGGCGGCGGCGCTCGCGGCGTTCTACCTCGTGTACCGGTTCGCGCGGTACCGCGAGTGGCAGGCCGCGGCGATCCTCGTCGGCCTGGCCGCGGGGTACCTGCCGTGGCTCATGTACCTGAACCGCACGGTGTTCCAGTTCTACTCGATCGCGTTCGAGCCGTTCATGCTGCTCGCACTCGTCTACGTCATCGGCATCGTCGTGGGCAGGCCGACCGATCCGCGCTGGCGACGGCAGGGCGGGCTCTGGACGGTCGGCATCTACCTCGCCGTGGTGATCGCCGTCTCGATCTTCTTCCTGCCGATCTGGACGGGCATGCCGATCAGCCCGTTGTTCCGACAGCTGCACTTCTGGCTGCCGAGCTGGGGATGAGGCCGGGCCGCGACCGCGGTCCGGCAGCGCCTCACGCGCGCTCGGCAGCGAGTCGCAGCTCGAGCTGGTCGAGCAGCAGCTCGAGACCGTAGCCGAACTCGTCGCCGAAGTCGTACCCGTGCCCGAGGACCATCTGCTCGAGCATCTCCGCGAGGTGGGGATACTCGTCGACGGGCAGCTCGAGCCCCTCGGCGAACGCGTCGGCCCCGACGTCGGGCGTGAACGGCAGGCTGATCTCGGTGAGCACGAAGCCGTAGATGTAGGCGTCGAGCACCGAATAGGCGTGCGCCGCGAGGCTGAGCGGGAAGCCGTCGGTGCGCAGCACCCCGAGCACGCGGTCGTGGTGGCGCATGACGGCCCGGCCCGGGTTCGACCGTGACTCGAGAAGGCCCAGCGCCCACGGGTGGGCGCCCAGCACGGCGCGCATGGCGTGCGCTCGTTCGGTCATCGCCCGACGCCACGGGGTGCCGATGTCGAGCAGCGGGATCTGCTCGAACGCGGCGTCGGCGAGCAGGTCGAGCAGTTCCTCCTTGCCGGAGACGTGGTGGTAGAGCGACATGGCCTCGGCGCCCAGCGCCCTGCCGACGTTGCGCATGCTCACGGCGGCGAGGCCGCCGTCGTCGGCGACGCTCATCGCCGCCTCGATGATGCGTTCGCGGGTGAGCGGCGGTCGCCGCGAGCGCGCCGCCTGCCGGGCACGGTCGTCGGGTCGTGTCATCCGGCACCTCCTTCGCCGCATCGCTTGCGCTCCTTACGACTGTAAGGCTATCGTGATCGCACACCAGACTTACACCTGTAAGGGAGCAGCATGCGCGCAGCAGTCGTCGACCGGTACGGCGGCCCCGAGGTCGTTCGCGTGACCGAGCGACCCGACCCGGTCCCCCGTGCCCGTGAGGCCGTCGTCCGCGTCGTCGCGACGACCGTGAACTCGGGCGACGCGCGCATCCGCGGCGCCCGGTTCCCGCGCGGCTTCGGCGTTCCGGGCCGGCTCGCCCTCGGCCTCCGCGGCCCCCGGCGCGACGTGCTCGGCGTCGCCTTCGCGGGGGTCGTCGAGGCGCTCGGGGCGGATGCCGCAGGCACGCGTCCGCCCGTGGCCGGCGCCGGCCGCGAGGCATCCCCGATCTCGATCGGCGATCGCGTCTGCGGCATGACCGGCGCCGCGATGGGCGCCCACGCCGAACTCGTCGCGGTCGACGCGAAGCGGCTCGCCCGCATCCCCGACGGGGTCTCGTACGACGACGCGGCCGGGGTGCTGTTCGGCGGCAGCACGGCGCTCTACTTCCTGCGAGACAAGGCCGCGCTGCAACCCGGCGAGCGCGTGCTCGTCGTCGGCGCGTCGGGCGCCGTGGGCACGAACGCGGTGCAGCTCGCGAAGCACCTCGGCGCCGAGGTCACCGCGGTGACGAGCGCGCCCAACGCCGAGCTCGTCGCGGAGCTCGGCGCCGACCACGTCGTCGACCACCGGGCGACGCCGATCGCAAGACTCGGCGAGCAGTCGGCCGGTTTGTACGACGTCGTGTTCGACGCGGTCGGGTCGCTGAGCCCTGCGACCGGGCGACCGCTGCTCGCCGCGGGCGGTCGGCTGCTGCTCGCCGTCGCGACGCTCGGTGAGATGATCACCGCGCACGGGGCGGTCAAGACGGGCACCTCGCCTGAGCGGCCCGAGGACTTCGCTACGCTGCTGGAGCTCCTCGCCGACGGCCGGCTGCGGGTCGTGATCGAGCGCACGTTTCCGCTCGACCGCATCGCCGAGGCGCACGCCCGCGTCGACTCCGGACGCAAGGTCGGCAACCTCGTCGTCAGGCCGGCACCCGCCGCGGGCGGGCGCTCCGGCGAGGGCAGCTGAGCGTGGACCCGACTCGCATCATCCTCGCCGGCGGCTGGATCTCGCTCATGCTCGTCTACCTGCTGGGCGACGTGCTGCGGCTGTTCTCGGGCGACGCCCAGCCCGGCCGTATCGGCGACAGGGCGGCGTCGAGCTGGATGTGGCTCGTCGCCGCCCTCGTGATGCTCGTGCCGATCGCCATGATCACGGTGTCGCTCATGGTGCCGGCCGAGCCGCTGCGCTGGATCACCGTCATCGTGTCGGCGGCGCTCGTGCTGTTCAACCTGTCGGGGCTCCCCTACCAGGGCCTCTACGACAACGTGCTCATCGTCGTCGGCTTCGCCTTCAACGGGCTCGTCATCTGGCAGGCGCTCGCGTGGCACCCGGTCGCCGAGCCGTGAACCGGCTGGCGTCCGGTCACCCGCGGCGAACGACGACCGCCGACTAGTGCCCGGCACCACCGTCGACGAACTTCAGGCCGACGACGCAGCCGACGAGCCCCACGATGAGCACGAGCTTCAGCCACGAGACATCCGAGTCTCCCGTGATCATGGCCCAGACCACGGTGAGCGCCGCGCCGATGCCGACCCAGACCGCGTACGCGGTGCCGGTCGAGATGTCGCGCATCGCCCACGCGAGGCCGCCCATCGAGAGAACGAGCGCGCCGAAGAAGATCACCGACGGCCAGAGCTTCGTGAAGCCCTCGGACTTGCCGAGCGCGGTGGCCCACACGGCCTCGAGCACGCCCGATGCGATGAGGATGACCCATGCCATGACTGTTCACTCCTTGAGTGCCAGTCGTCGTGTCCGGGTACTGGGTTCCCTCGTCCGGATGGCCGCGGTACGCGACCTGCCAACAGGATAGCGGGGCCACCTGATCAGGCCCTGTGCAGCGCTGCGCGACCGGGGCGACGAGCGCGAACACCGCTCAGGGACAACCCGGTCGACGCCGGCCCGCGACGCGACTAGCGTCGGCCGTGTCCACCGGCACCGTGCCCGGTGACCGGGGACGTCGGGAAAGGCGTCGATCATGAACATGCACACCGACCAGCGAGCCGAGGCGGAGTCGCTCGTCGAGGCCGCCGCCGAACGGAGGACCGGACTCCGCGCGCCGCACGAGCCGGGCGCGGCGAGCCGACGCCGTGCCCTCGCCGGATCCGCCCAGGCGGACGCCGCGCTCGCGCGACGCGAACTGCTCGAGGGCGGGCTCTCCCCCGAACGCCTCGAGGCGCTCGAGACCGCCGCCGCCGAGCGAGCCGACGCACGCCGCGCGGTCGCCGAGCAGTCGCACCGCGCCGCCGTGGATGCATCGGCGGAGGTCGCGCGCCGGCTCGCCGGCCTCACCCCCGTACTGCCGGCCGACCCGATGAACGTGATCATCGACCGCGTCACGTTCATCCGCAGCTTCGCGGACGCCGGGGTCGTCGTCGACTCGAACGTCGGCTCGCTCGACAGCTGGGCGCGCTATCGTTTCAGCGGCTCGGCCGACGCGCTGACCGAGTCGGGCCTCGGGCGACTCAGCTTCTTCACGCTCTGGCGCAACCCGCGCACCCAGCCGGTCATCGTGACGGCGGGCGCCCGCCTCGTGGTGAACGCCCACCTCTCGGTCGACGCCGAGTGGAACGGCGTCGCGGCCTGGTTCATCAGCGGGTCGGAGGCGCGGGCGACGGTGCGCGCCCGCACGACGGTGTGGGCGATGTGGGACTCGAACGTGCACGCGATCGTCAACGACCGGATCATCGCCGACGCGGGCGCGACCGGCGGGTTCTTCGGCGGCGACGACAGCGACTCGATCGCGATGAACGAGTTCCTGCCCGCGGCCGGATTCGCCGTGCCCGCCCAGGCGTCCATCCTCATCGAGGTCGAGGTGCTCACCGAGTGGGTCGCGACGAGCGGCTCCGTCGAGCTCGACGCCGCAGGGGGCTCGTTCAGGGTCGAGGTGCCGCACCTCATCCTCACGCTGACGTGAGTTCCACCGGACCTGACCCGACCCGACCCGACCTGACGTGACGGGCCGTTACGTCGCGCGCGAAACCGGCCGGGCAGTCCGCGTAGCGTTCATCCCATGGCAGACCGCGAATACGGCTTCAAGACCCGCGCCATCCACGCGGGCAACATCCCCGACCAGGTGACGGGCGCCCGCGCGCTGCCGATCTACCAGACGAGCGCCTTCGTCTTCGACGACACGGCCGACGCCGCGGCCCGCTTCGCGCTGCAGAAGTACGGCAACATCTACTCCCGCCTCGCGAACCCGACCGTCGCGAGCTTCGAGGAGCGCATCGCGAGCCTCGAGGGCGGCCTCGGCGCGGTCGCGACCGCGTCGGGCCTGTCGGCGCAGTACATCACGTTCGCCTCGCTCGCGGGCGCTGGCGACCACATCGTCGCGTCGGCCCAGCTGTACGGCGGCTCGATCACGCAGCTCGACGTGACCCTGCGCCGCTTCGGCATCGAGACGACGTTCGTCGCGGGATCGAACGCCGACGACTATGCGGCGGCGATCCAGGAGAACACGAAGGCCCTCTTCGTCGAGACGATCGCGAACCCGTCGGGCGAGATCGCCGACCTCGAGGCGCTCGCCGACGTCGCGCACGCGCACGGCATCCCGTTCATCGTCGACTCGACGATCGCGACCCCGTACCTCAACCGCCCGATCGAGTGGGGCGCCGACATCGTCACCCACTCGGCGACGAAGTTCCTCGGCGGCCACGGCACGACCCTCGGCGGCGTCGTCGTCGAGTCGGGCCGGTTCCACTGGCACTCCGAGAAGTTCCCGCTGTTCGGCCAGCCGGTGCCGAGCTACGGCGGTCTCGAGTGGAGCGGCAACTTCGGCGAGTACGCGTTCCTCACGCGCCTGCGCGCCGAGCAGCTGCGCGACATCGGCCCGACGCTCGCACCGCACTCGGCGTTCCTGCTCGCGCAGGGCGTCGAGACGCTGCCGTACCGAATCCAGGCGCACGTCGACAATGCGCGCGCCGTGGCCGAGTGGCTCGCCGAGGACCCGCGCGTCGAGCGCGTGTTCTGGGCAGGGCTCGAGGATCACCCGCACCACGACCGCGCGAAGAAGTACCTGCCGCAGGGTCCCGGTTCGGTGTTCAGCTTCGAGGTCACGGGCGGCCGGCAGGTAGGCCAGGCGCTCATCGAGAGCGTGAACCTCGCCTCGCACCTCGCCAACATCGGCGACGCGAAGACCCTCATCATCCACCCCGCGTCGACGACGCACGCGCAGCTCACCGAGCAGCAGCTCGTCGACGCGGGCGTGCTGCCGGGCGTCGTTCGGCTCTCGATCGGCATCGAGGACGTCGACGACATCATCTACGATCTCGACCAGGCGCTCGCGCAGGCGACAGGAGGCACGCGATGACCGAAACGATCACCGAGCGGGATGCCTCGGCCGAGGCATCCCTTCGACAGGCTCAGGACGGCGCCGACCTCGAGACCGTCCGCCTCGTCAACGGGCTGAGCTGCGACCTGCCCGCCGACTCGCCGCTCGCGAAGCTGCTGCGCTCGCAGCGCACGTGGACGGGCCCCGACGCGAAGGCCCGCAAGCGCATCCTCGACGGCGCGAAGTCCGTCGCGATCGTCGGCGCTTCGCCGAAGCCGCAGCGCTCGAGCTACTTCGTCGGCACCTACCTGCAGCAGTCGAGCGACTACCGCCTGTACTTCGTGAACCCGATGGAGACCGAGATCCTCGGCCAGCCCGCGTACGCGAGCCTCACCGACCTGCCCGAGGTGCCCGACGTCGTCGTCGTGTTCCGCCGCGGCAGCGACATCCCGAAGGTCGTCGACGAGGTCGTCGCCGCGGGCGCGAAGACGATCTGGGTGCAACTCGGCATCTGGAACGAGGAGGCCGCGTATTACGGCGAGGAGCAGGGGCTCACCGTCGTCATGGACCGCTGCATCAAGGTCGAGCACGCCCGTTTCCACGGCGGCCTGCACCTGCTCGGCTTCGATACCGGCCAGATCACGGCGCGCAAGACGGCTCGCTGACGGTTCGCGGGTCGAGGAGGGGGCGCAGCGAGGGTCGCGAGACCCCGATACGCTGGCCCGATGCCCCGCGACCTCGACTTCTCGACCGACCCCGCCCGGCTCGACCGCGAACGCGTGCACCGCTGGCTCTCCGAGCACGCGTACTGGGCGCTCGGCCGACCCCGCGAGACCCAGGATGCCGCGATCGACGGGTCGATGAACTTCGGTGTGTACGACCGCGGCTCGGGCGAGCAGCTCGCCTATGCGCGCGTCGTGACCGACGGGGTGACCTTCGCGTGGCTCTGCGACGTGATCGTCGACCCCGACACCCGGGGCGAGCGTCTCGGGGTCTCGCTCATGGAGTACGTGCTTGCGACGCTCGACCCGATGCGGCTGAAGCGGGTCGTGCTCATCACAGGCGACGCGCACGGCCTCTACGAGAAGTTCGGGTTCGCGCCGATCGACCGTGCGGCCGACTGGATGTCGCGGGTCGGGCCGAACCCCGTCGTCTGAGCTCGACCAACCGCCGTCAGGCGGCGTCGCGCCCGTAGGCGAGCATCTGGAACCCCGATCCGTCGGGGCGCTCGAAGCGGAACTCCCGATCGTGCAGGCGCGAGAACCCCAGGCGGTCGTAGAGCCGCTGCGCGGCGAGCATGTCAGGGCCGGTGTTGAGCACGACCCTGTCGAGCCCGCGGATGCGCGCGAGGAGCAGCACATTCCGTACGAGCGCTTCGCCGACGCCGCGGCCGCGGGCGGCGGGCGCGACGCCGAGGAACCGGAAGTCGAGCTCACCGGCGCGCGCGACGGCCGACATCGTCGCGCCCGCGCGCGGCGTCGAGGCGGTGCCGAGCAATTCGCCCGTCGCGGTGTCGACGGCGACCCACACCTGGTGGTCGCGCGCCCGTTCGGCGACGGCGACGATATCGGCCCGATACCCCGCGTTGAGCTCGAAGTCGGCGGCATAGGCGTGCTCGACGAGCGCGGCGACCTCGTCGGCCTCGTCGGCGCGCATGGACCGGATGACGAGGTCGTCTCGTTGCTGCAACGTGAAGCTGTACACCAGGGAGTCGACGTCGGCGCCGACCGTCGCGTCACGCTCGCCGTCGCGTTCGAATCCCGACCGCTCGTAGAGCGCCTGCGCGCGCGTGTTGCGAGCACCGGTGTCGAGCACGAGCGCCGACGCGCCCCACTCGAGCGCGACCTCGAGACTCGCACGCGTGAGCGCAGCGCCGAGGCCGGCGCCCTGCGCCGCCGGGTCGACCGAGATGAGGCGCACCTCGGCCTCGCCGGGCCGGGCGACGCGCGAATAGCGCGTGCCCGCGCGCAGCACGCTCGTCGTGCCCCGGACGACGCCGTCGGCGCCGACCGCGACGAGCACCCCGCCGTCGGCGGCCCGCCCGGCGGAGTCGGCCTCGAACGCCGCACGTTCGGCGCTCTTCGGCAGGTGGCCGTACGGGCCGGCGGCGAACGCGCGCGCGATCACGGCGGCTTCCTGCCCGAACTCGGCGGAGCGGATCGGGCGGATGTTCGGGCGGTCGGGAGCGGATGCGGCGTTGTCGTTCGTCATCGCGATTCAGCCTAAGCCGCCGGGCGGCGACGCTCGCCGCCGGTCACGAGCGGCGACGGCGGTGAAAGGTAGGCTCGACGGGTGCTGACCGACCGCCGCGACCTGCGCGTCGCGCTGCTCGGCCCGGTTCTCGTCGAGGGTCGGTCGGGCGAACCGATCGAGCCCGCGGGTGCACTCGCGAAGGCGCTCTTCGTCGCACTCGCCGGCGTCGATGGCCGAGGCTCCGGTCGTGCACATGGGCTCGAGGCGATCGCCGACGACCTCTGGGGCGACGACCGGCCTGACAACGAGCGTGCCGCGCTGCAGTCGCTCGTCTCCCGCGTGCGCTCCGCGAGCGCGCCCGGGCTCGTGGTCTCCCGTCCGGGCGGGTATGCGCTCGACGTCGTACCGGCGCAGACCGACCTCGGTCTCGCCGGCGAGCTCGGCCTCCGCGCGGCAGAACTCGCACGCAGCGGTGACCCGAGCACCGCGATCGACCTGCTCGACCAGGCCCTCGCCCTCTGGCGCGGCGAACCCGGTCTCGACCTGGGCCAGGCGCCGATCGGCGCCGAGCTCGCCGACCGCGCCGGGGCACGCCGCATCGGGCTGCTCGAGTTCCGCGCGCGATGCCTGCTCGACGCCGGCGACGCTGAGGCGGCGATCGCCGCGCTGACGCCGCTCGCCGCCGCGAGCCCGCTCGACGAGCAGCTGCACACCTCCCTCATCTCGGCACTCGCGAGCGCCGGGAGGCGTACCGACGCCCTCGCGACGTTCGCCCGCGTGCGCGCGTCGCTGCGCGATGAGCTCGGTGTCTCGCCGGGGCCCGAGCTCGTCGAGCTCAACGCCCGACTCCTCGCCGACGACGACCGCTCCCCCGCCGTCGCCACCCGATCCGAGGCATCCGTCGCCGCTGCCCGCCCCGACGTGCGCCCCGGGAGGTCGGAGATCATCGTGCTGACGGCGCCGGCGGCCGGCGACACCGCGCCGGATCCGATTCCGAACCCGAGTCCGCGGATCCCCGACGAACCCACCCGCATCGGTCTGCGCGCCGCGCCCAACCGGCTCATCGGTCGCGAAGCCGACCTGCCTGCGGTCGCGGCACTCCTCGACGAGCACCGGCTCGTCACCGTCCTCGGTGCCGGTGGCCTCGGCAAGACGCGCCTCGCCCAAGCGGTCGCCGAGCGCTCGACGGCGCCTGCCGTCGTCGTCGTGGAGCTCGCGGGCGTTCGCGACGACGACGACGTCGAACTCGCGCTCGGCTCGGCCCTCGGGCTCCGCGAGGCGCGCGCCTCGCGACTGTCCGATGCCGCCAACCGACCCGATCTCCGACAGCGGATCGAGGCGCGCCTCACCGAGACGCCGACGCTCCTGGTGCTCGACAACTGCGAGCAGGTGATCGAGGGCGTCGCCGCCTGCACGGCCGAGCTGCTCGCGGCAGCACCCACCCTGCGCGTGCTCGCCACGAGCCGCAGTCCCATCGCGATCGGCGCCGAGCAGGTCTACCCGCTCGAGCCGCTCCCGGCCCGCATCGGCGACGAGCCCGGACCGGGCGTCCTCCTCTTCATGGAACGCGCGCTCGCCGTGCGCCCCGATGCTGCGCTGCCCAGAGACGCCGTCGAACGGCTGTGCGCGCGCCTCGACGGCCTGCCGCTCGCGATCGAACTCGCCGCCGCCCGCGTGCGCAGCATGACGGTGACCGAGATCGAGTCGCGGCTCGACAACCGGTTCGCGCTGCTCGCCGGGCGCGACCGCAGTGCGCCGCCGCGGCAGCGCACCCTCGAGGCCGTCATCGAGTGGAGCTGGGCGCTGCTCACCCCGGACGAGCAGCGAGGGCTCACCCGGCTCGCCTCGTTCGCAGACGGGTTCGGGCCCGATGCCGCCGAAACCGTCGTCGGCCCGGAGGCGATCGACGTGCTCGACGGCCTCGTCGACCAGTCGCTGCTCACCGTGCGCGACGACCGCCTGACGGGCGCGACCCGGTACCGCATGCTCGAGACGGTGCGGGAGTTCGGTCAGCTCCGCCTCGAGAGCGCCGGCGAGGTCGGCGACGTGCGCGACGCGATGGCGCGCTGGGCCGAGCGCGTCGCCGACGTGACGGTCATCGGGGGCGGCTCGGCACAGCTCGAGGCACTGCGGGTGCTGGGCGTCGAGGAGGAGAACCTCGTCGAGATCCTGCGCCACGCCAACGCCGAGCGACGGGTGCCGACCGCGTTGCGCCTCTACGCCGCGCTCGGCTACCTCTGGAACGTGCGCAGCGCCCACGAGCAGGTGCTCGTCTTCGGCGAGGCGATGCTCGAGGCCACGCGTCACGGGGCGCATGCCCGCGAGCTCGCCGTCCCTGCGACACTGTCGGCGGTGTTCGCCGCGGGGACCTCGCTCGCGTACGGCGCTCCGGCCGCGACTCGCGCGGTCGTCCGCCTCCGCTCGCATCTCGCCGACGGATGGCCGCTGCCCGGATGGCTGGCCGCCGTCGCCGGCGTGATCGCCGCCGCCGACTTCGACGGGGCGCTCGCCGACCTCGTCGCGATGTCCGAGTCCGACGACGAACCGACCGCCCTCATCGGGGCGATGCTGCGCTGCCAGTTCGACGAGAACGCCGGCGAACCCGTCCTCGCGATCGAGCACGCGCAGCACGCCCACCGGCTCGCCCGACGGCTGGGCGACGGCTGGGCCGAATCGATGAGCGCCATGATGCTGGCGCAGCTCGCGAGCCAGTCGGGCGAGGCCGAGCGCGCACTGCACTGGGCGTCGGTCGCCGAGGCTGGGCTCGTCGCCCTCGACGCCGAGCCCGACCTGCTCCAGCTCGAGTGGATGCGGGCCGGCAACCTGCTCTCCGCCGGGCGGCTCGACGAGGTGCGTCCGCTGCTCGACGAACTCGCGGCGAGCGAACGCCGCACGGCCGACGGGCTCGCCCTCGCGACCGTCGGCGAACTCGGCCGCGTCGAGCTCGCGCGGGCCGAGGGCCGCATGGCGGACGCCCGCCGTCACGGCCGGACCGCCTCCGACTCGTTCGGCATCCAGGAGCGCTCGACGCCGTGGTACCTCATGCTGCTCGCCGACCTGCTCTCGGCGGCGGTGTTCGACGATCGCGACGCCGACGATGCCGACTGGTGGGCAGCGCGCATCCGGTATCGCGCACTCGGGCTCCATCGCGCCTGGCCCGCATTCACCGACAAGCCCGTGCTCGGTACGGCGGTGCTCGGCTGGTCGGCGTGGGCGATGCGACGGCCGCACCTGCGCGACCGGGCGGTCGAGCTGCTCGCGCTCGCCGAGCGCCTGCACCCCCGTCAAGACCTGCCGGCGCTTCGGCTCGAGCCCCATCTCGCGGCCGCCGTGAGTCTCGCCGGCGAGGCCGCACTCGAGCGGGCCCGTGCCGAGGCCGCCGACCTCACCCAGCCCGAACGCGCCGAACGGGCGCTGCGACTGATCGCAGCGCCCGTCCGGACCGAATCGGATGCCTCGGCCTGACCCGTTCGACGAGCGGCGCCGCCCGTTCGAGCGACGCCGGCGCCGCGGCATCCCGTTTGGATGTCGGCCACCGGGCCGAGGCCCGCTAGGCCTTCCGCATGTACGCCCGCACCGTGAGCGGCGCGAAGATCGCGACCACCACGACCGCCCCGACGAGCGTCGCGAGCAGGTCGCCGGTCACGTCGGTGCCCATCGTGATGCCGCGGGCGGCGGTCACGAGGTGGGAGACCGGGTTGATGTTCACGAACCACTGCAGCCAGTCGGGCATGGTGTCGGCCTGCACGAACGCGTTCGAGAGGAACGTGAGCGGGAACAGGATGAGGAACGAGATGCCCTGCACCGACCCCGCCGAGCGGGCGATCACGCCGAAGAACGCGAAGATCCAGCTGAGCGACCAGGCCGCGACGACGACCACGAGACTCGCGACGACCACACTGCCGAGCCCGGCCTCGGGCCGGTACCCCATGACGTAACCGGCTGCGAAGGTGAGCACGGTCGCGATGCCGTAGCGCACCGTGTCGGCGAGCAGCGCGCCCGCGAGCGGCGCGACCCGCGCGATCGGCAGCGAGCGGAACCGGTCGAACACGCCCTTGTCCATGTCCTCGCGCAGCTGCACGCCCGTGACGACCGACGTCGTGATGACGGTCTGCACGAGGATGCCGGGCAGGAGGAACGGCAGGTACGTCATCGCGTCGCCGGCGATCGCGCCACCGAAGATGTACGTGAACATGACGGTGAACAGGATCGGCTGCACGGTCACGTCGATGAGCTGCTCGGGCGTGCGCTTGATCTTCAGCAGGCCCCGCCACGCCATGCTGAACGAGTTGCGCAGCGTCTGCCCGAACGAGACGTGGTTCTTGAGGGTGCGGGCGGCGCCCGGCACGATGGTCGCGGTGGTCATGCGCGGCTCCCTTCGAGTTCGAGTTCGGTGCCGGATGCCTCGTCGCCGGCTTCTTCGGATTCGGCCGTGTGGCCGGTGAGGGTGAGGAAGACCTCGTCGAGTGTGGGCTTCTGCACGCTGAGCTCGGCCAGGTGGATGCCCGCGTCGCGGAACGTGACGAGGAGCTCGGCGACGAGGTCGGCGTCCTGCATGGGCGCGGTGAGCCTGGCGGCCTCTGGGCTCGCGGTGGCGTGCACGCCGAGCACCCGCTCGATCGCGGCCTGGGCGTCGCCGAGGTCGCGCGGGTCGACGAGCCGCAGCTGCAGGCTCGACTCGCCGACCGAGGCCTTGAGCTCGTCGCCCGTGCCCTCGGCGACGACGCGGCCGCGGTCGATCACGGCGATGCGGTCGGCGAGCTGGTCTGCCTCGTCGAGGTACTGGGTCGTGAGCAGCACCGTCGAGCCGGTCGAGACGAGCCGGCGGATGGTCTCCCACATCTGCGCGCGGGTGCGGGGGTCGAGGCCCGTCGTCGGCTCGTCGAGGAAGATGAGCGGCGGCTGCGCGATGAGGCTCGCCGCGAGGTCGAGCCGGCGGCGCATGCCGCCCGAGAACTGCTTGAGCGGGCGCTTCGCCGCCTCGGTGAGCCCGAACTCCTCGAGGAGGTCGGAGGCCTTGCGCCTCGCGTCGCGCCGGCCGAGGCCGAGCAGCCGCGAGAACAGCACGAGGTTCTCGGTCGCCGAGAGCGTCTCGTCGACCGAGGCGTACTGCCCCGTGACGCCGATGAGCTGGCGCACCACGTTCGGCTCCGCCTGCACGTCGTGCCCGAAGATCCGGGCCGACCCGGCATCGGGGCGCAACAGCGTCGCGAGCATCGAGATGGTGGTGGTCTTGCCGGCGCCGTTCGGGCCGAGCACGCCGTAGACGGTCCCGGCCGCGACGCGCAGGTCGACGCCGTCGACCGCGCGGTTCTCGCCGAAGACCTTGACGAGGCCGTCGGCCTCGATCGCCCAGTCGCCCTGGGCTCGTGTCGTGGTGATGTCCATGCCGATCATGGTTCCGCGCCGCACTTCCGGGCCGCTGTCACGGCGCTGTCACGGCGCTGTCACGGCACTATCGTGGATGCCGCGACCGCAGCCGCCGCAGATGCCGCTGCCGCGCGGGTCGCGGATGCTGCCGTCCCGTTGCGCGCGAGCGCCCGGCGACGCACGATTCTTCGAATCGCAGCGGCATCCGTGCGCGCCTGCCGACGTACCCTTGAAAGGTGACAGCGTTCGTCTCCGCCCTCGATCTGTTCTCGATCGGGATCGGCCCCTCGAGTTCGCACACCGTCGGCCCCATGCGGGCGGCTCGCATGTTCGTCGAGTCGCTGGAGTCGCGCGGTGTGCTCGGCGACGTCTCGCGGGTCTCGTGCTCGCTGTACGGCTCGCTCGGTGCCACCGGCCTCGGCCATGGCACCCCCGACGCGGTCGTCGCGGGTCTCGCCGGCCTCGAGCCGCACGACTGCGACCCCGCCGACGTGCGCGACGCCTGGACCCGGCTCGCCGACGCGGGCGAGGAGGGCGCCGAGCTCCGGTTGCTCGGCACGCACCCGATCCGGCTGCGCCAGAGCGACATCTCGCTCGAGCCGCGCACGCGCCTGCCCGGTCACCCCAACGCGATGACGCTGCAGGCGTACGGCGAAGGCCCGCTGCCGATCGCCGAGGAGACGTACTACTCGGTCGGCGGCGGCTTCATCCGCCGCGACGGCGACCCGGCCGCCGAGGCGGAGGCGCTGCGCCACCCCCTGCCCTACTCGAACGCCGCCGAACTGCTCGCCCTGTGCGAGGAGCACGGTGTGTCGTTCTGCGACGTCGCGCGGCACAACGAGGTCGCCGTGCACGGCGAGGCCGGCATCGACGAGGGCCTCGACGCGATCTGGGACGCGATGGCCGAGTGCGTCGACCACGGGCTCGCGACCGAGGGCACGCTGCCCGGCGGGCTCCGCGTCAAGCGCCGCGCCCCCGAGGTGCGCCGCCGGCTCGAGGCCTACGACCGCGACGAGCTCGAGTCGTCGCAGCACCGCGACACCTCGACCGAGTGGCTGCACGCCTTCGCCCTCGCCGTCAACGAGGAGAACGCGTCGGGCGGCCGGGTCGTGACCGCGCCCACGAATGGCGCCGCGGGCATCCTTCCCGCCGTGGGCCACTACTACCTGCGCTTCGTGCCGGGCGCCGATCGGGCGGGCATCCGCAGGTTCCTGCTCACCGCGTCGGCGATCGCGAGCCTCGTCAAGAAGAACGCGTCGATCTCGGGCGCCGAGGGCGGCTGCCAGGCCGAGGTCGGCTCGGCCTGCGCGATGGCCGCCGGCGCGCTCTGCGCCGTGCTCGGCGGTACCCCGCAGCAGATCGAGAACGCCGCCGAGATCGCGATGGAGCACCACCTGGGACTCACCTGCGACCCGGTCGCCGGGCTCGTGCAGGTGCCCTGCATCGAACGCAACGCGATCGCGGCGTCGACCGCGGTCTCTGCCGCACGGCTCGCCCTCCATGGCGACGGCACGCACCTCGTCTCGCTCGACACGGTCATCGAGACGATGCGCCAGACGGGCCTCGACATGATGACGAAGTACAAGGAGACGAGCGAGGGCGGCCTCGCCGTCAACGTCATCGAGTGCTGAGCGGCGTGTCCCCCACTCGGGGACTCTCCCGGACCCGCCGTGTTTCTGCCATGGTGGCCCCATGGACAGCGACCCGACGATCGATCCGAACTTCTTCTTGGGCGCAGGGCTCATCGGCCTCATCATCGGCCTGGTGATCTACCTCGCAGTGCTCGCCCTGATGCTGTGGATCGGCTACCTCATCATCAAGGCGGCCGTGCGCAACGGGCTCAGGGAGCACACCCTGTGGCTGGAGAGCAGGCGCGGCCCGCTGCGGTGAGGCAGCTGTGATGCCCGCCCTCGGCAGGCACGGCCCTCAGCAGGCGCAGGTGATGCCGGATGCCGCGGCCGGGGTCACCCGTTCGCCGTCGAGTCCGCCCACGGCGACGTTCGTGAGCCCGTCGGGTGCCCGCTGCACGAGCCCCTCGTCGGTCGCGAAGGCGAAGCCCTCACGCACCCAGTACTCGAACCCGCCGATCATCTCCTTCACGGGGTACCCCAGCCGCGCGAACGCGAGCGCCGCGCGCGTCGCGCCGTTGCACGCCGGACCCCAGCAGTAGACGACGACCGGAGTGCCCGCCGGCACGACGGTCTGCGCCTCCTCCGCGATGCGGCGGCCCGGCAGGTGCACGGCGCCCGGCACCCGGCCCTGCGCCCAGGCGGCGTCGTTCCGCGTGTCGACGAGCACGAACCCGGCCGCGCCCGCGGCGAGTTCGGCCGCGACATCCGAGATGTCGGTCTCGAACGCGAGACGCCCCTCGAAATGACGGATCGCCGCATCGGAGGCGGCGACGTTCGCGAAGAGGGACGAGGGCGTGATCGTGTCGGCGTTGTCCTGAGCCAGTCGAAGGGTCATGGCCCCAGACTGGCAGCGCGCACGACACGAGGGCGGCCGAAATCACGCCAACCGCGCGCGACTTCCGGCCACCTTCGAGGAGTGCTGTCAGGCCTCCGCGAAGAACGCGGTCACCGCCGCGCCGAGCGCCGCGAGGTCGCCGACGTGCGCGAGCTCGCGCGCCGAGTGCATCGAGAGCAGCGGCACGCCGACGTCGACCGTGCGGATGCCCAGGCGCGTCGCCGCGAGCGGCCCGATCGTCGACCCGCACGGGATCGCGTTGTTCGAGACGAACGGCTGCGTCGCGATGCCCGCCTGCCGGCAGACGCCCGCCCAGAGCGCGCCTCCGAGGGCGTCGGTCGCGTACCGCTGGTTGGCGTTCAGCTTCAGCAGCGGCCCGCCGCCGAGCACGGGCCGGTTCACGGGGTCGTGACGCTCGCCGTAGTTCGGGTGCACGGCGTGACCGGCGTCGCTCGAGACGATCCAGCTCGCCGAGAAGGCGCGGCGTCGTTCCTCGTCGGAGGCGCCGAGCCCCGACGCGATGCGGCCGAGCACGTCCTCGAGGAACGGGCCGCTCGCGCCCGAGCGCGACTCCGAGCCGAGCTCCTCGTGGTCGAACGCGGCCAGCACGCTCACGTGCCCGGCATCGTCGGGGGCACGCAGCAGCGCGACGAGTCCCGCGTACACCGAACTCAGGTTGTCCATGCGGCCCGAGGCGAACAGCTCGCCCGACCGGCCGAAGCGCGCGGGCGCCGCCGTGTCGGCGACGAGCACGTCGTGGCCGACGATCTCCTGTCCGGCCACGCCGGCCGCCGCGGCGAGCTCGGCGAGCAGGTCGGCCTCGTCGTCGCCCGCGACGACGCCCCAGATCGGCTGGGTATGCCGCTGCTTGTCGAGCAGGAGTCCCTTCGCGTTGACCTCGCGATCGAGGTGGATCGCGAGCTGCGGGATGCGCAGCATCGGCCCCGTGCGTACGAGGTGCACGCCGCCATCGGCGGTCGCGATGCGTCCCGCGAGCTCGAGCTCGCGGTCGAGCCAGCTGTTGAGCAGCGGTCCGCCGTAGACCTCGACCGAGGCCTGCAGCACCCCCTCGCTCACGGTCTGCCCGTTCGGCTTGAGCTTGAACGAGGGCGAGTCGGTGTGCGCCCCGAGGATGCGGTACGGCACGGTCGCTCCGGCGCCGTCGGGCTGCACCCACGCGATGACGGCGCCGTCACGCACGACCACCCGGCGCCCCGGAGCCGTGGGCCAGGCGGCCGTCTCGTCGAGCCGCTCGAACCCGGCCGCCTCGAGACGGCGCGCGACCTCGGCCGCGGCGTGGTACGACGAGGGCGAGGCCTGCACGAAGCTCGCGAAGTCGGCGATGTAGTCGTCGAGGTCGGGCAGGGGCGCGGTGGCGGCGTCAACTGGCATGCTTCCATCCAACACCGCTCGCAGCACGGGAGCGAACCGACGCGGCATCCCGCTCGAGCGACCGGCCGCGGCGGCCGCGGGCCCGCTCAGGCGAAGCGCACGACGGCCTGCAGGCGCGAGCGCACCTCCATGACCTCGGTTCCGCCGAGGTGTGCGGAGCCCGGCAGTCCCTCGCGTACGGCGCTCGCCAGCCGCGACCGGCGCACGAGCGCCACGACGGCGCCGCGCACCGTGCCGCCGAGTTCGAGCGGTTCGGCCGCGTGCTCGTCGGGCACGACGATCACGAGCGCGGTCGGCTTCACCTTCGCCGCCCGCCCGATCGCCTTCGCCCGCGCCGCGAGCGCCTTGAACGGGCGCTCCCCCTCGAGTGCCTCGCCGACGAGCTCGCCCCGCTTGAGCGCGACCGGTCCGCCCCAGTCCTCCGACTGGATCGCGAAGAGCCCCGTCGGACCGAGCACGAGGTGGTCGAGCTTCGGCGGGAGTCCGCGGCCCGCGGCATCCGTCGCGAGGTCGTGCCAGATCGTGTAGGCGATGCCGAGCGTCGAGAGCGCCCGCGCGCTCGCCTCCTCGGCGAGCGCATCGGCGAGCAGGTGCCGGATGCCGCGTGGCGCGCCCCGCACGAGTGCGGGGTCGTACGGGTCGGGCAGGGCGGCTCCACGTCCGACCCACTCGCGGATGGCCTCGAGATACCGCTCGCGTGAGAGCCCGCCCGGGTGGCCGTGCGAACGGGCGAGCGGCCGCGAGTCGCGGCGCGGTCGTGGTGCGGCGGGCGCCCAGGCCTCTCGACCGGATGCGGTGCCCACGCCGTTGCCGTTGCCGCGGTCGAACCGGGCCCGGGCCTCGGGGGTGCCCACGAGCGCCCACGCCTGCTGCACCGCGTGGAAGCGGGCCGCGTCGCCGCCCGTGTCGGGGTGCGCCTCCCGGAGGGCTCGCCGATAGGCCGCGCGCAGGGTCGCCTCGTCGGCATCGACGGAGACGCCCAAGAGTTCGTAGGGCGACGCTGACAGTGGACTCTCGGGCATTGGCTCGCTTTCGTTGCGAGCACGAGAATACCGCCGCGGGCGCCGGCATCCCTATTCATGGGATGCCGGCGCCCGACCGATGCTCAGGAGACCGCGGCCGTGGCGGCGGACGTCTTGGCGATGGTCGGGTAGCCGCTCAGCGAGCCCGTGACCTTCACCGTGATCGTCTTCCCCTTCTGCAGCGATGTCAGCTTGAAGGTCGACGAGGTCGCACCACTGATCGCCGTGCCCGACGCGTACCACTGGTACGAGAACGTGGTGCCGGTCGTCCAGGTGCCGGGCTTCGCCGTGAGCGTCGACCCGACCGCAGCGGTACCCGAGATCGTCGGCGTCGCCACCGTCGCGACCTTCGCCGTCGCCGCCGACGACTTCGACACCGTCGTGTATCCCGAGAGCGCACCCTTCACCGTCACCGTCACCGTCTTGCCGGCCTGCGCACTCGTGAGCTTGAACGTCGACGCCGTCGCCCCCGTGATCGCCGTGCCCGACGCGTACCACTGGTACGAGAACACCGTGCCCGACGTCCAGGTGCCCGGCTTCGCCGTGAGCGTCGACCCGACCGCAGCGGTACCCGAGATCGTCGGCGTCGCCACCGTCGCGACCTTCGCCGTCGCCGCCGACTGCTTGATGGCTCGGATGTTGCCGCCGACGGTGCCGGTGACGACGACGGAGATGGTCTTGCCCGCCTGTGCGCTCGTGAGCTTGTAGGTCGACGCCGTCGCGCCGCTGATCGCGACGCCCGACGCGAACCACTTGTACGAGAACTTCGTCGGGAAGGTCGCGTTCGTCGTCCAGGTTCCGGTCTTCGCCGTGAGCGTCGAGCCGACCGCGGCCGTGCCCGAGATCGTCGGCGTCGCCGCGGTGAAGGTGCCGGCGTCGACGAAGATGTGCTCGGCGGCGAACACCGTCCGGGAGTCGTACGCGGGGAGCGTTCCGGTGAGCTTCAGGTAGATTCCGCGGCCCCGTTGGGCCGTCGTGATCGTGAAGGTCTTGCCGGTCGCGCCTGCGATGTTGCCGTCGGCATACGCCCACTGGTACGAGAACTGGGTTCCCGACGGCCACCCGCCGGCCGACGCCGTCAACGTCGAGCCGACGACGCCGGTACCGGTGAACATCGCGACTCCCGGAGTCAGCGAACCTTTGACGACGGTGCCTCGGACGGCGGTGTCCCACGTCGGCACGTATCCGGCCTTCCGCCCGTCGACGCGCACGCTGAGCTGCTTTCCGACCAGGTCGGCGGTCGGGACGTACGTCGCCGACGTCGCGCCGGTGATCGCCACCGCGTTCGCGAACCACTGGTACGTCACGGCATCGGGCTGGATCTGCCAGGTCGCGGTGACCTGCATCGTCGAACCGACCTGGAGCGAACCGCTGACGTTCAGTTGCGGCATCCACAACGCTGCCGACACGTTCGCGTCGAAGCCCGTCAGCGCCTGGCCGATCCCGACCTCGATGGGCGTCGCCGTGGCGATCTCGCGCTGCAGCTTCCAGTACTGGTCGGGGTAGGTGCCCGTGTTGAAGAGCAGCGTGTACGTACCGGCACGGAGGCCCGTGATGAGGTACTCGCCGTCGGTGCCGATCCGCACGTAGTCGCCTTCGCGCACCCATTCGCCCGAGGCATCCCGTCGCCACGGGAAGACTCCCGCACCGTTCTCAGGCACGCCGGTCAGCTTGCCCGAGATCGTCGAGGCACGAACGAGGGTCATGTCGACGCCGGCGAGCTCCTGACCGTCGGCGACCGTCACCGTCTGCGCCGACGCGAAGTCGAAGCCGTCCTTCCACCAGGCCGTCAGCACGGAGTCGTCGTCCCAGGTCATGAAGCGCAACTTGTAGGTGCCCGCTGCCAGGTACGGGATGGTGAAGTCGCCCTCCGGCGAGATCCACCCACCCACGCTCGCGTTGTCGACCGAAGCCTCGAACGCGCTGACGGTGAGGCCGGCCGCCTCGGGGTCGACGCCCTCGGGCAGGGTCACGTGACCGGAGATGCTCGCCGTGCCGGTACCGACCTCGGCGTGAGCGGGCGGCGCCGAGATTCCGATGGCCGCGAGCACGAGCGCCACCACGGCGCCGACGACGATCCATGCGCGCGGACGCGCGGACAGCAGTGAACTCAAGCGATGCCTCCCAAGCATGCGAGCGCGACCCGGCCCGGCCCGGCACGGTCACGGAAGTAGGGTGGTCGGTCCTGGCCGGGTGCGCCCATTCTCACACAAGCGGAGATCGTCCTCCGCTCCCTCGAGACACGTCGTCATTCGCGGGGCAGCAGCAGCATCCCGTCGACGATGAGCTCGCGGATCTCGGGGAGCAGTTCGCCGGCGAGCGCGGGCCCGTCGACCTCGAGCAGCTGTGCGAGCGCCGCGACGATCGCACCGGCCGCGAGCTCGCCGTCGCAGGCGCCGACGAATGCGGCGAGCGCCGTGCCGGGCGAGATCGTGCGTGCGAACCCGCCGCCCTGGCGCAGCAGCATCGCGGTCGGGTCCTCGTCGCCGGGCCAGTAGTGGCGTTCCTCCGTGACATCGCCCGCGACGGTCAAGTGGACGGCGGCGAGCGACGCGTCGTCGAGCGTTGCCAGCCGGTCGAGCGCGTCGAGGCACTGCGCGAGGTGTCCGCCGAGGCCCGCGGGGTTCGAGCCGATGGCACCGTGCCGTCGCTCGACACGGGCCAGTCTGCCGGTGGCGGATGCCGCTGCTGGGGCATCCGCGTCGCCCGAGCGCCGCACGAGCACGTACCCGAAGCCGACCTCGGTGACGCCGCGCGCCGCGAAATCGTCGAGCCATGCGTCGTACAGGCGGTCGAACGCAGCCGTGCCCGACCGGGTGCCGCCGTCGCGGATCCAGGTCTCGGCGTACTCGGTGACGGGCTGCACCTCGCGCTCGACGAGCCAGTGGTCGAGGTCTCCGGCCCACGAGGCCGCGCGGGCGAGGCCGTCGACGCCGTCGCGGTACTCCCAGTTGGCGAGCAGCTGGGCGACTCCGCCCGGTTCGAGGTGCTCGGCGCAGCCCCGGACGACGGCCTCGACGAGCGCGTCGCCCACCATGCCGCCGTCGCGGTATTCGTACTCGGGCACGCCCTCGGTGCGCGGCGTGATGACGAACGGCGGATTCGACACGATGCGGTCGAACCGCTCGCCGGCGACCGGCTCGAACAGGCTGCCGAGGCGCAGCTCGACGCCGTCGATGCCGTTGAGCTCGAGGTTCATCCGGGCGATCTCGAGCGCCCGCTCGGAGATGTCGGTCGCGACGACCGAGTCGGCGAAGCGCGAGGCGTGCATGGCCTGGACGCCGCAGCCCGTGCCGAGGTCGAGCACGCGCCGCGCGGGCGTCGGCTGCATGAGCCCCGACAGCGTGGTCGACGCGCCGCCGACGCCGAGTACGTGGTCCTCGCGGAGTGCGTGCCCGAGGGCGAGTTCGCCGAGGTCGGAGAGGATCCACCAGTGCGCACTGCCGTGCGCGTCGGTGAACGCGTAGGGGCGCAGGTCGAGTGCGGCGAGGATGGTGGCGCCTTCGCTGCGGATGAGGCCGATCGCGGCCGCATCGTCGAGGCCGAGCTCGGGCAACGCCGCGGCCGCCTCGTCGGCCGGCACCGGCAGGCCGAGCACGAAGAGTTCGGCGAGCACCGCGAGCGGAGCGGACGCGCCGTGCTCGCGTCGGAGGGCGTCGAGCACACGCCGGGCCGGTACTCGTTCGCTGCGGTGGAGCGCGGCAGACGCCGTCTCACCCCAGAGCGCGTCGAGCGCGTCGACGGTGAAGTCGGCGGCTTCGAGGTCGGCGGCGAGGCGAGCGAGCGGGGTCGACGTACGTGCGGAGTCCACCCGCCCATTCAAGCAGTGGCGCCTCGGCCCGTGGGTTGAGGAACGAGCGCAGCGAGCGTCTCGAGACCGCCCGCGCGACCACACGAGTTCTCCACAATCCTCGAACATCTCTTCGAAAATCAGGAGGTTCACGGTAGGCTGATGGCATGCCCGAACCCGCTGGAATACCCGCCCTGACCGGGGTTTCAGCCGCACTCGATCAGGTGTGTTCCGTGTGGGCGGGCGCCGTGCTCGCGGGCGTCGTCGGATCGACGCTCGCAGCTGCTGATGTGCGGGTCATGAGCGATGAGGGGCTCGTCCGGGTCACCGAGGCGTTGGGTGAGTTGTCCCGCCGGGTGCAAGCGTTGCAGGCTCCCATCGCGGCCGAGCTCGCGGCACGGTCACGTCCCGGTACCGACGAGGTCGCCCGCAAGCACGGCTACGCCACGGCCGAACGCCTCATCGCGACCGCCACCGGCAGCCGGCACACCGACGCGGCCAAACTCGTCGCGGTCGGTCAGGCGACCGCACCCCGGGCGTCGTTCACCGGCGAACTGCTGCCGCCCAGGCACCCGCACCTCGCCGACGCACTGGCATCCGGCACGATCTGCGTCGACGCGGCCGAAGTGATCCGCCGCTTCCTCGACCGGGTCGCGCCCCGCGCCGACCGGGCCGAACTCGCCGACGCCGAACGGTTCCTCGTCGAGCAGGCCCCCACCGTCGGAGTCGATGGCCTCCACCGGCTCGTGAAACTCCTCGAAGCCCGACTCGACCCCGACGGCGTCAAGCCCCGCGAAGACGAGTTGCGTGCCGCCCGCGGACTCCGATTCTGGGAAGACCGGGCCGGCATGCTCCAACTCCGCGGCGCATTCGACCCCGTCAACGGCGCCCCCATCAAACTCGCGCTCGAAACCCTGGTCGCCGCCCAACTGCACCAGGCCCGGGGCAGCAACCAGCCGGGCGACTCCGGCGCGACCGGCAGCTGCCACGACGCCACGCCAACGGACGCCGTCGCAGCCGGAGACGCCATCGAGGGCACGCGCAGCGGTGCAGGTACGAACCGCAGCATGAGCCCGGTCGCAGGCGACCGGCCCGACCAGGTATTCATCGAGGACCGCACGATCGTGCAGATGAACGCCGACGCCCTCGCCGACATCGCCCGCACCGCACTCAGCGCTGAGCACGCACCCGCACCCCTCCGACAGACGATGGTCATCGCCCGCGTCGACGCCGACATGCTCACCACCGGGCATGGTCATGGCACGATCGACGGAATCGACCAGCCCATCTCGATCCAGTCCGTGCGCGAACTTGCGATGCACGCCGGCATCGCACCCATCTACCTCGATGAGCACGGCGAGAACCTGCAACTCGGCCGCCACCGCCGCCTGTTCACCCACGCCCAGAAACTCGCCCTCATCGAACGCGACGGCGGCTGCGCCTGGCCCGGCTGCACCCGGCCGCCCTCGCACACCCAAGCCCACCACCTCCGCTGGTGGCGCCGGCACCACGGCCGAACCGACGTCTCCAACGGCGTCATGCTCTGCGCACACCACCACCACCGCATCCACGACGACGGCTGGCTCATCTTCAACATCAACGGCTACGTCTGGTTCATCCCACCCGCACACCTCGACCCCGACCGCAGACCCCGCCCGGGCAACCGCAGAATCCCCACCACCCTGCCCCCACCACCCGACGTACGAACCCTGCTCACCGAGTACGCCGCCGCCTGAGACGCCCCGCACGAGACACCGCCGTGCGCCAGATCGATTCGGGCACGCCCGCGTCGGCCGGGGTCTCCGTCACCGTTGCTCGTCGAGCGTCACCGGGCGCGCGTCTCCCAGGCCGCGGTCGTCGCTTCGACCTCCAGCACGAGGTCGAGCACGAGCGGGAGCGGGCCGAACCCGTCCTCGATCGTGAGGTGTCCGCCACCGGGCACGATGACCCGGTCGAGTTCGAACGCGTCGGCGAACGAGGTCGTGCCGGCCGGGCTGCAGGGGTCGGCGTCGCTCTGCACGACGATCGGCGCCTCGAGGCTCGCCGCGGCGAGCGCCGCCGCGACGCCGGCGCGCGCGTCGTCGTCGGCATCGGTACCGCCCGCGATGAACCCGGCGATCTCCGGCGTCTGCTCGAGGAATCCGTCGGACGGCGGCGCGACGAGCACGACACGTGCGGCCGCCGGCCCGGTGGCATCCGGCCCGGGCTGCACCGCCGGGCACGCTCGATCGCGTACGCGAGCCAGAGCGAGCAGCCGAGGCTGTGCGCGACGACCGTCAACTCCGAGCGGCTCGTCTCGGCGAGCTCGGCCTCGAGCGCCGCGAGCCACCCCTCGCGGGTCGGTTCATCGGCGTCGGGCAGCTGCGGGTAGCGCACGACATGGCCGCGCGCGGTGAGCTCCTCGGCCAGCCAGCGCTGCCAGTGCCCCTCGGGTCGGTGATTCTGCCAGCCGTGCAGGATGAGCACCTCGACCATGTTCGCCTCCTTCATCCGCGGGCACCATTCAAGCGCCTCCTGCGGCGTTGCGCGCGGCGATCGTCACACACCCGTCATCTCCGCGCCATCTCACGTTGCGCCCCGTAACCCGCCTGTCACACGGTGCGCGTAGCGTGAGCGTACGATCGTGACAGCGAGGGAGGGCCGCACATGACGGAGTCACCGGCGCTCGAGCGCCTGCGTCAAGACGCTCGCGACGAGCTCGCCGCCCTCATCGAGTTGCGCTGCCGACTCGGGGAGGATCCGTGGATGTTCCTGCCCGACCTGCCGTCGGTCGACGAGCAGGTCGTCGCAACACTGCGCGAAGAGCGACTCCAGTCCGACGCCTGGGGGCCCGCCCGGTCGCGCGCCTACCACCCGGCGGCGCGCCCCGGTGAAGCCGCGAAGTTCGAGTTCGAGCTGCTGCGCGGCATCGCGATGGAGCATCCCGAGTTGAGCGGCGCCGTGTGGGCGCTGCTCGACCGCGTACCCGCACCCTGGTAGCGGGTCAACCGGTCGATGCGGCCGCCGCGGCGGCATCCCGCCGTCGTTGCACCCGCAGCCAGGTGAAGAACCCGAGCAGCGTGAACGTGCCGTAGAACAGGTAGAGCAGCGCCGACGCGTAGTACCCGGCCGACACGAGCAGCGGTACGCCGACGACGTCGACGGCGACCCAGATGAGCCAGAACTCCGTCCATCCCTTCGCCATGCCCCAGGTCGCGAGCAGCGATCCCATGAAGATCCACGCGTCGGCCCAGACCGGTTCGAACGACCCGAGGGCGCGGAAGATCGGCGTGAGCACGAGCGTCCCGCCGACGAAGACCACGACGAGCAACACGCGCTCCCGGGCGGTCGCCCAGCGCGGGTCGACGGCGTTCGCCGACTCGTGGCGGTGTCGCGACCACTGGATCCAGCCGTAGATCGAGACGGCGATGAACATGAGCTGCCGACCCGCCTGACCCAGCAGGTTGACCGGGTTCGGCGTGTGGAAGACGGCGCCCATGAAGACGGTGAACAGCAGCGCGTTGCCGATGATGCCGACCGGCCACGCCCACACCTTGCGACGCATGCCGCCGAGCGCCGACGCGAGCCCGAAGAGGTTGCCGACGATCTCGCGCCACAGGATGACCTGCCCGCCGATCACGAGCTGCGCGTCGAAGAGCCACTCGATCGGGTTCGGCTCGGCCGCGAGCGTCATCATGCGGAGGCCTGGGCGCGCCCGCGCAGCCGGCGCACGAGTGCGACGATCGCGCGCCAGCCGATGAGGAACACCGCGAGCGTCACGGTCGCGACGATCATGAACGGAACCTGCGCCGTGTCGCCCGCGAGCACCCGCAACGCGAGCCCGCCGACCACCGTCACCGCCCAGACGATCACGCCCGTCGGCCACACGGCCGCGGGCGACCGCCACGCTCGGGCGACGGCCCAACCGACGAGCAGGGCGACGGCGAACGGCCAGGCCGTCGCCGCGATGCCCGCGAGGTCGAGCGCCTCGGCGTGGCTGCGACGACCGATGAGCACGAACACCACCACGAGCACGAGGTCGACGACGAGGCTCAGGACGACGGCCGACGTGGTCGACCTGCCGGTGCTCGCCGGTTCGGCGACGGTTCCGCTCATGCCTCCATCGTACGGAGCGCGGCGGCATCCACGACCGGCAGCGCGCACACGAACTCGCGGCACCGGTACGCGGCCGCGGCGCCGCCCTGCAGGTCGCGTCCGGTGAACAGGTCGAACCCGGCTGCTGCGAACCGTCTGGCCTCTGCGGCGGTGACGACGACCGTGACGGATGCCGCGTGCCGGCGACTCTCGGCGACGAGTGCCGCGGCCGCCTCGTCGGCGGGCACCGGCCGTGCGGTTCCGTCGGGCACGACCGTCACGAGCTGGACCACGGGGGCCGCGAGCTCGGCCATGAGCCCGAGCGATCCGCCGAACGCGATCGGCCGCTCGAGCGCGATGCCCGCGACGCCCTCCATCGCCTGCACGGCCGCGTCGCGGTACCGTTCGCCCGCTCCGAGCAGCCAGAGCTGCCAGGCAGCCCGGGCGCACGCGGTGACCCCCGATGGCACTGCGCCCTCGGCCGGGTCGCTCGGCAGCGCGAGGCCGTGCGCTGCGAGCACCGGGTCGGCACCGCCGGGCACGGCGAAGGGCTGGCCGGCATGCGCCGCATCGCCGTCACCCGCGCCGCCCGCGGCGCCCGCGGCGCCCGCGGCGAGCGTCGCGTCGACGAGGTCGCGCGCGATCACCGCGTAGCCGACGTCGCCGCTCGCGAGCGCGAGCTCGACGAGTCCCGACGCGAACATGCCGGAGTCCTCGAGCGCCGCCCGCGCACCGGAGATGCGGCCGTCGCGTGAGGCGCGTACGAGCATGCCGTCCGCGGTGCGATGACGCTCGACGAGGAGGTCGGCGGCCCGGCGCGCCGCGGCGAGCGCGTCGGCGCCGCCCGGATCGGCGAGCACGGCCGATGCCCGGGCGAGCGCCCCGATCGCGAGCCCGTTCCAGCCCGTGAGCACCTTCTCGTCGAGGGGTGGCGGCTCGAGCGATCGACGTTCGGCGGCATCGGCCCTCGCGTAACCGCCCTCGGTGCGCACACCGTCGACCATGCTCTCCGAGTCCTGTGCGGCGGCGAACCCGCCGCCCCGCAGCTGCATCGTGCCGACGAGGAACGACGCGGTGTCGCGCGCGACGACGAGCGCGGCGGAGTCGTCGCGGGCGAGGTCGACCGCGACGTCGAGCAGCAGTGCGTTGTCGGTGAGCATGCGCTCGTAGTGCGGTTCGCTCCAGTCGGCGCGCGTCGCGTACCGGTAGAAGCCCCCGTCGACCTGGTCGCGAAGGGGCGAGGCGGCCATGGTCGCGAGCGTGCGCGCCGCGAGCGTGCGCCCGTTCGCGCCGCCTCGGGCGAGGAACCCGAGCACGGGCGCGACCGGGAACTTCGGAGCGCCGCCGAACCCGCCGTGCACCGGGTCCTCCTGCGCCGCGAGCGACCGCACCGCGGCATCCAGTTCGACCGCCGTCGGCAGGCCGCCGGCCGTGGGGGCCTGCGCTGCGGCGGCGAGCGCACCTGCGACGGCCTCAGCGGTGTCGGTGAGCTGCTCGCGGCGCTCGCGCCACGCCTCGTCGACCGCCGCGAGCACCTGCCGGAACGACGGCATGCCGCGCTGCGGCACGGGCGGGAAGTAGGTGCCCGCGTAGAACGCCCGACCCTCGGGGGTCGCGAACACCGTGAGCGGCCAGCCGAGCTCACGGGTGAACGCCGAGGCGGCCGCGAGATAGCTCGAGTCGACGTCGGGATGCTCCTCACGGTCGACCTTGATCGACACGAACCGCTCGTTGAGCACGCGCGCCGTCTCGACGTCGCCGAAGCTCTCGCGCGCCATGACGTGGCACCAGTGGCAGGTCGCGTATCCGATCGAGATCATGACCGGGATGTCGCGGGCACGCGCCTCGGCGAACGCGTCGTCGCCCCACGGGAACCAGTCGACGGGGTTCCCCGCGTGGGCCCGCAGGTAGGGGCTGACGGCGTCGGCGAGACGGCGGCCCATGGTGCCAGCCTAGCCCGCGCTCAGTTCACCTCGTCGGGATGCGCGCTCACCCGGCCCTCACGTTCGAGCGCCGTGATCGCCTGCATCTCGGCTTCGTCGAGCGCGAAGTCGAACACATCGAAGTTCTCGGCCATTCGCGCCCGATGCGTCGACTTCGGGAACACGATGTGGCCCCGCTGCAGGTGCCAGCGGATCACGACCTGCGCGGGCGACTTGCCGTGCACGGCCGCAGGACCCGCGATCTCGGGCAGCTCGAAGAGCGGGTACTTGCCCTGGCCGAGCGGACCCCACGCCTCGATCGCGATGCCGTGCTCCTCGGCGAAGGCAGCCGTCGCGGGCTGCTGGTGGGCGGGATGCAGCTCGATCTGGTCGACCGCCGGTACGACGTCGGTCTCGTCGAGCAGCCGCTCGAGGTGCGGCACGAGGAAGTTCGAGACGCCGATCGAACGGACCCGTCCGGTCGCGCGGATCTTCTCGAACTCGCGCCACGTGTCGACGTAGCGATCGCGGGCGGGGCTCGGCCAGTGGATGAGATAGAGGTCGACGTAGTCGAGACCGAGGCGCTCGAGGCTCGCGTCGAAGGCGTCGTGCACCGACTGGGTGCCCTGGTCGTCGTTCCAGAGCTTCGTCGTCACGAACAGCTCTTCGCGGGCGATGCCCGACGCCGCGATCGCGCGGCCGACGCCCGCCTCGTTGCCGTAGATGCGAGCGGTGTCGAGGTGCCGGTAGCCGACCTCGAGCGCATCGGTCACGATGCGCTCGGTCTCCTTCGGATCGACCTTGAAGACGCCGAAGCCGAGCTGGGGAATGGAGTGGCCGTCGTTGAGCTGGATGCGGGGAACCGTCATGTCCGCCATCCCATCACGGTCGCTCACGCGACGGCAGGGCGGTTCGCTGTCCGCGAAGCCTCGACGGGCACCGGCAGCCGCTCCCCCGCACGCACCGCGACCGGCCAGCGGTTGCCCGCCGAGGGCAACGGGCACACGTACTGGTCGCTGAACGCGCACGGCGGCAGGTACGCGCGGTTGAAGTCGAGCGTGAGGGTGCCGTCGGCGTCGGGTTCGCCGACCGCCAGGAACCGGAACCGATACGACTCGCTCCCGCTCGTCGCATCGGCGAACACCGCGCCGAGTCCGCCCGCATCGCGGGTGAGGGTCAGCTCGACCGGCGTGCCGTCGACGTCGAACCGTGCGACGCCGCCCGCCGCCTCCGTCGATGCGTGGCCGTCGACGCTCGTCACGTCGATCGAACCGCCGTCGGCAGCCTCGAACCGGGCTCGCACGACCCACTCGGGCGCGAACGGGTACGCGTCGATGCCCGCGAGCGACGTGCGCGTCGGGGCTTCGGGGTCGAGCACGCGCAACGCGAGCGCACCGTCGCGCTCGAACGCGCGAAGCAGGGTCGCGCCGACCACGAGCTGGTCGCCCGGTGCGAGCCGCACGGGCCCCGCGGCATCCTCGAGCCCGACGCCGACCACCACGCCGCCGTCGGCCGACCAGCGGCCGGGAGCGCCCTCGACCGTCTCGGGCTCTGCGGCGAACAGCCAATGGGTGTACCGCAGGGCCGCGAGCCCGTGCGGAGCCGTCGCCCGCTGTTCGCGGGCGGTTCGCCAGGCCTGCCAGTCGGACTCGGAACGATCGGTCGTCATGCGTCAACGCTACCGATCCGGCGATGCCCGCCCGACACGTCATACGATGGAGGGCTATGTCCTCGCCAGCGTCGATCCCCGTGATCACCTATCCCGCCGAGCTGCCGGTCTCCGCCCAGCGCGACGAGATCGCGCGCGCGCTCGAGTCGCACCAGGTCGTGATCGTGGCCGGCGCGACCGGCTCGGGCAAGACCACGCAGCTGCCGAAGATCTGCCTCGAGCTCGGCCGCACGTCGATCGCGCACACGCAGCCGCGACGCATCGCCGCCCGGACGATCGCCGAGCGCATCTCGGAGGAGCTCGGCGTCGAGCTCGGCGGGCTCGTCGGCTACCAGGTGCGCTTCACCGACCGGGTGAGCGACTCCACGCGCATCAAGGTGATGACGGACGGCATCCTGCTGAACGAGATCCACCGCGACCGCGAACTGCGCCGCTACGACACGATCATCATCGACGAGGCCCACGAACGCAGCCTCAACATCGACTTCCTGCTCGGGTACCTGAAGCGCCTGCTGCCGCGCCGCCCCGACCTCAAGGTCATCGTCACGAGCGCGACGATCGACCCCGAGAGCTTCGCGCGCCACTTCTCGGATGCTGCGGGCGAACCCGCCCCCGTCGTCGAGGTCTCCGGGCGCACCTACCCCGTCGAGGTGCGCTACCGGCCGCTCGTCGCCGAGGCCGGTGCCGGCGACGAGGAGGACGACGAGGGCGCCGCCGCCGACGACAAGGACGTGCAGCGCGGCATCATCGACGCGCTCGACGAGCTCGATCGCGAGTCGCGCGGCGACGTGCTCGTGTTCCTGTCGGGCGAGGGCGAGATCCGCGACGCCGAGCAGGCGGTGCGTGCGCGCTACGCGGGCGGCCGCGGCGGCGAGACCGAGGTGCTGCCGCTCTACGGGCGGCTCTCGTCGGCCGACCAGCACCGCGTCTTCGAGCCCTCGAAGGTCGCAGGGCTCCGCCGGCGCGTCGTACTCGCGACGAACGTCGCCGAGACGAGCCTCACCGTGCCCGGCATCCGGTACGTCATCGACGCCGGCACCGCGCGCATCAGCCGGTACTCGGTGCGCTCGAAGGTGCAGCGACTGCCGATCGAGCCCATCTCGCAGGCCTCGGCGAACCAGCGTTCGGGCCGATCCGGCCGCACGAGCGACGGCATCGCGATCCGGCTGTACTCGGAGGACGACTTCGAGCGCCGGCCCGAGTACACCGACCCCGAGATCCTGCGCACCAACCTCGCGGCGGTCATCCTGCAGATGGCGTCGCTCGGGCTCGGGCAGATCGAGGAGTTCCCGTTCCTCACGCCGCCCGACGCCCGCGGCATCCGTGACGGCCTCGAGCTGCTGCGCGAACTCGGTGCCCTCGACGACGGCGCCCCGGGCGACGGGCCGCAGCTGACCCGCATCGGCCGGCAGCTCTCGCGCCTGCCGATCGAGCCCCGGTTCGCGCGCATGGTGCTCGAGTCGAAGGCGCAGGGCGTCTCGCGAGAGGTCCTCGCGATCGTCGCGGGCCTCACGATCCAGGATCCGCGCGAGCGCCCGCTCGAACGTCGCGAAGAGGCGAACGGGTTCCACGCCCGATTCGTCGATCCCACGAGCGACTTCCTCACGATCCTGAACCTCTGGAACCACCTCGAGGCGAAGCAGCGCGAGCTCTCCGGCAGCGCGTTCCGCCGCATGTGCAAGTCGGAGTTCCTCAACTACCTGCGCGTGCGCGAGTGGCAGGACCTCTACCGCCAGCTGGTGCGGCTCGCGAAGCCGCTGGGCCTCCACGTGAACGAGCGCGCCGGCGAACCCAACGGCGACGGCATCCACCGGGCGCTGCTCGCGGGCCTGCTCTCGCAGATCGGCCTCCGCGACGACGCGCAGACGGGCTCGGGTCGCGGCGGAGCAGGCTCCGCGCGCGACGCCGAGCGGCGGGGTCGCCGGCGCGACGCCGAGTTCGTCGGCGCCCGCAGCACGCGCTTCGTGATCTTCCCGGGCTCCGCACTCGCGAAGAAGCCACCGCAGGCGCTCATGAGCGCCGAGCTCGTGGAGACGAGCCGGCTCTTCGCCCGCACGAACGCCGCGATCGACCCGGCGTGGGCCGAGCAGCTCGCGGGCCCGCTCGCGAAGCGCAGCTACTCCGAACCGCGCTGGGAGCGGCGTCAGGGCTCGGCGGTCGCCGACGAGAAGGTGCTGCTGTTCGGCGTGCCGATCGTCGCGAAGCGTCGCATCCAGCTCGCCCGGGTCGACGCCGAGCTCGCGCGCGAGCTGTTCATCCGCCACGCGCTCGTCGAGGAGGACTGGGACACCTCACGCCTCGACCGGCGCCTCTTCGCCTTCGTGAAGCAGAACCGGATGCTGCGCCGCGAGCTCGGCGAGGTCGAGGAGCGGACCCGTCGGCGCGACCTGCTCGCGGGCGACGAGGCGGTCGTCGCCTTCTACGAGGCACGTGTGCCGCACGACGTCTCCGACGTGCGCTCGTTCGAGCGCTGGTGGCGCGGTGCGCAGCGCACGAGCCCCGACCTGCTCAGGATGCGGCGGGAGGACCTCGTCGGCGAGGAGGCCGACGACGGCCGGGGCGACGGCTTCCCCGATCGGTGGAAGCAGGGCGACCAGACGCTCTCGCTGTCGTACCGCTTCGAGCCCGGCGCCGACGACGACGGAGTGACGGTGGTCGTGCCGCTCGTGCTCCTGCCGCGTCTCGAGCCGGCCGGATTCGACTGGCAGGTGCCCGGCCTCCGCGACGAGCTCATCACGGCGCTCCTGCGCGCCCTGCCGAAGGTGCTCCGGCGCCAGGTCGTTCCCGCCGCAGAGTGGGCGGCGAAGATCGCCGACGAGCTCCCCGCCGGCCCCGAGAAGGGCGAGCCGCGCGAGCCGCTCACCGCCGAGGTCGGGCGGGCGATCCGCAAGCTCACCTTCACCCCCGTCGACCCGTCCGACTTCGACCTCGAGCGCGTACCGCCGCACCTTCGTGTCACCTTCCGGGCCGTCGACGAGCGCGGGCGCGCGCTGGGCACCTCGAAGGACCTCGCCGAGCTGCAGGCCCGACTCGCCGATCGCACCCGCGACGCGGTCGCCCGTGCGGTCGGCGGCAGCACCGTCGGCGGCAAGGCGGTCGGCGGCAAGGCGGTCGGCGGCACCGACCGGAAGCCGGCCCGCGCGAGCTCGGGCGCAGCACCCCGAGCGAGCGTCGCTCCCCCGCCCCCCGAACTCGCCGAGCGCGGCGGCATCACGACATGGGAGTGGGACGAGCTGCCCGAGCACCTCGACACGAGCCAGGCGGGCAACGTCATCCGGGCCTACCCGACGCTCGTCGACGAGCGCGATGCCGTCGCGCTGCGACTGGTGGCGACGGCCGACGAGCGCGACCGGGCGCTCCGCCGCGGCATCCGCCGACTCGTCGTGCTCGCGACGCCGACGCCCGTCGCCTACGTGCAGGAGCACCTCTCGAACGACGAGAAGCTCGCCCTCGCCTCGAGCGCCTACCCGTCGACTCGGGCGCTCCTCGACGACTGCCTCGCCGCGTGCGTCGACGCCGAGTTGCGTGCGCGCCACCCCGACGGCATCCTGCGCACACGGGCCGAGTTCGAGGCCGTGCGCGACGCCGCCGCCGCGTCGGTCGTCGACCGGATGTTCGAGACCGTGTCGCTCACGGCCCGCATCCTGAAGGCGGCCCGAGACGCCGACCGCGCGATCTCGAAGGCCTCGAGCATCCAGCTCATGGCCGCCCTCGCCGACCTGCGCGAGCAGCTCGCGGCGCTCGTGCCGAACGGCTTCGTCTCGGCGACGGGACTCGAGCGGTTGCGGCACCTGCCGCGCTACCTCGAGGCGATCGCCGTCCGCGTGCGCAAACTCGTCGACAACCCCGGCCGCGACCGGCAGCTCATGAACGAGTTCGACGTGGCGCGGCAGGCCTACGAGAAGGCCGGCGGCACGCTGCCGATCGCCCCCGACGCCGACCCGTCGCTCGTGCGCGTGCGCTGGATGCTCGAGGAGCTGCGCGTGGGGCTCTTCGCCCAGGAGCTGCGCACGGCCGAGACCGTGTCGGTGCAGCGCGTGCAGAAGGCGCTCGCCGGCTGAGCCGACGAGCGCCTTCTGAGCGGCCTGCGCGGCCTAGAGCACCTTCGACAGGAAGGCTCGGGTGCGCTGGTGCTGCGGGTTCGAGAGCACCTCGCGCGGGTCGCCCGACTCGACGACGACGCCGCCGTCCATGAAGACGAGCGTGTCGGCGACCTCGCGGGCGAAGCCCATCTCGTGCGTCACGACGATCATGGTCATGCCGCTCTTCGCGAGCTCCTTCATGACCTCGAGCACCTCGCCGACGAGCTCGGGGTCGAGCGCCGAGGTCGGCTCGTCGAACAGCATGAGCTTCGGCTCCATCGCGAGCGCCCGGGCGATCGCGACGCGCTGCTGCTGGCCGCCCGAGAGCTGCGCCGGGTAGTAGTCGCTGCGCTCGGCGAGGCCGACGCGGGCGAGGAGTTCGAGCGCGCGCGCCTTCAGCTTCGCCTTCGACATGCCCTTCTTCAGCAGCGTCGGCGCGAGCATCACGTTCTCGACGGCGGTCATGTGCGGGAAGAGGTTGAAGCGCTGGAACACCATGCCGATGTCACGGCGCTGCTTCGCGGCGTCCTTCGGGTGCAGCTCGTAGATCTTGTCGCCGTGCTGGCGGTAGCCCACGAGCTCGCCGTCGACCGACAGCCGGCCGGCGCTCACCGTCTCGAGGTGGTTGATGCAGCGCAGGAACGTCGACTTGCCCGAACCCGACGGACCGACGAGGCAGAGCACCTCGCCCCGTTTGACCTCGAGCGAGATCGAACGCAGCACGAGGTTCGAACCGTACGACTTCGACACCGCCTCGGCCTTCACCATGGGGGTCTGCGTCGTCACCACGGGGGTCTGCGCCGCCACCGTGGGGGTCTGCGCGGCGTTCATGCTCCTCCTCCGGAGTGGTGGTCGCTCGGCGGCATCTCGGCCTCGACGGCGGCGACGGCCTTCGTCTCGACGGTGGGCTTCTGCGGTGCGGGCCGCTGGTCGATGCCCTTCGCGTAGTGCTTCTCGAGGTAGTACTGGCCCACCATGAGGATCGACGTGATCGCGAGGTACCAGATCGACGCGACGATGAGCATCGGCACCGGCTGGTACGTCTTGGCCGCGATGTCGGTCGTCCTCGTGAACAGCTCGAGCGTGAACGGCACCGCGATGACGAGCGAGGTCGTCTTCAGCATCGAGATGACCTCGTTGCCGGTCGGCGGGATGATCACGCGCATGGCCTGCGGCAGGATGACGCGGCTCATGGTGTGCCACCAGCCGAGGCCGAGCGCCGTGGCCGCCTCCTCCTGGCCGCGGTCGACCGCGAGCAGGCCGGCGCGCACGATCTCCGCCATGTAGGCGGCCTCGTTGAGCGCGAGGCCGATGATCGCGAGCGCGAAGTAGCTCAGGAGATCGCTCGTGACGATCGAGATCCACGGCTCGTTGCCGGGGATGCCGATGTCGATCGACTTGTAGATGACGCCGATGAGGCCCCAGAACACGAGCTGCACGTACACCGGGGTGCCGCGGAACAGCCAGAGGTACACCCACGCCACCGACTTCACGACGGGGTTCGGCGAGAGGCGCATGACGGCGAGCACGATGCCCAGGATGATCGCGATGACCATCGAGTACACGGTGAGCTGGAGGGTGTACCCGGCGGCCTCGACGACGCGCGTGTCGAGCAGGTACTTGCCGACCTCGTTCCAGTTGTAGACCGGGCGGTTGACGGCCGCGTCGACCACGAAGAGGACGGCGAGCACGATGAGGACGACCGCGAGGACCATCCGCCACGGGTGGCGGAGCTTGATGGCCTTGATCGCCTCGGGGGGCGTGTCGGTTCCGGTGCCGGCCGGCGGGGTCTCTGTCCCCGCCGGCCGGGACTGCATGTCGGACATGACTGCGGTGTCTTACCGGATCAGTTGGTGGCGCCGTTGATGGTCGCCTCGTCGACCGCACCCGACTCGATGCCGGCGGCCTTCAGGATCTCGAGGTACGTGCCGTCGTCGATAAGCGACTGCACCGCGGCCTGCACGGCCTTGGTCATGTCGCTGCCCTTCTGCGTGGCGAAGCCGTAGGGCGCGGCGTCGAACATCTCGCCGACGGTCTCGAGCTGGCCGTCGAGGTTCGCGACCGCGTCACCCGTGACGGGCAGGTCGGCCGAGAACGCGTCGGCCTTGCCGTTGACGACGGCGTTCGTGACCTCGGGCTGGCCGTCGAAGGGCAGGATCTCGATGGCGGGCTTGCCCTCGTCGGTGCACTTCTTGCTGCGCGCCGGCAGCTCGTCGGTGTGCTGGATGGTGCCCGACTGCACGGCGACGGTCTTGCCGCACGCGTTGTCCGGGGTGATGTCGCTGCCCGCCGGGGCGGCCCACAGGCTGCCCGCGTTCAGGAAGTCGACGAAGTCGACCGACGCCTGGCGCTCGACCGTGTCGGTGAACGACGACGAGCCCATGTCGAGCGCGCCCTCCTGGATGCGGGGGATGATGCTGTCGAAGCTCAGGATCTGCCACTCGGGCTCGAGGCCCAGCTTGGCCGAGACCGCCTCGGCGAGGGTGACGCCCCAGCCGGTCGGCTCGCCCGCATCGTTCTTGTACTCGTTGGGCGGGTACTCCGCGTCGGTGCCGATGCGCAGCACACCCGAGTCCTTGACCTCGGAGGGCAGCAGGGCGACCGCGGCGTCGTCGGCCTCGACGGAGGTCTTGGGCGCGGTGCTCTCGGCACCGCCGCCCTCGCTCTCGGAGTTGTTGACGCAGCCAGTGAAGAGCAGGGCCGCGGCGGAGGCGATGGCGGCCGGCAGGAGCAGTCGGCGGATGTTCATGTTGGTACCTCTGTCGTCACGCGATGATGGGGACAAACGACTGAGCGCAAAGTGAGGCTCCGTCGCCGTAGATCGAGCCTAGTCCCACCCGACCTCGACGCAACCATCTCTGCAGATCACGATTCGGCAGCGATTCGAAGTGACCGCCGCGGCCCCCTGAGACGCAAGATTCCGTCTTTTCAGCACCGGATGCCGCAGCTCTCGCCCGTCCGACGCGTCCGGCGCACCGCTCGATAGGCTTGGCGCACTGTGGGGAGCTACTCGGAACTGCTGAAGACGCGCGGCGTCGCGCGCATCATCGCCGCCCAGCTGACCGCGCGCTTCCCGTCGGGGATGCTGTCGCTCGCGTTCCTGCTGCACGTCGAGCAGCAGACGGGGTCGTACGGCGCCGCGGGCCTCGTGCTGGCCGCGACCTCGATCGGCCAGGCCGTCGCCGGCCCGTTCACGAGCCGGCTCATGGGCCGCTTCGGCATGCGGCCGGTGCTCATCACGACGCTCGTGATCTGCGTGACCGCGATCGTCGCGATCGGCGTGCTGCCGCTCACCGTGCCCCTGTACATGGTCATCGGCCTCGTGGCGGGCCTGTCGACCCCGCCGATCCAGCCGGCCGTGCGCACCATCTACCCCAAGATGGTGAACTCCCGCCAGATCACGCCCCTCTACTCGCTCGACGCGTCGGCGCAGGAGATCATCTGGGTCGTCGGTCCCGTCGTGACGACGTTCGTCTCGACGCAGGTCGGCACCGTGTGGGGCATCCTGCTCGCCGCCCTGCTCATGGTCGTCGGCGGTGCGTGGTTCATCTCCTCCCCCGAGCTCGGCCGCGTGCGCATCCCGCGTTCGAAGCAGCGGTTCGGCACCGTGCTCGGGCGCCCGGCGGTGCTGCTCGCGACGATCGTCGGCTTCCTGCTCATCGGCGCCTGCGCGGCGATCGAGGCCGGCGTCGTCGCCGTGTTCGGCCACGACGGCAGCGAGGCGGGCATCGTGCTCGCGATCTTCTCGGTCGGCTCGCTCGCGGGCGGCCTCTTCCTCGGCCACGTGCCGATCGGACCGTGGTCGACGGCGCGGCGCATGCTCATCGTCTTCGCCGGCACGGCGCTCGCCGCCTTCGTGATGGACTTCTGGTGGCTCTCGATCACCCTGTTCATCGCCGGAATCGGCATCGCCCCCGCCCTCGCGGTGCTCTTCTCGATCGTGTCGGCGAGCGTGAAGTTCTCCGACACCGCCGAGGCGTACGGCTGGGTCGGCACGGGCCAGCTCATCGGCGCGGCCCTCGGCTCGGCGCTCGCCGGCTTCCTCATCGACGGGTACGGCGCGCAGGGCGCCTTCTGGGCGGCGACGGCACTCGCGGCGGTCGGCGTGCTCGCGGCGGTGCTCGGCCGGCCGTGGCATCCCGACCTGCGCGGCCGCGATGCGAGCCCGATCCCCGACACCGAGCCGGTGCCGCTCCAACCCAGCTGAGAGAAGGGCCCCGGATGCTGCATCCCATCCCCCGCGCACCGCTCGTGCCGCTCGCCGACGGCCACGCGGTCCCGCAGCTCGGCTACGGCCTCTACAAGGTGCCGGCCGACGACGCGGCGCGCCTGGCCGGCGAGGCGATCGCCGCGGGCTACCGGCACCTCGACACCGCGGCGTTCTACGCCAACGAGCGCGGCACCGGCGAGGCGGTGCGTGCGGCGGAGGTACCGCGCGACGAGCTGTTCGTGACGAGCAAGGTCTGGAAGGACGACAACGGCTACGACGAGACGCTGCACGCGTTCGACGCGACGATGCGCCGGCTCGCGCTCGAGCGGCTCGACCTGTACCTCATCCACTGGCCCGTGCCGTCGACCGACCGGTACGTCGAGACGTGGCGTGCGCTCGTCCGGCTGCGCGACGAGGGCCGGGTCCGCTCGATCGGCGTCTCGAACTTCCACGCGCACCACCTCGAGCGCATCATCGGCGAGACCGGTGTCATGCCGGTCGTCAACCAGGTCGAGCTGCATCCCCGGCTGCCGCAGACCGAGCTCCGCGCGTTCCACGAAGCCCGAGGCATCCGCACCGAGGCCTGGTCGCCGCTCGCCCGGGGCCGCCTGCTCGACGATCCCGTGCTCGCAGGGCTCGCGGCGGCGCACGGCCGCAGCCCGGCGCAGATCGTGCTGCGCTGGCACGTGCAGCTCGGCAACATCGTCATCCCGAAGGCCTCGTCACCCGAGCGCATCCGCGAGAACCTCGACGTCTTCGACTTCGACCTCGGCCCCGCCGACCTCGCCGCGATCGCCGCCCTCGCCACCGGTGAACGCACCGGGCGCGACCCCGACGACGACTGAACACGACCGACCGGGGAGCGCTCCATCACAGCCCGGTCACGGGTCGGTCACGTTCTGGTCACAGCGCGATCCGATCGTGACCGGTCTCCCAGCCGACGCCCAGACATCGCCCCATCGGACGGCCCTAGCCTGACCGCATGAGACGACTCGCACCCGCAGCGGCGTCCGCCGCCATGATCGCCCTCCTGCTCGCCGGCTGCTCCGCAGGCGGAGTCGGCGGGAGTTCCACCGGTGTCTCCGAACCCGGAATCCAGGCTCCGCAGCAGGGCGGCGACGAGAGCGGCTCCGACGGCGGGCAGGCGGCCGACGAGTCCGCCGGCGACCCGGATGCCGCAGACCGGAGCGTCATCACGACCGGGTGGATCTCGATCACCGTCGACGACCCGATCGACGCGGCCGAGGAGGCGGCGGGCATCGCCGACCGGGCAGGCGGTCGCATCGACAGCCGCACCGAGCGGCCCGGCACCGACTCCTCGACGGCGAGCGCGCAGCTGGTGCTCCGGGTACCGGCCGATGAGCTCGACGGCGTCGTCGACGAGCTGCGCGACCTCGGCCACGTCGACTCGGTGCAGATGGATGCCTCCGACGTCACGTTGCAGCGCAAGGACCTCGACGCCCGGGTGGAGGCGCTCGCGACCTCGGTGAAGCGGCTCGAGCAGCTGCTCGCGAAGGCGGAGACCGTCGCCGACCTCGTCGCCATCGAGTCGGAGCTGACCACGCGCCAGGCCGAGCTCGACAGCCTCACGCAGCAGCGCGACGCGCTCGTCGACCAGGTCGACTACTCGACGCTCACGCTCGACCTCACGACGGTCGCCGACGCGCCCGACCCGCGGCCGAACGACTTCTGGAGCGGCGTCGTCGCCGGCTGGACGGCGCTCACCGGGTTCCTCTCGTCCCTGGCCGTCGTGTTCGGGGTGCTGCTGCCGTGGTTCGCCCTGCTCGTGGTCGTGGCCGCGATCGTGGCACTCGTCGTCGTGCTTGCGACCAGAGGGCGGCGTCGGTCGACGACGACCGTCACGGCACCGGCCCCGACAACGGCCGCCGCGGCGGAGCCGGATGACGCGGCATCCGCCCCGGCGACGGCGCCGACGGAGACGGGCCCCACCGGGCCCGGCCCGCGGGCGTAGTCTGGCGACGTGAGCGCGACGACCGAGACCACGACGCCCGAATCCCTCCTCGACGACGACCTCCTCGAGCGCTTCCGCGCCCGCGCCGCCGAGTACGACCGCGACAACGCGTTCTTCGACGCGGACCTCGACGAACTGCGCGCGGCCGGCTACCTGAGGGCGCTCGTGCCCGCGGAGCACGGGGGCCTCGGCTGGGCTCTCGTCGACGCAGTGCACGCCCAGATGCGGCTCGCGGGCGCGGCGCCCGCGACCGCCCTCGCCGTCAACATGCACCTCGTGTGGACGGGCGTCGCGAAGGTGCTGCGCGACCGCGGCGACGACTCGCTCGACTTCGTGCTGCGCGAGGCGGGGGCGGGCGAGGTGTTCGGCTTCGGAATCTCCGAGGCCGGCAACGACCTCATGCTCTTCGGCTCGCGCACGTCCGCGGAGCCGCAGGCCGACGGCGGCTACCGCTACGCGGGACGCAAGATCTTCACATCGCTCTCGCCGGCGTGGACGCGGCTCGGCACCATGGGACTCGACTCGACTTCGGCCGACGCGCCGAAGCTCGTGTACGGCTTCATCGACCGCGAGGACCCCGACGTGCGCATCCTCGACGACTGGAACACGATGGGCATGCGCGCGAGCCAGAGCCGCACGACCGTGCTCGACGGCGCGTACGCGGCGCCCGACCGCATCGTGCGCCGGCTCGACCCGGGCCCCAACGCCGACGCGCTCGTCTTCGGCATCTTCGCGAACTTCGAACTGCTGCTCGCGGCCGTCTACACGGGCATCGGCCGGCGAGCGCTCGACCTCGCCGTCGCGGCCGCGAACCGCCGCACGTCCATGAAGAACGACGGGCGGCCGCTCGCGCACGACCCCGACATCCGCTGGCGCGTCGCCGACGCGGCCATCGCGTACGACGCGATCCCGCCGCAGCTCGAGTCGGTCGCCCGCGACCTCGACGACCTCGTCGATCACGGCTCCGCCTGGTTCGCGAAGCTCGTCGGCGTGAAGGTGCGCGCGACCGAGACCGCGAAGCACGTCGTCGACCAGGCCGTACGCGTCTCGGGCGGCTCGACCTACTTCGCGGGCTCCGAGCTCGGCCGGCTCTACCGCGACGTGCTCGCGGGCATCTTCCACCCCTCCGACGACGAGTCGGCCCACTCGACGGTCGCGAACGCGTGGCTCGGGCCCGTCCCCGACTGATCCGGCACGGCCGCGCATCGGCACGGTCCGGCGGCGCCCCGATGGATAGACTGGCCGAGGCGGCGAACGTCGCCCCCGCACTCTGGAGGACCTTGTGAACGTCGTCGCCACCGTCATCTCGCTGGGACTCTTCGTCTTCGGCATGTGGATCATGGGCGTCGCGCCCGAGCTCGCCGAGTTCCAGGCCCTCGTCTTCTTCTCGGGCATCCTCGCCGTCGCCGCGGCGCTCGCGATCCCGTTCCACATCCTCGGCCGCGCCGACGACTGACGTCGCCGCGATGACGCTGCCCGCCCACGACACCACCGTCACCTATCCCGCCGGCGAGCTCGTCGCCCGCGCGACCGTGCTGCACACGGCTCCCGCCGGTGACGGTCTCATCGCGGTGATCACCGACACGACGCCGTTCCACCCGGTCGACGCCGCCTGGCCCGACCAGCCGGCCGACGCCGGCACGCTGCGCACGAGCACCGGCGAGGTGCCGATCCGCGACGCGGTCGTCGCCGCGACCGACGGCACCGACCTGCACCTCGGCGGCGACATCCCGGTGCGCAAGGGCACCGAGGGGTGGGTCTTCGTCGTCGCGCACCTCGTCGATGCGGGCACGGCGGTCGCCGAGGGCGACCAGGTCGAGATCGAGGCGGATGCCGCGACCCGACGAGCCCTCTCACTGGGTCACACGGCCTGCCACGCGGCATCCCTCGCCCTGAACCGCGCCGTCGAAGGGCGCTGGTCGAAGCCCGCCCGCACCGACGCGCTCGGGCGCCCCGACTTCGACGGCATCGCGATCGCGTCGAGCCGCATCGAGCCGTTCGGCTCGGTCGACCGCTACCGGCTCAACAAGTCGCTGCGCCGTGCCGGCTTCGACGCCGCCGACCTCGCCGACGGGCTCGACGCCCTCGCCGACACCGTGAGCGGCACCGTCGGCGAGTGGATCGCCGCAGGCTCGGCCGTGCGCGTCGAGCGCGAGGGCGACGGGCTCACCGACCGCCGCAGCTGGGTCGCCGAGCTCCCCGGGGGCACGGCGCGCATCGCGTGCGGCGGCACCCACGCCGACTCGCTCGCCGAGCTGGGCGCCGTGCGGGTGGAGTTCGAGCTCGTCGACGACGCGGGCACGCCCGTGCTCGAGATGCGCACCCGGGTCGACGCCGCGAGCTGACGCGACCCGGCTCACCGGCGCGGCGACGTCCCGCGCGGCCCCGGCCGTGGCATCCCGAAACGGGGTTACGATTGCGGGCGTGGGTATTCGCATCGAGAAGGTCGATCTGCCCGGGATCGGCGTGCGTCACGATCTCGTGACCGAAGCCGGGCGCCGCATCAGCGTGGTCTCGCACCGTGACGGCGAGCGCGACCTCGGCGTGTTCGACCTCGACGACCCCGACGAGTGCCGCGCGCCCGTCTCACTGAGCGACGACGAGGCGGCCGCCCTCGCCGACGTGCTGAGCGCCTCGGTCATGCTGAGCCGGCTCACGAGCCTCTCCGACGAGACCGCCGGCCTCTACACCGAGCAGATCGCGCTGCCGACCGACTCCCCCTACCTGAACCGCACCCTGGGCGACACCAAGGCCCGCACGCGCACGCACGCCTCGATCGTGGCGATCGTGCGCGACCGCCAGGTCATCGCCTCCCCGACGCCGTCCGAGCCCCTGCGCGCCGGCGACGTCATCGTCGCCGTCGGCACCCGCGAAGGGCTCGACGGGGTCTCTCGACTGCTCGCCAACGGACCCGACTGACGCCGGGCCCCGCATGCACGAGACGACGCTCCTCCTCATCGAAGTCGGTGCGCTGCTCCTCGGAATGAGCTTGCTCGGGCGGCTCGCCCTGCTCATCGGCCTGTCGCCGATCCCGTTCTACCTCGTGCTCGGCCTCGCGTTCGGGTCGGGCGGCATCGTGCCCTTCGACGCGAGCATCGAGTTCCTGCAGACCGGCTCCGAGATCGGCGTCATCCTGCTGCTCGCGCTGCTCGGCCTCGAGTACACCGCGACCGAGCTGTTCGACAGCCTCAAGTCCGCCCGCATGCCGGGCGTGGTCGACGGGCTGCTGAACGCCCTGCCCGGTGCCGCGCTCGCGCTGTTGCTCGGCTGGGGACCGGTCGCGGCGGTCGCCCTCGCGGGTGTGACCTGGGTGTCGTCGTCGGGTGTCGTCGCGAAGCTGCTGCGCGACCTCGGGCGCCTCTCCAACCGCGAGACGCCGGCGATCCTCGGCGTGCTCGTGATCGAAGACCTGGCGATGGCGTTCTACCTGCCGGTGCTCTCGGCGATCGTCATCGGCGTGAGCCTCGTGCAGGGCGCGATCGCGGTCGCGATCGCCGTCGCGGTGGTCGTCGTGATCCTCTACATCGCACTGCGGCACGGCCACCTCGTCTCACGGCTGTTCCCCGCCGACCACGCCGAGCCGCTGCTGCTCGGCGTGCTCGGACTCACGATGCTCGTCGCCGGGCTCGCCCAGGAGGTGTCGGTATCGGCCGCCGTCGGCGCCTTCCTCGTCGGCATCGCGTTGTCGGGCCGGGTCGCCGTCAACGCGAGCCAGGTGCTCACCCCGCTCCGCGACCTGTTCGCGGCGACGTTCTTCGTGTTCTTCGGGCTCACGACCGACTCGTCGCAGCTCCTGTCCATGATCCTGCCGGCGCTGCTGCTCGCGGCGATCACGATCGCGACGAAGCTCGTGACCGGTGCATACGCCGCGAAGCGGGCGGGGGTCGGCACGCTCGGACGCTGGCGCGCCGGCTTCGCGCTCGCCCCTCGCGGCGAGTTCTCGATCGTCATCGCGGGCCTCGCGGTGACGTCGGGCGTCGAGCCCGCGCTCGCCTCGCTCGCGACCGACTACGTGCTCATCACGATCATCGCGGGCACGTTCCTCGCACGCGTGCCCGACGCCACGTGGTTCCGCCAGGCGGTGCGTCGGCGACAGCAGCGGGCGCGGCAGGCCGTCTGAGCGGGATGCCGCAGCCGGGCGATCCGCCCCGGCGGCTACTCGGCCGCCGCGGCGTCGGCACGGTCGGCCCGCCCGAGCGCCGCCGCCGCGTCGAGCTCGGCGTCGGCGGCGTCCGTCGCCGCGAGCAGCTCGCGCACGCGCGGCACGACCTCGGTCGCGTAGCGCTCGATGCTGCCCATCATGACCTCGTGCGGCAGCGTGCCGTTCGAGTACTTGAGGTCGAAGCGCACCGCGCCGATCGAGCGCATCGCGGCGGCGATCTTCTGCGCGACCGTCTCGGGCGAGCCCGCGTAGAGCGCACCGTGCGACGACGCCTCCGCCTCGAAGTGCTCGCGCGTCGCCGGTCCCCAGCCGCGCTCGCGGCCGATGCGGTCGATGATCACCTGGTAGTGCGGCCAGAGCGTGTCGAGCGCCTCCCGATCGGTGTCGGCGATGAAGCCCGGCGAGTGGATCGCGACGGGCTGCGCGGGCTTGCCGAACTGGGCGAGCGCCTTGCGGTAGAGGTCCGCGAGCGGCGCGAAGCGCGCGGGGCTGCCGCCGATGATCGCGAGCACGAGGGGCAGGCCGTAGTGCGCCGCCCGCACGACCGACTCGGGGCTGCCGCCGACGCCGACCCAGGTCTTCAGGTGGCCGTGCTCGACGGGCGGGTACACGAGCTGGTCGGTGAGCGGCGGGCGCAGGCGCCCCTCCCACGTGACGGGCTCCTGCTCGAGGAGCGCCGCGAAGAGCTCGAGCTTCTCCTCGAAGAGCTCCTGGTACTGGCCGAGGTCGAAGCCGAACAGCGGGAACGACTCGATGAACGACCCGCGCCCGAGGATGACCTCGGCGCGCCCGCCCGACACCCCGTCGAGCGTCGCGAAGCGCTGGAACACTCGCACGGGGTCGTCCGAGCTCAGCACGGTGACCGCCGAGCCGAGGTGGATGCGCTCCGTGCGGCCCGCGATCGCGCCGAGCACGACCTCGGGTGCCGAGACGGCGAACTCGTGCCGGTGGTGCTCGCCGATGCCGAAGAAGTCGAGCCCCAGCCGATCGGCGGTGACCGCCTCCTCGACGACGTTGCGCAACACCTGCGCGTGCGACAGCGTCGAACCGTCGGGCGCGGCGGTGACATCGCCGAAGGTGTCGAGTCCGAATTCGTAGCGCTCGGTCATGCCGGCCTCTCTCGTCGTCGCCGGATGCCCTGGCACACCGCGGCGGAAGTCTTCGCATGCGTACGCATGCATTCATGCGAACCAGCTCCATGCCGAGACTATTCCTCGCGACCCCGACCCCTCCAGCAGGGAATGGCCGGACGTCGACGCGCGTTGGATTCCATGTCGACGCATGGATCGAGCCGCGCGTCGCGCGGAATGGGAGCATGGAGACTGTGACGGAACGTCCGGTGATCGGAATCTACGGCGCGGGCAAGGTGGGCACCGCCCTCGCCCGACTGCTCGTCGACGCCGGTTACGAGGTGCTCATCGCCGGTTCCCCCCGGCAGACCGCGCTCGAACTGCTCGTCGGGGTCGTCGCGCCCGGCGCGCACGTCGTGGCCTCCGACGAGCTTCCCGCCCGCGCCGACGTCATCATCGTCGCGGTGCCGTTCGGCAAGGCCGGCACCGTGCCGTGGGCCGCGTTCGACGGCCGCATCGTCGTCGACGCCATGAACTACTGGCCGCCCATCGACGGCAACCTCGCCGACGTCGACGCCGACCCCCGCACGACGAGCGAGCAGAACGCCGCCCGCAACCCCCGCGCACGCGTCGTGAAGTCGCTCAACCACCTCGGCTACCACGAGATGGAGGACGACAGCCTGCCCGCCGGCGACCCGCTGCGCCGCGCGCTCGCCGTCGTCGGCGACGACGAAGGCGCCCGGGCCGAGGTGGCCGCGCTCATCGACGCGATCGGGTTCGACCCCGTCGACGGCGGTGCGCTCGTGCACGGCGCCGTGCTCGAGCCGGGGCATCCCGCCTTCGGTCGCGAGCTGAGCGCCGCCGAGTTGGCCGCGATGCTGACGCCCGCGGCGCACCTCGCCGCCTGACCGCGGCTCAGCCCGCGTCGGCCGCAGGAGGCGGCTCGCCGAGCGGGCGCCGCTCGCGTCGTCTCGCGCCCAGGTCGGCGACGCCGATGGCGAACGCGATCGCGACGAACACCGCGACGGCGAGCATGCCGAGCCCGTACGCGTCGTGGTAGACCTCGAGGTCGGGCTCGCCCGACGACTCGCGGAAGATCGTGGAGTAGAACAGCGACAGCGTCACCGCCGTGCCGATCGCCGTGCCGATGCGCTGCCCGAGTTGGCCGACCGATCCGGCGAGGCCGCCCTGCTTCACCGGGATGTCCATGAGCGTGAGCGTCTGGTTGGGCGAGACGACCAGTCCACCGCCCGCGCCGCCGATCACCATCGCTCCCGCCATCGCCCACGGCGTCACCTCGGGCGGCGTGGCGAGGGCGGCGAGCACGAGCAGGCCGATGCCGACGAGCAGCAGCACGAGCCCCCACACGACGAGCGGGCGGCCGAGGCGGTTCACGAGGTTGCCGCCGATCCACGAGCTGAGCGCGCTCAACAGCGCGAAGCCGATGCCCACCATGCCGGCGAACACGGCCTCGAGGCCGAGCCCGTGCTGCAGGTACAGCGTCGTGAGCAGGAACATCGAGGGCATCGCCGCGAAGTACACGCTCGCGAGCGAGATGCCGTTGCGGAACGAACTCACCCCGAACAGGTTCAACGGCACGAGCGGGTGGCGACCGGATGCCGCGTAGCGGCGCTCCCACGCGATGAACGCCGTCAGCGCGAGCACGAAGAGCACGAGCACCCACCAGCGCGCCGGGTCGTCGTCGGGCGAACCCGTCGTCAGCAGGAACGGCCACATGAGCGCGACGACCGTCACGGCGAACAGCACGAGTCCGACGGGGTCGAGCGACAGCGGCTTGTCAGACGGATGCCGCGTGACGGGCAGCAGCCAGATCGCGAGCGCGATCGCGATGAGGGCGAGCGGCACGTTGATCCAGAAGATGCCGCGCCACCCGTCGGTCGGCCCGCCGATCGCGATCATGAGCCCGCCGAGCGTCGGACCGAACGCCGTCGCGAGGCCGATCGTCGCACCGAACAGGCCGAAGGCCTTGCCGCGCTCGGCGCCGTGGAACAGCTCCTGGATGATGCCGAGCACCTGCGGCATCTGGATTCCCGCAGCCACGCCCTGCACGAGCCGGGCGACGAGCAGCACCGTCGCGTTCGGTGCGAGGGCGGCGACGAGGCTCGTGAGGGTGAACAGGCTGAGGCCGACGACGAACAGGGTCTTGCGCGAACGCTGGTCGCCGATGCGCCCCGCCGGCACGAGCGTGAGGCCGAACGTCAGCACGTAGCCCGCGACGATGAGCTGCAGCTCGGTCGACGTCGCCCCGAACGCGTCCTCGATCGACGGCAGGCCGACGTTGACCTTCGAGAGGTCGAGGATCGTGAGCGCCGCGACGGCGACGCAGACCCAGTACGCGCGCCAGCGGTGCTCGTCCGAGAGCGGGATGGAACGGGTCACCGGCGGCTGAGACATCCGTTCCAGCCTATGCCCGGCGCCCCGGCCGCGTCGGAAACGCCGAAGGCCCCCGCCGAAGCGGGGGCCTTCTCTCGGTGGACCCAGGGGGATTCGAACCCCCGACCTTCTCATTGCGAACGAGACGCGCTACCAACTGCGCCATGGGCCCGAGCCGTGAACGAGCCTATCACCCCTCGAGGGGTGGTCTTGACCACCCGCCCCGATCAGCCGGCGGCGCGGCGGCGGCGCAGCACCGCGTCGAGGTCGTCGAATCCGGGGCGCGCGTCCTCGACGATGCCCATGCTGGCGTACGGGTTCGCGGCCCTGGCCGGTTCGGGCGCGGATGCCGCGGGCGCGAGCTTCGGCACCGCCGGAGCGATCTGCTCGGCGCGCCTGGCGAGCCGCGCCTCGCTCTCGGCCCGCTTGAGCTCGGCCGCAGCCTCGATCGAGGCCATGGCGGTCGCGGCGATCGTGCCGCGCGACAGGTGCAACGGCTTCGGGAGCGGCTGCGGCGTCCACCCCTCGACCTCGATCTCGGGCTCGGCGAACTCGATGGGCTCGAACGCCGGCGCAGCCGGAGCGACGGGCGCGGCGACGGCGACCGGCGTCGGTCGCACCTTCGCGAGGCCGATGAGCCCGATCACGGCGCCGACGAACGCGACTGCGCCCGCACCGGCGATGAGCAGTGAAGCCCCGAACACCGAGGCGATGAGGCCCCCGACGATCGTGAGGAGCGCAGCGAACGCGATGAGCGTGCACGCGGCGCGGCGACGCCGCACGGCACGGCGGGCTCGGCGCGCGGCATCCGTGGCAGCGGGCGAAGCCGCCGCCGGGCCGACGACCGAGATGGGCTCGGTGACCGGAGCGCTCGCGGCGACGACCGCGGCAGCACGTGCGCGCGCAGCATCCGCGGCCTCGGCGGCGGCATGCCGCTCGGCGATCGCGGTCTGCTCGGCCGCCTCGGCGGCGAGGCGGGCGGTCGCCTCCTGCTCGTGCAGGATGCGCTGCTGCGTCGCGACCTCGCGGGCGGTGGCTTCGACGACCACCGGTTCGGGGGTCTCGGCCGTCTCGGCGAGGATCCGGAGGGTCTGCTGGAGGCGCACGGCGTTGCGCTCGGTGGCGAGGTACTGCCGCCGCCGCAGCCAGTTCGGCAGCAGGTACGCGACCCACAGCGCGGCCGCCACCGCGATCAGGATCCCCCCGCCGATCACATCCATGCGACAACGCTAGGTCACGCGTGGCGTTGTGCCCTGATCGTCGCGGGCGTGTTCAGCGATCTGTCAGCTTCAGCGGCTCCGCGGCGGCCGCGCGATCGTCGGCGGTGATGCGCGCCGCGTCGGCGGGTACGCGGCCGTCGCGCCAGCGGCGGAGCACGCCGCGCGGCACCTCCTCGCTCACGAGCGCGAACGAGAAGTGGTCGCACCAGGCGCCGTCGATGTGGATGAACCGGCGCCGGAGTCCCTCGTAGCGGAACCCGAGCTTCTCGACGACGCGCAGCGACGGTCCGTTCTCGGGACGGATGCAGATCTCCATGCGATGCAGTCGCAGCGCACCGAAGCAGTAGTCGGTCGCGAGGGCGACCGCCGTCGGCGTGATGCCGCGGCCGGCCACGTGCTCGGAGACCCAGTAGCCGATCGTCGCCGACGAGAGCGAGCCGTAGCTGATCGACGACACGTTGAGCTGGCCGACGAGCTCGCCGCCCACCTCGATGACGAACGGCAGCCCGTGCCCTGCTCGCGCATGCGCGAGCAGGTTGCGGATCGACGCCCGCGCGTCGATGAACGAGCCGCCGCCCGGGTACGTGGCCTCCCACTGCTTCAGCCATCCGCGGTTCGCGAGCAGCACGCGTTCGAGCACCTTCGCGTCGCGGACCCGGATGGGCCGGAGCACGACCTCGCCGTCGCGCAACGTGGGCAGGGCCATGGCGGGCATCGTCAGGTGGTGGGTTCGGACTGGAGTCCGGTGGTGTAGTCGATGAGCCAGTGCTTGAGGTCTTCGCCGAGGTCGTCACGGTCGACGGCGAGCTGGATCACGGCCTTGATGTAGTCGAGCTTGTCGCCCGTGTCGTACCGGCGACCTCGGAACACGACCCCGTACACCCCGCCCGTACCCTGCACGTCTTCGGCCATCGTCATCAACGCGTCGGTCAACTGGATCTCACCACCCTTGCCCGGCGCCGTCTCGGCCAGGACGCCGAACACCTCGGGCTTGAGCACGTACCGGCCGATCACCGCATAGTTCGACGGCGCCACCTCACGAGCGGGCTTCTCCACCAACCCCGTGATCCGCACCACATCCGGGTCATCGGTCGACTCGACCTGCGCCGCCCCGTACAGGTGGATCTGATCCGGATCCACCTCCAACAACGCCACGATCGACGCATCCCGCTTCTGCTGCTCATCCAGCATCCGGGTCAGCAGCTCGTCGCGGGCGTCGATGATGTCATCACCCAGCAGCACCGCGAACGGCTCATCACCCACATGCATGTGCGCCCGATGCACCGCATGCCCCAACCCCAACGGGTCACCCTGCCGCACGTAGTGCATGTCGGCCAGCTCGGTCGACTCGTTCACCTTCTCCAGCTTCGCCGTGTCACCCTTCCGCTCCAGGGTCGCCTCCAGCTCCGCGACCCGGTCGAAATGGTTCTCCAACGCGTTCTTGTTCCGACCCGTGATCATCAACACATCCGTCAACCCGGCATTCACGGCCTCTTCGACCACGTACTGGATCGCCGGCTTGTCCACCACCGGCAACATCTCCTTCGGCATCGCCTTCGTCGCCGGCAAGAACCGCGTACCGAGTCCAGCAGCAGGAATGACCGCCTTCGTGATCCGTTGAGTCATCCCATCAGCCTACCGGCGCCGCCGCCCCGCCTAGGATGTGTGCCATGCCCGACGATCCCGGTGTGAAGAAGCGCATCCTGCGCGCGGAGCTGCGCGAGCGCCGTCAGAACATGTCGCAGCGCGAGCGCACCCACGCGACCGAGGGCTTCACGGCGCGACTGCAGGAGCTGATCGGCTCGACGGGCGCGGAGACGGTGTCGTGCTACCTCTCGATGCCGTCCGAGCCCGACACTCGGCCCTTCGTGAACTGGGCCGAGGCCCGCGGCATCCGCGTGCTCTTCCCGATCACCCGTGAGGACGGCCTGCTCGACTGGACCGTCGGCGAGGACGAGACCGAGCGCCTGGGCCCGACCGGCGTGCCCGAGGCCGACGGCGAACTGCTCGGCCCCATGGCGATCAACGACGTCGATCTCATCATCGTGCCGGCGGCGGCGATCGACGCGACGGGCATGCGCCTCGGCTGGGGCCGCGGCTATTTCGACAAGACCCTCGGTTCGATGGGAAAATGTCCTCCGGTGTATGCCGTGGTGTTCGACAGCGAGTTCGTCGAGCAGGTGCCGCGCGAGGTGCACGATCAGCCCGTGAACGGCGTCGTGACCCCCACCCGCATCATCGCCTTCTGAGCCGGCGCACCGCCGCGAACCATCGAGAGACCGTCATGCCCACGTATTCATACCGCTGCACCGAGTGCGGCAACGCCTTCGACATCCACCAGGCCTTCACCGACGACGCGCTCACCGTGTGCGAGGTCTGCGGCGGCAAGCTGCGCAAGCTGTTCAACACGATCGGCGTGACCTTCAACGGCTCGGGCTTCTACCGCACCGATTCGCGGGCGGGCTCCGGTGCGGGCGGCTCGAAGGGCGGGTCGGATGCCTCGTCGGGGTCATCCTCCTCGGGGTCGTCGTCATCGGGGTCGTCGTCATCGAGCTCGGGTTCGTCGAGCTCGTCGAAGCCGGCGTCGACCGGCGGGGGCGCTTCGTCGGCGTCCTGACCCTCGGCTAGCGTGGTGCCCGTCCGAATCGACACCGGAGGGGGAAGGCCGTGATCAAGGGCTTCAAGGAATTCATCATGCGGGGCAACGTCATCGACCTCGCGGTCGCGGTCGTCATCGGCGCCGCGTTCACGGCGGTCGTGAACTCGATCGTCGAGAACGTCATCAACCCGCTGATCGGACTGCTGTTCAACGCCGAGAGCCTCGACACCGCTCTCGTCTGGACCGTCGGCGACACCAAGTTCAGCTTCGGCGCGGTGATCGGCGCGATCATCTCGTTCCTCGCCGTCGCCGCCGTCGTCTACTTCGTGTTCGTCATGCCGATGAACCACTTCAAGGAGCGCGCCGAGGCGAAGCGCAAGGCCGGGCAGCCCGACCCCGAGGAGCCCGAGACCGAGCTCACGGTGCTCGCCCAGATCCGCGACCTGCTCGCCGAGCAGGGCCCGGCCGCCGCGCAGCCGGGCCGACACACCGACCAGTAGGCCGGGTCAGTCCCGCCGCCAGTGCGGCGGCAGGTCCTTCAGCAGGCGCTCGTCGTCGGACGACGTCGGCCGCGGCATCCCGCTCGCGTCATCGTCGTCGCGTGCGACGGGCGCCTCGGGCGACGGGTCGGAGCCCGGCGCCGGCGTGAGCTTCGCCCGCCGGGCACGACCCGACGCGCGCTCGACGCGCTGCCGAGGCTCGCCCTCGTCGGTCACGGCCGCTGGCCGGCGGCACGCGCGACGGCGTCGTCGGCGGGCACCGGGTCGGGCTTGCCGAGCACCGAGGCGACCCGCGCGGCCACCGCGTCGGGGTTGCCGAAGAGCTCGAAGCTGTGCACGCGCAGGTAGTGCCAGCCGAGCCGGCGCAGCACGTCGGGACGCAGCCGCAGCGACTCGCGCAGGCTCTGGCCGGCGAACGCGTCGTCGGTCTCGACGACGACGGCCTTGCCCGCGTGCGCCGCCGCGAGCGCGAGCCGCCCGCGATAGCCGACGCTCGTGCGGATGCCGCGTCGCTCGAGGCGCGCCGCGAGATCGCGCAGCATCGACCCGACCTCGAGCCGCTCGCCCGAGTCGGCCGCCCGCTCCTCGGTCTGGGTGAGCACGTTCGCGAGGGCGAGCACGCCGTGGCTCTGCCGCGACTCGTCGATGTCGTCGGGCCGGAACGCCGAGACGATGTCCATCGAGCGGCGCGCACGCGTCATGCCGACCGCGAGCAGCCGGTCGCCGCCCGGCTCGCCGAGCGAGCCGAAGTTCGACAACAGGCGCCCGTGCGGCGTGCGCCCGTAACCGATCGAGAAGATCACGCGATCGCGGCTCTGGGCGACGGCCTGCTCGAGCGTCAGCACCGTGAACGGCTCCGCCCGGTCCTTCAGGATGAAGTCGGACAGGTCTGAGCGCTTCGCGAACGCGGCGAGCACCGCCTGGTGCACGCGGGCCGCGTGACGGTTGCTCGCCGTGATGACCATGAGCGACTCGCGCGGGCGCTTCACCGCGTGCTCCATGACGAGCTCGACGACCTTCGCGACCTCCGAGTCGATCGACTCGACCGTGCCGGTCACCGAGTCGGGCAGCCCGTTGCCCGAGACGTAGTGCAGGCCGAGACTGCCGTGCCCGAGGAAGCTGCCCGCCCAGGGCAGCGAGACGATGCGCCCGCCGTAGAAGCGGCGGTTCACGAGCTCGGCGAGGTCCTCGCCGCCCGCGCGGTAACTGCGGGTGAGCGTGAGCGTCGGCAGGAGTTCGCCGAGCCGCGCGAGCGCCGAGTCCGCGTGCAGCGCGTCGACGCCGCCGTGCTCGTGATCGCGCGCCGGCGGCGTCTCGCCGTCGTCGATGCCGGTCTCGAAGAGGGTCGGCGTCTGCGTGACCGGATCGCCGAAGGCGACGACCTGCTTGGCGCGCCGGATGGCCCCGAGATTCTCGGCGATCGTCGTGGCTCCCGCATCGACGAGCACGACGGTGTCGAACCCGATGCGGTCGTCGACGCCCGCGACTTCGTAGGGCGACGCGAGCCAGACGGGCGCGAGCACCCGGAACAGGTTCGGCGTCTGGGTGACGAGCGCGTCGGCGCGCAACCGGTCGCCGCGCAGGAGACGCCTGAGGACGGCCGCCTCCTCGGGGTGGTCGACGAGCGCGACCTTCCAGTTCTCGGCCAGCCGCCAGGCGAGCAACGGGCCGGCGGCCGAGGCGTGCGCCTCGTCGACGAGGCGGAAGTCGCCCTCGAGCCGGTCGAGCACGCTCGTGTTCGCCCCGAGCAGTGCCTTCTCGCCCGCGAGCACCTGCTCGAGCACGGACTGCCACCACGCGAGCTCGAGCTCGTCGGCGACCCGCGGTTCGGGCACGTGGCGCTTGGCCAGGTCGACGAGCAGCGGGTCGAGGCCGCGGTCGCGCAGCCGGCCGAGGATCGCGGTGCGCTCCTGCAGGTTCGCGAGCACCTCGGAGTCGGCGGCGAGGCCCGCGAGCGTCGCGACGAGGTCGCGGATCGGACGCGCGGCCAGCTGACGCGGCGTGCCGACGAGGTCGAGCGGCGCGTCGAGGGTCGCGAGATCGCTCGAGACGTGCTGGTACGCGACGTGCACGTCGTCGAGACCGAGGGGAACACCGGGGATCGCCCCCGCGTCGGAGTAGCGCTGCCAGAGCGTGCGCTGCTGCTGGATGCCGCGGAGCGCGGCGTTCAGGTCGGTGACGTGCACCCCGGGGCGTACGAACTCGAGCGCGTGGCGTCGGAGGCGGCGGCGGTTCGCACCCGACATGCCCGTCTCGCGTCGCGGTGCGGTCGCGGCGATGAGCTCGCCGAGCGGCCGATCGAACACCGAGGGCTGGAACCGGTCGAGCGTCTCGCGCACGTCGAGCAGGAGCCGCAGGAACACCCCGAGCTCCGCGACCGACTCGAACTCGCGAAGCCGGGTCTGGGCGATGAGGGCTCGCCCCCGCTCGAGGAGCCGGGGCACCTCGACGGCGCTGAGCCGCTTCGCGAGCTCGTGCGCGCTCGTCGCCTCGGCCGAGGAGGTGAACGAGGCGCCGTACCACGGCGAGTCGCCGGGCCCGTAGCGGAACTCGCCGAGCTCGGCGGCACGGGCCAGTTCGCGGGCGACGCCGTCACGGCCCGTCGAGAGTCCCGCGAGCGCGACTCGGTCGAGCCGCGCGGTGGTCGACGGGGGCGTCGGCAGGAGCGCCAGGCGGGCGAGCTCCGACAGGGCGTCGAGCACCGAGACGTGCAGTTCGGGATCGGTGCGGGTGAGGGCGGTGCGGTAGTCGAGGAGCACCTTGCGCAGCCGTACGAGCGCGTCGTCGACGTCGGCGACGCGAGGGCGATCGGCCTTCTCGTTGCGCGAGATGGACTGGATGAGCTCGCGCCGGAGACCTGCGGTCGTGACGGCCGCGCCACCGAGGCCGACCTGACCCAGCCGGTGGGCGATGCCGTCGAGGCTCGCGCGGCGCGCACCGACGACGAGCACGCGCTTGTCGGCGGCGACGAGGGCGCCGATCGCGTTGACGATGGTCTGCGTGCCGCCCGTGCCGGGCAGCGTCTTCACCACGACCGAGGCGCCCTGCTCGATCGCGGCGATGACCTGCTCCTGCTCGGGGTCGGCATCGAGCAGCAGGGTGTCGGTCGACGGCGGACGGTCGTCCTGTCCGACGGGCTTGGCGCGTTCGCCGCGCGCGGCGGTGACGGCGGCGCGCGCGGCGGGATTGCCGGCGAGCGCGTCGATCACGGGGTGTTCGAGCTTCGCGGCATCGATCGCCATCTCGGGTCCGACCTCGGCGAACGACGAGACGACGAGACGCGGGGCGACCTGGAACCACGGCAGGTGGCTCGTGAGCCCGCGCAGGCGGTCGATGACCGGCTGCGGCTTGAACACGCCGTTCGTGATCGCGAGGGCGACGAAGGCGTCGGCGTCGAGCGTGATCTGGAACTGGTCGCGCAGCTCGCGAGCGAGCGCCGGGTTGAGGAACGGCTGGCCCTTGAGCTTCAGCTCGAAGTCGCGTCCGTAGCGGCGGATGGCGAGCGGACGCAGCAGCACGGGGGCGAGGTACTCCTCGCCGCCGTTGCGCCACGAGGCGAGGCCGATCGCGAGGTGCACCGACTCGACGCCGCGGACGCTGCGCAGCTCGATGCCCTTCTGCGTGATCTCGGCGGCGGCGAGCCGCGCGTTGCGGAGCGCGAGCTCGTCGCGGATGAGGCTCGACAAGAGGGTCGACTTGCCCGTGATGAACTGCGGCAGCCCACCGGGGTGGGTCGTCGAGAGCTCGATGCGGGTGCGCGGCGTGTCGACGAACCGGGTGAGCGGCGATCGCCCGCCGACCGCGGCGAGCTCCGCGTTCCACCGTCGCCAGGCGGGTTCGGCGACGTTGCCGGCGACGAGCGAGGGGTCGCCGAGGCTGAGGCCGTCGGGGCGCGTGATGTCGTGTTGCATGGGTCCGGGGGTGAGTCCTTCGGCGGCGGCGTCGGGCTCGTCGCCGAGGATCTCGTCCTCGTCGTCCTGGTTCCGATCGAGCCGCTGCACACGGACACCCTAAGACGAAACGCGCGAAATCCTCGGAGCATCGCCGCATCCGCGCCGTTCAGCCTCCTCACGGATACCCCACGGGTATACATGGTACGGTCGTCACGTGCACCAGACCTCGCCCACTGAAGCCCGCCCGACCACCGCCCGACCCCGCGTGACCGTCATCGTCGGCGGCGTCGCCGGCGGCATGTCCGCCGCGACACGGCTGCGGCGGCTCGACGAGCACCGCGTGATCGTCGTCGTCGAACGCAGCGGCGCGGTCTCGTTCGCGAACTGCGGGCTGCCGTACCACGTCTCGGGCGTCATCGCCGATCGCGACGACCTCGCCCTGCAGACCCCCGAGAAGCTGGCGGCGCGGTTCCGCATCGACGCCCGCGTGCGGCACGAGGCGATCGCCGTCGACCGGGCGGCGAAGACCGTCGACGTGCGCGACCTCGAGAGCGGCCGCGTCGAGTCGATCGCCTACGACGAGCTCGTGCTCGCGACCGGTGCGGCTCCGCGCCGCCCCGCCGACGTCGAGCACGGCGCTCCCCTCCACGTGCTGCGCACGCTCGACGACCTCGACGAGATCATGGCCGGCCTCGCCTCGCTCGGCGACGCTCCCGCCGTCGTCGTCGGCGGTGGCTACATCGGCATCGAGCTCGCCGACAACCTCGTGCGCCGGGGCGTCGCGACGACGCTCGTGCAGCGCGGTGGCCAGGTGCTCGGCGGCCTCGACCCCGAGATGGCGGCCCCGGTCGCCGACCACCTGGCCGGCCGCGGAATCGAGCTCGAACTCGGCCGCGATGTCCGCCGCGTCGCCCGCGACCACGTCGAGCTCGACGACGGCACACGACTGCCGGCCGGGGTGGTGTTCGCGGCGATGGGCGTGACCCCCGAGTCGGGGCTCGCGGCCGACGCGGGCCTCGCGATCGGCCCGACCGGCGGCATCGTCGTCGACGACGCGCACCGCACGAGCGACCCCTCGATCTTCGCGGTCGGCGACGTCACCGAGCTCCGCGACGCGATCGACGGGTCGTCCCGGCTCGCCCCCCTCGCCGGGCTCGCCAACCGCCACGGCCGCGCCGTCGCCGACGTCATCGCCGGGGTCGGCCGACCGACCGCGCCGGCGCTCGGCACCGCGATCGTCGACGCTGCCGGGCTCACGGTGGCCTCGACCGGCTGGAGCGAGCGGCGCGCAGCGGAGCGCGGTCGCGCGGTCCGGGTGGTCCACTCGCACCCCGCATCGCACGCCGGGTACTACCCGGGTGCCGCACCCATGTCGCTGAAGCTCGTCGTCGACGCCGAGTCCGACCGCATCCTGGGCGCCCAGGCGGTCGGCACCGACGGCGTCGACAAGCGCATCGACGTCCTCGCGACCGCCATCGCGACCGGCATGCGGGCCGCCGACCTCGCCGACCTGGAGCTCGCCTACGCGCCCCAGTTCGGTCATGCGAAGGACCCGATCAATCAGCTGGGCTACATCGCCGGCAACCTCGCGTCGGGCGAGGACCGCGTGATCCAGTGGCACGAGCTCGAGGCCGAGCTCGCCGACGGCGCGGTGCTCCTCGACGTCCGCGCCGAGTCGCAGCTCTCCGAGGGCCGCATCCCCGGCGCGACCTGGATCCCCGTCGAGTCGCTGCGCGACCGGCACCCCGAGTTCGCGGGCCGCCGCGTCGTCGTGCACTGCCGCGTCGGCCAGGGCGCGCACACCGCCGCACGCCTGCTCGACCGGCTCGGGCACGACGTCGTCAACCTCGACGGCGGCTTCCTGACCTGGCGCGACGGCATGCGCGCCCGCGAGCTCGCCGCAGCCGCGGCATCCCGCCTCGACGACGGCGACCTCGCCGCCTGACCCGACCGACGAAGGAGCACGAATGCGATCCCTCTCCCCCACCGAGGTGCACGCCACCGACGACGCCTACCTCATCGACGTCCGCGAGGCCGCCGAGCTCGAGCAGGCGCGCATCGACGGCGCCCACCACATCCCGCTCGGCGAACTCGTCGCCCGCCTCGACGAGGTGCCTCGCGACCGCACCGTCTACGTGCTCTGCCACGTCGGCGGCCGCAGCGCGCAAGCGGTCGTCTACCTCGAGCAGCAGGGCGTCGACGCCGTGAACGTCGACGGCGGCATCGTCGGCTGGTACCGCGAGGGCCTGCCGGTCGAGCTCGGCGGTGCATCGTGAACGGCACCCTCGAGGAGCAGCGCCGCATCGCCAACCGGCTGAAGCGCGCCCGCGGCCAGCTCACCGCGGTCATCGAGGCCGTCGAGTCGGGCGCCGACTGCCGCACGATCGTGACCCGGCTCGCGACGGTCTCGAGCGCGCTCGACAAGGCCGGGTTCGCGATCATCTCGACCGCGATGCGCGAGTGCCTCGCCGAGGAGCCGACGGCGGGCGACGCCGAGGCGGGCGAGGTCGGCTCCGGCGAGCGCGACCGGCTCGACGTCGACGAGCTCGAGCGCCTCTTCCTCAGCCTCGCCTGACCGGAATGACGAAGGCCCCTCCCGCGTGCGGGAGGGGCCTTCGGTCACCGCCGGACCGGGAGCGAGCCGACGGTGACGGTTGCGCACCCCTCGCGGCCGCCTGTGCAGTGGCGGCCGATCGGCTGCGAGGGGTGACGATCTTCTTCGCGGATGCCTCGGTCGAGGCATCCGCGATACTTCACCTCAGCGAGCCGAGTACTCGAGGCCGTGCGCCGCGGCGCCCGAGTACCCCGCCTCGCAGGTGAGCGCGCTCAGCGGGCCGAGTACTCGAGACCGTGGGCCGCGGCGACGGGCTCGTACGTGAGCTTGCCCGCGGTGGCGTTGAGGCCCTTCGCGAGCGCCGGGTCGGCGTCGAGGGCGGCCTCCCAGCCGAGGTCGGCGATCTTCAGCGCGTACGGGAGCGTCGCGTTGATGAGCGCGGGCGCCGAGGTCGCGGGCACCGCACCGGGCATGTTCGCGACGCAGTAGTAGATCGCGTCGTGCACCTTGAAGGTGGGCTCGGCGTGCGTGGTCGGGCGCGAGCCCTCGAAGCAGCCGCCCTGGTCGATCGCGATGTCGACGAGCACGGCGCCCGGCTTCATCGAGGCGACCATCTCGTCGGTGACGACCTTGGGTGCTGCGGCGCCCGGGATGAGGACGGCGCCGACGACGAGGTCGGCCGTCTTCAGGGCACGGGCGATCTCGTACGACGACGAGGCCATGGTCTTGATGCGGCCGTGGTAGCGGCCGTCGATCTCGCGCAGCTTCGGCAGCGAGATGTCGAAGACGGTGACGTCGGCGCCGAGGCCGAGAGCGGTCGCCGCGGCCTGCTCGCCGGCGACGCCGCCGCCGATGACGACGACGTTCGCGGGGGCCGTGCCGGGCACGCCCGCGAGCAGCACGCCGCGGCCGCCCTTCGAGGCGTGCAGCTCGGCGGCGCCGACCTGGGGCGCGAGCCGGCCGGCGACCTCGCTCATCGGGGTGAGCAGCGGCAGCGAACGGTCGGCGAGCTGCACGGTCTCGTACGCGATGGCGGTGACGCCCGAGTCGAGGATCGCCTTCGTGAGCGGCAGGTCGGCCGCGAGGTGCAGGTAGGTGAAGAGCGTGAGGTCGTCGCGGAGGTAGCCGTACTCGCTCGCGATCGGCTCCTTGACCTTGAGCACGAGCTCGTTCGACCACGCCTCGGCGGCGGTCGCGACGATCGTCGCACCGGCCTCGGTGTACTCGGCGTCGGTGTAGCCGGCGCCGAGCCCGGCGCCCGACTCGATGGCGACCGAGTGGCCGCGCTGGGTGAGCGCGTGCACCCCGGCGGGGTTCATCGCGACACGGAATTCGTTGTTCTTGATCTCAGCAGGCACGCCGATGCGCATGATGGCTCCGAATGGTATGTGGGGTGTTGGCACCATTGTCACCGCAAATTCGTCTCGATCAAAGATCCACCGTGGAATATTCGATAGACTCGGTTCTGCTCGTTCATTCATTCGATTCGAGGTGGTTCCGATGACCGACGCACCGCAGATCAGCGCTCCCGGTGCCGACCCCGCCGCCGTCGCGCTCGACGCGATCGACCGGCAGATCATCGCGCTCCTGCACGAGAACGCCCGCATCCCGAACGTCGACCTCGCCCGGGCCGTCGGCGTCTCGCCGTCGACGTGCCTCGCCCGCGTGCGCTCGCTCCGTGAACGCGGGGTCATCGTGCGCTACACCGCCGAGATCTCCCCCGCCGCGCTCGGCTACCACCTGCAGGCGCTCGTGAGCGTCCGCATCCGGCCGGGTGCGCGGCACCTCATGGAGCAGATCTCCGACGAGCTGCGCCGCGAGCCCGAGGTCGCCCAGCTCTTCTTCCTCGGCGGCACCGAGGACTTCCTCATCCACGTGCGCGTGCGCGACAGCGATCACGTGCGCCAGTTCGTGCTCAAGAACCTCTCGGCCAACCCGGCCGTCGCCCTCACCGAGACCAACCTCGTGTTCGAGCACCACACGGCGATGTCGGCCGGACTGCGCGCCGTGCTCTGAGCGTTCGAGACCTCCCTGCGCTCCTCCTCAACCGGCGGAGGAGTCCAGCTGCAGGATCTCACCGAGGTCGAGCCCGTCGGGCGCCTCCAGCTGCGCGTACGTGCAGCTCGCGGCATCCCGATCGGGCCGCCACCGGCGGAACTGCGCCGTGTGCCTGAAACGGTCGCCCTCCATGTGGTCGTAGGCCACCTCGACGACGCGCTCGGGCCGGAGCGGCACGAACGAGAGGTCCTTGCCGGCGCTCCACCGGCTCACCGCTCCGGGCATCCGGGTCGCGCCATTGCCCGCTGATCGTGCAGCCGCCTGCGCCTCGGCCCACTCGCCCCACGGATGGCCGGCGAGGTCGGTCGCGACGAGCGGCGCGAGCTCGGCGACGAGCTCGGCCCGGCGTGCCATCGAGAAGGCGGCCACGACGCCGACGTGGTGCAGCCGCCCCCCGTCGCCGTACAGCCCGAGCAGCAGCGATCCGACGACGTCGCCCGACTTGTGCCACCGGTAGCCGGCGACCACGCAGTCGGCGGTGCGTTCGTGCTTGATCTTGAACATCGCGCGCTTGTCGGGCTGGTAGGTGCCGTCGAGCGGCTTCGCGACGACCCCGTCGAGGCCGGCGCCCTCGAACCGGGTGAACCAGTCGCGCGCGAGCTCGAGGTCGGCCGTCGCCGGGGTGACGAACACCGGGTCGGATGCCTCGGCGAGCGCCTGCTCGAGCCGGCTTCGCCGCTCGCCGAAGGGCGTGCCGGTCAGGTCGTCGTCGCCGAGCGCGAGCAGGTCGAACGCGACGAACGACGCCGGGGTCTGCTCCGCGAGCAGCTTCACCCGGCTGGCCGCCGGGTGGATGCGCTGCTGCAGGGCGTCGAAGTCGAGCCGGCCGCCGCGCACGAGCACGATCTCGCCGTCGACGACGCAGCGGTCGGGCAGCTCGCGACGCAGCGCCTCGATGAGCTCGGGGAAGTAGCGGGTCATCGGCTTCTCGTTGCGGCTGCCGAGCTCGATCTCGTCGCCGTCCTTGAAGACGATCGTGCGGAAGCCGTCCCACTTGGGCTCGACGTGCCCGACGTCGGGAATCTCCTTGACCGACTTGGCGAGCATGGGCGAGACGGGCGGCATCACCGGGAGGTCCATCCGACCATCCTGCACCCGACCTCCGACGAGCGGTAGCACCGCCGGTGCAGGGGGTCAATCCCTCGCCGCGTCGCGGGGCGACGCGTACCGTCGGAAGGGTCGGCGCGGATGCCGGCCCGAGGAGCTGACCATGAGTTCGATCGTCGACCGGCCCGTTCAACGTCGGGACCGGGATCCCGCCTTCGTCCTCCCGCCGATCGGCCTCTGGTGGCCGATGCTCGAGGGCACCCTCCGTCGCGAGGTCCTCGAGAACCTCGAGGCGCCCCTGCGCGTCGTCGTCGTGCGCCGCATCTTCGAGCTCTGCGAGCTCGACCCCGGCACGGCGCCCCGCACCGGCGTGCGCCTCGACGAGAACCAGCGCGCCTACATCTCCGGCTGGATGCACGCCGTCGACTGGACCTGAGCACCCGCCCGGCGTGCGCCACCCGTCTTCGTGATGCGACGATAGACGGATGCCCTCGGATTCATTCCCGCTCGTCGAGGAACTCGCGATCGCCCGGCTCGTCGGCCCGCTGAGCCTCAGTCGAGGCCGCACGGTCGAGCGCGCCGGCGCGGTGCACGACCTCGTCTGGGATGCCTCGGGCTTCCGTCTCTCCGCGTCGGTCGACGGCACCGCCGCCGCCCCCTATCGCGTCGACGTGCGACTCGACCTCGGGGTGCCGGGGCGCACGACGATCCTGTCGGGAACGTGCACGTGTCCCGTCTCGCGCAACTGCAAGCACGTCGCCGCCGTGCTGCTCGCCTCCGGCGAGCGCCACCGGCTCGACGAGGCACCGCCGGCAGCACCGGTGCCGTCCGACCCGGCCGAACCCGAGTGGCGCACCGCGCTGACCGCGCTCACCGCCGCGCCGCCCGAGGTCGATGGTGCCCCGCGCCAGCCACTCGCACTCCAGTTCGAGCTCCGCGAGCGGGTGACGCGACGCGGCTCGCGCCAGGTCGCACGGGACGAACCGGCGACGAACGAGGCGGCGGTCGAGCGGCTCGCCGTGCGCCCGGTGACGCGCGGGGCGCGAGGCGGCTGGATCAAGGCGAACCTCACGTGGCAGAACGTGGGCTTCCAGGGGCGTGCGGGTGGTTTCGATCCGCGGCAGGCCCGGTGGTTCGCGGAGTTCTCGATGCTCAAGGGCACCCGCCACGCGGGCTTCGCGGAGTACGGCTCGGCCTGGATCTCGCTCGACGACTACGAGAGCGCGACGCTCTGGGCGCTGCTCGCGGCCGCACCGTCGCACGGCATCGAGTTCGTCGGCACGGGCGCCCGCACCGAGGTCGTGGTCGCGGGCGCCGCCGACATCGGCCTCGACGTGCGCCGGTCGGACGACGGCGCAGACGACGCGGCGACCGACAGCGCGGAGGCCGTCGCCGGGGCGGGCGTCCCCGCCGATGACGGCTCCCCCGCCGCCGACGGATCCGCGATCGAGCTCGTCTCGAGCGTGACGATCGACGGCGAGCGCCACGCCGCCCGGCGCGCTCGCCTCATCGGCGACCACGGCGTCTACGCGTTCGACTTCGCGGCCGGACGCATCGTGCTCGCCCCGCTCGCTGCGCCGCTCCGCCCGGCCGCCCGCGCCGCCGTCCGCCGTCGTGAGCCCATCGTGGTGCCGGCCGACGCGGTCGCCGCGTTCACCCGCGAGCAGTACCCCGTGCTCGCCCGGTCGCTGCGCATCACGAGCGACGACCCGCTCGTCTCGTTGCCCGATCTGCCGCCCGCGACACTCGTCGCGACGGTCTCGCACGAGCCCGGCCAGGTGCTCCGCCTGGGCTGGGAGTGGGAGGCCGACGGCGGTCGGCGCCTGCCGTTCGACGTGCCCGACGCCGAGTTCCACGACCCCGAGCTCGAGCGCCGGCCCGCGGTCGAGGCGGCCGCGGTCGCCGCCGGCGACCCCGCGGGTGCGCCGCTCCTGCGCGGCGGTGCGCACGACGAACGGTCGGGCCCCACGCTGCGACCCGCATCCGTGCTGCGCGGCATCGAAGCGGCCGAGTTCTCGACGCGCGTGCTCCCGCAGCTGCGCGAACTCGAGCGCGTGCGCATCGACGAGCAGGGCGAGCCGCCGGAGTATCGCGAGCTGACCGAGGCGCCCCGCCTCGCCGTCACCGCCGTCGAGAGCGAGCGCACCGACTGGTTCGACCTCGGCGTGATCGTCACGGTGGAGGGCAAGAAGGTGCCGTTCGGCCCGCTCTTCCGCGCGCTGTCACGCGGTCAGAAGAAGCTGCTGCTCGTCGACCACAGCTATCTGTCGCTCGACCACGAGGTGTTCGCGCCGCTGCGCGAGCTCCTCGAGGAGGCCGGCACGCTCGACGAGTGGGAGACCGGAGAGCTCGCGATCCACCGCACCCAGACCGCCCTCTGGAGCGAGTTCGAGGACCTCGCCGACGAGTCGGAGGCTGCGGTGTCGTGGCGGGAGACGGTCGCCGGCCTGCGCTCCCTCGACCGCATCGACCCCGTGCCGCCGCCCGCGGGCCTCGCCCTCGAGCTCCGCCCGTACCAGCTGGAGGGCTTCCGCTGGCTCGCCTTCCTGCACCGGCATCGGCTCGGCGGCATCCTCGCCGACGACATGGGCCTGGGCAAGACCGCCCAGACCCTCGCGCTCGTCGCCCATGCGCGCGAGCAGGATGCCTCGGAGCCGCCGTTCCTCGTCGTCGCACCGACCTCCGTGGTGTCGAACTGGGCCCGCGAGGCATCCCGGTTCGTGCCGGGCCTGAAGGTCGCCACCGTCACCGCGACGCAGTCGGCGAGCCGGCGGCGGCTCGCCGACCAGATCGCGGGCGCCGACCTCGTCGTGACGAGCTACGCGATCCTGCGGCTCGACGCGGAGGCGTTCGCCGAGCCCGAATGGGCGGGGCTCGTGCTCGACGAGGCCCAGTTCGTGAAGAACGGCAGCTCCAAGGCCAACCAGGCCGCACGCGAGATCCGCGCCCCGTTCCGGCTCGCCGTCACCGGCACGCCCGTCGAGAACAACCTCATGGAGCTGTGGGCGCTCATGAAGATCGTCGCGCCCGGTCTCTTCCCGTCGGCTCGCGCGTTCGCCGAGCGCTACCGGAGACCGATCGAGAACGACCACAACGCCGACCGGCTCGCGACCCTGCGCCGCCGCATCCGCCCGCTCGTGCTGCGTCGCACGAAGGAGTCGGTCGCCCCCGAACTGCCCGAGAAGCAGGAGCAGGTGCTCACCGTCTCGCTCGACCCGGCGCATCGGCGGGTCTACGACACCTTCCTGCAGCGCGAGCGGCAGAAGCTGCTCGGGCTCATCGACGACCTCGACCGCAACCGGTTCACGATCTTCCGCTCGCTGACCCTGCTGCGCATGCTGAGCCTCTCGCCCGCGCTCATCGACTCGGAGCAGTACGGCGACGTGCCGTCGGCGAAGCTCGACGCACTGTTCGAGCAGCTCGACGAGGTCGTCGCCGAGGGCCACCGCGCGCTCGTGTTCAGCCAGTTCACGTCGTTCCTGAAGCTCGCGGCATCCCGTCTCGAGGCGGCCGGCGTGCCGTACGCCTACCTCGACGGGGCGACGAGGCGCCGCAGCGACGTCATCGACCGGTTCCGCACGGGCGACGCGCCCGTGTTCCTCATCAGCCTGAAGGCGGGCGGCTTCGGACTCAACCTCACCGAGGCCGACTACGTGTTCCTGCTCGACCCGTGGTGGAACCCGGCCAGCGAGGCGCAGGCGGTCGACCGGGCGCACCGCATCGGGCAGGCGAACCGGGTGATGGTCTACCGGCTCGTCGCCGAGGACACCATCGAGGAGAAGGTGATGGCCCTCAAGGAGAAGAAGGCTGCGCTCGTCTCCTCCGTCATGGACGACGAGGAGCTCTTCGCGACCGCCCTGACGGCGGACGACCTGCGCGGGCTCATCCAGCCGTGAGCCGGCACGCCCGAACGGGGCGTGTGCCGCCGGGCCGGTGAGGGGGATCACCGGCCCGGCCACCGACAGCCCACGCGGGTAGGGTCGCGAGCCCGTCGATGGCGCACGCCTCATGGCACACGCGTCGCAAAGGCGAGGAAGAAGTCATTTCCCCCGAACTCCTCCCCCGTCGCGCTCCGCATTCGCGGTAACGAGGAGGCGATGAACCCGAATCATCGCCGCCGCCACGTCGCGGAGTACTTCGACTCTATCGAAGTCCCGCCGGCGTTCGGGGCACGTGACACGCGCCGTTCGTCCTGAATCGGACGTGCGCACCGTTCTCGGTGCCCCTGGAGGGACTCGAACCCCCAACCTGCTCCTTAGGACGGAGTTGCTCTTCCATTGAGCTACAGAGGCTGACCGGACGAGTCTAGCCGTTCCGCTAGCGTGGATCGCGGCGTACACGGGTGCGCCTCGGCGCGGCTGGTCCGCAGGGCAGGTGGAGGCGACGTGACGACGACGAGCACGACGAGGTTCTGGGTCGGGGCGTCGACCGTCGGAGCGCTGGGATCGCCGGCCGCCGGAGTGCGGCTGCTCGAGGTCGCCGACGGCGGGCGAGCCGTGCTCGGCGATCCGGTCGACGTCGGCGAGAATCCGATGTTCCTCGCCATCTCCCCCGCAAACGGCGTGCTCGGCATCGTGCACGAGCTCACCGACGGACGGGTCTCGACCTGGACGCTCGAGGGCGACGGGCTCGCGGCATTCGGCCGGGCCGGGTCCGCCTCGGGCGACCCCTGCCACCTCGCGTTCGACGAGTCGGGCGAGCTCGCGTTCGCCGCGAACTACTCGGGCGGGCGCGTCACCGTGCACCACGTGTCCCCGGATGCCTCGGGCGATGCCGTGCTCGAGGTCGAGTTCACGGGCACGGGCCCGAACCGCGAGCGGCAGGAGTCGTCGCATCCCCATCAGGCCGTGCTCGACAGCACCCGCGACCGCGTGCTCGTCCCCGACCTCGGCGCCGACCGGGTGCGGGTCGTCGGGCTCGCGGGTCTGCCCGAGCGCCTCGGCTACGAGCCGTCGGGCGATATCGCCGTGCACGCCGGTGCGGGGCCGCGCCACCTCGTCGTCACCGGCGACCTCGCGATCACCGCGAACGAGCTCGACCGCACCGCGAGCGTGATCGACCTCGTCGAGGGTCGCGAGCTCGGATGGTTCCCGATCGGTCCCGAGACGACACCACGCGGACTCGGGTGCTCCGCGATCCGCCTGACCCGTGGCGGCATCGTGCTCGTCGGCGACCGTGACGCCGACGCGCTGCGCGGCATGAGACTGGATCGCGAGGCGAAGACCCTCGAGCTCGTCGCCACGGTGCCGACCGGTGGACGGCATCCGCGCGACCTCGAGCTCACCCACGACGAGCGGTTCGCCGTCGTCGCCGATCAGGGCTCCGACTCGATCGCCATCATCGCGCTCGACGAGGCGGGCGTCCCGATCGAGGTCGCCGGCACGGTGGAGACCCCGGCGCCGGCCTGCCTGGCACGCGTGCCGTAGGCACCACACCACGCGGCGTGCCCTGCGGTGCAGCTCAGACCGGCGGGTACAGGTAGAGCGCGTCGCCGGCGGGGATCGTGCGACGGTGGTACGAGTGGTCGGAGTTCTGGTTGTACTCCTCGAGGTTCACCGACCCGTCGGCGTTGATCGACTGCACGTACGCGACGTGGTTGTACGGGAACCAGGCGACGGCGCCGACGACCGGGGTCGACGAGGTCGGCCAGCCGTGCGCGACCCATTCGTCGGCCCACGCGTAGGCGCTGCCCGACGCGAGGTTCGACCAGTCCCACTTCCACGGGGCGCTCGTGACACCCGCGTCGCGGTTGAGGCGCCACGCGACGAAGTCGACGCACTCGCGGTAGTAGTAGCGCAGCGGGCTCAGGCCGCCGCCGTAGTCGTCGGGCAGCTGGTCCCACCAGGGGTAGTCGTCGCCCTGCGCCTGCACCTTCGGCTTGGCGTAGGCGCCGCTGCCGCGCGACGCGAGCTCGGCCGCCCAGGCGCGGGCCTCGGCCTCGGCGGCGATGCGTGCGGCCTCGTCGATCTCGACCTTCGTCGTCACGGCGTACCCGTCGACGCTGATCGGCGCGTCGCTCGCCTCGGCCCCGACCGAGAGCGCCTGCGCCTCGGCCACCGACCGGCTGAAGTCGCCGGATGCCCCGAACTCGGTGCCGGCCGGCACCATGGCGTAGGCGGGGAGGGCGACGGTGCCGACGATCGCCGGCACGATCACGATGGTCGAGAGCACCCGCAGACGCCGGTCGCGAGGACGTGCCGCGCCCGCCGACACGACGGGACGCTTCGACGTCTCGGCCCGACGCGATGCCCGCGGAGCGGTCGGTGCCGCGGCAGCACGACGACCGTGCTCGGGTTCTCGGGGGCGGCTCCGCACCCGACCTACCTTAGGGCACGGTTCGACGCTTTGTCATCGTCGACGCGGCGCTCGACGCCATCCGTCGTCGGACGTTCCGCAACCTCACGCAGCCGTCGCCAGGAACTCGTCCCACTGCGGCAGCGGGCGCTCGACACCGCGGACCACCCAGTTCCGCCCGTTCGGCATCTTCGGAGTGAATCGCAGCTCCCAGCCCATCTCGGCCGGCGTCCGGTCGCTCTTCACGTTGTTGCACCGCAGGCAGCACGCGACGAGGTTCTCCCAGGTGTCGCGGCCCCCTCGGGAACGCGGGAGGACGTGGTCGATCGTGGCGGCGCTGCGTCCGCAGTAGGCGCAGCGGTGTTCGTCGCGCCGCAGCACGCCGCGCCGGGTGACGGGGATCCGATGTGCGCGCGGGGCGCGGACGTATCGCGTGAGCAGGATGACGCTGGGACGCTGCCAGCTTCCGCTCGCCGCGCACACCGGATTGCCCTCCTCGTGCACGAGCACGGTGGCCTTCTGGTTCATGACGAGCAGGAGCGCCCGCTTGAACGAGACGACCGCGAGCGGTTCATATCCGGCGTTGAGCACGAGAGTGCGCATGGGGGGCCTTTCGTTCGGTACTGGATGGCTTCCAGCCGCGTGGACGGTTCGGCGACCCCGCGCCGACTGCGGGAGCCGGCCGGGCAGGGCATGCGCAGCGGAGACCCCGGGAACGCGAAACGGGCACCGTCGTGAAGACAGTGCCCGTCGAAGCGTTCGCCCGAATGGTGCTCGGCTGACTGCTCGAGCGATGGTCGAAATGCGCGCGCGCATCCGTGGAATGGATGCTGCGCGAGCCCGCCATCGCCCTCCCCTTGCTCGGAATCCGAGGGTCGTCAGGGCTTCAGCGTAGAACACGAACGGCGCGCCGGGAACTCCCGGCGCGCCGTTCGTCGCGTGTCGGTCACGCGTCGTTCATCGCTCAGATACCGATTCGGACGATGTAGTAGTCGCTCGTCCAGATGGGCTGCACCCGCACCGACGCCCCTTCGTAGGGGGCGTGCAGGATCATGCCGTTGCCGGCGTAGAAGCCGTCGTGGCCGTCCATGATGACGAGGTCGCCGGGCTGCGCGTCGGCCTCGGAGATGACCGTGCCCATCGCCCCCTGGCCCGACGAGGAATGCGGCATGCTCACCCCGAACTGCGCGTACACGTACATGACGAAGCCCGAGCAGTCGAAGCCGGCCGGAGTCGCGCCGCCGTAGACGTACGGCACGCCCGTGTAGCTCTCGGCGACGCTGTAGACGCTCGCGAGGTCGAAGTTCGGGTACGGCGGGTTCGCGAGCAGCTCCGACGCGCTCGGCCCGTCGTACGACGCGGCGTACGACGTCATCGCGTTCTCGGCGGCGATGCGGGCCGCCTCGGCCTCGGCCGCAGCGCGCTCGGCGGCGCGGATCGACTCGCCGGTGACGGTCTTGTAGCCGTCCTCACTGACGGGTGCGGCGATCACGTCGCCGGTGGTCTCGACCGTCTGTGCCTGCGCCTTCGAGAGCTTCGTCGCGTCGGTCTCGCCGAACTGCGGGCCGATGCTGCCCGGGGCGATCGCGTAGGCGGGGATCGCGAGGGTGCCGACGATGCCGGCGGCGACCGTCATCACGAGGATGTTGGCCATGCCGCCGCGCCGGAAGCGACGCGTCGACGGCAGCGGCTTCGCGGCGACGGCCGCTGAGAGATCGGGAGTGGGGGCTGGGGAATTGCGGGCCTTCGAGGCGATGATCGCCTTCGTCGCGGCCCCGCGGGTGCGGCTCTTCGCGAGCCGACGCCGTGAGAGTCGAGCCAAAACGTGTACCTCCGTCGCCCCGCGGCGCGGGGGCGCCGCTCCACCTGTTGCGCACGCGGCGCTTCACGGGTACCGGATCGAGCGGTGGAACGCGGGAGGCGTCTCGACCCTTGGCCTGCCGGCGGGCTTCTCGCCAGCGGACTCGTACGAGGGTACGCGAGTGCCGTCCGAATGTCACATTCTGATCACGGCGCGTCGCAGATCGGCTGATCAGCGCCCAGAACGCGGGATCACTCGGCGATGAAGACGTGGCTCGCGACCTCGGTCGGGAGCTCGAGCGCGGTGCCCGCGCCGTCGACGCGGACGAGCACGTAGCCCGCGGTGCGGCTGAACGTCGCGACCGCCCCGGGCACGATGCCCGCCTGCTTGAGCTGGCCGAGCAGCTCGGGGTCGAACTGCACGGGCTCGCCGAGCCGGCGCACGGTGCCCCGCACGGGCTCGTCGCGGTCGGAGACGAGTTCGACCACGTTGACCACGCCCGCCAGGAACGGATCGGCGGGCGCGAGACCGAGCTCTTCGAGACCGGGGATGGGATTGCCGTACGGCGATTCCTTCGGGTTGCCGAGGATCTCGATGATGCGGCGCTCGACCTGTTCGCTCATCACATGCTCCCAGCGGCATGCCTCGTCGTGCACGTACTCCCACTCGAGCCCGATGACATCGGCGAGCAGCCGCTCGGCGAGGCGGTGCTTGCGCATGACGTGCACGGCCTTCGACCGGCCCGACTCGGTGAGCTCGAGGTGGCGGTCGCCCGTGACGACGACGAGGCCGTCGCGCTCCATGCGGGCGACGGTCTGCGAGACGGTGGGACCGGAGTGACCGAGACGCTCGGAGATGCGCGCACGCAGCGGGACGATGTTCTCTTCTTCGAGGTCGAGGATCGTGCGCAGGTACATCTCGGTGGTGTCGATCAGATCGGTCACGCGTGTCCTCCCATTGCGTCGCGGCCCGTCATCAAGCCTACCGGCCGTCACCGCCTCGCTAGACTCGTCGCATGCCGAGCCTCGTGATCCCTGCTGACCTGCTGCCCGCCGACGGACGCTTCGGCTGCGGCCCGTCGAAGGTGCGGCCCGAGCAGCTCGCGCACCTCGCCGAGTTCGGTCCCGCCATCCTCGGCACCTCGCACCGCCAGGCTCCCGTGAAGAACCTCGTGGGCCGGGTTCGCACGGGGCTCGCCGAGCTGTTCTCCCTGCCCGACGGGTACGAGGTCGTACTCGGCAACGGCGGTTCGACGGCCTTCTGGGACTCGGCGTCGGCCTCGCTCGTCGAGCGTCGTGCCCAGCTCGCCTCGTTCGGCGAGTTCGGCGCCAAGTTCGCGAAGGCCGCGGGCGCACCGTGGCTCGAGGCGCCCGACGTGCGCACCGCCGCCCCCGGTTCGAGCGCGCGCCCCGAGCCGACCGAGGGCATCGACGTGTACGCCTGGCCGCAGAACGAGACCTCGACGGGCGTGCAGGCTCCCGTCGTGCGGGTCGCCGGAGACGACGGCGCCCTGACCGTCATCGACGCGACGAGCGCCGCGGGCGGTGCCGCCGTCGACGCCCGCGAGTTCGACGCCTACTACTTCGCACCGCAGAAGAACTTCGCCGCCGACGGCGGCCTGTGGTTCGCGATCCTCTCGCCCGCGGCGATCGAGCGCATCGAGCGGGTCGCGGCGACCGATCGGTACATCCCGAGTTCCTGTCGCTCAAGAACGCGCTCGACAACTCGCGGCTCAACCAGACCCTCAACACGCCGGCGCTCGCGACGCTCCTCCTGATGGAGAACCAGATCGACTGGATCAACGCCTCGGGCGGCCTCGCCTGGGCCGACGCGCGCACCCGCGAGTCGTCGTCGCTCCTGTACCGCTGGGCCGAGGCGAGCGAGGTCGCGACCCCCTTCGTGGCCGACCCCGCCGACCGCTCGCAGGTGGTCGTGACGATCGACTTCGACGAGCGCGTCGACGCCTCGGCGATCTCGAAGGTGCTGCGTGAGAACGGCGTGGTCGACACGGAGCCCTATCGCAAGCTCGGCCGCAACCAGCTGCGCATCGCGACGTTCACCGCGATCGAGCCCGACGACGTACGGGCCCTCATCGCCTCCATCGACCACGTGCTCGAGCAGATCGGCTGACCGCGTGCGGCTCTGGCTGAGCGAGAGCGAGCGCCGACCCGACCCGGCGCCGGCCAGGGCCGACGCGCGCAAGGCGCTGCTGGCCGGGACGCTCGGCTGGCTCGTGGTGCTCGTCGTCTGCCTCTCGGCGGGCGAACGGCTCGAAGCGGCGGGCCTCGGCTGGCTGACGATCGCTGCCGCCGTCGGCATCGCGCTCGGGGTCATCGGCCTCGTCGTGGTGCAGGCGATGCGGCGGCGAGTGCGTCAGTCGTCGTCGGGCTCGTCCGCCCCGGACGCCTGACCGGCCGCATCGAGCTCGTCGTCACCGTCGTCGGTCGCCGACTGCTCGTCGGTCGCCGACTGCTCGTCGAGCGCGTCGATGTCGATGCCGTCGAAGTCGTCGTCGGCTGCCAGTCCGTCGTCGCCGTCCTCGTCGAGACCGTCCTCGTCGAAGTCGTCGTCACCGTCGTCGTCGAAGCCCTCGTCGTCGTCGAACTCGTCGTCGACCGATGCCTCGTCGTGGTCGGCGTCGTCGTCGAGCTCGTCGTCGCCGGCCGCTGCGGCTTCGGCCGCGGCCGCGACCTGGGCCGCGCGGTACTCGGCGAGCCGCTCCGACCAGGGCACCCACTCGGGCGCGAGGAGCGCACGCTCACCCGGCATGAGCTCGGTCTCGAGCACGGTCGGCTCCGCGTCGTCGAGGCGGGCGATCGTGACGCTCCAGTGCCAGCCGGGGTATCCCGCGAGATCCGCGGCGAACAGCAGCGTGAGCACCTGCTCGCCCTCGGCGATGTGCCCGACCACCGAACCGACGGTCTCGGGTGCCGTCACCTCGAGCAACGCGCGCTGCGCGAGGCCCGCCGAGGCGAGCAGCACCTCGTCGGCGACGAAGGCGACGAGCTCGGCCGTCTCAACCGTCTCGGCCGGCTCGACCGGCTCGGCCTCGCCGGACTCTTCGGCCTCGACCACCACGTCCGCAGCGTCGAGCTCGATCTCGGTCTCGTCCCGCTCAGGCATCCAGCTCGTCAGCCACCTTGCGCAGCAGCGCCGCGATCTGTCGGCCGCGGGCCTTGTCGGGGTATCGGCCGCGACGCAGGTCGCTGCCGGCGGCGTCGAGCCACTTCACGAGGTCTTCGACGACGACGGCCATGTCGTCGGCAGAGCGGCGGTTCATCTTCGCGAGGCTCGGCGGTGCGTCGATGACGCGCACCGACAGCGCCTGCGGGCCGCGCCGGCCGTCGGCGATGCCGAACTCGACCTTCGAGCCCGCACGCACGGTCGCGCCGGCGGGAAGCGCAGAGGCGTGGAGGAAGACCTCCTGGCCGTCATCGGAGCTGATGAAGCCGAACCCCTTCTCCTCGTCGTAGAACTTGACCTTGCCGGTGGGCATCGCAGAACCTCGCTTATACGTCGCACGGCGCGCCGAGAGCAACGCGCCGTTCAACCTCCAGTCTAGAGTCCCGCCGACCCATGCGCGGCCCGGCTGCCCTATCCTTGACGAGTGAGTGAATCCGGCCCTGTCACCGATCATCGCGCCGAACGCATTCTCGCCGTCATGTTCGCGGCGCTCGTCGGCTGCTCGATCGTCGCGTTCTTCGCCGTCATCATCGGCAGCGCCGCAGGAGCCGGTGCCGACGACGGCTTCAGCCACGGTGCGTGGCCGATCGTCATCATGTTCCCGTGGTTCGGCCTGCCGATCGCGTTCGTCCTCCTGATCATCCTGCTGATCGTGAACGCGACCCGACGATCGCGCGAGACGCGCGCCGGATCGAGCTGAGCGGAGACGATGCTCGAACTCGCCGGACGACTTCGCGAGCTGCCACGGGACGATCTCGCCGCAGCACTCCGATCGCGCGAGTTCGACACCGCAGGCGTGAGCGATCTCTTCGACCTCGCCGAGGCGCTCCTCGCTCCCGACTCGGTCGATCGGGCGATCTCGCGTCTCGACCGGCCCCGGCTCGCGGTGCTCGCCGCGTCGGCCGAGCCGGGTGCGACGGTCGACGGCGTGCGTCGCCTGCTCGCCGAGCTCGGCGCCCCCGCGACGATCGCGGATGCCTCGGGCCCGAGCATCGACCGCCTGGCCGGGTGGCTCCTCCTGGTGCGCACGGGCGATCTCGTGCACGTGCCCGCCGCCGTCGCGGGCCGGCTGGTGCCCCGGCTCGGCGACGACCTGCCGACGCTCGCCGAGCTCGCGGCACCCGCTCCCCCGGTGCTCGTCGGCGACGACCCGGTCGACCGCAGCCTGCTCGAACGCCGCTCCTCCGACGTCGCCTATGCCACGGTCGCGGCGACCGCCGAGCTGCTCGCCGCGCTCGGCGCCCAGCCCGCACGCGAACTCGCGAAGGGCGGCCTCGCGCTGCCCGACTCCAAGCGGCTCGCCGAGGCGAGCGGCACGGGGCTCGACGAACTGCCCCGGCTCTTCCATCGCGCCGACGAAGCCGGGCTCGTCGTTCGCGACGGCGCGTACTGGCTCGAGTCCGACCGTGGAGCAGAGTGGTCGCTCGAGTCCGCCCGCGGCCGCTGGCTCGTGCTCGCGTCGTGCTGGCGCGACCGAATTCCCGAGACGTTGCGCGAGCTCGTCGCCCGTCGCAGCGACCCGCTCACCTCGGGCGCGCTGCTCGACGACGTGCGCTGGCTCTATCCGGCCGGTGGCACCTGGCTCGACGACGGCCTCGAGCGGCTCTTCGGCGAGGCCGAGGCCCTCGGGCTCGCCGTCTCCGGCGAACCCGTCGAGGCCGCCCGGCTGGTGCTCGCGGGCGAGATCGAGCGCGCCGCCGACCTCGTCGCGGCCCACTTCCCGGCCCAGGTCGACCGGGTGTACCTGCAGCACGACCTCTCCATCGTCGCGCCCGGCCCGCTCGAGCCCGAGCTCGACGCACGCCTGCGCGGCATCGCCGACGTCGAGGCGCGCGACCTCGCCTCGACGTATCGCGTGAGCGCGGCATCCGTGAACCGGGCACTGGCCGCGGGCGAGCGCGCCGACTCGATCCTCGAGTTCCTGTCGTCGATCTCGCTGACCGGCATCCCGCAGCCGCTCGCCTACCTCGTCTCGGAGGCCGCCGACCGTTTCGGCACGGTGCGGGTGAGCGCCGCTGCCGAGTCCGAGGCGCCGGCGCAGGCGTCGATCCGGTCCGACGACGCCGAGCTGATCGGCACGCTCGCCGTCGACCAGGCGCTCGCCTCGCTCGCCCTGCGCCGCACCGGCCAGCACCGGCTGCTCACCCGATTCGCACCCGAGGTCGTCTTCTGGGCGCTCTCCGACGCGAAGTACCCGGTCGCCGCCGAAGACGCGCGCGGCGAGATCGTGCGGCTGCAGCGGCACCGGCTGGCACCGACTCCCGTGGTCGCGCAGCGGGCCGACCCGATCGCGACCCTGCTCGACCGGCTCGAGGCGACGCAGGCCGGCGACGGCACCGAGGAGGCGTGGCTCGCCCGCCAGCTCGAGGCGGCCGCCCGTTCGAAGGAGACGCTCACCGTGACGGTGCGGATGCCGGGCGGAGACACCGCCGACTACCTGCTCGCCCCCGCGAGCGTCGCGAACGGTCGCCTGCGCGCCCGTGACCACAAGGCCGACATCGAGCGGACGCTGCCCCTGTCGGCCATCGCGGCGGTCGCGCCGGCGCCGGCCACGGAGGTCTGATGCCGGCTGCGCGGTCGCCCCGGGGCATCCGCGCCGGCCGGTCGTTCACGAAGCGGGCGTAGACTGGTCGGTCATGTCGGACGGCCCCCTCATCGTTCAGAGCGACCGCACGGTCCTGCTCGAGGTCGCGCACCCCCTCGCGGAGGACGCGCGGCACGATCTCGCCGTGTTCGCCGAGCTCGAACGCGCACCCGAGCACGTGCACACCTACCGCATCACGCGGCTCGGACTCTGGAACGCGAGAGCGGCCGGCCACGACGCCGACGACATGCTCGGCACCCTCGAGCGGTACGCGAAGTTCCCGGTGCCGCAGACGGTCGCCGTCGACCTGCGCGAGACCGTGGGCCGCTACGGCCGGCTCGTGATCGATCGAACCGACGACGGCGCCCTGCGCCTGCGCAGCACCGATCTCGCCGTGCTCACCGAGGTGGTCGGGGCGAAGAAGATCGCACCGCTCGTCGGCGAACGGCAGGGCGACGACAGCTTCCTCGTGGCGGCGTGGGCGCGCGGGCAGCTCAAGCAGGAGCTCGTGAAGCTCGGCTGGCCCGCCGAGGACCTCGCCGGCTACACGCCCGGCACTCCCCACGAGATCGACCTCGTCGAGAACGGCTGGCACCTGCGCGACTACCAGCAGCACGCCGTCGACAACTTCTTCGACGGCGGCTCGGGCGTCGTCGTGCTGCCGTGCGGGGCGGGCAAGACCCTCGTCGGCGCGGGGGCGATGGCGACGGCGAAGACGACGACGCTCATCCTCGTCACGAACACGGTGAGCGCGAGGCAGTGGCGCGACGAACTGCTGAAGCGCACGAGCCTCACCGCCGACGAGATCGGCGAGTACTCCGGTCAGGTGAAGGAGGTCAAGCCCGTCACGATCGCGACCTACCAGATCCTCACGTCGAAGCGGAAGGGCGAGTACGCGCACCTGTCCCTCCTCGACGCCCTCGACTGGGGCCTCGTCGTCTACGACGAGGTGCACCTGCTGCCGGCGCCCGTGTTCAAGCTCACCGCCGAGCTGCAGGCGCGGCGGCGGCTCGGCCTCACCGCGACGCTCGTGCGCGAGGACGGCCGCGAGGGCGACGTGTTCAGCCTCATCGGGCCGAAGCGCTTCGACGCCCCCTGGAAGGAGATCGAGGCGCAGGGCTTCATCTCGCCCGCCGCCTGCTACGAGGTGCGCATCGACCTCCCCCAGTCGGAGCGGCTCGCGTACGCGGCATCCGCCGACGACGAGCGCTACCGGCTCGCGGCGACCGCACCCGCCAAGCTCGGTGTCGTGAAGGAGCTCGTCGCCCGCCACGCGGGCGAGCGCATCCTCGTGATCGGACAGTACCTCGACCAGATCGACGAGCTCGCCGAGACCCTCGGTGCCCCGCAGCTCACCGGCTCGACGCCCGTCGACGAACGCGAGCGCCTGTTCCAGGAGTTCCGCGACGGGGTGACACCGGTCCTGGTGGTGTCGAAGGTCGCGAACTTCTCGGTCGACCTGCCCGAGGCGACGGTCGCGATCCAGGTCTCGGGCTCGTACGGCTCCCGCCAGGAGGAGGCGCAACGCCTCGGCCGGCTCCTCCGACCGAAGGAGTCGGGACTCAGCGCGAACTTCTACACCCTCGTCGCCCGCGACACCGTCGACCAGGACTTCGCGCAGAACCGGCAGCGGTTCCTCGCCGAGCAGGGCTACAGCTACACGATCCTCGACGCGCACGCGCTCGCGGCGGCCTGACGGCCCGTCGCGGGCACCGGCTGCCGGCGACGGGCCTCAGCGGGCGCGCTCGTACCGCAGCAGCAGCAGGTCGCCCGCCGGGATGGCGTGCACGAGCCGCATCGGGCGATCGTGCTCGGGCACGCCGCGCACGATGCGCCCGGTGTCGCCGCCGACGATCGTCGGGCTGAGGCTGAGACACAGCTCGTCGACCCGGTCGGCATCGAGCAGCGACCCGAACAGGTGCGGGCCGCCCTCGCAGAGCACCTGCGGCAGCCCAGCAGCCGCGAGCTCGTCGACCGCGAGGCGCAGGTCGGCGGCCCGCTCGCCGCACACGAGCACGTCGGCGACCTCGGCGAGCGCTGAGCGCCGCCCCGCGTCGGATGCCGCGTGGGTCACCACGACGGGGCGGGTGACCGCCTCGGCGAAGAAGGGATGCTGCGGCTCGAGCTCGAGCGCCGATGACACCACCGCGAGCCGCGGCTGGTCGGCGAGTCCGTGCTCGCGACGCCAGGCGACGTCGTCGCGCGACAATTGCACGCCGCCGTAGCCCTCGACCCGGACCGTGCCGGCCCCGACGAGCACCACGTCGGCGAGGGTGCGCATGACGTCCATGGCGAGCCGGTCGGCTGCGTCGCCGAGCCCGCCCGAGCGGCCGTCGATCGTGACCGCGCCGTCGAGGCTCGCGACGAAGTTCATGCGCACGCGCGGCGCCTGTCGATCGGCGATGTCGTACGCCGCGAGCAGGGCTTCGCGCCCCGGGCCCGGCGTCCGGCCGGATCGCTCGTCGCCGATCATCATGGCGCTCACGGCTCCTCGTTCGGTCCGTCGACCACGTTGTGCTTGAGGTACGCCGGTTCACGCCACCCCATGATCGCCTCGACCATGCGGGCCGCGTCCACGGACTCGGCGATGTTGTGCATGCGCAGGATGCGCGCGCCCTGCATCGTGCAGAACACGGCGGCGGCGATCGACCCGGCGAGGCGTTCGCCGCGCGGCCGGTCGAGGCTCTCGCCGATGAAGTCCTTGTTCGACACGGCCGCGACGAGCGGGAAGCCGAGCCGGGTGAACTCGCCGAACCGGCGAGTGAGTTCGAGCGTCTGCAACGTGTTCTTGTTGAGGTCGTGGCCCGGGTCGAGCACGATGCGCTCCTCGGGCACGCCCCGCGAGACGGCGAGGGCGACGCGCTGTTCGAGGAAGGCGCTGATGTCGCCGACGACGTCGTCGTACTGCGGCTTCGGGAACCACTGGCGCGGCTCGGCGCGACTGTGCGTGATGACGAGCGTCGCCTCGGAGTCGGCCACGACCTCGGCGAGCGCGGGGTCGTGCACGCCGGTGGTGTCGTTGATCACGTCGGCGCCCGCGGCGAGCGCGGCGGCCGCGACCTCGGCGTGGAAGGTGTCGACCGAGAGCGCGGCACCGGCGTCGGCGAGCGCGGCGACGACCGGCACCACGCGGTCGATCTCCTCGGCGATCGGGATGGCCGGACCGGGACCGAACTTCGCCCCGCCGATGTCGATCCACGCCGCGCCGGCCTCGATCGCGCGGCGGCCGGCCTCGACGGCCGCGTCGAGGCCGAACGTCGCCCCGCGATCGTAGAAGGAGTCGGGCGTGCGGTTGACCACCGCCATGACGGCGACCTCCCGCCGGAAGTCGACCTCGCGCCCTCCGATCACGCGCACCGGTCGGGCGAGCTGCGGGTCGACCCAGCCGGCGGGCGCGGCCGTCACGCGGTCGCCTCGGCGACGAGCCGCTCGAGGGGCACCGCCGGGTCGGTGAGCCGGCCGGAGTCGATGCGGGCGCCCGAGCGGATGAGCTGCTGCACCTGGTCGTTGACGTCCCAGACGTTCACGTTCATGCCCGCGACGACGCGCCCCTCGCGCTGCCAGAACGCGATGAACTCGCGCGCGGCCCGGTCACCGCGGAAGACGGGTTCGACGCCGTCGGCGAGGGTGCCGTAGCCCGAGTACTCCATGCCGAGATCGTACTGGTCGGTGTAGAAGTACGGGATCTCGTCGTACGCCACCTCGTCACCGGCCATCGCGCGGCCCGCTGCCCGGCCGGCGTTCTCGGCGTTGGCCCAGTGCTCGATGCGCAGGTGGGCCTGGAGCACGGGATGGTAGACGCTCGCGACGTCGCCCACGGCGAACACGTCGTCGGCGCTCGTGCGGAAGGAGGCATCCGTCACGATGCCGTTCCGCACCTCGAGCCCGGCCGTTTCCGCGAGGCCGGTCTCGGGTACCGCACCGATGCCGACGAGCACGAGATCGGCCGGCACCGTCTCGCCCGTGTCGAGCTCGACGCCGGTCACCCGGCCCTCGGCGCCGCGGATGCCGGCCACGCCCGTCGACATGCGCAGGTCGACCCCGTGCGCCCGGTGGAGCTCGGCGAAGACCTCGCCGACGGCGGTGCCGACGGCCGCGGCGAGCGGCACGGCCTCGGGGGCGATCACCGTCACGTCGTCGCCGTAGCCGCGAGCCGCGGCGGTCGCCTCGAGGCCGATCCAGCCGGCCCCGATCGCGACCATGCGGCGCCCGCCGCCGCCCAGCGCCGCGCGCAGCCGTTCGGAGTCGGGGAAGGTGCGCAGCACCCGCACACCGTCGAGGTCGCCCTCGGGTGAGCGCCAACGCCTCGCGCTCGCCCCGGTCGCGAGCAGGAGCCGCCCGTAGTCGAGCGTGCGATCGTCGGCGAGACGCACGCGGCGCCCTGCCGTGTCGAGTGCGGTCGCCCGCACGCCGCGCAGCACCTCGACCCGCTCGTCGGCGTACCACTCGGCGGGGTGCACGTCGACGACGTCGCGCTCCGCCGAGCCGTCGAGGTACTCCTTCGAGAGCGGCGGCCGGATGTACGGCATCGCGTCCTCTCCGGCCACGATCGTGATGGGCCCGGTGTGCCCCGCCTCCCGCGCCCCTTCCGCCGCACGGGCGCCGGCGAGGCCCCCGCCGACGATGACCAGTCGTTCGTCGTCCATGTCAGTGCTCCGTCCTGCCCGGGCCGCAGCGGTCGAGGAACTCGCGCCGGGTGCGGTCGTCGTCTCGCACGCTCCCGGTGAGCGCCGTCGTGACCGTTCGGGTGCCGGGGGCCTGCACGCCCCGCAGCGACATGCAGAGGTGCTCGGCCTCGAGCACCACGCCGACGCCCGCGGGGTCGAGCACCTCGACGAGCCGGTCGGCGATCTGCCGCGTCAGCCGCTCCTGCACCTGCAGGTCGCGCGCGTACTGCTCGACGACGCGCGCGAGCTTCGAGAGCCCGATGATGCGCTCGCCGGGCACGTAGCCGAGGTGGGCGACGCCGCGGAACGGCAGCAGGTGGTGCTCGCAGAGCGAGTCGAACGGGATGTCGCGGACGACGACGAGCTCGCCGTAGCCCTCGCCGGGGAACGTCGTCGGGGTGAACGGGCGCGGCGAGAGCAGCTCGATGTACGCATCGGCCACACGCCGCGGGGTGTCGGCGAGGTGCTCGCTCTCGACGTCGCGCCCGAGGGCGGTGAGCAGCGCCCGCACCGCCTCGACGGCGCCCTCGCGGTCGATCGCCCTGGCGGCCTCATCGGCGGTGACGGCGTGGAGCCTCGGCGGCACGGCCGCGGGTTCGTTCGCGTCGGGCGCCTCGACGGCCCCTGCTGGTTCGATCGGCGTCATGCGTTGTTCCTCCCGGCCCCTCGATGCCGAGGCTAGGCCGGTGCAATTCTTTTGTCAACAGATTCTGGTTTTAGAGATATGATCGGCGCATGGCAGGCGGCGGGAAGCGCGCAGACCCGGTCGAGGACGACTCGATCCGCGCGATCGGGGCGCTCGCCGACGCCGTGCGCCGCCGCGTCTTCCACGTCGTCTCGGGCCGTCCCGACGCGGTCGGGCGCGACCACGTCGCCGAGGCGCTCGGCATTCCGCGCTCGACGGCCGCGTTCCATCTCGACCGGCTCGTGGAGGCCGGCCTGCTCACGACCGAGTCGCGACGACTCACGGGGCGCTCCGGCCCGGGGGCGGGGCGGCCGGCGAAGCTCTATCGCCGCGCCGAGGGCGAGGTCGCGGTGAGCATCCCCGCCCGGCTGTACGAGCTCGGCGGCGGCGTCATGGCCGAGGCGATCGGGCGGGCCCTCGACGACGGCGTGCCCGTGCGCGAAGCACTCCGCGAGGCGGCCGAGCGGGCCGGTCGACGTCTCGCCGCGGCATCCCCCGACCTCGGTCACGCCCTCGACGACGCCGGTTTCGAGCCGACGGGCGACGATGACGACCTCGTGCTCGGCACCTGCCCGTTCCATCGGCTGGCGCGCGAGCATCCCGGTGTCGTGTGCGAGCTGAACCACGCGCTCGTGTGCGGCATGGCCGACTCGACCGGTGCCGACCCGGGTCGGGTGCGCCTCGATCCGGGCGCCGGCGCCTGCTGCATCCGCATCGCCGCCACGCCGCTCTGAAGCGTCGTCCACACGACTCACAGCCAGGTTTCAGCAAACGTCAAGAGAATCGAGCCATGAGCGACGGACCTCGCATTCTCATCGTCGACGACGAGCCCAACATCCGCGACCTCCTGACCACGAGCCTCCGGTTCGCGGGATTCGCGGTACGCGCCGTGGGCAACGGCGCGCAGACCATCTCGGCCGTGCTCGAGGAGGAGCCCGACCTCATCATCCTCGACGTCATGCTGCCCGACATGAACGGCTTCGGCGTGACCAAGCGCCTGCGCTCGGCCGGGTACACCGCGCCGATCCTCTTCCTCACCGCGAAGGACGACACCGAGGACAAGATCACGGGCCTCACCGTCGGTGGCGACGACTACGTCACGAAGCCCTTCTCCCTCGACGAGATCGTCGCGCGCATCAAGGCGATCCTGCGCCGCACCATGCACGCCGAGGAGGACGCGGTGATCCGCACCGGCGAGCTCACGATGGACCAGGACACCCACGAGGTGCTCGTCGGCGACGTGCCGGTCGAGCTCTCCCCCACCGAGTTCAAGCTGCTGCGCTACCTCATGCTCAACCCGAACCGCGTGCTGTCGAAGGCCCAGATCCTCGACCACGTGTGGGAGTACGACTTCAACGGCGACGCCGGCATCGTCGAGAGCTACATCTCGTACCTGCGCCGCAAGCTCGACCAGCACTCCTCCGAGCCGCTCATCCAGACCAAGCGGGGGTTCGGGTACATGCTCAAGTCCTCCTCCAAGCCCTGACTCAGGTTCCGCCGCCTAGACTCGGCCAGCCATGAACCAGACGATGTTCGAGCGGTGGAACCGCATCTCGCTGCGCACCAAGATCACCGGTGTGACGGTGCTGATGCTGACCCTCGGACTCCTCGTCTCGGGCATCGGCACGGCCGCGATGCTGCGCTCGTACGTCGAGGACCAGATGGAGTCGAAGCTCCAGTCGATCGCGTCGGGCGAGAGCCTCGAGAAGTACTTCCAGATCGACAACGACAAGCCGCGCGCGCAGACGAACCTGAACCAGCTCGACTTCAGCGCGAGCGACGACGTGTTCGTGGCCATCTACACGTCGAGCGGGCAGTATCTGCGCAGCAACTGGGAGGATCGCCCAAAGGCCGACTGGCCCGTGATCCCGAAGACGCTCACCCAGGCGTACGTGAACGCGCGCAACAACGGCCACTACGAGACCTTCGCGCTCGACGACGCGAACGCCGACCCGACGTTCCGCGGGGTTGCGACGCTCATGACGGCCGACTCGCACGGCACCCTCGTGCCGATCGTGATCGCGATCTCGTCGAAGGACACCGAGCGCCTGCTCGCCGTCTACCTCACGATCTTCTTCGGCTTCGGGCTCGGCGTCGTGCTCGTCGGGGCCCTGCTCACGCGCATGCTCGTCACGAGCACGTTCGCGCCGCTGCGCGAGGCCGAGCGCACCGCGGCCGCGATCGCCGACGGCGACTTCAGCCAGCGACTCGGCGGCGCGACGCCGAACACCGAGGTCGGCCGGCTCAACCGCTCGCTCAACACGATGCTCAACCGCATCGACCGCGCCTTCCGCGACCGGGCCCGCACGATCGACCAGATGCGTCGATTCGTCGGCGACGCCTCGCACGAGCTGCGCACCCCCCTCGTCTCCGTGCGCGGCTACGCCGAGCTCTACCGCATGGGCGCGCTGCAGACGCCCGAGGAGGTCGGCCAGGCGATGGAGCGCATCGAGAAGGAGGCCATCCGCATGGGCGGCCTCGTCGAGGACCTCCTCGCCCTCGCCCGCCTCGACGAGGCGAAGCCCCTCGAGCTCGCCGAGGTCGACCTCGTGCCGCTCGCCCGCGACGCGGCGCTCGACACGATGGCGGCACACCCCGACCGCACCGTGACCGTCATCGCCCCCGAGGCCGGCACCGATGCGGATGCCACGGAGCCGGTGGAGCTCGCGGTCGACCTCGAGTCCGCACCGATGCGGTCGACCGGTGCGATCGCCTTCGCGGGAGCGACCCTCGCGAGGCTCCGCGGTCGCCGGCTGGCGCCGGCCCCGCGTCGCACGTCGGCGCGTTCGGCGAGCCGCGAGGCGCAACGGCGCCGGCAGCTCGATGCCGCCGGTGCTCCCGATGCCGCCTCCGAGGCGACGGGTCCCGCACCCACCATGCCGGTGCCGATCGGCTCGGGCGACCCGGCACCGGTGCAGCGCGCGGTCGTGCTGGCCGAGGAGAACAAGATCCGCCAGGTCATCACGAACCTCATGGGCAACGCGATGCGGTTCACCTCCGACGGCTCCCCCATCGAGATCCGGGTGAGCATCGACGCCGCCACCGAGCGCGCGATGGTCGAGGTCATCGACCACGGCGAGGGCATCCCGCCGCAGATCCGGGAGAAGATCTTCCAGCGCTTCTGGCGCGCCGACACCTCGCGCACCCGCGAGACGGGCGGGTCGGGCCTCGGCCTCGCGATCGTCTCGTCGATCGTCGCCGCCCACAACGGCTCGGTCGACGTCGTCGAGACCCCCGGCGGCGGCGCGACCTTCCGCGTGATGCTGCCCCTCGCAGGGTCGGCCGCTGCGCCGCAGGCGATCACCGAGGCCTGACGGGCGCCGCGCCTCCGGCTCGCCTCGACTCCTCCTCGACAGCCGGCGCGCCATGTAGTCGGTCCACACCGGGTCCGAGCGCCGCCCCGACGCCGTCGGCCGCCTCTAGCGTGTGGGACACACCGAATCGAAGGGATGTCCCATGACGAGCTATCAGGTCGACGCCGACCAGGTCTCCGCCGCGACCCAGACCGTGCAGGGCACGATCGGCCGCATCCAGTCCGACGTCGCAGCGCTCATGTCGCAGTTGACGGGTCTGCAGTCGTCGTGGTCGGGCCAGGCCTCGTCGGCCTTCCAGGGAGCCGTCGCCGACTGGCGCGCGACGCAGCTGCAGGTCGAGCAGAGCCTCATGGGCCTCAACCAGGCGCTCGGCCTCGCGGCGACCCAGTACGCCGACGCCGAGCAGGCCAACGCCCGGTTGTTCCTGCGCTGAGCCGGCGACGCGCACGCGACGAAGGGCGCCTCCCGTTCGGGAGACGCCCTTCGCTTCGTACTGGTGCGGACCTGCTTAGAAGTCCATGCCGCCCGTCGGGTCGCCGACCGGAGCCGGGTTCTTCTCGGGCTTGTCGGCGACGACGGCCTCGGTGGTGAGGAAGAGGCCGGCGATCGAAGCCGCGTTGAGCAGCGCCGAACGGGTCACCTTCACCGGGTCGTTGATGCCCGCCTCGAGCATGTCGACGTACTCGCCGGTCGCGGCGTTGAGGCCCTGGCCGGTCGGGAGGTTGCGCACCTTGTCGACGACGACGCCCGGCTCGAGACCCGCGTTGAGCGCGATCTGCTTGAGCGGCGCGTCGATCGCGACGCGGACGATGTTCGCACCGGTCGCCTCGTCGCCCGAGAGCTCGAGCTTCTCGAAGGCGGTCTTGCCGGCCTGGATGAGGGCGACGCCACCACCGGCGACGATGCCCTCCTCGACGGCGGCCTTCGCGTTGCGCACGGCGTCCTCGATGCGGTGCTTGCGCTCCTTGAGCTCGACCTCGGTGGCTGCGCCCGCCTTGATGACGGCGACGCCGCCGGCGAGCTTGGCGAGGCGCTCCTGGAGCTTCTCGCGGTCGTAGTCGCTGTCGGTGTTGTCGATCTCCTTGCGGATCTGCGCGACGCGACCGGCGATGGCCTCCTCGTCACCGGCACCCTCGACGATGGTCGTCTCGTCCTTGGTGATGATGACCTTGCGGGCCTGGCCGAGCAGGTCGAGGGTGACGTTCTCGAGCTTGAGGCCGACCTCCTCGGAGATGACCTGGCCGCCCGTGAGGATGGCGATGTCCTGGAGCTGCGCCTTGCGGCGGTCGCCGAAGCCGGGGGCCTTGACGGCGACCGACTTGAAGATGCCGCGGATCTTGTTGACGATGAGCGTCGCGAGCGCCTCGCCGTCGACGTCCTCGGCGATGATGAGCAGCTGCTTGCCGGTCTGGATCACCTTGTCGACGATGGGCAACAGGTCCTTGATGTTCGAGACCTTGCTGTTGACGATCAGGATGTACGGGTCCTCGAAGACCGCCTCCTGGCGCTCGGGGTCGGTGACGAAGTACGCCGACAGGTAGCCCTTGTCGAAGCGCATGCCCTCGGTCAGCTCGAGCTCGGTGCCGAAGGTGTTCGACTCCTCGACGGTGACGACGCCCTCCTTGCCGACCTTGTCGATCGCCTCGGCGATGAGCGCACCGATCTGCTCGTCGGCGGCCGAGATCGAAGCCGTGGCGGCGATCTCCTCCTTGGTCTCGACCTCCTTCGCACTCGAGAGCAGCTCGGCCTCGACGGCCTGGACGGCCTTCTCGATGCCGCGCTTGAGCGAGATGGGGTCGGCGCCGGCGGCGACGTTGCGGAGGCCCTCGCGGACGAGCGCCTGGGCGAGGACGACCGAGGTCGTGGTGCCGTCACCCGCGACGTCGTCGGTCTTCTTCGCGACCTCCTTGACGAGCTCGGCGCCGATCTTCTCGTACGGGTCGTCGAGCTCGATCTCCTTGGCGATCGAGACGCCGTCGTTCGTGATCGTGGGGGCGCCCCACTTCTTCTCGAGCACGACGTTGCGACCGCGCGGGCCGAGGGTCACCTTGACCGCGTCGGCGAGCGTGTTGAGGCCACGCTCGAGGCCGCGGCGGGCCTCTTCGTCGAAAGCAATGATCTTTGCCATGTGTGTCTCTCGTCCCTTCTCGGACGTCTTCAAAGATTCGTGGTTTAGCACTCAAAACGAGTGAGTGCTAAGACGATTCTGGCACTCTCGTGCAGTGAGTGCAAGCGAGCGCGGCCCGGCCGCCGCACGCTCGCGGCGAACACGCACCGCGCCGCGGGCGACCGTTCGCGGCATCCCGGATGCCGCGGGCCGGCGCCGCTCAGGACGTGAACTTCACCGACCCCGACTTCGGCACGAGCTCGATCCAGGTGTTGCCCGGCGCGAGCCGCAGCGGCGACCCGTCGTCGGCCGTGAGCACGATCGGCGAGGCCTGCGAGCCCTTCTTCCAGGTACCGTGGGCGGTGCGGCCTGCGCTCGAGACCCAGACCTCGCCCGAACCGACGAGGACGGTCTTCGGCACCTCGCCGTAGCGCCAGTCGATGTCGACGCGCATCGTCACGACGTTGGTCGCGTGCACGCGCTCGCCGCCCTCCTGGGTGTCTGCTCGGCCCTCCTGCGACCGGAGCCAGGTCGACGAACCGGCGTCCCAGTCCCACGACGGGTTGCGGGCGTCGGAGAAGACGATCGCGATGCGCTTCGTCGGCGCGGCTTTGAGTGCGGGATCGGCGAGCGGATCGGCGGTGCCGTACGCGAACTGCACGGGCGGCGGCGCGAGCTTCGCGTTGCGCGCGACGGCCTCCTTCGAGCGCAGGATGACGTCGTGCGGCCCGGGGCGCGCATCGGCCCGGAAGAAGAGCCCGGTGTCGTCGTAGTCGAAGACGATGTTCTTGAGCGGGGTCGCCATCATCATCGCGACGAACTTCTCCTGGCCGCCCGAGTACGCGATGATCCCGCCGAGCGGGGTGACGATGTCGGGATCCATCGGCCGGATCGACCGGACCGGGCCGACGGTGTCGGGCACGTCCGAGTGCCAGACCGCGACGTAGCGCGTGATGCCGCCCTCGACGAGCTCCTCGAAGACGAGGTCCGTGCGGTTGAGCGCGATCTGCGGTCGCGCCTCCTCGTGGTCGTCGATCTTGACCGCGAGCGACGGATGCGCCGGCGCGGCCGGATCGGTCGTCGTGCCGCGCAGCGGTGAGAACGCGACCGCCACGGGTTCGGAACTGCCGACCGGGCGAGGTTCGGCCGTCGGGGTCGGCGACGGCGTCGGTTCGGGCGACGGGCCCTGGCAGGCTGCGAGCGCGAGCGCTGCGACGGCGAGCGCGACGACGACGGCTGCGCGTCGTGCGCCCGGGCGGACCCCCGTTACCATGCCGTCATCGTAACCACGGCGACGGCCCGCGGACCGTGGTACTGCGCAGACACGCCGGGTGCGATCGCGGCATCGGTTCGCCGGGCCCCGAGACACCGAACGCGCCGCCCGTCGGGCGGCGCGTTCGAGACGCTCGGATGATGCTCAGGCCGGACGCACCGCCTCGGCCTGCGGCCCCTTCGACCCGGTGCCCACCTCGAAGACGACCTGCTGGCCCTCCTCGAGCACCTTGTACCCGGCCATGTCGATGGCCGAGTAGTGGACGAAGACGTCCTGGCCGCCGTCATCGACGGTGATGAAGCCGTATCCCTTTTCAGCGTTGAACCACTTGACGGTTCCGTTCGCCATGTGTTGCTCCCATAACTGCAGTGTGTCGTTCAGCACGTGCCTGTCGCCTGTACCGGGCCGGCTCAGTCACAGCGCTGGACGTCGACCTGGAGGGCGACGGTGCAGCACGGGCGCGAGCGACCAATTCCCGATACTCACAGAGGCGGCATCCCGGGCACAAGGGGGCTGTCGCAACGAATGGTCGCAGAATGGCAACAATTCGCCGTGATCAGCCGCCGACGGCCCCCGCGTAGTCGGACCCGAGCACGACCACGAGCGGAGTGCCCGTCTCGGCGAAGCTCTCCGACAGGCGCACGTCGGCCTCCGGCAGGAGGCCCGCGACGCCACGAGCGGCCCCCTCGAGGTCGGGTGTGGCGTAGTAGACGACCGTCTCGGTGAGGTCGTCCTCGCTCGCGTTCGCCGTCGCGCCGACGGTGACGCCCCCGGCCGTCAGCGTCGCGGCCGCCGTGGCCGCGAGCCCCTCGGTCGCCGTGCCGTTGAGCACGGTGACGTCGATGGGGGCGATGGTCGGCTCGGCCGTCGCGACCGGCGATGCGGAGGGCGTCGCGCCCGGGTCGCCGCCGGACACGTTCAGCCGGTCGTTGAAGATCATGACACCCGCGATGCCGATTCCGGCGAGCACGACCGTCGCGAGTGCGGCCCAGCCGAACCGGATCCACTTCGCACCGCGCCGGGCCGGGGCACGATGCGCGCCCACTCGGTCGATGCCGTGCGGGATCGAGTCGAAGCGGTCGCGGGGGAACTTCTGCGCCATGGGGTCCAGATCGGGGTCGGGGCCGGGCTCAGTCGAGCGGACGGCCGAGGGAGAGCGAGCGTTGCGATCGCGCCGCCCGGCGCGCCGACCGCAGCCGTTGCAATCGCTTGACGAGCATCGGGTCGTGACGGAGCGCGGCGGGGGAATCGATGAGCTCGCCGAGGATCCGATAGTAGCGGGCGGCCGAGATGCCGAACTCGTCGCGGATGGCCTCGGCCTTGCTGGCCGGTTGCTGCCACGCACGCGCCTCGAAGGCGAGCACACGCAGCTGGCGATCGTCGAGCGGGGCGTCGTCGGGGCGGTGCGGCACGCGCTCGGCGCTCATCCGGTCCTCCCGTCGCGCGAGCCGGGCGGCCCGCCTGCAGCACATCCTAGGCAACGCATGCCGAGAGGCCGCCGCACGTGCGCGTGTGTCCGTGGAACACCGCGCCGCCCCGCGGCGTTGCATCCGATGTCGTCGCGCCCGCACCGGAACTGCGACGATGGAATCCACCGCGAACGAGAGGAGCGCCCATGTCACACCAGGTGCAGAAGAGCGATGAGGAATGGCGTGCCGAGCTCGACCCCGCGCGGTACCAGGTGCTCCGCGAGGCGGCGACCGAGCGCCCCTGGTCGGGTGAGCTCCTCGACGAGGAGCGCGCCGGCGTGTACACGTGCGGCGCCTGCGGCGCCGAGCTGTTCAAGAGCGGCACGAAGTTCGACTCGGGCTGCGGCTGGCCGAGCTTCTACGAGTCGGTCCGCCCCGAGGCGGTCGAGCTCATCGAGGATCGCAGCCTCGGCATGGTGCGCACCGAGGTGCGCTGTGCGGCCTGCGGCTCGCATCTCGGACACGTCTTCCCCGACGGGTTCGGCACCCCCACCGGCGACCGCTACTGCATGAACTCGCTCGCGCTCGACTTCACGGCCGACGAGTGACCATCGGCCCGGCACGCCGGGCGGCGCTCGCGCGCCGCTCGGCCCCCAAGGTCACCGACGCCTCGCCCGACGACGCCGAGCTCGTCGAGCTGCTCGAGGCCGCCGAACGCGTCGCCGACCACGCCGGGCTGCGCCCGTGGCGCACCATCGCCCTTCGCGGCGACGCACGGGCGCGCCTCGGTGCGGCCCTCGTCGCGGCATCCGGATTCGACGGCGACGCCGCCGCCAAGCTCGCCGCCAAGCCGCTTCGGGCGCCGCTCCTCGTCGCGATCGTCGTGCGGCGCACCTGGCACCCGAAGGCGGCCGACTGGGAGCAGGATGCGGCGGCGGCCGGCGTCGCGCACGTGCTGAGCCTCCTGCTCGACGAGGCCGGCTGGGGCGTCATGTGGCGCACCGGACCGCACACGCGGCACCCCGCCGTGGCCGAGATGCACGAGCTCGCCCCGAACGAGCAGCTGCTCGGCTGGCTGTACGTCGGCGGCCGCGACGGCGAGCGCGCTCCGCGGGGCCCGGCGAAGCCGCCCCTGTTCAGCTCGATCGGCTGACGTCGCCTCGCCCGACGAGTGCGTCGGCGCGGTGCCGGTGCCGCGACCACCGGATCGACGCGACCGCGACCGCGGCGAGCGCCAGCAGCGTGCCGCCGATCGTCGCGACGTCGACCGCGCGCCCCGTCGGCAGGAGGAGGTCGAGGGCGAGCGCCCCGGCCAGCTGCCCGGCGACGCCGCAGAGCGCGAGCAGCAGGACCCCGACGACGCGCACCACGAGCGCCTGCCCGGCGATGAAGACGCACCCGATCGCTCCGCCCGCGTAGAGCCAGGGCTCGGTCGGCAGCTGCTCGGGCCAGCCGACGGCGACACCGTGGACGAGCGCCACCACGACGAGGGCTGCCGTGCCGACCGCGAAGTTGACGAAGGCCGCGGTCAGCGCGCTCGAGGCCTCGGCCTTGACCCGGCCGTTGACGGCCTGCTGCCAGGCGACCGCGAGCCCGGCGGCGAACGGCAGCAGCATGAGCATGAGCGGCACGTCGTGGGCGAGCTGGGCCGAGACGGCCCACCCGATCGCGGCGAGGGCCAGCACCGCGCCGAGCACCCGCGTGGGTGACAGCGGCCGGCGGCCGCCCGGCCCGAGCCCCGCGAGATCGAACACGATGCCGCCGATCGTCTGCCCGGCGACGATCGCCACGGTGAACATCGCGACGCCGAGGACGCCGGCCGACAGGCCCTGCGTCGTGACGAACCACGCCCCGCTCAATCCGCCGAGCACCATCCACCACGCGAGTCGGCGCGTGCGGAGCGCGGCGGTCACCCGTCCGAGCCCGATCCGCCCCGGGCGCCACACGCAGAGCGCGACCACGAGGATCACCAGTCCCGTCCCGAACGAGATCGCGGCCGCCGCGAACGGGTCGTCGAGTCCTGCGGCGAGCGCGCCGTTGACCCGCGACTGCAGGGCGGTGCAGGCGCCGAACACGATCGCGAGCACGACGGCGATCCAGCGCGGCATGCGGGTTCGCTCGGCGTGCTCGTGGTGCTCGGGCACGTCGGCGGGGTGATCGGTCAAGAGCCGACTGCGGGACTTGAACCCGCAACCCCCGTATTACAAGTACGGTGCGCTACCAATTGCGCCAAGCCGGCGTGGCCCGCCCGTGGCGGGCCTCGACAATCCTACTCGGCGCGCGGCGGACGGCGCGCGGAGACGACGAGGGCCCGGCGACGTGCGCCGGGCCCTCGTCGGTGATCGCGAGCGATCAGTTCGCGGGCGTGGGGGTCGGCGACGGCGACGAGTTCGACTCGCTGAACGCCTCACCGGCGGCCTGCAGCACGAACGACTGGAACTCGGCCGGGTCGGTCAGCGAGCCGACGTACTGCTTGCCGTTGACGAGCACCGTCGGGGTTCCCTTGATCGACTCGAGCTCGGAGTTCGGCACGGGCTGGGTGAGCGCGCGGGTCGTCGACTCCTGCACCCACGACTTGAACTGCGTCTCGTCGATGCACTTCTCGATCGCCGAGACCGACGAGGCGCCCGACTGCTTCACGAAGCCCTTGATCTCGTCGTTCGTGAGGCCGTCGCTGTTCTCCTCGGGCTGGTTCGCGAAAAGGAGGGCGTTGAACTCGAGGAACGACTCGGGCGAGTTGTCGGCGACGCACGCGGCGGCGTTGGCGGCCCGGAGCGAGTACTGGGTGCCGTTCGAGCGGTTCGTGAGGATGGCGAGCGGGTGCGTCTCGAGCGTCGCGGCCCCCTGCTCGACCATGGTCTTGATGGCGTCGCCGTTGGTCGTCTCGAACTGGCCGCAGAACGGGCACAGGTAGTCGACGTAGACGACGATGTTCGCGACGGTTCCGCTGTCGTCCTGCTCGGTCGGCTTCGGCGTCGCGCCGGCGGCGAGCGCCGGGGTCTCGACGGGCGTGATCACGCCGTCGGCACCGGTCAGCAGGATGCCGTCGCTCGCCATGTTGGCGGGGCCGGGGCCGGCCGGCTTCACGCTGTTGAAGATGAGCGTGCCGACGAGGGCCGCGATCGCGATGACCGCCACGATGATCCCGCCCTGGATGAGCACCTTGTTGCGGCGGTCGCGCTTCTTCTGCGCCTCACGGAGCTCGCGCGCCTTCTCGCGCGCGGCCTCCCGCTGCTGGTTACGGGTGGGGCGTGGCTGGTTGGATCCGCCGTTGCTCATCGATGGTCACTCCGGTCGCTGTGTGGGCGCGCCGAAACAGGGGGCGCACGTGAACACGATAGTAGGAACGACGTCTGGGAATCACCCGAGCACGGGCTGGACGTCGGCGCATGCGATACTGAGGAGGCGTCACCGTCGACGCGCTTCCATTCACAACGGATCGTCCGGCACGTACCTGCCGGTGAAGGAGAGAAAGAACCATGGCGTCAGTCACGTTCGACAAGGCCACCCGCCTCTACCCGGGCGGCACCCGCCCCGCGGTCGACCAGCTCGACCTCGAGATCGCCGACGGCGAGTTCCTCGTGCTCGTCGGCCCGTCCGGTTGCGGCAAGTCCACGTCGCTCCGCATGCTCGCGGGCCTCGAAGAGGTCAACGACGGCAACATCTTCATCGGCGAGCGCAACGTCACCGACGTCCCGCCGAAGGACCGCGACATCGCGATGGTCTTCCAGAACTACGCGCTCTACCCGCACATGACCGTCGCCGAGAACATGGGCTTCGCGCTCAAGATCGCCGGCGTCGGCAAGGAGGAGCGCGCCGCCCGCGTGCTCGAGGCCGCGAAGCTGCTCGACCTCGAGCCGTACCTCAGCCGCAAGCCGAAGGCCCTCTCGGGCGGTCAGCGCCAGCGCGTCGCCATGGGCCGCGCCATCGTGCGTCAGCCCCAGGTCTTCCTCATGGACGAGCCGCTGTCGAACCTCGACGCCAAGCTCCGCGTGCAGACCCGCACCCAGATCGCGTCGCTCCAGCGCCGTCTCGGCGTCACGACCGTGTACGTCACCCACGACCAGACCGAGGCGCTCACGATGGGCGACCGCATCGCGGTCCTGAAGGACGGCGTGCTGCAGCAGGTGGGCAGCCCGCGCGACCTCTACGAGAAGCCGAACAACGTCTTCGTCGCCGGCTTCATCGGCTCGCCCGCCATGAACCTCTTCCACGCCGACCTCGCCGACGGCGGCGTCAAGTTCGGCTCGGCCGTCGTGCCGGTCGAGCGCGACATCCTCGCCGAGACGACGAACACGATCGCCACGATCGGCGTCCGCCCCGAGGACATCGTCGTCTCGTCGACCCCGGGCGAGGGCCTCGAGGTCGACGTCGACCTCGTCGAGGAGCTCGGCGCCGACGGCTACCTCTACGGTCACTCGACGGTCGAGGGCAAGCGCACCGACATCGTCGCCCGCGTCGACGGCCGCGCCCACCCGAACGCCGGCGACAAGGTGTACCTCACCGCCACGCCGAACCACGTGCACCTCTTCGACGCGGAGTCGGGCGACCGCCTCGGCAACAAGGCCGTCGTCAGCTGACACGCCTCATGACGATCGATGCCGGTCGGGCCTCGGCCCGGCCGGCATCGTCGTCTCCGGATGCGCCGGCCCCGGGGCATCCCGTTTCGACAACCCGGCCCCGGCTGCAAGGATCGACCTATGAGCGGTTCCCTCTCGATCACGTCGGCGATGACCGACCCCGCGCTCCTCGACCTGCCGTGGGACCTGCCGCTCGAGTCGTGGCCGTCCGACGCCATCGCCGCCCTGCCGAAGGGCATCTCGCGCCACCTCGTGCGCTTCGCCCACCTCGGCGGGCACGTCGTCGCGATCAAGGAGACGACGGCTGAGATGGCCCGCGGCGAGTACGAGATGCTGCGCACCCTGCAGCGGCTCGAGATCCCGTGCGTCGAGCCCGTCGCGGTGATCACGAACCGCACCGACGACGAGGGCGAGGCGCTGAAGCCCGTGCTCGTCACCCGGCACCTGCGCTTCTCGCTGCCCTACCGGGCGCTCTTCTCGCAGACGCTCAGGCCCGACACGGCGACCCGGCTCGTCGACGCGCTCGCCCTGCTGCTCGTGCGCCTGCACATCGTGGGCTTCTTCTGGGGCGACGTGTCGCTCTCGAACACGCTGTTCCGGCGCGACGCGGGGGCGTTCGCCGCGTACCTCGTCGACGCCGAGACGGGCAAGCTCTACGAGGGCGGCCTCTCGAACGGCCAGCGCGAGAACGACCTCGAGATCGCGCGCGTCAACATCGCGGGCGAACTGCTCGACCTCGAGGCGGGCGGCAAGGTCGCCGACGAGCTCGACCCGGTGCGCATCTCGAACGGCATCGTCGACGCCTACCGCAAGCTGTGGACCGAGCTCACCGGGTCGGAGTCGTTCCCCGGCGCCGAGCGCTGGCGCATCACCGAGCGCGTCAACCGGCTCAACGAGCTGGGTTTCGACGTCGAGGAGCTCGCGATCAAGACGGATGCCTCGGGCACGACGGTCCGCATCCAGCCCAAGGTCGTCGACGCCGGGCACCACCAGCGGCGCCTGCTGCGGCTCACGGGCCTCGACGCCGGCGAGAATCAGGCCAGGCGCCTGCTCAACGACCTCGACTCGTACCGCGCCGCGTACGGCAAGGCCGACCTCGACGAGGAGATGGTCGCGCACGAGTGGCTCATGCGGGTGTTCGAACCCGTCGTCCGCGCCATCCCGATCGAGCTGCGGCGCAAGCTCGAACCCGCCGAGGTCTTCCACCAGCTGCTCGAGCACCGGTGGTTCATGGCGCAGCGCGCCGGCCACGACATCCCGCTCGCCGAGGCCGTGACGTCGTACGTCAACGAGGTGCTGCGGCACCGACGCGACGAGGCGACCGTCATCGGCCCGCCGACCGGTGCCGTCACGGCGGCGATGGAGGTCGTGCCGACCGAGACCGCCGCCATCAGCGCGATCGATCCCGACGACGAGGACGACTGGCGGCTCAAGGTCTGAGTCGCAGCCGCGCGCAGCGGCACCGCCGCCACGCGCGCGTGTGCGTGCGCGCGTGCGGCCCTATTCGGCCCCGCCCGCCGCGCGCAGCTTGGCGATCTCGTACAGCGTGACGGATGCCGCGATGCCGGCGTTCAGCGACTCGGTCGAGGCGCTGATCGGGATCGAGACGATCGCGTCGCACGTCTCGGCGACGAGCCGCGAGAGCCCCTTGCCCTCGCTGCCGACGACGACCACGATCGGCCGGTCGGCCCAGCTGAGGCCGGGCAGCGACACGTCGCCGTCGCCGTCGAGGCCGAGCACGAAGACACCGCGCTCCTTCAGGGACTTGAGGGTCTGCGTGAGGTTCGCCGCCATCGCGACGGGCACGCGGGCGGCGGCGCCGGCCGACGTCTTCCAGGCCGCGGAGTTCACGCCGACCGAACGGCGCTGCGGCACGATGACGCCCTGACCGCCGAACGCGCCCGTCGAGCGCAGGATCGCGCCGAGGTTGCGGGGGTCGGTGATGCCGTCGAGCGCGATGAGCAACGGCGTCTCGTCGCGCGCGATCACCTCGTCGAGCAGCTCGATCGGGTGCGCGTACTCGTAGGGCGGCACCTTGAGCGCGAGGCCCTGGTGCACGCCGCCCTCGCCGGCGAGCCGGTCGAGCTCGGGCTTCATGACCTCGAGGATCGGGATGCCGCGGTTCGTGGCGGTCTTCACCGCCTCCTTCACGCGGTCGTCCATCTCGATGCGGGCGGCGATGTAGAGGGTCGTCGCGGGGATGCGGGTGCGCAGCGCCTCGACGACGGAGTTGCGGCCCGTCACGATCTCGGACTCGTCGCCCGACTTCGCGCGACGCGAAGCACCCGAGGCCCCGCGCGGCGCGCCGCCACGGCCCTGCCCCGCGACCTTGCCGGCCGGCTTGCCCTTGCCGCCGGCCGCGGCGTAGCGCTCCTGCGCCGCCTTGCGCTTGCCGGCGGGGTGCCAGGCGCGATCCTCCGCCTTCGGCGTCGGTCCCTTGCCCTCGAGCGCCTTGCGCCCGTGCCCGCCGGTTCCGGCCTGCTTGCCGTGACCGCCCTTGCGCACGGCTCCGGCGCGCGACTTGCCGCTGCTGCCCTTCATGATCCCAAACTCCAATGCGTGCCGGTCGGACTGTCTTCGATGGTGATGCCCGCCTCGGCGAGCTCGGTACGGATGCGGTCGGCGCTCGCCCAGTCCTTCTGGTCGCGCGCCGCCCGACGGTCGTCGAGCAGCCGCTCGACGAGCGAGCCGAGGGCGGATGCGGCGGGGCCGGCGTCGGCCGTGGCCCAGTGCGGGTCGCGGGGGTCGATGCCGAGCACTCCGACCATCGCCCCGACCTGGCCGTGGGCGGTCGCGGCGTCGTGCAGCTCCTCGTCGTCGAGGGCCTGGTTGCCCGCGCGCACGGTGTCGTGCAGCACCGCGAGCGCCTGGGGCACGCCGAGGTCGTCGTCCATCGCCTCGGCGAAGGCCGGCGGCACCTCAGGGGCGCCGACGCCGGCGAACCGGGTACCCGCGAGGCGTCGCTCGACGCGCTGCAGGAACGTGCGGATGCGGTCGACGGCGGCCTCGGCCTCGGTGAGGGAGCCGGGCGAGTAGTCGAGGGTCGACCGGTAGTGCGCCTGGCCCAGGAGGTAGCGCACGGCGAGCGGCGAGGCGAGGCTCAACAGCTCGGCGGCGTACACCGAGTTGCCGAGCGACTTCGACATCTTCTGCCCGCCGATGTTCACGAGCCCGTTGTGCACCCAGTAGCGGGCGAAGCCCTGCCCGGCAGCGGTCGACTGGGCGAGCTCGTTCTCATGGTGCGGGAAGCGCAGGTCGAGCCCGCCGCCGTGCACGTCGAACTCGTCCCCGAGGTAGCGCGCCGCCATCGCGGAGCACTCGATGTGCCATCCGGGCCGGCCGTCGCCCCAGGGCGAGCGCCAGCTCGCCGACGCGGGCTCGTCGTCCTTGCGCCCCTTCCACAGGGCGAAGTCGCGCGGGTCGCGCTTGCCGCGCGGGTCGGCGTCGGCCGCCGCCTCCATCTTGTCTCGCGACTGACGGGTGAGTTCGCCGTAGGCGGGCCAGCTCGAGGTGTCGAAGTACACGTCGCCCGAGCCGTCGGCTGCCGGGTACGCGTGGCCGAGCTCGATGAGGCGTGCGATGAGCTGCTGCATCTGCTGCACGCTCGCCGTCGCCCGCGGCTCGTACGTCGGAGGCAGGATGCCGAGCTGCGCGTACCCCGCCGTGAACTCGAGTTCGATGCGATAGGCGAGCGCCCACCACTCCTCGCCGGCGCCCTGCGTCTCGCGGTGGGCGGCGTCGAGGATCTTGTCGTCGATGTCGGTGACGTTGCGCACGAACGTCACCTCGTTGCCGCGGTACGAGAACCAGCGGCGCATGACGTCGTACACGAGTGCGCTGCGCAGGTGGCCGATGTGCGGGCTCGACTGCACCGTCGGACCGCAGACGTACATGCCGACGTGGCCCTCGCGGAGGGGCACGAAGTCGCGCAGCGCCTGGGCCTTCGAGTCGTAGAGTCGCACGGTCACCCGCCAAGCCTACCGGCGACCGGCGCGCCGGGACGTGCTCAGGCGGGCATCACGAGCGCCGTCGCGATCGCCGCGACGCCCTCGCCCCGGCCGGTGAAGCCGAGTGCGTCGCTCGTCGTCGCGGCGACGCTCACCGGCGCATCGAGCACGGCCGACAACAGGGCCTCCGCCTCCGCCCGGCGCGGCGCGAGCTTCGGCCGGTTGCCGACGATCTGCACGGTGACGTTGCCGATCACGAATCCGGATGCCTCGACCAGTCGTCGCGTCTCGGCGAGGAACACCTCGCCGTGCGCGCCCGCGAAGCGGGCGTCGGCGGTGCCGAAGATCGCACCGACGTCGCCGAGCCCCGCGGCCGCGAGCAGCGCGTCGCAGATCGCGTGCGCTGCGGCGTCACCGTCGGAGTGGCCGGAGAGCCCGCGCTCCCCCGGCCACTCGAGGCCCGCGAGCCAGAGCGGGGCGTCGTCGGCGGCGAAGGCGTGCACGTCGGTGCCGGTGCCGACGCGCGGGACCCTGGGGCGGTCGGGTGCTGCGGCGGGCGTGCGCGAGGGCGACGTGTCCGACTCGGCGTCGAGCCGCTCGGCGAGCAGCTGCTCTGCGCGGTGCAGGTCGGCGGGCACGGTGATCTTGAAGGCGCGCACGTCGCCCGGCACCGTGTCGACGACCACTCCGGCGGCGGCCGCGAGCGCGGCGTCGTCGGTGTACTCCGCGTCGGCTGTGCGGTAGGCGTGGTCGAGGGCCCCGCGCGGGAAGCCCTGCGGGGTCTGCACCGCGCGCAGCTCCGAGCGGTCGACGGTCTCGACGACCTCGCCGCCGGCGACGCGCTTGATCGTGTCGACGACCTCGAGGGCGGGCACGATGCCGTGGCCCCGCGTGCGCACGGCCGCCTCGACCTCGTCGAACACGAGCGCGGGGGTGAGCGGACGCGCGGCGTCGTGCACGAGGACGACCTCGATGCCGGAGCCGACGACCGCGAGGCCCCGGGCGACCGACTCCTGGCGGGTCGTGCCGCCCGCGACGACGTCGAGCGACGCCCCCGCCTCGGCGACGCGCGGTGCGAGCTCGTCGCGCACCCGGTCGGCCCGGTCGCCCGGCACCACGACGACGATCGCCGGGGTCTCGCGCATGGCGAGCACCCCGGCGATCGCGGTGGAGAGCACGGTGCCGTCGGCGAGCGGGACGAACGCCTTCGGCTCGGCGTGCCCGAGCCGAGTGCCGCTGCCCGCGGCGACGACGATGACGGCGGTGCGCGGAGTGCTCATGTCACGAGCGTAGCCGCGGCGAGCCGGCGGTGGTCTCGATACGGCGCTGCGCGCCTACTCGACCGGCCTCAGGAGGCGAGCACCTCGTCGAGGACGGTCGAAGCAGCCTCTTCGTCGGTCTTCTCGGCGAGTGCGAGCTCGGAGATCAGGATCTGGCGCGCCTTCGCGAGCATGCGCTTCTCGCCGGCGGAGAGCCCGCGGTCCTGGTCGCGGCGCCACAGGTCGCGCACGACCTCGGAGACCTTGATGACGTCGCCCGACGCAAGCTTCTCGAGGTTCGCCTTGTAGCGACGCGACCAGTTGGTCGGCTCCTCGGTGAAGGGTGCGCGCAGCACCTCGAAGACCTTGTCGAGCCCCTCTTTGCCGATGACGTCGCGCACGCCGACGAGGTCGACGTTCTCGGCGGGAACCTCGATGACGAGATCGCCCTGCGTGACGTTCAGCTTGAGGTAGAGCTTCTCTTCACCCTTGATGATCCGTTTCTTCACCTCGGTGATCGTTGCGGCTCCGTGGTGGGGGTAAACGACGGTTTCGCCAACCTCAAAAAGCATGAATAGTAGTCCTTTCGGCAACTTTCAGGATATCACATTCGCGATCGTGCTAAGGTTCGCCTCCCCTTCACAGCCGCGGCTCACCCGTGCGATATGCTCGGAGTCGACCACGCGCGCCACCGGGCGAGCGTGCGCAAACGCTCGCACTTTGGAGGTTCTGTGAAGGCGCGTCTCGCGGCATCAGCTGCTCTGGCCCTCGGCATCGCGCTCGGCGCGAGCGGCTGCTCGATGCTGACCTATCAGGCGACGACCGAGCCGTACGACGCGAGCGACGGCGTCGGCGTGAACGTCGGCAACCTCCACCTGCGCAACGTGCTCGTCGTGAGCGACGACGGCGTCGACGGCACCCTCGTGCTGACGATCGTCAACGACGGCGACGAGGACGTCGAGCTCGGCGTCCAGGTCGCCGACGGCGAGACCGAGACGATCCCGGTCGACGCGGGCGCGACCGTCGCGTTCGGCGTGGCCGACGAGGACGAGCTCGACGTCGTGCAGCCCCTCGTGCTCCGCGGCATCGACACGAAGCCCGGCGCGCTCCTGCCGATCTACTTCCAGTACGGCTCCGCCGAGGGCATCGAGAAGAACATCCCCGTGCTCGACGGCCGCCTGCCCGAGTACGCGGGCCTCCTGCCGGCCGAGGTCGAGGTCGAAGAGGGCAGCGTCGACGACGCGACCGCGGCCCCGGTCGCCGGCTGAACCGCGACCACCTGAAACACCACGACGAGGGGCGGATGCTGCGGCATCCGCCCCTCGTCGTCCCAGGTCTCGACGTCGTCCGGGGTCTCAGCCGCCGACCGCGCCGCTGTACCCGTTGACGAAGCCCACCACGAACAGCGCCGTCGCCGAGACCGCGGCCGCGGCGCACAGGCCGATGCCCACGAACGCCGGCCACTTCGGCGCCGGGCGGAACAGCGCGACGATCGAGAGCGCGAGCGCGGCGATGAGCAGCACGCCGCCGACGAACTCGAACAGCATGCTCGGGCTGGCCACCCCGATGAACGCGGCGACGGCGAGGGCGATGCCGACGTAGCCCACGATGTTGTGCCGGGCGCGGGCGCCCGCCCGGTCGTGCGTCGCCGATGCGGCACCGGTCTCGTCGGCCGGCCTGCCGGGAGGAATCGAGTTCATGGCACGATCGTGCCACACGTGACCCCCGTTCGGGGGCCGGTGCTGCACGGGTGCGCCTACGCCTCGAAGCGGTAGCCGAGCCCGCGCACCGTCACGAGCTGCACCGGCTCGGAGGGCTGCTGCTCGATCTTCGAGCGGATGCGCTTGATGTGCACGTCGAGCGTCTTCGTGTCGCCGAAGTAGTCGGATCCCCACACCCGGTCGATGAGCTGGCCGCGCGTGAGCACGCGACCCGGGTTGCGCATGAGCAGCTCGAGCAGCTCGAACTCCTTGAGCGGCATCGGCACCGCGACGCCGTCGACCTCGACGGTGTGCCGGTCGACGTCCATGCGCACCCGCCCGCCCTCGAGCACCGACTCGTCGAAGTCCTCGATCTCCGTGCGCCGACGCAGCACCGCGCGGATGCGCGCGAGGAGCTCGCGGGTCTTGTAGGGCTTCGTCACGTAGTCGTCGGCCCCCAGCTCGAGGCCCACGACGATGTCGATCTCGGAGTCCTTCGCCGTCAGCATGATGATCGGCACGGTCGACCGGTTGCGCAGCTCCCGGCAGACCTCAGTGCCGGGCAGGCCCGGAAGCATGAGGTCGAGGAGCACGAGATCTGCCCCGGCCCGGTCGAAGGCGGCGATCGCCGAGGGGCCGTCGGCCGCCACCTCGACCTCGTAGCCCTCGCGCTCGAGCAGGAAGCTCAGCGGGTCGGAGAGGGCGATCTCGTCCTCGACGAGCAGGATGCGGGTCACAGGTGTTCTCCTCGGTCGGATGCTGCGACCTTCGCAGCGGGTCGGCTGGTGCCTGCGGCATCCGCCTTCGGGGTCTTCGCGGCCTTCGGGGTCTTCGCGGCCTTCGGGGTCTTCGCGGCCTTCGCGGCCTTCGCGACCTTCGGAGTCTTCGGAGCCGGCCCCTCGGTCGGTTCCTCGCGCGCGGGGGCGGCCGTCGCAGCCGCCTCGTCGGCGAGCGGCAGGGTGATCATGAAGGTCGACCCGCGGCCCGGCTGCGACCACACGCGCACGTCGCCGCCGTGGTTCTGCACCGTGTGCTTGACGATGCTGAGCCCGAGCCCCGAGCCGCCCGTGTTGCGCGAGCGCGCCTGGTCGACCCGGTAGAAGCGTTCGAAGACGCGGTCGAGCTCGTCGGCGTCGATGCCGATGCCCTGGTCGGTGACCGCGATCTCGACGGCGCCGTCGACGATCTTCGTGCCCACCCCGACGCGCCCGCCCTCGTTCGAGTAGGCGATCGCGTTGGCCACCAGGTTGTGCACGGCCACGACCATGAGCGCACGGTCGCCGTAGGCCTTCGCACCGGTCGCGGCCTTCACCGCGACCTCGACGCGCTTGCCGCCCGCGACGACGCGGTTCTGGTCGACGGCCGCGGCGACGACCTCGTCGATGTCGACGAGCACGTCGGGCCGGAGGGCGTCTCGAGCCTGCAGGCGGGAGAGCTCGATGACCTCGCTCGTGATGTGGGCGAGCCGGGTCGCCTCGATGGACAGGCGTCCGGCGAACCGCCGCACCTGATCGGGTTCGTCGGCCGCCTGGTCGAGCGCCTCGGCGAGGAGGCTCACCGACGCGATCGGCGTCTTGAGCTCGTGACTGATGTTCGCGACGAAGTCGCGACGCACCTCGTCGAGCCGGTACGACTCGGTGCGATCCTCCGCGAGGAGCAGCACGAAGCGGGTGCCGAGCCGCGCGACCCGCACCCGGAGCCGAATCGTCGCGTCGCCCTGCGACGAGCGGGCGACCGCCAGCTCCTCGGCGACGGGCTCGCCCGAGCGTCGCACCGCGGCGACGAGCTCGAGGAGCTCGGGGTGCACGAGCGCCTGATGTCGCACGAGCCCCATCGCGAGTGCGCCGGGCGACGCGCGCAGCACGTTGTTCGAGGGGTCGAGCACGACGCCCGCGGACTCCAGCACGTCGAGCACCTGGTCGACGCCGTCGGGGATCGTCGGCGCGACGACCTTCGCAGCGCTCGAGCCGCGCCGCTCGGCCATGTGCAGCACGATCATGAAGGCTGCCCCGAGGAAGAGGCCGAAGGCGAGCGCGGTGAGCACTGCCCAGGTGGAGTCCATGGCACCAGACTAACGACGCCGCGACGGCGCGATTCGCCGCGTGCGCCGCAGGCTGGCGGTACGTTGGGGAGTGTTCACGGACCCGGCACCTGTTGTTCACCTGCGCCGGGGATGATGGCGCGGAGCCGGAATCGACCCGGCCCGTTCGTGCTGTGCGCGCGGCCGATGAGAGACAGAGGTATCCCGAACATGCGTGAGGTCTTCCAGCAGGAGCTGGCCGAGGTGCAGGAGCGACTCGTCGAGATCGCCGACCTCGTCGCCGTTTCGATCGACAAGGCGACCCGGGCGTTCAACGAGTCCGACGTCAGCCTGGCGGAAGAGGTGATCGCGGACGACGACAAGATCGACCAGGCCGCCGTCGAGCTCGACGAGCTCGCGATCACGATCCTCGCCCGCCAGCAGCCCGTCGCGCGCGACCTGCGCATCGTCGTGAGCGCGCTGCGCGTCAGCGCCTCGCTCGAGCGCATGGGCGACATGTCGACCCACATCTCGCAGCTGGCCCGCTACCGCTTCCCCGACAAGGTCGTGCCGAAGTCGCTGCGCCCGACGTTCGCCGAGATGGGCCGGCTCGACGTCGAGATCGCGCGCAAGCTCGTCGAGCTGCTGCGCACGGAGGACGTGCACCTCGCCGAGGAGATCCGCAACGAGGACGACAAGGTCGACGCACTGCACCTCTCGGTGTTCGACAAGGTGCTCGGCGAGAAGTGGAAGGGCGAGACGGTCGACACGGTCGACGCGACCCTCGCGAGCCGGTACCACGAGCGATTCGCCGACCACGCCGTCTCGATCGCGAAGAAGGTGCAGTACCTCGCGACGGGCGACTGGGACCCCGAGAAGTCCGCGCTCTGAGCGCCCTGCAGACATGACGAGGGGGATGCCGCCAGGCATCCCCCTCGTCGTCTGTCAGTTGCTCGCGGCTACTTCTTGCCCTGCGCGGCGACGGCTGCGGCACCCGCTGCGGCGGCCTCGGGGTCGAGGTACTCGGCCGGCTTCGCCGGGCGGAACTCGTCGTCGAGCTCGTAGACGAGCGGGATGCCCGTCGGGATGTTGAGCTCGGCGATGTCGTCGTCGCTGATGCCGTCGAGGTGCTTCACGAGGGCGCGCAGCGAATTGCCGTGCGCCGTCACGAGGACCGTCTTCCCGGCGGCGAGGTCGGGGACGATGCCCTCCTCCCAGTACGGCAGCATGCGGGCGATGACGTCCTTCAGGCACTCGGTGCGGGGCAGCTCGTCGTCGCTGAGCGACGCGTAGCGCGGGTCGCCGACCTGCGAGAACTCGGAGTCGTCGGCGAGCACGGGCGGCGGCACGTCGAACGAGCGGCGCCAGAGCTGGAACTGCTCGGGACCGTACTTCTCGAGCGTCTCGGCCTTGTCGAGGCCCTGCAGCGCCCCGTAGTGGCGCTCGTTCAGGCGCCACGTGCGGCGCACGTCGATCCACGCGCGGTCGGCGACGTCGAGCGCGATGTTCGCCGTCTGGATCGCGCGGGTCAGCACCGAGGTGTGCAGCACGTCGGGCAGCAGCCCCGACTCTCGCAGCAGCTCGCCGGCGCGCGCGGCCTCGGTGCGGCCGAGCTCGGAGAGTCGCACGTCGACCCAACCGGTGAACAGGTTCTTCTGGTTCCATTCGCTGTTGCCGTGGCGGAGCAGCACGAGGGTGTGAGGCATGCGAACAGCCTACCGGCGAGGCATCCGCGACCCCGATCGTGTGACGCGCGAGACTGGAGGCATGCCCGACGCCTCGCCCCACCCCAGGCGGCTGCGTCCCGGGCAGCGCGTCGGCACCGTGACCCGCGGCACGACGAACACGAACCGGCTGCGCCGTGTCGACCGCTGGATCGCCGCGCACCCCGCGCTCCTGCACGCGCCCGACCCCTTCGTCGTCGACCTCGGCTACGGCGCGAGCGGCGTCACAGCGCTCGAGCTCGCCTCGCGGCTCTCGCACGTGCGGCCCGACGTGCACGTGCTCGGCCTCGAGATCGAGCCCGAACGCGTCCGGGTCGCGCGCGAACAGCTCGAGCGGGTGCGGGCCGGCGACGCGCACTTCGCCCCCGACCTCGATGTGGACTTCGCGATCGGCGGGTTCGAGGTGCCGACGCCGGGCGGCCGGCGACCAGCGGTGATCCGCGCGTTCAACGTGCTGCGGCAGTACGACGAGGCCGAGGTGCCCGGGGCGTGGGGCCTCATGGCCTCACGGCTCGCACCCGGCGGACTCGTCGTCGAGGGCACGTGCGACGAACTCGGCCGGGTGGCCAGCTGGGTGGGACTCGGCAGCGAGGGACCACGCACGTTCACGATCAGCCTGCGCCGCTCGGGGCTCGAGGCGCCGTCGGTCGTCGCCGAGCGGCTGCCGAAGGCGCTCATCCATCGCAACGTACCGGGCGAACGGATCCACGAGCTGCTCGGTGCGCTCGACGCGGGCTGGCGCATGCACGCACCGCTCGCCGTCTACGGGCCCTCGCAGCGCTGGATCGCGATGGTCGCCACCCTCCGGCACGAGGGCTGGCCCGTGATCGGCGGTCCGCGGCGCAGTCGGCTCGGGGAGCTCACCCTGCCGTGGGCGGCGGTCGCGCCGCGGCATCCCGACCCGTGAATTCCGCGCATGATCGCGCATTACAAAACGATCGGATTCCGTAAGAAGTCGATGTTCAAACATCTTTTGCTTGACGAACGGCAAAAGTCTCCCTAGGTTCAGGACCGGGCTCGCACTCGATTCGTGATGGTTCGCGTGTCCAGCATCTGAAACCAACGGAGGTCTCATGCTGTCGAAGTTGCACCACGTCCTTCCCCGGCTGCTCGCCGGAGCGGTCGCCGCGATCCTCGCGCTCGGCGCGATCACGGCGACCGCCGCACCCGCACAGGCGCACGACGGCGCCCATGTGCTGATCTTCACCAAGACGACGCAGTTCCGGCACACGGACGCGATCGACAAGGGCACCCCGCTCATCACGGCCGCCCTCGAGGCCGAGGGCATGGAGGTGACGCACACCGAGGACTCCACGATCTTCAACGACACCGATCTCGCCGGCTTCGATGCGCTGATCATGTTCCAGGCCTCCGGCGACCCGTGGAACGCCGACCAGCGGGCCGCGCTCGAGCGGTACCAGGAGGCCGGCGGCGGCATCGTCGCGATCCACAACGCGACCGACATGCGCGGCAACTACGCCTGGTGGGACGAGCTCGTCGGCTCACTCATGCCGGGGCACGCCGCGACCGGCATCGACCCCGGCCAGCCCGGCACGGTGCGGATCGAAGACCACGCGCACCCGTCGACGAAGCACTTCGACGGCACCCGCTGGGAGCGCGCCGACGAGTGGTACAACTTCTCGAACAACGTGCGCGGCACGGCCCACGTGCTCGCCTCGATGGACGAGTCGACCTACGACGCCGGCGGTAACAAGATGGGCTACGACCACCCGATCTCGTGGTGCAAGCCGTACGACGGCGGCCGGGCCTGGGCGACGGCGATGGGCCACTTCGGCTCGCACTACCTCGAGCCCGACTTCATGGCGCACATCGTCGGCGGCGTGAAGTACGCGGCCGGCATCGAGCCCGGCGACTGCGGCGGCACCGTGTGGGGCAACTTCGAGAAGGTCGCCCTCGACCAGAACACGTCGGCGCCGTTCGCCATGGACATCGCCGACGACGGACGCGTCTTCTACACCGAGCTCGTGCGCGGGCAGGTGCGCGTGTGGGACCCGACGACGAACAACGTCACGACCGCGCTGCAGCTCGACGTCTACTCGGGCGGCGAGGACGGCCTGCTCGGCATCGCACTCGACCCCGACTTCACCGACAACGGGCGGCTCTACGTCTACCGCTCGCCGAACGCGGCCGACAACGCCGACCCGGCCAACTTCTTCAGCCGCGTGTCGCGCTTCACGATGGAGAACGGCGTGATCGACCCCGCGACCGAGGAGCTCGTCATCGAGGTGCCCGCGCGGCGCCTGCCCGACGAGCCCGGCCACACCGGCGGCGGCCTCGACTTCGACGCCGACGGCAACCTCTACCTGAGCGTCGGCGACGACGTGAACCCGCACTCGGAGCCGAGCGGCGGGTACGCCCCGCTCTCGACCCGCGACGGCACGTTCCACGACGCGCGCGCGACCTCGGCGAACACCAACGACCTGCGCGGCAAGCTGCTGCGCATCACGCCGAACGCCGACGGGCCCGGGTACACGATCCCCGAGGGCAACCTCTTCCCCGAGGCCGACGACCCGGGCGACAAGACCCGCCCCGAGATCTACGCGATGGGCTTCCGCAACCCGTTCCGCTTCTCGGTCGACCAGGAGACCGGCTGGATCAGCCTCGCCGACTACTCCCCCGACAACGGCACGGACGCCCCCACGACGCGCGGCCCCGCCGGCATCGCCGAGTGGAACCTCATCAAGACGCCCGGCAACTACGGCTGGCCGCTCTGCATGGGCGACAACGAGCCGTTCCGCGACGTCGACTACACGACCAGCCCGGTCACGGTCGGCGACTTCTTCGACTGCGACGCGCCGGTCAACGACTCGCCGCGCAACACGGGCCTCACCGAGCTGCCCGCAGCCCGCGCGGCCGACATGTGGTACGGCTACAAGCGCTCGTCGGTGCCCGAGATGATCCCCCAGGGCGGTGGCCTCGCACCCATGGGCGGGCCCGTGTACGACTACGACCCCGACCTCGTCTCCGACACGAAGTTCCCGGCCTCGTACGACGGCAAGCCGTTCTTCTACGAGTGGGCGCGCAACAAGATGTACTCGATCCAGCTGAAGGATCCGGCATCCGGATCGGGCTCGCAGGTCGAGAAGGTGAACGCGTTCCTGCCCCAGGAGCAGTTCCTCGCGCCGATCGACTCCAAGTTCGGCCCCGACGGATCGCTCTACGTGCTCGACTGGGGCGGCGGCTTCGGCCGTGACAACCCGAACTCGGGCCTGCACCGCATCGACTACATCCAGGGCTCGCGCTCGCCGATCGCGAAGATCTCGGTCGACCGCGACTCGGGGCAGGCACCGCTCGCGGTCGCGTTCGACGGCTCTGCCTCGACCGACCCCGAGAACGCCGCGCTCGCCTACGCGTGGGACTTCGACGGCGACGGCACCACCGACGCGACGACGGCTGCGGCGACGCACTCGTACGCCGAGACCGGCGTCTTCGACGCCCGCCTCACGGTGACCGACCCCGACGGCAAGACGGGCACCACCACCGTGCCCATCACGGTCGGCAACACCCGTCCCGACGTCGGCATCTCGCTGCCGCCGAACGGCGCCTTCTTCGACTTCGGCGACGACCTGTCGTGGGCGGCCCAGGTGACCGACCCCGAGGACGGCGCGGTCGACGGCTCCGAGCTCATCATCCAGCCCGCGCTCGGTCACGACGACCATGCGCACCCGCTGACGCCGCTCTCCGGGCTCACCGGGACGACGGAGACCAGCCTCGGCGGACACGCGCCCGACGAGGACATCTTCTTCGCGATCGACGCTCGCTACACCGACCACGGCGGCGAGGGCGGCGAGAACCCGCTCACGGGCTCGGCGACGACGCTCGTGTTCCCGAAGCTCAAGCAGGCCGAGTTCTTCGACAGCGCGGCACCCGGGGTCACCGTGGCCCCCAGCCGCGACACCGAGGGCGGCGAGGCCGACAAGGTCGTCGTCGCGGGCGACGGCGACTGGGCGCACTACGACCCCGTGAGCCTCCACCGCATCGACAAGCTCGCGCTCCGCGTGTCGGCGAACGCCGAGGGCGGTTCGATCGAACTGCGCAGCGGGGCCGCCGACGGCGCACTGCTCGCGACCGCCGAGGTGCCCGCGACCGGCTCGACGCGGTTCGCCGATGTCGTCGTCGACGTGAGCACGGTGCCGAACGACTCGTTCGACCTCTACCTCGTGTTCCGCGGCGGCGAGACGAAGCTCAACTTCATCGAGGCGTTCGGCCGCGGCTCGTCCCCGACCGCCGCGCCCGACGTCGCGATCACCTCGCCCGCCGCGGGCGGCGAGCTCGAGCCCGGGCAGGACGTGACGATCTCTGCGGACGCATCCGACCCGTACAACCCCGACGGGACGGTGACCGCGGTCGAGTTCTTCGTCGACGGCGAGTCGATCGGCACCGACGACTCGGCGCCGTACTCGGCGACGCTCGCGACGCCCGAGGAGGGGCTGTACGACCTCACCGCGGTTGCGACGAACGAGGCGGGCAAGTCGCGCACCTCGCGCGTCGTGGTCGCCCAGGTCGGCGAGCTGTTCGGCGACCTCGTGCCGTTCACCAACGCCGACGGCGTCTTCGAGCGACTCGGCGACGGGCGCTTCCGGATCACGGGCGCCGGCGACGACACGTGGCAGGGCATCGACGAGTACTCGACCCTCTACGCACCCGCCGGCGGCGACGACGGCTGGGAGGCCGTCGTCAAGGTCGACGCCCAGCAGAACACGAACGGGTCGGCCAAGGCCGGCGTGATCGTGCGCAACGACGTGACGCAGCCGGGAACCTCACCCGGGTACGCGATGGTCGGCATCCGTCCGTCGGGCGGCGTCGAGTTCCTCGCGGACCCCGACGGCAACGGCCAGCTGAACACGTCGGTCGCCGGCGGCACCACGAGCTATCCGGTGTGGGTGAAGCTCAAGCGCGACGGTGCGTCGTACACGGCGTACTTCTCGAAGAACGGCACGACCTGGACCCAGGTCGGCGGCGCGGTGACCCTCACGGGCGCGGCGGCGACGCAGGACGTCGGCATGTTCATGGTGTCGCACGCGAGCAGCGCCGGCACCGTCGACTTCGCCGACTTCGCGATCGACACCGATCCGCAGGGCCCCGAGCCCGAGCGGCCGCTCGTGCCGCTCATGTGCCCGGGTGCCCCGCTGTCGGACGAGTTCGAAGCTCCCGTGGTCGGTGCGGCATGGGCGCTGCGTTCCGGCACCGTGCCCGTCACGCAGTCGGCCGGCGCACTCAACCTGCCGGTCACGGCGGGCGACATCAACGAGGCGTCGACCGGTCCCGTGAGCTTCGCGGGCAAGGACCTGCCGACCGGCGCGTGGGAGGCGACGACGAAGCTCACCCTCGCGCACACCTCGCACTGGCAGTGGGCGGGTCTCGTGGTGCACCAGAGCGACGACGAGTACAACAAGCTCGCCTTCGTGAGGAACCAGAACGGCAACCGCTTCATCGAGTTCCAGTCCGAGACGGGCGGCTCGCGGACGACGGCTGCGGCGCCCACGCTGCCGGCCGACTTCCCGAGCACGATCCACCTCAAGCTGACGAGCGACGGCACGACCCTGACGGGCGCGTACTCCGCCGACGGCACCAGCTGGACCCCGCTCGCGGGCAGCCTGCAGCTCAAGCAGGACGCCCGGATCGGCCTGATGGCGGCCGGCGACCTCGGCAGCACGCCGGTCGTCGCGAAGGCCGACTGGTTCCGCTTCGCACCGGAGCCCGTGCCGGGCGCCGCGGTCACGCCGAACGACGAGTTCGACGGCACGTCGCTCGACGGCTGCCGCTGGTCGGAGACCGTTCGCTACGACTCGAACCACCTGCGGGTCGCCGACGGCCACCTGAAGATCGAGACGCAGCCGGGCGACATCAACGGCACGAACCCGATCACCCCTCGCAACTTCGTCCTCACGAAGGCGCCCGAGGGCGACTGGGTGGCGACGACGAAGTTCACGGCGCCGCTGAAGCACCGCTGGCAGCTGGCCGGGCTCATGATGTGGGCCGACGACGACAACTACGTGAAGGCCGACGTCGTCGCCTACAACAACCCGGGCACCGCGCTCGACCTGCGGGCCGAGCTCGCCGGCGAGGTCGACGCGCAGGGAATCGGCAACCGCAACCTGAACATCGCCGACTCCAGCGAGAGCGGGTACTGGTACATCCGGGTGACGAAGACGGGTGACGTGTACACGGCGGAGGTGAGCGACGGCGGCGTCAACTGGACGTCGATCGGCGCCGGCATCACGTTCGCGAAGCCGCTGCGCGGACTCGGCCTCATGGCCATCGGTCCGCAGCAGGAGGAGCCGGTCGTCGTGGGCTTCGACTCGTTCACGCTCGAGACCGAGCAGGCGGACGAGACGGCACCGACCACGACGCTCACCTGGAGCCCGGCCGAGCCCGACGGCGAGGACGGCTGGTACACGGCCGCTCCGAGCTTCGCGCTCGAGGCGACCGATGCCGACGGCACGGGCGTCGCATCGACCGAGTACGCGATCGGCGACGGCGCGTGGACGGCCTACACCGAGCCGGTCGCAGTGACCGGCGAGGGCGAGGCGACGGTGGCCTTCCGGTCGACCGACGCCGCGGGCAACGTCGAGGAGGCCGGAACGTCGACCGTCAAGGTCGACACCGTGGCACCCGTCACGACGGCGACGGTCGAAGCGGGCGACGGCGACGCGGTCGTCACCCTGGCCGCGACCGACGACACCTCCGGTGCGGCCGGCACCGAGTTCAGGGTCGACGGCGGTGCGTGGGCCGCGTACGCGGATCCGATCGTCGTGAGCGGGGCGGGCGACCACACGGTCGACTACCGCTCGGTCGACGTCGCGGGCAACCTCGAGGACGACCAGACGGCGCGGCTCACGATCGACGAGCCGATCCCGGTCGAGCTCAAGGTCACGGCGACCGCCGTCACCCAGTGCCTCGCCGGCACGGCCCAGGTCGCCGTGTACGCGGCGAACACGGGCAACTCCCCGGCCGACCTCGTGATCTCGACGCCGTGGGGCGACCACGAGATCGCCGATGTCGCCGCCGGCTCGGCCGTCTACCACCTGTTCGACACGGGCACCGCGAAGCTCAAGAAGGGCACGCTCACGGTGAGCCTGCGCCACCAGGACGGTGAGCACGAGGCCGAGGCGCGCGCCGCCTACGCCAAGGCGAACTGCAAGTAGGCGGACCACGACGGCCCCGGCGCTGCGGCGCCGGGGCCGTCGTCATGCGATCGGGCGGGATGCCTCAGCGGATGCCGAGCCGCGGCAGGCGGGGCACCTCGACGGCGGCGCCGGCGTCGGCCGGCACGATCTCGACCTGCGCGGCGGCGACCTCGGTGCCGTGGCTCTCGACGATGAGCGGCAGCCCGGCCGGCACGGCGCGCTTCACGACGGCGAGCGCGATCGGGCCGAGCTCGTGGTGCATCGCGCTCGACGTGATGCGGCCGACGACCTTGCGCTCGGGCGACTCGCCGGCGGCCGGCTCGGGGCGAACCTTCTCGCCGACGACCTCGTCGCCCGGCGCGGGGAGCACGGTGTCGCTGCCGTCGAGGTGCAGCAGCACGAGCCGGCGCGGCGGTCGCCCGAGGTTCAGCACCTTGGCGACCGTCTCCTGGCCCTTGTAGCAGCCCTTGCCCAGGTCGACGGCGCTGCGCAGCCAGTCGAGCTCGTGCGGGATGGTCTTCTCGTCGACCTCGGTCGCGAGCCGCGGGCGCCACGCGGCGATGCGCAGGGCCTCGGCGGCGAGCGCACCGGCCACCGCGACGCGGCCGGCCCGCACCGCGGCGGCGGCCCCGGCGAGCTCGGCCCTCGGCACGATGCGTTCGATCCAGCGCCAGTCGGCACCGGGGTGCCCGGCGGATGCCGCGTACTGGTGACCGCCCGGGCGGGGTGCGGCCCACGGGTCGACCCAGTCGAGCGCGACACCGTCGGGTGCGAAGGCGGATGCCGCGGCATCCAGCGCCTCGACCGACATGGCGGCGATCACGGCGAGTTCGGAGCTGCGATCGGCCACCTCGACGCGGAGCATGAAGCGCATGCGGTCGAGCCACGCGGCCAGTGTCGCCGCCTCACCGCCCTCGACGATGAGGAACACCGTCTCGCCGTCGTCGATCGCGTGCACCGCATGCTCGACGTGGCCGGCGGCGTCGAGGAGGAGCGCCTCGATGCCCTCGCCCGGGCGCAAGCCGGTGAACGACTGGCTCGCCATCGAGTGCAGCCAGCTGAGCCGGTCGGGCCCCGTGACCGACACGACGCCGCGGTCGGAGAGGTCGACGACCGCCTCGCCCCGCTCGAGCCGGCGCTGCTCGATCATCGGCTCGCCGTAGTGCTCGGCGACGCCGGGCCCATCGGCACCGTGTCCGGCGACGCCGGGCCCATCGGCACCGGCGACCCCGGGCGCGGCCTCGAGGGCGACCGCTCCGGGCAGCGCGAGGAAGGGCGAGCCCGTCATCAGTCGACCTTGGCGAGACGCGCCGACGCGTGGGTGCGCAGGTCTTGACCGAGGGCGGCGATGTCCCACGCCCAGAGCAGGTGGCCCTCGACGAGTCCGTAGAGCCGAGTCGCGGCCGCGTAGTCCTTCGCACCGGCCGACCGCATGACGGCATCGGTCGCGAGGTCGATACGCGGCCCCTTCACCTGGCCGAGGTAGAGCTCGGACACGCCGCCGGGGTGCACGATCGAGACCTCGAGGTCGAATCCGCCGTCGGCGTTGCGCAGTCGTTCGACCGCCTCCGCGTCGCCGTAGCGCGGCTCGCCGATGGCGGGCAGCATGGCCGGGCCCGGGTCGCCGTCGCCCTGCTCGCGGGCAAGGCGCCAGTACCCGGTCTCCGTCGCGAGGGGCGTCGGGTCGCCGCCCTCCTCATCGGGGAACAGCCACGTGTACGACGTGTAGTTGAGGTGCGGCAGGCCGTCGTGGCTGAAGCTCACGCGCTGGCCGAACTCGCGGGTGACCGACTCGTCGCCGACCTTGTAGTCGATGACGCCGGACCCCTCCCACACGCCGAGGAGCCACGAGAGCGGCACGAGCTCGGCCGGGAGGTCGACGGGCAGCTCGATCATCGCGACGCTCCTCGTCAGCGCTTAGCGCTGGCCCTTGAAGAGCTTGTAGACGACGACCCCGCTGATCCACGCGATCGCGAGGCTCGCGAGACCGAGCAGGCCGATGAAGAGGAGTTCGAGGGCGAGCAGCTCAGACATGCCTCGAGTCTAGCCCGCGGCGACGGGCGCGACGATCGCGGCGGCGATGCCGACCACGACGACCGCTCCCGCGATCGACGCCGCCACCCGCCGCACGAATCCGGCCGGCCGACGGGTCGCGAGCTGCACGACGAGCGTGCCGAGCACGGCGACGGCGAGCACCACGCCGAGGGCGCCGTAGACGCCGAGCCACGAGTCGTCGTCGAACCAGACCTCGAGCCCGCCGAACGCGAGCCCCGCGACGATCGCGCACCCGGCGACCGCGAGCGCCCAGATCAGCACGATGCCCGGCCAGCCGGTACGCGTCTCGGTCTCGTCGGTCATGCGGCTCCGTTCGCTTCGCGGGACGGCGCCCGCCGTCCCGTAGTATTGACCGCACCTTACTACTGGAGGGTGTGGCGTGGCGCAGCTGCTCATCCTGACGCCGGCAGCCGACGACGACGTTCTCCCGGCGCTTTCGCTCCTGAGCCATCGGGTGCGGGTCATCCCGGCCTCGCCCGAGCGGCTCGTCAACGCGCCCGACGCCGAGCTCGTGCTGCTCGATGCCCGCACCAACCTCGCCGGTGCGAAGGCGCTCGCCCAGATCCTCAAGACCACCGGGCTCTCGGCCCCGCTCGTGCTCGTCGTCACCGAGGGCGGTCTCGCCGCCGTCACGACCGACTGGGGCGTCGACGACGTCGTGCTCGAGGGGGCCGGCCCCGCCGAGATCGACGCGCGCATCCGCCTGGCGATCGGCCGGGCGCAGCAGAGCCAACCGGCCGAGCGGATCCAGACCTCCGGCGTCGTCATCGACGAGGCGAGCTACTCGGCGAAGGTGCACGGCCGCCCGCTCGACCTCACCTACAAGGAGTTCGAGCTGCTGCGCTTCCTCGCCGCGCACCCGTCGCGGGTGTTCACGCGCGAGCAGCTGCTGAGCGAGGTGTGGGGGTACGACTACTTCGGCGGCACGCGCACGGTCGACGTGCACGTACGCCGACTCCGCGCGAAGCTCGGCGACCTCGAGAGCCTCATCGGCACGGTGCGCAACGTCGGCTACCGCTTCAACGTGCATGAAGAGGACGACGAGGGCGCACCCGTCACCACCCGTTGACCCGGCGCTCACCGGCCGGAAACGCCTGCGTGCCATGATGAGTGGATGAGCCCCGACAGCATCCTCGAGGACGACCGCATGTCGGATCGCACGGCGAGCGACTTCGACGACGACTTCGAACCGCTCGACATCGAGGGCGCGCCCGAGCTGCCTGCCGAGCGCTACCTCGACCGCGAGCTCAGCTGGCTCGCGTTCAACCAGCGCGTGCTCGAGCTCGCCGAGGACGAGTCGGTGCCCGTGCTCGAGCGGGCGAACTTCCTCGCGATCTTCGCCTCGAACCTCGACGAGTTCTTCATGGTGCGGGTCGCGGGTCTCAAGCGCCGCATCATGACGGGCCTCGCCGTGCCGACGAACGTCGGGCGGGCGCCGGTCGACGTGCTGAGCGACATCTCGCGCATGGCGCACGAATTGCAGGAGCGCCACGCCGCCGCCTACCAGGACCTCGTCAAGCCGGCCCTCGCCGGTGCCGGCATCCACATCGCCCTGTGGGCCGAGCTCGGCGACGACGAACGCGCCCACCTGCGCGAGTACTTCTCGTCGCAGATCTTCCCCGTGCTGATGCCCCTCGCCGTCGACCCGGCGCACCCGTTCCCCTACATCTCGGGGCTCTCGCTCAACCTCTCGGTCCGCGTGCGCAACAGCCGTACCGGCCGCCAGGAGTTCGCCCGCGTCAAGGTGCCGCAGATGCTGCCGCGCTTCGTGCGGGTCGACCCCGACGAGTCGGTCGAGGACGCGCGCTACATCACCCTCGAGGACCTCATCGCCAACCATCTCGGCGACCTGTTCCCGGGCATGGAGATCGTCGAGCACCACGTGTTCCGGGTCACCCGCAACGAGGACGTCGAGATCGAGGAGGACGAGACCGAGAACCTCATCAAGGCGCTCGAGAAGGAGCTGCTTCGCCGCCGCTTCGGCCCGCCCATCCGGCTCGAGGTGACCGACGACATGGACGACGTGACGCTCGGCCTCCTCGTGCGCGAGCTCGACGTCACCGAGCAGGAGGTGTACCGGCTGCCCGCCCCGCTCGACCTCGGCGGCCTGTTCGACCTCGCCCGGCTCGACCGCCCCGAGCTGCACTACCCGACGCACGTGCCGACGACGGCCGTGCAGCTGCAGCCGACCGAGTCGAACCTGCGCGCCGACGTCTTCAAGGCGGTCTCCCGCCAGGACGTGCTGCTGCACCACCCGTACGAGTCGTTCGCGACGAGCGTGCAGGCGTTCCTCGAGCAGGCCGCCGCCGACCCCGACGTGCTCGCGATCAAGCAGACGCTGTACCGCACGTCGGGCGACAGCCCCATCGTCGAGGCGCTCATCGACGCCGCGGAGTCGGGCAAGCAGGTGCTCGCCCTCGTCGAGATCAAGGCGCGGTTCGACGAGCAGGCCAACATCACGTGGGCCCGCAAGCTCGAGAAGGCGGGCGTGCACGTCGTGTACGGGCTCGTCGGCCTCAAGACCCACTGCAAGCTCGCGCTCGTCATCCGCCAGGAGAAGGGCGTGCTGCGGCACTACAGCCACATCGGCACCGGCAACTACAACCCGAAGACGAGCCGCATCTACGAGGACCTGGGCCTCCTCACCGCCGACGACCAGGTCGGCAAGGACCTGACGCGGCTCTTCAACGAGCTGTCGGGCTATGCGATCGAGAAGAAGTTCAAGCGCCTCCTCGTCGCGCCGCTGCACCTGCGCAAGGGCCTCCTGAAGCTCATCGCGACCGAGATCCGCAATGCGGAGCAGGGCCGGCCCAGCGGCATCCGCATCAAGGTGAACTCGATGGTCGACGAAGCGATCATCGACGCGCTCTACCGCGCCTCGAACGCGGGCGTGCCCGTCGAGGTGTGGGTGCGCGGCATCTGCAGCCTCCGACCCGGCATCCCGGGGCTCAGCGAGAACATCCGGGTTCGCTCCATCCTGGGGCGCTACCTCGAGCACTCCCGCATCTTCTCGTTCGCGAACGACGGCGACCCGCAGGTGTACATCGGCTCGGCCGACATGATGCACCGCAACCTCGACCGCCGGGTCGAGGCGCTCGTGCGACTCACCGACCCGGCCCACCTCGCCGAGATCGAGCACATCTTCGACCAGGCCATGGACGAGTCGACGAGCTCGTGGCACCTCGATGGCGACGGCACCTGGACACGCCGATCGGTCGATGAGGAGGGCCGGCCGCTCACCGACCTGCAGAATGGGCTCATGCTCGAGATCGCCCAGCGCACCCGCTCGGGCCAGCGCAGCCGATCGGGGTCGCGCCGGTGACGACGGCCGTCTACGCCGCCGGCGCCGTGTGCTGGCGATACATCGACGGCAAGCTGCACGTGCTCGTCATCCACCGCACGGTGTACGGCGACGTCACGATCCCGAAGGGCAAGGTCGACCCCGGTGAGTCGCTGCCGCAGACGGCCGTGCGCGAGATCGCGGAGGAGACCGGCCTCGCCGTCGACCTCGGCGTGCCCCTCGGCGTCTCGCGCTACCCCCTGCCGTCGGGTCGCGAGAAGATCGTGCACTACTGGGCCGCCGAGGTGAGCGAGAAGGCCGTGCAGCGCTCGACCTTCAAGCCCAACGCCGAGGTCGCCGCACTCGAGTGGGTGACGCCGAAGCGCGCCCGCGGCTACCTGACCTACGAGCCCGACGTCGAGATCCTCGACAACTTCACGGCCCTCGTCGAGCAGGGCGTGACCGAGACCTTCAGCCTCGCGGTCGTGCGGCACGGCAAGGCGGTCAGCCGCAGCGGATACGACGGCCCCGATGCCTCGAGGCCGCTGACCGCCCGCGGCGTCGACCAGGCCGCGGGCCTCGTCGACACCCTCACCGCGTGGGGACCGAAGCGCATCGTCTCGAGCCCTGCCGTGCGGTGCGTCACGACGGTCACGCCGCTCGCGGCCGCGACGGGCATCGAGATCAAGCGCGACGCCGGCATCAGCCAGGACGCCTGGGAGGCCGGCGACGGCGAGGTGCGCCGGGTCGTCGGCAAGCGCGTGCGCGCGGGCAGGTCGGCGGTCATCTGCAGCCACGGTCCCGTGCTGCCCGAGATCATGCGCGAGCTCGCGCTCGCGACGGGCACCCCGCTCGGCACCTACGCGACCGACGCGGCCGAGCTCGAACCGGGCGCGTTCAGCGTCGTGCACCTGTCGGCGACGAACCAGGGCTCCGGCATCATCTCGATCGAGACGCACGCGCCCCGCGCCTGAAGTCCCGCGGAATCACGCGCCAGCATCCGTTCACCTCCCGTTCACCGACGTGGCGGAAGCTCGTAAGGCGCGCTGATTAGCGTCGCAGGCGGGTCGGCACCGACCCACACCCTGCAATCGAACCCCGGAAGGGACTTCACGTGAACCTCAAGCGTTTCGGCGTGCCCGCCGTCGTCGCCGTCACCGCGGCGCTCGCGCTCAGCTCCTGCGCAGCCAACGAAGGCGGTGGCAGCGCCACCCCCGAAGAGACCGGCTCGAGCCTCTCCGGCACGATCGACGCGGCCGGCGCCTCGTCGCAGGGCTCGGCCCAGGAGGCGTGGGTCGCCGCGTTCCAGACGGCCAACCCCGACGTCACCATCAACTACGACCCCTCGGGCTCGGGTGCGGGCCGCGAGGCCTTCATCGCCGGCGGGGTCGACTTCGCGGGCAGCGACTCCTTCCTGAAGGACGAGGAGCTCGCGGGCGAGTTCGCCGCGTGCGCCCCCGACACGAAGGCCATCGACCTTCCCGTCTACATCTCGCCCATCGCGGTCGTCTTCAACGTCGACGGCGTCGACGAGCTCAACCTCGACTCGGCGACGCTCGCGAAGATCTTCAAGGGCGACATCACCAAGTGGAACGACCCGGCGATCGCCGCGCTCAACGAGGGTGCGAAGCTCCCCGACGCGAACATCACCGCCGTGCACCGCTCCGACGACTCGGGCACCACGAAGAACTTCGCCGACTACCTCAACCAGACCGCCGGCGACGTGTGGGCCGAGGAGCCGAGCGACACCTTCCCGTACCAGACCGGTGAGGGCGCCCAGGGCACCTCGGGCGTCGTCGACGCCGTCACCAACGGCGTGAACACGATCGGCTACGCCGACGCGTCGAAGGCCGGCGACCTCGGCGTCGCGAAGATCAAGGTCGGCGACGAGTTCGTGGGCTACACCCCCGAGGCGGCCGCCGCGGTCGTCGCGGAGTCGCCGCTCGTCGAGGGCCGCGAGGCCAACGACCTCGCCATCGCCCTCGACCGCACGACGACCGACCCGAGCCACTACCCGCTCGTGCTCGTGAGCTACGCGATCGTCTGCCAGGAGTACGCCGACGCCGCCCAGGGCGAGCTCGTGAAGTCCTACGTGGGCTACATGGCGAGCGAGGAGGGCCAGTCGGTGGCCGCCGAGCAGGCCGGCTCGGCCCCGCTGTCGACCGAGCTCAGCGACCAGGTCTCGGCCGCGCTCGAGTCCGTCAAGTAATCCGTCGCCTGCCCGGCCCGATCGTCCCGAACGCGGGATCCGATCGGGTCGGGCAGGCCCGGTGCCGGGTCCGCCCCGCGCACACCCCATTCGCACGAACCAGGAAGACCCGCCCCCATGACGGCCCCCGAGGCATCCACCATCACCGCCAAGCAGCGCCCCGGCGACCGCGTCTTCTCGACCGCCACGCTCGTGGCCGGCGTGCTCATCCTGGTCACCCTCGCAGCGGTCGCGATCTTCCTCGTCGCCCAGTCGCTGCCCGCGTTCACCGCGGTCTCCGACGAGTTCAAGGGCACCGCCGAGAACTTCTGGCAGTACGTCGGCCCCCTCGTGTTCGGCACGATCTGGGCCGCCGCGCTCGCCCTCATCATGGCCGTGCCGCTCTCGATCGGCATCGCGCTGTTCATCTCGCACTACGCCCCCCGCAAGCTCGCGCAGGGCCTCGGCTACATCATCGACCTGCTGGCCGCCGTGCCGTCGGTCGTCTTCGGCCTCTGGGGCATCACGGTGCTCGCCCCGGCGGTGCAGCCCTTCTACACGACGCTCACCGAGTGGTTCGGCTGGTTCCCGCTGTTCGCCCCGCCCGTCTCGGGCACGGGCCGCACGATCCTCACCGTCGCGATCGTGCTGGCGGTCATGATCCTGCCGATCGTCACCGCCCTCTGCCGCGAGATCTTCCTGCAGACGCCCGTGCTCCACGAGGAGGCCGCGCTCGCGCTCGGCGCGACCCGCTGGGAGATGATCAAGCTCGCGGTGCTGCCCTTCGGCCGCCCGGGCATCATCTCCGCGTCGATGCTCGGCCTCGGCCGCGCGCTCGGCGAGACGATGGTCGTGGCCATGGTGCTCTCGCCGTCGGCGATCATCAGCTTCGCGGTGCTGCAGTCGCAGAACCCGACGACGATCGCCGCGAACATCGCCCTCAACTTCCCCGAGGCGCACGACATCGGGGTCAACATCCTCATCGCGACGGGCCTCATGCTCTTCACGATCACGCTCGCCGTCAACATGATCGCCCGGTACATCGTCGATCGCCGCAAGGAATTCTCGGGAGCCAACTGATGAGCATCACCGCCACTCCCCCGCAGGCGCCGGTCGCGCAGAGCGGCATCTCCAACTCGCTCACCGCGGGCAAGCTGCCGCGGTACGCCTCGCTGTACGTGCTCGCCGGAGCACTCGCCGTCACGAGCGCGATCTTCGGGCTCGTCGCCGTCACGAGCGGCGCGATGTTCGACATCGTGGGCGCGGTGTTCTGGGGCGTCCTGCTCTACACGGCGTCGATCTGGCTGATCTCCCGTCTCGTCGAGGGCGCGCGCAAGGCGACCGACCGGTTCGTCACCGCGCTCGTCGCCATGGCGTTCACGATCGCACTGCTGCCGCTCATCTCGGTCGCCTTCACGACCATCGTCAACGGCCTGCCGCGCTTCGACCTCGACTTCTTCTCGCAGTCGATGCGCAACGTCGTCGGCGAGGGCGGCGGCGCCCTGCACGCGATCATGGGCACCCTGCTCATCACGGGCATGGCCGCGCTCATCTCGGTGCCCGTCGGCCTGCTCACGGCCATCTACCTCGTCGAGTACGGCCGGGGCAAGCTCAAGCACGCGATCACGTTCTTCGTCGACGTCATGACGGGCATCCCCTCGATCGTCGCGGGCCTGTTCGCCTTCGCCCTGTTCGCGCTCATCACCGACGACCCCGGTGTTCGCATGGGCTTCGGCGGTGCAGTCGCCCTGTCGGTGCTCATGATCCCCGTGGTCGTGCGCTCGAGCGAGGAGATGCTGAAGCTCGTGCCGAACGACCTGCGCGAGGCCTCCTACGCCCTCGGCGTGCCGAAGTGGCTCACGATCCTGAAGGTCGTGCTGCCCACCTCGATCGCCGGCATCATCACGGGCATCATGATCGCGGTCGCCCGCGTCATCGGCGAGACGGCCCCGCTGCTCATCATCGCGGGCTTCACGACGAGCATGAACTACAACCTGTTCGCCGACCGCATGATGACGCTGCCCGTGTTCGTCTACACGCAGTACATGAACCAGGGCAACCCGCCCGAGGCGTACGTCGAGCGGGCCTGGGCCGGTGCGCTCACGCTCATCCTCATCGTCGCCCTGCTGAACGTCATCGCCCGCATCATCGCGAAGGCGTTCTCGCCCAAGACCGGCCGGCGCTGAGCGCCCGGACCCGCAACGACCCCGCACAGAGAGAAGCAGCACCCGTGTCCAAGCGCATCGAGGTCGAGGACCTCAACGTCTACTACGGCAACTTCCGCGCCGTCGAGGGCATCACGCTCGAGATCGAGCCCCGCACGGTGACGGCGTTCATCGGCCCGTCGGGCTGCGGCAAGTCGACGTTCCTCCGCACCCTGAACCGCATGCACGAGGTGATCCCCGGCGCGCGCGTCGAGGGCAAGGTGCTCGTCGACGGCAACGACCTCTACGGCCCCGGCGTCGACCCGGTGCTCGTGCGGCGACAGGTCGGCATGGTCTTCCAGCGCCCGAACCCGTTCCCGACGATGTCGATCAAGGAGAACGTGCTCGCCGGCGTGCGGCTCAACAACACCCGCATCGCGAGGTCCGACGCCGACGATCTCGTCGAGCGGTCGCTGCGCGGCGCGAACCTCTGGAACGAGGTGAAGGACCGCCTCGACAAGCCCGGCTCGGGGCTCTCGGGCGGCCAGCAGCAGCGTCTCTGCATCGCCCGCGCGATCGCGGTCTCGCCCGAGGTGATCCTCATGGACGAGCCGTGCTCGGCGCTCGACCCGATCTCGACGCTCGCGATCGAGGACCTCATCGAGGAGCTCAAGCAGCAGTACACGATCGTGATCGTGACCCACAACATGCAGCAGGCGTCGCGGGTGAGCGACAAGACCGCGTTCTTCAACATCGCGGGCACGGGCCAGCCGGGCAAGCTCATCGAGTACTCCGACACCACGACGATCTTCTCGAACCCCCAGGTGCAGGCCACCGAGGACTACGTGTCGGGCCGGTTCGGCTGAGCTCCTCTCCGGCGGTCACACGGCCGTCAGCGCCGGCCGCTGCGCGAGCAGCTGCGTGACGACGTGCTCGGCGTCCCTGCCCATGCCCATGAGCGTGGGCGACGCGACCGAGTAGAGGAACGGCAGCCCGACGAACGCGAGTCCCGGCACCGCGTCGACGAGCCCGCGCCGGTGCTGCACGACGCCGTCGGGCGCGAACGCCGCGGGGATGTCGATCCACGCGTGGTCCGGCACCGAGCCCGTGCACCAGACGACGGTGGCCGCATCCAACACCTCACCGTCATCGAGCACGGGCTTGCCGCCGCGTTCGCCGACGACCCGACCGACCTGTCGTGCGCCGGCCCGCACGAGGTCGGCCACGTGGTTGCGCACGAGGTTCACGCCGTGGCCGCGGTGCTCCTCGAGCCAGCGGCGACCGCGTTCGGTGTCGATGGTGGTGTTGCGCAACCGGCGGATGAAGATCTCCGACATGAGATTGCCGATCGGGTTGTCGATGTGCGCTGGGACCTGCCCCGGGTGACGGCCGGCCAGCACCGTGTCGTGCCCGGATGCCGCGGCCTCGAGCGCGACGTCGGTGCCCGAGTTGGCCGCGCCGACGACGAGCACGGGGCCCGGGGCGAGGTCCTCCGGGCCGCGGTAGTCGAGCGAGTGCAGCTGCCGGATGCGGGGGTCGAGCCGTCCGGCCATCTCGGGGGTGACCGGGCGGCGGTGCGCGCCCGCGGTCACGACGACCCGTTCGGCGAACGTCTCGTCGCCGGTCGACAGGTCGAGCCGGAAGCGCCCGTCGGGCTCTCGCGAGAGGCGCTCGACGCGGGTGCCGGTGCGGACGGGCATCGCGAAGGCGGCGGCGTACCGCTCGAGGTAGTCGGCGAGCTGGGTCGCCGTCGGATACGCGAATCGCCCGATGTCGATGCGGAGCCCCGGCAGGCTCGTCCAGCGCCGTGGGGTGAACAGCCGCAGCGAGCGGTACCGCTCCCGCCACGAGTCGCCTACGCGGTCGTGCTCGTCGAAGACCTCGTAGGCGCTCGTGCGCCCCGAGGCGAAGTGCGCGCAGTACAGACCGGCGGCGCCCGCTCCGATGATCGCCAGGTCCAGGGTCGAGATCGACATGATGGCCTCCCTTTTCGCACACGGTAGGCCGGCGGGGTGCGCGGCGAATCGGCAGAAATGACCAATTCGGCAGGGGCCGCGGGTCACCGATGGGGGCCGCGGGACACTACGGGGGGGCCGCGGGTCACGGCGGGGCACCACGGGTCACGCCGACGGTGCGAGCCCGTTCGCGTAGGCGTAGGCGGTCGCCGCCGAGCGGCTGGGCACGCCGAGCTTGGCGAGGATGCTGCCGACGTGTCGCGCCACCGTCCGCTCGCTGAGGAACAGCTGCTCGGCGATCTGGCGGTTCGACCAGCCCCGGGCGACGAGTCCGAGCACCTCCCGCTCGCGGCGGCTGAGCCCGGCGGCGGGACCGTCGGGTCCCGATGGCGCCGCCACCCGCTCGAGGCGCGCGAGGTCGGGTACGGCGCCCAGCGCCTCGAGGACGCTGCGGGCCGCGTCGAACTCGAGCTGCGCGCCCTCTTCGTCGCCGGCCCGTCGGGCGGCGCAACCGATCAGCACCCGGGTGAGGGCCGCGTCGTACGGGGCGTCGAGCCGTCGCCACAGCATCCACGCGGTGCGGAGGCGCGAGGCGGCCTCCGCAGCACGCCCCTGCGCGACGGCGACCTCGCCGGCCGCGCGCGCGGAGAGTGCCCGCAGGTACACCACGTCGCCGAACGCGTCCGCCCAGGTCGCGAGCTCCGCGGCGGCGGCCTCGGCGTCGTCGATCCGCTGTCGGTCGATCGCGACATCCACCGATGCGGCGAGCAGCTCGGCCCGCGTCGCGGGGTCGTTCACGGCCGAGCGGGCGCGTTCGAGTCCGCGCCAGGCCGTGTCGAGCTCGCCGGCGTCGCGGTGCAGGAGCGCCAGGCCCGGGTGCACCTCTCGCCCGAGCCGCGCCGCCTCGCGGTACGCGTCGCCCGCCTCGGCAACCCTCCCGGTCACCCGGCGCAGCTCGGCGAGGCGGTACCAGGCGTTGGCGAGCGTGTCGGTGCGCGTCTCGGTGGCGCGCACGTGGTCGGCGGCGCGTGCGGCCGCGTCCCACTCTCCCCCGATCTGCATCACGGTCGCCCGGTGCAGGGTGCACTCGCCGCGGAACGGCTCGAGCCCCCGCTGGGCGTCGCACCAGTCGCCGAGCTCGCGCGTCCACGTGCGGGCGCGCTCGAGGTCGCCCCGCGCGAGCAGGCTCGCGATGACGGCGCAGTACGCGGGGCCGGCGGCCCGGTCGCTGACGCGCCCGGTGCCGATGAGGAGCATCACCCGGTCGAGGGCGGCGACGCCCTCCTCGAAGCGCCCGAGCACCATGAGGGCGCGGCCTCGCCCCATCGTCGCGAGCGTGTCGAGGTCGCCGTCACCCGCGGCGTCGGCCAGCTCGGCCGCATGACGGTACAGGGGCTCGGAGGCGGCCACCCGGCCCTCCGCGAAGGTCGCGTGCGCGCGCAGCACGGCCTCGAACGCCTCGATGCGCGGGTCGCCCGCGCCGCGCGCGCAGAGCTCGAAGAGCCGCGCCATCCACGTGTTCGCCTTGACGAACTGGCCGTGCTCGCCCAGGGTGAAGCCGAGCCAGAACGCGCAGCGCACCGCGGCGGCCAGATCGCCGTCGTCGAGGTAGCGCAGGTGCGCCCGCTCCCAGGCCCGCTCCGACACCTCGTCGCGGCCGACGAACCACGCCGCCTGGCCGAACTCGTCGAGTTCGCCCGCGTCGAGGCTCGCCTCGGCGGCGGCGAATCCGTCGAATCTGCCGGTCCAGTCGACGACCGGGGCATCCCTGATCGTCATGGTGCCAGTATCGGCGCGTGGGCGGCGCCCGGCAAGGGCGATCGGCGAGGCTCTCACCACGAGGCGGATGCCTCGGAGCGAGTTCCGCTCGCTCCGAGGCATCCGCCGTCACGGGGTGTGCCGGTGGCCGCGATACGCGCTTCGCGCTACTCGACCGGCCGACGGATCACTGCTTCTCCCACGGGCCCCACTGCGCGGCGCCGGGCGTGTCGCCCTGGGTCCACCACTTCGCCTTGTAGGTCGCACCGCCGTAGCTGACGACGCTGCCGGCGACGTACGCGGTCGTCGCGCTCCAGGCCGCGACCCCACCCGTGCCCGGGTCGGTGCCGCCGCCCGTGCCGGGATCGGTGCCGCCGCCCGTCGTGCAGGTGCCGGCGAGCGCCCAGACGTCGTTCGTGCCGGGCTGGTTGCCCTGCGTCCACCACTTGGCCGAGTACTCCTTGCCGTCGTACGAGACCTTCTGGCCGCCGGTGTAGACGGCGGTCGCGCTCCACGCGGGCGCGGTGCAGTCGCCGGTGCCGCCGCCGGTGCCCGGGTCGGTGCCGCCACCCGTGCCGGGATCAGTGCCCCCGCCCGTGCCGGGCGTGTAGACCGGGTCGGATGCGGGGCCGGCCGTGGCCGCGCGCAGCTTGTCGGCGAGGGTGCCGATGAGCTGTCCCTGGCGGTCGCCGTCGAGCTCCCACCACATGCCGCCGCCGAGGCCGAGGTCGGCGATGTACTGCGACTTGCGCGTCGTCGACTGGGCGTTGTCGTAGCTCCACCACTGGTTGCCGTCGTAGCGCCAGGCCGCGCCGATCGCGGCGTCGTAGTGGTCGGTGCCGAGGGTCTTCAGCTTGTCGTAGTCCTCGTTGCCCTTCTCCCACGTACCGGGGGCCGCGCCCGTCGCCGGACCCCACGCGTTCACCGAGGTGGCGCCCTGCCAGCCGCGCCCGTAGGCGGCGAGGCCGATGCCGAGCTGCTTCGGCGAGATGCCGGTCTTCAGGTACTCCTTGACGGCCTTGTCGACGCTGAACTTCTTCGCCGCCGGCCGGGTGTCGGCCGGGTCGTCGAAGAGGTTCGCCTGGTGACCGGTGAGGGTCGGGTCCCACGCGCCGTGCAGGTCGTAGCCCTGCACGTTGCCGTAGTCGAGGTAGCGGAAGTTCTCGGGGTTGTTCCAGCCGCCCGCCGCGATGTCGGACGGGTTCGCCGGCAGGAACGCCGAGAGCTGGTACGGGTGCCCGTTCTCAGCCGTCAGCGCGTCGAGCTGGGTACGGAACTCCTTGAGGAGCAGCGTGAAGTTCGCCTTGTCGTTGACCTCGTCGACGTAATTGCCGACCTCGCCGTTCTGCGAGCCCGGCCACTCCCAGTCGATGTCGATGCCGTCGAAGACGCCCGCAGCCGCGCCCGTGCCGCCGCGCCCGTCGATGACGGGCAGGTTGCCGCGCAGGTAGAGGTCGACGCAGCTCTTCACGAACTTCTTGCGCGACGCGTCGGTCGCGGCCGCCTTCGAGAAGTTCTTCGACCAGGTCCAGCCGCCGATCGACAGCATGACCTTGAGCTTCGGATGCTTCTGCTTGAGCTGCTTGAGCTGGTTGAACGAGCCCGCGAGCTTCTGGTCCCAGGTGTCGGCGACGCCCGCGACCGAGTTCGCGGCCGTGTAGCCCATGCCGAAGTCGGCCCACGCGTCGCCCGCGCCGTCGGAGCCCGTGGGACCGGTGCCCTGCGCCTTGTTCGCGATGAAGCAGGTGAGGTCCTGGTAGTGGATGTTGCCGAACGCGTAGTTGATGTGGGTGAGGTCGTCGGCCGCGCCCGAGGTCTCGAGCTGCTTGACCTGGAACGCCCGGCCGTACACGCCCCACTGGGCGAAGTAGCCGACGTTGCGGTAGCCGTTGACGGCGCTCGGCGCGGTCGCGGGCGACTCGGCGGCGATCGCCGGCGCGGATCCGACCGCGGCGAGTCCGGCGATCATGGCGCCGGTCGCGAGGGTGGCGAGCGCAGAACGCAGGCCACGTCGCGAGGTTCTCTGATTCTCCATGGTGTCCTTCGGTGTCCTTCGTGTGATGGGGAACGGGCGCTGGCGCGCCACTGGACATGGCCAAAGCTACGAAGGGATGCCGCACCCCGGCGTCCGCACGATCCACATGATCCGCGACGGGGCCGGCACCGGGTACGCAGGACTACGTAGTCCGGCACGCCCACGGGCGGGAGTTCCGTTCGCCGGAACCCCCGCCCGTGGCATCCGATTCGATCAGCAGGCCTGCGCTTCGCCCCAGACCGCGGCGCTGCCGGGCGTCTCACCCTGCGTCCACCACTTCGCCGTGTACTCGGCACCGCCGTAGCTGACCTGCTGGCCGCCCGTATACACGGAGCTCGCGCTCCAGGCGGCAGCATCGCACGTGCCCGTGCCACCGCCGCCCGTGCCGCCGCCGGTGCCGCCGCCCGAGCCGCCGCCGGGCTCGACGACGCTCGCCCCACGGGGCAGGTCGTAGAGCGCCGCGTACGTCTCGGTGCCGATCTTCACGCGCAGGTTCGAGAGCTCGGCCATGGGCAGGCGCCAGCTGAGCTTCGTGAAGACGCTGCCGCCGGCGGGGATGCCGCCCGAGGGCACCTTGATCGTGTACGTGTGGAAGTCGCCCTTCAGGCCACCCACGTTCGACCCGGTGTGGTCGCTCGAGACCTTCGTGATGCCCCACCCGTTCTGCTCGCCCATCGCCCCGGTGTCGCTCGTCGCGGTGTCGAACGTGATCGTCGATCCGGCGGGGATCGCGGTCTTCGAGTTGTTCGTGAACGTCACCTTGGGGTTGATCGGGTAGTTGTTGTCGCCGAGGGCGAACTCCGAGTACTTGACCTGCAGGTCGATCGCCTTCGCGGGCATCGCGACGTTGGCCTTGGCCGCGTCGTACGGCTGCGACGCGGCGAGGCGGTCGTGCAGCAGCGAGACGAGGGTCGAGCCCATCTGGTACTGGCCCTTCTGGGTGTTGTACGAGTAGTCGCCCGCGAGCTCCCAGATCATGGCGCCGCCGATGCCGTTCTGGGCGATGTAGTCGGCCTTCGCGCCGATCGCCTGGTCGGCGTCACCCGAGAGGAACGTCTTGGTCTGGTCGTTCCACCACCACTCGGTCTTCGTCACCGAGTCGAAGTGGTGCGTGTACGAGCCGGCGATCGTCGTCGGAGCGCCGTACGACGCCGTGTAGTCGCCGACGACGCCCTTCTGCAGGTTGAGGACGTGCCAGATCGGGTTGGCGCCCGCGCCCACCTCGGCCCCGGTCTTGTCGAGGTCGTGCCACAGGTTGTTGATGCCGACCGCGCCGTTGCCGCACTTCGAGGTGCCGCCGAGGGTCGGGCCCGTGCCGGGCGGGCACTTCGTCTGGTCGGGCAGCGGCGCCTTGCCGTAGAGCCCGTTCGTCCCGCCCTGCACACCGTCCCAGCCGCGGGTGTAGAACGGCACGCCGACGTTGATGCGGCCGGGCTGCATCGCCCCGCGGAAGTAGTGGTACGCCCAGTCGGTGTTGAGGTACCCGATGCCGTTGTAGGCGCCGTAGACGCCGCCCGCCGCGAGCTCGGGGTCCTTGCCGTCGTCGAAGAGCGGGCCGTTGCCGCCGACGTAGTCGTTCCACGAGCCGTGCAGGTCGTAGCTCATGATGTTGACGTAGTCGAGGTACGGGGTCACCTGGTACATCTCGGCACCGCGGAGGAGCCACCCCGAGGCGGGTGCTGCGACCGTGAGCAGGTAGTGCTCGCCGTCGGCGGCGCCGGCCCGGTCGAGCTTCTCGCGCAGTGTCTTCATGAGCGACTCGTAGCCGGCCCAGAGCTTCGCGCGACGCGGCTCCGAGAACGAGAAGTCGTCGGGACTGCCGGCCTTGCCGTTCGAGTTGGCGTACTCGTAGTCGATGTCGACGCCGTCGAAGCCGTAGGTGCGGATGAACTGCACCGCCGAGTCCGCGAACGCGTCGATCTTCGCCTGCGAGTCGGTGAGCGCGTAGAAGCCGCCGTCGGCGACGCGGTTGCCGTCGGCGTCGAAGTGGCCGCCGGTCTCGGCCCAGCCGCCGACCGAGACGAGCGCCTTCACGCCGGGGTTCTGCTTCTTGTACTTCGTGAGCAGGTTGAAGTGCCCCTGGTACGGCAGCGTCGGGTCCATCTCGGCGCCGGCGACGCCGGGCCAGGTCATCTTCGTGGAGGCGTTGCCCGCGACGTCCTGGTTGACCGAGACCTTGCCCTGCCCGTCGATGTGGGCGAAGGCGTAGTTGATGTGGCTGAGCTTCGTCCACGGGATGTCGCTCGCGAGGTACCGCGGCTGGCCGTTCTGGCCCGTGCGCCAGTTCGTGAAGTAGCCGATGACGCGGTGCTCGAGCCCGTTGGGCAGCTTCTCGCGGCCCTGCTCGTCGTAGACCGTGCAGTAGGGCACGTTGACGCCCGGGGTCTGGTAGAGCCCGTCGGGACGGCACTTCTCGTCGGGGTTCGTCGTCCACGGGCTACCGCCGGGGTCCGGGGTCGGCGTGGGCGTCGGCGTGGGCGTCGGGGTCGGCGTGGGCGTCGGCGTCGGGGTCGGCGTCGGCGTCGGCGTCGGCGTCGGCGTCGGCGTCGGGTTGACCGTGCCGCAGGCGCCCTGCGACTCCCACGGGCCCCACTGCTCGGTGCCGGGCACGTTGTTCTGCGTCCACCACTTGGCCTTGTAGTTCACGTTCTGGTACGAGGCGAGCTGGCCGCCCGTGTACGTCGCCGTCGACGACCAGGCGGGCTCGCACGCGGTGGTCGCGGCGGTCGCGGCTGCGGCGCCGGCGAACCCGAGGGTGCCGATGAGCGCCAGGCCCGAGACGATCGCGCCCGCACGGAAGCGGGCGCGTTGAGAGAGTGTGCGCATTCGAGTCCTCACTGACTGGGGATGCCGCGGCGGAGGCCGCCCGGTGGCTCGACGCTATCCAGGCCGGCGCGGCCCGCGCGTCCGTACGACCCCGCATACGCAGGACTACGTACACGCTCGGCCGAGCGTCGAGTCCTCAGCGCAGGGCCTGCGCGGCGTGCGCCATGCGGTGCGCGAGGACCGCGAGCTCGACCCGCGAGTGCACGTCGAGCTTCTGGAAGACGCGCCCGACGTGCACCTCGACCGTGCGCACCGACACGTAGAGGCGGCCCGCCGCGTCGCGGTTCGACGCGCCCTCGACGACGAGCATGGCGACCTCGAGCTCTCGCTCCGTGAGCACGTCGGCCCACGCGGCGCGGCACGCGGCGAGCGGGTCGTCGACTCCGGACGGATGCGCGGCGGCGGGGGCCGGCGCGGCGCGGTCGACCGGGGAGACGGCGAGCGCCGTGAACTCCCCGTGCGACGGACGCCCGCCGACGCCGACCGATGCGGTCGCGGACGCGTGCGCCGTCGCGGTCGCGGTCGCGGTCGCCTCGAGCAGGCGACGCTCGTCGGCGACCGCGGCGAGCCAGGCGTCGGCGCCGGCGTCGCCGAAGAGGTGTTCGGCCGCGAGCAGGTGCCGCGCGGCGCGATCGGGGGCCCCCGCTTCGCGGCAGGCACGGGCGAGCATGAGCTCGGTGCGGGCGCGTTCGTACGCCGAGGCGATCGCCCGGCCGCCCTCGACCGCGGCGAGGTAGTCGGCGTCGAATCGCTGCCGGTCGGTGCTGCGCATGCGCCGCCGGAGTTCGCTCGCGAGCACCGCGTCGGGCGGTCGCCGCACGGGGGCGAACTCGGCACCGGAGCGGTCGCAGGCGTCGAAGGTGTCGCGGGCGTCGCGGGCGTCGCTCGGACTCCAGTCGACCGCCGCATCGAGGCCGGGCACGTGCAGGCCGCCGCAGCCCCGGTCGAACTCCGCGGCGAGCGCCACGAGCGCGGACGCCTCGCTCCGGGCTCCGGCGAGGTGGGCCGTGATCGCACGATCGATGAGCTCCTCGGAGCGCACGGCGCCCGCCGTGGGCGGCCGGGCCGCCTCGATCGCCCGGGCGAATGCCGACACCTCCCCCGTCGCGATGATGTCGATGCGTCGGGCGAGCGCTGCGCCGAGCCCGCTGAGCGGCAGCGCGACCGGCAGGTCGGCGGCACCGCGCGCGAGCGCCTGCGCCGCACGGCGTACGTCGCCCGACCACAGCTCCAGCAGGCTCGTCGTGACGGCGCGCGCCGCGCGCATGAGCGGGGAGCGGTCCTCGCGCGTGAGGGTCGGGTCTCCCGGCACCTCGCGAACGGCGCCGAGCCAGCGCACGGCGCCAGCGGGGTCGCCGGCGAGACCCCGTTCGAGCGCCGCGGCGACGGCGCGCGCCCCGCCGATGACCTTGATCGCCCCGGTCGATGCCGCCAGGGGCCCGCCGTCGGGACCGGCCGCGGCATCCGTCTCGAGGCCGAAGAGGGCGCACCACGCGGTGCCCGACTCGAGCGACGCGCGGTCGAGGCCCCAGGCGTCGGTGATGGCACGGGCCTGGTCGAGACGATGCCGCGCGGCCGCCATGGCGCCCCGCTCGGCGAGGAGCCCGGCCGCCGTCGCGAGCGCGCGGGCGAGGTGCAGCCGGAGGCGATGCAGTGCAGCGTCACCGGACGGGCTCGACGGCGTGGTCGCGCCCGCGAGCGCCGCGAGCCGGTCGTCGAGCTCGACCTCGGGGACGTCGCCCTCGAGTCCCGCGCGCGCCGTGAGGTAGTCGGCCAGCACCGCCGTGCGCGCCGTCTCGTCACCGTGCTCGAGCACGCGGTCGAGCCAGGTGCGCGCATCGTCGACGTGTCCGCCGTGCAGGGCGGCGCGGCCGGCGAGGCTCCAGGCCGTGACGGCTTCGGCGCCGTACGCGTGGCTCGCCGCCTCGCGGGCGACGGCGTGCGCCCATTCCGACTCGCCCGCGGCATCGGCCGACTCCGCGATCTCGAGCAGCGGAGCGACGAGCTCGCGCGACCCCTCGAGGGTCGCGAGCGAACGATGCCAGACGGCCTGGCGCTCATCGCCGAGCACGGTGCACGCCTCGGCGAGTGCGGCATGCGCCGCCGTGCGTTCGGCGAGGGTCGCTGCGCCATGTACCCACACCCGCATGCGCGGATCGGCGAACGCGAAGTGGCCGGCCACGAGCAGCAGGTGGCGGCTGACCTCGCCGTCGATGAGTTCGGCCATCGGCCGGCCCGATGCGGCGAGCAGCACGTCGATGCGGTCGTCGACGCAGACCGCGGCGACGATGAGCAGGTTGCGCTCCCAAGCGGCCAGCCGTGCGCCGCCGGAGGCCATCGCGACCTCGATCGCGGGCACCGAGGGCAGCGGATCGGGCAGCACGGCATGGCCGAGGCGCTGGGACTCGCGCAGGAGCCCCGCGACCTCGATGATGGCGTCGGCGTCGCCGCCGAGCGCGAGCCCGAGCCGGGCCGCGACGTGCGGGGCCGCGACGAGGCGGTGCCGCGCGAGCAGTTCGACGACCGCGCGGGTGTCTTCGAAGGCCTCGACGGGCGAGCGGTGCCGTGCGGGCGGTCGGGGGTGCTCGGGTGTGCTCGGCATTGCCCCTCCGCTCGCTCCGTCGGTCGCGTGGGGTTATGTTAGCAACATTTACAAAGTCGTCGCGAGCGTCGGCGCACTCCGCGCAACTCCCCGTTCGAGGGGGACGCCGCGGTCAGTCGCGCGGGCTCAGGAGGTAGGCGTTGAAGCGGGCGGTCTCGGCCGCATCGAACGGTACCGGCGCGCCGTCGAGCGCGGTCACCCCGGCGGCCAGCCGCACGCTCGAGACGAGCCACATCGCGTCGGCGGTCGCGAGCTCGGCGACGGGGATGTCGCGGTACGCGGTCGTGCGCCCCTCGCGCTCGAGGAACTCGAAGAGACTCAGCTGGGTCGTGCCGCGCAGGATCGCCCCGCTCGGCTCGGGCGTCGAGTACACGTCGCCGTGCCGCAGGATGACGCTCGAGGTCGGCCCCTCCATGACGAACCCGTCGCTCGAGACGAACAGCGCGTCGTCGGCCCCCCGGCGCTTCGCCTCGCGGATCGCCGCCATGTTCGTCGCGTAGCTCAGCGTCTTCGCGCCGAGGAGGAGCCACGGCGCCGTCGCGGCGGCGTCGTGGGCGAGGCCGCGGTCGAGCGAGACGACGCGGATGCCGCGTTCGCGCGGCGCAGTGAAGTCGGCCGCGGGCGACGCCGCGAGCCAGGCGGTCGGCGCGGGCCCGTGCTCGACGCCACGGCTGAGGACGAGCTTGAGCGCGAACTCGCCCCTCGCGGGCAGCTGCGCGACGGCCGCCCCGATCGCCGCGCGCCACTGTGCGAGATTGGGCTCCGGCAGTTCGCAGATCGCAGCCGAGTTGCGCAGGCGCTCGAGGTGGGGCTCCGCCTCCTGTGCGTGGCCGTCGACGACCGCGAGGGTCTCGAAGATGCCGTCGCCGCGCTGGGTCGAGAGCTCGCCGACGCGCAACGCCGGCTCCGAGGCATCCACGGCATGGAAGGTCGCCTCGAGGTCGACGGCGGGTGCGTCGGCGGCGAGCGGCGCGATGAGGAACGTCACGTTCTCGGGCATGCCCCCAATCGTACGGGCGGATGCCGCGATGCGATGCGCTACCGTACGGTGCATGCACGCGCTCGGCACCGGTGAGATGAGCCGGGCGTCAGGGCTCTCGCGCAAGGCGCTGCGGCTCTACGAGGCGAGCGGCCTGCTCGTGCCCGCCGAGGTCGACGCCCGCACGGGCTACCGCAGCTACGCGCCCGACCAGGTCGCGCGCGCCCGGACGATCGCCCTGCTGCGCCGCATCGACCTGCCCCTCGCCCGCATCGGCGAGCTGCTCGAGGCGCCCCCGGCAGCGTCGCGCGAACTGCTGCTCGACTGGTGGGCGTCGCAGCGCGACGACTTCGCAGCCCGCAGCCAGGCGGTCGACCGGCTGGCGGCGGAGCCCCGCGGCGCGACCGGGCTCGAGCCTGGAATCGCCGTCGAGGCCGACCGGCTCGAGCGCGTCCGCTTCGAGCTCCGGCCCGACACCGCGGTCGCGAGCATCGCGCGCACCGTCGAGCAGGCCGAGCTCGTGCCGAGCTTCGTCGCCGACGTGCTCGAGCTCCGGGCGCACCTCGAGCACGAGGGAGCGACCCCGGCCGCGGGCCACTGGGTGATCTTCCACTCCCCCGTCGGCGATCGGCTCGCCGGACGCATCGAGACCGCCGTGCCGTTCACCGGGCGCGCCGCACCGACCCGCAGCATCGGCCTGCGCGTCGAGCCGGCGACACGGTTCGCCGTCGTCGACGTGACCGCTCGGGAGGTCGCCTACCCGTCGCTGCTCGGGTTTTACGACCTCGTGCACGCGGCGGCGAGCGCCGAGGGCGGTGCCGATGCCGACGGCGCGCCCCGCGAGTGGTACCCGGGCGCCTGGCCCGACGACCCCGAGGCGGTGGCGATGCAGGTCGCGACCCCCGTCGCGCGGATTGACCCGGCCCCCGGGGCCGACCCGATGATGGCCTCATGACCGCACCCTCCGTCACGATCGACGACGCCCGCCACTCGCCGTACTCCGACCCGGGCGCGCACCGTGCGCTCGTCGCCGCCGTCGACCCCTCGTTCGACGCGATCCACCGGGCCGTGACCCATACGATCGCGCACTACCGCGCCGACGAAGCGGTGACCGCCGACCAGCTCGCCGACGTCGACCGGCGCTGGGTCTCGTCGATCCTCGACGCCGCCGTCGACCGCGCCGACGGTGCCCTCGACGCTGAGCGCCCGCCGGCCGCACGCGTCGGCGGCTGCTGCCGCGACCATTCGATCGTCGCGGTCTCGATCCTGCGCGAGCACGGGTTGCCTGCCCGCACCCGGCTGGGTTTCGCGGGCTACTTCACGGCCGGTTTCCGGCACGACCACGTCGTCGTCGAGACCCGGCGCGACGGCCGCTGGGTGCGGTTCGACCCCGAACTGGATGCAGCGGACTCTGAGTTCGACGTGCACGACCTGCCGACCGGCCTCGGGTCGCCCTTCGAGACCGCCGCCGAGGCGTGGCTCGCACACCGGGCCGGCCAGCTGGATCTCGCCGCGTACGGCGTGGCCCCGGGGCATCCGGTGTCGGGCCCGTGGATCGTGCACGGGTACGTGTTCGGCGACCTGGCCCACCGGATGCGCACGGAGCTGCTGCTCTGGGACGGCTGGGGTGTGCTGGACGCGCCCGGCGCACCGATCGGCGCCGAGTCGCTCGGGCTGGCCGACCGCATCGCGGCCCTCACGGTGGGCGCGGACGCCGGGGATGCCGCGGCCGAGGCCGAACTCGCCGACGTCTGGCGCACCGACGAGCGAGTGCACGCGGGTCGCGTGATCACGACGTTCTCGCCGGTTCGCGGCTTCGGCACCGTCGACCTCGAGTCGCGCGCCACCGAGTGGGCGGGCGCCGGGACGTGAAAAGGCCGGCCGCAGAACGCCTCTCGGCGCGAGGCCGCTCGGAGCGGCGAATTTTGGAGCCCGGGGTTACTGCGGCCGGCCTCAGACAGTCTAAACGACGTCGGGGGGCGGTTCATTCCCGCGGGCTCCGTTCGGGCCCGGCGACCTTCAGTCGAGCGCGTCGCGCCGCCAGAGCTTCGCGCACGAGGTGAGCTCGTCGGCCAGCTCGGTGAGGCGCAACGCGCGCCTCGTGAGGGTCGTCGATCGATCGTGGTGCACCGAGTCCGCGGCATCCGCGTCGTCGGCGAGGCTCGTGAAGCCGGTCGAGGTGACCCGGGCGAACGCGGCGGCCCGCTCGAGGGCGACCGCGAAGTCGCCCGTGAAGACGCCGTGCAGCACCCGGTCGGCGAGCTCGCGGATCTCGGCGGGCCCGGCGGGTGCCGCGGCGCCCGCGACGACCTGGTCGATCGTGTGCGAGATCTCGGTGCCGCGCCGGTAGGCGAGGCTCAGCATCTCGGCGTCCTGCCCGATCAGCGTGCGCAGCAGGTAGATGCGCCAGAGCGCACCGGGCAGGCTCTTCGCCGACGCACCCGACCAGAGTTCGGCGATCGCGTCGATGCCGTGCCGGTCGGTGTAGGCGATGAGGCGCGCGACGATCTCGGGATCGGGGTCGGCGCGGACACGTGCGAGCAGCGCTTGCGCGGTGTCGTGCGCCGCGCGGTTCAACTGGGCCGGGTCGGCGCCGCCGATGAAGTCGTCGAACATGCCCGGCGGGAGTTTCGTCGGTCGGTGGAAGTCGGCGGCCATTCGGTCGAGGATACTCCGTTCGCCTCCCTGTCGCGGCCGCGGGCCTGGCCCGGCCCCGTGCGGCGGACTCCCCCATGCTGGGGCCGCCCGCACTGGGGGCACCGTTGCAGGCCGTTCCGGGCATAGCCTGCGATGCGTGCACACCCGAAGCACCCTCGCTCGACGGTCTCCGCTCCGTCGTCCGAGGGCTGCTCGACCAGGGGCGGCGAGCTGACCGTCGTGCTGCCCCGGGCCGCAGCGCACCGCCGTCGAGGCAGGGCGTGCGGCCGGGTCGAGCGGGCGAGCGGCCGGACACCGGGCGACCGGTGGCCGGCCGCATCGCCGCACGGGTATGTGCCGGACTCCAGCTGCCGCTGCCGCCCCGAACGGGCCTGTTAGGCTGTCTGACGCCCCCATAGCTCAGTTGGTTAGAGCAACGGACTTCAACAGAAAATAGGAGCGTCGGCGCAGAAATGCGTCGAATGAACGCCGCTGTATGCTGGAACACCCTGAGAGCCCGAGGTACTCGCCGCAAGGCAGTGACAATCCGAGGGATTGGGCAATCAGCAGGTAACCGCAAGGGAACCTCAGAGACTATACGCGGCGCACCTGACCGGCTTGGCCGAAGGTGGTGAGATAGTCCAGACTGCAAGCCGCGCGAGCGGTGGCTGGGGAGACTCAGTGCAGCAGGTTAATCCGTGGGTCGAGAGTTCGAGCCTCTCTGGGGGCACCATCGCAGGTGCAGGTCTTCGTGGCCGCACGCCCTCACGCGAGCCCGTGCTCGTACGCCCAGATCACGACGTGCACGCGATCGGGCAGGTCGAGCTTCGCGAGGATCGCCTTGACGTGCGTCTTGACGGTGTTTCCTGTGAGGTACAGCCGCTCGGCGATCTCGTCGTTCGACGCGCCCGTCACGACCTCGGCGAGCACGTCGCGTTCGCGCGCCGTGAGCGGGGCGAGCAACGCGTCGGCGTCGGCCTGGACGGGCGCCTTCGCGACGAATTCGACGAGGCTCGCGGTCGCGCGGGGCGCGAGCGTCGCGTCGCCCGCGTGCACGGCGCGGATCGCGGCGGCCAGCTCGTCGGCCGAGGCATCCTTCGTCAGGAAGCCGCCTGCGCCGGCCCGGATCGCCGCGAAGACGTAGTCGTCGAGGTCGAACGTGGTCAGCACGAGCACCCTCGTTTCGGGATGCTCCGCCCGCACGCGTCGCGTGGCCTCGATGCCGTCCATGCGGGGCATCCGCACGTCCATCACGACGACGTCGGTGCGACGGGCGCGCAGGCGTTCGACGAGCTCGGCCCCGTCGGCCGCCTGCACGACGAGCTCGAGGTCGTCATGGCTGGAGATCATGACCTCGAGCGCCGAGCGCATGAGCTCCTGGTCGTCGGCGAGCGCCACGCGGATGCGCGGCGCGATCGCGTCGGTCATCGTGCGTCCTCCCCCGCCGCATCCGCATCGGCGTCGAGCGGGAGCCGGGCGACCACACGCCAACCCTGGCGGTCGTCCCGGTGCCCGGCCTCGAAGCTGCCGCCCGCCTGCTCGACGCGATCGCGCATGCCGCGAAGACCGCGCCCGGACGTCTGCGCCGGCGCCGCAGGCACGGGCACGGCCAGCCCGTCGTCCTCGACCGTGAGGACGAGTTCGTCGCCCCACTCCATCCGCACCTCGGTGCGCGTCGGCGCTGCCGTGTGCCGCAGCGTGTTCGTGAGCGACTCCTGCACGACCCGGTAGGCGGCCAGGCCGACTCCGGGGCGCACGGCGACCGGCCGGCCGGTGACCACGAGCGATGCGTCGCGGCCCGGCGACTGCGACCGCTCGACGAGCAGCGGCACGCCGTCGAGGCCGGGGCTCGGCTCGCGCGGCGCCGCGCCCGCGGCATCCACGGATGCACCGGCAGCGGCGGCCGCAGCCGTACCCGACGGCCCGGCCGCGAGCGCCCCGAGCAGCCCCCGCATGTCGCCCATCGCGGCCCGCCCCGTCGCGACCACGTGCTCGATCGCGCCGCGCGCCCGATCGTCGTCGCGGCCGACGAGCAGCCGCGACGCCTCGGCCTGGGCGACCATCACGGCGAGCGAGTGCGCGATGACGTCGTGCAGCTCGCGGGCGATCCTGCGGCGCTCGTCGGCGACCGCGCGCAGCTCTCCCTCGAGCCGCAACTCGGCGGCCTGCGCGACCGCGAGCGCCTGCGCGGCACGCTTGCGCAAGGTCTCGCGACGGTACCGGCCGAGCGCCCACGCCGCGCCGATCCCGCCCGCGAGCGACCCGAACAGCGCGAGCACCCCGCCGGGGGTCGTGACCATCGAGGCGTCACTCGTCCGCCCCGATGCGAGCACGACACCCGTGATGATGCCGGCACCGACGAGACCGCACACGAGCGAGACGACGCCCGCGACCCGGTCGTCGCTCGCGGCCGCGCCGTAGACGAACGCGAGGTACGCGAGCGAGCTGGCTTGCAGCACGGCGAGACCCGGCATGCCCGGCAGGCTCGCGACGGCGAGCAAAAGCATGACCGCGGATGCCGCGACGATCGCCGTGCGCGGCCACAGCCGCCGACCAGCGACGCCGAGGTGCAGGAGCCCGAACAGTGCGAGCACGACGACCGCCCAGGCCGTGCCGTCGGGGCCGGCCTCGTGCAGCACCTCGGCGACGGTGAACGGCAGCAGCGCGGCCGCGGCAGCGGCCGCCCACGCCCAGTCGGCGAGGCCGGGCGTACGGCGCGTCGTCGAGGCATCCAGCACCCGCCCCACGCTACCGGCGCGCCGCCCGCCGCATCTCACCCGATGGGGTGAGGCGCCGGCCCGGCCCGGCACGCGACGCTGGCTGCGGCTCCACCGATCGTGGCGGAGTCGCCGGAGCGGTCGCCCTGCCGGTCCGCCCGGCCGATGCAGAGGAGCACACGATGACCTCGACCCGACCCGCGACCCCGGGCACGGCACCCGCCGACCGGCGCGAAGGACGATCCCCACTCGAAGCCGCGGGCCCGCGCGGGCTCCGCCCCGCCGCCGTGCTCGCACTCGTCGCCTCGGTCGCGATCGCCGCGCTCGGTCTCGCCTGGTGGATCGCGCCCGACCTGAGTCCGTTCGCGGGCCCGAGCTCGCGGAGCCTCGCGAGCGTCCTGCTCGATCCGGCGCAGTTCGCCGCGGCGGTCTTCGCGACGGGCGCCGTCGGCACCGTCGCCGCCGTGTTCGCCATCGCCGTGGCCGCCGGCGGTGCGCTCGGGAGGAGGGCCGCGCTCGTCGCCTGCGCCGCGACCGTGCTCGCGGTCGCGGTGACCGTCGTCCTCGGCGATGCGGGAACCATCACCTTCGCGGGCTACGTCTTCGGCTTCTGCGCCGTCGTCGCGGGGATCGTCACGACCGCCGTGCTCGTCGTGCGCGCGCCCCGCCTCGGCGTTCCGCTCGTGGCACTGCTGCTCGCCGTCGTCGCCCTCGCCGTGTGGTGGGCCGGCCTGACCTGGGCCGGCGTCACCGAGTTCCTCGGCGAGTTCGGAGCGGGGCTCGTGACGAACAGCCCGTACATCCTCATCTCGGCGGTCTCCGTCGCGGCCGTCGTCGGCTGGACCGCGGTCGCGATCATCGCGGGCCGCACGACCCGCGAGGTGCGGACGTTCGAGGCGGCGATCGTGCGCCATCGCCGCGCCCTGACCGTGCTCGCGGCGCTCGGGCCCGTGCCCTACCTGGTGATGCGGGCGAGCTGGCTCACCCCCTGGCCGCTCTTCGCGCCCGGTGCCGGCGAGCTGTCGCCGACCGTGCTCGCGACGGGGCTCATGCTGGGGTCGGGCGCCGCCGCCGCGGTCGTCCTCACACTCGGGCTCATCCTGCCGTGGGGTCGGGTGTTCCCGCGCTGGATGCCGCGCATCGGCGGTCGGCCCGTGCCCGTGCGGCTCGCCGTCGTGCCGGGTCTCTTCGCCGCCGCGATCATCACGATCTCGGCCGTGCCGCTCGTCATCATGTCGCTCGGCCAGGACTCGCTCGTCGACGTGCTCGTCTTCGACCTCGTGCTGCCGCTCTGGTTCTGGGGTCCGATGCTCGCGCTCGCGGTCTGGGCGTACGCGGCGTGGCGCCGCGAGGAGGCCGCACCCGACGGCACCCAGCCCGCGCAAACACCCGCGGACGCGGGGACGGGGACCGAGCAGCCGGTCAGCCGACCAGCCGCCTGAACCCGGCCATGAGCGCGAGCCGCTCGGCCGAGTCGCGGGCGAGCGGGGTGACGGCGAGGGTCGTCACCCCGCTCTCCGCGAACGCGGCGACGCGCTCGGCGACGTACGACGCCGGCCCGATGAGCGAGATGGCGCGCACGAGCTCGTCGGGCACCGCGGCGACCGCCTCCTGCTTGCGCCCGTCGAGGTAGAGGTCTTGAATGAGCGCGGCCTCGGTCTCGAAGCCGTAGCTCGCGATGAGGTCGTTGTAGAAGTTCTTGCCGCGCGCGCCCATGCCCCCGACGTAGAGCGCGAGCTGCGGCTTGGCCGCGGCGAGGGCCATCGCCTCGAGCTGCGGGTCCTCGGTGATCGCGAGCGCGGGGCTCGCGAACACGTCGAGCGGTGCGAGCGCGGCGTCGCGCTTGGCGGCGCCTGCGGCGAGCGCGGCACCCCACACGTCGCCCGCCCGCTCGGGGTGGTAGAACATGGGCAGCCAGCCGTCGGCGATCTCGGCGGTCTGCTCGACCGACTTCTGGCCGAGCGAGGCCACCGTGATCGGGATGCGCTCGCGCACCGGATGGTTGATGAGCTTCAGCGGCTTGCCGAGGCCCGTGCCCTCGCCCGCGGGCAGCGGGATCGTGTAGTTGCGCCCCTCGTGCACGACGGGCTCACGGCGCCAGGTCATGCGGCACACGTCGATGATCTCGCGCGTGCGGCCGAGCGGCGCGTCGTACTTCACGCCGTGGAAGCCCTCGATGACCTGCGGCCCCGAGGCGCCGATGCCGAGTTCGAACCGCCCATCCGACACGAAGTCGAGCCCGGCCGCGGTCATCGCCGTGAGCGTGGGCGTGCGCGTGTAGAGCTGCAGGATGCCGCTCATGAGCGTCATCCGCTCGGTGCGGGCGGCGAGGAACCCGAGCTGGCTGACGGCGTCGAACGAGTACGCCTCGGGTACGGCGACGAGATCGATGCCGGATGCCTCGAGCCGGGCGACCTCCTCGGCCGCTTCGCGGAATCCGCCCGCGTAGTTCAGGAACATGCCGACGCGCATCCGTCACTCCTCGTCGTGTGGGGTCGGTGGTCGTGCCCGGCCTCCGGCGCGGGCACTCAGAGGCTACCGAACGCGGGCGGCGAGCCCGCGCCGGTTGTGGGGTTCCGACGACCTTCAGGTTGCTCCGAGACGGATGCCGCAGGCTGGACGCCAAACGACCGGAGGGAGAAGCGATGGCCTGGAGTCTCGTACTCGACCTCCTGCTCGTGCTCGTCTTCATCGGTGCGGCCGTGAACGGCTGGCGGGCCGGGCTGCTGCGCACCGCGGCGGGCCTCGTGGGCCTCGTCGCGGGCGGCATCGCCGCGTGGTTCGTCATGCCGTGGCTCGCGGGGCTCATGCCGACGCCGGCCCTGCGGGCGCCGGTCGCGATCGCCGCGGCGCTCGTGCTGCTCTCGCTCGGAGCCTGGCTCGGCGCGATCGTCGGGCGCGCGCTGCGGCGCGGCGTCCGCAAGGTGAAGCTCGGCGTGCTCGACCGGGTGCTCGGCGTGCTCGGCAACCTCATCGTCACGGCCTTCGTCGTCGCGCTCGTCGCCTCGGGCGTCTCGGCGCTCGCGGTACCCGTGCTCTCACCGGCGGTCGGCGGGTCGGCGATCGTGCGCGCGCTCGACCAGATCACACCACCGCCCGCGAAGTCGGCGCTCGCCGAGCTCCGCGCCGCCGCACTCGGCGAGGGTCTGCCCTGGCTCGTCGACGTGCTCGACACCCCGCTGCCGACCGAGGCCCCGCCGAGCGACGTCGCCTCGCCCGCGATCGCCGCCGCCTCGAACTCGGTCGTGCGCATCACGGGCACCGCGTTCGAGTGCGGCAGCAACCTCTCGGGTTCGGGCTTCGTCGTGGCCGACGACCGCATCGTCACCAATGCGCACGTCGTCGCCGGCGTCGACCAGCCGATCGTCGAGGCGCCCGGGCTGCCCGCCGTGGCGGGACGCGTCGTGGCGTTCGATCCCGAGCACGACCTCGCCGTGATCGCGGTCGACGGACTCGACGCCCCCGCGCTGCCGCTCGACGAGCCCGACCTCGGCGACGAGGTGGCGATCGCCGGCTACCCGTTCGGCGGCCCGCTCGAGCTGCGCCCGGGGCGCGTCGCGGCGAGCGGCCCGGTCACGATCACGACCGACGGCGACACCTCGACGCGCGACATCGTGACGCTCTCGGCCGAGGTCGACCACGGCAACTCCGGTGGCCCGGTGCTCGATGTCGACGGAGAGGTCGCCGGCGTCGTCTTCGCCCGCTCGGAGGCGGCGGCGACCGTCGGCTTCGCGATCCCCGTGTCGACCCTTGAGCCGCTCGCGGCGGAGGCATCCGGCCTCGATGAGGCCGTGGACTCGGGGTCGTGCGCGGCGTAGCCACAGCAGGTTGAGGAGGGAGCGAAGCGACCGTCTCGAAACCCGCCCCGCCGAAGGGTTTCGAGACGCGACCTCCTTCGTCGGGCGCTCCTCAACCCGCCGATGGGATCAGTCGGCGGCGAAGCCCTCGAAGCGGATGCCCCAGCTGAGCTGCCACTCCTCGCCCGGGTCGAGCCAGCGCAGGCCGCGGCCCGAGTTGAACGCCTCGGCGGGCGCGGTCATCGGCTCGATGGCGATCGCGACGTCGCCGTCCTCGCCGGGGAACGACCGCGACGTGTACACCTGCACGTAGCCGAACTCGTCGTCGGCCCACACCGAGACGCTCCGCCCGTCGGGCGCGGTGAGCGTGTGCAGCACCTGCCCGTCGTCGCCCGCGAGCTCGCCGAACGCGTCGTCGAGTTGCACGTCGCCGACCCGCCGGCCCTCGCGGAAGTCCCACTCCGTGCCGTCGACCGGCACCTCGCCCGTCGGCAGCAGCCGGTCGTCGACCTCGATGTGACTCGCAGCGTCGAGGCGCAGCTCGAGGTCGGCCGTCGGCACGCCCCCGATCTTCAGGTACGGATGGGTGCCGATGGCGACGGGCGCGGCTTCGCCGCCGAGGTTCTCGACGAAGTGCGTGACGCGCAGCCCATCGGCGACGAGCTCGTAGTGCACGGCCGTACCGAGCAGGAACGGGTACCCGAGCTGCGGGTAGATGCGGGCGGCGAGCGTGACCGAGTCGCGCTCGCGGGCGACGGGCGTGTACTCGGTGTAGCGCAGCAGGCCGTGGATGGCGTTGCCGCGCGCGGGCTCGGTGATCGCGAGCTGGTGCTCGACGCCGTCGTGGCTCCAGCGTCCGTCGCGGATGCGGTTCGGCCAGGGTGCGAGCACGATGCCGGCGCCCATGGGCGGCGACTGGTCTTCGCCGTACGCCGGAACGAGGTCGATGCCGTTGATGCTGAGGGTGCGGAGTCCGGCTGCGACGGCGGTGATCGTGGCCCTGATCTCGCCGCTCGACGTCGTCGTCTCGAGCTCGAACTGCTCGCCCGTGGGAAGGGTCATGCACCCAACTCTAGGGTCTGCTCCGCGGCTGCGCGTCGGCCTCGTGCGCCGTGACGACGGCGAGTCCCGCCTCCTCGAGCTCGGCGACGACGGGGCGCGGGGCGGAGGCATCAGTGACGAGCCGGTCGAACGCGTCGACCGGCCCGACCCGGCCGAGGTGCACCTCGCCGATCTTCGATCCGTCGGCGACGACGACGGCGCGGGCCGCGCGCTGGAGCATGAGCGCCTTCACCTGCGCCTCGGGCAGGTTCGCATTGGTGACGCCCTGCACGGGGTCGACGCCGTTGCAACCGATGACCGCGAGGTCGACGTGCACGTCGCGAAGCATCGACCCGGCGAGCGGGTCGACGAGCGAGTGCTGGCGCGGGCGCAGGGTGCCACCCGTGACGACCACCTGGAACCGCGGGATCTCGCTCTCGAGCTCGAGGGCGATCGAGAGCCCGTTCGTGAAGATCACGAGGTCGTCGAGGTCGGTGCGCCCCTTCAGCGCGCGGGCGACCTGCAGCGTCGTCGTGCCGACGTCGAGGATGAGGCTCTGACCGCTGCGCACGAGTCCGGCGACGTGCTCGCCGATGCGCCGCTTGGGTTCGACGGACGCCTCGAGGGCCTCCTCGAAGCTCGGCTCGCGTTCGGGACGGTCGACGCCGGGCGCGCCCGCGGGCACGGCACCGCCGTGCACCCGGCGGATCACCCCCTGCCGCTCGAGGGCATCGAGATCGGTGCGAGCGGTCACGGTCGTCACGCCGAACGCCCGGCTGAGCTCGGCGACCCGCACGAACCCCCGCTCGGCGACGAGGGCGCGCGCGAGCTCACGTCGGCGCGGCGCGTCGACCTGCGGTTCGCTCCGCTCGTCCATACCTGCATCCTGAGGCCTTCGGCGTGACTTTGCAATACGAAAGTCACCTTGTTTGCAAAACGAAAGTCCCGTAGGGTGGCGGCGTGACCGAGACCCCCATCGCCGATCCGCGCATCGCGGTGCACCGCACCCGCCTCGCCGACGGGCGCGAGCTCATCTACTTCGACGACGCCGACACGGTGCTGCCCGCGAGCCGCGCGGTCGACGAGCGCGACCTCGGCCCCCGCCCCACGACGGCCGAGATGCGGCAGGACGTGCTCACCGGCGAATGGATCTCGATCGCCGCCGCCCGCCAGAACCGGGTCGTGCTGCCGCCCGCAGAGCTCGACCCGCTCGCGCCGCAGTCACCCGGCAACCCGTCGGAGATCCCGAGCCGCTACGACGTCGCGGTCTTCGAGAACCGCTCGCCCTCGTTCGGGCCGGAGCTCGCAGCGGCGGACGCCGCCGCGCCGGCCGGTGCGCGGGCATCGCTCGCCGAGCTCCGTCGGGTCGGCCTCGAGCGCCGCCTGCCCTCCATCGGCCGCTGCGAGGTCGTGTGCTTCAGCCCCGACCACGAGGGCTCCTTCGGCACCCAGACCGTCTCCCGGGCCCGCACCGTGATCGAGGCGTGGGCGCACCGCACCGCCGAGCTCTCGGAGCTGCCGGGCGTGCAGCAGGTGTTCCCGTTCGAGAACCGAGGGCGTGAGATCGGCGTGACGCTCGGCCACCCGCACGGGCAGATCTACGCCTACCCGTACGTGACCCCGCGCACCGAGCGGCTGCTCGCCTCGATCGACGCCTACGGGCCGGGCTTCTTCGCCGACCTCCTGCACCGCGAGCGCACCGGCCCGCGCGTGGTGCTCACGGGCGAGCACTGGACGGCGTTCGTGCCGTTCGCCGCGCGCTGGCCGATCGAGGTGCACCTGCTCCCCCACCGGCACGTTCCCGACCTCGCGGCGACGACGCTCGACGAGCGCGACGAACTCGCGACGCTCTACCGACGCCTGCTGCGTGGGGTCGACGCGCTCTACGACACCCCGACGCCGTACATCGCCGCCTGGCACCAGGCCCCCGTGCACGAGCGTCGCGACGAGGTTCGGCTCATGCTGCAGCTCACGAGCCCGCGTCGCGGCGCCGACAAGCTGAAGTACCTCGCGGGCTCGGAGGCCGCGATGGGAGCATGGGTCGGGGACGTCCCGCCCGAAGCACAGGCCGAGGCGCTGCGCGCCGCGATCGAAGGAGCCGCAGAATGACCGTCGCCGACGCCGCCCACGGGTTCGCCGAGTGGTTCGGCCGCAGGCCGGCCGGCGTCTGGTCGGCGCCGGGCCGCGTGAACCTCATCGGCGAGCACACCGACTACAACGACGGGTTCGTCCTCCCGTTCGCGATCGAGCGGCGCACGGCCGTCGCGCTCGGCGACCGCGACGACCGGGTCGTGCGCGTCGCGACGAGCCACGAGCCCGAGGCCGTCGAGATCCACCTCGAGGAGCTCACCCCCGACGCGGTGTCGGGATGGGCCGCGTATCCGCTCGGCGTCGCGTGGGCGCTCCGCGAGTCCGGTGCCGACCTCGACCACGCGCGCGGCGTCGACCTCTACGTCACCTCGGACGTGCCGATCGGTGCGGGCCTCTCGAGCTCGGCCGCGATCGAGTGCGCGGTGGCGCTCGCCCTCGACGAGCACTGGGGCCTCGGCTTCGACCGCCCGACGCTCGCGAAGGTCGGCCGGCTCGCCGAGAACCGGGTCGTCGGCGCGCCGACGGGCATCATGGACCAGACCGCCTCACTGCTCGGCGAGGCCGACTCCGCGGTCTTCCTCGACTGCCGCAGTCTCGACGCCGACGTGATCCCGCTCGGCCTCGAGGCGGCCGGCCTGTCGATCCTCGTCGTCGATACCCGCGTGACGCACGCGCACGCCACGGGCGGCTATGCGGCCAGGCGCGCATCGTGCGAGGCCGGCGCGCGCGGTCTCGGTGTCGAGTCATTGCGCGAGGTGCGCGTCGACGACCTCGCACGGGCGGCCGAGCTGCTCGACGACGAGACGTTCCGCCGGGTGCGGCACGTCGTGACCGAGAACCAGCGCGTGCTCGACACCGTGCGCACGCTGCGCGAACAGGGGGCAGGCGCGATCGGCCCCCTGCTGGATGCCTCGCACCGGTCGATGCGCGACGACTTCGAGATCTCCGTGCCCGAGCTCGACCTCGCCGTCGAGACGGCGCAGGCGAACGGCGCGATCGGCGCCCGCATGACGGGCGGCGGCTTCGGCGGGTCGGCGATCGCGCTCGTTCCCGACGCACTCGTGCCCGACCTGTCGCGCGCGGTCGTGGCGGCGTTCGCCGAGCACGGCTATCGGGAGCCGGCGGTCTTCACCGTGCGCCCGTCGGCGGGCGCCCGCCGCGACGCCTGAGCGCCGCCGCGAGAGATCATGCGGATTCGGTCGCGGCCGCGCGGGCGGGCTCGACGGCGCGCGGGGTTCCGCCCGTGATGCGCACGAGGTCGTCGAAGGTCGTCGCGAACACCGTCTTGGCGTGGCCGGCGGCCGCCCAGACCAGGGGATAGGCCGCGAGGTCGGTGTCGACGATCGTGCGCACGGGCACGGGGTGCCCGACCGGCGCGACGCCCCCGATGACCTGTCCGGTGGCCTCCTTCACCGTCTCCTTCGACGCCCGGCGGATCGTGCCGCCGAGTTCGGCGCCGAGCCACTCGGTGTCGACCCGGTGCGCACCCGAGGTGAGCACGAGGATCGGTTCGTCGTCGAGGGTGAACACGAGCGAGTTCGCGATCTGGCCGACTTCGATGCCGAGGGCGTCGGCGGCGAGCTGGGCGGTCGTCACGGCATCGTCGAACCACACGATCTCGGTCTCGACGCCCTCGGCGGCGAGCGCGGCGGCGACGCGGTCGACGGCGGGGTGCGAGGGCGATGCGGCGGCAGCGGGCGACGGCGAGCTCATTCCCCGATCCTACGGTCGACTGCGCGACGCCGTCTGGAAACCTCCATGGCGTAGAGTTCGCGCGTGCCGCAGCCCTCCCTCGCTCGCCGACTCGGACTCCGCGACGCCGTCGTCGTCGGCCTCGCCGCCATGATCGGAGCCGGCGTCTTCGCGGCGTTCGCGCCGGCCGCGGCGGCCGCGGGCACGGGGTTGCTCATCGGCCTCGCGATCGCCGCGATCGTCGCGTTCGCGAACGCGAGCTCGACCGCCCAGCTCGCCGCGCGCTACCCCGAATCGGGCGGGGCGTACCGGTACGGGCGGGAGCGGCTCGGGGAGTGGCCCGGCTTCCTCGCCGGATGGGGGTTCGTCGTCGGCAAGACGGCGAGTTGCGCGGCGATGGCCATGACGTTCGCCGCCTACGTCGTGCCCGCGCCGTGGCAGCGGCCCGTCGCAGCCGTGGCCGTCATCGTGCTCGCCGCCGTGAACCTCCGCGGGATCACCCGCACCGCGCGTGCCGCGAGCCTCATCGTCGCCGTCGTGCTCGGCGTCCTCCTCCTCGTCGTCGCCGCGGGCACCGGGCCCCTCCTCGCCCACGGCATCCCGACCGACGGCCTGTTCGAGGCCGGGTGGGCGGGCATCCTGCAGTCGGCGGGACTGCTCTTCTTCGCCTTCGCCGGCTACGCCCGCATCGCGACGCTCGGCGAGGAGGTGCGCGATCCCGCCCGGACCATCCCGCGCGCCATCCCGCTCGCCCTCGGCATCGCCGTCGTGCTGTACGCCCTCATCGGGGTCGTGCTCCTCGCGACGCTCGGCGCCGGGGCCCTCGCGGCGTCGACCGCCCCGCTCGTCGACCTCGTCGACGACGTCGGGTGGACGTGGGCGGCCCCGATCGTGCGGCTCGGCGCGGCGGCCGCCGCCCTCGGGGCCCTGCTCGCGCTCATCGCCGGCATCGGCCGCACCGCCCTCGCCATGGCGCGCGACGGCGAGCTGCCGCGACCGCTCGCGGCGGTGCATCCGCGTCATCGGGTACCGCACGTGGCCGAGATCGTGGTCGCCGTCGCAGTCGTCGCGCTCGTGCTCACCGTCGACCTGCGCGACGCGATCGGGTTCTCGTCGTTCGGCGTGCTCGGCTACTACCTCGTCGCCAACCTCGCGGCGCTCACCCAGCCCGCGAGCGAACGGCGCGTACCGCGAGCGCTCTCGGTGCTCGGCGCGATCGGATGCCTCGTGCTCGTCGTGACCCTGCCGTCGACGGCGATCGTCGCCGGCGTCGCCGTGTTCGTCGTCGGGGCGGCCTGGCGGCTGGTCGTGCTGGGCCTCCGCCGGCGCAGGGAGCGGCCGGACGCGCGCCGGTAGGCTGTCGCCATGTCCGTCGACTCCACCGCACGCATCATCCCGCTCGCCGGCATCGCCGCCCCCGTCGTCGCCGACGACGCGTTCGTGGCCGCCGGCGCCGTCATCGTCGGCGACGTCCGCCTCGAGGCGGGCTCGAGCGTCTGGTACAACGCGGTGCTGCGCGCCGAGGCGGAGCCGATCGTGCTCGGCGAGGGCTCGAACCTGCAGGACACGGTGGTCTGCCACGTCGACGCCGGCTACCCGCTCACGGTCGGCCGCAACGTGTCGGTCGGCCACGGCGCCGTGCTGCACGGCTGCACGGTCGACGACGAGAGCCTCGTCGGCATGAACGCGACCGTGCTGAACGGCGCCGTCATCGGGGCGGGCTCCCTCGTCGCCGCGGGTGCGGTCGTGCTCGAGGGCACCATCGTGCCGCCCGGCTCGCTCGTCGCCGGCGTGCCGGGCAAGGTGCGCCGCGAGCTCACCGAGGCCGAGCGCGACGGCATCCGCCGCAACGCGGCCTCCTACCTGGCGCACGTCGGCGAGCACACCGCCGACGCCTGACCGGCGGCTACGCCGCCTCGGCGAACTCCACGGGCGTCCGCATCGCCTCGGGTCGCCGGACGGCGCGCCGCATCGCACGCACCCGCCGCACCGCCCACCGCGACGGGATCGCGACGACGAGCGAGAGTGCGCCGGCGACGGTCCGGTCGTATCGGCCGAGCATCCGCTTGCGCTCGAACGCGCGCCGCACCGGCCCCCCGATGAGGTTGTGACGCCTCGCCGGCACCGGCAGCTCACCGGCCGCCCTGCGGTCGAGCAGCTCGTCGAGCCTGGCCGCCCAGTCGTCGGACTCCGGCCCGTGGAAGTAGTTGTCGGCGAGCCAACCTGCATCGGGCCGGTTGCCCGACCAGTGCGCGACCGAGTCGCCGTCGCCGAACAGACCGCTGCCCTCGAAGACGGTGTTGATGAGCTTCGGGCCCACGCCGAAGTCGTCGACGAGGATCGCCGGCACGCCCGTCGCGACCGCCTCGAGCACCGCGGTCGAGCTCACCGTGACGAGCACCGACGCGCGCGCGAGCTGCGCGGCCATCGGGCCGTCCTCGACGACGAGGTTCGGCGGCACCGGCCCGCCGAGCCGCGCGCGCACCTCGGGATCGGCGAGGAGGTCGGCGTAGTCGTGCACCTCGGCATGGGTCTGCGCCTCGCCCCGCCGGGCGCGCACCTTCACGACGACCCGTCGGCCGGGCCGCAGGTTCGCGGCGTCCACGAGCATGCCGAGTATGCGTACGCGTTCGTCGCGGTCGGCCGGCACCTTGGCCTGCGCCGCGAACACGAGATCGCCGCCGTGCGGCGTCGTGCCCGGGGCATCCCGATCGTCGATCTCGGCGCGCCCGCCGCCGCCGCCGAGGAACGGAAGCGTCGCGAGCCCGAACCCGGTGTCCACGCCGAGCGCGCGTCCGATCGCCTCGAACTCGCGCACCTCGCGGCGGCTGTGCAGCACGACGAGGTCGACCTGCTCGCGGTAGACGACGGCCTTCGGCACGGCCGGGATCGTGAGGCCCGGGAACCCGCTCATCACGATGGGACGCCCGGGGAGTGCCGCCACGATCGGGGCGACCACCCGCACGAAGGGCCCGCGCACGGCGAGCAGCACCGCGTCGGGGCGTCGCTCGACGAGCCGGCGTTCGAGCGACGGCAGGTCGAGCCGGCGCACGCCCTTCGCCGTGAAGAGCGACCCGGCGAGTGCCGTGGCGAGCTGACGGTCGCTCGGCATGACGGGGCTCGTGACGACCACGAGTTCCGGGTCCCAGCCGTCCGGCAACCGCGACGCGAACGCGGCGCCCCACTTCACGTACGAGTCCGAGTCGGCGACGACGACGAGTCGGCGGCGCTCGCTGCGCCGTGCCGGCTCGGCGCGCTCGGGTCCGCTCACAGTGCAGGCACCCGGCGGAGCTTCGCGCGCGGCGCCTCCTCGCCGGGGAAGACCCGCTTCACACCGTCGCCCATCGCGTCCCCGATGACCCGGATGTCGCGCACGAGGTGCTCGAAGCCCGCGGGCTCGAGCGATGCGGCCTGGTCGGAGCCCCACATCGCCCGGTCGAGCGTGATGTGCCGCTCCACCGCGACGGCACCGAGCGCGACCGCGGCGAGCGAGATCTGCAGCCCGCGCTCATGGCCCGAGTAGCCGACGGGAACGCCCGGGTATCGCCGGCGCAGCTCCTCGATCGTGCGCAGGTTCGCCTCCTCGGGCGGCATGGGGTAACTGCTCGTCGCGTGCATGAGCACGAGGCGTTCGGTGCCGAGCACCTCGACGGCGCGGTCGATCTCGTCGAGCGTCGACATGCCGGTCGAGCAGATCACGGGCTTGCCGGTCGCCGCGATCGCCGCGAGGAGTTCGAGGTCGGTCAGCGAGGCCGACGCGACCTTGTGCGCGACGACGTCGAGCCGCTCGAGGAACGCGACCGACGGCACGTCCCACGGCGAGGCGAACCAGTCGAGCCCCGACCGCATCGCGTACGACGCGATCTCGAGGTACTCCGACTCGCCGAACTCGACCCGGTGACGGTACTCGAGGTAGGTCATGGTGCCCCACGGCGTCTCGCGCGGGACGTCGCGCATGTGCTCGGGCGTCGCGATCTCGGGGGTGCGCTTCTGGAACTTCACGGCCTGCGCGCCCGCCTCGACCGCGACGTCGATGAGGCGCTTCGCGATCTCGACGTCGCCGTTGTGGTTCAGGCCGATCTCGCCGATGACGTAGACGGGCAGGCCAGGGCCGACCGCGGTCCGGCCGATCGTGACGGTGTTCATGCGAGGGCTCCCTGGGGTGCGGGCCGGGCGGCCGGGCGTTCGGTCGGTGCGGAGGCGTGCGGCCCCTCGGCGTCGCGCTCGCGGGCCGCGAGCACGAGGTCGGCGAGCTCGCGCACGGCGCCGTCGCCGCCGCGCGACTCGAGCACGACGCGGGCCGCGTCGCGAACGACGGGTGCGGCGTCGGCGACGGCGGCCGGCCAGCCGACGAGTGCCATCGCGGGCAGGTCGCCGAGGTCGTTGCCGAGGTAGGCGATGCGTTCGAGCGGGATGCCGCGGGCATCGGCCCATTCGGCGAGCGCGGGCGCCTTGTCGTGCATGCCCTGGAGCACGTCGACGCCGAGCTTCGCCGCACGGGCTGCGACGACCCGGTTCGTCTCGGCGGAGAGCACGAGCACGGGGATCCCGGCCGCGCGGAGGCGTGCGACGCCCTGCCCGTCGCTGCGGCTGACCCGCACGAGCTCGCGACCGTCGGTGTCGATCCAGGCGGTGTCGTCGGTGTGCACCCCGTCGAAGTCGGTGACGACTGCGTCGACGTCGACGGTGCGCACCGGCCGGTCGATGAGGTCGACGAGCGCTCGGGCGACGACGAGGTCGGCGGCGGTGTCGATGTCGACCCCGTGCAGCTGCGGCACGACCTGCGGCGCGATCCGGCCGAAGAAGCGGTGCCGCGCCGCCCGGAAGCCGGCGGTGCGCATCGCGGTGAACGCCCCCGTCTCGCGGTACTCGGGTTCGCGCTCCTGGCGACGGTGTCGCACGGCCGCGTCGTGGTTCGCGCCGAACACCGATCCGTCGCCCGCGGCACGCCAGACGAAGGCGTGGCTCTCGACCGCGGCGAAGACGCTGTCGGCCTCGTGACTCACGACCCGGGCGACGGCCGCGTCGAGGTCGGCGGGGTCGATGAACGGCGACGTCGCCTGCACGAAGAGCGTGACGGCGGGCAGCGGCCCGTCGATCTCGAGTTCGTCGAGCGCGTGCAGCAGCGCCGACTCGCTCGAGGCCGTGTCGCCCGCGAACTCGGCGGGGCGGTCGACGACGGCCGCGCCGGCCGCGCGGGCCACGCGTGCGATCTCCTCGTCGTCGGTCGTGACGACGACGGCACCGATGCTGCGGGCGGCACGCGCCGCGGCGACGGCACGGCCGACGAGCGACACCCCGCCGAGCCGCATGAGGTTCTTGCCCGGGAGGCCCTTCGACCCGCCGCGCGCCGGAATGATCGCGACGGCTGCGCCGCGCTGATCGGTCTTCGACTCGGCCATGCGGGCAGGCTACGGAGCGGAGGTGGCGACGGGATGGCGCGAGGGTGAACGGTTCGCCACGACCGCTCGCGGATCCGGGCTCTCCCTGATGTGCGAAACGCGTCCACTCGCTACGGTGCAGCCATGATTCCGAACATCCGGCAGCGCCGGCTCCTGCCGGCGACCATCGCCCTCGCCGTCGCATCCGCGATCGCCCTGACCGCCTGCTCGGGCGGCGGGTCCCAGCCGAGCGCCGCATCGCCGACCGACCCGGCCCCGCCGACCGACCCGGCTCCGCCGACACAGCCCGCGGGCTCGCTCGAGCCCGCGTCGCGGTACGGACTCGATTGCGCATCGCTCGCCGACGAGGCGCTCGCACCCGCCGTGCTCACGGTGCCCGTGGATCCGGTCGATCCGCTCGTCACCGCGTCGGCCGTGGGCATCGCGATCCCGCGCTCCACGTCGGTCATCGCCGAGGGCGGCACCGTGTGCGAGTGGTCCAACGGCGCCCCGTACAACTCGCAGTACGGTGGTAATCCCGCCTACGCGGGCGTGACGGTCTCGGTGCTGCCCCAGCCGGCTGCCGGCTGGTCGTCGAAGGCCGCACAGTACGGGATGCCTGCCGATGCCACCGCATGCGACCCCGCCCTCTGCACGCTGAGCCGGGCGGCGGGCGATGCGTGGCTGACCCTCGAGGCGGCAGGCGGCACCGTCGCGACGATCGATCCGGCTGCTGCCGAGGCGCTCATGTCGGCCGCGGTCGCCGCGGTCACCGCGGCTGGGGTTCCGACCCCGCTTCCCACGCCGGCGCGGACCGCACCGCCCCTGCCGTCGGACTGCGATTCCGTCCTGCCGACGGCGAGCGTGCAATCGATCACCGGCGAGGCGGCGGCCGTCCTCTCGCACGGAGGCGGCGGCTGGAGCGACTGGGCCGAGGCCCGACTCGCGGCGGGCAATGAGGGCTGCCGATGGGCGGTGGATGAGGAGAACGTCGCCACCGTGAACTGGATCCGCGACGGACGCTGGGCCTTCGACCGGGCGCAGGCCGCCGGCACGTTCGCCCCGGCGACGGTGGCCGGGCTCCCGGCCGGCGACGAGGCGAGGGTCCGGTGCGACGCCGCGTACGGCACGACCTGTGCCGTCGATCTCGCCTTCGGCCCCGACTGGATCAACGTGTCGGGCGCTGACCAGGCCACGGCGATCGCACTCGCTGAGGCGGTCGTCGCGCAGCTCGCCCCGTAGGCCGGGGCCGGGCGGCTACGCGGCTGCGGGCCGACGCTCGCGGCCGAGCCGCTGCCGCGCCGTGTTCATGCCCGGACCGACGGGGACGTGGGCCGTGGCCTTCGCGAGCCCGAACGCCGGCATGTCGGCGTACACCGACTCGGCGTCGGCGACCCGCACCTCGTAGGTCTCGTGCCAGACGCCGACGTGCCCCGTGCCGAGTGCCGTGCGCATGAACTCGCGCCACGGCTCGAGGTGCGGCGCGTCGCGGTCGGCGGCGAAGCGCTGCAGGTGCTCGGGGCTCTCCCAGTACGACAGCAGGATCGTCGTTCGCCCCACCCAGCTCTCGAAGCCGAGCATGCCCGACTCGGGGTGGGTCGCGAGGTGGCGCAGCATCTTCGGCATCTGCTTGGCGACGCGCTGCACGCGTGCGAACTTCCACCAGCGGTTGGCCCGCATGCCGATGAGGAACACCGTGACCGTCTCCTGCTCGGGCTTCGCCGTATAGCGCCCTGGGAACACTTCTCGAGTCATCGCTCTCTCCGTAACGTCGTTATAGAACGATGTTACGACTAGACTGCAGGCATGGCAAGACCCCCTGTCCACGATGAGGCGCTCCGCGGTCGACTGCTCGACGTGACCGCCGAGGTGGTGGCGCGCGACGGCGCCGCGAAGGCGGCACTGCGCGACATCGCTCGCTCGGCCGGCACGTCGACCTCGGCGATCTACACGCTCTTCGGCGGCAAGGGCGAACTGCTCGCGGCCGTGATCGAGCACGGTTTCGAGTCGTTCGCGGCCGCGCAGCACGACGCAGCACCCGGCGGTCTCCGCGCGCTCGGCGTCGCCTACCGCGAGTGGGCCATCGCCCATCCGGCGCTCTACCGGCTCATGTTCGACGGCTCGCTCGACGACTTCGCCGACTGCGAGCCCGATCCGGCCGCGGCATCCGACTCGCTCGTGCCCCTGCAGGCCGCGATCGCCGCCACCGGTTCACCCGACGTCGCACGCGACGCGGTGGCGGTGTGGGCGCAGGTGCACGGCGCAGTGAGCCTCGAGTTCGCGGGCGTCGCGCCGCCCGACGCCGACTGGGACGCGGTGTACGCGACGGTGCTCGACACGATCGAGCGCCGGTGGGGCGTCGCGACCCGCTAGGCGACGCCGGTCGGATCAGCCGACGCGCAGCTCGGCCGCCTTCACGACGTTCGCGAGCAGCATCGCGCGGGTCATGGGGCCCACACCGCCGGGGTTCGGCGACAGGTGGCCGGCGACCGCCGCGACGCCCGGGTCGACGTCACCCGTGAGCCGGCCCTTGCCCGTCTCCTCGTCTTGCACGCGCGTGATGCCGACATCGAGCACGGCCGCGCCCGGCTTCACCCACTCGGGCTTGACGAGGTGCGGCACGCCGACGGCGGCCACGACGATGTCGGCCCGGCGCACCTCGGCCGCCAGGTCCTGCGTGCGGGAGTGCGTGAGGGTGACCGTGGCGTCGAGGCCCTTGCGCGTGAAGAGCAGCCCGAGCGGGCGGCCGACCGTGAGACCGCGACCGATCACGGTGACGTGGCGTCCGCGGATCGGCACCTCGTAGCGCTGCAGCATCTCGACGATGCCCGCGGGCGTGCACGGCAGCGGCGAGTGCAGCTCGCCCTCGATGCCGAGCACGAGGCGGCCGAGGTTCGTGGGGTGCAGCCCGTCGGCGTCCTTGTCGGGGTCGATGAGCTCGAGCATCGCGTTCTCGTCGTGCCCGGCGGGCAGCGGCAGCTGCACGATGTAGCCCGTCACCTCGGGGGCGGCGTTGAGGTCGCGGATCGCCGCTCGCACATCGGCCTCGGTCGCCGTCACCGGCAGGTCGACGCGGATCGACTCGATGCCCACCTCGGCGCAGTCGCGGTGCTTGCCGGCGACGTACGAGCGCGACGCCGGGTCGTCACCGACGAGCAGCGTGCCGAGGCCCGGCGTCACGCCCTGCGCCTTCAGTGCGGCGATGCGCGCGGCCAGCTCGGACTTCACGGCGGACGCGGTGGCGACCCCGTCCAGGGTGATGGCGGTCATGGTGCTCCTCGGTGGTGGTGCGGCGAGCGGGCGGGCGGGTCGGCGAACGGATGCCGCGGGGCGGACCTCGCGCCGGGGCGACGATCGCCGCCCCGGCGCGACGGGCCTACTGCGCGAGCCCCGGGTACAGCGGGAACGCCGCCGTGAGCGCCTCGACGCGGGCGCGGAGCGCGGCGACGTCGGCCTCGCCCTGGAGCGCGAGCGCGATGATGTCGGCGACCTCGGTGAACTCGACGTCGCCGAAGCCGCGGGTCGCGAGCGCGGGCGTGCCGATGCGCAGGCCCGAGGTGACCATCGGCGGACGCGGGTCGAACGGCACCGCGTTGCGGTTGACCGTGATGAGCGCCTCGTGCAGCAGGTCTTCGGCCTGCTGGCCGTCGATCTTCGAGTTGCGGAGGTCGGCGAGCACGAGGTGCACGTCGGTGCCGCCCGTGAGCACGTCGATGCCGGCAGCGCGCGAGTCGTCGGCCGTGAGGCGGTCGGCGAGGATCGCGGCACCGCGGAGCGTGCGCTCCTGGCGGTCCTTGAACTCCGCCGAGGCGGCGATCTTGAACGCGGTGGCCTTCGCGGCGATCACGTGCATGAGGGGCCCGCCCTGCTGGCCGGGGAACACGTTCGAGTTCAGCTTCTTCGCGAGCTCCATGTCGCGCGAGAGGATGAAGCCCGAACGCGGGCCGCCGATCGTCTTGTGCACGGTCGACGAGACGACGTCGGCGTGGGGCACCGGGTTCGGGTGGAGGCCCGCGGCCACGAGGCCCGCGAAGTGCGCCATGTCGACCCAGAGCTTCGCGCCGACCTCGTCGGCGATCTCGCGGAAGGCGGCGAAGTCGAGCTGGCGGGGGTAGGCCGACCAGCCGGCGATGATGACCTGCGGGCGGTGCTCGAGGGCCTTCTCGCGCACGACGTTCATGTCGACGAGGAAGGTCTCGGGGTCGACGCCGTAGGCGACGGCGTTGTAGAGCTTGCCCGAGAAGTTGAGCTTCATGCCGTGCGTGAGGTGGCCGCCGTGGGCGAGCTCGAGGCCGAGGATGGTGTCGCCCGGGGTCGCGATCGCGGAGAGCACGGCCGCGTTCGCGGTCGCACCCGAGTGCGGCTGCACATTGGCGTACTCGGCGCCGAAGAGCGACTTCGCGCGCTCGATGGCGAGCGACTCGGCGACGTCGACGTACTCGCAGCCGCCGTAGTACCGACGGCCGGGGTAGCCCTCGGCGTACTTGTTGGTGAGCACGGAGCCCTGCGACTGCAGCACCGAGACGGGAACGAAGTTCTCGCTCGCGATCATCTCGAGGTAGTCGCGCTGGCGACCGAGTTCGAGCTCGAGAACTTCGGCGATCTCGGGGTCGACCTCGGAGAGGGGCGCGTTGAAGACGGATTCGGCCAAGACTGGCTCCTTCATGACGTACGGACCAACATGGGGTTTGCTGCCTCGGCGACTCGCGCAGAGGCAGGCGTACCGGCCCAGGCGTGCGGTCGGTCCGTACCAGTCGCTCCCCGATGGGAATCCATCTCAACGCCAGTCGCGACGCGAGCAAGCATAGCAACGGATGCCGCCGGCCGCCGCCGTTCGCGGCGCGAAGCGGTTCCGGACCACTTCCCGCGGTGCCGCATCCGTGGCATCATGTCCACCGAGCCGATTTCGTCAAGATTCCTGTCTTTCGCCTCGAAGGGGCCACATGCCGCGCGCCACCGTCCGCACCGCCGCCGTCCGAACCGTCGCCGCGGTCGCGACCGCGACCTCGCTCATCGCGCTCGCAGGCTGCTCCCCCACCTCGGCCGACCGGTCCGAGTTCGCCGGCATCGTCCCGGCACCGGCCCGGTTCGAGCTCACCGACCGCGGCGACTTCACGCTCGGTGAGGGCACCCGGTTCGTGGTCTCCGGCGACGACGCGGCCGCCGTGGCGGAGACGTTCGCTGCGCCGCTCCGAGCCGCGACGGGGTACGACCTGCCGGTCGAGGAGGGCGAGCCCGCGGCATCCGACATCTCGCTCGTCATCGACCCCGAGATCGACGGCGCCGAGGCGTACACGCTCGAGAGCGGCGCCGACGGCGTGCGCATCGCCGCCTCCGCGCCGGCCGGGCTCTTCTGGGGCACGCAGTCGCTCCGGCAGATGCTGCCGGGTGAGATCGAGGCCGAGGACGCGGACGAGCCCGCGGGCGGCTGGCGCGTGCCCGCCGCGTCGATCGCCGACGAGCCGCGCTTCGCCTACCGCGCCTCGCTCGTCGACGTCGCGCGCCACTTCTTCCCGGTCGAGTACCTCGAGCAGCACCTCGACCGGATGGCGCTCCTGAAGCTCAACGTGCTGCACCTGCACCTCACCGACGACCAGGGCTGGCGCATCCAGATCGACTCGTGGCCCGAACTCACGGGCATCGGCGCCTCGACCTCGGTCGGCGGCGACGGCGGCGGGTTCTACACGAAGGACGACTACCGGCGCATCGTCGAGTACGCCGCCGAGCGGTTCATCACGGTCGTGCCCGAGATCGACCTGCCGGGGCACACGAACGCGGCGCTCAGCGCCTACCCCGAGCTCAACTGCGACGGCGTCGCGCCGGCGCCCTACGAGGGCGTCGAGGTCGGCTTCTCGTCGCTCTGCGCCGATCCGGCCAGGGCAGAGGCGACCGATCGCTTCCTCGCCGACGTGCTCGGCGAGGTGGCCGAGATGACGCCCGGGCCCTGGATCCACGTGGGCGGCGACGAACCGCTCGCAACCCAGCACGACGACTTCCTCGACCTCGTGGCGCGCATCACCGCCGCTGGGGCGGCGACCGGCAAGACGGTCATCGCGTACCACGAGATGGGTGCGTCGAACGAGCTCCCGCCCGGCACGATCGGCCATTACTGGGACCTCACCGCCGGGCACGAGATGCCCGCGAACCGCCGCGACGAGCCGGCCCGGCCCTATCCGACGTCGGCCGGCGAAGCGCGCTCGTTCCTCGAGCAGGGCGGCAAGCTCGTGCTCGCAGCGGCCGACAAGACCTACCTCGACATGATGTATCCCGACCGTCCGGCGGGCCCGCTCGGCACGGAGCTCGGCACCCGGTGGGCCGCGACGATCACGCTCGAGGAGGCCTACGACTGGCGACCCGAGGAGACGGTCGACGGGCTCAGCGAGTCCGACATCCTCGGCGTCGCGGCCTCGGTCTGGACCGAGACGCTCTCGAACCCCGCCGACTTCGAGTTCATGGTCTTCCCGCGCATCGCGGCGATCGCCGAGGTCGGGTGGTCACCGGCCGACGCGCGCGACGAGGCCGGATTCCGCTCGCGGCTGCCCGTGCTCGGCGCGCACCTCGACAGGCTCGGCGTCTCGTACCGCAAGGTCGGCGGGGTCGACTGGACCGGGTGAGCCGCCCGCCGCTGCCCTGAACGACGAGGGCGGATGCCGCGGGGTCGACCCCGCGGCATCCGCCCTGTTCGTTCGTGCCGAGCGCTACTTGACGCTGCCCGCCGTGAGGCCTCCCACGAGGCGCTTCTCGATGAGCATGAAGAGCACGACCACCGGGATGATCGCGACGATCGAGACGCCGAACACGTACTGCCAGCTCGTCGAGTACTGGCCGACGAACTTCGTGAGCGCGACCGACATGGGCTGATTGCCCGCCGTCGAGAGGATCACGAGCGACGCGGCGAACTCGTTCCAGCAGGCGACGAACGTGAACACGATCGCCGTGACGATGCCGGGCCACACGAGCGGCAGGTTGATCTTGAAGAGCACCGTGAGCCGGCCGGCGCCGTCGATCTGCGCCGCCTCGTCGACCTCCTTCGGGATGCCCGCGAAGAAGGAGTGCATGATCCACACCGCGAACGACAGGTTGAACGCCGCGTTGATGAAGATCATCGCCGCCCAGGTGTCGCCCATGCCGAGGGCGGTGAACTGCCGGAACAGACCGGACGTGAGCACCGCGGGCTGCAGCATCTGCGTGACGATCACGAGGAACAGGAACACGAACCGGAACGGGAACTTGAACCTGGCCGTGTAGTACGCCGCGGGCAGTGCGACCGCGAGCACGAGGATCGTCGCGAACACCGAGATCACGATCGTCGAGACCATGTTCTGCGGCAGCGGCGTCTCGGGCGTCGACCACATGTTCAGGTAGTTCTCCCAGTGCCACTCCGTGGGGAAGTAGGTGGGATCGACCGACAGGATCTGCGACTTCGTCTTCACGGAGCCGAAGAACATGATGAGATACGGCACGATGAACACCGCGGCCACGATGAGGCCGGCGATCATGCGCAGCACGACGTTGCCGAGAGGCACCTGGTCGGCGGTGTAGCGGCGTTTGCGAGGCGGGGTCTGGCGGCCGGATGCTCCGTGGCCGGCGTCCGACGCGAGCATGGCGCGGGTCTCGGTGACGGTCACGATCAGACCTCCTTCATGGGCTTGACGACCTTGACGTACACCGCGACGATCACGATGACGATCACGAAGGCGACGACCGAGAGCGCACTCGCGACGTCGACCTTGTGCTGGTTCTGGATGTACTTGAAGATCATCGTCATGATCGTGTCGGCGTCGTAGCCGGGGATCGACCCGGTCATCACCCTCAGGATCGGCAGCGAGTTGAACACGTTGATGATGTTGATCAGAACGGCCACGCTGAGTGCGCCGCGCAGCTGCGGCAGCACGATCGTGAAGTAGGTGCGCACCGAGCCCGCGCCGTCCATCTTCGCGGCCTCGAGGGTGTCGCCCGGCACCGTCGCGAGGCCGGCGAGGATCGTGTAGGTCGTGAACGGCAGCGACACGAAGATCGCGACGATGATCGACCACATGAACGCGGTGGTCGGGTTCTTGGTCCAGCCGTAGCCCTCGGGGGTGTCGACGAGGCCGACGTCGACGAGGAACTTGTTGATGATGCCGAAGTACGGTTCGAGGCCGTAGTAGACGACCATCGTGGTCATGACGACCGAGGCCGCCCACGGGATGATCACGACGAGTCGCACGAGCTGGCGGCCCGGGAAGGCCTTGTTGAGGATCTGGGCGAGACCGAGCGAGATCACGACCGTGAACGCGACGACCACGACGACCCACACGATCGTGCGGAAGAAGATCGGCCAGAAGTACGGGAACTGGAAGACCTCGACGTAGTTGTCGAAGCCGACCGAGCCCTTGTCGAGCCCCGACAGGGAGATGTCGCGGGTCGAGTTGTAGAACATGACGACGGCCGGGAACAGCACGACGCCGAAGATCAGGATCAGCGCGGGCGTGATCCACGGGAGCGCGGCCGCGAGGTCGCGGCCGCCGGGCTTGCCGCGGCGGGCGGGCTTCGCGCCCGCACCGCCTGCGGCTGATCCCCCGGAACGGGGGCGGCCTGCGGCCGCCCCCGTCGGGTTCGGTGATGCGTCGGTCGTGGAGCTCATGGTGCGAGGATCACCGAACCCTTTCCGTGCGATCGAGCGAGCGTCAGCTCGCGTCGACCTGCGCCTGGATCTCGGTCAGCACGTCCTGGGCCGGCTTCGACTGGATCTGGCCGAACAGCGACTTGAACGCGCCGTCGGTCGCCTGCCACTTGGGGTTCGAGCTCGGGTAGAACTGCGCGTCGGGCAGCACCGCGAGGAACGGCGCGAGCGCCTCGTCATCCTTCAGCTGGTCGGCACCCGACTTGGTGACGGGGAGGAAGCCCTCGGCCTGCACCCACGGCACGTACACGTCGGCCGAGTAGTAGTAGTCGAAGAACTTCTTGATCGCGTCCTGCTTGTCACCGTCGTTCTGGAAGGCCATGAGCTGGTCCATGACGCCGAGCGTGAAGGGCGAGCCGTCCTTGGTGGGGATCGGCACGATCGAGTAGTTCAGGTCGGGGTTGCCGTCCTTGATCTGGCCGACGGTCGGCGGGAGGCCGACCTGCATGCCGATCTTGCCCTGGACGAAGATCTCCATGAGCGGGGTGCGGTCGGTCGAGCCCGGGTCGGCCTGGGTGGCGCCCGCGTCGATCATCTTCTTGATCTGGTCGGCGCCCGGGAGGTTCTCGGGGATGTCGACCGTGATCTCGGAGGCGTCACCGAACGTGCCGCCGCCGCCCCAGAGCCACACGGCCGCCTCGGCCTGCGCCTCTTCGGAGCCGAGGGGCATGCCGTAGCCGGCGACGCCGCCGCCGAGCTTCGAGATCTTGGTGGCCGCGTCGAGCAGCTCGTCCCAGTTGGTCGGCGCGGCGCTCACGCCCGCCTGCTCGAGCAGGTCGTTGTTGACGAAGAGGGCGCGCGCCGAGGCGATGAGGGGCAGCGCGTACGCGGTGCCGTCGACCTCGGCGTTCTTGAGGAACGAGTCCTGGAAGTCCTTGTAGGTGTCGTCGGAGACGACGTCCTTCGTCTCGTAGAGCAGGCCGTCGGCCGCGAAGCCGGCGAAGGGGCCGCCGTTGTAGATGTCGGGCGCCTCGCCACCCTGGATCTTCGTCGTGATGACCGACTCGAGGTTGTCCCACGACTGGACCTCGAGCTTGACGTCGATGTCGGGGTTCTCCTTCTCGAATCCCTCGATGACCTTGTCCCAGTTGTCCTGGGTGGCGTCGGAGTAGCTCGGCACGAGCATGTCGAGCGTGGTCTTGCCGGAGGCGTCGCCGCCGTCGCCGTTGCCCCCGCCGAAACCGCACGACGCGAGTGTCAGCGACGCGGTGGCCGCGAGCGCGATCGCGGCGCCGAAGCGCAGTGACTTCTTCATTGAATGCTTCCTCACTCTGGTGGTCGGTGCACCAGCGGCGAAGGCTCACGCGCCGGTGCGTCCGTTCGAAACCTGCACGGATCGTCGCAACACGTGCAGTTTCATGAACGTTTCGTCGAACAAACGATCAGGTGCGTTCACTCGACGCTCGGCAATCTATTCCGGATGCCACACGCCCGTCAAGCCGCGGGAGCCATTTGTTATCAGATTTTGTTCAGATCCTTCACAAACCCAGCATTCGCGAACCACGGTTCGGAAACGATCTTTTCTGTGATCGCTAGACATCAATTGCAGTCATCTGCAATCATTGCAGCGTCAGTGCCCTGCATCGCCGGGCCCCGCCCCGTCGACTGGAGATCCTGTGACTGTGCCCAGCGCATCCGCACCCGCCGCCCACATGGCCGCCGAGCTCGCCTCGCAGCCCGAGACCTGGGCGCGCGCGGCCGAGCTCCGCGACGAGCAGTCGCGGCTCCCCCGCCGCGGCGAGCGCATCGCCGTCGTCGGCTGCGGCACGAGCTGGTTCATGGCCCAGTCGTACGCCTGGCTGCGCGAGTCGGGCGGGCACGGCGAGACCGACGCGTTCGCCGCGTCGGAGGCGTTCGCGCTGCGCGGCTACGACGCGGTCGTCGCCCTCACCCGTTCGGGCACGACGACCGAGGTGCTCCAGCTCGTCGAGGAGCTTCGCGGCAAGGTCCGCACGGTCGGCGTGATCGGCGACGCCGCGTCGCCGCTCGTCGACCTCGTCGACGACGCGATCACGCTGCCCTTCGCCGACGAGCAGTCGGTCGTGCAGACGCGCTTCGCGACGACCGCCCTCGCCCTCTTCCGCGCCTCGCTCGGCGAGGACCTCGCGCCCGTGGTCGCCGACGCCGAGCGCGCGCTCGCGGCCGACCTCGACGCCGAGCTCGTCGAGGCCGACCAGTACACCTTCCTCGGCCGCGGCTGGGGCGTGGGCCTCGCCCACGAGGCGGCGCTCAAGATGCGCGAGGCCTCGCAGTCGTGGACCGAGTCGTACCCCTCGATGGAGTACCGCCACGGCCCGATCGCCATTGCCGCCCCCGGCCGGGTGACCTGGCAGTTCGGCGCAGCCCCCGAGGGCCTCGCCGCCGACGTCGCCGCGACCGGCGCCCGGTTCGAGCAGAGCACGCTCGACCCCATGGCCGATCTCGTCCGTGCCCAGCGCGTCTCGCTCGCCCGGGCGCTCGCCCGTGGGCTCGACCCCGACCAGCCGCGCAACCTCACGCGTTCCGTCATCCTCGAAGGCTGAGCCCGATGACCACCGAGCCGATGGGGGGCGCGAACGGCCCTGCGCCGCTCGGCCCCGGCGCCGCCGTACTCGCGTTCGACGTCGGCGGCACCGACACCAAGTCGGGGTTGGTGGATGCCTCGGGGCGGGTGCTCGGGCTCCGACGCACGCCGACCCCGCTCGACGCGACCGACCCGGCCGGCACGATCGCACGGTCGTTCGCCGACCTCGCCGACGCCCTCAGGGCCGCGGCGCCGGGCGTCGCTCCCGTGACGGTCGGCGTGAGCGTGCCCGGGCTCGTCGACGAGACGAGCGGCGTCGGCATCTTCGCCTCCAACCTGGGTTGGCGGGACGCGCCGATCCGCGACCTCGCCGAGCGCGCCCTCGGCCTGCCGGTCGCCTTCGGCCACGACGTGCGCGCCGCGGGCGACGCCGAGCACCGGCTCGGTGCAGCGCGCGGCTACGACGACGCCGTCGTGCTCGCGATCGGCACGGGCATCGCGAGCTCGATCCTCATCGAGGGGCGTCCCTACGCCGGCGGCGGCTACGCCGGCGAGTTCGGGCACTCGCTCGCCGATCCGCACGGCGTGCGCTGCGCGTGCGGCGCGATCGGCTGCCTCGAGACGATCGCATCGGCCGGAGCGATCACGCGCCGGTACGCCGCCGCGACCGGCGGCGCCGTCGCCGGTGCGCGCGCGGTGCTCGACGCGGCGAACGCCGGCGACGCGACCGCCCGCCAGATCTGGGATGACGCGATCGAAGCACTCGCACAGGCGCTCGCACGACTCGTGGCGAACCTCGCCCCCGAGGCCGTGATCATCGGCGGGGGGCTCTCGCAGGCGGGCCCGGCACTCTTCGAGCCGCTCGGCGAGCGGCTCGACGCACTGCTCAGCTTCCACCGGCGCCCGGTGCTCGTGCGCGCCTCGCTCGGCGACGACGCGGGCCTCCTGGGCACGGCGCTCGCGGCACGAGACCTCGCCGAGGCGCGAGGCCTCGCGGCTCCGACGCGAACGGGAGACGAGTCCCAGTGATCCTCACCGTCACGCCGAACCCGGCCGAAGACCTCACCTGGCACGTCGACGCGCTGCGCCCCGGCGAGACCCATCGCGTGCCGGCGGGCGTCTCGCGCGCCGGCGGCAAGGGGCTCAACGTCGCCCGCGTGCTCGCCGACGAGGGGTATGACGTGCTCGCGCTCACGACCGCCGGCGGCGGAGCGGGCGAACGGCTCGTCGCCGATCTCGTGCAGAGCGGCGTCGCGCACCGCATCGTGCCCGTCGCCGGGGAGACCCGGCGCAGCCTCGCGTTCGTCGACGAGGCGACGGGTGAGACCTCGATCTTCAACGAACTCGGTGCCCCGCTCACCGCCGCCGAGTCGACGGCGCTCCTCGCCGAAGCGGCGCGGCTCGGGCGCACCGCGACCGTCGTCGCGGTCTCGGGCAGCCTCCCGCCCGGGCTCGAGCCGGGCGACCTGGCCGGCCTCGTCGCCGAACTCACCGCCGCGGGCGCGTCCGTCATCGTCGACACGAGCGGCCCCGCCCTCGTGGCGGCGGCCCGCGCCGGCGCGACCGTCCTGAAGCCCAACCGCGACGAGCTCGCCGAGGTGACCGGCCTCGACGATCCCGTCGCCGGTGCCCGCACGCTCATCGAGGCGGGCGCACGGCTCGTCGTCGTGTCGCTCGGCTCGGAGGGGCTCGTGGTCGTCGCCGCGGCTGAGGCCGGCGGCATCCGCGCCCGTCTCGCAGAGCCCCTGCGCGGCAATGCGACCGGGGCCGGCGACGCCGCCGTCGCCGCCATCGCCGCCGCCCTCCACGCCGTGCCGACGCTCGCGACCGATCCCGGCGAGCGCGACGCGCGCGTCGCACTCGCGCGTCGCGCCACCGCGTGGTCGGCCTCGGCCGTGCTCATGCCGCTCGCGGGCGCGCTCTCGCCCGAGCACGCGAGCATCGAGTCCCGCGTCGTCGTCGAGCCGTGGGGCGACTCCGGCCCGAACCCCGATCCCGGCACCGGCTCCGGCTCCGGCTCCGGCCACGGCTCCGGCTCCGGCTCCGGCCACGGGGCATCCACCACCGCCACCGACCCGAAGGCCACCGCATGACCCTCACGCCCACCCGCACCATCCTCGAGGCGGCGGCCGCCGCCGGAACCGGCGCCGGCGCGTTCAACGTGCTGCACCTCGAGACGGCCGAAGCGCTCGTGGGTGCCGCCGAGGACACGGGGCTGCCCGTCATCCTGCAGCTCTCGGAGAACTGCGTGCGCTACCACGGCGCGTTCGAGCCCATCGCCCGGGCGACCCTCGCGGTCGCCGAGTCGTCGCGTGCCGACGTCGCCGTGCACCTCGACCACGCTGAGGACGCAGAGCTCGCGCTGCGGGCGATCGAACACGGCTTCGGATCGGTCATGTACGACGGCGCGAAGCTCGAGTTCGCCGACAACGTGGCGACCACGCAGCGCGTCGTCGCCGCGGCCGCCGCGCGCGGCGTGCTCGTCGAGGCCGAGCTCGGCGAGATCGGCGGCAAGGACGGCGCGCACGCGCCCGGCGTGCGGACCGACCCCGACGAGGCGGCGCGGTTCGTCGCCGAGACCGGCGTCGACGCCCTCGCCGTCGCGGTCGGCTCGTCGCACGCGATGACCGAGCGCACCGCTGCGCTCGACCTCGAGCTCATCGCCCGCCTGCACGCGGCCGTGCCGGTGCCGCTCGTGCTGCACGGTTCGTCGGGCGTGTCCGACGAGACGATCGTCGCGGGCATCGCCGCGGGCCTCACGAAGATCAACGTGTCGACCCATCTCAACAAGGCGTTCACGGGTGCGATCCGCGAGTTCCTCGCGGAGCATCCCGCCGCCGTAGACTCTCGCAAGTACGTCGCGGCGGGCCGCGACGCGGTGCGCATCGAAGCGGGCCGGATGCTGCGGCTCTTCGCCTCGGCCCAGGCCGGGAAGGACGGGATCGGATGAATCGCGCTGAACGGCTGAGTGCCGTGCTCGACCTGCTCGCCGACGGCGGCCAGGTCGAGGTCGAGCAGATCGTCGACCGACTGAACGTGTCGCCCGCGACGGCGCGGCGCGACCTCGACGCGCTCGCGAGCCAGCAGCTGCTCACCCGTACCCGTGGCGGCGCCGTCGCGCACTCGGTCGCGTACGACCTGCCGATCCGGTACAAGAACCAGCAGAACCCCGAGTCGAAGGCGGCGATCGCCCGCGCCGCGAGCGAGATGGTGCCGCGCGGCGCCGTCATCGGCCTCTGCGGCGGAACGACCGCCACGGCGATCGTCGAGGCGCTCATGTCGCGCGCCGACATCATGGAGCCCGCGACCGACCCGAGCCTCACGGTCGTCACGAACGCGATCAACATCGCGATGCAGCTCGCCATCCGTCCGCAGATCAAGACGGTCGTCACGGGCGGCGTCGTGCACGCGCGCTCGTACGAACTCGTCGGCGCCTACACCGACGCCGTGCTCGGCAGCGTCACGCTCGACTACGCGTTCATCGGCGTCAACGGCATCGACCCCGCGATCGGCCCCACGTCGCACGATGAGCGCGAGGCCGCGGTCAATGCGCTCATGGCCTCGCGGGCCACGCACCCCGTGCTCGTGGCCGACTCGTCGAAGCTCGACAAGCGCGCGTTCGCCCAGATCGGACCGCGCCGACTGTTCTCGACGCTCATCACCGACTCGGGCGTCACCGACGACCAGCTGGCGCGGCTCGCCGACCACGGCTACGACGTTATCGTTGCTTAGGTGAGCACACCCGACGCTTCCTCGCCTTCGTCCACGGTCATCCACTCGGCGCGTCTGGTGTCGGGTTTCGACAGCGTTCCCGACGCCTGGGTGCGCTTCGAGGGCGACCGCATCGCCGCGCGCGGGCTCGGCGACGGCTGGCGGGCCGTGATCGACGCGACGACGAGCATCACGGATGCCTCGGGGCGGTTCCTCGTCCCCGGATTCATCGACCTGCACTGCCACGGCGCCGGCGGGTTCGCCGTGGACGAGGGCGACGAGGCGATCGAACGCATCCTCGCCGTGCACAACGCCCACGGCACGACCCGGTCGGTGCTCTCGCTCGTGACGGCGTCCGTCGACCGGCTCGCCGAACAGGTCGCCGCGATCGGCCGGTTCGCCGCCCGCGACCCCCGCGTGCTCGGCTCGCACCTGGAGGGTCCGTTCCTCGACGACGCGTTCCGCGGCGCGCACGACCCGACGCTGCTGCGCACGGCCGACTCCACCGCCGTCGACGAATTGCTCACGGCTGCCGACGGCACCCTCCGACAGATCACGATCGCACCCGAGCACGACGGTGCGATCGAGGCGATCGCCCGGTTCGTCGACGCGGGCGTCGTCGTCGCGGTCGGACACACCGGTGCCGACTTCGCCACCACGCTCGCGGCGTTCGATGCCGGGGCGTCGATCCTGACGCATGCGTTCAACGGCATGCGCGGCATCCACCATCGGGCCCCCGGCCCCGTCGTCGCGGCGATGCACGCGGATCACGTGACGCTCGAGGTCATCAACGACGGCGTGCACGTGCATCCCGACGTCGTGAAGCTCGCGTTCGCCGGTGCCGCGGGTCGGGTCGCGCTCATCACGGACGCGATGGCTGCGACCGGTGCCGCCGACGGCGACTACATCCTCGGCTCGCTCGACGTCATCGTGGCCGACGGCGTCGCGCGCCTGCGCGAGGGCGGCTCGATCGCGGGTTCGACGCTCACGCTCGACGAGGCCCTCCGCCGCACCGTCGTCGAGTGCGGTATCCCGTTCGACCAAGCGGTCGCGGCGCTCACGATGGTGCCCGCCGCCGCGATCGGGCGCGCGCACGATCTCGGACGTCTCGACCAGGGCTACGCCGCCGACGCCGTGCTGCTCGGCGAGGACCTCGACGTGCAGGCCGTCTGGTCGGCCGGCGTCCGGCTCGCCTGACGACGCGTCCGGTCCGCCATACGGGCGCCCGGCTTCCCGCCGGGGCCCGCGTGGACAGGCTCAGCCGTGTCCACCATCGGTCACCCCGAAGAGAGTGGGCGGGGGGCCCGCCTGGACAGGCTCAGCCGTGTCCACCATCGGTCATCCCGAACACCATCGGTCACCCCGAAGAGAGTGGGCGGGGCCCCGAGGCGTGTTCCCCATCGCCTCCGGACCCCTGCCCGATCGAGCGGTGCACCTCCCCCGGTGCCACCGCTGCTCCGCCGGCGGGTACCCGGCGGCCGCCTCGGTATTCGGGTCGCCGGGGCGGCGGTCTCGAGGACGTTCTCACGCCCTCACCTGATGAGACGGAGGGGCCACCGATCTATGACGCGACTCCGCGAAGAATTTCTCCGAGGTCTTCGCGCGACGCTCGAGCACCGTTCGAACACGGATCCCGGTTGGCACGCGGGCACGCGTTCGCGCGGTGGCGAAGGCGCATCCGCTTCGAGCGAGCGGCATCACGAGGCGCGACGGGTCGACGTCTCGAAGTGAGCAGCGACACGTTGGTTGCGAGGAGCGACGGGCCTCTTAGAAAGGTGGCGGGTCGGTGTAGTTGCGACCGGTGGGACTTCGCCACGTGACGGTGTCGTCGGAGTTCTTGGTCTGGGTGAACAACGTGCAGTGCTTCAGCGTGTGATCGCCCCGGCAGAGCGGGCAGAGGTTCTCGGGGTTCGAGCGGCCGCCGCGCGACCACTCGAGCTCGTGATCGACGTCACCGACGTACGCGGGCCGGTCGCACGCCGACCGGGTGCAGCGTTCGTGGACGAGCGCAAGCCAGACACGTTGCGCCTTCGTGAGCCGATACCGGGTGCGATCGAGCGCGAGCGGAGCGGCGGTGACCGGGTCGGTGACCAGCCGGAGGAACGTGGATGCCTCGCCGAGGAGCCGTGCCGCGGTGACGTCGTCGATCGGCCCGACGCCGTCGAGCGTCGCGAACTCGTTGCGGGTGCCCGCGATCGTGGGGGCAGCACCAGTGGGACCGCCCCCAAGGACCTCACCGCCGCCGGTACCGCTCGCGCCACTCGCGCCGATCACGGCCGGGTCGTTGTCTGCACCCGGTCCGCGCTGAGCACCGCCCGTGCTGCGGGCGACATTGAGCAACGGCACGGTGACGAGGACCTCGACGCGGGCCGCAGTGGGCGTGCCCGCCCCGGTGAGCCAGGCGGTCGCCGCGTCGGCGCGCAACTGGGCCAGGGTGCGCAACTCGTCTGGGTGGCCGGCGTCGCGTCGCGCGGTCGCGTCGAGGCGGGTCATGATCTTCACCGCATCGACCTGGGAGGTGTAGAGACTCAGCCACGCCATGCCGTCGTCGACGTGCTCGACCGTGACCCGTCGCTCGGTGAACGCACGCGCGTGCCGCTCGGCGAGCACGTCGCGATCGAGTCGGGCGCGCAGGGTACGGGCCTGCTGACGGAACCTGGCGGTCGTGATCGCGCCGATGACGGCCGCCAGTCCTTCGTCGAGTTCGACCAGCCGCCCGTCGCCGGGCACGAACCCGGCCGCGCTGTCGACCGCGACCCGGGCGTCGGCGTACGACGCGACGCCATCGACGAATCGCGCCCATACCTGCGGCAGGCGATCTTGCAGCACGGCGGCCTCGTGCGCACGGCTTCGGATCGTGCTGACCGAGACGTGCAACCGCATCGACAGTTCGGTCGCCGCAGCACGCACCGCGAGCTCGGACGCCCCCGGCCGGCCGAGCTCGCCGGGCTGGAGGTACACGGCGGGGTCGTGCGCCGCGATGTCGAGTGCACGGCGAGTCGCGGCGAGATGGGTCGCCATCGCCCGGTTCACGGCGAACTGCGCTTGCTCCGACGCATCGAGCACTGAGCAGAGCTCGGCGAACGCGTCGACCGACGCGGCGGCCCCCGCCCACTCGTGTTCGGCCTCGGCCGAAGCCGGATACTGCGACAGGTCGACCGGATCGATCAGGTCGGCGGGGTCGCGCAGCTCATCGAGCGAGCCGAGCAACACGAACGGGTCGACATCGGCGAGCGGATCAGGCACGAACGGCAGGTCGAACGCATCCGCATCGAAGGGCATGGCTTCGAACGACGCGGCGTCGAACGACTCACCGCCGAACGACTCACCGGAGGCACTGCCGACGAGCGGATCGGCCGACCCATCAGGCGATTCGAGCCCCGCCGGGATCAGTGCCAACACCGCTGTCATACCTTGCATGCTGCCACCACCCACCGACATTCCAGGCGGGAGCGCAGGCAGCACGCGAGCGGCATCGCAGCGCCGCAGCATGTCCTACCCCGCAGCATCCCCGCCCCGCAGCATCCCCACCCCGCGACATCCCGGCCCGCACGGCCCCGCTTCGTCACGATCAGGCGACGGGTGCCATGCCACCCGCGCGATTCGCAGCTTTATCTGGTGGAATTGTGGGGCCCCGCGGTTCCGCGTCATGATCCCCGCTTCGACGCGTCTCTTCGATGGGCGCACCGATCCGCCCTGCACCACCACGAGACCTGACCCGAAGGAGCCGCGCGTGCCTCCCGTGCGCACCGACCATTCCGCCGATGCGGCGCTCATCGAGCGCACCCGTCGGGGCGACTCCACCGCGTACGGCGAGCTCTGGCAGCGGCACGCGGCGTCGGGTCGCACGGTCGCCCGGTCGTACAGCTCGCTCGACCCCGACGACCTCGTCGCCGAGTCGTTCACGCGCATCTACGACGCGATTCTCGCGGGCAAGGGGCCGACCGCGGCGTTCCGGCCGTACTTGTTCACGACGATCCGCAACACGGCCGCCAGCTGGGGCCGGGCACGCCACGAGACCAACCTGGAGACGCTCGAGTCCTTCGAGGATCCCGAGACGAGCGAGCAGGCGACCCTCGACGCGCTCGACCGCTCGACGACGGCGCAGGCGTTCCGATCGTTGCCGACCCGCTGGCAGGAGGTGCTCTGGTACAGCGAGGTCGAGGGCATGACGCCGCAGCAGGTCGCTCCGCTCGTCGGCATGAGCGCCAACGCGACCGCGGCGCTCGCGTACCGCGCTCGCGAGGGGCTGCGCCAGGCGTGGATCCAGGCGCACCTGAAGAACACGAGCGAGCCCGATTGCCGGTGGACGATCGACCGGCTCGGCACCTACACCCGCGGCAAGCTGCGCACCCGCGATACGGCCAAGCTCGAGGCGCATCTCGACGACTGCGCGAAGTGCACGATCGTCGCGGCCGAGGCTCGCGAGGTCGGCTCCCGTCTCGCCCTCGTGCTGCTGCCGCTCGCGGCCGGCATCGGCGGTGCCACGGCGTACTCGGCGTGGCTGTCGCAGGGGATGCCGGTGACGAATGTCGCGATGGGGGCGGGCGGTCTCGCCGTCGGCGGCGCCGCAGCGGGCGCGTCCGGAGCCGCCGGCACCTCCGGCGCGGGCGCATCCGGAGCGACCTCCGGAGCCGCCGGCGGGTCCGGCGCGGGCGCCGGAGGCACCGCCGCGGGTACGGGCGCCGCCGGTGCGATCGGTGGAACGGGTGTCGCGATCGGTGCCGGTGTGCTGGTGCTCGCCGCAGCCGTCGTGGCGGCGGCCGTCGTGGTTCCCGGTCTCGTCACGCCCGGCGAGCCGGTCGCCGGCCCCGTGAACCAAGCCGTCGGCGCGCAACCCGGCACCGCTCCCGCCGACTCGTCCGACGCCCCGCCGGAAGACCTGCCGCCCGCCGACCAGCCGGCCGAGCCCCAGCCGATCGACGCGAGCGATCCCCTCGACGGGCCCTCTCCCGAGCCGTCGCCCGACGGCGTGCCGCCGGCGCCGGTCGCCCCGCCGGCGCCGGAGCCCACGCCGTCACCGACACCCACTCAGGAGCCGAAACCGACGCCCACGCCGTCACCGACTCCGACGCCGGAGCCGACGCCAACGCCCACCCCGACGCCGACACCGACCGACACCGAGGCCCTGGCACCGCGAGTGTTCGAGCCCGACACCGGCGGCGGACTCGTCGAGCCCATCGTCTCGGGCACCGCCGAGCCCGGCGCGACCATCACGGTGTCCGCGGGCGCCACGACGGCCGCGTTCGCCACGACCGCGGCAATGACCGCTGCAACTGACTGGCAGACCACGGCCGATGCCGCGGGCGACTGGTCACTCCTGCTCGACGGTGTGCCGGCCGGCGAATCGGCCTATCGGGCCGAGCAGGTCGACGTGGCCGGCAATCGCTCCGAGCCGACCGGGTTCTCGGTCCGCCTCGCGTCGCCGCCACGGCTCAAGCTCTTCAGCTGGCGAGGTCTCCTCTGGCGCTTCGATGTGAGCGACGGCATCCCGGGCGCCGACGTCGATCTCGTCGTCGACGGCTCGGTCTGGGACTCCTTCACGCTCGACCACAAGGGTTCGTACCGGGACTGGCCGCTCGAGGTCGCCGACTCGGTCGCGTCGATGACCGTTCGCCATCGGCTCGGCGACCGGGTCGGTCCGGCCGGCCAGGCGACCTGGTCGCAGGGTTCGCCCACACCCGCGCCAACCGCCGGCTGAGGCATCCCATCGCGTGAACCGGGCGCCGCGCGCCCGGTAATCTGGGCTGATGACGACGGATGCCGCGCCTGAACGCCTGTACCACTGGGTCGTGACCCTCAGCTGCGTCGACGGGCCCGGCATCGTGCACGCGATCTCGGGGGCGATCGTCGCCTCTGGCGGCAACATCACCGAGAGCCAGCAGTTCGCGAGCATCGACACGGGTCGGTTCTTCATGCGACTGCAGGTCGAGTCGCCGGCCACGCGCGCCGAGTTCGAGGCCGCGCTCGCGCCGGTCACCGAGCGCTGGAGCATGCAGTGGCACCTCGACGAGGTCGGCCGTCCGCTGCGAACGCTCGTGCTCGCCTCGACCGCGGGGCACTGCGTCAACGACCTGCTGTTCCGCCAGCGCGCCGGGCAGCTGCCCGTCGAGATCCCGCTCGTGCTGTCGAACCACGGCACGCTGCGCGACCTCGTCGACTTCTACGGCGTGCCGTTCGAGTCGGCTGCGGTCACGAGCCCCGACGAGAAGGCCGACTTCGAGCGGCGTGTGCTCGCGGCGATCGACGAGCACGACATCGAGCTCGTGGTGCTCGCGCGCTACATGCAGATCCTCTCCCCCGAGCTCTGCGAGGCGCTCGCCGGTCGCTGCATCAACATCCACCACTCGTTCCTGCCCGGGTTCAAGGGCGCGAATCCGTACCGCCAGGCGCACGCGCGTGGTGTGAAGCTCATCGGCGCGACCGCGCACTTCGTGACGAGCGACCTCGACGAGGGGCCGATCATCGAGCAGAACGTCGTGCGCGTCGACCACTCCCGCTCGGTCGCCGAGCTCGTCGCGATCGGCCAGGACGAGGAGAGCCGCACGCTCAGCCAGGCCGTCAAGTGGTTCGCCGAGCGCCGGGTGCTGCTCGACGGCGCCCGCACGATCATCTTCCGCTGAGCGGGCGCGGGTAGACTCGAGGGTTGTGAGCAACGCACCCCAGCCCGCCGGCGCACCGCAGTCGTCCCCGTCGGCGCAGCCCGTCCAGCCGAAGATCGGCCCGAACGACGTCCTCCGGTTCTTCCTCGAGCTGTTCGCGATCGTCTCGCTCGGCATCTTCGGCTTCACGGCGTTCACGCTGCCGTGGCCGGGCATCCTGATCGGGCTCGGCGCGCCCGCGCTGGCGATCGTGCTGTGGGGGCTGTTCCGCTCGCCCAAGGCCGTGTTCCGGGTCGACCCCTTCGTGAAGGCGCTCGTCGAGATCGCCGTGTTCTCGTCGGCCGCGATCGCCTGGTGGATCATGGGCCAGCCGATCGTCGCCGTCGTCTTCGCCGTCGTCGCCGCGGTGAGCGGCATCATCAACGGCCGCAAGGAGTTCGCGGGCTGAGCCTGCGCCGCCCCGGTGCTCCGGGGCGACGACGGCGACGCCGACGGCCCGGATGCTACGCCTCGAGCGCCGCCGCGGCGTTCGGTTCGGCCCCGCCGGCGGTGCGGAAGTGGCCCACGACCGACAGCAGCAGCCCGCCGACCGCCCACGCCCCGAGCACGAGCCACGGGAAGGTCGTGTCGGCGGCGGGGAAGTACGAGAGGTCGCGCACGAGCGTCGCCGCGGCCCCCGGCGGGAACCACTGGCCGACCGCGCCCCACGGCTCGGCGATGAACTCCTTCGGGATCGCGGCCGCGGAGATCGGGTTGGCGAACAGCAGCATGACGATCGGGCCGACGGCGATGCCGGCTCGCCCGATGAGGGCGACGAACCCGGTGATGGGTGCGGCGATCGCGGCGAGCGCGAGACCGATCGCGGCGGCGTTCAGCCAGTAGTCGCCCTGCAGCGCGCCGAACCAGCCCTGCAGGATGCCAGCGAGCACGAGCCCGCCGACGGCGGCGTACACGACCACGGCCAGCACGCGGCGCATCGCGCCGATGACGGCGAGCGAGATCGCGATGCCGCCGAGCATGCCGCCGAGCACGAGGGGGAAGAGGGCCGCGGCGAGGCCGGTGCCGCGAGGATCGGTGTCGGCGAGCGGTACGACGTCGGTCACGACGACGTCGATGTGGGGCGGCGCGGTCGGGGCGCCGGCGGCCTGCGCGGCCGCGGCCGCCTGTGCGTTCACGCCCTCCTCCAGGTTCGCGGCGACGGCGTTCAGCAGTTGCGCGACGACGAGGCTGCCGGCGGACGTCGTGAGCACCTCGGGCTCCTGCCCGAGCACGATCGCGCCGTACACCTCACGGGATTCGATCGCGTCGACGGCTGCTGCGCGGTCGTCGACGTCGGTGAACGCGATCGCGCCCGGCTGCTGCTCGTCGACGGCGTTCTCGGCAGCGGTGACGGCCTCGGCCGGTCCGGTGATCGCGATCGGCAGGTTCTTCGCCTCGGCCGTGACCGACGGCCACGAGAAGGCCAGCACGATCACGGCGACGACGGCCGCGAGCGCGAGACCGAGGCCGATCACGCGGGCGATGGGGGTGTGCCGGGTCACGGCATCGGTGTGGGGCATGGTCTCCTCCGTCGGCGTGCTGGCCGACCTTCGGTCGGGCACCGGTCGCGGCGCCCGACACGGGCTTCACTCAAAACGAATGTTCGTTCTTTATCAGGATGCGCCCGACGCCTATGCTTGTCAAGAACGTTCATTCGGTTTACGACGAGACGCTGACGACGGGAGGCGCCGATGCCGAAGGTGACGGCCGAGTACCGCGCCGCCCGACGCGACGAGATCCTCGACGCCGCGCTGCGCTCGTTCGCCACGAAGGGCTTCCAGCGCACCTCGATGGCCGACATCATCGCCGAGTCGGGCCTGTCGGCCGGCGCGATCTACGGCCACTTCGCCGGCAAGCGGGAGCTCGTCGGCGCGGTGGCCGCACGCACGCTGGAGGCGCGACGCATCGAGCTCGACGCCCGTCGCGCCGATGGCGGACCGCTCTCCCCCGGCGACGTCATGGCGACCTTCGTCGACGGCATGCGGCACGAGCCGTTCGGCGGCATCCTGCTGCAGGTGTGGGCCGAGGCGGCCGTCGACCCCGAGATCCGCGAGCTCGTGCAGACGGTGCTGCACGGCCTCCGCGCGACCCTGCGCGCGCAACTCGTGGAGTGGGCCGAGGCCCACCCCGATCGGGTCGACGGCGACCCCGAGGCCTGGGCGGCCCGCCTCACCCCGGTGATGCTCGGCCTCGGTCCGGGCTTCATCGTGCAGCGCGCGCTCGTCGACGACTTCGACGAGGAGGACTACCTCGCGATGCTGCCCCTGGTGCTGCCCCACTGACGACGCCCGCCGGAGACGACGGATGCCCCGGAGCGGCGTGCGCCCGAGGCATCCGATTCGATCACGGAGCAGGTGTCAGATGCCCTGCCACGCCGGCTTGTTCGCCCAGGCGTGCCGGTAGTAGTCGAGGTTCGCGAGCTTCGCGGCGGCGGCCGAGTCGACGATGACCGTCGCGTGCGGGTGCAGCTGGATCGCGGATCCGGGCTGGCTCGCCGAGACCGGCCCCTCGACGGCGGCGGCGACCGCGTCGGCCTTCGCATCGCCGAACGCGAGCAGCACGAGGTGACGCGCCCGCAGGATCGTGCCGATGCCCTGCGTGATGCAGTGCATGGGCACCTCCTCGGGTGAGTCGAAGAAGCGTGCGTTGTCGACCCGGGTGGGCTCGGTGAGGGTCTTCACGCGCGTGAGCGATGCGAGCGACGAACCCGGCTCGTTGAAGCCGATGTGGCCCGTGCGGCCGATGCCGAGGATCTGCAGGTCGACGCCGCCGGCCGCCGTGATCGCCGCCTCGTAGTCGGCACCGGCGTGCTGGATCGTGGCCGGGTCGCCGTTCGGCACGCGCACGAGCTCGGGCGTGAGACCCAGCGGCTCCACGACCTCGCGCGTGATGACCGCGCGATAGCTCTCGGGATGCCCCGCCGGAAGTCCCACGTACTCGTCGAGCGCGAACCCGCGCACGCCGCGCACGTCGATCGACTCGGCCGCGATGCGCGCGGCGAGCGCCCGATAGCTCGCGAGGGGCGTCGACCCCGTGGCGAGACCGAGCACCGCGTCGGGCTTGTGCCGGATGAGCGAGACGATCGCGCCCGCGACGAGGTCGCCGGCGGCCACGTCGTTGTCGACGATTACGACTTCTGCCATTGCGCTACTCCAACCAGGGCAGCGCCCACTGCCGCTGCCGGGAAACCGAGGGGGATGACCTGGACCCGCTCTGCGAGGTCCAGCGACGCGAGGAACGCCGAGTCGGCGGACCACTCGTTCAGGATACGGCGCGTGCCGTCGACGAGCGGCCCGCCGAGCGCGGCGAGCCCTCCCCCGATGACGACGTCGTCGACGTCGGCCGTGAGCACGAGCAGCCGCACGGCCGAGGCGACACCCCGGAGAAACCGCTCGCGGACGCGGATCGCCTCCGCGTCGCCCGCCTCGGCCGCGTCGAAGAGCTCGCGGGCCGGGAGTTCGGCGACCGTCGGCCACGTCCTCGCGATCGCCGACCCCGACGCGAACGTCTCGAGGCAGCCGCGCTGGCCGCAACCGCAGCGCTCGCCGGCCGGATCGACCGGGATGTGACCGATCTCGCCCGCGACACCGTGACCGCCGCGCAGCAGCCGTCCGCCCTGCACGATGCCGGCGGCGAGGCCCGTGCCGAGGTTCAGGTAGGCCATCGAGCGTTCGGCGGTCGCGACGTCGTCCGCCGCACCCGATGCCGTCGCCCGCCCGGCGAGCCCGAGGCCGAGCAGATGCTGCGCACCGAGGGCCGCGGCCTTGACGTCGTTCTCGACCCGAACCTCGATGCCGAGCCGGTCGGCGAGTCGCGGCCCGAGGTCGAGCCCCTCGAGCCCGAGGTTCACGGCGTGCGCGACCCGACCGGTCTCATTGTCGACCGCACCGGGGATGCCGATGCCGATCGAGGTGAAGGCCCCGACGCCGTTCAGCTCGGCCATGCGCTCGATCGTGCGCAGGGCCGTCGCGACGACCTCGTCGGCACCGAACCCGGTCGGCATGCGCACCTGGTCGCTCAGCTCGCCGCCGTCGCCGATCGCGACGGCGGCGGTCTTCGTGCCCCCGATGTCGATGCCGAGCCGCACGGTGCTGCCGATGCTCACCGGGTCGCCACCGGCGCGAGCGCGCCGTCGACGAACGCCAGCACGGCGTCGCCGACGAGGCGCGAGGCGCCGAAGGTCGCGACGTCCGCATAGGCGCGGTCGTGCGAGGGCCAGCCCATGTCGATCGTGACGACGTCGTCGCGCACGGCGCGCAACGCGTCGATCGCCGCGCGCGCGAACGCGTGGCGGTGCAGGTCCTTGCCGACGACGAGCACCGTGCCGGCCAGCGCCGCGGGGTCGACGAGATCCGCGGCGTCCGCGATCGGCACGATCTCGGCACGGCCGAGCCACGACGGCGTCGCCGCGACCGCCTCGGCCGCGAACGGTCCCCAGGGTGCGATGCCGATCGCGATGTTCGCAACGGTGTCGACGCGGATCACGGTGCCGATGCGCGACGACCGCGAAAGGCGTTCGCCCGCGGCATCCGACACCTCGAAGGCGGCGACCACCCGGGCGATCTCCTCGTCGTCGTGGGCGGGCTCGATGACCTCGGGCGCCGCGGGGCCGGCCGGCACCGCCGGCGCGGTCGCGCCGAGCGCGCGCACCCGAGTCGCGGCGTCGCGCACCCGGTCGGCGGAGAGCCGGCCGTTCGCGATCGCCTGCGCGATCGCGTCGGCGATCTCGCCGACCTGTGCGTCGGAGTTGTCGGCGCCGATGCACAGCAGGTCGCAACCGGCGGCGAGGGCGCGCACAGCGGCTTCGGGTATGCCGTGCGCACCGCTCGCCCCCTTCATGTCGAGGGCGTCACTCACGATGACGCCCTCGAACCCCAGCTCCCCGCGGAGCAGGCCGTGCAGAATACGCGGGGAGAGGGTGGCCGGGTTCTCCGCATCGAGCTGCGGGATGAGGATGTGAGAGGTCATGATCGTGCGGCTGCCGGCCGCGATCGCGGCCTCGAACGGAACCAGTTCGCGCTCGCGCAGGGTCTCGACGGGCACGTCGACGACCGGCAGCGCGAGGTGCGAGTCGGTCGCGGTGTCGCCGTGGCCCGGGAAGTGCTTCGCGCTCGCGGCGATGCCGGTCTGCTGGAGGCCCTCGACCCAGGCCGCCGAATGACGGGCGACGAGCTCGGGGTCGGCACCGAAGCTGCGCACGCCGATGACGGGGTTGTCGGGGTTGGCGTTCACGTCGACGTCGGGCCCGAAGGTCACCGTGCAGCCGGTCGCTGCGAGCGCGCGCCCGACCTCTGCGGCGACCCGACGCGTGAGCTCGGGCTCGTCGATTCGGCCGAGCACCGCGTTGCCGGGGAACGGCGCACCGCGGTCGTAGAAGAGCCGCGTGACGTCGCCGCCCTCCTCGTCGATCGCGATGACCGCGTCGGGGTTGGCCTCGCGCAGGCTCTGGTTGAGGGCGCGCAGCTGCTCGGGGTCGACGACGTTCTCGCCGAAGAGGCAGATGCCGCCGAGGCCCGCCCGCAGTCGCGCGAGCACCCACTCGGGCGCGACCGGTCCGGTGAACGCCGGAAGCAGGGTCGACAGGATGTCCCGGTGCAGCGCCGAGGCGTCACCGGTGGTGGTGCCGGCGCTCATCCCTTGACGGCTCCCGAGACGAGGCCGCCGACCATGCGGCCCTGCACGAAGAGGAAGAAGATCACGACGGGGATCGTGATGAGGGTCGAGCCCGCCATCACCGCACCCCAGTTCGTCGCCTCCGTCGCCGACTGGAACGAGCTCAGCCACGGCGGCAGGGTGAGGTTGTAGCCCTTGAGCAGGAGCAGCGCCATCAGGAACTCGTTCCAGCTCTGGATGAACGCGAAGATGCCGGTCGAGACGAGCGCGGGCGCCATGAGTGGGAAGGTGACCTTCCAGAACGCCTTCGCCTTCGTGCAGCCGTCGATCTGGGCGGCCTCCTCGAGCTCTTCGGGTACGCCCTTGACGAAGCCTCGGAGGGTCCAGATCGTGAACGGCACGACGGCGGCGAGGTGCACGATGAACAGGCCGAGCAGCGTGTTCATGAGGTGCCAGTCGTCGATCATGTTGTAGATCGTGAACATCATCGCCTCGCCGGGCACCATCTGCACGACGAGCACGGCGATGATGAAGAACACCCGGCCCCGGAAGACGAAGCGCGAGAGGGCGATCGAGGCGAGGAACGCGAACACCGCACCGACGGCGACCACGCCGACCGCGACGAGGATGCTCGAGCCGAGCGCGTGCGGGAAGTCGGTCTGGCCGGGCGCCGCCTCGCGGGTCCACGCGGTGATGTAGTTCTTGAACGTGAAGTCGAGCGGCAGGAGGCTCGGGTTGCGGCTGATGATCCGGTTCGACGGGGTGAACGACATGTTCACCATCCAGTAGACCGGGAAGATCGAGCACACGATGATGACGAGCGCCCACAGGTTGAGCCCGAGTCGGCCCATGATGCCCTTGCGCCGGCCGGCGCGGCCGCCGAGGCGGCCGCCGTCGCGGATCGTGGTGGCGGCACGCGTCGAGGCGTCGACGGAGCCGGGCTCTTCGGCGAGCTGCATTCCAGGACTGATGCTCACAGCTCGTCCTCGTCTTTCAGGGAGTTGCGGACGTTGAAGTAGGAGAGGGCCATCAGGAGGACCATCATGAACACGCCGATCGCGGCCGTCGTGCCGAACTCTCCCAGACCCTGGCGGAACAGGTAGGTCGGCAGCACGTTCGTCTCGCTCGCGAGGCCGCCCTGCTGCTGCAGTGAGTACACCTGGGTGAAGATGCGCAGGTTCCAGATCGTCTCGAGCACGAGCACCGCGGTGATGACGTTGCGCATGTACGGCAGGATGATGAGCCGGAACCGCTGCCAGGCTCCTGCGCCGTCGAGCGAGGAGGCCTCGATGACCTCGTCGGGCACCTGGCCGAGTCCGGCGTAGAACGTGATGGCGGCGAAGGGGATGCTCTGCCAGGTCACGATGAGGACGAGCACCATCATGAACGACCAGGGATTCTCGAGCCAGCCGTGGCCGCGCCAGTCCTGCGTGCCGGTGATGGTGTTGAGCGCCCAGTTCACGACGCCGTAGTCGGTGTCGAACATCCAGCCCCACACGACGGTCGCGGCCAGCGGCGGCATCGCCCACGCGAACAGGAGCGAGATCGACACCGCGAGCCGCCACGCCTTGGAGAGCTTCGTCATGGTGAGCGCGATGAGCATGCCGAACACGACGATGAGCACGGTGAGCACGACCATGAGGCCGAGGCTGCGCACGAGCACCTGGGGGAACTGCGAGTCGGTGAAGATCTCGAGGTAGTTGTCGAAGCCCACGAAGTCGGGCGGAGTGCCCAGCATCTTGTTCTTGATCTCGAGGTTCGTGAACGAGGTGATGAACATCAGGATCGTCGGGTAGACGACCATCACGACGAGCAGGGCGATGCTCGGGCCGAGGAGGAACCACGGTGCCCACGGCACCGGCTTCTTCCGGCGGGGGCTCTGCGAGCCCCTGGGGGGACGGGGAGGTCTGGTGGTCGGCGTGCGCGGCGCTGCGTCAGGCTCGGTGAGGGTTGCGCTCATTGGCTGCTCCTCTGGGTGACCGCGAGGGGGACGCGGGTATGACTGATGGTACGACTCGCGGCACCGGCGCCGCTCGTTCCGGTCCCGGCACGGCCGGGCAGGAGAGCGGGGGCGGAGCTGTGTGGGACTCCGCCCCCGCGGGGCTCAACAGGCTAGCTGTTGAGGATCTCCTCGATCTGCTTGTCGAGGTCGGCCGCGATGGTCGGCACGTCGCCGCCCTGGGCGATCTTGACGAGCGACTCCTGGATGATCTGCGAAGCCTCGACCTCGGCCCACTTCGGGGTCGTCGGGGTCACCTTCGAGTTCTCCAGCGCGGTGGCCTGGGCCTTCGCGATCGGGGTGTCGGGCAGCGACGACGCAGCGGCCGTCAGGCCCGGGGTGAGACCACCGGCTGCGAGGAGCTTCTGGTAGTCCTCACCGGCCATGATGTCGAGCGCGGCGCGAGCCTGCTTCGGGTTGGCGCTCTTGGTCGCGACGGCGATGTTCGAGCCGCCGGCGAAGATCGGCGCGGTCTCGCCGGCCTTGCCGCCGGGCAGCGGGTAGGCCTGCAGGTCCTTGCCGTAGGTGTCGGGGCAGCCGGGCGCCTCGGCGTCGGCCGGGGCGGTGATCGACCACTGCACCCACGCGGGAGCCGAGAGGAAGAGGACCTCACCGGCGCAGAACGGCACCTGCGGGTCGGTCTCGTCGCCGTCCTTCGGGGCGTTCGACGCCTTCTCGTAGACCTGCTGCAGCTGCGTCAGGCCCTTGATGCCGCCCTCGCTCGAGAAGCCGGCCTTCCACGTTTCGCCGTCCTGCTCGGCGATGAAGCCGCCGTTCTCCCAGACGTAGGGAAGGGCGTTGTACCAGTCGCGGCCCGGAGCCCAGATGCCCGAGACGGTGTCGGTCTTGCGCGCCTCGCCCGTCGCGACGTACTCGTCGAGGGTCGTGGGGATCGCCGTGTCGCCGAGGACCTCGGGGCTGTAGAACACGATGCGGCCACCGGCGTAGTACGGGGCGGCGTAGAGCTCGCCGTCGTAGGTCGCCGAGTCGACGAGGCCGGGCAGGTACTTGGAGCTGTCGAAGTCGTCGAGCGGCTGGAACAGGCCCTGGTCGGCGAAGCTCGCCGTCTGGGTGTTGCCGACCTCGACCACGTCGGGCGAGTCGTTCGACTGGAGTGCAGCGGCGTAGGTGTCGCTCACGTCGGCCCAGGTCTTCTCTTCGACCTTGAGGGTCCAACCCTTGTTCTCCGACTCGAACGTGTCCTTGAGGTACGCGCGAGCGTCCTTCGGGGTGTCGGTGCCGACGACCCACACGGTGATCTCGCCGCCGTCGGCGGAACCACCGTTGTCGCCGCCGCCGTTGCTGCAACCGGCGAGCGTCAGGGCAGCTGCGGCGCCGAGGGCCACGATGCCGAGTTTCCGCATTTCTTTTCCTTTCATGGGGGTTGGGCGATCAGCGGGGGTTCGCTGTCACCCTTGGTGCCTGGGGTCTCTCACGAGACCCCGAGTTGTCCGGAGAGGACCATGACGGCCGCGCCGCGGAGGACGACGTCCTCCGCCTGCTCGGACATCCGGAGCCTCAGATCACGGTTGACGACCGCCATCGTCCGCTGCCGGAGAGTGTCGACGGTCGCGTCGTGGAACGGACCGTCGAGCAGTTCGGCGGGGCCGCTGAGGACGACCTCCGTCAGATTGAGGGCGCCGACGACCGGCGCGAGCACGATCGCGAGCCGGCGGCCCGCCTCGCGCAGGATCTCGTCGCGCGCGGCGCGCACGGCCTCAGGGCCGCCGGCGAGCGCGTCGAGCTGTTCGGTCAGTCGCGGAACGGCCAGCCACGCCTCGAGGCAGCCGTCCTTGCCGCACGCGCAGCGCGGGCCGCCGTCGGTGCCGACCACGACGTGACCGATCTCGCCGGCCGCGAAGCCGCCGCCGATGACCGGGCGGCCGCCGACGATGAGGCCGGCGCCGACACCGTGGCCGATCTTGATGAGCAGCAGGTCGTCGAGCGGCGTCGCCCCGTGCTCGGCCAGCACCGCGACATTCGCGTCGTTGGCGACGTGCACGGGCAGGTCGGTGCGGGCGGCGAGACGCGCCTGCAGCGGCAGGTCGAACCAGCCGAGGTTCGGCGCCGAGAGCACGACGCCGTGGGGGTCGACGACACCGGGCGAGCCGATGCCGATGCCGAGCACGGGCGCGGTCGCGAGGCCCTGCAGCCGGTCGACGATCGACTCCACGAGCGCCACGGCCTGTTCGCCGGTGGCGCCGGCGCGGGCGAGCTCGACGCGCTCGAGGATGGCGCCGTCGAGCGAGGCCACGACGCCGCGGAAGACCTCGTGCTCGGAGAGGTCGAGCCCGAGGATCTGGAACGCGCCCCGGTCGACGTCGATGATCGTCGCGGGCTTGCCCGGGCGCACGCCCTCGCGCTGACCCAGTTCGACGACGAGCCCCTCGGCGATGAGCTCGGCGACGAGGTCGGAGACCGTGACCCTGGTCAGCCCCGTCTCACGGGCGACGTCGGCACGGCTCTGCGATCCGGCCGTGTAGAGCGTCTGCAGCACGAGCGCGCGGTTGTGGCTGCGTGCGTGCTCGGGGAGCACCTTGCTCGTGGGCCGGAGGGCGCGGGAGCGGGTGAAGATCGGGGCGCCGGCGAACGGGACGGTCAGCAGGTCGACGGCGTGCGTCTCGATCGCGTGCGACTGGGCGGCGTGCGACTGGGCGGGCACCACCGAGGTGGTGGGCGTCGGCTCCGTGGTGACCGGGCCTCGCTGTGCTTCCGTAGCAGTCACGTTTGTTAGTAAACATTACGAACAAACCTCGGCGCAAGTGTTCGCAGGGATTTTCTTCGCCTGTTACCGAGTTGTGACGGCGTCGGCTCGCCCGGCGCTCACGCCTGCTGCTGCGCGGGCACGGATGCCGCCGCCGACGTTGCGCTCGCGGCATCGAGCCGGCCGCCGATGGCGCGCAGCGCCGCGAGGATCGTCACGAGGTCGACGACCTCCTGGAGCAGTGCTCCGACGGTCGCGGGGATCACGCCGAACGCGGCGACGAACATGAGGCCGACGCTCACGACGATGCCGATCCAGATGCTCTGCAACGCGATGCGCACGGTGTCGCGGCCGATCTCGACGGCCTTCGCCGTGCGCGAGATGTCGTCGACGAGGATGACGGCGGACGCCGACTCGCTCGCCGCCGTCGCACCCTTGGCGCCCATCGCGATGCCGACGTCGGCCGCGGCCAGCACGGGGGCGTCGTTCACGCCGTCGCCGACCATGATGACCGGGCGGGCGGCGATCGCCGCGACCTCGCGCACCTTGTCGGCGGGCAGGCACTCGGCCCGCACCCGCGTGATGCCGAGCTCGGCGGCGATGTGGTCGGCCGTCGCCTGCGCGTCGCCCGTGAGCATCATCGTGTCGTGCACGCCGAGCGCGTCGAGGCGCTCGAGCGTCGCACGCGCGTTCTCGCGCAGCCGGTCGCTCGCGAGCAGCGCCCCGGCGTACCGGCCGTCGACGGCCACGTACACCGCGAGCTCCCCCGGCGCGATCGCGGTGCGCTCGGCCTCGGCCGCGTGCGACCGCACGAAGGCGAACTTGCCGACGACCACCTCGCGACCGCCGATGGTCGCGACGACGCCGTTGGTCGCCTCCTCGCTCGCGGCATCCGCCTCGTCGAGCACCAGCCCGCGTGCGCGGGCCGCCTCGATCATGGATGCCGCGAGCACATGCGACGAATACTGCTCGGCCGACGCGACGAGGCCGAGCAGTTCGTCGTCGCCGAACCCGTTCTCTGGGCGGATCGCGACGAGCGTCGGCTCGCCGCGCGTGAGCGTGCCGGTCTTGTCGAACACCGCGGTCTTCGCGGCCGACAGCGACTCGAGCACGCCGCCCGACTTCACGATGACGCCGTTGCGGGCCGCGCGGCTCATGCCGCCGATGAACGCGACCGGCGCCGCGATGAGCAGCGGGCAGGGGGTCGCGAGCACGAGCACCTCGGCGAACCGCACCGGGTCGCCCGACAGCCACCAGGCGACGCCCGCGAGCGCGAGCGAGAACAACGTGAAGGGCACGGCGTACCGGTCGGCGAGCCGTACGACGGGCGCCTTCGACTCGGCCGCACCGGCGACGAGTGCGACGATCTGCTGGTACTGGCTGTCGGCCGCGGTCGCGACGGCGACGATCTCGACCGCGGTCTGCCCGTTGACCGCGCCGCTCAGCACGGTGTCGCCCGCCTGCTTCTCGACCGGCACGCTCTCGCCCGTGATCGACGACTCGTCGAAGGACGCCTCGGGCGAGCGCAGCTCGCCGTCGACGGGCACGATCTCGCTCGGGCGCACGAGCAGCACGTCGCCCACGACGACCCGGTCGACCGGCACCTCGACGAGCTCGGCACCCTCGAACCGGTGCGCGAGCTGCGGCGACCGGGTCAGCAGCGCGTCGAGCTCGCGCTTGGCGCGGCGGTTGGCGTAGTCCTCGAGGGCCGCTCCCCCGGTGAGCATGAGCACGACGAGGAGGGCCGCGACGTACTCGCCGACGAGCACGGTCGCGACGATGGCCGTCACCGCGAGGATGTCGAGCCCCCAGTGCCCCCGCAGGATGTCGCGCACCATCCCCACCGCCTGCCAGGCGGCGATCGCGAGCGCATACGCGCTGAACAGCCATTGCACGGCGGCGCCCGCGCCCGAGAGGGCGAGCACGATGCCGAGGATGCCGATCGCGAGCGTGAGCGTCACGACCCAGTACCGACGGGCGAGCTTCAGGATGCGAGCCATACGTCCATCCTGCCCCTGGGTCCCCGCGAATACGACGAAGGGGCGGATGCCAGCGGCATCCGCCCCTTCGTGCACGCCGCGAACGCGGCCAGACTCACGCGCCCAGGCGCGCCTTGAGGTTCGCGTCGATCGTGTCGAGGAACTGCTCGGTCGTCTGGTACTCCTGCTCGGGGCCGACGAGGAGCGCGAGGTCCTTCGTCATCGCACCCGACTCGACCGTCTTGATGACGACGTCCTCGAGGGTCGAGGCGAAGTCGATGAGCTCCTGGTTGCCGTCGAGCTTGCCGCGGTGCGCGAGGCCGCGCGTCCAGGCGTAGATCGAGGCGATCGGGTTCGTCGAGGTGGGCTTGCCCTGCTGGTGCTGGCGGTAGTGGCGGGTGACGGTGCCGTGCGCCGCCTCGGCCTCGACGACCTTGCCGTCGGGCGTGGCGAGCACCGAGGTCATGAGGCCGAGCGAGCCGAAGCCCTGCGCGACGGTGTCGGACTGCACGTCGCCGTCGTAGTTCTTGCAGGCCCAGACGTAGCCGCCCTCCCACTTGAGCGAGGAGGCGACCATGTCGTCGATGAGGCGGTGCTCATAGGTGAGGCCCGCCGCGTCGAACTGCTCCTTGAACTCGGTGTCGAAGACCTCCTGGAAGAGGTCCTTGAACCGGCCGTCGTAGGCCTTGAGGATCGTGTTCTTCGTCGACAGGTAGACGGGGTAGTTGCGCGAGAGGCCGTAGTTGAGCGAGGCGCGCGCGAAGTCCTTGATCGACTCGTCGAGGTTGTACATGCCCATGGCGACGCCCGAGCCCGGCGACTGGAAGACCTCGAACTGCTGCGGCTCCGAGCCGTCCTTCGGGGTGAAGGTCATCGTGAGGGTGCCCTCGCCCTCGAAGCGGAAGTCGGTGGCGCGGTACTGGTCGCCGAACGCGTGGCGGCCGACGACGATCGGCTTGTTCCAGCCTGGCACGAGGCGCGGGATGTTCGAGATGATGATCGGCTCGCGGAAGATGACGCCGCCGAGGATGTTGCGGATGGTGCCGTTCGGCGACCGCCACATCTTCTTGAGGCCGAACTCCTCGACGCGGGCCTCGTCGGGGGTGATCGTCGCGCACTTGACGCCGACGCCGTGCTTCTTGATCGCGTTCGCCGCGTCGACCGTGATCTGGTCGTCGGTCTCGTCGCGCTTCTGGATCGAGAGGTCGTAGTACTCGAGGTTCACGTCGAGGTACGGGTGGATGAGCTGGTCCTTGATGGCCTGCCAGATGATGCGCGTCATCTCGTCGCCGTCGAGCTCGACGACCGTGCCTGCAACCTTGATCTTGGACAAGTTGAGTTCTCCTTGGATCTCTCGGGGAATTGAGGAAGTCTCGTGGGGCGGATACGCCACCGGCCAGCTTACCGTGTCGCCCAGACTGTCTCGACATCGAGATAACCGGGAGGCCTCGGGGTTCACTCGGGGTCATCCCGGGTTCCCCCGTGCCGGATGCACGGGTTAGCCTTGGCGCATGGCTGAGCTGAGACTGGAAGAACTGTCCGCCTCGAACATCGTGGCTGCGAACACGCTGTCGCTGAAGCCCGGCCAGGAGCAGTTCATCGCTCCCGTCACCTATTCGGCGGAGGCCTCGGTCGTCAACCCGCAGACCGCCTGGCAGCGCGTCGCGCTCGACGCCGACGAGAAGGTCGTCGGCTTCATCCACGGCAACTTCGACCCCGAGAACCCGCACGAGGAGTTCCGGGCGTGCATCTGGCGCATCAACGTCGACGCCGAGGTGCAGGGCAAGGGCGTCGGCCGGTTCCTCGCCACCGCCCTCGCCGAAGAGGCCAAGCGTCGCGGCTTCGACCGCATCACGGTGCTGTGGGAACCGGGCGAGCTCGGCCCCGAGAAGTTCTTCCACCGGGTCGGCTTCGTCGACGTCGGCGAGACCCAGTACGGCGACGTCATCGGGGCGCTCGAGCTCTGAGCGACATCCCGCCCCGTGAGCCTGACGAAGGGCCGTCGGCCGACGGCTTCGTCGAGGCCGTGCTCGTCGTCGTCGCCGACATCCCGCCGGGGTGCGTCGCGACCTACGGCGACGTCGCGGCGCTGCTCGGCTCGCGCGGGGCTCGCGCCGTCGGGCAGGTGATGGCCAGATACGGGGCGGATGTCCCGTGGTGGCGCGTCCTCCGCGCCGGAGGGCGACCGCCGGCGGGCCACGCCGAACGCGCCCGGGAGCACTACGAACGCGAGGGCACGCCGCTCGTCGCGACCCGTGACGCCGACGGCTACCGCGTCGACCTCGCCGCGGCGCGCTGGCGGCCCTGAGCCCGGGAGCGGCTCAACCCGTCGTCGGCACCGGGATCCGGATCGTGATCGTCGTGCCCGCGCCGGGCGGACTGTCGATCGCGATCTCGCCGCCGACGGCGTCGACGCGGTCGGCGATGCCGAGCATCCCGCTGCCCTCGGGCGAGGCCCCGCCGACGCCGTTGTCGCGCACGACGAGCTCGAGCTCGCCGTCGACGAGGTGCGCACGAACCCAGGCCCGGGTCGCCTGCGCGTGCTTGGCGATGTTCGCGAGCGCCTCGGCGACGGCGAAGTACGCCGTCGACTCGACGACCTCGGGCAGGCGGCCCTCGGCCTGCACGTCGATCTCGACCGGCACCGGGCAGCGGCCCGCGAGCTCGGGCACGGCGAGCGCGAGCCCGCCCGACGAGAGCAGCGAGGGGTGGATGCCGTGCGCGAGCTCGCGCAGCTCCTTGAGCGCGTCGTTCAGCATCGCGATGTTGCCGTCGAGCTCGACGCCGAGGGGCTCGACGCCGCGGTCGCGCGCCTGGTTGGCGGCGAGCCGCAGCCGCATGCCGAGCGAGACGAGGTGCTGCTGCGCCCCGTCGTGCAGGTCGCGCTCGATGCGGCGTCGTGCCTCGTCGCCGGCCTCGACGATGCGGGCGCGCGACTGCCGCACCTGCTCGAGGGTGCGTTCGATCTCGGAGCGCAGGCGCCCGTTGTCGACCGAGAGCCGGAGCGCGCTCGACACGCCGTCGAGCAGGCGCATGTTGTCGGTCAGCACCCGGTCGTGCCGGATGAGCGCGATGGGCATGCCGGTCGGCGAGGCCACGGGCAGCAGGCCGTGGCCGCCGTGGCGGTCGGCGGGGTCGTGCGCGATCGGCTCGCCCGCGGCATCCGCGTACCGGCCCCGCTCCTCGTCCCACCAGTACACGCGCACGGAGGCGTCGCGAAGCGTGCGGGCGAGCGACTCGGCCCAGAGCCCCCGGTCGGCGCCCTCGCGCGTGATGCGCATGAGGTCGGCGACGCGCGCCCGCATGTTGCGGGTGTGCGCGATGCCGGCGACGAAGCTCACCGGGATGGACGCGATCGCGATGAGGGAGACGGTCGCGAGCACCTGGTCGGAGGTGCCGGAGGTCGCGTAGGTGACCGCCTGCGCGGCGAGCGTCGTCGCCCACGCGAAGAGCGCGAGCGGCATGAGGAACGCGACCGTGCGGGCCGGAACGCTGCCGCGCACCCAGCGCACGAGGAGGCGCCCGGCGATCACGAGGGCGAGCAGCACGCCGACGAGGCGATACCCGATGTCGATCACGGCGTAGACGGCCGGGGCATCGGCCACGTGGTACGGGTTCGGGGCGCAGTCGCACAAGAGCTCGGGCGGCGGCGCGAGCAGCACCGTGCCGAGGAGGAACACGATCGACGCGACGACCGCGATGCCCGCGATCACCCGATCGGCGCGGTCGCCGAGGCCGCCGCGCGGGTAGAGCAGCACGAGGATTCCGGTGAGCAGCCCCCACCAGAGGTGCACGCCGTAGACGAGCGGCCAGAGCCACGCGATGTCCTCGATCACGCGCAGGAACGACAACGGGATCCACAGCACCGGGAACAGCACCATGAGTCGCGCGGGCACCCGCGACGGGCCGATCGCCCAGGCGACGCCCGCGCAGGCGGCGAACACGAGCGGCACGATCGCGTGCAGGGTCGTGTAGCTGACCTCCGGACGTTCGCCGTGCGGTGTGGCGATGAAGCCCGTGACCTCCATCGTGAGGCTGAGCGCGACGACGACCGCGATCGTGATGCTGCGCTTGATGATCCGGCCCTTGCGGCCGGGCGCCATCACCTCGCGCCGAGGAGCGTCAGCACCGCGAGCACGCGCCGATGGTGCTCGGGTGACTCCTCGAGGTCGAGCTTCTGCAGGATCGAGCGCACGTGCGTCTCGACCGTCTTGAGGCCGAGGAACAACGTCTGGGCGATGCCGCCGTTCGAGTAGCCCTGCGCCATGAGCTCGAGCACCGAGCGTTCGCGCTCGGTGAGCCGGGACAGCGGGTCGTCGGCCCGGGTGCGGTGCACGAGCTGCTCGACGACCTCGGGGTCGACGACCGAGCCGCCGGAGGCGACGGTCTCGACGGCGCGCACGAGCGTCTGCGGCTCGGAGACGCGCTCCTTCAGCAGGTAGCCGGTGCCGCTGCCGGCGCCCATGACCCGCAGCGCGTACTCGGGCGTCGCGTACATCGACAGGAGGAGGACGCCGATCGTCGACCCTCCCGCGCGCAGCTCCTCGAGGGCCAGGATGCCCTCGTCGCGGAAGCTCGGCGGCATGCGGATGTCGAGGACCGCGGCGTCGACGCCGCCCTCGCGGACGACCTCGACGAGCTCGTCGCCCGTGCCGACGGAGGCCACGACCTCGAGCCCGCCGCCCTCGAGCACCTTGGCGATGCCCTCGCGCAGCAGCAGCGCGTCGTCGGCGATGGCCACGCGCAGCGGCCGGGATGCCTCGACCATCGGACCTCTCCTTCAAAATCGGCGCGAACGACCGAACGGTCGCCCCCGCCTGACTCGACGGTAGCGCGTTCGCACCCCGCGGCGCTCCCCCGGTTCAGGGGGTACCCCGATCCGGCGGGGCCCGCGACGTGGCAGGCTGCCCGGGCGACGTGCGTGCGACGGCGGGTTCAGGGAGAACCCTCCCCCGGAATCGTGGCGACTCCTGATCCGGTGGGTCGCCGCGGCGGGAAGACTGCGGACATGTCCACCATCCGGTTCCCCATGACCCCGGCGATCGCCGTCGACTCGCACCGCGACATCGACCTCCTCGAGCGGCGCGGCATCCCGCTGGACGGGTGCATCCGCACCCGCACGACCCGCTCCGTCGCGGAGATCACGGGCGCGTACCTCCGCGGCGTGCGCATGTTCGTGATCGGCGGGGCCGACGAGCTCGCCGACTTCCGCGAACTGCCCGACGTGACCGTGCTCGTCCAGCTCGACTTCGCCGGCGCGTTCCCCCGGGCCCGGGACGCCGAACGCGGAGTGACGCCGCACGCCGCAGCCCGCACGGTCGGCGCCTGCCGCGCCGCCGGCATCCGGGTGGCGGGCTTCACGCTCGACCTGTCGCGCGGGCCCGCCGTGGTGCGCGGCCGCCGGGTCCGCAGGGCGGTCGCCCTCATGCGCCGGCTCGAGCGCACCGGCCATCCGGGACTCGACACGCTCGACCTCGACCTCGGCGATCGCGACGCGCACGGCGACCTGCGGACCGCGGTGCGGGGCGCGGCCCGCCGCTACCGCGTGGTCGCCCGCAGCGCGGCCTGACCGCGCCGCGAACGGGATGCCCCGTGCCCGAGACTCGGGCACGGGGCATCCCGCTCGATGCGACGGCGACCTCAGACGAGCGAGTCGCGCCAGGCCGCGTGCAGCGCCGCGAACCGGCCCTCGCCGCCGATGAGGTCGGCGGGTGCGCCGTCCTCGACGATGCGGCCGTGCTCCATGACGAGCACCCGGTCGGCGATCGCGACGGTCGAGAGGCGGTGCGCGATGATGATCGCGGTGCGGTCGGCGAGCAGCTTCGTGAGGCCCTCCTGCACGAGGCGCTCGCTCGGGATGTCGAGCGAGCTCGTCGCCTCGTCGAGGATGAGCACCGCCGGGTTCGCGAGGAACGCCCGCGCGAACGAGATCAGCTGGCGCTGACCCGCGCTCACCCGGCCGCCGCGCTTGTTCACGTCGGTGTCGTAGCCGTTCGGCAGCCCCTCGATGAACTCGTGCGCGCCGACCGCCATGGCCGCGCGCACGATCTCGTCGCTCGTCGCGTCGGGCTTGCCGAGCGCGATGTTGTCGGCGACCGAGCCCGAGAACAGGTACGCCTCCTGCGTGACCATCACGATCGCGCGGCGCAGGTCCTTCGGGTGCAGGTCGGCGAGCGAGACGCCGTCGAGCGACACCGTGCCCTCGCTCGGGTCGTAGAACCGGGCGATGAGCTTCGCGAGGGTCGACTTGCCGGCACCCGTCGACCCGACGAGCGCGATCGTCTGCCCCGCGGGGATGTCGAGATCGAACCGGGGCAGGATGCTGCGTCCCTCGACGTACGAGAACTCGACGCCGTCGAACCGCACCCGGCCCTCGGCCTTCCAGAGGTCGACGGGGTGCGCGGGGTCGGGCACGCTCGGCTGCTCCTCGAGCACGCCCGAGATCTTCTCGAGCGCCGACGAGGCCGACTGGTAGCCGTTGTAGAACATCGCGAGGTCTTCCATGGGGTCGAAGAACCGCTTCGTGTACAGCACCGCCGCGAGCAGCACGCCGACCTCGAGCGAGCCGTCGATGATCCGGAAGCCGCCGAGCACGATCGTCACCGCGACCGCCGTGTTGCCGATGAGCGCGAGTCCCGGGTTGAACACGACGAACAGGCCGAGCACCTTCGAGTTCACGTCGCGGTAGTCCTCGACGAGGCCGCCGAACTCGCGCTCGTTGCGACGCTCCTTGCGGAACGCCTGCACGGCGCGGATGCCCGTCATGGTCTCGACGAACTGCACGATGAGCTTCGCACTGGCCACGCGCGAACGCCGGAACAGCGTCTGCGACCGCACCTGGAACCACCGCGTGAGCATGCCGAGCGGGATGAGCGCGACGAGCAGCACGAACCCCGACGGCGCGTCGATGACGAACAGCATGATCGCGGTGAAGACCATGTACATGAGGCCGCGCACGAGCAGCGTGAGCCCCTCGTCCATGAGTTCGCGGATCGCGTCGAGGTCGCTCGTCTGCCGCGAGATGATGCGACCGGAGGTGTACGTCTCGTGGAACTCGAGCGACAGCTTCTGCGTGTGCAGGAACACGCGCGTGCGCAGGTCGATGAGCACCGCCTGCGCGACGCGCGCCGACAGCCGGATGTACGCCGAGATGAGGAACGCCCCGATGAGACCCGTCACGAGGTAGGCGAGACCTGCGAAGGCCGCCGGCCACCAGTTCTGCTCGATGAGCGCCGGGATGCCCTGGTCGATGCCGTACGCGATGATCGCCGGGCCGGCCACCTGGGCCGCCGAGGACACGACGACCGCGGCCGCGGTCAGCCACAGCTTGCCCGTGAGCGGCTTCAGGAGCGAGCCCAGCAGCCGCCGCGACCGGATGCGGATGTGCCGGGACTCGGCCTTCGAGTACTGTTCGCGCTCTTCGCCCTGCACGCCGGTGACGCTCATGATGCGGCCTCCTCTCGTTCGAATTCGGATGCTCCGTCGGCATCGCCCCCGCCGTGACGGCGCTCCTCGTCCTCCAGGCTGGAGATGACGAAGCGGTAGTGCTCGCTCTCGCGGAGGAGCTCGGAGTGGGTGCCGACCGCGGTCACCCGGCCGGCCTCGAGGAGCGCCACCCGGTCGGCGAGCATGACCGTCGAGGGGCGGTGCGCGACGATGAGCGCCGTGGTGTCGGCGAGCACCGAGCGCAGCTCGGCCTCGACCTTCGCCTCGGTCGCGACGTCGAGCGCCGACAGCGGGTCGTCGAGCACGAGCACGGCGGGCTTGGCCGCGACGGCGCGCGCGAGCGCGAGCCGCTGCCGCTGACCGCCCGAGAGGCTCATGCCCTCTTCGCCGACCTTCGTGTCGACGCCCTCGGGCAGGTCGTACGCGAAGGCCGCCTGCGCGATGCGCAGCGCCTCGTCGAGCACGCGCTCGGCCTCGGCGCGCACCGCGGGGTCGTCGGCGGCGTCGCCCGTGAGCTCGGGGCGGCCGAGCAGCACGTTCTCGCGCACCGAGGCACTGAAGAGCGTCGCATCCTCGAACGCCATCGCGACGTGCCGGCGAAGCTCCTCGCGCGTGAAGGCGCGCACGTCGACGCCGTCGATCGTCACCGAGCCGCCGGTCACGTCGTACAGGCGCGTCGTGAGCGCGGTCATCGTCGTCTTGCCGCAGCCGGTGAGTCCGACGAGCGCCATCGTCTCGCCCGGTTCGACGACGAGGTCGACGCCGTCGAGCAGGTCGCCGAAGCGCTCGGGCGAGTCCTGGTAGCGGAAGTGCACGCCCTCGAACGCGAGCTCGCCGCGCGGCCGCTCGAGGTGCTTCGGGTCGGCGGGGTCGACGATCGTGTTCTCCGAGTCGATGATGTCGAAGAAGCGGTCGGTCGCGGTGCGGGCGTCGAGCGCGAACGCGAGCATGAAGCCGATCGACTCGATCGGCCACGCGAGCACCGTCGCCGTCGCGAAGAACGCGACGAGCTCGCCGACCGAGAGCTGGCCGTTCGCGGCGAGCCAGATGCCGACGACGAGGCAGAGCGCGAGCGCCACGGTCGGCACGACCATGATCCACACCCAGATGTTCGCGTCGAGGCGCGCCTTCTCGATCTCGGTCGACCGCAGCGACTCGGCCTGCGCCCGGAAGCTCGACAACGCGAACTTGCCGCGACCGAAGGCCTTGAGCACCCGGATGCCGTGCACCGACTCCTCGACGGCGGTCGCGAGGTCGCCCTGCTGGTCCTGGCTGAGGCGCGACTGCTCGGAGTAGCGACCCTCGAAGCGCCAGCCCGCCCACCAGAGCGGCAGCGAGCAGACGAGGAAGATGAGTCCCAGCATCCAGTTCATCGACATGAGGATGCCGACGCCGACCACGATGATGACGACGTTGGCGCCCGTGAGCACGAGGCCGAAGCTGAGCCACCGCCGGATGAGGCTGAGGTCGCTCACTGCGCGGGACAGCAGCTGCCCGCTCGGCCACCGGTCGTGGAAGCTCACGGGCAGGTCCTGCAGCTTCGCGTAGAGCGCGTTGCGCATGCGCGCCTCGACCCGCGTTCCGGGGCCGACGACGAGCCAGCGACGCAGCGCGTAGAGCAGCGACTCGGCCGCGCCGAGCACGAACACGAGCACGGCGAGCGGCACGATCGCCGAGGCGTCGCCGTCGGCGAGCGGGCCGTCGACGATCTGCTCGAACACCTGCGGGATGGTGAGCGCGATCAGCTGCGCGACGAGCGCCGCCGCCATGCTCGCGATGAACGCCGGCATCGCGGGTCCCGCGTACTCGCGCAGGCGCCAGAGCGCGCGAACCGCGCCGACGCGGTTCGGGTCGCGGTCGCCGGATGTGGGCTGTACGGACAAAGCCGTGTCCTCTCGAGAGGGGTGCCGCAGGCTCTAGGGACGAGCCTCGACGGCTGAGAATGAAGGTCGCGACGCACTCGGCGTCGATGCGCGGCCGGGCCGCGGGGTTGCGCAGGCGGAGCCTGCGGGCGTGGTGCGCGCGCTACCCGGCGAGCACTGCCTCGACGAGCGGGGATCGGGTGCGGGCAGCACCACCGGCCGCGGGGCGGGCGTTGATGTCTGTCTGCATGGTGTCCTCCTGGCGTCGTCGTCTCGAACCCTCGTGGCCGCACGGTAGGGCAGCGCGGCCAGCCTTACAGACTAGAGCCATTGCTCGGTGGCACGCAAGACCGTCTCCGGGAGTAGGCTGTGCGGATTCGTCTGTCACGCGAGCTCGCGTGCAACCGCTCTCCCCCCGGCGGTCGCCCGCCCGGCCCTATCCCGCTCGCGTGCCGGGACCCGATTCGATGAGGAGCGCGCGTGGGAGCAGCACGGACGGTGTTCGCTCGCGCGAACGCCCGGGCCGGCGTGTTCGTCGGCATCGCCGCCGTGGTCCTGCTGCTCGCCGGGATCGGCACGGCCATCGTGGGATCGCTGACGGCGGCCGCGACCGGCGGCCTCCGATCGGGCCTCGACGAGGCGACCGGTGCCGCCGGGGCCGCACGGTGGCAGATCCGGCTCGAACCAGATGCGGCGTCGCAGGCGGATGCCGCGGCCGACGTCCTCGACCGCATGATCGTGCCGCACGGCGCCGCCTGGCAGCGCAGCGTGCAGACCCGGCCGGTATCGTCCACGGCGGGCGATGCGACGTTCGACGCGGTGCTCACCGCCGATCCCGCCCTGGCCGACCGCTCCCGACTGGTGGAGGGCGAGTGGCCCGCGGCCGATGGCCCGACCGGCGAGACCGGCGACGAACCCGCGCCCGCCGCCGTGAACCGCGCCGCGGCGACCGAGCTCGGCCTCGGGCTCGGCGATGTCGTCACGGTCGGCGACGACGGCCTGCGACTCGTCGTCGCCGGCATCTGGGAGCCGGTCGACGCGACCGCCCCGATCTGGTTCGGCGAGCCGATCGTCTCCGTCGGCGTCGCAGAGGGCGCCGCGGGCCCGTTCGTCGTCGACGAGGCCACGGCCTCCGCCGTCCCCGAGGCGACGCTCGTGCGGTGGACGGCGACCGTCGACGCGGCGAGCGCGACGCCCGAGTCCGCGGCGGCGCTCGCCGACGAGCTGCCCGACGTCGAACCCGCCCTCCGCGACGAACCGGCGATCGGCGCGAGCGGGCTCGCGGCCGCCGGCGGGCTGCAGGGCACGCTCGAGCGGATGCTCAGGGGCATCAGCGCCGTGCGCGCGCTCGCCCCACTCCCGGTGCTGCTGCTCGCCTTCGCCGGCATCGCCGCGCTCTCGCGGCTCGCGACCCTCCTCGGCGCGGCCCGCCGCGGCGAGACGCTGCTGCTGCGCGCCCGCGGCGCCTCCGCCACGCGGCTCGGCCGCGACACCGCGGTCGAGGTGCTCGCCGTCGCGGTGCCGGCCGCCGCCGTCGGCGCCGCCGCGGCCGAGGTCGGCCTCTCGATGGCACGCCCCGGCGAGGGCCACGATCCGCTCATCGCCTGGGTGGTCGGCGCCGCGAGCGTCGTGATCGCCCTCGCGCTCGTGAGCGGTCGCGCGTTCGCCGACGCCCGGCGGCCGATGCTCCGCGGCGCCGGCGACGAGGTCGGCCGCGGCGCACGCACGGCCGTCGCTGGCGGCGTCGTCCTCGTCATCGCCGCCGCCGCGATCGCACTGTGGCAGTTCCGCCTCTACGGGTCGCCGCTCGTCGTCGACGCCTCGGGCGGGGTCGACGTCGACCCCGTCGCGGTCGTCGCACCCGTGCTCGTGCTCGTGGCGCTCTCGCTGCTCGCACTCGGGCTCTCGCGTCCCGTCGGTACCGTGCTCGAGCGAGCGGCGGCCGCCGGCCCCGCGCTCGTGCCGGCGCTGCCGATGCGCCAGCTCGCACGCCGCGGCTCGCTCTTCGCCGCCGCGTCGCTCGTGACGATCATCGCCGTCGCCGGGCTCACCCTCTCGGCCGTGGTCGCGGGCGCCTGGCGGTCGGTCGACGCGCAGGCGCGGGCGTACGCGACGGGTGGCGACGTGCGGGTGTCGCTGCCGGGGCGCAGCGTCGTGCAGGGACCCGATCCGCTCGCGCTCGGCGAGCCGTTCGCCGAGCTCCCCGGCGTGGTCGCCGACGGCCCGGTCTTCCGGGGCGAGGCCCGCATCGGGTCCGACCCGACGACGCTCGTCGCCGTACCGTCGGGCACCGTCGGCGAGATCGCGCCGGGTACCCCGGCCGGCACCGCGGCGACCGCCCTCGCCGACTCCGCCGCCGCGGCCGCGATCCCGCTGCCCGACGGCGGCTCGGAGCTCGAGGTCGACGTACGGCTGGCGGCGCTCGCGGGCACCCCGGGCGACGTCGCGATCTCGGTCTGGCTGCTCACCGACGACGGGGCCGCGATGCGGCTGCCGGCCGGCACGGTTCCGATCGACGAGCGGGGCGGCACGGCCCGTCTCGAGCTGCCGGATGCCCCGGCGCTGGGCCTGCTCGGCTTCCAGGCGCGGCTCGAGAGCGGGGCCGGTGCGCGCGTGCAGGCCTCGTTCGGCGATGTCGTCGTCGACGGCGACGCCGTGCCCGGCACGACGCCCGACGCGATCGCCGACGTCGAGCTGTCGTCGGCCGAGCGCGAGGCGCGGGCGCCCTTCCTGCGCGACGACGCCGCGCTGCCCGTCGTGCTCGGCGGCGATCTCGCGAAGCGCATCTCGGCGGACGTCGGCGACACGGTCGAGTTCCGCGTCTCGACCGGCGGCGCCGCCGTCACCGCGGTCGTGGCGGGCACGACGCCGGCGGTGCCGACCGCGGGCGCCGACTCGATGCTCGTCGACCTCGGTGCGCTCGAACGCGTCGCGTTCGACTCGGGCAGCGGTGTGCCGCAGTTCGGCGAATGGTGGATCGCGACCGACGAACCGGCCGCGGCAGCTGCCGAGCTCGCCCGCGACCAGCAGATCCCGATGACGGCGACGACCCGGGCCGAGGCGTCGTCGGCGCCGTTCGCGCGACCCGCGATCTTCGCCCTCTGGGCCGGTGCGGCCGGTTCGCTGCTGTTCGCCCTCGTCGCGATCGTCGCCCTCACGAGCGCGCTCGCGGGCAGCCGGTTCGGCGAGATCGTCGTGCTCCGAGCACTCGGCGTCGGGCCCCGGGTGCAGTCGCGCGCACGGTTCGCCGAGCTCGGCGCCGCCGTGGCCGGTGCCGTCGTCGTCGGCGTCCTCGTCGGCTGGGCGACGGCGTGGCTCGTCGCCCGCGAACTCGCCAGGGCGGCGATCACCGGGGCGCCCGAGGCCGTGCGGGCTCCGCTCGACCTCGACCTCTGGCCGTGGCTCGCCGGGCTCGCCGTGTTCGTGCTGCTTGCGGCACTCGTCGCGGCGGTCGCCGCACGCGCGGTGCGGCGGACGGCGTCGCGGGCCGGGCTCAGGGAGGAGGAGCGATGAGCACGCGGCATCACTCGAGCCTGTCGACGACCGGCCTCCTGCGCCGGCAGTTCTTCGCGGCCCCGTTCGCGGCGGTCATGCTCGCGCTCCTCGTCGCCGGCGGAGCGTTCCTCGCGACCGCCCTGCCGCGCGCGGTCGCCGCCATGCACACGACGGCGCTCTCGCAGCACCTCGAGGACTTCCCGGCCCGCACGCTCGACGTCGTCTCGTCGAACCGCTCGAACCTCCCCGACCTGGGTCCGTCGAGCGGCGGCACGACCCTGCCCGACGACATCGACGCGGTCTGGGGTCAGCAGGAGGAGTACCTCCTCGACGCGCGCGAGCGGATGGAGCCCGAGCTCCGCCGCGTCACCGACGATCCGCTCTCGGTCGTGATCGCCGGCCCGAGCGACACCAAGAAGCCCGGCGCCGGCCTGGGGTCGGCGTCGTACGTGCTCAACACCGGGTTCGACCCCAGGCTCGAGGAGCACGTCGAACTCACGAGCGGCGAGTGGCCGTCGCCGCTCGAGGCACTCGCCCCCCAGGAGGAGCCGCCCGTCGAGGGCGGCGACCCCGGTACGGGCACGGTCGAGATCCCCACGCCCGTGACCACCGACGAGCCGCTCGAGATCGTCGCCACCGAAGCCTTCGCGGAGTCGATGGAGTGGGAGGTCGGCCAGGTGCGCGAGATGCCCGCGGGTGCGGCGAGCCAGCCGGTGGAGCTCGTGGGCACGTTCGCGCCGATCGATCCCGACGACGGTTTCTGGAGCCACCTGCCGGTGCCGCTCGAGCCGTCGGTCGCGTTCTCCGCCGACGGGTCGCTGCGCGTCACGGGCTTCGCGTTCGCGCACCCCAACTCGTGGCCCGCGCTCGAGAGTGCACAGCTGCCCTCGACCGTCGAGCTCTGGTACCCCGTCGCGACCGACCGGGTGCGGGCCGACCGTTCGCAGGAGTTGCGCACCGACCTCGACGAGTTCACGAGCGTGGGTTACATGATGGGCGACGGTCAATGGCCGCCGGGCCAGTACTTCAGGACGGTCGGCATGGTCGCGTTCGGCAGCGGTCTCGGCGACGCGCTCGACGACGCGGCGCAGGCCGCCGACACGAGCGACGCGGTCCTCGCGACGATCGCCTCCGGGCCGATCGGCGTCGTCGTCGCGGTGCTCGTCCTCGGCGCGCGAGTGGTGTTCGAACGTCGTCGGACCGGTCTCGAGCTTGCCGCGGCCCGCGGCGCGTCGGACTCGCAGTTGCGGGGTGCGCTCGCGATCGAGGGGCTCGTCATCGGCCTGCCCGCCGCCGCCATCGGCTCGGTGCTCGGCGCGCTCGCGGTCCCGGCCGACGGCGGCACGGTCGGCTGGTACATCGCCGCGCTCTTCGCCCTGACCCCGATGGTGCTCCTCGTCGCCTCCGCCCCGGCGCTCAGTCCGCTGCGTCGCGCGCGCGCCGACTTCGCGCCGCGCAGCGGCGGACGCTTCCGATGGGTCGTCGAGACCCTCGTCGCGATCGTCGCGGTCGCTGCGGTCGTGCTGCTGCTGCGGCGCGGGCTCACGACGGCCGCGGGCGCCGTGGGCGTCGACCCGCTGCTCGCCGCCGTGCCGCTCCTGCTCTCGCTCGCCGCGTGCCTCGTCGTGCTCCGGCTCTACCCGATCCCGCTCGCCGGCATCGTGCGCAGCACGAGCCGTCGCTCCGGCCTGGTCGCCTTCCTCGGTTCCGCTCGCGCGTTGCGCGATCCCTCGGCCGGCGTCGTGCCCGTGCTCACCGTCGTCGTCGGCATCTCGGTCGCGATGTTCTCGGCGACCCTGCTCGGCACCGTGCAGGCTGGCGTCGACCGGGCCGCCGACGCGCGCGTCGGTGCCGACGTCAGCGTCAACGGGGGCCCGTTCACCCTCGATCAGCAGTCGGCGTTCGCCGAGGTCCCCGGGGTCGAGGCGACCGCGCCGGTCTACGCGACGACGCCCGTGCAGGTCTCGATCGACGGGCGGCTGCGCACGACCACGCTCATCGTGATCGACACCGAGGAGATGCGCCGCGTCCAGGCCGGCCGCGAGGACGCGGTACCCCTGCCCGAGGCGCTCGCGTCGACCGACGGTGACGAGGTCCCGGTGATCATCTCGCAGGTCATCGCCGACTCGATCGACGACGCCGACCAGGTCGAGATCAACCGCGACGATTTCTCCGTGCTCGGCGTCGTCGACGGGCGCACGCCGTTCATGTCGCGCTCGAGCTGGGTGCTCATGGACAAGGCGAACGCCGAACGCTTCGTGAGCACGTTCGTGCCCGAGACGGTGCTCGTGCGCACCGAGCCGGGCGCCGACGTCGATCAGGTCGTCGACGACCTGCAGGCGATCGCCGGCACCGAGTCCACGGTGACGACCCCTGAGACGGTGCGCGCCGAGCTCGGCGCGGGCGCCACCACGCAGGGACTCGTGGTCGCGCTCATCGGCGCGATCGTGCTCACGGGCCTGCTCACCGCGCTCGCGATCGTGCTCACGCTCGTCGTCGGCCGCGGTGCCCGCGAGCGCCTGCTGCCGCTGCTCGCGACGCTCGGCCTCCGCCGGCGCGGCGAGCGTGCGCTGGTGGCCTGGGAGATCGGTCCGGTCGTCGTCGCCGCGCTCGTCGCGGGCGTCGCGCTCGGCGTGGCGCTGCCGTTCATCGTGCTGCAGGGCATCGACCTGCGCACGTTCACGGGCGGTGACGCCCAGCCCGCCGTGGTGTTCGACCCGGTGCTCATCGGCACCGTGCTCGTCGCGTCGCTGGCGGTCACCGCGCTCGCGGTGCTCGTCGCGTCGCGCACCGGGGGCGAAGCGAGCGCCGCGCGCGCGATGCGCAAAGAGGAGGAGGGCTGATCATGGCATCGGCATCGAACACGGCCGCCATCGCGGGCGAGCCGCACATCCTGTGCACCGACGTCGTGCGCATCTTCACCGCCGACGGCATCGAGGTGCAGGCCCTGCAGGGACTCAACCTCCGCGTCGACCCGGGCGAGATGGTCGCCGTCGTCGGCGCCTCGGGCTCGGGCAAGTCGACGCTCCTCACGATCCTGTCGGGGCTCGACACCGCGACGGCCGGTGTCGCCCGGGTGGCGGGCCACGACCTGCTCGCCATGGGTTCGCGCGAACGCGTCGCGTACCGTCGGCGGACGGTGGGCTTCGTCTGGCAGCAGACGTCGCGCAACCTGCTCCCCTATCTCACGGCCGCCGAGAACGTCGCACTCGCGATGAACGTCGCCCGCACCCGCCGCGGCGCCGAACGTGCGAAGCGCGTCGACGAGTTGCTCGAGCTGCTCGAGGTCGGCGCCGAGCGCGACCGGCGCCCGGGCGAGCTCTCCGGCGGCCAGCAGCAGCGGGTCGCGATCGCCGTCGCGCTCGCGAACGACCCGCTCGTGCTGCTCGCCGACGAACCGACGGGCGAGCTCGACGAGGCCATGTCGTCGGCGGTGCTCGAAGCCATGCGCGGCGTCAACGAGGAGCTCGGCGTCACGACGCTCATCGTCACGCACGACCCCGCCGTCTCGGGCCACGTGCGTCGCACGGTGCAGATCCGCGACGGCCGCACGTCGACCGAGGTGCTGCGGTCGACGCGGGTCGACGAACACGGCGAGGAGCAGCACGTCGCCGAGGAGTTCGCGGTGCTCGACCGCGTCGGCCGCCTGCAGCTGCCGCAGGACTTCATGCAGAGCCTCGAACTGCGCGACCGCGTGCGGCTCGCCCTCGAGAGCGACCACGTCGGCGTCTGGCCGGGGCACGAACGGCGGGCGGATGCCGCGGCGCCGACGCCGGCGGCACCCGAACCCGCTCCCCCGCGCCATGGTCGGCACTCGGCCGGGCCCGATGCCCGCCCCGGGGCATCCGATGCTTCGAACCCCACCGAGGAGGAACGATGACCACGCTCCGCGCCGAAGACGTGCGCCGCACCTTCGAGGGGCGCGGCGAGACGGTGCACGCCGTCGACGGCGTCTCGATCGAGGTCGCGCCCGGCGAGCTCGTCGTCGTCACGGGCCGGTCGGGCGCCGGCAAGACGACGCTCCTGAACCTGCTCGGCGGACTCGACCGGCCGACGTCGGGGCGGGTGCTGCTCGGCGACGACGACCTGTCGACGCTCGACGAGGAGGCGCTCGCGGCGGTGCGCCGCGACCGGGTCGGCTACGTGTTCCAGTCGTTCGGGCTCATCCCCGTGCTGTCGGCGGCCGAGAACGTCGAGGTGCCGTTGCGCCTGCAGCGCACCGAACCGGCCGAGCGCGCCCGTCGCGTCGCCGAGGCGCTCGAGCTCGTCGGGCTGGGTGCGCACGCCGCACAGCGGCCCTACGAGCTCTCGGGCGGGCAGCAGCAACGCGTCGGCATCGCCCGCGCGCTCGCCGCCCGTCCGCAGGTGCTGCTCGCCGACGAGCCGACCGGCCAGCTCGACAGCGGCACGGCGGCGACCGTCATGGACCTCATCGGCGACCTCGTGCACGCGCGCGGCGTCGCGGCCGTCGTGACGACGCACGACGCGGCGCTCGTGAGCCGGGCCGACCGGGTGATCGAACTGCACGACGGCCGGGCCCGCGAACCGCAGCCCGCCGCCTGAGCAGTGCGGGTCAGCGCACCCGCACCGACAGACAGGTGACGCAGCCCTCGAGCTTCTCGAACTCCGAGATGTCGACCGTGACGACCCGGTAGCCGAGGCCGGCGAGCATCGCCGCGGTGCGCGGCGCCGACGCCGACATGACGAGCGACGTCGCCGAGAGCTCGACGACGGCGACGCCCTCGGGTTCGGGCACGGGCAGGAACCGCTCGAAGACGCTCGGCGCGTCGAGCAGCGCCGGATCGCCGATCACGGTGCCGTCGGGCAGCGCGGTCGCTGCGCTCTTGAGGTGCAGCGCCTTCGTCATCGGCACGCCGACGACGCGGTAGCCGTGCGGCGCGAGCAGCGCCCGCAGCTGGCGGATGCCCTCGCCGTTCGTGCGCGTCGAGGCGCCGACGTAGACCACGTCGCCGACCTTGAGCACGTCGCCGCCGTCGAGCGTGCCGGGCTCCGCGATGCGCTCGACCGTGAGGCCCGAGATCGAGCGGACGGCCCGTTCGACGCCGTCGACCTCGCCGCGGCGCGACTCGGCGCCCGGCCGGGTCAGCACGGCGAGGTCGCCGAACATGACGACGGCGTCCTCGACGAACACCGAGTCGGCCATCTCGGGGGCGGCGTCGACCTCGACCGTCTCCCACCCCTCGGCGACGAGCGCGGCGCAGTAGTTGTCCCACTGCTCGTCGGCGCGCGCCTGGTCGACGGGGCGGCGCTCGAGGTGGGTGAGCTCGGCCTCGTCGAGGTTCGACGCCGGGATGCGCACGAGCGCGAGCCGGCGCGGCGCCCGCTCGGCGCGGTGGTCGAGGATGCCGCGCATCACCCGCGGCGCGAGGAACACCTGCCCCAGCACGATCGCGAGCACGAAGATGAGGTTGAGGCTCACGAGCGAGCCGACCACGAAGAGTGCGGCCGGGCCGAACACCGGGCGAGCGCTCGCGACGACCATGACGGACGTCGCGATGAGGGCGGCGAGGCAGCCAGAGGTCAGCCCGGTGATGAGCGCGAGGAACCAGGCCCGGGTCGCCCCGATCGCGTTCGCGATCGAGAGCAGCGCCCAGGCGAAGAAGGCGGCCAGCGCGAAGTGGCCGAAGACCTGGGCGAACACGGCGGGCGTCTGCCCGTTGCCGATGAAGAACGCGAGCGCCGCGACGCTCATCGCGACGATCGCGACGACCGCCGACGACACGAGCACCGCCGCCATCCGCCGGCCCCGGCTCGCCGCGGGCGTGAACCTCGCCGTCGGTCGTGCGGGCGCGGTCGAAGACGGTGAGGCGGGGGACGTCATGCAGACGAGCCTACTGGCCGGGCGGATGCCTCGGGGCCGGCCGCCGATCGGCAGCCGGCCCCGAGCCCGTCATGGTTCAGTGCCCGGCGTCGAGGCGCCCGCGGGCGAGCCGCTCGGCGGCGTCGAGCGTCGTGGTGCCCTGCTCGGCGGCGTCGCGCAGCACCGCGGCGACGACCTCGCCGATGCCCTCGATGCGGGCGTCGAGGGCGGCCTGGTCGGCGCCCGGCTGACCGGCGACGTCGAGGTAGATCACGCCGCCCGCGTTGACGACGAAGTCGGGCGCCCAGACGATGCCGCGCTCGCGCAGCAGGTCGGCGACGTCGCGGGAGGCGAGCTGGTTGTTCGCGGCGCCGACCACGGCGGCGACGCGCAGTTCGTCGACGACCTCGGGCGTGAGCACACCGCCCAGGCCGCACGGCACGAAGACGTCGGCCTCGACGCGGTGCGCCTCGGCCGGCTCGACCCACGCGGCGCCCAGCTCGTCGGCGAGCGCGCGCTTCGACTCGGCGACATCGGTCACGGTCAGCCGGGCGCCTGCGGCGGCGAGGCTGCGCGCGAGGCGCCCGCCCACCTGGCCGAGACCCGAGATGACGAAGTGGCGGCCCGCGGCGTCGCGCGAGCCGAACACCTGGCCCAGCGTCGCGAGGATCGAGGCGTGCACGCCCGCAGCGGTCGCGTCGGCGGGCTCGCCGACGCCGCCCTGCTCGGGTGGCAGGCCGCAGACGTGCTCGGTGCGCTCGTGCACGACCGCCATGAGCTCGGCGCTCGTGCCGACGTCTTCGGCGGTCATGTAGGCACCGCCGAGCGACTCGACGGCGTCGCCGAGGTCGAGCATGGCGTCGCGCTTCTGCGCCTCGTCGAGCACGACGCCCGCGGGCAGCACGACCACGGACTTGCCGCCGCCGCGCATGAGACCCGCGGCCGCGTTCTTCATGGTCATGGCCTGCGAGAGGCGGAGGGCGTCGGCGAGGCCGTCGGTCCAGTGCCCGTAGTTCCAGACGCGGGCACCGCCGAGCGCCTGGCCGAGGCGCGTGGAGTGCACGGCGACGATGACGGTGAGGCCGGAGCGGGGACCGCGGGTGATGAGCACCCGCTCGTGGTCGGGGGCGTCGCTCGGCAGGGTGGCGCTGACCTCGGCGGCGCGCGCCGGGGCGTGGGTGATCGACATCGATCGTTCTCCTCGGATCATCCGCTTCGTGGGCGGAACCTGGCCCTCGCTCGGTGTGCGCAGGGTCGATTCAAGGGTACCGCCGGGTGGATGCCGCGCGGCGCATGGCCCCGCGGCCTCCGGCCGGCTCAGTGGAAGAAGTGGCGCTCGCCCGTGAAGTACATCGTGATGCCGGCCGCCTTCGCGGCCTCGACGACCTCGTCGTCGCGGACCGAGCCGCCCGGCTGCACGACGGCCTTCACGCCGCCGTCGAGGAGGATCTGCAGGCCGTCGGCGAAGGGGAAGAACGCGTCGGATGCCGCGACCGAGCCCGCAGCGCGGTCACCGGCGCGCTCCACCGCGAGCTTGCACGAGTCGACCCGGTTGACCTGGCCCATGCCGACGCCGACCGAGGCTCCGCCCGACGCGAGCAGGATGCCGTTCGACTTCACCGCGCGGCACGCCCGCCAGGCGAACTCGAGGTCGGCGAGGGTCTCGGCATCGGCGGGTTCACCCGCGGCGAGCGTCCAGTCGGCGGCAGCGGCGAAGTGCCGGTCGGCCTGCTGCAGCAGCATGCCGCCCGAGACCTGCTTGAGCTCGACGGCCGTCGGAGTGAAGCCCTCGGGCAGCGTGAGCAGCCGGATGTTCTTCTTCTGCGTGAGCAGCTCGACCGCCTCGGCCTCGAACGCCGGCGCCACGAGCACCTCGGTGAAGATGCCCGACACCGTCTCGGCCATCGCGAGCGTGACGGTGCGGTTCGCGGCGATGACCCCGCCGAACGCCGACACCGGGTCGCACTCGTGGGCACGGCGGTGCGCGTCGGCGATGGGGTCTTCGACACCGGGCGCGGCGACCGCGATGCCGCAGGGGTTCGCGTGCTTGATGATGGCCACGGCAGGCGTCTCGAAGTCGAAGGCCGCCCGCACCGCGGCATCCGCGTCGACGTAGTTGTTGTAGCTCATCTCCTTGCCGTGCAGCTGCACGGCCTGGGCGATGCCGGGCCGGCCGCCCTGCGACGCGTAGATCGCCGCCTGCTGGTGCGAGTTCTCGCCGTAGCGGAGGTCGGCGTCCTTGAGCCACGTGCCGCCCACCCACGCCGGGAACGGCGACACGTCGGCGGGCTGGTCGGGGGCGACGACGCTGCCGATCCAGCTCGCGACCGCGACGTCGTACGACGCCGTGTGCCGGAACGCCTCGCGCGCGAGCTCGCGCCGCTGCGCGAGCGTCGTGCCGCCGGCGACGACCGCGGCGGCGATCTCGTCGTAGCGCTCGGGCGAGACGACGACCGCGACGTTCGCATGGTTCTTCGCCGAGGCGCGCACCATGGCGGGTCCGCCGATGTCGATCTGCTCGACCACAGCGTCGGGCTCGGCGCCCGAGGCGACCGTCTCGACGAACGGGTAGAGGTTCACGACCACGAGTTCGAACGGCGCGATGCCGAGGCCCGCGAGCTCGCGCTCGTGCGACTCGAGGCGCAGGTCGGCGAGGAGCCCCGAGTGCACGCCGGGGTGCAGGGTGCGCACCCGGCCGTCGAGGTGCTCGGGGTAGCCCGTGACCTCGGCGATCTGCGTCACGGGCAGGCCCGCGTCGGCGATCGCCTTCGAGGTGCCGCCCGTCGAGACGATCTCGACGCCGGCGCCGACGAGCGCCGCCGCCAGCTCGGTGAGGCCGCGCTTGTCGCTCACGGCGATGAGTGCGCGGCGCACGGGCACGACGTCGCGGTCGCGGTAGAGGCTGGGGTCGATGGCGGGGCCGCTCATGATCGTGCGAGGTCCTTCAGGTCGAGGTGCGAATCGGCGATGTCGAGCACGGCCTGGATGAGCAGGCGCCGCTCGACGGGCTTGATGCGGTCGTGGAGGCTCGACTCGGTGTCGCCCGGCAGCACCGGGATGCGCTCCTGCGCGATGATCGGGCCGCCGTCGACCGAGTTGTCGACGACGATGAGGCTCGCGCCCGTCTGGTCGACGCCCGCCGCGAGCGCGTCGCGCACGCCGTGCGCGCCCGGGAACTCGGGCAGGTACGCCGGGTGGGTGTTGATGAGCTGCGGCGAGAACGCGTCGACCACGGCGGGCGGCACGAGGCGCATGAGTCCCGAGAGCACGACGAGGTCGGGCTCCCAGCGGCGTACCGCCTCGATGAGGGCGTCGCCCCACGCGTCGCGGTCGGCGTACGCGGTGAACGGCACCGTGAAGGTCGGCACCCCGAACTCCTCGCCGAGCACGAGACCGGATGCCTCGCGGTCGGCGCCGATCGCCACCACACGTGCGGGGAACTCGGCGTCTTCGGCGGCTTCGAGCAGGGCCCGGAGGTTGGAGCCTCCACCTGAGATCAGGACGACGAGCTTGAGCACCCTCTGAGCCTACCGGCCGAGATCGAGGCGTGACGTCGTCGCGGCCGGCGCCTCGGCGCTCGACGGCTGCTGCATCCTCGCCGTCACCGCGCCCACGATCGCACCGATCCCGACCGTCGCCGCGGCGACGAGCGCGACGGACCAGCCGTCGGGGCCGACGACCGCGAGACGACCCGGACCGACCGCGCCGCCCGACCACCAGGCGAGCAGTCCGAGCACGGCCGCTGCGACGAGGGCCGCGCCTGCGCCGACCGCGACCCCGCGCCACCACGGCTCGCGTCGCGCGGCGAGCGGATCGGCACGCAGCACGAGCCAGGCGCCCGCGAAGCCCGACACCACGGGCACGAGGAGCCAGAGCACGCCCAGCACGGGAGCTTCCGCCGGCAGCGCGCCGAGCAGGGGCAGGCCCGGGATCTGTCCGACGACCGTGCCGCCGGGGGCGATCGTCGTGCCGGCGCCGATCGCGAACCCGGGGCCGAGCATCCACGACGCGACCCAGATCACGAAGTTCGGCAGGAACGCGAGCTCGCCCACGAAGAGCAGGAGACCGCCGTCGACTCCCGAGCCGAGCGCCTGCGAGAGCCCCGCGATCGTCGCGTAGTCGAGCGCGATGAGCACCGCGACCACGACGCCCGCCACGGCGAGCACCGCGAACGCGGTGCCCGCGCCGATGCGGGTCGCCTGGCGGGCTGCGGCGACGAGATCGGCCGGGAGGTCGGCGACCCGTTCGCGCACCCAGCCGCCCGCGAGGTCGCCGTTGTCGGCCTCGCGCAAGGTCTCGAGCACCGCTCCGAGCACGACGCCGATCGCCATCACGAAGGCCGGCAGCAGGAGCGACTGCCAGAACGACACCCGCGCGGCGCCCGTCGATGCCGCGAGGCCGACGACGGTGCCGATCGCCGCGGTGACGACGACGGCCGACGCCGCCCCCGTGATCGAATGGCCGCCCGCGGCCGAGCGACGGCCGATGCGGCGGCCCGCGACGACCGTGAGCAGGGCGAACCCGAGCAGCGCGATCGTGATCGGGAAGGGGTCGCCCGCACCCGGCAACCCGATGCGTGCTGCGGTGACGTCGTCGAGGCGGGCCACGAGGTCGACGCCGTGGCCGAGCAGCCAGCCGTCGGCCGCGGCGCGGAAGAACACCGACACGTCGACGGCCAGCCCGTAGTGCACCGCCCAGACGATGAGCAGCGGCACGAGGGCGACGCCGATCCCGATGAGCGCGGCAACGGCGGCTTCGAGGGCGGAGAGCAGGGCGATCGTCGTGCGACTCATGACCCGGTCGAGCCTACCGGCGCGGCGGCATTGCTGCCGTCCGCGGCGCGGCGCGGCCGGTCACGTTGCAGTGACCCGGTCGAGGCCGCGCGTCCATACCGGCGCGGCGGCATTGCTGCCGTCCGCGGCGCGGCGCGGCCGGTCACGTGCAGTGACCCGGTCGAGGCGGCTCGTCCAAACCGGCGCGGCGCGGCCGGTCGCATGCCGCGCGGCGGCGCGGCGCGGCCGGTCACGTGCGCAGCGGCCCGTCGAGCGGCTCCGTCTCCTGTCGATCGACGTCGAGCACCGCGGTGTCGGCGTCGTCGGACTCCTCGTCCGCCACCGCCGCGTCGAAACCGACGGCCTCGTCGGCCGTCGCGGTCACGGGCGACGTCGGGGCCGCGGCATCCGCCTCGATCTCGTCGGCGGGCCGGCGAAGCAGCTCGACGAGCAGCACCGCGATGAGCGCGACGATGAGCGTGCCCCAGATCGCGCCGGTCGTGACCGGCCGGTTGAACATCAGCACGAGTGCGGCGATCAGGGCGATCGCCCCGTAGGCGAACCCGCGGAACCGGTCGAGCGCGATGCCGAAGGCGCCCGTCGTGACGCCGTGCGCGGCCGCCGTGCGGCGCAGCGACGAGAAGCCCGAGCCCGCGAATCCGCGCACCGCACGTGCGGGCCGCCACGGCCCCGCGAACCAGGCGATGATCGTGACGAGGAGGCCGAGCACGACCGCCGCGGCGGTGGTCGAGGCCATCGCCTCGGTGATGTAGCCGTAGATGGCGGTCGCGGCACCCGCCGGGATGAGGCTCGGGCTGACCGCGCCGAGGAAGACGACCTGGCCGACGGCGAAGCCCGAGGCGAGCAGGGCCATCACGAGGGTGAACCCGCCCGCGGTCCAGAACAGGGCGGCCGAACGACGCTTCGCGACGAACACGCCGGCCACGATGAACGCGAGCGCGACCCACGGCAGCCAGGTTCCCACGCCGAGCGCGAGCGCGTACACGGTGCGCACGAAGACGAACGCGTCGGCCTGCGCGATGACGATGCTCTGATCGACGACCGGGATCGAGGAGGCGAATCCGACGCCGTTGTCGACGAGCCGCTGCTTCACCGCCTCGATGATCGGGCCGAGCTGCACCGACAGGGTGCCGTCACCGCCGATCTCGAGTGCCGCGTTCGGGTCGTCCTGCATGGCGGCGATGAACTGCTTGTGCGATACCCGGAGCGCGTTCGCCCAGATGTCGGCGAACGCGTCCGAGGTGATGACCCGGTCGACGACGCCCGAGACGAGCGACTGCAGGCCCTGCACCGCCGGAGCCTCGAGCAGGCCGAGCGCCTGCTCCGCCTTCGGCGGCAGGTCGAGCGACCGGATGCCGTCGAACACGTCGGAGGTGAGCTGGGGGATGTCGACCTGCTTCTCGATGGCCGTCGTCACCTCGTCGGACACGAAGCTCTGCACCGCCGGGTCCTTCGCGAGCGGCGCGAACGTGGCGACGAACTGGTCGGTGTCGACGAGCTCGGCCCGCGCCCAGCTCGTGACCACGGCGACCGGGGCGAGCAGGAGCCCGATCACGACGAGCACGATCGCACCCGCGGTGCGTCCGCGGCCGCGCTTGGTGCGCGGTGTCGCGGCCGAAGCCGCCTCGGCGGCCGACTCGGCGTTCGCGGCCGCTTCCGCGGCAGCGGCTGCTGCGGTCTCGGCGCGCTCGCGCAGCTGCGCGTTCTCGCCCTCGAGCTGTGCGATCCGAGCCTGCAGTTCAGCGTTGGTCATCTTCGGCATCATGCCCCCTTTGGCATGACGATAGCGCTTCGGGTGCCGCGGTTCATCACGCAGATCAGTGGATGATCGCCTTCAACAGGATCATGACGAGCCCGAACGCCGCCGTGCCGACGGCGCCGAGCAGCTGCAGGTGGAGCGGTGCGCCGCGACGTCGGTACGCGACGAACCCGAGCACCGCGAGCACGACGACGCCCGCCCAGAGGGCCAGCCAGATCGTGAGCAGGTCGGGCACGACCTCGAGCACTCCGAGCAGCAGGATCGCCGACGGGATGAGCGCCGAGAGCAGCAGCCCGAGCGAGCGCCGCATCGACTCTCCGAACGCGTCGCGCAGGCCCATCACCCGCTCGACGGCGAGGCCGTGGCGTGCGACGGTGCCGGCGTAGACGTGCGCCGCCCAGAACACGAGCACCGTGACGATCACGGTCCAGAAGACCTGCCACGAGTTCGATCCGTGCGAGCCCGTCACGACGATCATGCCGCTCACGAGCAGGACCCCGTAGATCGACTCCTCGGTGACGAACGCGGTGCGCACGAGGCTCTCACGCGGCTCGGTCGGCGTCGGCGGGTGGGATGCCGCGGCCGCGGCATCCCCGTCATCGAAGTTCATGCCGCAACTCTCTCACAGGCTCCGATACCCCCTGTTCTGGGTTGATGAGGATACCTCGTCTACTCTGTCGCTGCCCGCCGACTCGGAGTAGCGTCGCATCCGAGCCCTGAGACTCCCCCTCGGGTCCGATGTTTCCCGCCGTCGATTACCCGCGACGGCGGGCCGACGACTCTCACCCGCACGCCCTGCCACGCCCGCGCACTGCCGCCCAGCCATCATCGCCCCCGCGGAGGACCGTCCGGTCCGCCCGGATCGGACGACGCTGCGCGAACCCGGAGGCGATGATGCCACTGCGCAACCAACCCGAGTCCTGTCCCACCCCGACCGAGCGCCGACGACGTCGCCGGCGCTCGCCGGTCATCGCGGCGGCCGCGATCGGCGGCCTGCTCCTGACCGGACTGTCGATGGCGCCGGCCTACGCGGCGCACCCCGAGGTGAGCCTGCCCGGCAGCAACTTCGAGATCGACGCCAACGCCAACCTCGCGCAGGACGACCCGTCGCCGTCGATCGACTGGGCGTCCGTCGCCGAGGTGCGCAAGCTCGACAAGCCCACCGGCGCGACCGACGACTCGTTCGGACAGGGCTCGAAGGAGGACACCCCGGTGCCCTCGGTCGTGGACGGCAGCATCCCGCCGAACAAGAGCGATCTCAAGACCTTCGGCTCCTACCTCGAAACCGCCCCCAACGGTACGAAGTTCCTGCACCTCTACTGGCACCGCGTCCAGGACCCGAGCGGCACGACCAACATGGACTTCGAGTTCAACCAGTCGAAGACCCTCTCGGGCAACGGGGTGACTCCCGTGCGGACGGCCGGCGACCTGCTCATCCAGTACGACCTCTCGCAGGGCGGCACCAACCCGGTGCTGTGGCTCTCGCGATGGGTCGCGACCGGCGCAGGCTCGCAGTGCGAGGCGAGCAACGCGACACCCTGCTGGGGCAAGCGCGTGAACCTCACCTCCGCCGGCAACGCGACCGGGTCGATCAACACGAGCGCGATCGCGGCCGGTGCCGCGGACGGGCTCGGGGCGATCTCGGCGCGGACCTTCGGCGAGGCGTCCGTCAACTTCACGGCACTGACCGGCGGCGCCGGCAAGTGCATATCGTTCGGCAGCGCCTACCTGAAGAGCCGTTCGTCGGACTCGTTCACCGCCGCGATGAAGGACTTCATCGCCCCGGCGGCGCTCGATCTCTCGAGCTGCGCGAAGGTCATCATCCGCAAGGTCACCGACCCGAACCCCGACCCCTCCGGGTCGACGTTCGCGTTCACGACGGCGAACTTCGCGGCTGAGAGTGCGACGAACCCGACGTTCGGCCTGAAGAACGGGGAGAACAAGACGTACTCCGACGTGTTCCTCGGCACCGGCATCAGCGTGAGCGAGAACCTCGCGGCGCTGCCGGCCGGGTGGAAGCTCGGGTCGATCGACTGCAGCGCGAGCACCGGCGTGACCCCCACGAAGGACCTCGCGTCGGGCAAGATCACGTTCGACCTCGACGCGACGGGCGACATCGTCGACTGCACCTACTACAACGAGACGGGTGGCACCGTCCGCGTGCACAAGGTGACCGATCCGTCACCCGACCCGAGCGACTCGTCGTTCGGCTACTCGACCGCGCTCAAGACGCTCGGCGGGGCCGTCAACCCGACGTTCGACCTGAAGAACGGCGGCACGAAGGAGTACACCGACGTGCTGCTCGGCACAGGTCTGACCATCACCGAGGACGACCTGCCGAACGGCTGGAAGCTCTCGGGCGTGGACTGCAGCGCGAGCACCGGCGTCACCCCCGTCGTCAGCGCGGCGAAGATCACCTTCGACATCGACGACGCCGATGACGTGCTCGACTGCACGTACACGAACGAGTCGGGCGGCACCGTGATCATCCACAAGGTGACGCAGCCGAACCCCGACCCGAGCGGTTCGAGCTTCGGGTACACCTCCGCGTTGTCGACGCTCGACGGGGCGGTCGATCCGACCTTCAGCCTGAAGAACGGCGAGACCAAGACGTACTCGAACGTGCTGTTCGGCACCGGCCTGACCGTCACCGAGGGCACCCTGCCCGACGGCTGGGAGCTCACCGATCTCGACTGCGACGCGAGCGTCGGCGTGACCCCCGACGTCACCGGGGCGACGGTCACGTTCGCGATCGACGATGCCGATGACGTGCTCGAGTGCACCTACACGAACCGTGCTCGTGCCTCGCTCACGATCGAGAAGATCACCGACGACGGCAGCGGCGCGTTCGACTTCACCTCGGGCACGCTCGATCCCTCGCCGTTCACCCTGACGACGAGCGGAGCCGGCGCCGCCGGTGCCGACTCGAGGTCGTTCTCCGACCTCGATCCCGGCACCTACGACGTCGCCGAGACCGTGCCACCGAACTGGCACCAGGTCGGCACGCCGACCTGCACCGACGGTTCGACGGTCGACTCGATCGCACTGTCGGCCGGTGAGGACACCACGTGCACCTTCCACAACGCGCGCAACACGGGCGCGATCAAGATCGTGAAGACGCACAAGCACGCGGCCGACGGCCCCGGCTCCCACCCCGAGTCGGGCGTCGAGTTCACGATCACCAACGGCACCCTCGACCAGCCGATCGTCGTGACGACGAACGCGCAGGGCATCGCCTGCGTGCCGGGCCTGCTCGTGAGCGCGTTCGCCGGCACATACACCGTCACCGAGACGGTGCCGGCCGGCGAGAAGGTCACGACGGACAACCCGCAGCTCGCGGCAGTCGCCACGAGCGAGGACGACTGCTCCGACGTCGGGGCCGCCGCGACCGTCTCGTTCGAGAACATGCCGCTGACCGACCTCACCGTGAGCGTCGACTCGCAGGTGCCGGGCGGCACGTACTCGAGCATCGAGTGCGACGTCGCCGGCTCCGACACCGTGGCGCTCGGTGACCAGCTCGACGACCCGTCGGTGACGGTGCCCGACCTCGAGCCGGGCACCTACACCTGCACCATCGTCATCGACCCGTGAGGAGGAGCTGACCGAAGCAGTTGAGCCCGGCGGGCAGTCCCCGGTCCGCCCGCCGCAACGCAGCACCCCGCAGCCCCCTGCCTGCGGGGTGCTGCCCGCTTCGACCGGGATGCCCCGACCGGGCGCACCGCGACGGCGAAGCACCCGTACCCCCCGTTCTGGGCTATGAGGATTGCTCAATTCCTCTTTCCCATCCGCCCGGTTCGGAGTACCGTCACTCGTGAGCCCTGAGACTCCCCCTCGGGTCCGATGTTTCCCGCCGTCGATTACCCGCGACGACGGGCCGACGACTCTCACCCGCACGCCCTGCCACGCCCGCGCACTGCCGCCCCGCAACCCATCGCCCCGCGGAGGACCGTCCGGTCCGCCCGGATCGGATGACGCTGCGCACCTCCGGAGGCGACGATGCCACTGCGCAACCAACCCGAGACCCGCCCCACCCCGCCCCGCCGCCGCAGGCGGCGCTCCCCGCTGCTCGCGGTCGCCGCCGTCGGCGGTCTCATCCTCACCGGCCTCGCCGTGGCCCCGGCCTACGCGAGCCACCCCGAGGTGAGCCTGCCCGGCAGCGACTTCGAGATCGACACGAACTCCAACCTCGTACGCGACGACCCCGCCCCGTCCATCGACTGGGCGAGCGTCACCGAAGTCCGCAAGGCCGACAAACCGACCGGCGCGACCGACGACTCGTTCGGACAGGGCTCGAAGGAGGACACGCTGGTGCCGACGGTCGTCGACGGCAGCATCCCGCCGAACAAGAGCGACCTCAAGAACTTCGGCCTCTACCTCGAGACCACGCCCAGCGGGCACCAGTTCCTGAACCTCTTCTGGCACCGCGTACAGGACCCGACCGGCACGACCAACATGGACTTCGAGTTCAACCAGTCCAAGGTGCTCTCGGCGAACGGCATCACGCCCGTGCGAACGGCCGGCGACCTGCTGATCCAGTACGACCTCGCGAACGGCGGCACGCATCCCGAGCTCTTCGTCGCCCGATGGATCACGTCCGGAGCCGGCTCGCAGTGCGAGGCCAGCAACTCGACGCCGTGCTGGGGGAAGCGGACCAACTTCAGCCAGCTCGGACTCGCGACGGGCTCGATCAACACGACGCCGATCCTGGCGGGCAATGCCGACGGCCTCGGGGCCATCTCGGCTCGCACGTTCGGTGAGGCGACGGTCGACTACACGGCGCTCGCGTCGACGCTCGACCAGTGCGAGACGTTCGGCAGCGCGTACCTGAAGAGCCGGTCGTCCGACTCCTTCTCGGCCGCGATGAAGGACTTCATCGCACCGATCGGAACGGGATTCCCGACCTGCGGCGGCGTCATCATCCGCAAGGTCACCGACCCGGCCGGATCGACGGAGGACTTCACGTACACGAAGGACTTCTCGAGCGATCCCTCTGGGAGCACCTTCACGCTGAGCGACGGCGAGTCGCAGGCGTTCGCGAAGGTGCCGATCAATACGACGGGCCATGTGAGCGAGTCGGCCCTGCCTCCGGGCTGGGACTTCGACAAGATCGACTGCACGGCGAGCACGGGCGGTTCGAACGTCTCGACCAACGGGACGACGATCACGTTCAACCTCGCCACCGCGAGTGACACGGTCGACTGCACGTACTACAACAAGGCGCGCGGCTCGATCACCGTGGAGAAGATCACCGACAGCGGCATGGGTGCGTTCGAGTTCACCTCGAACACGCTCGACTCGCCGTTCACGCTGACCACGACGGCCGCCGGCGCCGCGGGCAAGGACTCGGAGGCGTTCGGCAGCCTCGTTCCGGGAACCTACGACGTCGCCGAGACCGTCCCCGCCAATTGGCACCTGGTCAGCGCGAGCTGCACGGGTGACGACGACGGGAGCGACCCCGCGACGATCGTGCTCGACCCGGGTGAGAACGTGGTCTGCACCTTCCACAACGACCGCAACGTCGGCGCGATCAAGATCGTGAAGACCCACAAGCACGCGGCCGACGGCCCCGGCGACCACCCTGAGGCGGGCGTCGAGTTCACGGTCTCGGGCGGCGGGCTCGTCGATCCCATCGTGGTCGAGACCGGCAGCGACGGCACCGTGTGCGTGCCCGGTCTGCTCGTGAGCGCGTTCGCGAACAACTACACCGTGACCGAGACGGTGCCCGCGGGCGAGAAGGTCACGACCGACAATCCGCAGTATGCGGCGGTCGCGACGAGCAGCCAAGCTGATTGCTCCGATGTCGGAGCCGCCGCCACGGTCACGTTCGCGAACATGCCGTTGACGAACATCACCGTCGGCGTCGACTCGCAGGTCGACGGCGGCACCGCCTCGACGATCGAGTGCACGCCGACCGATGACCCCGGTGACGACGCGACGACGGGGGCGAACGGCGACGGCAGCTTCACGCTGAACGACCTCGAACCCGGCACCTACGTGTGCACGGTCGTCGTCGACCCGTGATCGCAGAAGGGAACCGACTGAACTGAACTGCTGAGACCGGCGGGTGCGTCCCCCCGATTCGCCCCGCCGAACGCAGAACCCCGCAGGCTCGAGCCTGCGGGGTTCTGTCGTGCGAGGCCGGATGCCTCGGACGGAGGTGGTGTGCCTACAGCGCGGCGTAGACCTCGCGGAGCAGCTGCGCCGTCTCGCTCGGGGTCTTGCCGACCTTGACGCCGGCGGCCTCGAGGGCCTCCTTCTTCGCCTGCGCGGTGCCCGCCGAGCCCGACACGATCGCGCCGGCGTGGCCCATCGTCTTGCCCTCGGGAGCCGTGAAGCCCGCGACGTAGCCGACGACCGGCTTCGTGACGTTCGCCTTGATGAAGTCGGCCGCGCGCTCTTCGGCGTCGCCGCCGATCTCGCCGATCATGACGATCGCCTTGGTCTCGGGGTCGGCCTCGAACGCGGCGAGCGCGTCGATGTGCGTCGTGCCGATGATCGGGTCGCCGCCGATGCCGATCGCGGTCGAGAAGCCGAGGTCGCGCAGCTCGTACATCATCTGGTACGTGAGCGTGCCCGACTTCGAGACGAGGCCGATCGGGCCCTTGCCGGTGATGTTCGCCGGCGTGATGCCGACGAGCGACTCACCGGGGCTGATGATGCCGGGGCAGTTCGGCCCGATGATGCGGGTCTTGCCGCCCTTCTCCTTGGCGTACGCCCAGAACTCGGCCGAGTCCTGCACGGGCACGCCCTCGGTGATGATGACGAGGAGCGGGATCTCGGCGTCGATGGCCTCGACGACGGCGTCCTTCGTGAACGCCGGGGGCACGAACGCGATCGAGACGTCGGCACCGGTCTCGGCCATGGCCTCGGCCACGGAGGCGAAGACCGGCAGCTCGACGGAGTCGCCCGAGGCATCCGTGTGCAGCACCGTGGTGCCCGCCTTGCGGGCGTTCACGCCGCCGACCACCTGGGTGCCGGCCGCGAGCATGCGCGCCGTGTGCTTCGAGCCCTCGCCGCCGGTGATGCCCTGGACGATGACCTTGCTGTCCTTGTTGAGGAAGATCGTCATTGCTCTGTACGCCCCTTACGCGTTCGCCAGCTCGGCGGCCTTGTCGGCGCCCTGGTCCATGTTCTCGGCGAGGGTGACGAGCGGGTGCGCCGCCTCCTCGAGGATGCGACGGCCCTCGACGACGTTGTTGCCGTCGAGACGCACGACGAGCGGCTTGTTCGCGGTCGAGCCGAGCTCGGCGAGCGCGCCCACGATGCCCTTCGCGACCTGGTCGCACGCGGTGATGCCGCCGAAGACGTTGACGAACACGCTCTTGACCTGCGGGTCGCCGAGGATGATGCCGAGGCCGTTGGCCATGACCTCGGCCGAGGCGCCGCCGCCGATGTCGAGGAAGTTGGCGGGCTTCACGTTGCCGTGGTTCTCACCGGCGTAGGCCACGACGTCGAGCGTCGACATGACGAGGCCCGCGCCGTTGCCGATGATGCCGACCTCACCGTCGAGCTTGACGTAGTTGAGGTCGAGGGCCTTCGCGGCGGCCTCGAGCGGGTCGGCCGCGGCCTTGTCTTCGAGCAGGGCGTGGTTCTGGTGGCGGAACTCGGCGTTCTCGTCGAGCGAGACCTTGCCGTCGAGCGCGATGACGTTGCCGTCCTCGTCGAGGATGAGCGGGTTGACCTCGACGAGCGTCGCATCCTCGCCCTTGTAGACCTCGTAGAGCTTCACGAAGATGTCGGCGACCTTGTCGACGAGGTCGGCCGGGAAGTTCGCAGCGACCGCGATCTCGCGGGCCTTGGCCGCGTCGACGCCGGCGATCGGGTCGACCTCGATGCGCGCGAGCGCCTCGGGCTTCTCGACCGCGAGCTGCTCGATCTCCATGCCGCCCTCGACGCTCGTGAGCGAGAGGTAGGAGCGGTTGGCGCGGTCGAGCAGCACCGAGAAGTAGAACTCCTGAGCGATGCGGGCGCCGCCGGCGACCATGACGCGCTTGACGACGTGGCCCTTGATGTCGAGGCCGAGGATGGCCTGGGCCGCCTCGTACGCCTCGTCGGGGGTCTTCGCGACCTTGACGCCGCCGGCCTTGCCGCGGCCGCCCGTCTTCACCTGGGCCTTGACCACGACGACGCCGCCGAGCTTCTCGGCGGCCGCACGCACCTCGTCGGGGGTGTCGGCGACGATGCCCGGGAGCACCGGGACCCCGTACTGCTCGAACAGGTCTCTGGCCTGGTACTCGTAAAGATCCACGCTCTACTTCCAATCGGTCCGCACGCGCGATCGCGCACAGGGGCTGGTGGGTTTCGGCCCGGAGGGCGACGAAAAAACATCTCGACGTCAAGACAAGTGGGCCGTCTACCATGCTACTCCCCGCCCCGGCAAGCCGAGAATCGGGTGGGATGCCCCGGTGTCTCGTCGCCCGGACGGCAACCCCCTTGGCACCGGGCACCCCGATCGGGAGACTGGCGGAATGGGTGCGGACGACGCTGCTGCGAGGCATCCCGAGGTGCGGATCGGCATCTCCGGCTGGGTGTACCCGCGCTGGCGAGGCGAGTTCTACCCGGCCGGCCTCCGGCAGGCCGACGAACTCGCGTACGCGAGTGAGCGGCTCACGGCGATCGAGCTGAACGGCTCGTTCTACGCGTTGCAGCGGCCGCCGAGCTGGGCGCGCTGGCGCGACACTGCACCTGAGGGTTTCGTGTTCGCGGTCAAGGGGCCGCGGTTCATCACGCACATCAAGCGCCTGCGCGAGACGGCGGCACCGCTCGCGAACTTCTTCGCCTCGGGCGTGCTCGACCTCGGGCCGAAGCTCGGGCCGATCCTCTGGCAGCTGCCGCCGACGCTCGCCTACGAGCACGGCCTGCTCGACCGGTTCCTCGGTGCGCTGCCCGCGACGCGGTCGCAGGCGTCGCGGCTCGCCGCCCGCCACGACGGGCGGATGACCGGTCGCAGTTCGTACCGCGCCGGCGACGACGCGCCGCTCCGGCACGCGGTCGAGGTGCGGCATCCGTCGTTCGAGACCGCCGCCGACGAGTGGGCCGACCTGCTCGCGCAGCACGGCGTCGCGAGCGTGACGGCCGACACCGCGGGCCGCTACCCGCGCATCGACCGCGTCACCGCCGGCTTCGCGTACGCGCGACTGCACGGCGAGGAGGAGCTCTACGCCTCGGGCTACGACGACACCTCGCTCGATCGCTGGGCCGAATGGGCGCGAGGTCACCTCGCCGCCGGCCGCGACGCGTACCTCTTCTTCGACAACGACGTGAAGGTGCGCGCGCCGTTCGACGCGATGGCGCTCATCGAACGGCTCCCCCGCCCCGGGGAGGCCGGGTGAGGCCAGCCTCGCCATGCTGGCGGCGCCGGGCGGCCGCTGTCAGACTGCCGACATGACGGATGCCTCGACCGAACCGGTGCACGGTGACGACCCGCACGACCCGCGGGTGCACGAGAAGCTCAACTGGCTGCGCGCTGGCGTGCTCGGCGCGAACGACGGCATCATCTCGGTCGCCGCGCTCGTCGTCGGCGTCGCCGCCGCCACGACCGACCTCGGCGCCATCCTCGTCGCCGGCATCGCCTCGGTCGTCGCGGGCGCCATCTCGATGGGCCTCGGCGAGTACGTGTCGGTGTCGACGCAGCGCGACACCGAACATGCGCTCATCGCGAAGGAGACGCGCGAGCTCGCCGAGATGCCCGACAAGGAGCTCGCCGAGCTCGCCGGCATCTACCGCGGGAAGGGCCTCTCGGCCGAGACCGCCGACCGGGTCGCGCGAGAGCTCACCGCGCACGACGCGCTCTCGGCGCACCTCGAGGCGGAGCTGCACATCTCGGCCGACGACGTCGTGAACCCGTGGCACGCCGCCGGAGCATCCGCCCTGTCGTTCCTCGTCGGTGCCGTGCTGCCGATGCTCGCGATCCTCCTGCCGCCGCCCGAGTGGCGCATCGCGACGACGTTCCTCGCCGTCGTCGTCGCGCTCGCGATCACCGGCTGGCTGTCGGCCTGGATCGGCGGGGCGCCGCGCGGGCGCGCCGTGCTGCGGGTCGTCATCGGCGGGGCGCTCGCGCTCGTCGTGACCTGGGTCATCGGCGGTCTGCTCGGCGGGGTCGTCTGACGCCTCGTCGTCCTCCGAACTGGGGCCGTGTGGGCCCACCGGGCCGGGCGTAGAGTGCGCCTCGACGGCCCGCGGGGCGGGCGGACGGCGAGGTGCACGATGTCCGAGGTCGGCCAGGCGTTCTCGAGGCGCACGTTCCTGCAGGGGTCGGCGGCCGTCGCCGGGATCAGTCTCGTCGGGCTGCCCGACCTACTGGCGGCGCCGCCCGGCGCGGTCGCCGCACCGACGTCGACGGCGCTGCCGTCGGGGTACGCCGCGCCGACCACGCCGACGGGGGTCGCCCTCCCGATGCTGAGCGACGCGCTGAACTTCAGCCGACCCGAATGCTACGAGACGATCCAGGCCGGCCGACGGCCGAACAACCGCATGCACCAGAAGGCCGACCTCGACGGCGACGGGCAGGACGAGCTCATCGCCCGCGGCGCCGGCGGCATCCTCGCCTACCGCTTCGACCCGGGCACGGGCCAGTGGTGGAGCCTGCGCAACGGACCGGCATGGAGCGACGACCGAGGGTGGGCGCGCAACAACCACTTCGCGACGATCCAGACGGCCGACCTCGACGGCGACGGCCGCGCCGAGCTCATCGGCTGGGGGCCTGCGGGCATCGAGGTCTACCGCTACGTCTCCGACGAGGAGGGCTGGAGCGACCTCGGTGTGGCGAACCCGATCACCCAGAAGAACTTCGAGGCCCCCTTCTACTCCGGCACCATGCAGTGCGCCGACATCGACGGAGACGGTCGCGACGAGCTCCTCGCCCGGTTCAGCGACGGCCTTCACGTGTGGAAGCTCGACGGCACGGCCTGGACGAAGATGCCGACGCTCACCGTCATGTCGGACACGAACGGCTGGGATCTGATGAGCCGATTCCCGACCATCCAGTGCGCCGATCTCGATCTCACGGGCGTCGCGTGGGTGCTCGGCCGCGACGCCGAGGGGCTCCACGCCTGGAAGTACGCGAACGGCGGCTGGACGGAACCGCATGCCGTGCTCACCGACCTGAAGGAGAACGACACCTCGCTCGGCGACCTGATCTACGACGACTGCATCCAGTGCGCCGACCTCACGGGCTTCGGCAGCCTGAACGTGCTCGCCCGCGTCGACGAGCAGCTCAGGGTGTGGCAGCACAGGCTCTGGGGCTGGGAGGAGCTGGCGCCCGGCGCCGGCCCGATGCTCACCGACGCGAACGGGTGGAGCGAGCCCCAGTACGCCATGACGATCCAGACCGCACACCTGCAGGGCGGCAACGCCCTCGTGTTCGCCCGGGCGTGGGCCGGCATCGTGGTCTGGCTGTTCAACGGCGCGGAGTGGGTCGAGCTCGCGCCGGGTCACCCCGCCTGGTCGGACGACAACGGCTGGGACCGCGTCCAGTACTACAGCACGATCCAGACCGCCCGCGTGCGCACGAGCGACGACGAGACGAACCCGCACGTGCCCGCCAACGAGTCGGGCACGGTCGACGTGCTGATCGGCCGATCGGCGCTCGCGATCGAGACATACTGCATGCAGAGCGACGGCGACTGGGCGGCGACGAGCGCGCCCTGGCCGACGCTCGATGCCGGCGCCTACGCCGCGGCGGCGACCGCGCTCGGTCTCACCGACGGACGACAGGTGCGCGACCTCTACGAGCTCGACCGCGATCTCGACAAGGACGCGTCGAAGCTCGACAGCCCGGTGCCACCGCCGCCCGCCGGGTACACGGGTACGCACGACACCTGGACGGCCACGTGCACCCAGCTCGCCATCGAGCTGCGACGGGCCGAGAGCGTCAACGACTGGTACACGAACGTCAACCATCTGATCACGCAGACCTCCATCGGCGACGACCTCTCGCTCCAGGCGGTCGCCGCGAGCCTCCAGCTCAAGGACACCTCGAAGACCTCGTTGGCCCTGTCGATCATCTCGATGCTCGCGAACGCCGCCGCGTCGGCACTCAGCCTCGGCGACTTCGACGTGGCGTCGTGCGCTGCCGGGTTCGTCAGCTCCGCCTTCGGCGCCGGTGCCGCGGCGACGGGCGGGGCGAGCGACGCCGCGCAGGACACGATCGCCGACCTCGACGAAGAGCTCAGCACCCGATACCAAGCCGCACTCGACGAGAGCGCCGACCAGTCGGCCCGCGCGACCAAGGACTACGGGCTCATGACGGCGATCGCCGAGCAGATCGCGAGCGCCAACCTCGCCTGGTCGTGGAGCGAACCCGCGCAGAACGCGATGTCCGAGGCGAGCCAACACTCGTTCAACGTCTCGGCCTGCCAGGCCCTGGTGATCCCGGTCGGCTGGAAGTGGTCGGTGTGGGGTCTCGACGTCGATGTCCCCCGCACGCCGTACGAGCAGTACCTGACGAACGGCTGGCTCTGGGCGACCGTGCCAGACGACGACCCCGAGTCGTACTACTGCGGCCTCTACATGCTCGTGCAGGGCACCTACACGCTGATCGACGACAACCCGCTCACCCTGGTGATCGGGCCGTCGAACGCCACGATCACCTCGTACTCCGTTCCCGTCGAGAACATCATCGCCGCGCGCCACGGGTGGCCCCGCCTCGGCAGCGCTGCGACTGAGCGCATCTACACGGGGTGCTCCGACGTCGCCGACCCGTGGACGTTCAACCCCGATGCCGACACCACCGGCACCGCCGTGGGCGCCCTCGCCGCGGGCACCCTCGTGGCGGGCACCGCCGGTCCGGCGTCGGGCACGAGCACCGCACGCGGCGGCAAGGGAACCCCGCAGAAGCCCGACGAACCGAACCCGCCGCGGCCGCTCGGCGTCGACCTCGCCCTTCGGGTGCGCCTCGAGCGCGACGCGATCGGCGAGATCGTCGCGCGAATCGACGTCGCCAACTACGGGCTCAGTCCGGCCGAGGAGGCCGAGATCAGCGTCGCGACGCTCGGCGGGCGCGCGCCGCGGGCACACTCCCTGCCGACCCGTCGACGGGTCATCGACGACGGCGAGGAGCTCCGCGCGCACCTGCGCTATTCGGGCGTGCCGGGCAAGCCGGGCAAGCCCGTCGCCCTCAAGGTGACCGTGCAGTACCGCGGTGGGAAGTTCAGCGAAACCCTGCATCTGCAGCTGCCCTGAGCCCGGGCGGGTGCCCGCGGTCAGCGACGCACCGCGCGCGGCCAGTCGGGCGTCGCCCGGAGCTCGCCATCGTGTCCGACGGCGAGCACATCGACGTCGAACCGCTCGGCGAGGTCGTCGAGCGCGGCATGGCCGCCCGCGACGATCGCCGTGGCGAGCACGTCGGCGGTCACGAGGTCCCCCGCGGCCACGCTCACCTGCACGAACGGCGTTCGGGCGAGGCCTGCGAGCGTCCAGATATGGTCGCCGCGCTCGGCACTGCCCGACGTCGCGACCGCGCGCCGTCGCGCGCCGTCGAGCTCGTGACCGGCGAGGATCAGCCCGCGGTCGGACGGGTCGGCGATGCCGACGCGTACCGGGGCCGCGGCCGCGGCGTGGCGGGCGGGGTCCGCTTCGGCGATGAGAATGTCGCCGCCCGCGTCGATCGCCCATCCGACACGGCCCGCACGATCCAGGGCCGCGCCCGCATCGGCCACGGCGAGCGCCTTCACGATGCCGTCGAGGTCGATCACGCCGTCGGGTCGATGCGGCGTGAAGCTTCCGTCGGTGCGATCGCGCCACGCGAGCGCGAGCGCGTAGGCGTCGCGGAGCTCGGCGCTCGCCTCGGGAAGCAACAGCTCACCGCTCGCCACCCGGCTGAGCTCCGACCGTGGGTCGAACAGGCTGAATCGGCGCTCCCAGCGGTCGAACACCTCAACCACCATGTCGACCGCGGCTCGGTCGTCGTGCGAGGCCGATGCCGCGGCATCCGGTTCAGCCCCGACCGACGGCGTGCCGGGCCGCACGCTCACGACCGTGCCCATAGCGGCGAACGCGCCCGGCGGGAGTGCGGTCGTCATCCGGTGAAGCCCGCCGCGTCGAGCGCGGACTGCAACGACTGCAGGTAGGCCGCGCTTGTGTAGGTCGCGCCGCTCACGAACGACACCGAGGCCGTCTGCGCCTGGAGCACCGCCGAGCGCAGCACGGGCGCGGCGCGGTTGCTGATCTGCACGCTCCGTCCGTCGTGGTCGGTGAGGTGCAGCGGGGTCACGTCGGCGATCGCGCCGCCCGAGATCGTGACCTGCACCTGCACGTCGCCGAAGCGGGTCGAGACGGTCTGACCCGCGTAGGTGCCGTCGGCGGCTGTGGAAGCGGAGTCGCCGGAACCCGAGTCGCCGGAGCCGGCGTCACCTGAACCGGTGGAGCCCGCGGACGAGCCCGACCCGCTGCCGGAATCGCTCGGCGTCAGGGCGTCGAAATCGACGGTGCCCGAGCCGGTGCTCGTGCCCGCGCCAGTGCCGGTGCTGGAGCCCGTGCCCGCGGACGCGTTCGTGACGGCGGGCGTGCCGGTGGCGGTCAGGCTCGCGGTTGCCGCCTGACCGAGTTGCCAGCCCCCGAGGATCGCGGCGGCCGATGCCGCCGAGGCCAGGATGATCGCACGTCGTCTCACCAGTCGAACCTCTCGTGATGGATCTGCTCGGGCGAGAGCCCGGCCGCCCGGGCCTCGGCGATGAGGTGCTCGGCCCAGCCGCGCGGGCCGCAGACGTAGAGGTCGCTGTCGCGCACGGCCGGCACGAGGGCTGCGAGGTCGAGGCCCTGTCGCTCCGCGGAATCCGGCAGCCAGCCCCGGCCCCGCGCGCCGGGCACGGTCAGGAGCGTCGCGCCGCGCGCCCGGCAGAGCGCCGCGACCTCGTCGAGCAGCCAGCCCTGGTCGACGCCGGTCGTGCGGAGGACGACCGTCGCCTCCCCCGGCCGGAAGGTCGCATGCTCGAGCAGCGACCGGATCGGGGTGACCCCGATGCCAGCGCCGACGAGCGTGATGCGGTCGCGCGTGCGGGCGGCCTCGCTGAAGATGCCGTACGGCCCCTCGAGCGCCACCCGCGTGCCCGGCGCGACCCCCGCGAGCGACGCCGAGCCGTCACCGAGCGCCCGGACCGTGATGCGCAGCCGGTCGCCACGCGGCACCGCCGAGAGCGAGTACGGGTGCGCCTGCCACCACTGCCCGGCCGCGAGGAACCGCCAGATGAAGAACTGCCCGCCGGCGGCCGCGAGGGTCTCGAGTCGCCGACCGCGCATCGTGATCGAGAACACGCCGTCGCCGGCCACGCCGCCCCCGACCGGAGCGACCGACTCGACGACGAGCCGGTGCCGCAGGGACACCACGATCGGCATGACGAACCGGTACAGGGCGATCGCCGTGAAGCTCGCGACCACGAGGGCGAGCCAGTACCAGCGCTGCCAGCCGCCCTCGGCGAAGAGCCCGCCGACGCTGAACTGGTGCGGCAGCGCGGCGAGCACCGCCGCGTACGACAGCAGGTGCACGAGCTGCCAGACCTCGTAGCGCAGGCGACGGCGCACCGCGACGAGCGAGGTGACCACGACCGTCACGAACAGCGTGAAGCCGAGCATCGCGAGCGGGAGGTCGGGCAGGTTCCAGATCGACACGACCTCGCTCACGACGTCGACCCCGTCGGCGACGGTGTAACCCGCGACGAGCAGCAGACCGTGGGCGATCAGCAGGTACAGCACGGGCTTGCCGAGCCGGCCGTGCAGCGCCATCGCGGCATCGTGGCCGACTGCGCGTTCGATGAACGGAACGCGGGCGGCGAGCACCAGCATGACGAGCACGAGATCGGTCGCCGCGAGGCCCGCGATGATGCCGAGCGACGTGAGCGCGGCGCCCGGGTCGCCGAAGCGGGATGCTCCGCCGTCGGCGAGGAACAGGGCGATCGCGACCGCGACCGAAGCCACGGCGAGCGCCTGCAGCAGGTCGACGCGCCACAGCCGCTTGGTGCCGCGCACCGCACGGTCGCCGAGTCGACGAGCGGGTCGCTCGAGGTGTCGGGCGTCGTGCACGAGGAAGGCCATGCGCACATCGTGCGCGCCGCGCCTATCGCCGATCGATGAGGAGGCTGTGCGCGCGCTGGGAATGCGAACGCCAGCAGCCGTTCGTCAGGGGCGCCGCGGGCCGACGCTCGGCGTCGCGGTCGTGGGCGGCGGCATCGGCACGACCTCCACGAATCGACGGGCCGCGAGCACTGCGACGACGCCGGCCGCTGCACCGAGCGCGGTCTCGAGCACGCGGTCGCCGATGAGCCCGGCGACCGGCACGGGCGACGCGAGGTGGGCGACGACGAGCGCCATCGGCGTGACGAAGACGAGCGCCGCGCCGTAGTGCCGGGTGACGAGCACCTCGGCGGCGAACTGGCACACCGCGACCACGCCGACGAGCACCCACACCGAGGGGTCGGGCCACAGCACGAGCGCCGTCACCGCGACGCCGACGAGTGTGCCGAGCACCCGGTGCGCCGCCCGCGAGACGGTGTGCGCGGCTCGGGCCGGCGGGATGACCGCGATCGCCGAGACCACCGCCCAGTACGGATGGCCGAGGCCGAGCGCGAGCGCGACCCCGCCTGCGGCGAGCGCGGCGAGCACGTTCTGGGCGACGTTGAGCCAGAGTCGGGGATCGGTGTGCCCCCGCCGACGTGTGGGCGTGCGGCGTGGGAGCGGCTTGAACGCCCGGTCGGCGCGGTCGCCCGCGAGCCTCCGGAGCAGCCACCCCGACATCGCGAGCAGCCACGCGAAGGCCGCGGCCGCCCACGCGACGCCCCACCGCTGCCAGCCCGTGCCGTCGTCGACGGGCTGCGCCGCGCACACGAGCAGGCCGAACACCGCGAAGAGCGGCGTCGACGGCGTCACGCCGAGCAGGTTGAAGCCGACGATCACCGCGCTCACGACGAGCACGAGCGCTCCGGCCTGCACGGCGAGCGGGGCGCCGGAGGCCGACAGCAGGATGCCGAGCCCGGTCGCACCGAGCTGCGCCGCAGCCGCCGCCGTCACGGTGCGCAACCGGGTGCCGTACGGCTCACTGCGGCCGAAGATGGCGACCATGCCGCCGAACGCCGCGTACGACGCCCAGTCGACGCGGCCGACCGCGACGAGGATCGCGAGCGGCACCGCCGCGGCCACCGCCGCCCGGAGCGCGACCTCGAGGTCGAGCGCGCGGACCGACCGCCACCAGCGGTCGAGGCTCGCGTGCGCGGCGCTCACGCGAGGCGCCCGAGTGCGAGCGCGGCGTACGCGAGCGCCGCCACGGTCTCGCCGTCGGTGATCTCGCCGGACCGCACCATGCGCATCGTCTCGGCCCACGGCACCGCCCGCACGGCGGAGATGCCCTCTTCGAGGCGGCTCTCGTGCGAGGCGTCCGCGCCGTCGGTCGCGTCGCCCGCGACGCCCGTGCCACCGCGGGCCGGGCGCGCGCCCGTCGCGAGGAACACGTGCTCGACCGCGCGGGCGATGCCGTTGAGCGCGGTCATGCGCCCGATCGCACGCCACTCGGATGCCTCGTACCCGGTCTCCTCCGCGAGCTCGCGCTGGGCGGCGACGAGCGGGTCTTCGCCGTCGGTGCCGCCCGCGGGCACCTCGACCGACGGGCCGACGGTGTGCCGGTCGACCGTCACGAGCAGTACCTCGTCGTCACCGGTGAGCGCGACGACGAACGCGGCCGGATGCGCCATCTCGACGACGCCGTAGATGCCGTCGCCGCCGTCGGGGCGCACGACCTCGTCCTCGACGACGCGGATCCACGGGTTCTCGTAGACGGTGCGCGAAGATCGGGTCGGCCAGGTCATGCGGACGCGCTCAGAGCTTCTCGATCGGTGCGATCTTGATGAGCAGCTTCTTCTGGCCGGCGCGGTCGAACGACACGTGCGCGATCTTCTTCGTGCCCTCGCCCGTGACCTGGGTGACCTTGCCCTCGCCGAAGTCGGTGTGCCGGATGCGGTCGCCGGCCTCGAGCGTCAGGTCGCCGTTGTCGCGCACGGTGCCGGTGACCTTGTTGGCCCACTCCGCCTTCGGCCGGGCGCTCTTCGTGACGCTGAACCGCTCGAGGTCGCGGTCGCGGGTGCCCCAGGCACCGCCGTCGCGGCGGGCGTTGAGCGCCCGCGGCTGCGTGCCGCCGCGGCTCGTCGCCATGCCGGGCGACTGCCGCCAGTCGATGAGGCCCTCGGGGATCTCCTGCAGGTAGCGGCTCGGCATGGCGACGGCCACCTCGCCGAACTGCGCTCGGCTCATCGCGAGCGAGATGAAGAGTCGCTTGCGGGCCCGTGTGATGCCGACGTAGAAGAGCCGGCGCTCCTCGGCCGGCCCGCCGGGCTCGGAAGCCGACATCTGGTGCGGCAGCAGCCCCTCTTCGAGGCCCGTGAGGAACACCGCATGGTACTCGAGGCCCTTCGCGGTGTGCAGCGTCATGAGCGAGACCGTGCCCGAGGCGTCGTCGAGCTCGTCGGCAGCCGCGACGAGCGACACCTGGGTGAGGAAGTCGACGAGCGTCGCGCCCGGGTTCTCGCGGTCGAAGTCGCGGGTCTGCGCCACGAGCTCCTCGACGTTCTCGGCGCGGGTCTCGTCTTGCGGGTCGCGGCTGTTGCGGAGCGCGTCGAGGAGCCCCGACCGCTCGAGCAGGAACACGAGCACGTCGGAGACCTTCGCACCCGACACCCCGGTGGCCGCACCCGCCGAGGCACCCGCCGTGGGGTTGCCGTCGGCATCGGTCGAACCGCCGGGCGCAGCCAGCATGGCGGCCGCCTCGTCGAGCACGTCGGCGAGCGCGAGGATCGCCCCCGTGACCTTCGGCCCGAGCCCGAGGCCCCCGCCGCCCGCATCGCCTCGCGGAACGTCACCTCGTTCTGCTCGGCGAACTGGGCGATCGCGGTCTCGGTCGCGGGGCCGATTCCGCGCTTGGGGGTGTTGAGGATGCGACGGAGCGCGAGTTCGTCGAGCGGATTCGCGACCGAGACGAGGTACGCCATCGCGTCCTTGATCTCGGCGCGCTCGTAGAACTTCGTACCGCCGACGACGCGATAGGGCAGCGCCGAGCGCACGAAGATCTCCTCCAGGGCACGCGTCTGCGCGTTCGTGCGGTAGAAGACGGCGATGTCGCGGTACGCGACGCCGGCCCGGTGCAGCGACTCGATCTCGTCGGCGACGAACTGCGCCTCGTCGTGCGCCGTGTAGCCCGTGTAGCCGATGATCTGGTCGCCGTCGCCGTCGGCCGTCCAGAGCTTCTTGTCTTTTCGGTCGAAGTTGTTCGAGATGACCGCGTTCGCCGCCGACAGGATGTTCTGCGTCGACCGGTAGTTCTGCTCGAGGAGCACGACCCGCGCCCCCGGGAAGTCGCGCTCGAACTCGACGATGTTGCGGATGTCGGCCCCGCGGAACGCGTAGATCGACTGGTCGGAGTCACCGACGACCGTGAGCGAGGCGCCCGGGATCGCACCCGTCGCGTCGGTGAGGCCCCGCACGAGGATGCCGTGCTCGTCGAGGTCGCGCACGACGGCCGGCTCGATGGGCCGGGTGAGCTCGCGGATGAGCGCGTACTGCGCGTGGTTCGTGTCCTGGTACTCGTCGACGAGCAGGTGCCGGAACCGGCGCTGGTAGAGCGCCGCGACCTTCGGGAACGCACGGAACAGGTACACGGTCTCGGCGATCAGGTCGTCGAAGTCGAGCGCGGACGCCTCGCGCAGGCGCCGCGTGTACTGCCGGAAGATCTCGAGGAACATGACCTCTTGCGGGTCGTTGGTGTTCGCGTTGCGCGCGTACGTCTCGACGTCGGCGAGCTCGTTCTTGAGCTTCGAGATCTTCGCCTGGGCGCTCGCGGGCGTGAAGCCCATCGTGTCGGCGTCGAGCTCTTTGATGATGCGCTTCAGGATCGTGCGCTGGTCGGCGGAGTCGTAGATCGTGAAGGTCGAGCTCAGCCCGAGCGACTCGGCCTCGCGGCGCAGGATGCGCACGCACGCCGAGTGGAACGTCGAGATCCACATGCCCGACGCGCTGTCGCCGAGCAACGCCTGCACGCGCTCGCGCATCTCGGCGGCGGCCTTGTTCGTGAACGTGATCGCGAGGATCTGGCTCGGCCAGGCCTCACGCGTCTCGATGAGGTGCGCGATGCGGTGCGTGAGCACTCGGGTCTTGCCCGAGCCCGCCCCGGCGACGATGAGGAGCGCCGGGCCGCGGTACTCCACCGCCTCCTTCTGCTGCGGGTTGAGGCCGTCGGTCAGGCGCGAACCGGGGCCGGATGCCGCGGCCGATGCGTCGGTGGAATGTGCGGGCGGCGCCTCGCGCCAGCCGGCCGGGTCGTCGGGGTCGAGGATCAGCGTCATGTCGCCTTCAAGTCTAGGCGCGGCCCCCGACACTCCTCCCGGTGGTCGAGTAGCGCAGCGTATCGAGACCCGTCGCCCGGTTTCGAGACGGTCGCTGCACTCCCTCCTCAACCAGCCGGCGTCAGAATGTCGTAACATTTGCGCACCCCCAGCGAAGGACGACGATGACCGATCGCGCAGCGACGACCCCTGCCCCCGACACCACCCCTGGCACCCCGCCGTGGCGCTACGCCGTCGGCATGTTCGGCACCTCGATCCCGATCAACATGATCAAGGGGTCGATGATCCTCTACTACGTCGACATCCTCGGCCTCGACGTGCGCGTCTACGGCGCGGTCATGATCGTGTACGCGGTCATCGACGCGATCGACAATCCCGTGCTCGGCTTCCTGTCGGACCGCACCCGCACCCGCTGGGGCCGGCGCCGCCCGTGGCTCGTCGTCGGCGCGCCGCTCCTCGCGGCGAGCATGATCGGATTCTTCTCGGCGCCGACCTCGCTCGACGGCCTGGCGCTCGTCGCCTGGTTCGCGGTGTTCGCGATCCTCTGCGAGGCGTTCGACTCGATGCTGAACGCCAACTACGGCGCGCTCCTGCCCGAGCTCTTCCCGCGCGAGCGCAACCGCGCCGTCGCGAACTCGCTCCGGCAGGCGTTCCAGCTCGTCGCGCTCGTGCTCTCGCTCGCGGTCACGCCACTGCTCACGACGTCGGTCTTCGGCACCGAGGACACGACCACGGGCTTCACCACCACGGCGATCATCTACGGCGTCATCGCCGTCGCCGTCATCCTCTTCATGGCGTTCAGCGCGAAGGAGAACCCCCGCTACGCGACTCACGAGCGGCCGCGGTTCTTCGCCACCCTGCTCACCATCGTCCGCAATCCGCGCTTCTGGTCGATCGGGGTCGCGGGTGCCTGCTACGCGAGCGCGATGGCCCTCGTGCTCGCCGGGCTCCAGCTCTACGTGCGCTACTCGCTCGGCCTTCCGGTCGCGAACGCGCTCTACCTGCAGGGCGCCGTCATCCTGTGCTCGGTCGGCGGCCTCGCCGTCTGGACGCGGGTCGTGCGGCGCAAGGGCGCGGCGTTCACGTGGCGGCTCGCCTTCGTCGTGCTGGCCGTGAGCTTCGTGCCGCTCTTCTTCGCGAACGATCTCGTCACCGCGCTCCTCGCCGGCGTCCTCGTGGGCATCGGCTACTCGGGCATGCTCGCCACGAACGACCTCATCGTCGCCCGGGTGCTCGACGACGACGCCCGCCGGCACGGCCAGCACCGCGAGGGCCTGTTCCTCTCCGCCTTCGGCTTCTTCGGTCGGCTCAACGGCATCATCACGGGCCTCGCCCTCGCCTCGCTCGGCGTGTTCTTCGGCTACTACTCGGGCGACGATCCGGGCACGCAGGCCGATGTCGCCTACCGCGTCTACCTCTGCGTCTACCCGTTCGTGCTCTGCTCGATCGGCGCCGTGCTCGCGCGGTTCATCCGGGTGCCCGAGGGCCTCTCCGAATCGGAGGTCGACGCGACGGCCACCGTCGCCCAGGCCGCGGCCCGCGCGGCCGACGACGACACCGTGCGATGACCAGGCGTCTCGTCATCACCGCCGACGACCTCGGCCGCGAGGCCGGGAGCGCACTGGCGATCGCCGAACTCGCCGCCGACGGCGCGATCACGGCGACCACGGCGATCGTCGTCGGCCCGGCCGTCGAGGAGGGCGTCGCCGCGGTGACGGCGTCCGGCCTCGTCCCGCACCTGCACGCGACGCTCTCGAGCGAGGGCGGCATGACGCCGTGGCGGCCCCTCACGACCGGTCGATCGCTCGTGACGGCGGACGGCACCCTGCCCGACGATCCCGTCGCGGTCGGCCAGCGCGCGCAGCCCGCCGACGTCGCGGCGGAGCTCGCCGCGCAACTCGCGTGGCTGCATGCCCGCGGCATCCGCCCCGCCGCCCTCGACTCGCACTCGGGCACGCTCTACGGCCTGACCGGCCGCTCCTTCCTCGGCGAGGCGCTCGCGCTCGCCGCCCGTCACGGCATGGGGTTCCGGCTGCCGCGCGACCCGGAGCTCTACCTCGGCGGCGCGCTGGTGCCCGAGCTCCGCGAGCTGCACGCGCAGGCGGTCGCGGCGGCCGATGCCGCGGGTGTCGCGCTGCCCGCGTCGATCGCGACGAACCGCCGCACCGCCGACGACCTCGGCGGCTACGACGCACTGCGCGAACAGTACCGGCGCATCCTCGGCGCGCTCCCCGCGGGCACGAGCGAGCTGTTCCTGCACCCGGCGCCCGAGCACGCGGTCGCCGGACCGGACGGCATCATCCGGGCGTGGGAGCTCCGACTGCTGCGCGACGAGGCGTTCCGCGGGGCACTCGAGGCCGAGGGGTTCGAGCTCGTCGCCGAGTGGTGAACGTCACGCCGTGAAGTCGGCTCGCGCCTCCACCCCGAGGTCGGGATGGTCGACGAAGACGCCGTCGACGCCCGTCGCGAGCACGTCGGCGAACTCCCCCGCCCAGTCGCCGTAACCGGCTCGAGCGGAACCGCGCCGCCTCGCCGCCGTGAGGAAGCGGTTCTCGGGCCTGAGCGTCCACGTGTAGACCTCGAGTCCTGCGGCATGCGCGGTCGAGACGAGGGCGGCTCCGCGCAACGGCGGCGCCGAGGCATCCCCCCGCCGTTTCGGGTCAGGGCCGACGAGCCGGCCCTTGCCGACGCTGACACCGTCGAACCGGCCCGTCAGCCCGGCGAGGCCGTCGGCGGTGACGAGATCGTCGTACCGGGGCGCGCGGCGGCCCTGCGCGAGCACGAGGTCCCAGGGGCTGCCCGAGTTCTCGATGAGCGCGATGCGCCTGCCGCGGATGCCTCGCGCCGCGAGCCGGTCGAGCAGGGTGGGCTCGAACGCCTCCATGATCAGCCGTTCGTCGCCCGAGCCCCAGCCCGCCGCCGCGAGCTCGGCGGCGAAGAGTTCGTCGAGCGGCAGCCCGATCGCGGCGAAGTGGGCGGCGTGCTTGAACTCGGCGACCATGCGGATCATGCGGCGCTGCTCGTCGGCGGCCGTGTCGATCAGTTCGAACAGGTCGCGCAACCGGATCACCGGGTAGCGCCCGTCGAAGCTCGCGCTCGCCGGCCGCAGCGAACCCAGTCGTTCGCGGGCGCGCAGGGTCGCGAGCTCGGCCCACGTGAAGTCCTCGGTGAACCACCCCGTGAGCGGGGAGCCATCGACCTCGCGCGTCGTGCGCCGGCCCGCGAACTCGGGCCGGGACGCGACATCCGTGGTGCCCGAGATCTCGTTCTCGTGCCGCAGCACGAGCACGCCGTCGCGGGTCGACACGATGTCGGGCTCGACCGCGTCGGCGCCGAGCGCGAAGGCGAGCTCGTACGACGAGCGGGTGTGCTCCGGTCGGTAGCCCGGGGCGCCGCGGTGTCCGATGACGAGCGGGCGGCGGGCCTTCACGGGCTGCATCTGCCCAGACTAACGACCGACCCGCCGGCCGCCGGCCCGGTCGCGGCGGAATTCCGCGAGAACTCTCGGCGTTGTCTCGAACACATCCGATAGGTTTGTTACCTGGCACGGATGCCGCATCCGGTCGCCGATCCCCCGCATCCGACGACAGCCGAAAGCAGAGGAACCCATGGCTCTCGACAATCCCGCATTCTCGCGGAACTCCGCCTTCTCGCAGCAGGGAGCCGTGGCCGCAGCGCAAGACATCTCGGCCCAGCAGCTGCAGGAGATGTACAACCAGCCGGCGACCCCGCCCGCCGGCGAGACGATGGCCGTCGAGACGACGATCGCGAAGTCCGTCGCGGGCTTCGGCCTGCTGCTCGTCGGCGCCGCGATCGGCTGGCTGACGCTCGACACCCTGCCCTTCCTCTGGGTCGGCGCGGGCATCGTCGGCTTCGTGCTCGCGCTCGTCAACGTCTTCAAGCGCGAGCCGTCGCCCGCGCTGATCCTCGCCTACTCGGCCGTGCAGGGCGTCTTCGTCGGCGGCATCTCGGCCTGGTACGAGCTGTCGTTCGGCGGCGGCATCGTCGCACAGGCCGTGCTCGCGACGCTCGTCGTGTTCGGCGTGACCCTCGCGCTCTTCGCCTCGGGCAAGATCCGCGCGTCGAAGAAGGCGACCAAGGTCTTCCTCATCGCGATGGTCGGGTACCTCGTGTTCTCGCTCGTGAACTGGGGCCTCATGGTCTTCGGCGTGAACAGCAACCCGTGGGGCCTTCGCGGCACGGAGATCGCCGGCATCCCCCTCGGGCTCATCCTCGGCGTGCTCGTCGTGATCATGGCGGCGTACTCGCTCGTGCTCGACTTCGACTTCATCCAGCAGGGCGTGCGCAACCGCGCCCCGAAGAAGTACGAGTGGACCGGCGTCTTCGGCATCATGGTCACCGTCATCTGGCTCTACCTCGAGATCCTGCGCATGCTCGCCATCGCGCGCAACTAGCGTCTCGCGCACTTCGAAACGGCCGTCCCTCTCGGAGGGGGCGGCCGTTCGGCGTTCGGAGCTCAGTACCCGAACGCCGCCGCGGCCGCCCTGATCGCGTCGGCGGATGCCGCGAGCTGGGCGCGCTCGCGCTCGGAGAACGGCGTGCCGACGATCGGCCGGGCGCCCTCGCCGTCGACGACGCTCGGCAGCGACAGCGCGACGCCCTCGAGCTCGGGGATCGCGGGTCCGTGCACGGTGCTCACGGGGAGCACGGCGTGCTCGTCACGCAGCACGGCCTCGACGATGCGGGCGCCGGTGAGCCCGATCGCGTAGTTCGTGGCGCCCTTGCCGCGGATGACCGTGTATGCCGCATCGCGCACCTCACGGGCGATGCGGTCGAGCTCGTCAGCCGTGAACCGGTCGCCGCCCCGCCAGTCGAGGATCGGCACCGGCCCGATGCGCGCCTCCGACCAGAGCGGGAACTCGGTGTCGCCGTGCTCGCCGACGATGTTCGCGTGCACGCTCGACGTCGAGACGCCCGCACGTTCGGCGAGGAGCCAGCGCAGGCGCGACGTGTCGAGCACGGTCCCCGAGCCGAACACCCGCTCGGGCGGCAGTCCCGTGATGCGCTGCGCCGCGACCGTGAGCACGTCGACGGGGTTCGTCACGAGGATGACGACGGCACCGGGCGCGCGCTCGAGCAGCGCAGGCAGCAGTCGCTCGAGGATGCCGACGTTCGTCGCGGCGAGATCCATGCGCGTCTGGCCCGGCTCCTGCTTCGCACCGGCGGTGACGACGATGACGTGCGAGCCCTCGACGACGGCCAGGTCGGCGCCGCCGACGACCCGCGATCGCGTGAACTGGGTGCCGTGGGCGAGGTCGAGCACCTCGGCCTCGACCTTCTCGGCCGCGATGTCGTACAGGGCGACCTCGGCCGCCGAGTCCCTGATGAGCGCGGCGTAGGCGAGGCTCGACCCCACCGCCCCGGCCCCGACGACGGTCAGCTTGCTGTTCTCGACGACACCCATGCCGCCAGTCTGGCAGCCCGTTCCGAAATGCGGCACTGCTCGTCACGCCGGCGCCGGAACGACGAACGGCCGCCCGAAGGCGGCCGTTCACGTCAGGGAGTGATCACTCCCACTCGATGGTCCCCGGCGGCTTCGACGTGACGTCGAGCACGACGCGGTTGACCTCGCGCACCTCGTTGGTGATGCGGTTCGAGATCTTCGCGAGCACGTCGTAGGGCAGGCGGGTCCAGTCGGCGGTCATCGCGTCTTCGCTGGAGACGGGGCGCAGCACGATCGGGTGGCCGTAGGTGCGGCCGTCGCCCTGCACGCCCACCGAGCGCACGTCGGCGAGCAGCACGACCGGGCACTGCCAGATCTCCTGGTCGAGCCCCGCCTTGGTGAGCTCTTCACGGGCGATCGCGTCGGCGTCGCGCAGCAGCTCGAGCCGGTCGCGGGTGACCTCGCCGACGATGCGGATGCCGAGACCCGGGCCGGGGAACGGCTGGCGGCCGACGATCGCCTCGGGCAGGCCCAACTCGCGGCCGATCGCGCGCACCTCGTCCTTGAAGAGGGTGCGCAGCGGCTCGACCAGCTCGAACTGCAGGTCTTCGGGGAGACCGCCGACGTTGTGGTGGCTCTTGATGTTCGCGGTGCCCGAACCGCCGCCCGACTCGACGACGTCGGGATACAGCGTGCCCTGTACGAGGAACTTGATGGGCTGGCCGTCGGCGGCGGCCTCCGCGATGAGGTCGCGCTCGGCGGCCTCGAACGCGCGGATGAACTCGCGGCCGATGATCTTGCGCTTCTCCTCGGGGTCGGTGACCCCGGCGAGCGCGTCGAGGAACGTGTCCTCGGCGTCGATCGTGACGAGACGCACGCCGGTCGCGGCGACGTAGTCGTTCTGCACCTGCTCGCGCTCGCCCTTGCGCAGCAGCCCGTGGTCGACGAAGACCGCGGTGAGCTGGTCGCCGACGGCGCGCTGCACGAGCGCGGTCGAGACGGCCGAGTCGACGCCGCCCGAGAGCGCGGAGATGACGCGCGCGTCACCCACCTGCTCGCGGATGCGGGCGACCTGCTCGGCGATGACGTTGCCCGAGTTCCACTCGGCGGGGATGCCGGCTGCCCGGTGCAGGAAGTTCTCGATGATGCCCTGGCCGAACGGCGTGTGCTTCACCTCGGGGTGCCACTGCACGCCGTAGAGCTTGCGCTCGTCGTTCGCGAACGCGGCGACCGGGGTCGACTCGGTCGAGGCGAGCACGTCGAAGCCCTCGGGGGCGCGGGCGACCGAGTCGCCGTGGCTCATCCACACGGTCTGCGCGGCGGGCTGGTCGACGAGAAGGGCGTTGACCGAGCCACCGTCAACGGGCTCAGTCGTCACGTTCGCGGCGGTCGCGCCGTACTCGCGGGCGCCGGTCTCGGCGACCTCGCCGCCGAAGTGGCGCGCCATGACCTGGAAGCCGTAGCAGATGCCGAGCGTCGGCACGCCGAGCTCGAGGATCTCCTCGTCGAGCTGCGGGGCGCCCTGCTCGTACACCGACGAGGGCCCGCCCGACAGCACGATGCCGATCGGGTTCTTCGCGCGCACCTCGTCGGCCGAGATCGAGTGCGGCACGATCTCGGAGTACACGGACGCCTCGCGCACGCGTCGGGCGATCAGCTGCGCGTACTGCGCGCCGAAGTCGACGACGAGGACGGGCCTCTGCTCGGTCTGCTGGTCGGTCACTGCTGTGCCTCCACGGAGTCGGGGGTGGGGTCGGATGCCTCGGGGGTGACCGGGGCCGCGGCGGCGTCGCCGGCGACGGACGCGGCTTCGCGCCGGTCGAGGTACGTGCGCACCTCGCGCCCGATGCGCGCCTCGAGGAAGAACGAGAGGAACGGGATGATGCCGCCGAGCGCGATCACGATGAACCGCGTGAACGGCCAGCGCATGAGGCTCCAGAGGCGGAAGTCGCTGAAGAGGTACACGACGTAGAACCAGCCGTGGGCGATGAGGATGCCGGTCGAGAGGTTCACGCCCTGACCGGTCGACTCGAGGCCCGACGCCGTCTCGAGCACCGGTTCGAAGGTCACGAACCCGTTGGGGCCGAACGCGAAGAGCTCGTAGTGGAACACGTACTTCACGATCATCTCGGCGCAGAGCAGCAGCAGCATGACGCCGGTGATGACCGAGGCCACCTGGTAGAACTTCAGCGCCCCGCGAATGCGCGGCAGATCGGCGAGTTTGGGCTCGAGGGGCATGCGTACAGTCTACGTGGCGTCGGCTGGGCGAAGCCCCAGCAGGAAGCGGCGCAGCATCGCGACGGCGTCGTCGATGCCCCGGTCGGGTTCGGGCGAGCCGGCGTTCGCGATCGCGACCTCGTTGAGCGCCCCCGACAGCATCGTCGCGACGGTGTCGAGCGCGCGGTCGTCGATGACCCCGGCGGCGGCGAGCTCGGCGACGCCCTCGTCGAGCAACCGGACGCTCGACTCGAGGTCGCCCTCGCGCCACTCCCCCCAGCCGAGCACGGCCGGGCCCTCGACGAGCAGGATGCGACGGACCTCGGGTGCGAGGCTCGCCTCGAGGAACGCCCGGCAGCCGGCGAGGAACCCCTCGAGCACCTCGTCGTGGTCGGCCGTCGCCTGTTCGACGGCACTCGCGACACCCAGCTGCGCCTGCTCGACGACCGCCTGGAAGAGCCCGCGCTTGCTGCCGAAGTGGTGGTAGAGCGCGCCTCGGGTGAGACCGGCCTCGCTCATCACGTCGTCGAGCGCGACCCCCGCGTAGCCGTCGGCGGCGAATCGCCGGGTCGCGATGCGCACGATCTCGGCGCGCGTGCGATCGCGCTGTTCGGCCTTCGTCGCCACGTGCCCTCCCGGTTGACATGCACACTGTACGTCACCGATCATGACACATACATACAGTGTGTATGTATTTTCCGCGTGCACCCGGCACCACTCCGAGGAGGAACTCAATGCTGCTCAGTTGCTACCCCGTGCTCGGCTCGACCGACGTCGCGGCGAGCGCGCGCTTCTACCGCGAGCACTTCGGATTCGACACCGCCTTCGAGGCCGACTGGTACGTGAGCCTGCGGCATCCCGACGGCGGGCACGAGCTCGCGCTGCTCGACCCCGCTCACGAGTCGGTTCCGGCGGGCTATGGCGCTGCCGCGCGCGGCGTGCTCGTCAACCTCGAGGTCGACGACGTCGACGAGATCGCGGCCCGGCTCGCGGCATCCGGGGTGCCGATCGTGCAGGCGCTCCGCAGCGAGCCGTTCGGACAACGCCACGTGATCGTCAGCGACCCCGGCGGCGTGCTCGTCGACGTGATCACCGAGATCGAGCCGTCACCCGAGTTCGTCGCCGCCTTCGGCGGGTGATCCGGCGCCGGCTGTCGCCTCGGCCTCGTCGCGCTCGCGTTCGACCGCGTCGCGCACGAGCCGGTACCAGAGGTAGATCGCGAAGCCCGCGAACACCGCCCACTCCACCGCGTAGAAGACGTTCAGCCAGTTGAGCTCGGCCGTCTGCTCGGGCGGCGGCGACGAGATCGCGTCGAGCCCGGCGACGGGCTCAGCGGCCGTGATGTAGCCGAAGTAGGCCGGCTTGTCGTCGTAGTCGGCCCACAGGTTCACGAGTTGGGCCGACGCCACCGTCGTCATCGTGAACGGATCGGCGTCGGCGTCGGGTGCGACCGGCGCCTCGCTCGGCAGGAACCGGCCGACGATGCTCACCTGCGACGTGCCGTCGAGCCCCGCCTCGAACTCGTCGATCGCGGCACGCACCTGCTGCTCGTCGGGCGCCCAGCCGAGGGCGATCGGGATGCCTCCGGCCGGGGCATCCGCGACCTCGAGGTGGGCGACCGCCCAGTAGCCGAGGACGCCCTCGTTGAGCCGACCCTCGACGATGACCGTGTCACCCGGCACGTAGGTGCCGGTGACCTCGACGCGTTGGGCGGTCGACACCTGGCGGGTCGGCGCGTCGGGTTCGGCGACGCCGTCGAACGGCACCACCTTCTCGGTCGGCCGTTCGACGACGACCGCCTGCTCGACGGCGCGCTCGATCTGCCACTGGCCGAGGAGGGCGAAGCCCGCGGCGACGGCGAGCGCGGCGAGGAGCGCGGCGATCCAGCGCGGGCGCAGCATCATGCGCACGACGGCGCGGCGTGAGTCGGCGGACACGATCGACAAGCCTACCCGCGCGCGGCTGTGAACCCGGTGGTCGAGGCGCGAAGCCCACCGAGACCCGAACGGGGCAGGCTCAATCGACCTTCACGATGTCGGGCGCCTCGAGCCGCACCCGGTCGGCGGACTCGTCATCGGGCTGCTCCTGCGAGGCGCGCTCGGCCGCGACCCGCTGCAGGTAGCGCTCGACCTCGAGCGTCTCACGCGCCTCGTCCCAGCCGAGCACCCTGCCCATGAGCTTCGCCGCGACGGGGGCCGCCGAGACGCCGCGGTCCCACGCCTCGATCGAGATGCGGGTGCGGCGGGCGAGCACGTCGTCGAGGTGCAGCGCGCCCTCGTGGGACGCGGCGTAGACGACCTCGGCGGCGAGGTAGTCGTCGGCGCCCGGCAGCGGTTCGCCGAGCTCGGGGTCGTTGCGGATGAGGTCGAGCAGCTCATCGGTGAGCGTGCCGTAGCGGTTCAGCAGGTGCTCGATGCGCACCTTGTGCACGTCGAACGCGCGGGCGATCTTGCCGCGCTTGTTCCACGCCGCCTGGTAGCCCTCGGCGCCGAGCAGCGGGATGTCCTGCGTGGTCGACGCCGGCACCTTGCCGTCGAGCGCGTCGACGGCGGCGTCGATCGCGTCCTTCGCCATCACCCGGTAGGTGGTCCACTTGCCGCCGGCGATGACGACGAGGCCGGGCACCGTGTGCGCGACGAGGTGCTCGCGCGAGAGCTTCGAGGTCTGGTCGCTCTCGCCGGCGAGCAGCGGCCGGAGCCCGGCGTAGACGCCCTCGACGTCTTCGCGCGTGAGCGGCACCGCGAGCACCCGGTTCACGTGCTCGAGCAGGTAGTCGATGTCGGCCGCGGTCGCCGCCGGGTGCGCCTTGTCGAGGTTCCAGTCGGTGTCGGTCGTGCCGATGAGCCAGTGCCGGCCCCACGGGATGACGAAGAGCACGCTCTTCTCGGTGCGGAAGATCATGCCCATCGCCGATTGGATGCGGTCGCGCGGCACGACGAGGTGGATGCCCTTCGACGCGCGCACCTTGAAGGTGCCGCGTTCGCCGACCATGCGCTGCGTGTCGTCCGTCCAGACGCCCGTCGCGTTCACGACCTGCTTCGCGCGGATCTCGAAGTGCTCGTCGTTCTGCAGGTCGTGCGCCCGGACGCCGACGACGCGCTCGCCGACCTTGATGAAGCCCTCCACCTTCACGCGGCTCGCGACGTGGGCGCCGTAGAAGCTCGCGGTGCGGGCGAGGGATGCGACATAGCGGGCGTCGTCGACCTGGGCGTCGTAGTACGTGAGGCCGCCGACGAGGGCATCCTTCGAGAGCGACGGGATGGCGCGCATGACCTGTCGCTTGGAGAGGTGCCGGTGGTGCGGGACCCCGGGCGGACGCCCGCCCGTGTAGCTGAAGATGTCGTAGAGCATCATGCCCGCGCCGACGTAGAAGCGCTCGAAGACGCGCTTCTTCAGCGGGTAGAGGAACCGCACGGGCTTGACCAGGTGCGGCGCGATGCGCTGCAGCAGCAGTCCGCGCTCGATGAGCGCCTCGCGCACGAGCCGGAAGTCGAGCTGCTCGAGGTAGCGGATGCCGCCGTGCACGAGCTTCGACGAACGGCTCGACGTGCCCGAGCCCCAGTCGCGGGCCTCGAGCAGGCCGGTCGAGAGCCCGCGGGTGACCGCGTCGAGCGCCGAGCCGGTGCCGACGATGCCGCCGCCGACGACGAGCACGTCGAGCTCCTTCTCTTTGAGGCGCGCGATCGCGGCGTCGCGCTCCTCCGGTCCGAGCTTCTGCGAACGCGTCACCGACTTGAGCTTGGCCATCGTGCCACCCCATCCCCGCGGCTCAGGGCCGGGCCGCGTGATCCGATTTCAACGCTACCCGAGTTCACGCAGGTTGAGGAGCGCCCGATGAAGGCGGAGGGTTGAGGAGGCGCGCCGGCGCCGTCTCGAAACCAGGACGCGTCGCGATACCGCCTCGCGCGTTACGACCCGAGGTACGGCTCGACGACGACCTCGACCCGCTGGAACTCCTTGAGGTCGGAGTACCCGGTGGTGGCCATCGACTTCTTGAGCGCCCCGACGAGGTTCGCAGTGCCGTCGGCGGCGGGTGCCGGGCCGTAGAGCACCTCCTCGAGCGGGGCGACCTGGCCGACCTGCACACGGCGGCCACGGGGCAGCTTCGCGTGGTGCGCCTCGGCGCCCCAGTGGTAGCCGCCGCCGGGTGCGTCGGTCGCGCGGGCGAGCGCCGCACCGAGCATGACCGCGTCGGCGCCGCACGCGACGGCCTTGACGATGTCGCCCGCCGTGCCGACGCCGCCGTCGGCGATGACGTGCACGTACCGGCCGCCCGACTCGTCGAGGTAGTCGCGGCGAGCACCCGCGACGTCGGCCACCGCGGTGGCCATCGGGGCGTGGATGCCGAGCGTCGTGCGGGTCGTCGATGCGGCGCCGCCGCCGAAGCCGACGAGCACGCCGGCCGCGCCCGTGCGCATGAGGTGCAGGGCTGCCGTGTAGGTCGCCGCGCCGCCGACGATCACGGGAACGTCGAGCTCGTAGATGAACTTCTTGAGGTTCAGCGGCTCCTGGTTCTTCGACACGTGCTCGGCCGAGACGGTCGTGCCGCGGATGACGAAGAGGTCGACGCCCGCGGCGACGACGGTCTCGTAGAGCTCCTGCGTGCGCTGCGGCGACAGGGCGCCGGCGACGGTCACGCCCGCGGCGCGGATCTCGGCGAGACGCGCCGTCACGAGCTCGGGCTTGATCGGCGCGGCGTAAAGCTGCTGCATGCGCTCGGTGGCACGGTCGGCCGGGAGGTTGCGGATCTCGGCGAGCACGGGCGCCGGGTCGTCGTAACGGGTCCACAGGCCCTCGAGGTCGAGCACGCCGAGGCCGCCCAGCTTGCCCATCATGATCGCCGTCTGCGGCGAGACGACCGAGTCCATGGGCGCGGCCAGGAACGGGATGTCGAACTGGTACGCGTCGATCGACCAGGCGACCGAGACGTCTTCGGGGTCGCGCGTTCGCCTGCTCGGCACGATCGCGATGTCGTCGAACGCGTACACTCGCCGGCCCCGCTTGGAGCGGCCGATCTCGATCTCCTGGCTCACCGTTCCACCCTACCGGTCGCCCCCGGCGATCACTCGGGGGTCCGGCGTCCCGACCGCGGACTCACCCGCGCCCGGAGCATCCGATGCCCGCCGGCGCTGCAGACGCGCCGACTGCACGACCGCGATGACGCCCGCCACGAGCACGAGCAGGAATCCCGACACGGGCGCCGCCGCCACCCCGATCAGCGCGATCGCGAGCAGCGCGATGCTGACCGGCCACGGCATCCGCCCGGCCCGTTCGAGGGAGGTCATCGCGACGCCCAGTGCCAGACCGAAGAACCCGGTCATCAAGAACCAGAGCGCCACCTCGAGGCCGCTCGTCATCGCTCCGTACCAGCCGTCGGCGAGCGCCTGGCCCACCACCGGCGAGGCTGCGAGCCCGCCGACCACGCTGTGCAGTGCGCACACGATGATGAGGGCCGGTCCGGCGATCGCCGTCCGCTGGTCGTTCCGTCGTCTCGTCATGCCGATCAGTCTGGGCGCACACGCGACGTCAGCGCCTCACCCGATCGGGTGAGGCCGTCACGGTTCAGCGCGCTCGCGCGACCCGCTTCTCGTCCCACACGGGCGCGTCCGTCTCGACGACGTCGCCCGACTCGGCGAACACCACGAACCGGTCGAAGCTCCGCGTGAACCAGCGATCGTGCGTGACCGCGAGCACCGTGCCGTCGAAGCGTTCGAGCGCCTCCTCGAGCGCCTCGGCCGAGACGAGGTCGAGGTTGTCGGTGGGCTCGTCGAGCAGCAGCAGGGTCGCACCCGACAGCTCGAGCAGCAGGATCTGGAAACGGGCCTGCTGCCCGCCCGAGAGCTGTTCGAAGTTCTGCAGCGCCGACCCCGCGAGCCCGTAGCGGTCGAGCGCCGAGCTCGCGGCCTCCCGTGCCATGCCGTCGCGGTTCGCATCGCCGCGGTGCAGGATGTCCAGGAGCGTGCGTCCGCGGAACTCGGGATGCTCGTGGTTCTGGGCGAACCAGCCCGGCACGACCCGCGCACCGAGCACCGCACGTCCCTCGTGAGGCACGCGGACGAGGGTCTCCCCCACGCTCGTCACGTGGCCGAGCGTGCGGTCGGGCTCGGTGCCGCCGCCCGCGAGCAGCCGCAGGAAGTGACTCTTGCCCGATCCGTTCGAACCGAGCACGGCGACCCGGTCGCCGTACCAGACCTCGAGGTCGAACGGCCGCATGAGCCCGGTGAGCTCGAGCCCTTCGCACACGACGGCGCGCTTGCCCGTGCGCGAGCCGCGCAGCCGCATCGAGACGGCCTGCGCCGGCGGGCGCTCCTCGGGCGGGCCGTCCTCCTCGAACTTCGCGAGCCGGGTGACCGCCGCCTTGTACGCGGCGGCCATGTCGGAGTTGTACTTCGCCTTCTCGCGCATCCGCAGCATGAGCGCCTTGAGGGCCGCGTGCTGCTCGTCCCAGCGACGGCGCAGCTCGTCGAGCCGCTCGAACCGTGCGTCGCGCGCCGCGTGGTAGCCCTCGAAGCTGCCGCCGTGCACCCACGCGGTGTTGCCGGCGGCCCCGAGCTCGATCGTCACGATGCGGTCGGCGGCGCGCGCGAGCAGCTCGCGGTCGTGCGAGACGAGGAGGACCGTCTTCGGCGTCTCGCGCAGGCGCTCCTCGAGCCAGCGCTTCCCGGGCACGTCGAGCGAGTTGTCGGGCTCGTCGAGCAGCAGCACCTGCTCGGGACCCCGCAGCAGCGCCTCGAGCGCGAGCCGCTTCTGCTCGCCGCCCGAGAGGGTCGAGAGCTCGCGCCACTTCGCCCGCTCGTACGGGATGCCGAGCGCCGCCTGCGTGCAGTGGTCCCAGACGACCTCCTGCTCGTAGCCGCCGGCCTCGGCGTACTCGGCGAGCGCGGTCGCGTACCGCATCTGCGCGTCGGTGTCGTCGTGCTCGATGAGGGCGTTCTCGGATGCCTCGAGCTCGAGCGCGGCCTGCCTGATGCGGGTCGGCGCCACCGAGACGAGGAGACCTGCGACCGTGGCATCCGCCCCCTCGACGGTTCGCCCGGTGCCGACGAACTGGTCCATCACGCCCAGCCCGCCGTCGACCTGCACGCTGCCCTCGTCGGGCCGCAGATCGCCGCGGATGATGCGCAGCAGCGTCGACTTGCCGGCGCCGTTGGCGCCGATGAGCGCGGTCGTCCGCCCCTCGGCGACGCGGAAGGCGAGCCGCGCGAGCAGGGGCCGCCCGTCGGGAAGCGAGTACGAGACGCCGTTGACGTCGATGAAGCCCATGGGTTCGTGATCCGATCGGTCTGCGACCGGAATCGGGACGCCCGCGGTCGCGCCGCCAGGTGTCGAGCAGAGCTGGGCAGCCGACCAGAATACATGCCGCGGATGCGCCCTGCCAGTCCCGGGCGATCTGCGGCAAGCTGGAGGCATGCATCGCATCGCCGCTGAGCCCCTCGACGTCCTCCGCACCCGCACGAGCGAGAAGTGGCGGCACTATGACGCCGACGTGCTGCCGCTGCCCGTCGCCGAGATGGACTACCCGCTCGCCGAGCCGATCGCGGCGGCGCTGCACGCGGCGGTCGACCGTTCCGACACGGGCTACGCCGCCGGCAGCCGGCCCGTCGCCGAGGCGTTCGCGCCGTTCGCGGCCGAGCGGTTCGGCTGGCAGGTCGACCCCGGTCGGGTGACCTGCACGGGCGACGTCGCGATGGGGCTCGTCGAGGTGCTGCGCCAGGTGACCGCACCCGGCGACGGCGTCGTCATCACGCCGCCGATCTACCCGCCGTTCTTCGACGTGGTCACCGAGGCCTCGGCCCGGGTCGTCGAGGTGCCGATGCGCGGCGGCATCGACGAGGGCTGGGCCCTCGACCTCGAGGGCATCGACGCCGCGTTCGCCGCGGGGGCGAAGGCCATGGTGCTGTGCAACCCGCACAACCCGATCGGGCTCGTGCCCTCGCGTGACGAGCTCGCCGCCCTCGCCGAGGTCGCCGCACGCCACGGTGCGACGATCGTCTCCGACGAGGTGCACGGACCGCTCTCGCAGCCGGGCACGGTCTACACGCCGTTCCTCACCGTCTCCGACGCCGCCCGCGAGCACGGTGTGACCGTGACGGCCGCGTCGAAGGCGTTCAACCTCGCCGGGCTCAAGGCCGCGATGATCGTGACCGCCTCCGACCGCGGCGACGCGGTACGGAAGGCCATGCCCTACGAGGTCGAGTGGCGCATGAGCCAGTTCGGCTCGATCGCGTCGGTCGCCGCGTTCCGCGAGGGCGGGCACTGGCTCGACGGGGTGCTCGCGAGCCTCGACGACAACCGGCGCCTGCTCGCGGACCTGCTCGCCGACGAGCTGCCGGGCGTGCGCTACCGCATCCCCGACGCGACGTACCTCGCCTGGCTCGACCTCTCCGCCCTCGGCTGGGGCGACGACCCCGCGGCGGTCGCACTCGAGCGGGCCCGGGTCGCGCTCGGCATCGGCACGATGTTCGGCAAGGAGGTCGGGCGCGGCCACGTCAGGCTGAACTTCGCCTGCACGCCCGAGGTGCTCGGCGAAGCGATCACCCGCATCGCCGACGCCGCCGGGCAGACCCCCGCCTGACGTGCCTCCGGACTCCGGATCGGGGATGAGCACGATGACCACGAGCGACGCCCACGGCCCGAATGCCTCGACCCGAGGCATCCGCATCGCCGTGCCCGACGACGCCGCGACTGCGGCCCGCCTGCAGGTCGAGTTCGCCGAGGAGTTCGACACGCCGACCCCGAGCCGCGAGGTGCTCGAGCCGCGCTTCCGGCGGCTCATCGCCGACCCCGACGGGTTCGTGCTGTTCGCGGGCGACGATGCGGGCGGCGGCGACCCCACGGGCTACGCCCTCGTCACCCTCCGGCCGACGGTGTACTGCGACGGCCCGCTCGCCGTGCTCGACGAGCTCTACGTGATGCCCGCCCTGCGCGGCTCGGGCATCGGCACGACGCTCCTCGAGCACGCGATCGCCGAGGTGCTCCGGCGCGGGGGCGGCGAGATGCACATCAACGTCGACGAGATCGATGTCGACGCGCGCCGCTTCTACGAACGCCACGGCTTCGTGAACGTCGAACCGGGCACCGACTACCGCATGCTCTGCTACATCAGGGAGCTGGCGTGATCGCCGACACCGATCAGCGCTCGACCGTCGCGGCACCCGACGCGACGATGCCGAGATCGACAGCCTGTCGGACGATGCCGCTGCCGGGCGGTGTCGGCACCTGCGCCGGCACGGGGATGCCGCGGCGCTGCAGCTCGGCGCGGGCGGCGAGCTGCGCGCGCTCGAGCGAGGCACGCTGCTCGGGCTCGAGGAGCGCATAGGCAGCGGCCGCCTCGCCTTCGGCCCGCTCGCGCACGGAGCGGAGTTCGACCTGCACCCGCGCCCGGAATTCGTCGACGACCGCTTCGCGCTCGACGTCACGAGGCAGTCGACGCCGGGCGATCATGCACGCCACCGCGATCGTGGCGGTCGTCAGCGTCGCGACCGCACCCAGCCAGAACCACGGCGCCAGCCGCGGCTCGATGCCCAACGCGACCGGCGCCGAGAGCCACATCGTGAGCGCGCTGAGCATCGCGAAGACACCGATCGTGAACGCGACGGCGGGGCCCGGCGGGTCGGCTCGCCGGGTCGGCAGCGCGGCGATCGCGCACCCGATCGCCGCCACGGCGAGCAGGACCATCGCGAACGGGAGTACGTCGGCCGGGTCGACCCTCACCCGCCCGGCGATCTCGTGGAGACGCTCGGCGTACGCCGGTGCCTCGCCGATCAGCACGCGCTCGACCCCGTCGGGGTCGCGCACGAGCACGTGCTTCTGCACGACGCGCGCGTACTCCAGTGCGTCCACGCGGCTGGGCGGCCGCGCGTCAGCGCGTGTAGTTCGGCGCCTCGACGACGATCTGCACGTCGTGCGGGTGCGACTCCTTGAGGCCCGCGGGCGTGATGCGCACGAAGCGGCCCTTCGTCTTCAGCTCGGCGATCGTGCGGGCGCCGACGTAGAACATCGACTGGCGCAGCCCGCCGATGAGCTGGTACGCGACCGCCGACAGCGGACCGCGGTACGGCACCTGGCCCTCGATGCCCTCGGGGATCAGCTTGTCGTCGCTCGGCACGTCGGCCTGGAAGTAGCGGTCCTTCGAGTACGACGTCTTCTTGCCGCGGGTCTGCAGCGCACCCAGCGACCCCATGCCCCGGTAGGCCTTGAACTGCTTGCCGTTCTGGAAGACGAGCTCGCCGGGGCTCTCGGCCGTGCCGGCGAGGAGCGAACCGAGCATGACGGTGTCGGCTCCGGCGACGAGCGCCTTCGCGATGTCGCCCGAGTACTGCAGGCCGCCGTCGGCGATCAGCGGCACACCTGCGGGCTTGGTCGCCTTGGATGCCTCGTACACGGCGGTGATCTGGGGAACACCCACACCGGCCACGACGCGCGTCGTGCAGATCGAGCCCGGGCCCACGCCGACCTTGACCGCGTCGGCGCCGGCCTCGACGAGCGCCTTCGCACCCTCGTAGGTCGCGACGTTGCCGCCGATGACGTCGATGTGGGCGAACGTCGGGTCGGCCTTCAGCCGGCGGATGATGTCGAGCACGCCCGCCGACTCGCCGTTCGCGGTGTCGACGACGAGCACGTCGACGCCCGCGTCGCGAAGCGCCTCGGCGCGCTCCCACGCGTCGCCGAAGAATCCCATCGCGGCACCGACCCGGAGGCGGCCCTCGTCGTCCTTCGTGGCGTACGGGTACTGCTCGCTCTTGTCGAAGTCCTTGACCGTGATGAGGCCGGTGAGATGCCCCTCGTCGTCGACGAGCGGGAGCTTCTCGACCTTGTGCTTCGCGAAGATCGCGAGCGCCTCGTCGGGGTTCATGCCGACCCGCCCCGTGATGAGGGGCATCTTCGTCATGACCTCGGAGACCTTGGTCGACGGCTTCTCGAAGTCGGCGACGAAGCGCATGTCGCGGTTCGAGATGATGCCGACGAGCTTGCCCTCGTCGTCGACGACCGGGAGACCGCTCACGCGGTACATCGCGCACAGCGCGTCGACGTCGGCGACCGAGGCATCCGGGGTCGTGGTCACCGGGTTCGAGACCATGCCCGATTCGCTGCGCTTGACGCGATCGACCATGTCGGCCTGGTCCTGGATCGACAGGTTGCGGTGCAGGATTCCGATGCCGCCCTGGCGCGCCATGGCGATCGCCATGCGCGCTTCGGTGACGGTGTCCATCGCCGCCGACAGCAGCGGAGTCGCCACGGTGATGCGACGGGTGAGGCGCGAGGCCGTGTCGGCCTCGGAGGGGATCACGTCGGTGTGACCAGGAAGGAGGAGGACGTCGTCGTACGTGAGTCCCGTGAATCCGAACGGATCTGCCTGATCCATGACTTCCCTTCGTGTCGGACACCCGCGGCTCGTCGGCTTCGTGGGTGGGTGGCGGTGCATCAATGTTAAGCGAGTTCGCGCCGGAGGCATTCCCCCGGTTCTTCATAACGATCCAGCACAATCGGAGGTCTCCGACCGACGACTGCACACGGGCATGCCGCGCATGGGTCATAATCGGCAGGTACCGTCGACGACGCCGTCGACGGAAAGGACCGGTCCCGGAGGTCCCACCACGCTCTCCGGTGACTCCTTGGAGGTGCAGTGGAACCCACGAGATCTGTCCAGACTCGCTCCCGCGGGAGGTGGCTCCTACTCCTCGGAATTCTCCTGTCCGCACTCACTCTGTCCGGCATCGCAGCGTCCCCTGCGGTGGCGGAGGATGGGAGTGCGGCCTCGGCTTCCGACGAGTACGAGTACCACTTCTCGGGCAATGTGCAGTACAACGACGAACCACTCGAAGGCGTGAAGATCACGGTCGAGGGCGGCGGATTCACCGCCGACACCGAGACCGACGCCGACGGCAAGTGGACGCTCGGCGTGCCCGAGAAGACCGAGTACAAGATCGAGCTGCACGAGGACACCCTGCCGAAGGGCGTCGTCGTCTCGAAGGGCGAGAACCCCCGCACGGCGGAGTTCGGGCTGACGAACAACAAGTCGGTGAACTTCTTCCTCGGCGAGGGCACGCGGGTGACCGTGTCGTTCTTCGACCAGCTCGTCAACCGCGTCGTGAACGGCCTGAACTTCGGCCTGCTGCTCGCACTCGCGGCGATCGGCCTCTCGCTCATCTACGGCACCACGGGCCTCAGCAACTTCGCGCACTCCGAGATGATCACGTTCGGCGCGCTCATGACGCTGACGTTCGCGAACATCCTCGGCCTGCCGATCGCGATCGCGATCCTCATCGCGATCCTCCTGAGCGCGGGTCTCGGCTGGACGCTCGACGCGGCACTGTGGAAGCCGTTGCGGCGTCGAGGCGTCGGCGTCATCCAACTCATGATCGTGAGCATCGGCCTCGCCCTCGCGATGCGGTACACCTACCAGTTCTTCTACGGCGGCCGCACTCGGCAGCTGCCCGGCGCAGCGCCCGCCGAGTTCCACCTCGGACCGCTGTCGCTGTCGTGGGTCGACGTCGCGAGCATGGGCATCAGCATCGTGGTCCTCCTCGCGGTCGCGTTCTTCCTGCTGCGCACCCGCATCGGCAAGGCGACCCGCGCGGTGTCCGACAACCCGAGCCTCGCCTCCGCGAGCGGCATCGACGTCGACCGCACGATCCGCATCGTGTGGGTGCTGGGCGCCGCGCTCGCGGGCCTCAGCGGCATCCTCTGGGCGTACTACCGCCCCGGGGCGAGCTGGGACATGGGCTTCCAGATCCTGCTGCTCGTGTTCGCCGCCGTCACCCTCGGCGGTCTCGGCACCGCATTCGGAGCCCTCATCGGCTCGCTCATCGTCGGACTGTTCGTCGAGCTCTCGACGCTCTGGATTCCGGCGGACATGAAGTTCGTCGCGGCACTGGTGATCCTGATCCTCGTGCTGCTGCTGCGTCCGCAGGGCATCCTCGGTCGCCGAGAGCGGATCGGCTAGGAGGACCGAAATGATCGATTGGGGAGCAATCTTCTCGAACGCGGCCGTCGAGGTGCTGAGCCCGACCACCGCCGCCTACGCGCTCGCGGCCCTCGGCCTCGCGGTGCACTTCGGCTACACCGGCCTCCTGAACTTCGGCCAGGCCGGATTCATGGCGCTCGGCGCCTACGGCTATGCGATCTCGACCCTGACGTTCGGGTTCCCCGTGTGGGCGTCCGTGCTCGTCGGCGTCGGCGCATCCGTCGTCTTCGCGCTCATCCTCGGCATCCCGACGCTGCGGCTGCGCGCCGACTACCTCGCCATCGTGACGATCGCGGCGGCCGAGATCCTGCGACTGCTGTTCACGACCAACACGTTCCGCGACGTCACGGGCTCCGCGAACGGCCTGAGCGAGTACAAAGACGGATTCCGGGCGCTCAACCCGTTCCACTTCTCCGGCACCGCCGGTTTCGGGCCCTGGGTGTTCAGCGCCAACGACTGGTGGAGCATCCTCGTCGCCTGGGTGATCGTCGCGATCGCGTGCGTGCTCGTCTGGATGCTCATGCGCAGCCCCTGGGGCCGCGTGCTCAAGGGCATCCGCGAGGACGAGGACGCCGTGCGCTCGCTCGGCAAGAACGTCTACGCCTACAAGATGCAGAGCCTCATCCTCGGCGGCGTGCTCGGCACGTTCGCGGGCATGATCTTCATCCTGCCCCGCGCCGTGGTGCCGGCGAACTACGCGACGTCGCTCACCTTCTTCACGTGGGCGATCCTGCTGCTCGGCGGTGCCGCGACGGTCTTCGGCCCGGTGCTCGGCTCGATCGTCTTCTGGGTCGCGCTGTCGTTCTTCTCGGGATTCGTCGCCCGAGCCGTCGAGGCCGGCTGGCTGCCCATCTCCGAGGTGCAGTCGGGCCAGCTGCGGTTCATCCTCGTCGGCGTGGCGATCATGCTCATGGTCGTGTTCAGACCACAGGGCATGCTCGGAAACAAGAAGGAGATGTCCTTTGTCAAGTGACGCCGCTCCCACGAAGAAGCCCGTCAAGAGCGTCGGCCTGCACGTCGGCGACGCCGAGCCGGGTTGCAAGAAGACCGATCCGATCCTCATCGCCGACGGCGTCAAGCGCACGTTCGGCGGCCTCACCGCGGTCGACGTCGCCCACGTCGAGATCCCGCGCGGCGCGATCACGGCCCTCATCGGGCCCAACGGTGCCGGCAAGACCACGTTCTTCAACCTGCTGACCGGGTTCGACAAGCCCGACACCGGCAACTGGAGCTTCGACGGCACCTCTCTCGCGCACGTGCCCGCGTTCAAGGTCGCGCGGATGGGTCTCATCCGCACGTTCCAGCTCACGAAGGCCCTCGGGCTCCTGACCGTCATGGACAACATGAAGCTCGGGGCGACGGGGCAGCGCGGCGAGAACCTGTTCCGGGCCATGCTGCCGTTCCTCTGGCGCAAGCAGGACGACGAGATCGAGGCGAAGGCCCTCGAACTCCTCGGCCGGTTCAAGCTCGACGCGAAGAAGGACGACTACGCGGCGAGCCTGTCGGGCGGCCAGCGCAAGCTCCTCGAGATGGCGAGGGCGCTCATGAGCGACCCGACGCTCGTCATGCTCGACGAGCCCATGGCAGGCGTCAACCCGGCGCTCACCCAGTCGCTGCTCGACCACATCCTCGACCTGAAGACCCAGGGCATGACGGTGCTCTTCGTCGAGCACGACATGCACATGGTGCGCCACATCGCCGACTGGGTGATCGTGATGGCCGAGGGCAAGGTCGTCGCCGAGGGCGACCCGCACTCGGTCATGCAGGACCAGGCCGTGATCGACGCCTACCTCGGCCAGCACCACGACCAGGATCTCGGCGCCGCCGACACCGGACACGTCGAAGCGCTGAAGGAGCTCATCGATGACGAACAGTAGCCCCGCACCCGCCGCCGTGCAGCCGCCCGCGGGCGACGTCGTCGTCGAGGTGCGCTCGATCACCGCCGGGTACCTGCCCGGTGTGAACATCCTCAACGGGTGCTCGCTGACCGCGGCGCCCGGCGAGCTGATCGGCATCATCGGCCCGAACGGCGCCGGCAAGTCGACGCTCCTGAAGTCGATCTTCGGTCTCGTGAAGGTGCGCGAGGGCGGCATCTTCCTGAACGGCGAGGAGATCACGAACCTCAAGGCGAACAAGCTCGTCGGCAAGGGCGTCGGCTTCGTGCCGCAGACGAACAACGTGTTCCCGTCGCTCACGATCCGCGAGAACCTCGAGATGGGCATCTACCTGCGGCCCAAGGGCCTCGCCGAACGGCTCGAGTTCGTCACGGCGATCTTCCCCGAGCTCGGCAAGCGGCTCGGCCAGCGCGCCGGGTCGCTCTCGGGCGGTGAACGGCAGATGGTCGCGATGTCGCGTGCGCTCATGATGGGGCCGCACGTGCTGCTGCTCGACGAGCCGAGCGCCGGCCTCTCGCCCGTCCGCCAGGACGAGGCGTTCCTGCGCGTCAAGGAGATCAACAAGGCCGGGGTGACGACCATCATGGTCGAGCAGAACGCGCGCCGCTGCCTGCAGATCTGCGACCGCGGGTACGTGCTCGACCAGGGCCGCGACGCCTACACGGGCACCGGACGCGAACTGCTCAACGACCCGAAGGTGATCGGCCTCTACCTCGGCACGCTCGGCCAGGACGACTGACCCGGGCAGCGAACGCCTGAACGCTGAGAACGGGCGGATGCTGCGGCATCCGCCCGTTCTGCGTTCTCGGGGTCGTGCGCGCCACGTCCTGTGGCCGTCACCCTCCACCTACTCACCACCCGCACCAGCCGCACCACCCGTGCCACGATCGAGTGGGCAAAGATCGTCCAGGATTGGAGCATCCCGGACGATCTCTGCCCGTTCGATGACCGCGGCGCCTCCAGACGGCGTGAGCGGCCCACTGCGCAACGACGACGCCCCCGCGCAAGCGCACACCCCACCACCCCCGCGAACGCCCCTCACACGCGCGAACGGCCCCGGCGCGAGCGCCGGGGCCGTTCGGTTCGAGTCTCAGAGCGTCAGTTGATGCGCTCCGACACGTTCTGGTCGTTGTACTCGTAGATGCCGATCGTGGCACCCTGCGGGTCGCCGTTCTCATCGAACGAGATGGGGCCCGACAGGCCGTCGTAGTCGATCTGCTTGCCCTCGGCGAGCGCCTTCGCACCGTCGGCGAAGTCGGTCACCTTCTCGCCGTCGCCGGTCGAGCCGGAGATCTGCGTGAGGTAGTCGGCGATCGACTGGCCGTCGGTCTTGTTGGCCGCGTAGGCCGCGAGCGCGAACAGCACGATGTTGTCGTACGACTCGGCCGCGTAGGTGAAGTCGGTCAGACTGGGGTCGATCTCCTTCAGGCGGTCGGTGAAGTCACCGAGCGACGCGAGGTCGAGACCCGGGGTCGTCGCCTTGGCACCCTTGATGAGGCCGGGGGCGAAGTCCTTGCTGTAGTCGAGACGGTTGCCGTCGGTGAGGTAGATCTTGTCACCGGGGAAACCGCTGCCGACCAGGTCGGGGATGATGACCTTCGCCTCGTCGAACGAGATGATCACGATCGCGTCGGGGTTCTGAGCCGTCACGTCGCCGATCTGGGTCGAGAAGTTCGTGTCGCCCGTGTTGAACGACGACTCGGCCACGACCTCGCCGCCGGCACCCTCGAACGCCTTCTTCGTGGCGTCGGCGAAGCCGGTGCCGTAGGCGTCGTTCTGGTAGATGATGCCGAGCGTCGAGTTGCCGTCTTCGGCGACCAGGTTGCCGAGCACCTCGCCCTGGAGGAGGTCGGACGGCGCGGTGCGGAAGTACAGCCCGTTGTCGTTGATCGACGACAGGTCGAGACCCGTGTTCGACGGCGACATGAGCACGACGCCGGCGCTCGTGACCTGCTCGTAGATGTTGCGGGTCGTCGCCGAGGCCGCAGCACCCGAGATGGCCGCGACGTCCTGCGAGAGCAGGTCGGTGACCGAACCGGTCGCGACATCGACCGTGCTGTCGCCCTCGTCGCGGAGGGTCAGCTCGACGTTGATGCCGAGGTCGGCGGCGTTGATGTCGTTCACCGCGAGCTGCGCGGCGGCGATCTGGGGCGGGCCGAGCACCGCGAGGGTGCCGGACTGCGGCGCGATCTGGCCGACCTTCAGCGTGAGGTCGCGGTCGCCCGCCTCCACCTGCAGGGCGTCGCCGGAATCGGCGGGCTTCTCGCTCTCGGTCGACGACGGGGTGCCGCCTGAAGTGCACGCGGTGAGCAGGAGGGTGCTGACGCCGACGATGGCGAGACCCGTCCAGGCAGCGCGCGCAGAACGCTTGGCCGAAGCCTTCGCGAAGACGCTCATGTTGCTCCTTGGGACTGAAGGAATTGCTGAAACGATCAAGCGCCGTAACGACGCCGTTGATCGACAGTATGCCGGGGTGTCCCGCCGAGACAAGTCACCGCGGTCACAACCCGGTAACACCGGCCGGATCGTTACCGGGTCGACACCTTTCGGGCGTCGGACGCACGAAATCCGCGTCACACGGCGTCATCTGGTGCGGATTCCGCCGCAGCGGCGTGGTGCCGGACGCGGCTCACACGGGCTCGGCGAACACCCGCCTGGCCGACCGGGCACTGCGCACGAGGTCGAAGGTGAGCACGGCGAGCGCCACCCAGACGAGACCGAAGCCGATCCAGCGCTCGGGCGGCATCGGCTCGCCGAGCACCGCGACGCCCACGATGAACTGGATGAACGGCGCGAAGTACTGGATGAACCCCATGTAGATGAGCGGCAGCCGTCTCGACGCCGCCGCGAACAGCAGCAGCGGCACCGCGGTGACGACGCCCGCGAGCGAGAGCAGCACCGCGTGCCACGCACCGTAGGCGCCCATCGTGAGCCCCTCGGTGGCCGCGATCCACCACAGCTGAACGCCGGCGACCGGCGCGAGCCACAGCGTCTCGAGCGTGAGCCCCGAGACGGCGTCGACCCGCGGGCCGACCCGCTTCTTGATGAGTCCGTAGAACCCGAACGAGAAGGCGAGCAGCAGCGCGATCCACGGGAACTGCCCGTGGCCGACCGCGAGCACGATGACGGCGACCATCGAGATGCCGACCGCGACCCACTGGGTCGGGTTGAGGCGCTCCCGCAGGATGAGCACGCCGAGGAAGATCGTCACGATCGGGTTGATGAAGTAGCCGAGGGATGCCTCGACGACCTGCTCGTTCACGGCCGCGTAGACGTACGTCTCCCAGTTGACGAAGATGAGCGCGCCGGCGGCGGCCATCGTGAAGAGCACGCGGCGGTCGCGCAGGAGCGCGACGAACCTCGCCCACCCCCGGGTCACGGTGATGAGCAGGGCGCAGAAGACGAGCGAGAGCAGGATGCGCCAGGCGACGATCTCGACCGAGCCGGTCGGCTGCAGCGCGATGAAGTAGATGGGCAGCACGCCCCAGAGCAGGTACGCGGAGATCGCGTAGCCGAGACCCGGTCGGCTGATCGCGCCGTGACCGGCGGGCGCTGAGCGGGAATTCACCGATACAGCCTACGCCCGCCGGATGATCCGGCTGAATCGATTCGACCGAGGATGCCACGCGGTCGGCCCGCCATGACGACAGCGCCACCCCGGAGACGACGAACGGCCCGGAGGCCGAAGCCTCCGGGCCGTCAGCACGGATGTCGGGTCGCTCAGCGAACGACGACCGCGAGCACGTCGCGGGCCGACAGCACGAGGAAGTCCTCGCCGCCGAACTTGACCTCGGTGCCGCCGTACTTCGAGTAGATGACCTTGTCGCCGACGGCGACGTCGAGCGGGACGCGGTTGCCGTTGTCGTCGATGCGACCGGGGCCGACGGCGACGACCTCGCCCTCCTGCGGCTTCTCCTTCGCGGTGTCGGGGATGACGAGACCCGACGCCGTGGTCTGCTCGGCCTCGACCTGCTTGATGACGATGCGATCCTCGAGCGGCTTGATGGAAACCGACACGGTTGACCCCTTTTCTAGACGGATGCGTCTTTTGACGAAGACTGGTTAGCAGCCTCAGAGCGAGAGTGCTAAAGCGAGTCTAGGCGCGTTCTGGCACTCGTGCAACGTGAGTGCCAACGTCGTTCACGTCTGGCGAACAGCGGCGGATGCGCCGGTGATATAGCGTTCTGGGGTGGAACGCTCCGACCTCGTCGCACTGCTCTCCCCCGAAGGCCTGCGGCTGCTCGACGCCCTGCCCGCGTGGGACTCGAAGGCCGACATCGTCAAGACGGTCGCCGAGCTCCGCCGGCGGGGCCACGACGCCGGGCTCGTCGCGGCCGTGCTCACCCAGTCGAAGCTGCGCGCGAAGGCCGCATCCAAGTTCGGGCCGTTCGCCGACCGCATGCTGTTCACCGAGGCCGGCCTCGAGCAGGCGACCCGCCTGCAGGTCGCCGCCCTGCACGCCGGACGGTTCTCGCGGGCGGGCGTCCGCCACGTCGCCGACCTCGGCTGCGGCATCGGCGGCGACGCCCTCGCGATGGCCGCGATCGACCTCGAGGTCACGGCGGCCGACGCCGACGAGGTCACCGCGGCGATCGCGGCGTACAACCTCACGCCGTTCCCGCACGCGCAGGTGCTGCACTCGCGCGCGGAGGACGTCGCGCTCGGCGGCATCGACGGCGCCTGGCTCGACCCGGCGCGGCGCACGACCGCGGGCGGCACGACGACGCGCATCGCGGATGCCTCGGCGTATTCGCCGAGCCTCGACTTCGCGTTCGGGCTCGCCGACCGGATGGCGGTGGGCGTGAAGCTCGGCCCCGGCACCGATCGCGACGTGATTCCGGCGGGCGCCGAGGCGCAGTGGGTCTCGGTCGACGGCGACGTCGTCGAGCTCGGCGTCTGGCTCGGTGCCCTCGCACGCCCCGGCATCGGGCGCTCGGCGCTCGTCATCCGCGGCGAGGCCGCGTACGAGCTCGTCGCCCCCGCTGACAGCGAGGACGCACCCGACGGGCCGCTCGGCGACTTCCTCTACGAGCCCGACGGCGCGGTCATCCGGGCACGGCTCATCGGCGACCTCGCCCGGGCGAACGGTGCCTGGATGCTGAGCTCCGGCATCGCCTACCTCACGGCCGACACCGCCATCGATTCACCGTTCGCCCGGGGCTTCCGGGTGCTCGAACGGCTGCCAGCCGACGAGCGCGGACTGCGTCAGGCGCTGCAGGCACGCGGCGTCGGCACCGTCGAGATCAAGAAGCGCGGCGTCGACGTCGACCCGGCGGCGCTGCGCACCCGGCTGAAGCTCAAGGGCGCCGAGCGCGCGACGATCGTGCTCACCCGTGAGCAGGGCCGTCATGTGGCGCTGCTCGTCGAGCGGCTCGCCACCGCGGGTTGAGGAGCGCCCGACGAAGGAGGACGCGTCTCGAAACCGCCCAAGGAGGACGCGGCTCGAAACCCTCAGACCGGGAGCGCCCCGAACACGATCGCGTAGTAGCCGATCCAGACGGCTGAGAACACGAGTCCGGCCAGGCCCGTGCCGATGCCGGTGAACGCGAGGGCGCGGCCGTGCTCCTCGCGGCGCAGGCCGAGCACGCCGAACACGATCGCGGCGATCGACAGGGGCAGCATCCAGCCGACGAAGAGCGACGCCGCGGCACCGATCACGCCCGTGACGGCGGAGACCCAGCTGAACGCCCGGCGCTGCTGCTCCTCCTCCTCTTCGATCGCCTCGGCGGCGTCGAAGCCGGCGCGGTGCACGATGAGCAGCTGCCCCGTCGAGATGCGGCGCAGCTGGTCGGTGTCGACGGGCACGTCGAACTCGCGCTGGTCGGGCTCGAGCGCGGCGGGCTCGCGCACGGCGGGCTCGGGTTCGCGCACGGCGGGGTCGGCGCGGAAGGTGGGTTCGGCCGGCCGGTAGGGCGCGAGCGGGTCGACCGGCCCGTCGTCGCGCCGGGGCAGACGGTCGGGGGCCTCGCCGTCAGGCGAAGCCCCCTCACGTTCCGTCATCTCGTCGCTCAGTAGTCGTACGACGGCGAGTAGTAGTCCGCCGTCGAGAAGAGCACGCCCCAGAGCACGAACGACAGCAGCGCGATGCCGATGCCGACGAACCCGAGGATGATGCCGGTCAGCCACATGCCCTTCGCCTGCGGCTCCTTGCTCTTGCCGATGAAGCCGAGCACCACCGCCGCAGCCGGGATGAACAGCTGCAGCACGCCGCCGATGAACGGCAGGAACACGACGGCGAAGCCGACGAGGCCCACGATGCCGGCGATCAGCGAGATGAGGCTGAACACCGGCGTCTTCTTCGCGGGAGCCGCACCGTAGGCCGGTGCCGCGTAGCCGGGCGCACCGTACGCGGGCTGCGCCGCGGGCGCACCGTACGCGTTCGGCGCGGGCGGAGGCGGCGGGGTCGCCGAACCGTATGCCGGCGGCGTCGCACCGGGCGTGCCGTACGCGGGCGGCGCCGGGGGCGCCGGGGGTGCAGGCGGCGCGGGCGGTTCGGGGGCGGCCGGGGGCTCGGGTGCGCTCGGCACCTCGGGCACCTCGGGCCCCGACGCTGACGCATCGACCGGCACGACCGGCTCGGGCTCGCCGGGCACGCCCGGTTCCGCCGGAGCAGGAAGGTCGGGTTCGGGCACGCTCGGCACCTCGGGCTCGACGGGGGCGCCGGGGACCTCGGGGGTCTCGGGCGTCTCGTCGGGATTTCTCGGATCAGTCATTTCTTCCCCCTCAGATTCGCGACAGGGCCGATGGGATTCAGTACGTGCTGTAGCCCTGCGACGCGGCGACGCCGGCGATGATGATCGCGAACACGATCCAGATCAGGCCCACGACGAGGCCGACGTAGCCGATGATGAGGCCGGCGATGGCGAGGCCGCGACCCTGCTCACCGGTCTTCTTGATCTGGCTGAGCGCGATGTGGCCCGTGATGACGGCGACGAGGGAGATGAAGAAGGCCGAGACGAGCGAGACGATCGCGAGCACGTTGGTCTTCGAGCTCGCCGGGGCCGAGTAGGCCGGGGCGGCGTAGGCCGGTGCAGCGGGCGCTGCGGGCGCGCCGTAGGCGGGTGCGGCAGGAGCGGCAGGAGCCTCGGGAGCAGGCGGAGCCGGCTGGGAGGCGGGCTGCTCGGGAAGGTTCGGGTCGGTCACGGTTGGTTCCCCTCGATGCTGTGTGTGATGCGCTGCTGCCGGTGCGGCAGGCGCTCGGGGCGCGATCGATGTCGACGACCCGGTGTTTTCGCCCCCACACTATCGCGGGAGCACCCTCGCGCACAGGATTCTTGCGTCAGACGACCTGGATCTCGGTGACGGGCAGCGTCGAGTCGGCGCCGAATCCGAGCTCGGACGGAGCATGTCCCGCCATCACGAGCTGGGCACCGAGCGCCGCGATCATCGCGCCGTTGTCGGTGCAGAGCGACAACGGCGGAATGCGCAGCGCGATGCCGGCGGCATCCGCCCGCTCGGTCGCGACCTCGCGCAGCCTCGCGTTCGCGATGACGCCGCCCCCGAGCAGCAGCCTCGGCACGCCGAGCTCGGTGCACGCGTCGACCGCCTTGGAGACGAGCACGTCGACGACCGCCTCGCGGAAGCTCGCGGCCACGTCGGCCGTCGGCACGGGCGAGCCTGCGGCCTCGCGCTGCTCGACCCATCGCGCGACGGCGGTCTTCAGGCCGGAGAAGCTGAAGTCCCAGCGGTGGGCGACCAGGTCTTTCGGCCGGGTGAGCCCGCGCGGGAAGCGGATCGCGTTCGGGTCGCCGCCGACGGCCGCGCGGTCGATCTCGGGTCCGCCCGGGTAGGGCAGGCCGAGCACGCGGGCGACCTTGTCGAACGCCTCGCCGGCCGCGTCGTCGATCGTCTCGCCCAGCAGTTCGACGTCCGAGACGAGATCGCGCACGAGCAGCAGCGAGGTGTGCCCGCCCGAGACGAGGAGCGCCACGGTGGGCGTCTCGAGCGGGTCGGCCGCGTCGAGCAGGTCGGCGCCGACGTGCCCGACGAGGTGGTTGACCGCGTAGATCGGCAGGCCCTTCGACAGCGCGAGCGCCTTGGCGGCGCCGACCCCGACCATGAGCGCCCCGGCGAGCCCCGGACCGCTCGTCACGGCCACCCCGTCGAGGTCGTCGAGCGAGACGGATGCCTCGGCGAGCGCCGCCCGGATCGTCGGGCCGAGCGCCTCGAGGTGCGCCCGCGCGGCCACCTCTGGCACGACGCCGCCGTATCGGGCGTGCTCCTCCATCGACGAGGCGATGACGTTGGCCAGCAGGGTCTGGCCCCGCACGATGCCGACGCCGGTCTCGTCGCACGAGGTCTCGATGCCGAGGATGAGCGGTGCGTCGGTGTTCATCGGTTGCCTCCGATCGGCCCGGGCCCGTCGGCGGCCGGCCGGGTCACCGCCGGCGGCACGTCGAGCCGCATGAGCACGGCGTCGACCCCGTTTCGGTAGTAGCGGGGCCGCACCCCGATCTCGACGAACCCGAGCGAGTCGTAGAGGGACCGGGCGATCGGGTTGTCGGCCCGCACCTCGAGGAAGAGCTGCGCGATGCCCCGGCGGCGCGACTCGGTGATGAGCGCGTGCATGAGGCCGCGGCCGAGCCCCATGCCGCGCGCGGCGGGGTCGATCGCGATGGTCTGGATGTCGCCCTGGTCGCCGCCCGACGGGGCGAGCAGCCCGGCGTAGCCGAGCAGCGGCGGCCACGCGGCATCCTCGTCGTGCTCGTCGTCGACGGCGACGAGGTAGTAGCCGTGCGGGCTCTCGATCTCGCGCCGCATGGCCTCCTCGGGCCAGGCGTCGTCGGTGAACGTCGCCCGCTCGAGCTGCATGACGGCCTCGAGGTCGGCCGGCTTCGCCCGACGCATGAACACGCTCACCGGAGCACCCGCTTGCCTGCCGAAGGGGTCACGTCGGGGGCGCGCAGGTAGAGCGGCGCGTCGTCGGTGAGCGGCAGCCGGCCGGCGGCGAAGGCGAGCTCGGCGACGAGGCCGACCGCGGCGGCCGAGACGATCGTCGCTTCGAAGCGCGCGCCGACCGGGTCGGGCAGTGCGTCGCGCGGCACCAGCCCTGGGCCGGACAGCCGCACGGGCAGGCCGTCGGCGTCGAGTCCGTCGTACTCCGAGATCGCGAACTCGCGCCGCCTCGCGTCGGTGACGACCTGCAGCGGACCGGTCTCGCCCGCGGTGTAGCGGCTCCAGGCGATCGCGTCGTGGCTCGGCACCGGCACGAACGGGCGGTCGATGCCGAGGGCGAACGCGTGCGCCGCGGCGATGCCGACGCGCAGGCCCGTGAACGGGCCGGGACCCATGCCGCCCGCGACGCCGGAGAGGCTCGCGGGGTCGATGCCCGCGGTGGCGAGGGCGTCGCGGATGAATCCGCCGATCACCTCGGCGTGCCGCATGGTGTCGTCGGTGCCGGTCTCGGCGAGCGTTCGCAGGTCGCCGGTCGCGCGGTCGCGGTCGACGATGGCGACGCTCGTGCCCGTCGAGGTGTCGATCGCCAGCAGCATGTTCCAAGCCTAATTCGGAATCGGACGCCCCCAGGCCGCCGGTTCAGTCGTCGAGCGCGTCGCCCACCCGTGCCAGCAACGGACCGGTGAGCGTCACCGTGCGCGGCTCGTCGCCGTCGAGGTCGGATGCCCCGGGGTCGCCCGCCTCGGGGGCGCCCGGACCGTCGGGGCCTGCGTCGCTCGCCGCACTCGCCCCCGTCGGTCGCTCGATCACGATCTCGAGCCAGGCGTCGCCCGCCTCCTCGACGAGGCCGGCGCCCCACTCGACGACGACGACCGACCGCGCGAAGTCGAGGTCGAGGTCGTCGACGAGCTCCGCACTGCCGAGCCGGTAGGCGTCGACGTGCACGAGCGGCGGACCGTCGCCGAGGCTCGGGTGCGTGCGGGCGAGCACGAAGGTCGGGCTCTGCACGGGACCGCGCACGCCGAGGCCGGCACCGATGCCGCGCGTGAGCGTCGTCTTGCCCGCGCCGAGCGGGCCGGTGAGCACGACGAGGTCGCCGGCGCTGAGCGCTGCGCCGAGTCGCCGGCCGAACGCCTCCATGGCGTCGGCGTCGGGGATCTCGAACGAACGGCTCACAGGTCTTCGGCCTCGGGCCACGGCACCGTGCGCGGGCCGCCCGTGTAGCGCCGGGGCACGCGCGGGCCGATGCGGGTGACGATCTCGTAGCCGATCGTGCCGGCCGCGGCCCCCCATTCGTCGGCGGTCGGGGCGCCCGTCGCCGGGTCGCCGAACACGACGACCTCGTCGCCCACCGCGACCGGTGCGTCGCCGGCGTCGACGATGAACTGGTCCATCGCGACACGGCCGACCACGGGGCGGCGACGCCCGCCGATGAGCACCTCGGCGCCCTGCCCCGAGGCCTGCCGCGGGATGCCGTCGGCGTAGCCGAGCGGCACGAGCGCGAGCGTCGTCTCGGCGTTGGCGTGCCAGATGTGGCCGTACGACGCTCCGGCGCCGGCGTCGACCCGGCGGACCGCGGCGACCCGCGCCCGCAGGGTCATCGCCGGGGTGAGCCCGAGGTCGGCCGAGGTCGTGCCGTCGCCGAACGGGGTGAGGCCGTACAGGCCGATGCCGATGCGCACGGCGTCGTAGCGCGACGACGGGTCGCGCAACGCCTGCTCGCTCGACGCGATGTGGCGCAGGCGCCCCGTGAGGCCGGCCTGCTCGGCGATCGCGAGCGCCCGCTCGAACGCGGCGAGCTGGTCGGCGTCGACCTCGCGCGACGTGTTCGCGAAGTGACTGAAGATGCCGACCACGCCGATGCGCTCCGCCCGCTCGAGCTCGACCGCCCGGGCGACGACCGCGGGCCACTCGGTGGCCGGCACGCCGTTGCGGCTGAGCCCGGTGTCGATCTTGAGGTGCACGCGGGCGGCTGCTCCGGCGGCCGCCGATGCGATCTCGTCGAGTTGGGCGCGGCTCGAGACGCCGAGCTCGACGTCGGCGGCGACCGCCGCGGCGAAGTCGGCGCCGGGGTCGTGCAGCCACGCGACGACGGGCGCGTCGATGCCCGCGTCGCGCAGTTCGAACGCCTCGTCGAGGTCGGCGACGCCGAGCCTCGTGGCGCCCGCGGCGAGGGCGGCCCGCGCCGTCGCGACGGCGCCGTGCCCGTAGGCGTCGGCCTTGACGACGGCGATGATCTCGGCCGGTGCGACGCGCTCGGCGACGGTGCGCACGTTGTGCACGACGGCGTCGAGGTCGATCAGCGCCTCGCGGAACGCCGGCGCAGCGGCATCCTGCCCGTTCTGGTCGCTCATCGGCCGCCCACCGCCTCGAGCACGACGAACGCGCTCGCGATGCCGGCGTCGTGGCTCATCGACAGGTGCACCCGGTCGATGCCGAGCGCGGCGACGTGCTCGGCGAGCGCGCCGGACAGTGCGAAGTCGGGATTGCCGTCGGCGTCCTGGATGATGCGCATGTCGTGCCAGCGGATGACCGCGTGGCCCCCGAGTGCCTTGATGAGCGCCTCCTTGGCGGCGAAACGGGCCGCGAGCGAGCGCGGCGGGCGACCGCGTTCGCTCTCGGCGAACAGGCGCTCGACGAGCGCGGGGGTGCGGGCGATCGAGCGCTCGAAGCGCTCGATGTCCACGACGTCGATGCCGATGCCGGCGATCACGCGACCCCCGCGCTCTCGGTCACTCGACCGTCACCGACTTGGCGAGGTTGCGCGGCTGGTCGACGTCGAGGCCCTTCGCCTGCGAGAGCTCCATCGCGAAGATCTGCAGGGGCACGACCGCGAGGAGCGGTTCGAACAGCGGAGCGGCGAGCGGGATGCGCACCACCTCGTCGGCGAACGGCAGCACCGCGGCGTCGCCCGCCTCGGCGATGGCGATGACGCGAGCGCCGCGTGCGCGGATCTCCTGGATGTTCGAGACGACCTTCGGGTGCAGGCTGCCGTCGTGGCGGGGGCTCGGCACGACGACGAAGACCGGCTGGCCCGGCTCGATGAGGGCGATCGGCCCGTGCTTGAGCTCGCCGGCGGCGAAGCCCTCGGCATGGATGTACGCGAGCTCCTTGAGCTTCAGCGCACCCTCGAGCGCGATCGGGTAGCCGACGTTGCGGCCGAGGAACAGCACCGAGCGGGTGTCGGCCATCCAGTGCGCGAGCTGGGTGACCTTCTCGGCCTCGCCGAGCACGGCGCCGAGCTTCTCGGGCACCGCCGTGAGCTCGTCGAGCTGGGCCGCGAGGGCGGCGTCGTCGAGCGTGCCGCGCACGCGGGCGAGGTGCAGGCCGAACAGGTAGAGCGCCGTGATCTGCGCGACGAACGCCTTCGTCGAGGCGACCGCGACCTCGGGGCCGGCGTGCGTGTAGACGACCGCGTCGGATTCGCGCGGGATCGTCGCACCCTGCGTGTTGCACACCGAGATCGTGCGCGCCCCCTGCTCGCGGGCGTACTTGACGGCCATGAGCGTGTCCATCGTCTCGCCCGACTGGCTGATCGAGACGACGAGCGTGTCGGCGTCGAGCACGGGCTCGCGGTAGCGGAACTCGTGGCTGAGCTCGACCTCGACGGGGACCCGCGCCCACTGCTCGATCGCGTACTTCGCGACCATGCCGGCGTACGAGGCGGTGCCGCACGCGATCACGGTGATGCGCCGGATGCCGCGGAGCTCGTCGTCACCGAACGACTCGAGCTCGGGGATGACGACGGTGCCGTCGACGATGCGACCGCGCAGCGTGTTGGCGACGGCGTCGGGCTGCTCCGACACCTCCTTGCGCATGAACGACGACCAGCCGCCCTTCTCGGCCGCCGAGGCGTCCCACGCGACCTCGAAGGCCTCCACCTCGACGGGGGCGCCGTCGAAGTCGGTGACGACGACCTCGTCGGCCGTGATCGCCACGATCTGGTCCTGGCCGACCGCGACCGCCTGCTTCGTGAACTCGACGAAGGCGGCGACGTCGGAGCCGAGGAAGTTCTCGCCCTCGCCGAGGCCGATCACGAGCGGAGAGTTGCGGCGGGCGCCGACGACGAGGCCCGGCTCGGAGCGATGCACGGCGAGCAGGGTGAACGCGCCCTCGAGGCGCGAGACGGTGTTGCGGAACGCCGTGCGGAGGTCGCCCGCCTCGCGGTACTCGCGGCCGAGCAGCACGGCCGCGACCTCGGTGTCGGTCTCCGACTCGAACGAGTAGCCGTCGGCGAGGAGCTCGTCCTTCAGCTCGGCGAAGTTCTCGATGATGCCGTTGTGGATGAGCGCGAGGCGCCCCTCGTCGCCCAGGTGCGGGTGGGCGTTGCGGTCCGTCGGTCCGCCGTGGGTCGCCCAGCGGGTGTGGCCGATGCCGGTACCGCCGCGGTGCAGCGGATTGCGCTCGAGCTCGTCGGCGAGGACCTTGAGCTTGCCCGACCGCTTCGCGGTCTCGATGGCGCCGTCGTCGTCGACGACCGCCACCCCCGCCGAGTCGTAGCCACGGTATTCGAGGCGACGCAGGCCGCCCATGAGGACGTCGAGGCTGTTGCGCTCTCCGACGTATCCGACGATTCCACACATGGAGGCGATTGTACCGGCGGGCGACTGCGCGAATTCCCGGAGCCGGGGGCCGGGTGCACCCGGCCCCCGCACTACACTGGCACGGTGCCGGATCCGCAGAGCTCGTCGTCGCATGCCGCACAGATCTCGCCGTTCGTCGAACTCGATCGCTCCGACTGGGCGGCGCTCGCGCCATCGATGCCGTCGCCGCTGGCCGAGACCGAGCTCGTCAAGCTCCGCGGCCTGGGCGAGCCCCTCGACCCGACCGAGGTCGCCGAGGTCTACCTGCCACTCAGCCGCCTGCTGAACCTGTACGTCGGCGGCACGAAGTCGCTGCACAAGGTGACGAGCGAGTTCCTGCGCGAGCGGTTCGAGTCGACGCCGTTCGTGATCGGCGTCGCCGGGTCGGTCGCGGTCGGCAAGTCGACGATCGCCCGCCTCCTGCGCGAGCTCCTCGCGCGGTGGGAGCACACCCCCCGGGTCGAGCTCGTCACGACCGACGGCTTCCTCTTCCCGAACGCCGAGCTCGAGCGTCGCGGGCTCATGGCCCGCAAGGGCTTCCCAGAGTCGTACGACCGGCGCGCGCTGCTGCGCTTCGTGAGCGAGGTGAAGGCGGGCGCAGCCGAGGTGCGGGCTCCCTTCTATTCGCACCTCGCGTACGACATCGTGCCCGACGCCCAGGTCACGGTGCGCCGTCCCGACGTGCTCATCGTCGAGGGCCTCAACGTGCTGCAGCCCCCGGGGCCCGGGCACCGCCTCGCGGTCAGCGACCTCTTCGACTTCACGATCTACGTCGACGCGCGCACGAGCGACATCGCCCGCTGGTACGAAGAGCGGTTCCTGAAGCTGCAGCGCGGTGCGTTCGCGAACCCGCGCTCGTACTTCCATCGCTACGCCTCGCTCTCCGAGGACGAGGCGCGGCATCGGGCGCGCGAGATCTGGCACTCGATCAACGAGCCGAATCTGCTGCAGAACATCAGGCCGACGCGCTCGCGGGCCTCGCTCGTGCTGCGCAAGAGCGCCGACCACACCGTGTCGAGCGTGCTGCTGCGCAAGCTCTGAGTCCCTGGAACGGCGATCGCCCGCCTCCATCCGGAAGCGGGCGATCGAGGGAAGCGTTCGTGGCTACAGTGCGAGCTCGGCCTCGACGACGCCGGCGAGCGTCGCCGCGTGTCGCTCGGCGACCGACTGCTCGGCCGCCTCGACCATGACGCGCACCATGGGCTCGGTTCCCGACGGCCGCAGCAGGACGCGGCCCGAGTCGCCGAGCTCGGCCTCGGCGGCCTTGACCGCCGCCGCGATGCCGTCGTTCGCGCCGAGCGCGTGATGGTCGACCCCGCGAACGTTCACGAGGACCTGCGGGTACACCGTCATGACCGAGGCGAGCTCGGCGAGCGACTTGCCCGTGCGCGCCATCTCGGCCGCCAGGTGGAGGCCCGTCAGCACGCCGTCGCCGGTCGTGGCGAACTCGCTCATGATGACGTGGCCCGACTGCTCGCCGCCGAGCGCGAAGCCGCCCTCGCCGAGCGCCTCGAGCACGTACCGGTCGCCGACCTTGGTCTCGACGATGCGGATGCCGTGTTCGGCCATCGCCCGCTTGAGCCCGAGATTCGACATCACGGTGACGACGAGCGTGTCGTCGGTCAGATGGCCGCGCTCCTTCATCGAGAGCGCGAGGATCGCCATGATGCGGTCGCCGTCGACGACCTCGCCGTCGGCGTCGACCGCCAGGCAGCGGTCGGCGTCGCCGTCGTGGGCGATGCCGAGGTCGGCGCCGTGTTCGAGGACGGCCGCCTGCAGCTGCTCGAGGTGGGTCGACCCGACGCCGTCGTTGATGTTCATGCCGTCGGGGTCGGCCCCGATGACGATGACCTCCGCGCCGGCGTCCTTGAAGGTCTCGGGCGAGACGCCCGCCGCTGCGCCGTGGGCGCAGTCGAGCACGACCTTGATGCCGTCGAGGCGGTTCGGCAGCGTGCCGAGCAGGTGCACGACGTAGCGGTCCTCGGCGTCGGAGAAGCGGCGGATGCGGCCGACGCCGTCGCCGACCGGTGCGAGCTTCTGCTTGCCGAGGTACGACTCGATGCGATCTTCGACCTCGTCGGGCAGCTTCGTGCCGCCGAACGAGAAGAACTTGATGCCGTTGTCGGGCGCCGGGTTGTGCGACGCCGAGATCATCACGCCGAAGTCGGCCCTGATCGAGTCGATGAGGAAGGCGGTCGCGGGCGTCGGGATGACCCCGGCGTCGAGCACGTCGACGCCGGAGCTCGCGAGGCCCGCGCAGACCGCGGCGGTGAGGAACTCACCGGAGACGCGGGGGTCGCGTGCGACGACGGCGACGGGACGCCTGCCCGCCGCACGGTTCTCGTCGGCGTGACGACCCTGCGTGAGGACGGCCGCAGCCGCCTGCGACAGGCCCAGGGCCAGGTCAGCCGTGAGTTCACGGTTGGCCAGGCCCCGGACCCCGTCGGTTCCGAAAAGCCGAGGCATACGGAAAGGCTCGCCGAAGCTTTAGCGCTTCGAGAACTGGGGAGCCTTGCGGGCCTTCTTGAGACCGGCCTTCTTGCGCTCGATGACGCGGGCGTCGCGCGTGAGGAAGCCGGCCTTCTTGAGGGTCGGGCGGTTGTTCTCGCGGTCGATCTCGTTGAGCGCACGAGCGATCGCGAGGCGCAGCGCGCCGGCCTGGCCCGAGGGGCCGCCGCCGGTGATGCGGGCGATCACGTCGTACGAGCCGGTGAGCTCGAGCACCGTGAACGGGTCGGTGATGAGCTGCTGGTGCAGCTTGTTCGGGAAGTAGTCCGCGAACTCGCGGCCGTTCACCGTGATGGTGCCGGCGCCCGGGACGACGCGCACGCGGGCGATGGCCTGCTTGCGGCGGCCGACGGCCGCACCCGAGACGTTGAGGACGGGGCGGGGGGTGGCCGGAGCTGCCGCCGGGGCGCTCTCGGTCGTGTAGCTCTCAGGAGCCTGGTCGATCTGGTCTGCGATCTTCGCCATGGTGGTTGTGAATCCTTAGTTCGAGAAGGTCGAGTGCGCCGGGCTTACTGGGCGACCTGGGTGAGGGTGTACGGCTTCGGCTGCTGAGCCGCGTGCGGGTGCTCCGGGCCGGCGTAGACCTTCAGCTTCTTGAGCTGCTGACGGCCGAGCGAGTTCTTCGGGAGCATGCCGCGGATCGCCTTCTCGACGGCGCGGACGGGGTTCTTCTCGAGGAGCTCGGCGTAGCCGACCGCCTTGAGGCCGCCCGGGTAGCCCGAGTGGCGGTACGCCTTCTTCTGCTCGAGCTTCTGGCCGGTGAGGGCCACCTTGTCGGCGTTCACGATGATGACGAAGTCACCGGTGTCGACGTGGTTCGCGAAGATCGGCTTGTGCTTGCCGCGCAGCAGGGCTGCGGAGTGGCTGGCGAGACGACCGAGGACGATGTCGGTCGCGTCGATGACGACCCAGTCGCGCTGGATCTCGTTCGACTTCGGGGTGTAGGTGCGCGTCACGGAAGTGCTGCTTTCTGATCGAGTGAGGGGTTCGTGAATCCCACTCCGTGGGGTGTTCGTGCGCGATGCGCGCGAACGCCTCGGTGGAGGGCTCAACATCGGGTGCCGACGCAGTGTTCGGCACCAAAGGGAGAGCTTACCAGCTTCGGCCCGTGTTGCAGAATCCGGGCTACTCGACGAGATCGGGGATGCCGCTCACGTGCAGTTCGCGCCGGGCCCTGGTCTGCGCGGCCCGTGCCTCGAGCTCGTGGTCGTCGGGGTAGCCGACCTCGGTCAGCACGAGTCCCTTCGCAGGCATCACCTTGAACGCGCTCGTGCGTTCGGCTGCGGCGAGGAGGCGCTCCGGGTCGTCGTCGGCGAGCTTGCCCTCCCCCACGGCGACGCACGCGCCGACGAGGGCGCGCACCATCGAGTGGCAGAACGCGTCGGCCTGCAGCGTGGCGACGAGCACGCCGTCCTCGCCCCGCCGCCAGCCGTACCGCTGCAGCGTGCGGATCGTCGTCGCCTCCTCGCGCGGCTTGCAGAAGGCCGCGAAGTCGTGGAGACCGAGCAGACGGCTCGCGGCGCGGTGCATCGCGTCGACGTCGAGCTCGCGGGGGTGCCAGACCGTGCGGTTCCGGGCGAGCGGATCGCGCCGCGCCGCGGCATCGGCGATGCGGTACTCGTAGCGGCGCCAGACCGCCGAGAAGCGCGCATCGAAGCCGGCGGGGGCGAGCGCGGCGTCGGTGACCACGACGTCGGCCTCCCCCGCACCGAGGATGCCGGTGACGCGTCGCAGCAGCACCGCGGCCGGGTCGGCCGCCCGGCCGCTCGAGGCGTCGCCCCGCCGGGGCCGGGTGACCGCGGCGAGCGCGTCGGCCGGCACGTCGAGGTGGGCGACCTGGCCGAGCGCGTGCACGCCCGCGTCGGTGCGGCCGGCGACGGTGAGCCGCGGTGCGACGTGCTCTCGGCGGAAGAGCGTCGCGAGCGCGACCTCGACGGTGCCCTGCACGGTGCGCAGGCCCGGTTGGCGGCTCCAGCCCTTGAAGGCGGTGCCGTCGTACGCGATGTCGAGCCGGATGCGCACCACGTCGACCGTCGCGGGCGGTGTCGTGCCTGCGGCATCCGTCTCGTTCATGACCTTCAGCCTACGGGCGCGACGCCGCCGTGCAGGCGGCGAGTCGCGTGCGCCCTGCGGATCGCCGACGATGCTCATGGCACCGACGCGAACGGGCCCCTGTGCGCTGTGCACAGGGGCCCGTTCGGGGTGGGACGCGAGGCTTACTTGGCCTCGGCCGCCTCAGCCTCTTCGGCGGGAGCCTCGGTCGACTCCTCCGACGCCTCGGCGCCGGCGGCCTCGTCGACCGCGGCCTCGGCCTCGGTCACGACCTCGTCGGCAGCCGTCTCGTCGGCGGCGGGCGCCTCGTCGGCGACCGGCGCGGCAGCGGGCTTCGCGGCGCGCTGCTTCTTCACGACCGGCTCGAGCACGAGCTCGATGACCGCCATGGGCGCGTTGTCGCCCTTGCGGTTGCCGATCTTCGTGATGCGGGTGTAGCCGCCCTCACGGTCGGCGACCTGCGGGGCGATGACCGCGAACAGCTCGTGCACGACGGCCTTGTCGCCGATCACGGCGAGCACGCGACGGCGGGCGTGCAGGTCGCCGCGCTTCGCGAAGGTGATGAGGCGCTCGGCGAGCGGGCGGAGCCGCTTGGCCTTGGTCTCGGTGGTGGTGATGCTCTTGTGCGTGAAGAGCGCAGCCGCGAGGTTCGCGAGCAGGAGTCGCTCGTGCGCGGGTCCGCCTCCGAGGCGGGGGCCCTTGGTGGGCTTCGGCATGGTTCGTTATCTCCAGGTAGTGAGGGGGTCGGGCAGCCGCAGTGGCTTAGTTCTCGTCGTCGAAGCCCGTGTAGAAGTGGGCGCCGTCGAAGCCGGGAACCGAGTCCTTCAGCGACAGGCCCATCTCGGTGAGCTTGTCCTTGACCTCGTCGACCGACTTCTGGCCGAAGTTGCGGATGTTCATGAGCTGCGACTCGCTGAGGGCGACGAGCTCCGACACCGTGTTGATGCCCTCGCGCTTCAGGCAGTTGTAGCTGCGCACCGACAGGTCGAGGTCCTCGATCGGGATCGAGAGCTCGCTCGAGAGCACGGCGTCGACCGGCGCGGGGCCGATCTCGATGCCCTCTGCCGCGGTGTTGAGCTCGCGGGCGAGGCCGAACAGCTCGGTGAGCGTGCGACCGGCCGAGGCGATGGCGTCGCGCGGCGAGATCGCCGGCTTCGTCTCGACGTCGACCACGAGGCGGTCGAAGTCGGTGCGCTCACCGGCACGGGTGGCCTCGACGCGGTAGGTGACCTTGAGCACCGGCGAGTAGATCGAGTCGACCGGGATCTGGCCGGCCTCCGAGTACTCGTTGCGGTTCTGCGAGGCCGAGACGTAGCCGCGGCCGCGCTCGATCGTGAGCTCGAGCTCGAACTTCGCCGAGTCGTTGAGCGTCGCGATGACGAGCTCGGGGTTGTGCACCTCGACACCGGCCGGAGCCGAGATGTCGGCGGCGGTGACCTCACCGGCGCCCTGCTTGCGGAGGTACGCGGTGATGGGCTCGTCGTGCTCGCTGGAGACGACCAGGTTCTTGATGTTGAGGATGATCTCGGTGACGTCCTCCTTCACACCCGGAACCGTCGAGAACTCGTGCAGCACGCCGTCGATGCGGATGCTCGTCACGGCCGCGCCGGGGATCGAGGAGAGGAGGGTACGGCGAAGCGAGTTGCCGAGGGTGTAACCGAAGCCCGGCTCGAGGGGCTCGATCACGAAACGCGAACGGAACTCCGAGATGTTCTCTTCGGTGAGCGTCGGGCGCTGTGCGATCAGCACTGTTGATTCCTTTCGGCAGGGTGTCCGCTATATGACACCTGCGAGGTCGAGGATCTTGAGTTGTGAGAGAACGGATGCCGCGTGGCCGGCCGGAACCGTGGTTCCGGCCGACCCGCGGCGTGGAGAACTAGACGCGGCGGCGCTTCGGGGGGCGGCAGCCGTTGTGCGCCTGCGGCGTCACGTCGTTGATGCTGCCGACCTCGAGGCCTGCGGCCTGGAGCGAGCGGATCGCGGTCTCACGGCCCGAGCCGGGGCCCTTGACGAACACGTCGACCTTCTTCATGCCGTGCTCCTGCGCCTGGCGCGCGGCCGACTCTGCGGCGAGCTGCGCGGCGAACGGGGTCGACTTGCGCGAGCCCTTGAAGCCGACGCCGCCCGAGGAGGCCCAGCTGATCACGGCACCGTTGGTGTCGGTGATCGAGACGATCGTGTTGTTGAACGTCGACTTGATGTGGGCCTGGCCCACGGCGATGTTCTTCTTTTCCTTCTTGCGCGGCTTGCGAGTAGCCGCCTTGGGTGCTGCCATGTGTGAAATCTCCTAGATCTGGCGACGAGCGGTTACTTGCGGCCGGGCTTCTTCTTGCCGGCGACGGTGCGCTTCGGGCCCTTGCGGGTGCGAGCGTTGGTCTTGGTGCGCTGACCGCGGACCGGGAGGCCGCGGCGGTGGCGCAGACCCTCGTACGAGCCGATCTCGACCTTGCGGCGGATGTCGGCGGCCACCTCGCGGCGGAGGTCGCCCTCGACCTTGAAGTTGCCCTCGATGTAGTCACGAAGGGCGACGAGCTGGTCGTCGGTGAGGTCCTTCACGCGGATGTTGCCGTCGATGCCGGTCTCCGCGAGGGTCGTCAGCGCGCGAGTGCGGCCGACGCCGTAGATGTACGTCAGTGCGATCTCCACGCGCTTCTCGCGCGGGATGTCGACTCCTGCCAGACGTGCCATGTGTTGGCTTCTCCTGTTTCGAAGTGGAGGTGTGGAGCACTGCCGGTGCCCGGGCCTCCGTCCCGAGGTGTCCCCGTCCCGGTGATCGAGCAGGTCGCGAAGCGACCGTATCGAGCTCCCGGCAACGGTTCTGGCAGTGCCGATTCGTATTCAGTTGTGTGCTGCGGGGCGCGCACGCGGCGCGCCCCGGCGTCGAGCGACTAGCCCTGGCGCTGCTTGTGGCGCGGGTTCTCGCAGATGACCATCACGCGGCCGTGGCGGCGGATGACCTTGCACTTGTCGCAGATCTTCTTGACGCTGGGGTTGACCTTCACAGTGGTTCCTCTTGGTTCGCTGTCCTCGTGCCCGCGGGGTGCCGCGGGCCGTTACTTTCCGGCAGCCCTTACTTGTAGCGGTAGACGATGCGGCCGCGGGTCAGGTCGTACGGGCTCAGCTCCACGATCACGCGGTCCTCGGGGAGGATGCGGATGTAGTGCTGGCGCATCTTTCCTGAGATGTGCGCGAGTACCTTGTGACCGTTGGTCAACTCGACCCGGAACATCGCGTTCGGGAGAGCCTCGATGACCGAGCCTTCGATCTCGATGACGCCGTCTTTCTTGGCCATAGCCTCACTATCGCTTGGAGTTGGGGATGCTGGTCGTGCGATGATGCTGCACACGCGATGCTCGGGCGACCGCATCCCGGCCGTGAGGTCGGGTCGTCGGGCACGCCGAGACAGGCGGACAGAACACCAAGGGTCAACTTTAGGACATTTCCGGCGGTTTCGCCAGTCGAGCCGCTCTCGGACGTCGGGACGCGGTCAGTCCTGCACGAATGCGGCCTCGTCGGCGGCCGCGGCACGCGCGGTCGCGGCATCCTCGGCGGCCGACGCAGCGCGGGCGATGCGTCGCGCGTCCGACGCGGTGACCTTCGCGAGACCGGCACGGACGCCGGCCAGCGCCGACGCCGACATCGAGAGGCTCGTCACCCCGAGTCCGACGAGCACGACCGCGAGCAACGGGTCGGCCGCGGCCTCGCCGCACACGCCGACCGGGCGCCCGAGCGCGGCGCCGGCGTCGCCCACCTCCGCGACCAGCCGGAGCACGGCCGGATGCCACGGGTCCTGGAGCTCGGCCGCCCCCGCGAGCTCGCGGTCGGCGGCCATCGTGTACTGGGTCAGGTCGTTGGTGCCGATCGACGCGAAGTCGACGGCCGCGAGCACGTGGCGCGCGGTGAGCGCCGCGGCGGGCACCTCGATCATGACGCCGGCCGACGGGAGGCCCGCCTCACGCACGAGTGCCGCGAAGTAGCGCGCCTCCTCGGCGGTCGCGACCATCGGGGCCATGACCCTGAGGTCGACCGGATGCCGCGCGGCGGCGTCCGCGAGGGCCGCGAGCTGGTCGCGCAGCACGGGCTCGGCACGTCGCAGGGCGCGGATGCCGCGCACCCCGAGCGCGGGATTCTCCTCGTGGCGTACCCCGAGGAACGCGAGCGGCTTGTCGGCGCCGGCGTCGAGCACCCGCACGGTGACCGGGCGTCCGGCGAACGCGGTGAACAGCTGCTCGTACGCACCCTGCTGCTCGCTCCGCGACGGAGCGTCGTCGGCGTCGAGGAAGAGGAACTCGGTCCTGAAGAGCCCGACGCCCTCGGCACCGAGCGCGACCGCGTCGGCGGCACCGGCGGGATCGCCCAGGTTGGCATAGAGCGGCACCGGCGTCCCGTCGGCCAGTCGTCCGGGTGCGCTCGGCTCTGCGGCCTCCGCGGCGAGCCGTGCGCGCCGCTCCGAGACCGCGGCGATCGCGGTGGCGTCGGGCTCGCGCACGACGCGCCCGGCGTCGGCGTCGACGATGACCGTCTCGCCCTCGACGAGCCAGGTCGCCGCCGCGGCACCCACCACGGCGACGAGCGCCTTCTCCCGCGCCAGGATGGCGGTGTGCGAGGTCGGACCGCCCTCGACGGTCACGATCGCGAGCACCTCGTCGAGGTCGAGCGTCGCGGTGTCGGCCGGCGCGAGGTCGTGGGCGACGAGCACGAACGGGTGGCCCGGGTGCGGCACGCCGGGGGCGGTGACGCCGCGGAGCACCGCGATGACGCGCTGCGCGAGGTCGTCGAGGTCCGACGCGCGGCCGGCGACGTACCCGCCCATGCCGGCGAGCAAGTCGCGGTAGGCGGCGAACGCCTCGAACACGGCGCGTTCGGCCGTCACGCCCGAGTCGAGGCGCTCGGAGACGCCGGCCCGCGCGGCGGGGTCCTCGAGGATGAGCGCCTGCGCCTCGAGGACGTCGTGCGCCGCGCCGTCGAGCCCCGCGGCGCGCCGACGGAGCTCCGCGGCGACGGCCGCCGCCGCGGACTCGGCACGGGCGAGTTCCGCGTCCCGCCCGATCGCGCTCGGCACGGAATCGGGCTCGGGCTGCGGTGCGGCCATCCAGGCGACAGGGCCGACGGCGACGCCTCGACCGATGCCCGTTCCGATGACCTCCACCTGCGCACCCCCGGTCCGAGTCGTCGGGGACACCCGCGGATGCTCCCCCGATCACCCTATCCCCCGCCACGTTCGGCGGGGGCGGAACGCGGATCAGACGATCGGCACCGGAGCGATGCCGTACGGCGCGAGCCCCGCGGCACCGCCGTCCTCGGCGGTGAGCACCCAGATGCCGCCCGCGTGCACGGCGACGCTGTGCTCCCAGTGCGCCGCGTCGGCGCCGTCGGCGGTGGTCACCGTCCAGTCGTCGTCACGAACGAAGGTGTCGACCGCGCCGGCGACGATCATCGGTTCGATCGCGACGACGAGCCCAGGCTTGACGGCGGGCCCCCTGCGGTCGACCCGGTAGTTGAACACGGGCGGCTCCTCGTGCATCTGACGCCCGATGCCGTGGCCGACGTAGTCGGTGAGGATGCCGTACTCGCCCTGCCCGTTCACGTACTCCTCGATCGCAGCGCCGACCTCGTTGAGGTGGGAGGCCCGCGCGAGGGTCGCGATGCCGTGCCAGAGCGCCGTCTCGGTCACGCGCGAGAGCTCCTCGCGCGCGGCGACGATCTCGGGTCTCGACGGATCGGGGATGACGAGGCTGAAGGCCGAGTCGCCGTTCCAGCCGTCGACGTCGGCTCCGCCGTCGACCGACACGAGGTCACCGGCGCGGAACGGCCGGTCGCCCGGGATGCCGTGCACGACGTCGTCGTTCACCGACACGCAGAGCGTGTGGCGATAGCCGGGCACGAGCTTGAAGTTCGAGCGGCCGCCGGCGGCGACGATCGCCTGCTCCGCGGCGGCATCGAGCTCGAGGCCCGTCGCACCGGGGACGAGACGGCGTCGCGCCTCGGCGAGTGCCCCAGCGGTGGCTCGCCCGGCCGCGACCATCGCACGGAGGTCGGCGGGCGACTTGTAGATGGAGCGGCGGAACACGCGATCAGGCCGCGGCGCCGGGGTGGCGCGGAGCGAGGCCCCGGGCCGCGAGCGCCTCGAAGATGCGCGACGTGACGTCGGCGAGCGTGCCGACGCCGTCGATGCGCACGACGAGTCCACGCGCCCGGTACACGTCGAGGATCGGCGCCGTCTCGCGCTCATAGATCGCGAGACGGTTGGCGATGACCTCTTCGGTGTCGTCGGTGCGCCCCTGCTCGACCGCTCGCTGGTGGATGCGGCGGATCGACTCGTCGCGCGGGACCTCGAGCTCGATCACGGCGTCGAGCGATTCGCCGCGCGAGGCGAGGAACGCGTCGAGGTCGTCGACCTGGCCCCGGTTGCGCGGGTAGCCGTCGAGGAGGAATCCGGTCGCGGCATCCGCCTGCTCGAGCCGGTCGCGCACGAGCTCGCTCGTGAGCGCGTCGGGCACCAGGTCGCCCGCCTCGATGATGGCCTGCACCCGCTTGCCGAGCTCGGTGCCGCCGGCGACGTTCGCGCGGAAGATGTCACCGGTGGCCACCTGGGGCACCCCGAACGCCGCCGCGACGAGCACGCCCTGGGTCCCCTTGCCGGAGCCCTGCGGGCCGACGATCAGGAGGCGGGCGGAGCTGCCGGCGGCTGCGTCGTTCGTGGAGCCGGGGGTCATCGGAGAAGTCCTTCGTAGTGGCGCTGCTGGAGCTGGGCGTCGATCTGCTTGACCGTCTCGAGGCCGACACCGACGATGATGAGGATCGACGCGCCGCCGAACGGGAAGTTCTGGTTCGCCCCGACCATCGAGAACGCGATGAGCGGGATGAGCGCGATGAGGCCCAGGTAGATCGAGCCCGGCGCGGTGATGCGCGTGAGCACGTAGTCGAGGTACTCGGCGGTCGGGCGGCCGGCGCGGATACCGGGGATGAAGCCGCCGTACTTCTTCATGTTCTCCGACACCTCGTCGGGGTTGAAGGTGATCGCCACGTAGAAGTAGGTGAACCCGACGATGAGCAGGAAGTACAGGAGCATGTAGAGCGGGTGGTCGCCCTTGGTCAGGTAGTTCGTGATCCAGACGACCCAGGCCTGCGGGTCCTCGCCCTGCTTGGCCTGGTTGAACTGGGCGATGAGCGCCGGCAGGTAGAGCAGCGAAGAGGCGAAGATGACGGGCACGACACCGGCCATGTTGACCTTGATCGGGATGTACGTGTTGTTGCCGCCGTACGTACGCCGGCCCACCATGCGCTTGGCGTACTGCACGGGGATGCGCCGCTGGGACTGCTCGACGAACACGACCGCCACGACGATCGCGAGGCCCACGAGGATCACGATCGCGAAGACGTCCCAGCCGCGCGCGATGCCGATGGCCCAGAGCGAGCCGGGGAACTGCGCGGCGATCGACGTGAAGATGAGCAGCGACATGCCGTTGCCGATGCCGCGCTCGGTGATGAGCTCGCCCATCCACATGATGAGGCCGGTACCGGCGGTCATGGTGATGACCATGAGCAGGATCGCGTACCACGCGTCATTCGTGATGAGCGCCGAGCAGGCCGGGTCGGCCGTCGGGAAGAGCGCACCCGAGCGGGCGACCGTGATGAGCGTCGTCGACTGGAGGACGCCGAGCGCGATCGTGAGGTAACGGGTGTACTGCGTGAGCTTCGCCTGGCCCGCCTGGCCCTCCTTGTAGAGGGTCTCGAAGTGGGGGATCACGACGCGCAGCAGCTGCACGATGATCGACGCGGTGATGTACGGCATGATGCCGAGCGCGAAGACCGAGAGCTGCAGCAGGGCGCCGCCCGAGAAGAGGTTGACGAGGTCGTAGAGCCCCGTCGCGCCCGCGGCGGCGTTGGCCGCGAGACACTGCTGCACGTTGCCGAAGTCGACGAACGGCGCGGGGATGAAGGATCCGAGCCGGAACAGGGCCACGATGCCCAGCGTGAACCCGAGCTTGCGGCGAAGATCCGGCGTGCGGAAGATCCGCCCGATGGCGTTGAACACTCGTCCTCCTGTAGCTCCGCGCTGTGCGCCGGTGCGGCGCGCGGAGTTGAATGGTTATACGACTCGAGCCAGTCGAGACCCCGCTTATCCTACGCGAGGTCCCGACTGGCTCGAACCAATCGTGGTGCCGGCCTTACTTGACCGAGCCGCCGGCGGCGACGATCTTCTGCTCGGCCGAGCCGGAGACCTTGTCGACGGCCACGTTGAGCTTGACCTGCACGTCGCCGTTGCCGAGCACCTTGACGCGCTCGTTCTTGCGCACGGCGCCCTTCTCGACGAGGTCGGCGACGGTCACGTCGCCACCCGACGGGTAGAGCTCGGCGAGCTTGTCGAGGTTGACCACCTGGTACTCGACGCGGAACGGGTTCTTGAACCCGCGCAGCTTCGGCGCACGCATGTGGTACGGCAGCTGGCCGCCCTCGAAGCCGGGGCGCACCGTGTTGCGGGCCTTCGTGCCCTTGGTGCCGCGACCGGCGGTCTTGCCCTTCGAACCCTCACCGCGACCGACGCGGGTCTTGTCCTTCTTGGCACCGGGCGCGGGGCGCAGGTGGTGCACCTTCAGGACCTGCTCGCGCTTCTCCGCGACGTCGGCCTTGGGGGCCGCCTTCTTCGCGGGAGCCTTCTTCGCGGGAGCCTTCTCGGCCTTCCCCGACTCGGTCGACGCAGCGTCGGCCTTGGCAGCGGCGGCCTTGGCGGGCGCCTTCTTCGCGGGAGCCTTCTCGGCCGGAGCCTTGTCGGCAGCCGCCTTGGCGGGCGCCTTCTTGGCCGGAGCCTTCTTCGGGGTCTCCTCGGCGACGTTCTTCTCGTCAGCCATTAGTCAATCTCCTCAACCTTCACGAGGTGAGCGACGGTGTTGACGTACCCGCGGTTCTGCGGGGTGTCCTCACGCACGACCGACTGGCCGATTCGCTTGAGCCCGAGGCTGCGCAGCGTGTCACGCTGGTACTGCTTCTCGCTCACCTTGGACTTGATCTGGGTCACCTTGAGCTGCTTGGCCATCAGGCACCTGCCTTCGCTGCTGCAGCGGCCTCGGCCGCCTGTGCCTCGGCACGGATGAGGCGCGCGGGCGCGACCTCGTCGTAGTCGAGACCACGACGGGCGGCGACGGCGCGCGGCTCCTCGAGCTGCTTCAGCGACTCGACCGTGGCGTGCACGATGTTGATCGTGTTCGACGAGCCGAGCGACTTCGACAGCACGTCGTGGATGCCGGCGCACTCGAGCACGGCGCGCACCGGACCACCGGCGATGACACCGGTACCGGGGGCGGCCGGACGCAGGAGCACGACACCGGCAGCGGCCTCGCCCTGCACGGGGTGCGGGATGGTCGTGCCGACGCGCGGGACGCGGAAGAAGTTCTTCTTCGCCTCCTCGACGCCCTTCGAGATCGCGGTCGGGACCTCGCGCGCCTTGCCGTAGCCGACGCCGACGAGACCGTTGCCGTCACCCACGACGACGAGCGCCGTGAAGCTGAAGCGACGGCCGCCCTTGACGACCTTCGACACGCGGTTGATGGTGACGACGCGCTCGAGGAACTGGCTCTTCTCGGCGTCACGGCCGCCGCGGTCGCGGCCGCCCTGGTTGCGGTCGCGGCCGCCACGGCGCGAGTCGCGCTCGTTGCGGGCCGGCTCCGAAGCCGCAGCCGTCTCGACGGGTGCCTCTGCGGTCACCTCGGTCTCCTTCACAGTGTTCTCGCTCACAGGCTCAGCCCTGCCTCTCGCGCTCCATCGGCGATCGCGGCGACGCGACCGGCGTACTTGTTGCCGCCGCGGTCGAACACGACAGCCTCGATGCCGGCCTGCTTGGCACGCTCGGCGACGAGCTCGCCGACCTTCTTGGCCTTGGCGGTCTTGTCACCGTCGAACGCGCGGAGGTCGGCCTCCATCGTCGACGCCGACGCGAGGGTACGACCCTTGGCGTCGTCGACGACCTGCACGAAGACGTGGCGGGCCGAACGGGTGACGACGAGACGGGGGCGGACCTCCGTGCCGACGATCTTCTTGCGAAGGCGGGTGTGGCGACGCGAACGCGCGGCCGTCTTGCTCTTCACAGCCATGATTACTTACCTGACTTTCCGGCCTTGCGACGCACGACCTCGCCGGCGTAGCGGATGCCCTTGCCCTTGTACGGCTCGGGCTTCTTGATCTTGCGGATGTTGGCGGCGGTCTCGCCGACGGCCTGCTTCGAGATGCCCGCGACCGTGAGCTTGTTGTTGCCCTCGACGGTCAGGGTGATGCCGGCAGGCGCCTCGACGGTCACAGGGTGCGAGAAGCCGAGCGCGAACTCGATCGCGCTGCCCTTCTGCGCGACGCGGTAACCGGTTCCGACGATCTCGAGCCCCTTGGAGTAGCCCTCGGTCACACCGATGATGTCGTTGGCGATGAGCGTGCGGGTGAGGCCGTGCAGCGAACGCGAGGCGCGCTCGTCGTCGGGACGGGTCACGACGACCTGGTTCTCCTCGACCTTGGCCACGATCGGGGCGGCCACGGTGAGCGCGAGCTCACCCTTGGGGCCCTTGACGGTCACATCCTGGCCGTCGATCGTCACGGTGACGCCGGCGGGGATGTCGATGGGAAGTCGTCCAATACGCGACATAGCTGATTACCACACGTAGGCGAGGACTTCCCCACCCACGCCCTTCTTCTCGGCCTGGCGGTCGGTGAGCAGACCGCTGGAAGTGGACAGGATCGCGACGCCGAGGCCGCCGAGCACCTTGGGCAGCTCGGTCGACTTCGCGTAGACGCGGAGACCGGGCTTCGAGACGCGCTTGATACCGGCGATCGAGCGCTCGCGGTTCGGGCCGAACTTGAGCTTCAGCGTGAGCGTCTTGCCCACGCGAGCGTCGGCGACCTCGAAGTCGGCGATGTAGCCCTCGGTCTTGAGGATCTCGGCGATGTGGCCCTTGAGCTTGGAGTGGGGCATCGACACGGAGTCGTGGTGTGCGGAGTTCGCGTTCCGCAGACGGGTCAGCATGTCAGCGACCGGGTCGGTCATCGTCATGACGATTCGTTCCTTACGTTCACCAGGTTTCAGGACCCGTTACACGGGGACCGACCTGTGGTGGTGGCCCCAGCGATTGCGTGGGGCCGGATGCTCCGGGCCGGCCGGCCCCCTCAGTCCCGGGAGACCGGGGCTGCAGGAGCCGGCTGGCTCGAAGCACAAACTCGTAGATCCTACTACATGTAGGACTTACGCGGCGTCGACCTGCTTGAACGGGAAGCCGAGCGCCTTGAGCAGCGCGCGACCCTCGTCGTCGTTCGAGGCGGTGGTCACCACGGTGATGTCCATGCCGCGGACGCGGTCGATCTTGTCCTGGTCGATCTCGTGGAACACGCTCTGCTCCGTGAGACCGAAGGTGTAGTTGCCGTGACCGTCGAACTGCTGGTCGCTGAGGCCGCGGAAGTCGCGGATGCGGGGCAGTGCGAGCGAGAGCAGGCGGTCGAGGAACTCCCACATGCGGTCGCCGCGGAGCGTCACGTGCGCACCGATCGGCTGACCCTCGCGCAGCTTGAACTGCGCGATCGACTTGCGGGCCTTGGTCACCTGCGGCTTCTGGCCGGTGATCTTGGTGAGGTCGGCGATCGCGCCGTCGATGACCTTGCCATCGCGGGCGGCCTCGCCGACACCCATGTTCACGACGATCTTCACGAGGCCGGGCACCTGGTGCGGGTTCGAGTACTCGAACTGCTCGGTGAGGGCCTTGGCGATGTCGCCGCGGTACTTGGTCTTCAGTCGCGGCTGGATTTTGCCAGCCTGCGTTGCCGTGTCGGTCATTACAGGTCCTTACCTGACTTCTTGGCGTAGCGGACGCGGACGGTCTTCGTGACGCCGTCCTTCGTCACCTGCTCGATGCGGAAGCCGACGCGGGTCGGCTTCTTCGACTCGGGGTCGACGATCGCGACGTTCGACACGTGGATCGGCGCCTCCTGCGTCTCGATGCCGCCGGTCTTCGTGCCGCGCTGCGTCTGGCCGACGCGAACGTGCTTGGTGACGAAGTTGACGCCCTCGACGATGACGCGGTTCTGGTCCACGAGCACCTCGAGCACCTTGCCCTGCTTGCCGCGGTCTCCGCCGCGAGCCTGGCTGCGGCCGGAGATGACCTGAACCAGGTCGCCCTTCTTGATGTTGGCCATGGTTTAGATAACCTCCGGTGCCAGCGAGATGATCTTCATGAACTTCTTGTCGCGGAGCTCGCGACCGACCGGCCCGAAGATGCGGGTGCCGCGGGGGTCACCGTCGTTCTTCAGGATGACCGCGGCGTTCTCGTCGAACTTGATGTAGGAGCCGTCGGGACGACGGGTCTCCTTGACGGTGCGGACGATGACGGCCTTGACCACATCGCCCTTCTTGACGTTGCCGCCGGGGATCGCGTCCTTGACGGTCGCGACGATGACGTCACCGAGGCCGGCGTAGCGACGCTTCGAGCCGCCGAGCACGCGAATGGTGAGCAGCTCCTTGGCGCCGGTGTTGTCGGCGACCTTGACTCGTGATTCCTGCTGAAGCACTTCGAACTCCTTCTTTCAAGCAAGCCCGAGGCTTACTTGGCCTTCTCGACGATCTCGACGAGACGCCAGCGCTTCGTGGCGGACAGGGGACGGGTCTCGCTGATCACGACGAGGTCGCCGATGCCGGCGGTGTTCTGCTCGTCGTGCGCCTTGACCTTCGACGAGCGGCGCATGACCTTGCCGTAGAGGGGGTGCTTCACGCGGTCCTCGACCTCGACGACGATGGTCTTGTCCATCTTGTCGCTGACGACGTAGCCGCGACGCACCTTGCGGTACGGACGCTGCTCGGCGGTCTCGACCTCGGCGACCTCGGCAGCAGCCTTCTTGGTCTCAGCCATGATCAGGCCTCCTTCGTGTCAGCGGCCTCGGCCGAAGCATCCGCCTCGGCCTTGGCCTTCTTCGTCTTCTTCTCGGCCTTGGCGGGAGCCGCCTCGACCGGCGCGGGAGTGGCACGGATGCCGAGCTCGCGCTCACGGATGACCGTGTAGATGCGGGCGATGTCGCGCTTGACGGCCTTCAGGCGGCCGTGGCTCTCGAGCTGGCCGGTGGCCGACTGGAAGCGCAGGTTGAACAGCTCTTCCTTGGCCTTCTTCAGCTCGTCGACGAGTCGCTCGTCTTCAAAGGTGTCGAGCTCTGCGGGGCTGAGCTCCTTGGTTCCGACGGCCATTATGCGTCGCCCTCCTCGCGCTTGATGATGCGTGCCTTGAGGGGCAGCTTGTGGATGGCACGGGTCATCGCCTCGCGTGCGAGCTCCTCGGAGACGCCCGAGACCTCGAAGAGGACGCGACCCGGCTTGACGTTGGCGACCCACCACTCGGGCGAACCCTTACCGGAACCCATGCGGGTCTCGGCGGGCTTCTTCGTGAGCGGACGGTCGGGGTAGATGTTGATCCACACCTTGCCGCCACGCTTGATGTGACGCGTCATGGCGATACGAGCGGACTCGATCTGACGGTTGGTCACGTAAGCGGGCGTGAGCGCCTGGATGCCGAACTCGCCGAACGACACCTTGGTGCCGCCGGTGGCCTGGCCCGAGCGGCCGGGGTGGTGCTGCTTGCGGTACTTGACTCGACGGGGAATCAACATGGTTATGCCTCAACTCCTGCGGTCGCCGGCTCGGCCTTGGGGGCGCGGTCGCGGCGGGGACGGTCGCTGCGGTCGCGCGACGGCTTCTGGGCCGCCTGCTCGCGAGCGAGCTCCTTGTTGGTGATGTCGCCCTTGTAGATCCAGACCTTCACGCCGATGCGGCCGAAGGTGGTCTTGGCCTCGTAGAAGCCGTAGTCGATGTTCGCGCGGAGCGTGTGCAGGGGCACGCGGCCCTCGCGGTAGAACTCCGAGCGGCTCATCTCGGCGCCGCCGAGACGGCCCGACACCTGGATGCGGACGCCCTTGGCGCCGGCGCGCTGCGCGCCCTGCAGGCCCTTGCGCATCGCGCGGCGGAACGCCACACGAGCCGAGAGCTGCTCGGCGATGCCCTGCGCGACGAGCTGGGCGTCGGCCTCGGGGTTCTTCACCTCGAGGATGTTGAGCTGGATCTGCTTGCCGGTGAGCTTCTCGAGGTCGGCGCGGATGCGCTCGGCCTCGGCGCCGCGGCGGCCGATCACGATGCCGGGACGCGCCGTGTGGATGTCCACGCGGACGCGGTCGCGGGTGCGCTCGATCTCGATGCGCGAGACTCCCGCGCGGTCGAGCGACGTCTGGAGCAGGCGACGGATCTTGACATCCTCGGCGAGGTAGTCGGCGTAGCGCTGACCGGGCTTCGTCGAGTCGGAGAACCACCGAGACACGTGGTCGGTGGTGATGCCGAGACGGAAGCCGTACGGGTTGACCTTCTGACCCATTACTTCGTACCCTCCTCGGGCGTGCCGAGCACGATGGTGATGTGGCTCGTGCGCTTGTTGATGCGGAAGGCACGGCCCTGCGCGCGCGGCTGGAATCGCTTGAGGGTCGTGCCCTCGTCGACGAATGCCGTCTTCACGTAGAGGTCCTGCTCGTCCAGGTAGGTGTTCGTGGCATCGGCCTTGACGCGAGCGTTCGCGATGGCCGAGGCGACGAGCTTGTACACGGGCTCGCTCGCACCCTGCGGGGCGAACTTCAGGATGGCGAGCGCCTCCTGAGCCTGCTTGCCGCGGATCAGGTTGACGACGCGGCGGGCCTTCATGGGGGTCACGCGGATGTGTCGCACGCGTGCGATCGACTCCACCATTTCTTTCCTCCTTCACACCACCGCGTCAGCGGCGGCGGCCCTTCTTGTCGTCCTTCACGTGTCCACGGAAGGTGCGGGTGGGGGCGAACTCGCCGAGCTTGTGGCCCACCATGGTCTCGGTGACGAACACCGGGATGTGCTTGCGGCCGTCGTGCACGGCGATCGTGTGACCCAGCATGGCGGGGACGATCATCGAGCGACGCGACCACGTCTTGATGACGTTCTTCGAACCGGCTTCGTTCTGCACGGCGACCTTGCGAAGCAGGTGCTCGTCGACGAAGGGGCCCTTCTTGAGACTGCGCGGCATCTTCTTCTACTCCTACTTGCGCTTCTTGCCGACGGTGCGACGACGGACGATGAGCTTGTCGCTCTCCTTGTTGGGGCGACGGGTGCGACCCTCGGGCTGACCCCACGGGCTGACCGGGTGGCGACCACCGGAGGTCTTGCCCTCACCACCACCGTGCGGGTGGTCGATCGGGTTCATCGCGACACCGCGGACGGTCGGGCGGACGCCCTTCCAGCGCTTGCGGCCCGCCTTGCCCCAGTTGATGTTCGACTGCTCGGCGTTGCCGACCTCGCCGATCGTCGCGCGGCAGCGCGCGTCGACGTTGCGGATCTCGCCCGAGGGCAGGCGGAGCTGCGCGTAGGGGCCGTCCTTGGCGACGAGACGCACCGAGGCGCCGGCCGAGCGGGCCATCTTCGCGCCGCCGCCGGGGCGGAGCTCGATGGCGTGCACGACGGTACCGGTGGGGATGTTGCGCAGCGGCAGGTTGTTGCCCGGCTTGATGTCGGCGTTGGGGCCGGCCTCGATCGGGTCGCCCTGCTTGAGCTTGTTCGGCGCGATGATGTAGCGCTTCGTGCCGTCGATGTAGTGGATCAGCGCGATGCGGGCGGTGCGGTTCGGGTCGTACTCGATGTGAGCGACCTTGGCGGGCACGCCGTCCTTGTCGTTGCGACGGAAGTCGATCACGCGGTACTGGCGCTTGTGGCCACCACCGATGTGACGGGTCGTGATGCGGCCCTGGTTGTTGCGACCACCGGTCTTCGAGAGCGGCTTGAGCAGCGACTTCTCGGGCGTCGAGCGCGTGATCTCCGCGAAGTCGGCGACCGACGAACCGCGACGACCCGGGGTCGTGGGCTTGTACTTACGAATAGCCATAGTTCTACCTCTGCTCCTTAGCCGACAGCCGTGAAGATGTCGATCGAGCCGGACTTGAGGGTGACGATCGCGCGCTTGGTGTCCTTGCGCTTGCCCATGCCGAACCGGGTGCGGCGGGTCTTGCCCTGACGGTTCAGGGTGTTGATCGACGCCACCTGGACGTTGAAGATCTTCTCGATCGCGAGCTTGATCTCGGTCTTGTTCGAGCGGGGGTCCACGATGAACGTGTACTTGCCCTCGTCGATCAGGCCGTAGCTCTTCTCCGAGACGACCGGCGCGATGATGATGTCGCGCGGGTCCTTGTTCTGTGCGGCGCTCATGCCGAGACCTCTTCCTTCTTCGCCGTCTTCGCGGCCACGAAGGCCTCGAGGGCGGCGGTGCTGAAGACGATGTCGTCGGCGACGACCACGTCGTAGGCGTTCAGCTGGTCGACCGGCAGCACGTGCACGGTCTCGATGTTGCGGACGGCACGCTCGCTGAGCTCCTCGCCACGGGCGAGGACCACGAGGAAGCGGTTCGCCGGCGCGATCTTGCCGAGCAGCGCGACGGCGTCCTTCGTCTTCGCGACGTCACCGGCGACGAAACCCTCGACGGCGTGGATGCGCGAACCGCGGGCGCGGTCGCTGAGCACACCGAGGAGCGCCGCGGCGATCATCTTCTTGGGGGTGCGCTGCGAGTAGTCGCGCGGCTGCGGGCCGTGGACCGTGCCACCGCCCTTGTGCTCGGGAGCGCGGACCGAGCCCTGGCGCGAACGGCCGGTGCCCTTCTGCTTGAAGGGCTTGCGGCCCGAACCCGAGACCTCGCCGCGGTTCTTGGTCTTGTGCGTGCCCTGGCGCGCGGCCGCGAGCTGGGCGACGACGACCTGGTGGACGAGCGGCACGTTGGTCTGCACGTCGAAGAGCTCGGCGGGCAGCTCGACCGAGCCGGACTTCTTGCCGGTCGCGTCGAGAACGTCGATGGTGTTGGCGGTAGCCATGGACTACGCCCCCTTCACTGCGTTGCGAACGAAAACGAGACGGCCGCGCGCACCGGGAACGGCGCCCTTGACGAGCATGAGGCCCTTCTCGGCGTCGACGGCGTGCACGCGGAGGTTCAGCACGGTGACGCGCTCGCCACCCATGCGACCGGCCATGCGCATGCCCTTGAAGACACGGCTGGGGGTCGACGAAGCACCGATCGAACCGGGCTTGCGGTGGTTGCGGTGCGAACCGTGCGAAGCGGAGACGCCCTTGAAGTTGTGGCGCTTCATGACACCGGCGAAGCCCTTGCCCTTCGAGGTGCCGACGACGTCGACCAGCTGGCCGGCCTCGAAGGTACCGTCGACGGTCAGCTCCTGGCCGGCCTCGTAGCTCGAGGCGTCGGCGGTGCGGATCTCGGTGACGTGACGACGGGGCGTGGTGCCGGCCGTCTTCTCGAAGTGACCCTTGAGCGGCTGCGAGACCTTGCGCGGGTCGATGGCGCCGGCGGCGATCTGGACGGCCTCGTAGCCGTCCTTCTCAGCGGTGCGGATCTGGGTGACCACGTTGGGCGCGATCTCGATGACCGTCACCGGGACGAGCTTGTTGTTCTCGTCCCACACCTGGGTCATGCCGAGCTTCGTGCCGAGCAGGCCCTTCACGTTCTTGGTAGCGGAAGACATCTGTTACCTCAGAGCTTGATCTCGATGTTGACGTCGGCCGGGAGGTCGAGACGCATGAGCGAGTCGACGGCCTTGGGCGTCGGGTCCACGATGTCGATGAGACGCTTGTGGGTGCGCATCTCGAAGTGCTCGCGGCTGTCCTTGTACTTGTGGGGCGAGCGGATGACGCACACCACGTTCTTCTCCGTCGGAAGCGGCACGGGGCCGACGACCGTGGCGCCCGCGCGGGTCACCGTGTCGACGATCTTGCGCGCCGAGGTGTCGATGACCTCGTGGTCATACGACTTCAGTCGAATGCGGATCTTCTGTCCCGCCATTGCTGACTCTCTCTCTGTCAAGGCGTCATACCCCTTCCGAGGGCATCGGACGCCGGGTGTAGCTGCCACACCGTGTCACTCCGTGTGAAGCACCACTGTTCTTCTGTCAAAGGCCGGTGATCGAGCCTGTCGAAACCACCCGCCCGGTCACCCGGGGCGGTGCTCTCGACACGCTCGACCTTCGAGCCCCAACCGGCGCGCACGCGCACGGGTCGCCCCGGGCGTGTGGTTGTCGGTTGTGTGTTCTCCTGCCTGCGGCCTAACCTGACCCCGGCGGCGCCCCATTCGGAACGGCGGGTGGCTATGCACTGCCTGACAGTGATCCGAACGCGCGCACGAGGGCCCGCGTTCGAAATGTCGAACTCAACGAGTTTGCCATATCCGACGTGTCCGTGCAACCCGGGCGTGTCGCGCTCGCACGACTCCCAGCGAGCCCGCAGTTTCACGGCCCGGCAGCCCGTTCCGGTGCAGCGGATGCCGCCTCGCCGAACCCGGGCATGATGGAGGTGGGACCGCATCGACCGAGGAGGAACCGCGATGACCGACACGCAGCCGAAGCCGAGTTCGCACGAGGGGCCGGGCAGCGTCTCGGCGACGCGCATCGGCACCCGCCGCTACGTCGGGCGCAATGCACGCGGCGCGACCGTCGCGATCGGCGGCCTCGACGTGGAGGGCGAGCACTTCTCCCCCGGCGAGCTCTTGAAGCTCGCCCTCGCCGGGTGCGTCGGGCTCTCGGTCGACCGGCCCATGACGCGGCGGCTCGGCGACGACGCCGAGCTCACGGTGTGGGCGCACGGGCAGTCGGAGGAGGCATCCAACCGCTACGAACGCATCGCCGAGGAGCTCGTCGTCGACCTGTCGGGGCTCGAGCCCGCCGAGCGGGAGAAGCTCCTCGACATCATGGTGCGCTCGATCGAGCGGGCGTGCACGGTGGGCCGCAGCGTCGAGGGCGCGATCGACGTGCACACGACGATCGACGGCACCGAGATGCACTGACGCGGCCGCCCGCGTCACTCGCGATCGCACGCGACCGGCCGCTCGCCGGCGATCCCGGGTGCGACGATCCCGGCCCCGACGATGACGACGATCATGCCGGCGAGTCCTGACAGGAGGAACACCGGCCGGAGTCGCAGGCCACGGCGGCCGTGGCGGAACGGATCCTCGACGAACCGCTTCGAGAGTCCGGCGACCGCGAACGACAGGCCGACCAGCAGCACCATGAGCCACGGCGGGCTCGGCACGCCGGTGAAGTACGGCACGAACATGAAGATCGGCCAGTGCCACAGGTAGAGCGAGTACGACACGTCGCCCATCCACTGCACGGGCCGGAGCCCCGCGACGCGTGCGGGCGACCACGCCACCTCGGGCATCCGCGCCCAGATGACGGCCAGCGTGCCCGCCACGGGCAGGAGCACGACGAAGCCGGGGAAGCTCTCGGGCGCCCGGAAGGTCGCGATCGGCACCACGATGAGGGCGAGGCCCGCCCAGGACACGGCCGCCCGCAGGCCGGCGCGGGCGCCCCGACGCGACATCCGTTCGCCGACTGCCGCGAGGATGCCGCCGACGCCGAACTCCCACGTGCGCGCCGGCGTCGAGAAGTACGCGAGGTTGGGGTCCTGCGCCGTGAGCGCGATCGAATGCACGAACGACGCGACGGTCGTCACCCCGACGAGCATCAGCACGACGGTCGACGACGAGGAGCCGCTGCGGGTTGCGAACCACAGTGCGGCGATGAGCAGCAACGGCCAGAACAGGTAGAACTGCTCCTCGACCGAGAGCGACCAGAAGTGCTGCACCGGGGTCGACTCGAGGTCGGCCCGCCGCGGGATCTGCGAATCGACCGCGAGCTGCCAGTTCTCGTAGTAGAGGGCGCTCGCGACGATCTCGCGGAACCACTGACGCCATTCCCGCTGCGGCACGACGAGCAGGGTCAGCGCCGAGATGACGGCGAGCGTCGCGATCGCCGCCGGCAGGATGCGGCGCGCACGTCGCAGGTAGAAGTCCCGCAGCGAGATGCGCCCCTCGCGCTGCGCCTGCCGGAGCAGCAACCCGGTGATGAGGAAGCCCGAGACGACGAAGAAGACGTCGACGCCCATGTACCCGGCCGGCGCCACCGCCGGCCATCCGTGATGGAGCACGACCGAGCCCACGGCCACGGCCCGGAGCGCCTGGATCTCGGGACGTACCGCCGATCGTGCGAGGAGGGTGGGGGAACCGCCCATCGCCTCTCAGCGTACGACGGAGGGGGCCGGGCCAGAAAGGCCCGACCCCCTCACAGGTCGCGTATCGCGAAGATTACTTGATGATCTTCGTGACGGTACCGGCGCCGACGGTGCGGCCACCCTCGCGGATGGCGAAGCCGAGGCCCTCCTCCATGGCGATCGGCTGGATCAGCTCGACCGACATGTCGGTGGTGTCGCCGGGCATGACCATCTCGGTGCCCTCGGGCAGCGTGATGACGCCGGTGACGTCGGTGGTGCGGAAGTAGAACTGCGGACGGTAGTTCGCGTAGAACGGGTTGTGACGGCCGCCCTCGTCCTTCGAGAGGATGTAGGCAGTGCCCTCGAAGTTCGTGTGCGGGGTGACCGAGCCCGGGGCCACGACGACCTGGCCGCGCTCGACGTCCTCGCGCTTGGTGCCGCGGAGCAGGAGACCGCAGTTCTCGCCGGCCCATGCCTCGTCGAGCTGCTTGTGGAACATCTCGATACCGGTGACGGTGGTCTTCTGCGTCGGGCGGATGCCGACGATCTCGACCTCGGAGTTGATCTTCAGCGTGCCACGCTCGGCGCGGCCCGTGACGACCGTGCCACGGCCGGTGATGGTGAAGACGTCCTCGACGGGCATGAGGAACGGCTTGTCCTTGTCACGCACCGGGTCGGGGATGAACTCGTCGACCTTCTCCATGAGCTCGAGGATCGAGTTGACCCACTTCTCGTCGCCCTCGAGCGCCTTGAGGCCCGAGACGCGCACGACCGGCGCGTCCTCGGCGAAGCCCTGGCTCGCGAGGAGCTCGGAGACCTCGAGCTCGACGAGCTCCAGGATCTCCTCGTCGTCGACCATGTCGCTCTTGTTGAGGGCGACGAGCAGGTACGGCACGCCGACCTGCTTGGCGAGCAGGACGTGCTCGCGGGTCTGGGCCATCGGGCCGTCGGTCGCCGCGACCACGAGGATCGCGCCGTCCATCTGAGCCGCACCGGTGATCATGTTCTTGATGTAGTCGGCGTGACCCGGGGCGTCGACGTGCGCGTAGTGGCGCTTCGGCGTCTCGTACTCGACGTGCGAGATGTTGATCGTGATGCCGCGCTGACGCTCTTCGGGAGCCGAGTCGATCGACGCGAAGTCGCGCTGCACGTTGGTGGCCGACGGGTACTTGTCGGCGAGCACCTTCGAGATCGCGGCGGTGAGCGTCGTCTTGCCGTGGTCGACGTGACCGATCGTACCGATGTTGACGTGCGGCTTGGTCCGCTCGAACTTGGCCTTAGCCACTGTGGGTCCTCCTCAGGACTCGTGTAGGAACTCCGGGCGCTGGATTGCGACCGGCGTGCTACGGGGTTGTGTTGTTATGTTACGCGAACCGGAAGGTTCGTGCGGGCAGTGGGCCGAGGCCCCCGCCAGGGAGGGTCATTCGCCCTTGTTCTTCTGGACGATCTCGTCGGCCACAGCCTTCGGGACCTCCGCGTAGCTCTCGAACTCCATCGAGTACACGGCGCGGCCCGAGGTCTTCGACCGCAGGTCGCCGATGTAACCGAACATCTCCGAGAGCGGGACGTGCGCACGCACGACCTTCACACCGGCGGCGTCCTCCATGGACTGGATCTGGCCGCGGCGCGAGTTCAGGTCGCCGATGACGTCGCCCATGTACTCCTCGGGAGTACGGACCTCGACGCTCATCAGCGGTTCGAGCAGAACGGGGTTCGCCTTCCGAGCGGCTTCCTTGAAGCCCATCGAACCGGCGATCTTGAACGCCATCTCCGAGGAGTCGACGTCGTGGGCGGCACCGTCGAGGAGGCGCGCCTTGACGCCCACCATGGGGAAGCCGGCGAGGATGCCGTACTGCATGGCGTCCTGGAAGCCCGCGTCGACCGAGGGGATGTACTCGCGGGGGATGCGACCACCCGTGACCTCGTTCGAGAACTCGTAGATCTTGTCGCCCTCGACCTCGAGCGGCTCCAGCGCGAACTGGATCTTCGCGAACTGGCCCGAGCCACCCGTCTGCTTCTTGTGGGTGTAGTCGTGACGCTCGACCGCGCGACGGATCGTCTCGCGGTAGGCGACCTGCGGCTTGCCGACGTTGGCCTCGACCTTGAACTCCCGCTTCATGCGGTCGACGAGGATGTCGAGGTGCAGCTCGCCCATGCCCTTGATGACGGTCTGGCCGGTCTCGGGGTTGAGCTCGGTGCGGAACGTCGGGTCCTCTTCGGCGAGCTTCTGGATCGCGGTGCCCAGCTTCTCCTGGTCGGCCTTGGTCTTCGGCTCGATGGCGACCTCGATGACGGGCTCGGGGAACGTCATCGACTCGAGCACGACCTGGTTGTCGGGGTCGCACAGCGTGTCGCCCGTGGTCGTGTCCTTGAGGCCGATGACGGCGTAGATGTTGCCCGCGGTGACCGAGTCGACCGGGTTCTCCTTGTTGGCGTGCATCTGGAAGATCTTGCCGATGCGCTCCTTCTTGCCCTTGGTCGAGTTGACGACCTGGGCACCCGAGTCGAGGTGACCCGAGTAGACGCGCACGTAGGTGAGGCGACCGAAGAAGGGGTGAACCGCGACCTTGAACGCGAGCGCGGCGAAGGGGTCGTTGGCGTCGGGGTGACGCTCGATGATCTCTTCCTCGTTGCGCGGGTTGCGGCCCTCGATGGCGGGGACGTCGAGCGGCGACGGCAGGAAGTCGATGACCGCGTCGAGCATCGGCTGCACGCCGCGGTTCTTGAACGCCGAGCCGCAGAGCACCGGGTAGATCTCCGAGTTGACGACCATCTTGCGGATGGCGCCCTTGATCTCGGCGACGGTCAGCTCTTCGCCGCCGAAGAACTTCTCGAGCAGCGCGTCGTCGGTCTCGGCGACGGTCTCGAGGAGGACCTGACGGTACTCGTCGGCCTTCTCCTTGAGGTCGGCGGGGATCTCCTGGACCTCGTACTTGGCGCCCATGGTCACGTCGCCCTTGGCGTCGCCGGGCCACACGAGGGCGCGCATCTCGATCAGGTCGACGACACCGATGAAGTCGTTCTCGGCGCCGATCGGGAGCTGCAGCACGAGCGGCTTCGCACCGAGGCGCGAGACGATCGTGTCGACCGTGAAGTAGAAGTCGGCACCGAGCTTGTCCATCTTGTTGACGAAGCAGATGCGCGGCACGTTGTACTTGTCGGCCTGACGCCACACCGTCTCGGACTGGGGCTCGACGCCCTCCTTGCCGTCGAAGACGGCGACGGCGCCGTCGAGCACGCGGAGCGAGCGCTCGACCTCGACCGTGAAGTCGACGTGGCCGGGGGTGTCGATGATGTTGATCTGGTTCTTGTTCCAGAAGCAGGTCACGGCGGCAGACGTGATCGTGATGCCGCGCTCCTTCTCCTGCTCCATCCAGTCGGTCGTCGAGGCGCCGTCGTGCGTCTCGCCGAGCTTGTGGTTGACGCCCGTGTAGAACAGGATGCGCTCGGTGGTGGTGGTCTTGCCGGCATCGATGTGCGCCATGATGCCGATGTTGCGGACCTTGCTCAGGTCGGTGAGCACGTCTTGTGCCACGGGGGTTCCTCCGGAAGGTTCAGGAACGGAAGTGAGAGGGAGGGTGGATGCCGCGACTCGCGCCGCGGCATCCACCCGGCCCGACTACCAGCGGTAGTGGGCGAACGCGCGGTTCGACTCGGCCATCTTGTGCGTGTCTTCGCGGCGCTTGACCGCGGCACCGAGGCCGTTCGAGGCGTCGAGGATCTCGTTGGTGAGACGCTCGGTCATGGTCTTCTCGCGGCGGGCCTTGGCGTAGCTGGTGAGCCAGCGGAGCGCCAGGGTGTTCGCGCGGTGCGGCTTGACCTCGACGGGGACCTGGTAGGTCGAACCGCCGACGCGGCGCGAGCGCACCTCGAGGGTGGGGCGCACGTTGTCGAGCGCCTTCTTGAGGGTGGCGACCGCGTCCTGGCCGGACTTGGCGGCGACGTTCTCGAGCGCCTCATAGACGATGCGCTGCGCGAGGTCCTTCTTGCCGTCGACGAGGATCTTGTTGACGAGCTGGCTGACGACCGGCGAGCCGTACACCGGGTCGGCGACGACGGGGCGCTTCGGAGCGGGACCCTTGCGAGGCATTACTTCTTCTCCATCTTCGCGCCGTAGCGGCTACGAGCCTGCTTGCGGTTCTTCACGGCCTGCGTGTCGAGCGCACCGCGGATGATCTTGTAGCGGACGCCGGGGAGGTCCTTCACACGACCGCCGCGGACGAGCACCATCGAGTGCTCCTGCAGGTTGTGGCCCTCACCGGGGATGTAGGCGGTGACCTCGGTGCCGTTCGAGAGCTTCACACGGGCGACCTTGCGGAGCGCGGAGTTCGGCTTCTTCGGGGTGGTGGTGTACACACGCGTGCACACGCCGCGCTGCTGGGGGTTGGCCTTCAGGGCGGGAGCCTTGGTCTTGGTGACCTTCGGCGAGCGACCCTTGCGGACCAACTGCTGAATGGTTGGCACTGCTTCTCCTTGTTGTGCTGCACGGTGACAGCGGTGATGGATTTCACATCAGACCCACCGGCGCCGCAGAACTGCTGCGCCTTCGGTGGTGGGTATGCCGTGGGGGTGAGCCGCGGAACTCCGCAGGCACCCGAATGTGCACGCGTGAACGCGCACACCCGATCTATGGTAATACCCCGTAACCTCGCGGTCAAACGGCGGGCGGGTCGCGGGGTGCCGGCGCCGGCTCAGCCCGGTGCACCTCCGGCCCAGCCTGGTGCGTCGAGCTCGCGGTCGAGGTCGGCGAGCATGTCGGCGACCTGGGGCTCGACGAGACGCTCGATCGCGTTGCCGATGCGGTAGCGGTGCTGGGCGAGCTCGACGCAGATGCGCCGGCCGAGCTGCTTCGCGAAGTCGTCGGCGAGACGGACCTCCTCACGCAGCGCCTCCTTCTCCTCGGGCGTGAAGGGGCGGGGCGCGGGCTCGTTCGCCTCCGCGGCGGTGTCGGCCTCGAGGCCGCCGAGCGTGAACAGGAACGGCTGGTCGGGCACCGGCTCGGGGTCGAGCTCGAGCCCGAGGTACTCGGGGTCGAGCCCTTCGCCCGCACGGTAGGGCCGGCGCGCCTTGCGCTCCTCGGCGAGGCGGATCTCGCGGTGCAGCATGGGCAGGTTGCGCGCCGTGTAGTCGTCGACGGCGTCGTCGATGATGCCCTTCATGCGCATCGAGAACGCGTGCTGCACGGGATGCGGGACATCGACGTCGAGGCCCGCCGCTGCGATGATCGGCGACCCGAAGCAGCGCTGGCAGAGCCGCGTGCGGGCGCGATGACTCCCGGGCCGCCACCGCGGCAGCCACTGCAGCCAGCGGTCGACCTCGTGGCTCACGCGCGCCTCGACCGAACCCTCCATCGGGATCACGATACTGCGCGCGGCGCCGCGCGATGCCTGCAGCGGCGCGCACGGCGCGGCGCGGCACTCGACCGCGGCATCCGCGTCATCGCTCGTCGTCGTGCTCCCACGGCCAGCGCGGCCGCTCCATGCCGCCCTGCCGGCCGCGTGCCACGAGCACGGCGAACGCGGCGGTGACGAACGCGCAGACCGGCACGAGCAGGCCGAACCAGCCCAGTCCGAGCACGAGCCCGAACCGGAGGCTCTCCCCCGGGGCGTCGGCGGACCCGAGCAGCCGTCCCGCGGTCGCGACGACCACGAACGCGAGCCAAGCCCCGACGGCGGCGACCAGCACGGTGAGCGTCATCCGCTCGGGATGCCGCAACCGGACCCCGAGCGTGACGAACACGGCGGCCACGGATGCCGCCACCGCAGCCGGCGCGACGAAGGCGCCGACCGCCGGATCGCCCACGACCTCGACGTCGGCGAGGAGGCTGACGAACCCGAAGCCGCACACCACGAGCGCGAGGTCGAGGGCCGCGGCGAAGCTCGCGACGACCCAGGCGTTGCGGGTGCGGAGCTCGTCGTCGGCCATGGTTCGAGGCTACGCCGGTTCGTCGCTGCGGTTCGGCCGGCGAGGGCCGTGGGCGTCAGTCGACGACGCGCAGCGACCGTACGATCGCGTCGAGCGACGGCGCGGCGTGGGCGACGAGCTCCTCGGGCGCGGGGCTCACCATGACGCGGACGGTCGCCCGCTCCCCCTGCAACAGGTACGCGAGCCCGGCCGCGGGGCGCAGGCCCGGCTGGGGCGCGAAGCGGCAGCGCACGGCGATGCCGGAACCCAGTCCTGCGACGTCGATCGGGTCGACGACGGGGCGCCCCTCGAGCTCGGCATCGCCAAGGAGGGCCTTCGCGAGCGAGCCCTCGATCGGCGACGGATCGGCGACGCCGATGCTCGCGATGAGGCCGACCGCACCCGGGCCGGGGAGGTAGAGCAGGCCGACCGCGGCGCCGGGCAGCACGCGCGACGGCGCCTGCTGGGCGAGGGTTCGCACGGCGGCGAGGCGCTCGGCGGCCGTGTCGGGGTGCCGACGCCGGAATCCGGCGACCACTTCGCCGGCCCAGGTCGCGGCGCCTTCGCCGTCGGCGGCATCGGCCGGCACGCGCACCCAGGAGGAGTTCGGTGCGTCGATCTCGAGTCTCATGCCGTCCAGCATCGCATGGGATCGGCCCCGGGCACGACGAGGGGGAAGCGGCATCGCCGCTTCCCCCTCGTGATCGCCCGCGGTGGGACTAGTTGCCGGCGAGGGCCTGGTCGGTGTCCTTGATCGCCTGCATCATCTTGCGCAGCGAGTCGCCCATGTCGCTGATGCCCTCGATCGCCTTCTCGAGACCCGTGGTCAGCTCGGTGTACCCCTCGCCGAACTTGCCCGACGCGTGCTGCGTCTTGAAGTCGTCACCCAGGAGACGGTCCACGTCGTCCTTCAGGCGACGCAGCACGTCGCCGATCTCCTCACGACCCGTGTCGAGACGGCCCGCCATCGACTCCATCTCACCGTACGACGCCTTGAAATCAGCCATCATCAACCCCATCCATCGAAATCCTCGTCACCGCTGACCGGGTGACACACACGAGGCTAACCCGCGCCGCCGCAGCCGCGAATGGGGAGCACTCCCCATCCGCGGTGCCTGCGCCCGCACCGTGCCGGCTCAGCCCTCGACGAGCGGCAGCTGCACGGTGACGAAGCGGCCGTTCTCGACGAAGATGCCCCGGCCGGCCGGGAACTCGTGCCTGGCGACCTTCGGGAAGGGCACCTTGAACAGCGAGTCGCCGTCGTACGTCTCGGGTCGGAGCGCGATGCCGCGACGGCCGGCCTTGAGCTCGCCGACGAGACCGTAGCCACTCGACAGCTGGGAGACGTCGCCGTCGCCGACGAGGAAGTGCTCGCTGCGGTTGACCGCCTGGAACAGCTCCTTCAGCGGGCGCTCGGCATCAGTGTCGCCGAACTCGGTGATGTTCTCGACGACGATCATGATGCGCTTCGTGATCGTCTCGTCGACGACGAGCTCCTTGAGCTCCTTCGCGAGCGCCCGCGCGTCCTCGATCGACGACGCCGTCCGGCGCCAGTCGCGGAACTCGCGGAGCACGGCGCGCCGGCCGCCGAAGTGGAAGAACTCGGTCTCGGGGTCGAAGCGGGCGATCGTCGTCGTGAGCGCGCGCAGCGCGTTCGACTTACCGCTCTGCGGGGGCCCCGCGACCACGAAGGTGCCGATCGGCTCGAAGCCCTTGGGCCCGAGCACGTCGTCGGCCACACCGACGACCGGCAGGTCGCCGACCCGGTCGGGCAGCTCGTCGATGCGCAGCTCGGTCGGCAGCGCACCGATCTCGGGTGCCTGCGCCGCGCCGCGGGCGCGCAGCTCGGCGGCGAACGCCTCCATGGCCTGCGTCTGCTCGGCGACGTTCGTCGTGCCGCCGAGCACGGCGATCTGCGTCTCGAAGCCGTCGACGATCGCGCGGCCCGGCGCGCTGCGCTCGTTGAGCACGTCCTTCGGGGCGCCGAGGATCGAGTACGAACCCTCGTCGGACAGTCGCAGCACGACCCTGCGGGTGACGTTCGCGCTCACCGCGGTCGGCACGGCACCGTAGCGGTCGGCCGTCGCGATGGCGTGGATGCCGAGCGGCCGTCCCTCGCCGAGCATGCGCATGAAGACGGCGTAGTACGGCGCACGGGCCGACGTGCTCTCCCACTCCTGCTTGAACGTGCCGAAGCCGTCGATGAGCACGAGCAGGCGCGGCTCGTCACGACCCGTGATCGACCGGTACTCCGTGAGGTTCGCGGCGTTCACGTCGGAGAAGCGCTTCGCACGGTCGTCGAGCATGCCGCGGAGGGTGCGCAGCAGTCGCTGCACGCGCTCGGCGTCGTCGCCGGACACGACCGAACCCACCTGGGGCAGCGACTCGATCGAACGCAGCGAGCCGGTGCCGAAGTCGAGGCCGTAGACGTGCACCCGACCCCGGTCGGGCCGGGCGCCCGCCGCGATCGCCATGCTGCGCAGCACGGTCGTCTTGCCGGCGCCGCTCGTGCCGTAGACGAGCAGGTGCCCGTCGGTGTCGGGCTCGAAGTACACGGCCTCCTGGAGCTGCCGTTCGGGGATGTCCGCGAGGCCGAGCGGGATGCGCGCATCGCCCTCGAGCGGGAGTGCCGCGAGGTCGACGGTCGTCGCGAGCTCGTCGAGCCACGGGCGCCGGGGCGCCGGGATGCGGCTCTCTCCGGCCGCCGAGACGAGCGTCGCGACGAGTCGCTTCTGGTCGTTCGGGCCGAGGTCCTCGTCGTGGGTGTCGGCGTCCTGGTCGTTGTCGGACTCCCAGAGCGTGATCGACCCGAACCGCAGCTCGGCGACCTTCACCTGCGCCTGCTCGGGCTCGTCGCTCGTCCAGCCGCCCGCGTAGCCCGACTGGAACGGCACGAGGCGGCCGGGGCCGGTCTTCGCGATGCCGCGGCCGGGAATCGACGGGTCGAAGGTTCCGGCCACGGGGTCGCCGACGACGTCGTTCGAGTCGGACTCGTCGGCCATGCGGAGGGCGACGCGCAGGTTGGTGTTCGCACGCAGGTTGTCCTTGATGACACCGGCGGGCCGCTGCGTCGCCATGATCAGGTGGATGCCGAGCGAGCGACCGCGCTGGGCGATGTCGACGACGCCGTCGACGAACTCGGGCACCTCGCCGGCGAGGGCGGCGAACTCGTCGATCACGAGCACGAGGGCCGGCGGCGTCTCGGGATCCTGGCGCTTCTCGAGCTCGAGCAGGTCCTTCGCCTTCTTGCGGTTGAAGAGGTGCTCTCGGTGGTGCAGCTCGGCGCGGAGCGAGGTGAGTGCCCGACGCACGAGGTGCGGGCTCAGGTCGGTCACGAGTCCGACGCAGTGCGGCAGCTCGACGCAGTCGGCGAAGGCCGAGCCGCCCTTGTAGTCGACGAACAGGAACGTGACCCGGTCGGGGCTGTACTCCGCCGCCATGCCGAGCACCCACGCCTGCAGGAACTCGCTCTTGCCGGAGCCCGTCGTTCCGCCGACGAGCGCGTGCGGCCCCTGGGTGCGCAGGTCGAGCGACATCGCGTCGGGACTGCCCTGGCCGATGTAGGCCTTCAGGGTGCCGGCGCGCTTGAGCCGCGGCCGGGTACCCCGGGTGCGGTCGAGCACCGAGTTGTTCTGCCGCCAGCGCTCGACGACGGCTTGCGACTGCACGGCGAGCTCGGTGCCGATGAGCTTGAGGAACGACACGCTGCGGGGCAGGTCGGACGAGTCGGCCGTGACCGAGCTCGAGTCGGCGACCGGAGCGAGCCGCTTCGCGAAGACCTCGGCGTACTGGTTCGACACGCCCTCGACGGCGATGTTCTCGTAGTACTCGCCGGCGCGCACGTAGCCGACCTTCGCCTTGTCGAGACCCTCGCTCGCGTCGATGTAGGTGCGGCACGCGGCGGGCAGCGACTCGACCGTCGGCGCGAGGAAGATCGTGTAGACGCCCACGTCGGCGCCCCGCTCGATGAGCTGGGTGAGCCGGGGCCGGTCGACGGGCGCGTCGTTCGAGGCGATGAGCACGAGGGCGAGGTCGGCGACGGCCGTGCGGTCGGCGCCGATCTCCTCGCCGACCTTCGCGCCCCGCTCCATCGAGGTGTCGGGCAGCCGCAGCGGCCCTCGGCGGCCGGGCTGGCCCGACAGCCGGGCGAGGATCGACTCCTCGAGTCCGTTGAGCAGGGCCGTGCCGGCCGACTGGCTGTCGGCGAGGGCCATCTCGGCGAACGGCGAGCGAGGGCTCGTCGTGTGCGGCAGCCACTTCATCCACTCGAGCTCCTTCGCCCACGCGGGGTCGACGATGGCCGTCGTGATGAGCTCGTTGGGCGCGTGCAGGCCGAACAACTGGACGCCGAGCCCGCGCAGCACGTCGGCGGCGAGGTGTCGGGGGCCCGCGATGCCGATCGCACCCGAGCTCGGCAGCAGCTCGACGAGCGGCACGTCGTCGATGAGCGCATGCCGGTCGCGCAGGATGTCGACCTGCTTCGCGTACCGCGCGATGCCGCGGGCGTCGCTCGACTCGGCGATGGTGTTGCGGCTGCGCGCCCGGCCGACGCCGAGCCGCAGCCCGAGGAAGTTCCAGTGCTCGGGCCGCCTCGTCCACAGGAGGGGGCCGAGTCGCATCGCCTGCTCGTAGACCCGAGCGACGGCGGGCGCCTCGTCGTGGCGGCGTTCGCGCTCGACCACGGTCTCGGTGCGCAGCTTCTCCTCGAGGTCCTCGATCTGCGTCTCGAACGTCTCGATCTCGAGCCGCAGCTTCTTGCCCTGCTGGGTGCGCTGGCCGATGAAGTTGCCGAGCATCATGAGCGGCGACATGACGACGATGATGAGCGAGGTCACCCGCTGGGTCATCGCGTACATCGCGAATCCGAGCAGCACGGGCGCCATGATCATGGGCCACGGGAACAGCCGCGGCTCGGCCTCCGACGGGATCACCGGGTGCCGGTGCTCGGTTCCGGGGTAGCGGATCTCGACGCGCGGCGAGCGGTTGAACATGAGGGCGCCGCCGCGCTCGAGCACCGAGGCGTCGGGCGCATCGGCTGCGCTCGTGCCGAGGTCGAACGAGACGTCGGTGCCGCCGATCGTGATGACCTGGCCGGGGATCACCCGGACGCGCTGCACGAGTCCGCCGTCGACGAGCAGTCCGTTGGCCGAGTTGAGGTCGACGAGCTCGATCGAGTGGTCGACCTCGATGCGGGCGTGCCGCTTCGACACGAGGGAGTCGGCGAGCACGAGGTCGGCGTCGGCGGCGCGGCCGATGACCGACGCGCCGCGCGGCAGGCCGAACTCGCGGCCGGCGTCGGGGCCGGTGTGCACGCGCATGATCGCGACCGCCTCCGCCGCGGCGCCGCTCGGGCGCGGTGCGTGCGCGACGACGGCGGCGTTGAAGCCCGACCCGATCGGAGCGTCGCCGATGAGCACCTGCGGGTCGAGCACCACGGGCTCGGAGGACGTCGGCGGCGCCACCGCGAGGGTCACGCCCGACGCGCCGCCGATGAGCGGGGTCGTCGGGTCGTTCGTCGCGATCGCCCGGGCGACGTCGCCGACCGTCGCGGTCGCGTCGGCCGTGATGACGAGGTCGACGGGCGCACCCTGCTGCCTGCGGAGTCCGAGTTTGAGCTTCATGCCTTACCTTCCGGGCTCGCTCGTGATGGTGAAGCTTCGGCCGCCGACCACCACGACGGCGCCGACCGGCAGCGGAGTGCGGACCCCGGCGGGGAGCGTGCGCGCCCCCTCGCCGGGGAGCCGCACCTCGGTGCCGTTCGTCGACCCGCGGTCGGCGATCCAGAAACCGGCCGCGTTCGTGCCGAACTCGGCGTGCACCTTCGAGATGCGCTTCGACGGGTCGGCGACCGGTACGAGCTGGGCGGGCGTGCCCGCTGCGGCCTCGGGGGCGCGGCCGAGCAGACCGAACTCGGATGCCGCGACCGCGGTGCCGTCGTCGAACCGGAGCACGATGCGGGCCGGTGCGGCGTGCACCGGCGCGGGCGGTGGCACGTGCGCAGCGGGAGAAGCGTGCGTCGCCGGCACCACGGGCGGACCTGCGACCGGGGCCGCGGGCGCGGCCGGCGGCAGGAGCCCGGGCGGCGGGCCGGAGGGCGATCGAGGTGCGGCCTGCGGAATCGATGAGGGTGCGGGCGCCATGGGGCCCGCCGGCACGATCGGTGCGGGGGACGCTCCTCCGACCGCTCCGACCGCTCCGACCTGCGAAGCGGGCGATACCGGCGCCTGGGCCCGTGCCCCGATGGGCGGCGGCGTCCACTCCCCCGGGCCGGGTGCGCCGGGCGACACCACGCCCGAGCTCGAGCGTTCGGCGGGGATGCGGAACTCCTCGCCGGGCGGCCGGTCGCTCGCGAGCGACGGCAGCCGCACGGCCTCGACGGCGGGCCCGGCCGCGACGACGCGCCGTGCGTGACGCATGGCCTTGGCATCGAACGGGTCGAGCCCGTGCCGGGCGTCGACCGCGTAGCATCCGCCCACCCGATCGAGCCACGAACGGCTGCGGCGCTCGGGATCCCACGAGGACGACGAGAACATGATCGCCGGCCCGATGAGGGGCAGCACGATCTCGCTGCCCCAGAGCACGAGCGCGCGCAGCGCGATGCGCCAGAATCCGGCGGGCCCGAAGTCGCGCACGCTCACCGAGCGGATGCCGGCGGCGGCCTTGCCGACGGTCACGCCGCGGCGGCCGTGCAGCGCGAGCTGCACGAGCCCGAAGACGAGGGTGAGCACCTGCCCGACCGCGATCGCGATGAGCGGCCCGGCGGCCGCGCCGACGGCCTTCGCCGGGTCGCCGCCGGCCGCGGCGACCTCGCCCGCGAGCAGGACCATGCCGATCACGGTCGGCGTGGCGAGCAGCACCCAGATGGCGGCGTCGAGCGTGAACGCGGCCGAGCGGCGGCCGAGCGGCGCCGGCACGAGCCCGAGCGCCGCGGCATAGGCCGGGTCGGGTCGGCCGTCGGGACGGAGCCCGGGCGTCGGCTCGTCGTCGATGTGCATCGTGACGCTCACGTGGCTCCTCGGGTCGGCAGGGTGGCAGGGCGGTCCGAGCTGCTACCCAACCCGATGGCGGGCGCGCTGTCGATGGGGAGGGGTCACCATCCCCGGTCTTCGAGCGTACCCGGCGGTGCGGGCCGCGCCCGCCCGTTCTGCACAGGCGGGCGCACCGAGGTCGTCGGCGGGGTCGTCAGCCGCGCGCCTGCGGTCCTGCGGCGAGCTCGCGGTCGTACGCCTCGAGGGCCTCGCGGTTGCGTTCGGTGACGACACGACCCCGCGCGGCGATCCAGCCGCCGAGCCAGATCGGGATCTCGCGGGCGACCACGGCCGCGACGATCGCGAACGGGTCGAGCCAGCGCTGCGAGATGAACGAGGTCGCCTGGTCGAAGGTGAGCGTCCACGCCTCCACCGTCAGCAGGGCGCCGGCGATGTAGGAGAAGTACACGAGCGCGCCCACGAGCACGCCGAACACGACGTACGCCCACCATCGACCGCGGTTCACGATCGCCGCGAGCACCGCGAACCCGACGAAGAACGCCACGATCGGCACGGAGTAGACCGGCTTCGTGAGGAACCGCTCGACGTACACCTCGTTGACGGCGTCGGCACTCGCCTGGGAGAGCAGCAGCAGGTAGGCGATGCCCGCGTAGAGCAGGGCGAACAGTGCGGTGCCGATGAGCGCGACGAGCACGCCGAACGCGCGATTGCCCTTCGGCCGCGGCGGGTTCGGCGCCTGCACGTAGACCGTCTGCGCGGGCGGCGCGTACGCCTCGGCCGGCTCGGGCGCGAGCGTCGCCGCTCCGACGGCGCCGGCCGTCGCAGCCGTCGACGGGGGCACGTAGGTCTCGCGCCGCACCGACCCCGCCGCGACCGGCGGCACGGCGGTATCGGCGTCGTCGACCCCGTCGGGCTCGGCGTCGGCGGCCGCCGCGGCTGCAGCCTGCAGCTCGGGCTCGGATGCCTCGTGGCCGGCGTTCGCCCGGAGCACGGCGGCGTCGAGCGCGCTCGTGTCGGCCGGGTCGGCCGGCGCGGGCTCCTCGAGGGCGGCGGCGGGCGCGGCATCCTCGGCGGGCTGTTCGGGGGCCGGAGCCTCCGCGGCGGGCGCCGCCTCGGCAGGCGCCGCCGCGGCGGGGCTGGGCGGGGCGACCTCGCTCGACTCCACCGAGGAGACGACCTCGTCGTCGCCCGGTGCGGGCGCGTCGGTGGCCACGTCGGCGGACTCGTCGATGGCCACGTCGGCGGTGTCATCGGGTGCCGTGGGCGTGGGAGGAACGTCGGTCGTCTCGGGCTCGGGCACGGCGTCGCCGTCGAGCGGCTCGGATCCGGGCGTCGTGCTGCTCATGATCGCGCTCCTTCCGGGCACCCTCGTACCCCGCGGTGGGGCCACTGTAGCAACGGCCACTCGCCCGGGCAGGTATGCCGCGCGGAACTCGGTGAGCCCCGCGGGTACGACGAAGGGCCCCGGATCGCTCCGGGGCCCTTCGTTTCAGCGCTTCACGTTCAGCTGTAGTTGCCGGGCGTGAAGTCGTCGCTCGAGAACGCGTCGAAGTCGACGAAGCTGAGGTCGCCCTCGCTGAAGGCCGCGTCGTCGGTGAAGATGCGGTTCGGGTAGCGCTCCGCCTTCGCCTCCTCGGTGGCCTCGACCGCGACGTTCCGGTACTTGCCGAGACCGGTACCGGCCGGGATCAGCTTTCCGATGATCACGTTCTCCTTGAGGCCGACCAGCGGGTCGCTCTTGCCCTCCATGGCGGCCTGCGTGAGCACGCGGGTCGTCTCCTGGAAGGACGCGGCCGACAGCCACGACTCGGTCGCCAGCGAGGCCTTGGTGATACCCATGACCTCCTGACGGGCCGAGGCCGTCTTCTTGCCCTCGGTCAGCGACGCGCGGTTGATCTCGTTGTACTTCATCCGGTCGACGAGCTCACCGGGCAGCAGGTCGGTGTCGCCGTGGTCGACGACGGTGACCTTGCGCAGCATCTGGCGCACGATGACCTCGATGTGCTTGTCGTGGATCGGCACACCCTGCGAGCGGTACACGTCCTGGACGCCGTTCACGAGGTGCTTCTGCACCTCGCGGACGCCCTTGACCCGGAGGACCTCCTTCGGGTCGACGGTGCCGACGATCAGCTGCTGGCCGAGCTCGACGTGCTGGCCGTCCTCGACGAGCAGCGTCGAACGCTTGAGCACGTTGTACGTGATCGGCTCGTCGCCGTTGTCGGGCGTGAGGATGACCTTGCGCTGCTTGTCGGTCTCGTCGATCGTGATGCGACCGGGGGCCTCGACGATGGGCGACGCACCCTTGGGGGTACGGGCCTCGAAGAGCTCCTGCACGCGGGGAAGACCCTGCGTGATGTCGTCGGCCGAGGCCGAACCACCGGTGTGGAAGGTACGCATCGTGAGCTGCGTGCCGGGCTCGCCGATCGACTGGGCCGCGATGATGCCGACGGCCTCGCCGATGTCGACGAGCTTGCCGGTCGCGAGCGAACGGCCGTAGCACTTCGCGCAGACGCCGACGCCCGACTCGCAGGTGAGGACCGAGCGGACCCGGATCGACTCGACACCGGCGGCGATGAGCTCGTTGATGAGCACGTCGCCGACGTCGCTGCCGGCCTCGGCCACGACCTCGCCCTTGGCGTTGACCGCGTCGGCCGCGAGCGACCGGGCGAACACCGAGTTCTCGACGTTGGGGTCGCGGACGAGCTCGCCCGAGGCATCCACCGTCGCGATCGGGAGCTCGAGGCCCTTGGTCGTGCCGCAGTCGTCCTCGCGGATGATGACATCCTGCGAGACGTCGACGAGACGACGCGTGAGGTAACCCGAGTCGGCCGTACGGAGGGCCGTGTCGGCCAGACCCTTGCGGGCACCGTGCGTCGCGATGAAGTACTCGGCGACCGAGAGGCCCTCGCGGTAGCTCGAGATGATCGGGCGAGGGATGATCTCACCCTTCGGGTTGTTCACGAGGCCTCGCATGCCGGCGATGTTGCGCACCTGCAGCCAGTTACCACGAGCACCCGACGTGACCATGCGGTTGATGGTGTTGTCGGTCGGGAAGTTCTCCTGCATGGCCTTGGCGACCTCGTCGGTGGCCTTGGTCCAGATCTGGATGAGCTCCTGACGACGCTCGAGGTCGGTCGTGAGACCCTTCTCGAACTGCGACTGCACCTTGGCGGCCTGCTTCTCGTACTTCGCGACGATCTCGCCCTTCGAGGGGGGCGTGATGATGTCGGAGAGCGCGACGGTGACGCCCGAACGGGTCGCCCAGCGGAAGCCGGCGTCCTTGATGCGGTCGAGGGTCGCGGCCACCTCGGTCTTCGGGTAGCGCTCGGCGAGGTCGTTGACGATCTCCGAGATCTGGCCCTTGCCGGCCTGGCGGTTGAAGAACGGGTAGTCCACCGGGAGCGCCTCGTTGAAGAGGGCGCGACCGAGGGTCGTCTCCATGAGGAACGGCTTGCCCGACTCGAAGCCCTCGGGCTCGTCGCCCTCGGCGAAGTGGAGGCCGTCGAGACGGATCTTCACCTTCGCACCGAGGTCGAGCTCGTGCGCACCCGGACGGTTCTGGTCGAACGCGAGGATCGCCTCGGCGATCGACGAGAACGCGCGGCCCTCGCCGGCGCCGCCGGGCTTCTCGGTCGTCAGGTGGTGCAGGCCGATGATCATGTCCTGCGAGGGCAGGGTCACCGGACGGCCGTCCGACGGCTTCAGGATGTTGTTCGAGGCGAGCATCAGGATGCGGGCCTCGGCCTGGGCCTCGACCGACAGCGGCAGGTGGACGGCCATCTGGTCGCCGTCGAAGTCCGCGTTGAACGCGGCGCAGACGAGCGGGTGGAGCTGGATGGCCTTGCCCTCGACGAGCTGCGGCTCGAACGCCTGGATGCCGAGACGGTGCAGGGTGGGCGCACGGTTCAGCAGCACGGGGCGCTCGCGGATGATCTCCTCGAGCACGTCCCACACGTGCGGGTTCGAGCGCTCGACCATGCGCTTGGCCGCCTTGATGTTCTGGGCGTGGCTCAGGTCGATGAGGCGCTTGATCACGAACGGCTTGAAGAGCTCGAGCGCCATCTGCTTGGGCAGACCGCACTGGTGCAGCTTCAGCTGCGGGCCGACGACGATGACCGAACGGCCCGAGTAGTCGACGCGCTTGCCGAGCAGGTTCTGGCGGAAGCGACCCTGCTTGCCCTTGAGCATGTCGCTCAGGGACTTGAGGGCGCGGTTGCCGGTACCCGTGACCGGACGGCCGCGGCGGCCGTTGTCGAACAGCGCGTCGACGGCCTCCTGCAGCATCCGCTTCTCGTTGTTGACGATGATCTCGGGGGCACCGAGGTCGAGGAGCCGGCGCAGACGGTTGTTGCGGTTGATCACACGACGGTAGAGGTCGTTGAGGTCGCTCGTCGCGAAGCGGCCGCCGTCGAGCTGCACCATCGGGCGCAGCTCGGGCGGGATCACCGGCACGACGTCGAGCACCATCGCGGCGGGCGAGGTGCCCGTCGCGAGGAACGAGTTGACGACGCGCAGGCGCTTGATCGCGCGGATCTTCTTCTGGCCCTTGCCCTCGGCGATCTGCAGGTGCAGGTCCTCCGCCTCGGCGGCCAGGTCGAAGGTCTCGAGACGCTTCTTGATGGCCTCGGCGCCCATGTAGGCGTCGAAGTACATGCCGAAGCGGTCCTGGAGCTCGTGGAAGACCGAGTCCTCGGGCTTGAGGTCGCCGACCTTGAGGGTGCGGAAGTCCTCCCACACGCGCTCGAGGTGCGCGATCTGCTCGTCGCCCGACTTGCGGACCTGGGTCATCTCCTTGTCGGCGGCGGCCTCGGCGCGCTTGCGCTGGTCGCTCTTGGCGCCCTCGGCCTCGAGAGCTGCGAGCTCCTCCTCCTTGCGGGCCATGAGCGTCGCGATGCGGGCATCGCGCTGGTCGCCGATGGTCTTGATCTCGAGCCGGAGCTCGTTCTCGAGGCCGGGCATGTCGGCGTGACGACCCTCGTCGTCGACGTCGATCACCATGTAGGCGGCGAAGTAGATGACCTTCTCGAGGTCCTTCGGCGCCATGTCGAGCAGGTACCCGAGGCGCGAGGGCACGCCCTTGAAGTACCAGATGTGCGTCACCGGGGCGGCGAGCTCGATGTGGCCCATCCGCTCGCGGCGGACGGAGCTCTTGGTGACCTCCACGCCGCATCGCTCGCAGACGATGCCCTTGAAGCGCACGCGCTTGTACTTGCCGCAGGCGCACTCCCAGTCGCGGGAGGGCCCGAAGATCTGCTCGCCGAAGAGCCCGTCCTTCTCGGGCTTCAGCGTGCGGTAGTTGATGGTCTCGGGCTTCTTGACCTCACCGTAGGACCACTTGCGGATGTCCTCTGCGGTGGCCAGGCCGATACGAAGCTCATCGAACGTCGTTGCGTCGAGCAATTTCTCTCCTAGATTCCTGAAGTCGTTTCGTACCTGGCGGTTCAGATCTCGTCGATGTTCGACGACTCGAAGCGCGCGGAGATGTTGATGCCGAGCTCCTCCGCAGCGCGGAAGGCCTCGTCATCGGTGTCGCGGAGCGAGACCGCGGTGCCGTCGGCCGAGAGCACCTCGACGTTCAGGCAGAGCGACTGCATCTCCTTCATGAGCACCTTGAACGACTCGGGGATGCCGGGCTCCTGGATGTTCTCGCCCTTGACGATCGCCTCGTAGACCTTGACGCGGCCGAGGATGTCGTCGGACTTGATCGTGAGGAGCTCCTGCAGCGCGTACGCGGCGCCGTAGGCCTGGAGCGCCCAGACCTCCATCTCACCGAATCGCTGGCCGCCGAACTGCGCCTTACCACCGAGCGGCTGCTGGGTGATCATCGAGTACGGGCCCGTCGAGCGCGCGTGGATCTTGTCGTCGACGAGGTGGTGCAGCTTCAGGATGTACATGTAACCGACCGAGACCGGGTACGGGAAGGGCTCGCCCGAACGGCCGTCGAAGAGCTGCGTCTTGCCGCTCGAGTCGATGAGCCGCTCGCCGTCGCGGTTGGGGAGCGTCGAGTCGAGCAGACCCGCGATCTCCTCCTCGAAGGCGCCGTCGAACACCGGGGTCGCGACCTTGGTGCCGGGAGCGGCCTCGTGCGCGGCCTCGGGCAGGCGCTTGGCCCACGCCGGCTTGCCCTCGACCTTCCAGCCCTGCTTCGCGACCCAGCCGAGGTGGGTCTCGAGGACCTGGCCGAAGTTCATTCGACCGGGGATGCCGAGCGGGTTGAGGATGACGTCGACCGGGGTGCCGTCGGCGAGGAACGGCATGTCCTCGACCGGCAGGATCTTCGAGATGACGCCCTTGTTGCCGTGGCGGCCGGCGAGCTTGTCGCCCTCGGTGATCTTGCGCTTCTGGGCGATGTACACGACCACGCGCTGGTTGACGCCCGAGCCGAGCTCGTCGTCGCCGTCCTGCGCGTCGAACACCTTGACGGCGATGATCGTGCCCTGCTCGCCGTGGGGCACCTTGAGCGAGGTGTCGCGGACCTCGCGGCTCTTCTCGTTGAAGATCGCGCGGAGCAGTCGCTCTTCGGCCGACAGCTCGGTCTCGCCCTTCGGCGTGACCTTGCCGACGAGGATGTCGCCGGGGCGGACCTCGGCGCCGATGCGGATGATGCCGCGCTCGTCGAGGTCGGCCAGCAGGTCGGGGCTCACGTTGGGGAGGTCACGGGTGATCTCCTCCTTGCCGAGCTTCGTGTCGCGCGCGTCGACCTCGTACTCCTCGATGTGGATCGACGAGAGCACGTCGTCCTTCACGAGGTTCTGGCTGAGGATGATCGCGTCCTCGAAGTTGTGGCCCTCCCACGGCATGAACGCGACGAGCAGGTTCTTGCCGAGCGCGAGCTCGCCGTTGTCGGTGGCGGGGCCGTCGGCGATGACCTCGCCGGCCTCCACGCGCTCACCGGCGTTGACGACGACGCGGTTGTTGTACGAGGTGCCCTGGTTCGAGCGGTCGAACTTGCGCAGGAAGTAGGTCTGCGTGCCGCCCTCGTCGAGCTGCACGGTGACCGAGTCGGCCGAGACCTCGGCGACCACACCGGCCTTGTCGGCGGTGATGACGTCGCCGGCGTCGATCGCGGCGTAGCCCTCCATACCCGTGCCGACGTACGGCGAGTCGCTGCGGAGCAGCGGCACCGCCTGACGCTGCATGTTCGCACCCATGAGGGCGCGGTTCGCGTCGTCGTGCTCGAGGAACGGGATGAGCGACGTGCCGACCGACACCATCTGGCGCGGCGAGACGTCCATGTAGCCGATCTCGTCGGCCGGGAACAGGTCGACCTCGCCGCCCTTCTTGCGGGCGAGCACGCGCTCCTCCACGAAGTGGCCGTCGGCCTTCAGCGGCGCGTTCGCCTGGGCGACGATGTAGTCGTCCTCCTCCATCGCCGTGAGGTAGTCGATCTTGTCGGTGACCTTGCCGGCCTCGACCTTGCGGTACGGGGTCTCGATGAAGCCGAACGAGTTGATGCGGGCGAACGACGCGAGCGAGCCGATGAGGCCGATGTTCGGGCCTTCAGGCGTCTCGATCGGGCACATGCGGCCGTAGTGCGACGGGTGGACGTCACGGACCTCGACGCCCGCGCGGTCGCGCGAGAGACCGCCGGGGCCGAGCGCCGAGAGGCGACGCTTGTGGGTCAGGCCCGCGAGCGGGTTGTTCTGGTCCATGAACTGCGACAGCTGCGAGGTGCCGAAGAACTCCTTGATCGCGGCGACGACGGGTCGCACGTTGATCAGGGTCTGCGGGGTGATCGCCTCGATGTCCTGCGTGGTCATGCGCTCGCGAACCACGCGCTCCATGCGGCTGAGGCCGGTGCGCACCTGGTTCTGGATGAGCTCGCCGACCGCGCGGATGCGACGGTTGCCGAAGTTGTCGATGTCGTCGACGTCGAGGCGCAGCTCGACCGCCTTGCCGGCGCGGCGGCCGGGCAGGGTGGTGCGCTCGTCGTGCAGGGCGACGAGGTACTTGATCGTGGCGACGATGTCCTGCACCGTCAGCACCGAGTCGGTGAGGGGAGCCTCGAGACCCAGCTTGTTGTTGATCTTGTACCGGCCGACCTTGGCGAGGTCGTAGCGCTTCGGGTTGAAGTAGAAGTTGTCGAGGAGCGCACGCGCGGCCTCGGCGGCGACCTGCTCGCCCGGACGCAGCTTGCGGTAGATGTCCTTGAGCGCCTCTTCCTTCGTGAGGATGTTGTCCTTCTCGAGGGTGAGGGCGATCGACTCGTAGCCGGCGAACTCCTCGAGGATCTCCTCGGAGGTGAGGCCGAGGGCCTTCAGGAAGACCGTGACCGACTGCTTGCGCTTGCGGTCGATGCGCACGCCGACCTGGTCGCGCTTGTCGATCTCGAACTCGAGCCAGGCACCACGGCTCGGGATGACGCGGGCCGAGTAGATGTCCTTGTCGCTGGTCTTCTCGGGGGTGCGCTCGAAGTAGACGCCGGGCGAACGGACGAGCTGCGAGACGACGACGCGCTCGGTGCCGTTGATGACGAACGTGCCCTTGGGGGTCATGAGCGGGAAGTCGCCCATGAAGACCGTCTGGGTCTTGATCTCACCCGTGAGGTGGTTCATGAACTCCGCGTTCACGTAGAGCGGTGCGGAGTAGGTCTTCGACTTCTCCTTGCACTCGTCGATCGTGTACTTCGGAGGCTCGAGCTCGGGGTTCGTGAACGAGAGCTGCATGGTCTCGCCGAGGTCCTCGATCGGGGAGATCTCTTCGAAGATCTCCTCGAGGCCCGTGGTCTCGGGCAGGTCCTGCCGACCGGCCGACTTGGCCTCGGCGACGCGTGCCTTCCACGCGTCGTTGCCGACGAGCCAGTCGAAGCTCTCGGTCTGGAGTGCGAGCAGGTCGGGTACCGTGAGGGTATCGGTGACCTTCGCGAACGAGAGGCGGCTGGCACCGCGTCCGTTCTTGGGAGTGGGCGTGGTTGCGTTGCGCGCAGCAGCCAAGTGAATTACCTCCATGGCCCCGTCGGGCCGGTTCACTGTCGGTAGCGGAGAGTTCAGTACCCCTCAGACACGAGCGAGTGACCGAGACCGGAAGGTCTCGACTCGCCCGGAAGCCGACCGCAATATGAAGGCATGGTGGGTCTGGGAGCGCAAAGGTCAACTATATGTGATCCGACGCGCCAAGTCCAGCCAGATTCTTGATTTGTTCGCGAATGTCCGGTATAAACCTCGCCCGCCCGGCTTCGGGTGCCGGGCGGACGAGGGGTCTTCGCGCCTCAGTCGTGGCTGCGGCGGCGGCGCAGGCGGGCTGCGGCGAGCGCCGCGAGCCCGAGCATGACGGCGATCGCGGATGCCTCGGCGGCACCTCGGACGTCGGCGCCGGTGTCGGCGAGCGCCGAGTCGTCGGCGTCGTCCGCGGCGGGCGCGGCGACCGGGGCCACGTCCTCGGGGCGGGCCGGCGTCGCGGCCGGCTCGTCCTCGGGCGTGCCGGGGTCGGTCGGCGTGCCGGGCTCCGTCGGCGTGCCGGGCTCCGTCGGGGTGCCGGGTTCCGTCGGGGTGCCGGGCTCGGTCGGGGTGCCGGGCGTCGGCGTGCCGGGCTCGGTCGGCGTGCCGGGGTCGGTCGGCGTTCCGGGCTCACCGGTACCGGGCTCGGCCGCGGGGACGACCAGCAGGTGCACGGTCGGGTACTGCCACTCGCCGCCCGCGTGGTACAGGTAGCGGAATTCGTCGGTGCCGAGGTATCCGGCATCGGGCACATAGCGGATCGAACCGTCGGTCGTGGTCGTCACCGTGCCGTGCGCGGGCTGCGTCCAGGCGGCGGCGAGCTCCTTCACGGCCCCGGCGGGTGCGAGGTCGTTCGCGAGCACACCCGGTGCCGCGACCTCGAGCGGGGTGTCGACCGTGACGAGGTAGGCGTCCTCCACCGCGTACACCGGCGCTCCACCGTCGCCGACGTGGATCCAGATACGTGCACCGGCCACGCCCGCCCCGTCGGTCACCGAATACTCGACGTGGTCGGTGCCGGCGTAGCCCGCGTCGGGCGTGTAGACGAGCGCGCCGTCGGCGTCGAGCTGCACCGTGCCGTGGCCCGCGCCCCACTGCTCGAACACGGCGATCGCGTCGCCGTCGGCGTCGAGGTCGTTCGCGAGCGGACCCGTGGCGGCCGGCACCGTGAGCGTCTGTCCGGCAGCCACGGCGTAGTGGTCGTCGAACGCCAGCGGCGGGGTGTTCGGCACGGGGCCTGCGGGCAGCACCTCGATCGTGATCTCGACGTATTCGCTTCGCCCGCCCTTCGGGTCGCTGACCGCGTAGGTACCGCGGTCGACGCCCGTGAAACCGGCCGGGGGCGTGTACATGAAGGTGCCGTTGTCGCCGAACCACCACTTGCCGGCGGGCGCCGTGCCGGTGCCGTCGAACACGAGCGGGTCGCCGTCGGGGTCGATGTCGTTGCCGACCACGCCGGGCGCGGGAACGTAGAGCTTCTGGCCGGCCGTCGCGACGAGGTGGTCGGCGTGCGCGACGGGCGGGTGGTTCACCGAGCCGTCGCCGACCTGCAGCTCGACCTTCACCGACTTCGAGAGGTAGCCGTGCGAGTCCTTCGCCCGGTAGTGGAAGACGTCGGTGCCGGTGTAACCGGGCAGCGGGGTGTAGACGAAGCCGCCGTTCGCCGCCCAGGCGAGCGAGCCGGAGAGGCCGCTGTCGTCGACCACGACCTCGAGCACGTCGCCGGGCTCGGAGTCGGTGTCGTTGAAGAGGAGGCCGGGAGTCTTGACCGACAGCATGGTGTCCTGCTTGACGCCGAAGTAGTCGGGTGCGGCGACCGGCGCCTCGGGGATCGCGTCGGGTCCCGATGGCTCGACGCCGTCCTCGGCAGGGTAGATCCAGAGGGTCGCGTCGTCGCAGCCGCTCGCCGTGCAGACGCGGTAGGTGAGGCTGACGGTCTGGCCGGGCGCGTCGCCCGGATCGACGAAGAACCCGCCGCCGTCGCCGAGGATCTGCACGGTGCCGTTGCCGAGCTGCGCGCTGAACGGGAGGGAGAGCGAGGTCACCGCCTGCGCGTCGAGGTCGTCGTTCTGCAGCAGCCCCTGATAGTCGGCGATGTAGAGCGGGGAGCCGGGCGTGTAGAGGTAGGTGTCGTCGGCGGCGACGGGCGGGAGGTCGGCGTCGCTGCCCGCCGGCAGCACGTCGATCACGACGTCGGCGTAGTTGCTGTAGAGGTCGTCGTCGCCGTGGTCGTCGCGCAGCCGGTAGCTGAACGCGACGGTGCCAGAGAAGCCGGCCGGCGGCGTGTAGGTGAAACTCAGGTCCACCCCGTCGGTGATCTCGAACACGCCGACCGCGGGCGTGCCGTACTCGTCGAGCGTGAAGTAGTCGCCGTCGGGGTCGGAGTCGTTGCGCTTCAGTCCGGGCGCGTTGACGGTGAGCGTCGTGCCCTCGACCATCTCCCAGTGGTCGTCGACGGCGATCGGCGCCTGGTTGGGTGCGAAGCCCTGCGGCCCGCCCGAGAGCGCCTTCGCCGCCGGCGCCTTCGCTCCCGAGGGCTCGTCGACGGGTGCGGATGCCTCGGCCGGAGGCTCCGGCGCGGTGGCGTCGTCGCTCGCGCCGGCGTCGCCGGCGTCGCCGGTGTCGCTCGAGTCGCCGGCGGTCGTGTCGTCGGCCGGCGGCTCGTCCGCGGGTGCCTCGTCGACCGGTGCCGCCTCCGCGGGCGCGTCTTCGACGAGGCCCGCCTCGGCATCGGCGGGGGCGTCCGCGGAGTCCTCGACCGCGCCATCCTCGACCGGGGCCGGTTCGGGCGACTCGTTCGCCGCGTCGGGCGCGCCGTCACTCGGTTCGGCGAGGGGCGCCGTCGCCGCGGCATCCGCGGCAGGGGTGCTCGCGTCGTCGGCGAAGGCGACGGCGGGTGCGGTCATCGTCGCCACGCCGAGCGCGGCGGCGAGTGCGAGGCCGGCGAGTCGGGCGCCGGGGCGCGGCCTCTCGCCGCTCGGAAGGTCGTGGTTTCGCATGGCTGCTCTTTCGGTTCGAAGTCGTACTGCGGGATCGGTCGTCGTCGACGCGGGTCAGGCCCACTCGACGCGGAGCGTGTCGGGCCGGCCCGGCACGAGGCTCACGTCGAGGGTCGCGCCGGGCGCGACGCGGGCGAGGTGGATGGGTGCGAGCTGCTCGGTGCGGCTCGCGGGCATCGGCACGCCGCCCGGCATGAGCACGTGCAGGTCGAGCTCGACGAGCGAGTTCATGCCGATCATCATCGGCAGCTGCCGGGCGTCGACCACGGTGGCCGTCGTGCGCAGGCGCTGCGCTTCGAGGCGGGCGTCGGTCGGCGCCGGCATCGAGGCGGCCATCAGGCGGCTCGCCTGCGCCATCTGCTCCTGGGCCTGCGCCATGGTGGCGCCGACGTCCATGCGCTGCTGCATCTCGAAGCCCTGGCGGGTGAGGGTGGTGAGGTCCTTGAGGAAGCCCATGTCACACCGCCTGGTAGATCTCGTTGAAGCGACGGCCGACCCCGCGGTCGGTCTGGATGCGCGAGGCCCAGCCGGCCGAGGCGATCGCCCACGACGAGGCATCCACCCCGAACATCGCGGCGACGGTCGGCAGCTTCGCCGCGTCGTAGCCGTAGGCGGCGATGCCCTTGGAGATGCGCGCGTAGCGGTCGAGGTCGACGCCCGCGATCGGGTCGAGGTTGCCGGGCAGCGGGGCCGCGGTCGCGGCCTGCACGGCCTGGGCGTCCATCTGCTGGCGGACCTGGGCCTGCTGGTACTGGGCCTGCTGGTACTGGGCCGACTGCGCCTGCAACTGGTTCGCCTGGTCGATGAGGCCGGGTGCGGCCTTCACCATCTCGGCCATGTCGCCGAACTGCTTGAAGAGGTTCATGATCGTTCCGTCCTGGGTGACTCCCCCGGGTCGTTCCCGGTGATGACACGAGGTTCCCGCGACGGCGGTGCCGGGCAGATGGGCAGCGCCTGCTCATTCGGTGCGCGCGGCATTACTCACGAGGCCGCGGGGATTGCTCAGGGATTGCTCAGAGACCCCCAGAGCGGGGTACTGCGCTCGCGGCATCCCGAGCCGTACAGTGAGACGTCCCGATCACGCGAAAGGCGTCGATGGCCCTGAACGATCCCGATGCGCAAGCCGGCCCCGAGCCCGACCTCGACGGTCCTTGGCCGCTCGTCGGCCGCGACGCACAGGTGGCGCGGGGATCGGGGGCGCTCCTCGGCGGCCAGGCGCGCGCGGTGTTCCTGTACGGGCCGTCGGGCGTCGGCAAGAGCCGCATCCAGCAGGCGATCGGCGAAGCGCTCGACGCGGCCGGATGGCTCGTGCTCACGGCGAGCGGCAACCCGGTGCTCTCGGCGGTGCCGTTCGCGACGATCGCCCCCGCCATCGCGCGCGGTGTCGACGACCCCGTGCTGCCGAGGGCGACCGACCAGCTGACCCTGTTCAGCGCGACGAGTGCGACGATCGCCGAGCTCGCGGGCGGGCGGCGGGTCGTCATCGCGGTCGACGACCTCTCGTCGGCCGACAGCGTCTCGGTCGCGCTCGTCGCGCAGCTCGTCGCCGCCGGTTCGCTGACGCTCATCGCGACCCTCCCCGAGGGCGAGCCCGTGCCCGACGGCATCATGCCGATCGCGTCGTCGCCCGACGCAGTGCGCATCGACGTGCCCGCGCTCGACCTCGACGAGGTCACCGAGCTCGTCGCGACGGTGCTCGGCGCCCCCATCGCCCACCGCGACGCGGTCGAGCTGCACCGCGCCTCGCACGGCAACCCGTTGTTCCTGCGCGAGCTCGTGATCGGCGCCGTCGAGACGGGCACCCTCGTGCGGGCCGGCGAGCACTGGCAGCTCGAGGGCGACCCCGTCGGCACGCCCGCGCTGCGCGACCTCATCCGGGCACGACTGCGCGGGCTCGGCCCCGAGGAGCGCGACGCGATCGAACGCCTCGCGCTCTGCGAGCCGCTCGGCATCGACGAGTTCGTGCGCCCCGGCGCCCCCGAGGCGCTCGCCGAGCTCGAGCTGCGCGGCATGATCCGCGTCGACGAGTCGGGCCACGGCATCGCCATCACCCTCGCCCACCCGCAGTACGCGGGGGCGGTCCGCGAGTCGCTCCCCCGCATCCGCGCGATCTCGCTGCTCATCGAGCAGGCCGACGTCGTCGAACGCGGCCCCATGACCGTCGTCGACGAACTGCGCATCGCGATGTGGCGCCTCGACGCCGGGCGCCCGAGCGACCCCGATCTGCTCATCCGCTCGGCCGACCTCGCGCGACGCGCGCACGACCACCGCACCGCCGAGCGCCTCGCCGCCGCCGCGATCGGTGCCGGCGCGACGGATGCCTCGGCCCACATGCTGCACGCCGAACTGCTGTGGTCGCTCGGCCGTGGCCCCGAGGCGCTCACCGCGCTCGACAACGCCGAGCGCTCCGCCCGCGACGCCGACGAGCCCGAGGCGGCCATGCTCGCCGCGATCGCCACGAAGCGGGCCGACATCTACGGCGGCGACCCCCTCGGCAGCGAGCGCGGCATCCGGCTGCTCGAGGAGATCGGCCGGGCCCTGCCCGAACAGCTGCCCATGCTGCTCATCAGCAAGGCGACGCTCGTGCTGCACCTGCTGCGCGCGAACGAGGCGCTCGCGCTCGTCGACGAGGCAGGCGGCCACCTCGGCGACAGTCCCGTCGAGCGCGCGATCGTCTCGCTCGGGCGGGCCATGCCGCTCTCGCAGATGCAGCGCTCGGCCGAGGCGGTCGCCGAAGCCGAGTCCGCCCTCGCCTACGCGTCGGGCGACGGGGCGCACATCCCGAAGCGACGCGCGCAGATCCCCTACGCATACGCGCTCATCGAGAGCGATCGCTCCGACGACGCCCGCCGGGTCACGATCGAGATGCTGCACGACGCGATCCGCAACGACGACGAACTCACCGCCCGGCACGCGGAGTTCCTCATGGGCCGTCAGTTCTGGGCGGTGGGCCGGCTCGACACCGCCGCGCGCTGGTTCCGCGACAGCCTGAGCGGGGCCGAGCTGCGCGGCCCCGCGTCGCTGCGCGGCCCGTCGCTCGGGTTCCTCACCGTGATCGCCTGCATGCAGGGCGACCTCGTGCGGGCTCGCGACCTGCGCGAGCGGTTCGAGTCGGGCTACGACCGCGAAGACACGCTCACCGCGCTCGCCGACGCGTGGCTCGCCCGCACCGACGGCGATGTCGACGGCGCCGCCGAGATCCTGCTGGCGCGGGTCGACCAGGTGCTGCCGCGCGGCGCGAACAACGTCGCCGCCTCGTTCCTGCACACGCTCGCCCGGCTCGGGTCGCGCAGCCACGCCGCCCATGCGGCCGACCGACTCGAGTCGCTCGAGCGCCTGACCGACGCACCCGAGATCGCCCGCCGCGCCCGCCACGCGCGGGCCGAGGCCTCCGGCGACGCCGTCGTGCTCCGCGCACTCGGCGAGGAGTGGGAGCGCCTCGGCGCACTGCTGTTCGCGGCCGAGGCGTTCGCGTCGGCCGGACAGGCCGCCCGATCCGACGGACGCGGGCGCGAGGCATCCGCCGACCTGCAACGCGCCGCTGCGCTCGCCGCCGCCTGCGAGGGCGCGCGCACGCCGCTGCTCACCTTCACCGACGGCTCCGAGCCGCTCACCCCGCGCGAGCGGGAGATCGCATCGCTCGCTGCCCAGGGCCTGAGCTCGAACGAGATCGCGCAGCGGCTGTTCCTGTCGCCGCGCACGGTGAACAACCACCTGCAGTCGACGTACACGAAACTCGGCATCCGCGGTCGGCGCGAGCTGCAGCTGTAGCTCGCCGCCGCGGGTCGCGTGCCCCCGCCCTACGCCGTGACGATCTCGGCGCGCATGCCCTCGAGTCGCTCGCCGACGGTGCCGACCGCCTCCTTCGCGACGCCGAGGTCGGCGAGCGCGGTCATGAGCGACGAGACGACGCGGTCGAATGCCGCGTCGGTGATCGCGAGGTCGTGGTGCGCCTCGCCGATCGAGCGGCCGGTGAACACCTGTGGCCCGCCGAACGCCGCAGCGAGGAACGCCCGCTGGTGCGCCTGCAGGCGATCGACGTCGATGCCGTCGAACCACGGCGCGAGCTCGGGGTCGGCGCCGATGCGGTGGTACATGACCGTCACCGCCGTGCGCACTCCGTCGCTGCCGCCGAGGTCGTCGTAGATCGGGTGCATCCGTCCTCCTCATCGGGTCTCATCCGAGGTCCGACCCCAGCATGGCGGATGCCGCGCGGCGGCGCCTGAGCAATCGTTGCTCATTCCGCCCCCGGTTCGTGGGACGATGCCCTCGTGCCCGCGAGCCCCCGCCGCATCGAGTTCGAGACCGACGTCTTCTCGTCGACGGGGTTCACGCTGCTCGTCGACGACGTCGCCCAGTCCCACGTCGACCGGGCCGACCCGACCCGGCTCTTCTTCGAGTACGTGCGCCGCATCGGCCACGTGATCGACGCGGTCGGCCTGCCGGGCGAGCCGCTGCGCGCGCTGCACCTCGGCGGCGGCGCCATGACGCTGCCCCGCTACGTCGCGGCGAGCCGGCCCGACTCGCACCAGGTCGTCGTCGAGCTCGACGGCGAGCTCGCCCGGCTCGTGCAGGATCGGATGCCGCTGCCGCGAGGCGCCGACATCGAGGTGCGCGTCGCCGACGCGGCAGCCGTGGTCGAACAGCTCGCCGAGTCGCGTGGTCGCGAGCCGGCAGCTGCCCGCTTCGACCTCGTCGTCGTCGACCTCTACGACCGGCTCGAGGCGCCGGCGTTCGTCGAGACGCGCGAGTTCATGGGCGGATGCCTCGGGCTGCTCGCCGATCGCGGCCTGCTCGTCGTGAACGTGGCCGACGCCGCCGGCCTCGACCGGCTGCGCGCGCAGGCGAGGGCGGTGGCGCGGGCCGACCCGTCGGCGGAGCTGCTCGTCGCGGGCGACGCGAACGTCGTGTCGGGCGCCGAAGAGGGCAACACGGTGCTCGTCGCGGCACCGCGCGGACTGCCCGACCGGCTCGCTGAGCGCCTCGCCGCCCACGGGCCGCACCCGGCGGCCGTGCTGGAGGGCGAACGCCTCGACTTCGTGCTGTGGGGCGCCTGCTGAGCAGCTGCCCGGCTGCCGCGGGTAGCGTGGGCTCGTGACCAACGACCCCTCGCTCGAACGCCGGCTCGCCGTGAGCGGGCACCTCGCCCGTCTCGAGGAGTCGCGCCAGTCGCCCGGGTCGTGGACGCTCTACGTCGACGGCACCCCCCAGTCGCACGTCGAGCTCGACAAGCCCGAGTGGCTCGGCTTCGAGTACGTGCGCCGCATCGGCCACGCCGTCGACCTCGTGCGCCCAGAGGGTGCGCCGATCACGGCCGTGCACCTCGGCGGCGGGGCGCTGACCCTGCCGCGGTACGTCGTCGCGACCCGGCCGGGCTCGCGCCAGCAGGTGATCGAGCTCGAGTCGGAGCTCGTCGACCTCGTGCGCGAGCACCTGCCGCTGCCGCGCGGCGCGCAACTCCGTATCCGTCACGGTGATGCGCGCGAGGTGCTCGCGAAACTGCCGGGCGGTCTCGACGGCGCGGTCGACCTCGTGATCGTCGACATCTTCTCGGGGTCGCGCACGCCCGCGCACGTGACGAGCGCCGAGTTCTACGGGCTCGTCGTGCCGCGTCTCGCGCCGGGCGGCATCGTCGCGGTGAACGTCGCCGACGGCGCGGGCCTCGCCTTCGCACGGTCGCAGGCGGCGACGCTGTCGCACGTGTTCGCGCACGTCGCGATCGCGGCCGACACGGGCATGCTCAAAGGGCGCCGGTTCGGCAACGTCGTCATGTACGCATCCGACCTGCCGCTGCCGTTCGACCAGCTGCCCCGCCGGCTCGCGAGCGATCCCGCGCCCGCGAAGCTCGTCGAGGGCGAGGAGCTCCGGCGCTTCATCGCGGGCGCGCCCGTCGTGACCGACGCGACCGCCGTGCCGTCACCGCCGCCGGCGCGCTCGATCTTCCTGGCGAAGCCGGGCGGCTGACCCGGCGCGCTGCGCCACAGGATCGGCGATCGCCGCCCGATCGGACGAATCCGCGTGGTTCGTCCGATGCTCTGGCGATCGCCGACGTCGTGGCGCGGCGCGGCGCGCTGCGCGACGCCGTGCCTCAGCCGATCGCGGCCACGCGGCTCGGGCCGCTCTCGTTCCAGACCCGGTCGAGCGCGGTCACGGCGTACGTGTACGCGTGGTCGGCCTCGGCCGAGGCATCCACCCATCGCTGCACGACGCCCGAGACGGCCCGCACCGTCGCCACGAGGTTCGCGGCGTCCTCGACGTCGATCGCCGCAGCGGCGCCTTCGACGCGGTAGATCGCGAACGAGGTCGCGCGGCGCGCGCGCGGTGCGGCGTCGGACCACTGCAGGGCGATGCCGGCCGTGGTGCGCTCGGGGTCGGCGATGACGGGCACGCGCACGTCGGTCGCGGGCAGCCACTCCATGGCGGGCACGATCGCGGGGCGCGAGTAGTGGTCGGCGAGCACGCGCGACATCGAGCCCTGCGGGTCGGCCGGCACGTGCTTCGCCGAGAAGTAGACGTTGCCGTGCACGGGAGCGCCCTGCTCGCTCACCACGCGGTCGAAGGCCAAGTGGTTCGAGAGCTCGGCCGGGTCGGTGAAGACGCCCGAGGTCACCTTGTAGAGCGCCTCGCCCACGTAGAAGTGGGTGCCGCTCGTCGCGGCGACGTCGGCCCACCACGGCACGAGCTTCGCGTAGTCGGCGACGGCGAGGCCGATCTGCCAGTAGATCTGCGGGTTGATGTAGTCGAGCCAGCCCTCGAGCACCCACTTGCGGGTGTCGGCGAACTGCAGGTCGTACGACTGCGAGCCGCCCGTGTCGGAGCCGAGCGGGTCGGTGGCCCGGTTGCGCCAGATGCCGAACGGGCTGATGCCGAACTTCACCCACGGCTTCAGCGCCTTGATGCGCTCGGAGATCGAGCTCACGAAGGTGTCGACGTTGTGCCGGCGCCAGTCGGCGATGTCGTCGAAGCCGGTGCCGTGGGCGGCGAACGTCGCGGCATCGGGAATCGTCTGCCCGACGACGGGATACGGGTAGAAGTAGTCGTCGAAGTGCACGCCGTCGAGGTCGTAGTGCTCGACCGAGTGCAGGATGGCCCGCTGGATGTGCTCCTGCGCCTCGGGGAGTCCGGGGTCGAAGTAGAGCTTGCCGCCGTACGCCCACACCCAGTCGGGGTGCACGCGCGCCGGGTGCTCGGGCACGAGTTTCGCGGGGTCGGCCTGCATCGAGACGCGGTACGGGTTGTACCAGGCGTGCAGCTCGAGGTTGCGGGCGTGCGCCTCGGCGACGATGAAGGCGAGCGGGTCGTAGCCCGGGTCCTGCCCCTGCACTCCCGTGAGGTACTGCGACCACGGCTCGAGCGGACTCGGCCAGAACGCGTCGGCCGTCGGGCGGACCTGCACGAACACGGCGTTGAGGTTGAACGCCTCGGCGACGTCGAGCCAGTGCAGGAACTCGGCGCGCTGCTCGTCGGCGGTGAGGCCTGTGCGGCTCGGCCAGTCGATGTTGACGACCGAGGAGATCCACATGGCGCGCAGCTCGCGCTTGCGGGGGCCGGTCGCCGCGAGCGCACCGGTGCTCCCGTCAGTGTCGGCCGCGAACGCCGGGGGCGCGGCGAGCGAGCCCACCGTGACGGTGAAGGCCGACGCGGCGACCCCGGCGACGGCGAGGGTGAGGAACCCGCGGCGGCCGAGGCCGGGCGTGGCAGGCGGTGCGAGATCCGGTGCGGCCCCCGCGTCGATCGGGCGGTCGTGGCGGTCGTGCGGCTGGGCGAGGGGCATCTTCGATCCTCCGAGTCGGTCTGACTCGGAAGATACTTCCACACTCGCGCGAGGTTGTGAAGAGTTTTTTCCGAGCGGCTCACGCGTGCCGGAACCGCAGCTCCTGCCCCGGCCGCAACTGCGCCACCGCGTCGAGGGAGTCCGGCGCGACGACCGCGATCACCGGGTACCCGCCCGTGACCGGACGGTCGGCGCCGAGGATCGTCGGCTGCCCGTCGCCCGACACCTGGATCGAGCCCGGCACGGTCGCCTCGCTCGCGAGTTCGCCCGTCACCCGCCGCTCGAGCGCCGGCCCGACGAGGCGCACCCCCACCCGGTCGGCCCGCTCCGAAACGCGCCACGGCACCTCGAACAGCGCGGCGCGCGCGGCGTCGGTGAACCAGTCGGTCCGCGGCCCCGGCCCGAGCGCGATGGTCACCGCATCGGCCGGCGGCGCAAACGCCGCCTCCTGGTCGAGCACGGGCACGGATGCCGCGGGGTCGGCGCCGATCGCGAGCTCGCGCCCCGCCGCCACGGGGTCGGGTCCGAGGCCCGCGAGGGTGTCGCGCGAGCGGGAGCCGAGCACGGGCGGCTCATCGATGCCGCCGCGCACGGCGAGCACGTAGCGCAGCCCGCGCCGCGCCTGGCCGAGCTCGACGACGGCACCGTCGACGGCGCGCACCGCGGAGTACGGCGCGACCGGGCGGCCGTCGACCGTGACCGGCCCCCACGCGCCGGCGACGGCGAGCCACGTGTCACCGCCGACGACGCGCGCACGGAAGCCGCCCATGAGCACCTCGAGGATCGCCGCCGAGTCGGGATTGCCGACGAGCCGGTTCGCGAGACGTGCGGCACCCCTGTCGAGGGCGCCCGACCCGGCGACCCCGAGACGGGCGTACCCGGGTCGGCCGAGGTCTTCGACGAGCACGAGGGGTCCGGAAGCCTCGACGACGAGCCGGCGCATCACGGCACCTCCACGACAGCGGTGCAGCATCTCACAACCGCCTCCACCACGAGCCGGCGCATCAGCGCACCGCCTCGAACCGCACGCGACGTCCCGGCGCGAGCAGTGCGGGCTCGGCCCGGTCGGGGTTCCAGAGGTCGGCGTCGGTGCGGCCGACGAGCCGCCAGCCGCCCGGGCTCTCGCGGGGATACACGCCGGCGAACGCCCCGGCGAGCGCGACCGCCCCCGCCGGAACCCGGGTGCGCGGGGCGTCGAGCCGCGGCACCTCGAACGCCCAGTCGTCGCTCACGAGGTAGCCGAACCCGGGCGCGAAGCCGCCGAAGGCGACGCGCCACCGGGCGGCGGTGTGGCACTCGACGAGGGCGTCGGTCGAGCACCCGAGCAGGGCGGCGGTCTCGGCGAGGTCGACACCGTCGTACACGACGCGCACGATCGCGGGCTCCGGTTCGTCGTCGCCGGCCCGGGCGGGCGGCGTCGTCGAACGACGGGGTCCGGATGCCGCATCCGCCCGCCCCCCGGAGGCCGCGGCGCGGCGCACCCACGTCGCGACCGACTCGAGCGGGAGTCGCGCCGGGTCGACGGCGACGAGGATCGTGCGGGCGGCGGGCACGAGCTCGACGAGCCCGGGCCTCGGGTCGGCGGCGAGCGCATCGTGCAGCGCCAGCACCTCGTCGAGCGAGCCGCACTCGACGAGGAGCGCGGCCTCACCGCTCGGCAGCAGGCGCACGTTCACGCGAACGCCTCGACGTGGCATCCGGCCGACTCGAGCGCGGCGCGCACCGCGCGGGCGATTGCGACCGCACCAGGGGTGTCGCCGTGCAGGCACAGCGAGTCGGGGGCGAGCTCGAGGCGGCTGCCGTCGTCGGCCGTGATGCCGCCGGTCTCGACGAGTTCGAGCGCACGGTCGGCGGCCGCCGCCGGATCGTCGACGATCGCACCCGGCTCGCCGCGCGGGGTGAGCGACCCGTCGGCCGCGTAGCCGCGGTCGACGAAGGCCTCCCGCGCGAACACGACGCCCGAGGCATCCGCCGCCTGTTCGAGGGCGCTCACCGGCGGACCGAGCACGACGAGCGACGCCTCGTAGGCGGCCACCGCCTCGACGAAGGCGTGCGCGGCCGCGGCGTCGACGGCGAGGCGGTGGTAGAGGGCGCCGTGCGCCTTGACGTACCGCACGCGGATGCCCGCCACCCGGGCGGCGCCGTCGAGCCCGCCGAGCTGCACGACGAGCTCGGCGGCGATCTCGGCCGGAGTCGCGTCGAGAGCCCGACGGCCGAAGCCGGCGAGGTCGCGGTAGCCCGGGTGGGCGCCGAGCGCGACCCCGTGCTCGGCGGCCCGGCGTGCGCTCGACAGCATCGTCATCGGGTCGCCGGCGTGGAACCCGCACGCGACGTTCGCGCTCGAGACGAGTCCGAACATCGCCGCGTCGTCGCCCACGTGCCACGCGCCGAACGACTCGCCGAGGTCGCTGTTGAGATCGATCGCGGGCCGCATGCTCCCATTCTGCCGCCGCCGCGGGCAGACTGGCAGTGGAGGGTCATGCGAACGCGAGCGATCGGAGCGGCCGGGTCCCACGCGGCCCTGCCCGGTGCGGCCGCGGTCGTCGCGCTCGCGCTCGTCGTCGCGGGCTGCACGACGCACGAACCCGTCGCCGGGCCCACGGGCTGGAGCCCGACGCCCTCGCCGTCGGCAGCCTCGCCGTCGACACCCGCACCGACCCCCGTCGAGCCGCTCGTGCCCGCCGGCGACGTCTCGGTCGTCGCCGAGGGGCTCGACGCGCCGTGGTCGATCGCGCTCGTGCCGGGCGGTGCCGGGAACCGTCCGGCGGGCGTGCTCGTCTCCGAGCGCGACCGCGGCGACGTCGTCGAGGTACTCGCCGACGGGAGTCTCCGCGTCGCCGGCACCGTTCCGGGCGTCGCGGCCGCGGGCGAGGGCGGACTGCTCGGCCTCGCGATCCGCTCCGTCGACGGCGGGCTCGAGCTCTACGCGTATCTCACGACCGCCGACGACAACCGCATCGTGCGCATGCCGCTCACGGGCAGCGCCGGCGGGTTCGCGCTCGGCCATGCCGAACCCGTGCTCACGGGCATCCCCAAGGCGGGCAACCACGACGGCGGACGCATCGCCTTCGGCCCCGACGGCATGCTCTACGCGACGACGGGCGACGCCGGAGTGCGCGACGCGGCGCAGGACCCGGCATCCCTCTCGGGCAAGATCCTGCGCATGACGCCCGACGGCGAGCCGGCGCCGGGCAACCCGTTCGGCAGCCTCGTCTACACGCTCGGCCACCGCAATCCGCAGGGCATCGCCTGGGATGCTGCGGGGCGGATGTGGGCCGCGGAGTTCGGCCAGGACACCTGGGACGAGCTCAACCGCATCGAGGCGGGGGCGAACTACGGCTGGCCCGTCGTGGAGGGCGCCGCGGGCGACCCGCGTTTCGTCGATCCCGTCGCGCAGTGGGCGACGAGCGAGGCCAGCCCGAGCGGGCTCGCGGTGATCGGCGACACGCTCTTCCTCGCGGCGCTGCGCGGCGAGCGGATCTGGACGGTGGCGCCCGCGAGCGCGACCGCCCCCGCGGCGACGCCGTGGTTCGCCGGCGAGTACGGGCGCATCCGCGACGTGGCCCGGTCGCCCGACGGAGCCCTGTGGTTCCTCACGAACAACACCGACGGGCGGGGCTCGCCCCGCGACGGCGACGACCGGCTGATGTCGGTCGGGCTCGCGCCGGCCGGCTGACCGCCTGACCGCGGCACACGGGTCACGCGCATCGGCGGATCGGCACCGGCCCTCGATTCCGCCCCGTTCGGGGGTGATGCGCGCCTCCGCAACGTCGGCGGCCGGGGTTATTCTCATCCCATGGCGGATCTCGAGCGGGTCAGGCGGTGGGCCGAGGCGCTCATCGTGCTGCACCTCGACCCGGCGGTCTGGAGCTTCGGGTTCGACAACGCGAAGAAGCGTGCGGGGCTCTGCAACTACACGGCCAAGCACATCTCCGTCTCGCGATACCTCGCGGCCCGCTACGACGACGACGAGGTGCACCAGATCCTGCTGCACGAGGTCGCACACGCCCTCGCCGGCCCGCGCGCCGGGCACGGTCCGAAGTGGGCGTCCATCGCCGCGGGCCTCGGCTTCGTCGGGCGGCGTACCCACGACGGCGAGGTCGCGCACGAGCTCGCCCCGTGGGTCGGCCGTTGCCCGGCCGGGCACGAGCACTACCGCTATCGCGAGCCCACCCGCCAGCTCAGCTGCGGCCTGTGCCGGCGCGGGTTCGACACCGCGAACCTCATCGTGTGGCACCACCGCGAGATCACGGCCGCCGTGCGCCGCCGTGCCGCGAGCGCGGCCGCGGGCTGACGCGACTGCCCGAGCGCTCGCTGAAGCGCGGAGAGGCGCCCTGCCGGAGCGCCCGCCGACGCCGCCGTCCGGCGCCGTCGGCGGCACCCGCACGCGCTACGCTGATCGAATGCCCGTCTCCACCGTCACGATCCCCATCGGGCAATGGCTCGTTCCCGCCGAAGGCGTCAGATGGTGGTTCGACTCGGGCTCGGTCGCACTCGATTTCGCGACGACGGGCGCGATCGGCGGAGCCGCCGCATCGGCCGGCGTCGAGCGCTTCCACTCCCCCGACGATCTCACCGACTGGCTGCGCGAGCGGTTCCCCGTCGCCGTCGGCCAGGCACGCTCGCGCGACCTGTTCGACGCGGTCGCCCTTCGCGATGCGATCGCCCGCATGGCGGTGGCGGCGAGCCGGGGCGAGTCGGCGCGTGCGGGCGACATCGACCTCGTGAACCTCTATGCGGCCACGCCCGACGTGCCGCCCGCGCTCGGCGGCGGTTCGCGCCAGGCCGGTCGGTCGGTGCACACCGTGCCCCAGGCGCTGTCGACGATCGCACGAGACGCGGTCGACCTGTTCTCGCCGGCCAACGTCGAGCGCATCCGCGAGTGCTCCGGCGACGACTGCGAGATCGTCTACCTCGACACCTCGCGCGCGGCGACGCGGCGCTGGTGCTCGATGCAGCGCTGCGGCAACCGGGCGAAGGTGCGGGCCCACCGTGCGCGCAAGAGCGGGCGCAACTCACGCATCGGCTCCGCGATCGCGGCGGCCGCGCAGGTCACCCTGCCCGAGCCTGCGCTCGCACAACCCACGCTCACGGAGCCGGTGCTCGCGGAGGCGGTGCCCGCGACGCCGGCCCTCACGGAGCCCGCTCGCACCGAACCGGCACCGGTCGAACCCGACCGAGCCGCCTGAGAACCTCCCCGGCCCGCCCGCGGCGGCGGCCTCGGCTCGAGATCCGAGCGATCAACCGCGCCCGGATGCCTCGGCCCGTCGCCGCGGCAACGCGAGCAGCACGCCGGCGACGACGAGCAGCGCGCCGAGTCCGGCGGCGTACCAGGCCGTCTCCCCGGGGATGTCGAGGTAGGTCGTGATGCCGAGGATCCGGGCGAGACCCCACGGCAGCAGGCCCATCTCGTCGTTCCAGAGCGTCAGCACCTGCTCGAGGCCGATCGCCCCGACGATCGCCGCGGGGACGACGAGTCCCGCGCCGACGGCGGCGAGGACGAACCCGGTGGCGCGCCGGGCGCCGACCTGCGCCGCGAGCGCCCAGCCCGCCGCGACGAACACCCAGACGAAGAGCGCGAACGCGACCGCGATGTAGGCCGTGCGCAGCACGGGGTCGGTCCAGAACGCGAACCAGTAGCCGCCCGGGCCGGTGAACGAGAGTCCGACGAGCGTCACGATGCAGCGCAGCACGACGACGCCCCCGACGGCCGCGATCACGGGCCACGGCGACCGGCGGCCGACGCAGAGCCGCAGCACGCCCGCGAAGATCGCCCACGCCCCGATCACGACCGCGAGGTGCGTCCACGAGCGGAACGACGTCTGCACCGCGCGCGTCGCGACGAGCAGGGCGACCGGCACGAGGAACAGCAGCCAGCGGTCGAGGTCGTCCATGCCGAGCGTCTCGAGACGTGCGCGCCACGGCCGGGTCGACGCGACCCAGCTCGCCCGCGCGGCCGCGGCGCCCGGACGACGCACGAGCCGAGTGCGGGCGGCGAGCATGCCGATCACGACCCACGCGAGCGCGAGCACGAGCAGCCCGCGGGCGAACCACGCCATGAGCGGGTCGCGCTCGGCGCGGTCGACGCCGAGCTGGGCGGCCGTGAGGTTGAACGCCGGGTGGTCGAGGTCGCCCTCGTACCGTTCGAGGTGCTCGGCGGCCCGCTGCTCGAAGACGGCACGATCGGCCTCCCACGCGTCACGGGCGGCCGGCGAGAGCGTGTCGTGCCACTGCCCCTCGTGCAGGATCATCGCCCGATACGACTCGAGCAGGCGCAGGGTGTCGAGCTCGTAGTCGAGGCTCGAGACGAACGCCTCTCGCAGTTCGGGCGAACGCCAGCTCGAGGCATCCGTCGCGTTCACCGTCTCGCGCATCTCCTCGACGGCGGCGACCGCCTCGGCACCGCTCGCGATCGCGGCATCGACGCCCGCGCCCTGGGCGGCGCCGTCGCCCGCCGAGTCGCGGACGATCGAGTACATGACGTCGAGCACGGCCGAGTCGCCGGTGAGGATGTCCCACTCGAAGATCCACATCATGGGCGGCGGTTCGAGGCCGATCGCGAAGACCCGCTGCTTCGCGAACTGCTCGACGTACATGCCCTGCTCGATCGCCTCGCGCGAGCGCGTCATCGCACCCACGATCGCCTCGACGGTCGCGGGGTCGTCGGAGAACCACTCGCGCGCCCAGTCGGCCGTGATGTCGGCGACGTCGGCGTCGGGGTCGCGGGCGAGGTCGGCGGCGAGCTGCGTGTTGAGCTCGTAGAGCTGCCAGAAGCCCGACTTGAGGTAGAGCGACATCGGGCCGGCTCGCCAGGGTCCGCCATCCTGCGTCCACACCCAAGCACCCTCGATGCGGTCGTTCGCCGCGAGCAGCTGCTGCAGCGCCCACTGGTACTGCGTGCCGAGGTCGTTCGGGAACGCGCCGAAGTTCTCGAACTCGCGCCGGCTCTGGAACTCGACGATGCGTCGCTGCGAGCCCTGCTCGAGCGTGTGGTTGAGCGGCAGCCAGCTGTAGAAGTCGCCGAGCGTGTACTTCGTCGACACGATGAGCGCGGGTGAGTCGAGGCCGTCGAGCACGGCCTCGTACGAGGCGTCGTTCGTGTGCATGTCGCCGACGGCGCCGACGCCCACGCTCCACGTGCGGAAGATCACCTCGCGGCCCGACGACTCGGCCTGACCGCTGAACGCCTCGAGCATCGTGCGCACGGCGTCGACGGTCGTCACCTTGAGCGCCGAGTAGTAGTCCCAGCCGCCGACGTCGTAGATCGCGCCGGCCTCGCCGATGCGGATGAGCACGCCGTCGAGCGCGGGAGCCGCCTCGTACAGCTCGTCGAGACCCGCCGTGTAGACGCTCCAGAACTCGGGGTCTTCCGTGTCGAGGGAGCCGAACCGGTCGGTGAGGTACCGCTCGAGCGGTCCGGTGAGGGCGAGCATGTCGGTGCGCAGGAACACCTGCATGCCGAGCTGGTCGGCGCGCTCCCAGAAGGGCGCGAACGCCTCGCGAAGGGCGACGGCCCGGTCGCGGTGGTCGTCGCCGTCGGCGTAGACGGGGCCGCCGGGGGCGTCGTCGAAGGTGACGAACTCGACGAAGCCCGGGAAGGCGACCGCGTTGAACCCGTTGGCGAGCGAATGGCGCAGGAACCCGTCGAAGTCGGCGTACGCCTCGGCGAGCGCGGTCTCGTCGATGTACGGCGCCTCGGGCTGCACGACCGCGGCGAACGCCTTCGAGGCGTGCGAGTAGTCGTCGCCCGACTCCCACTCGGCCGGGATGGGTGCGACGCCCACGGCGCCGAGGTCGGTCATGCGCAGCGGCAGCCGCGAGGGCTCGTGGGCACCGACGAGTGCGGCGACGGGGGCGGCAGCGCGCACCTGCGCGGCGAGGTCGTAGATGCCCCGCACGGCGCCCGTCTCGGTGAAGGCGAGGATGCGCAGCGCCGAGGCATCCCCCCGCAGTTCGTAGCCGTCATCGCCCGGGCCGGAATCGGCCTCCTGCCCGGGGATGATCTCGACCGCGAGCGAGGCCTCGCCCTCACGGGCCGGCGCGTCGGCGACGGCATCGCGGAGCTCGTCGAGCGCGACGCCGAACCGCACGGTGTCGGGCACGTCGAGGCTCGTGAACTCGGGCGGCGACACGGGGGCCGCGACGTCGGGGACGGCCGCGGCGGCGGGTCGCATCTGCTCGCTCGGCTCGGTGCGGATGCCGAGCGCGTCGCCGACGGCGAACGCGACGCCGAGCCCCAGGGCGACGAGCACGCAGGCGGTGATGACGGCGAGGATGCCCCGTCGCTTCGCCGTCGTCATGGAGAGATCCTATTCGGCGCTCAGCCGACGACGAACACGCCGTCGCGCAACACGGGCACGACCTCGGTCACGTCGCGCTCGGCGGCCAGGCGCGCGTCGCCCGCGAACCCGATCCCGCGCAGCTCGACGCCGCTGCCGGAGGCGCTGATGAGATGGCCCGTCGCCCGCGAGAGGCCCTCGAACGCGGCGCACGCGACGGCCGCCTCGGGCGAAGTGTGATCGATGCCGCGGGCCACGAGGGCGTCGACGACGGCGCCCGCGACGATGAGGTCCTCGACGGCGAAGCGCACTGCAGCGCCTCCGGCGTCGGCACCGGCGCCGTGCCCGGCCGCGTGCTCGCGCTCGCCGGCCGCGACGATCGCGATCACGAGCCGTTCGCCGCGCTCGGCCTGCAGCGCGACGAGCCGGTCGGCGACCGCGCTGCGGTTGCGCATCGACGCGGCGACGACGACGACGTCGCGGTCGCCGAGGGCGTGCGCGATCGCACCGCCGTTCGGCGAGGGCACCACGACGGTGGATGCCTCGACCCCGGCCCAGCTCTCGGGCGAGAGTGTGGGGTGGACGTGCCCGGTCGTGCTCGGGCCGGCGCGGCGCGAGACCGCGACGATGCCGCCGTGGGCGGCGGCGAACGCCGCTGCTCCGGCGCGTGCCTCCTCGCCGGCCGGCCAGGGCGCGACGGCGATGCCGTGCTCGGCGGCGACGACGACGGACGTCGTGAACGAGAGCGCGTCGACGACCACGACCGCATGCACCCCCGGGAGCACGCGCTCGGCGCCCGCGATGCCCCAGTCGAAGCGGATCTGGTACTTCGCCTGGGCGAAGGGCGCGTGGGCGTCGGGCGCCGGGGCGTCGTCGGGCGTGCTCGTGGTCATCGCGACAGGTTATCGGCCGAGCGCGTCCGGGCCGAGCGCGTCGTAGCGGGCGAGCGCCTCGGCGTCGTTCGCATGGGTGCTCGCGCGGCGTGCGGCGTCGAGAGCCGCGACGGGGTCGGCCTCCTGCCGCGCCGTCTCCAGCTGGCGTTCGGCCTCGGCGAGCCGGGTGCGGGCGGCCGCCCCGACCGAACGACCGCCGCGCTCGATCGCGGCGCCGGCGACCGCGATCTGGCCCTCCGCGATCGACATCGCACCGCCGAGTGCTCCTCGGGCGCCGTCGAGCCGATGCTGGGAGGTCCGGGCTGCCGCACGCGCGGCATCGAGACGATCGCGGGCCGCGCTCAGCCGATCCCGGTCGAGCAGCGGGTCCCGCGCGTAACCGGCGCGCTCGGCGAGCACGGTCGCCGTCGCCGCGATCGCGGTACCCAGGTCGGCTGCCGCATCGGGATCGTCGAGGCCGTCGCGCTCGGCTCGAGCCGCGTCGACGTCGAGGCCGAGTGCGGCCGCCGCACGGCCGGCGTCGTCCGCGGCGCCGGCGAGCGCGGGTTCGACGCCGGCGAGCTCGTCGAGGTCGCGGCGTGCCCGCGCCAGCGCGTCGGCCGCGCGCTCGAGCGGCTCGGCAGCCGGTCTCGACTGCTCGAGCGAGGTCGTCGCCTCGGCGAGCGCCGCCTCGGCCTCCGCGAGTCCCGCGGCGGCCCGTTCGGCGTCGGCCCGTGCCGAACCGAGCGCGGACGGGTCGTATCGGGAGGAGAGTCGTGCGAGCGTCGTCGCGGCGTCGTCGACCGCCCGCCGGAGCGCCGCGGCATCCTCGGTCAGTGCGGGCAGGTCGTCACCCGCTCCCCGTTCACGTCGTCGGCGCGCCGCGAGCGTATCGCCGGCCACGGCGAGCTCGCTGAGCGCCGTACGGCAGAGGTCGTCGATGCGGGCCGTCCAGCCACGGCGATCGGCCGCGGTGTCGGGCTCGGCGTCGTCGAGCCGCTGCTGCAGCAGGAAGGCCTCCCGCAGCCGCGCCTTCGCCCGTTCGACCGCCGCCCTGGTGTCGCGTGCCGTCGCCGTGCCGAACTGCGCCTCGGCGTACGACACCTCGCGTTCGGCGTCGCGAACGGCGTCGTCCGCCTGCACGATCAGCTGCTTCGCGCGGACCTCCGCGTCGGCGACCGCCGCGAGTTCGCGTCGCTCCCGGCGTACGCCCGCCCGTCGGAGCGCGACCACCCCGGACACCGCGAGGACCGCGGCCACGCCGAACACGACGAGCGACGGCAACCATGCGGAGGCATCGGGCATGGCGCGAGTCTAGGCGGTCGGTCCGACCGTCCGGGCGGCGTGCCGCCCCGCCACGTGTCGTACGGCGGTCCCCGCCGTTCCGGACCGGCGGGCCGCCGCACCGGCACGCCACGATCGTCGCCACTTGGCACCGGCGGCGGCCGGACCTACGCTCGGCTCATGCGGGTGCTCCTCAAACTCACACTCGACTGCACGCCCGATGCGGCGTGGCGTGCGCTGCGCAGTCCCGCCGTGCTGCGCGAGGTCGTCGCGCCGTGGCTCGACCTCACCTCGCTCGAGCCCGGAGGCCTGCCGACGACGTGGCCCGAAGGCGGGCATCGTGTGCGCACGCTCGCGTTCCGCCGATTCCCCACGGGTGACGAGCTCGTCGACGTGAGCTACCCCGGCGGCCTGCCCGCGGGCGTGCGCATGCTCCGCGACGGCGGCGGAGCGCTCACCGGTCCGCTCGCGCGATTCGGTCGTTGGGACCACCGCATGGCCGTCTCGCCGCTGCCCGACGGACGGACGCTCTACCGCGATCGCCTCGTCATCGGCACCGGCCCCTTGGGCGTCGCCGCCTGGTACCCGACGTGGGCGTTCTGGCAGTGGCGCGGACACCGGCTGCGCACGCTCGCTCCGACCTGGTCGTTCGACCCGCCCGGCACCGCCGACGCGACAGCCGCAGGCGGCGACTCGTGACCGACACGATCGGCGCCCTGCAGCTCGCCGACTGGCGTCGCCGCATGTTCGGCCTCTACGCGGGTGTCCGCCAGCTGAGCGCGCGCGACCCGGCGGCCGGCCACGAGCTCTGGCGGTCGGGTCGCGACGAGCTCTTCGCCGGCCACCCGCAGTCGCCGCTGCTGCCCGACGACCGCGCCCGGTTCACGGGGCTCGACGTCGCGCGCTACGACCCCGACTGGCGCTTCGAGCTCGAGGTGCGCCGCCCCGACGAACCCGTGCGGATGACGGTCGACAGCGCCACCGACGGCACGATCCCCTTCTCGCTCGTCGGCACCGTCCGGCTGCCGTATCTCGGCACCCTCGACGTGTGGCGGCTCGCCGGCTACGGCGGCGGGCTCTTCCTGCCGGTGAAGGACGCCCTCGCGGGAACCCCGGGCGGCACCTACGGCGGCGGCCGCTACCTCATCGACACGGTGAAGGGCGCCGACCTCGGTCCGGGCGCCGACGGCGACACGCTCGTCGTCGACTTCAACTTCGCCTACAACCCGTCGTGCGCGTACGACCCGTCGTGGTCGTGTCCGCTCGCGCCCGAGGGTGACGTCCTGCGGGTCGAGGTGCCCGTCGGCGAACGGATGCCGCGCTGAACGTCACCACGCACGGCGGCGCGGCGCTCACAGCGCCCGCCCCGGTGCATCCGCTATGCTGGCCCACGGTGTGCGCGACGATCGCGCCGCCTGCGTCGTAGAAACGCTTCCGGGCCGGGCTCGCCTGCCGAGCCGCCCGATGACTCTCATACGGCGAACGGATGCGCCGACCGGCGCCTTCGCCACTTTCCCACCGTCGGGTCGATCCCTGCCGTTCCTCGCGCCTGTCGAGGTCCACGGCTTGGCGCACCCGACCGTGGCATGCCCCTGAAAGGCACCAGTGACCGACACCACCTTCTCCACCCTCGGCGTGCCCGCGCCCCTCGTGGCGATCCTCGCCGCCGACGGCAAGACGACCCCCACCCCGATCCAGGCCGACTCGCTGCCCGACACGCTCGCCGGCCGCGACGTGCTCGGCCGCGGCAAGACCGGCTCGGGCAAGACGATCGCCTTCGCGCTGCCGATGGTCGCGCGCCTCGGCACGAAGCTCGCCGGCGGCAACCGCCGCGCGGGTCGTCCGCTCGGCCTCGTGCTCGCCCCGACCCGTGAGCTCGTGACCCAGATCGCGCGCACGATCGAGCCGCTCGCCGAGGCGTACGACCTCAAGGTCACCACGATCTTCGGCGGCATCAACCAGAAGCGCCAGGTCGAGGCGCTGCGCGCCGGCGTCGACATCGTCGTGGCCGCGCCGGGTCGCCTCGAGGACCTCATGCAGCAGGGCTTCGTGCACCTCGACGCCGTCGAGATCACCGTGCTCGACGAGGCCGACCACATGGCCGACCTCGGCTTCCTGCCCGTCGTGACGCGCATCCTCGACAAGACGCCGCGCGGCGGCCAGCGCCTGCTCTTCTCGGCGACCCTCGACAACGGGGTCGACAAGCTCGTCAAGCGCTACCTCGAGAACGAGGTGCTGCACTCGGTCGACGAGGCCAACTCGCCCGTCGCCGCGATGACGCACCACGTCTTCCTCACCGACGACGCCGACACGAAGTTCGAGCTCGTGAAGACGCTCGCGAGCGGCATGGGCCGCCGCATCCTGTTCATGCGCACGAAGCACCACGCGAAGAAGCTGGCGAAGAAGCTCACCGAGCAGGGCATCCCCGCCGTCGACCTGCACGGCAACCTGTCGCAGCCGCAGCGAGACCGCAACCTCGCCGCCTTCGCCGACGGTTCGGCGAAGGTCATGGTCGCGACCGACGTCGCCGCCCGCGGCGTGCACGTCGACGACATCGAGCTCGTCGTGCACGTCGACCCGCCCATGGAGCACAAGGCGTACCTGCACCGCTCGGGTCGCACCGCCCGCGCGGGCAGCGAGGGCGACGTCGTGACCATCGCGATGCCCGGCCAGCTGCAGGACCTCAAGCAGCTGCTCCGCAAGGCCGCGATCACCGTGACCCCGGCGCCCGCGACTCCCGCGTCGCCCGAGGTCGTCGCGCTCGTCGGCGACGTCGCCCCCTACGTGAAGCCCGCGCCCCGCGAGGCCAAGCCCCAGCAGGGCGGCGGACGCTCGCAGGGCGCCAACGCCCAGCGCAAGCGCGCCGCCCGTGAGGCCGGACGCGACGGCCAGGGCGGCCGCACGGCCGGCGGCCGCGGCCAGTCCCAGGGCGGTCGCCAGGGCGACGGCACCGGCCGTCGCGGCGACGCCGTCAAGCACGGGGATGCCACGGGCCGGCCGCGCCGCGACCGGTCGGGCCGTCCCGCCGAGGCGAAGGCGAGCGCGCCGAAGCAGGGTTCGGGCCAGAGCCGCGGCTCGCAGACGACGGGCGCCCAGCGTCAGTCGTCGAACCGCGGCGCCAAGCAGCCGCTGCGCGTGGGCAGCCTCGTCACTCCGAACCGCAACGCCCGCACGAACCGGCGCGCGCAGGGCTGACAGGACACCCGCGCCGCAGACGCACCGAGGCCCGTGGAGTCACCGCTCCACGGGCCTCGGCCGTACGGGTCGGCGTCCCCCGACCACCGACCCGCCGTCCCGTCCCCCGACGGGATCGGGTCGCCTCCCCCGAAGCGACCCAGTCTCGAAGTCTCACACCCCCTGCAGCACCACCCGCCCGATCTCGCTGCCCACGATCAGCGCGACACCGATCGCCGCGGCGCTCGCCATGACCACGGCCACCAGGGTCGTGATCGTGGTCATGCTCTTCGTGCGACGCATCGTCTCTCCGTCCTCCTGCACTGATATGTCCGGACGGCCGTGAAAGGTTCCCGATTCGCGGAACTTTTTTTGGACTCCCGGACATACCTGTATGGCGGTGCTTCGTCCGGCCGCCCTTCCACCCGAAGGAATGGAGTCCCCGATGACGCTCGAACCTGCCGTTCGCGGTCTCGCCGGCGTCGCCCTGGCCCTCGCCGGAGTGCTCGCTCCCGCGGCTGCGGCCGGAGGCGCGCCGATCACCGCGACGCAGACGGCATCCGGCGAGACGGCGCCCACGGCAGCAGCCACCACGGCGGCGGAGCAGCACTGCGCGATCGGCATCGACGCCGTCGAAGCCGCCGACCTCGCCGGCGAGTCGGCACCCGAACCGGTGTGCTTCTCGTCGCTCGCGGAGGTCGTCGACTATCTCACCGGCCAGACCACCGACGACGGCAGTCGCTTCACGGCGAGCGCCGCGGCCGCCTCGGTCGCGGTCGGCCGCGTCTACACCGGCATCAACAAGGGCGGGTCGAGCCTCACGTTCTGGGGCACGAGCGGCTGCGCGGGCGTGACGTTCGGGTTCCCGACGCTCTCGTCGGGCTGGAACACGTCGATCAGCTCGGTGACCGGGCTGAACGGGTGCTGGGCGACGACGTACACCGCGACGAGCTACGGCGGGTCGCGGCTGAACTGCACGCCCTACTGTTCGAGCCTCGGCAGCTCCAACGACCGGGTGAAGTCGCTCGTCTTCCGACCGACGGGCACGCTCGGCTGAGCTCGCACCCGGTTCGTGCGCGGAGACCGTGCATCCGCCACCGGCCGGGCGGCCGGCCCGTCACTCGGCGGGGTCGGCCAGTCCGAGGGCGGCGCAGATCGACTCGTTCGACGACGGCACGACGGCTGCTGCACCGTCGTCCATGACGCACAGCCGCAGGTGATCGGGCACCTCACCGGGCGGGTTGGTCAGGGACGTCGCGTCGAAGTCGGGATCGAGGGCGCCGCTCTCCCACATGATCTTGCAGATCTCGATCGGATCGTCGGGCAGGCCCGATCCCTCGCTGATCATCGCACCCGAACCCGGAAACGTGCCGTCGCTGTTGCGCGTCGGTTCGCTGAGGCACTGCACCCAGCGATCCTCGGTGACCTGCGCGGGCTGCAGCAGCACCGCACCCGCGGTCGCTCCGACGCCGATCGCGAGCACCCCGAGCCCGCCCCAGCCGATGATCCGGTGGCGCCGCCGACGCGCACGCACGGCCGGCTCCGTGCGAACGTGCTCGACGAGCATCGAGCGGATCGCGTCGGCACGCTCGGGTCGCATCTCGGGTTCGGTCATCCGAGCACCTCCAGGTCACCGGACGCAGGGGCCCCGGCCGAGTCGGGCCACGGTGCATGCCCCAGGCCGTCTCTGAGCTTCGTGCGTGCCCGCGACAGCCGCGACTTCACCGACCCGAGCGGCATGTCGAGCGCCGCCGCGGCGTCGGCGAGCGGGATGCCCTCGATGAGGCACAGGTCGACGACGCGCCGCTCCGGGGCCGTCAGGCGGGCGAGGGCCGCGCGCGTGCGCTCCGACATGCGGGCGCCGTCGATGCGCTCCTCGACCTCGCGACTGGGGTCGACGGTCTGCGGTCCGCGCGGCACCGAGGCGAGCAGCCGGTCGTAGCGACGGATCGACCGACGGGTGTTGAGCGACACGTTCGTCGTCACGATGAGCAGCCAGGGCAGCAGTGAGCCGTCGACGAAACGCACGCTCTTGCGGCGGCGCCACGCCTCGAGGAAGACCACCGCGACGATGTCTTCGGCGTCGGCGGTGTTGAGCACCTGCGCGTACGCCCGGCGGAAGATGCGCGACCGGTACCGGTCGTAGACCACGCCGAACGCGGCCTCTGTGCCCGAGGTCGCTTCGAGCCAGAGCGCCGAGTCGCTACGCCGATCCTGCTCCATGCCCGGCCAAGCCTAACCGGAGCATCGATCGACCGAGGATTCGCGCGTTCCCCCACGCGCTGGTTCACCGCCATGTACAGATATGTCCGGACGCCCCCGAGAAGGTTCCCGATCGGCCGAGATCGCTCGATTTCGCGGCTGGCGCGGCCTGGCTTAGTCTCGGGGCATGAGCACCGAAGTCGTTGCCGAAGTCGTCGTCCGTCCGATCCGCGATTCCGACGTCGAGGCGCTGGGCCGCGTCCACGCCACGTGCTGGCACGAGACCTACGACCACCTGATCAGCGCCGCCGCGTTCGAGAAGCTCTCGCCCAGGCGCATGGCCGACCTCTGGACGCACATGGCCGCACGCGGCGACGAGTACGCGCAGTACGCCGCGCTCGTCGACGGCGAGATCGTCGGCTTCGTCGGCTCGGGTCCGGCTCGCGACGAGAACCCGCCGCGCGAGCGCGAGCTGTACTTCATCTACGTGCTCGACCAGTACCACGGCACCGGCATCGGCAAGAAGCTGTTCGACGCCGCCGTCGGCGACGACGCCGTGTACCTCTGGGTCGCCTCCGACAACCCCCGCGCGCACCGCTTCTACGAGCGCAACGGGTTCACGGCCGACGGCGCCGACCAGCACGTGCCGTTCCTCGGCGAGGAGATCCACGAGGTGCGGCTGGTCCGCTGACCTCGGCGATCCGACGAACTCCATGACCGTTCCCGTCATCCTCGACGTCGACACGGGCGTCGACGACGCGCTCGCGATCCTCTTCGCCGTCGCGCACCCCGAGCTCGAGGTGCTCGGCATCACGTGCGTCGCGGGCAACGCCGCGCTCGATCAGGTCGTCGACAACACGCTCCGCGTGCTCGATGCCGCGTCAGCGGGCGACATCCCGGTCGCGGCCGGTGCCACCCGCCCGCTCATCGCGCCCGCGCGCTCGGCCTCCCACGTGCACGGTGCCGACGGCCTCGGCGGGCTCGCGCTGCCGCCCACCGCTCGACAGGCACGCCCCGAGCACGCGGTCGAGCTGTTGCGGCGGCTCGTGACGGAGCATCCGGTGCCGGTGACCCTCGTCGCCCTCGCGCCGCAGACGAACCTCGCCCTGCTGCTACGCACCCACCCCGAGGTCGCCGCGAACATCGAGCGCATCGTCGTCATGGGCGGTTCGGCGAGCGTCGGCAACGCGACGGCGGTCGCCGAGTTCAACGTGTGGCACGACCCCGAGGCCGCCGCGATCGTGTTCGACGCGGGCATCCCCGTGTACATGTACGGGCTCGACGTGTTCAACCGGGTCTCGGTCGACTCGGCGCGCGCGCACGAGCTCGAGCACGGTGCCCACCCGGTCGGTCGCATCGTGGGCGAGCTCCTCGGACACCGCATCGCGATGAGCGAGGACGAGGACGCCCAGTACACCGGCCTCATCGGCGACGCGGGCGCCGTGTGCTCGATCGTCGCACCCGATGCGCTCCGCACCGAGCGCCGACCCGTGCGCGTCGAGCTCGCCGGCTTCGGGCGCGGGCAGACGCTCGTCGACCGTCGCGAGTTCGCCGGCGAAGACCTGGTGCACGGCCTCGTCGATGCGTGGCCCGTGGTCGAGGTCGCCCTCGAGGTCGACGCCGGGCGCGTCGCCGGGCTCTTCCTCGACACGGTGCTCGCGCTGCCGGCGAGCTCGCAGTACAGCTAGCGCAGCGCCCCGACCGACGCGAGCGCCTGCGCCACGAGCACGCCGCGCCCGCCCTCCATCTCGTCGACGACGGGCTTGCCGATCGCTTCCTGCGGCGTCATCCAGGTCACCTCGAGCGCATCCTGCCGTGGCTCGCACGTGCCCGTGACCGGCACGACGTACACGAGCGAGACCGCGTGCTGGCGCTCGTCGGTGAACGGCGAGATGCCCGGCAGCGGGAAGTACTCCGCGACGGCGGCGGGCACGGGGCTCGCCGGCAGGAGCGGGAACGCCATCGGCCCGAGGTCCTTCTCGAGGTGGCGGAAGAGCGCGTCGCGGATGGTCTCGCCGTACATCACCCGCCCCGACACGAGGGTGCGGGTCATCTCGCCGAGCGCGTTCGCCCGCAGCAGCATCCCGACCTCGCCGACCTGGCCGAGCCCGTCGACCCGCACGGGCACGGCCTCGACGTAGAGCAGCGGCAGCCGGCCGCGCACCTCGGCGAGCTCGAGGTCGCTCAGCCAACCCGGATTCGCCGGCGGCCGGACGGCGGGCTCGTCGTCGGGATTCCAGTCGGGATCGGGGGTGCGCACGCTCATGCCTCCGATTCTGCCCCACGGGCCCCGTCGGCGTCAGTGCGCGCCCGAACCGCCCTCGAGCCCGAGCCGGGCGATCGCCTCGGCGACCTCGTCCTCGGGCGTCCCCTGCGCGTCGACGACGAGTCCGCGCTCGCCCGGTTCGAGCGGCTCGAGCGTCTCGAACTGCGAACCGAGCAGCGACGCGGGCATGTAGTGGCCGGTGCGGTGCTCGAGCCGGTCGGCGATGAGCTCACGGCCGCCGGCGAGGTGCACGAACACGACGTTCGGACGCGCGAGCCGGTCGCGGTACGACCGCTTGAGTGCCGAGCACGTGATCACGGCGGGCTCACCGGCGGCGAGGTGCGCGTCGATCCACGACGCGATGCGGTCGAGCCACGGCCACCGGTCGTCGTCGGTGAGCGGCGTTCCGCTCGCCATCTTGGCGACGTTGGCCTCGGGGTGAAGGGCGTCGCCCTCCTGCAGGTCCCACCCGAGGCGCCCGGCGATGAGCTCGGCGAAGGTCGTCTTGCCGCTGCCGGAGACCCCCATGACGACGAGCACGGGCGGGTGCTCGAATGCGATGCGGGATGCCTCGGGGCGGGCGTTCGACGCGGTGTTCATGAGCTTCCTCCCCCGGTCAGGCGACGAGCGGGCTGAGCGCGAGCACGCCCGCGAGGCCGACGAGCGAGATGAGGCACTCGAGCACGGTCCACGACTTCAGAGTCTGCCCGATGGTGAGGCCGAAGTACTCCTTGATGAGCCAGAAGCCCGCGTCGTTCACGTGCGAGAGGAACACCGAGCCCGAGCCGATGGCGAGCACGAGCAGCGAGGTCGCGCCGGCCGAGAGGTCGAGATCGGCCACGAGCGGCTGCAGGATGCCCGCAGCGGTGATCGTGGCGACGGTCGCTGAGCCGGTCGCGACGCGGATGAGCACCGCGACGAACCACGCGAGTGCGAGTACGACGGCGAGGGAGCCGCCGATCCCCGAGATGGCGTCGGCGATGACCTGGCCGATCGTGGAGTCGACGAGCACCTGCTTGAAGCCGCCGCCGGCGCCGACGATGAGGAGGATGCCCGCGATGGGCGGCAGCGAGGAGCCGACCGATGCGGCGATCTCGGAGCGACCCATGCGCCCGCCGCGGCCGAGCACGACCATGCCGACGAGCACGGCGAGCAGCAGCGCGATGACGGGCTTGCCGAGGAAGTCGACGACGAGCTTCCACGCGTCGCCCGACAGCGGCGCGACGATGTTCGCGAGCGAGGAGGCGAGCATGAGCACGACGGGCAGCAGGATGCAGAAGAGCGCCGCACCGAACGAGGGTCGCGGCTTCTGCGAGACGTCCTCGCCGCGGTCCTCGGCGGTGACGAACAGGTCGGGCACGGGCACCTTGACCCAGCGCGCCGCGAGCTTCGAGAACAGCGGGCCGGCGATGATCACGGCCGGGATCGCGATGATCACGCCGAACAGCAGCGTCTGGCCGAGGTCGGCGCCGACGAGGTCGATCGCGGCGAGCGGGCCGGGGTGCGGCGGCACGAGCCCGTGCATGGCCGAGAGGCCCGCGAGGGTCGGGATCGCGATGCGCATGAGCGGCAGTCCCGAACGACGGGCGACCAGGATGATCACGGGCACGAGCAGCACGAGGCCGACCTCGAAGAACATCGGCAGGCCGATGAGGGCGCCGACGCCGCCCATGACCCACGGCAGCGCCTGCACGCTCGAGCGGGCGATGAGGGTGTCGACGATGCGGTCGGCGCCGCCCGAGTCGGCGAGCAGCTTGCCGAAGATGGCGCCGAGCGCGATGAGCACGCCCACGCCGCCCATGGTCGCGCCGAAGCCGTTGGTGAAGCTCAGGATCGTCTGCACGGCGCTCATGCCGGCGACGAGGCCGGTCACGATCGCGCCGATCATGAGCGAGATGAACGGGTGCAGCTTCACCCAGGTGATGAGCACGACGATGACGGCGATGCCGACGAGGGCTGCGGTGATGAGCTGCCACTCGGGGGCGGTCGTCGTGGGAGCGACGGGATCGACGGCGGAGACGAGCGCTACGGCGGCGGAGAGCACGGTGGACATTGGCCTGAACTTCCTCGGTCTGGCGGACGGGGTGAGGTGACTCTACCTATATGTAGGACATATTGCAATGCACCTCGAAACACGCCGGGCATTTACGCGAGGCATCCGCTCGGCCATAATCAGTGGATGGATGCTTCGACGACCGGCTCGTCCGCGCTGCACGAGCGCGTGATCGAGTCCATCGGCGCCGACATCGCCTCGGGACGGCTCGCCCCGGGCTCGCGCATCCTCACGACCGAGGTCGCCGAGCGCTTCGGCGTCTCGCGCTCGGCGATGCGCGAGGTCGTGCGCGTGCTCGAGTCGATGGGCCTCGTCGAGGTGCGACGCCGCGCCGGCGTCGAGATCCTGCCGCGAGCCCGCTGGAACCCGTACTCGACGCGCCTGCTGCGCTGGCGGCTGGCCGGCCCCGACCGCGTCGAGACCCTGCATGCCCTGAGTCAGCTGCGCAGCGCGATCGAACCGCTCGCGGCTCGGCTCGCCGCAGCGAACGCGACCCCCGAGCAGCGCACCGCCCTCGTCACGGCGGTCGCGGGCATGACCGAGCGGGCGCGCGAGGCCGACGAGTCCCCCTACCTCGAGCACGACATCGCCTTCCATGCTGCGGTGCTGGACGCCTCGGGCAACCCGTTCCTCGCAGCACTCGGTCCCGTCGTCGGCGAGGTGCTGCGCGGCCGCACCGCGCACGCGCTCATGCCGCACGAGGCGAATCCGACGGCGCTCCGACTCCACCAGGAGGTCGCTTTCGCCGTCACCGAGGGGCGGGCCGACGACGCCGAGCGCGCGCTCGCAGCGATCGTGACCGAGGCCGATCAGGCGGTGCAGGCCGTGGTCGCCGTCGGCCCCCGCGACGACGCGGCCGTCGACATCGGCGACACCCGCGACGACGAGGAGGCGACCCGATGACGATCGACGACGAGGCGGTGCTGTGGTCGGCGTCGGGCGACGACCGTGCGGGTCGACCGCTGCTGGTGCTGCTGCACGGCTACAACTCGAACGAGGGCGACCTGTTCGGGCTCGCGCCCTACCTGCCGCTCGATCCGGTGGTCGCGTCGCTGCGGGCGCCGATCGACGCCGGCTACGGCTACGCGTGGTTCGACATCTTCGACGCGGGCGGGCGTATCGCCGACGACTCCCCCGAGAAGCAGGGGGCCGCGCGGTCCGCGGCCGAGGCGGTGCTCGCCTGGGTCGACCGGGCCGCGCCGGGCACCCCGGTCGGGCTCGTCGGCTTCTCGCAGGGCGGCGCCGTCGCGCTCGAACTGCTGCGCCTCGCGCCCGAGCGGTTCGACTTCGCCGCGGTGCTCGCCGGGTTCGCGATGCCGGGCGAGCGTACCGGCGACGCCCGACTCGCCGAACTGCGCCTGCCCGTGTTCTGGGGCCGCGGCACCCTCGACGAGGTGATCCCCGCGGCCTCCGTTGCGCGCACGCTGGACTGGCTGCCCGAACACGCGTCGCTCGACGCGCGCATCTACGAGGGGCTCGGCCACTCGGTCTCCGAGCGCGAGCTCGCCGACCTCACGGCCTTCCTGCGCGACCGCTACGCGGCCTGATCGACTCACCACCCAGACCGACGTGCCCGAATGTGTGCAGATTCGGGCAACTCGCGAGCGGGCGGGGCGGGCGGAGTCGGGCGGTGCTACTCCGACCGGGCGGCGCGCTCTCGGTCGCGCTCGGCGACGCGCTGCTTCTCGGCACGCACCGCGGCCTGGGTCGCGCGCTCCTCGACGAGCCACGCGGGCGGCGCGGCGAGGAGGGCCTTGATCTCGGCGGTCGTGAGGGCGTCGGTGACGCCGGCGCGGGCGAGGCCCGAGTTCGAGATGCCGAGCTTGGCGGCGACGACCGGGCGCGGGTGCGGCCCCTCGCGGCGCAGCGTCGCGAGCCACTCGGGCGGGTCGGCCTGCAGGGCGTCGACCTCGTCGCGCGTGATGGGGTGATCGCTGAACTCCGCCGGCGCGGCCGCGAGCAGGATGCCGAGCTTCTTGGCCGCGGTCTCGGCCTTCATGGTCTGCGGCTTCTTGGCCCGGGGCTGCTTCTCGCGCGGCTCGGCGGCCGGCGACTCGTTCTCGCTCACCCTGCAACCGTAGCCGACGGTAGCCTGAGAGGCACCGGCGCACGGCAGACCGGTACGCGGCAGACCGGACCAACGGCACGACAGGGGGCGACATGGCGTTGCGACTCGACTACGTCGCGGGCGTCTCCCCGTCGAAGTGGCTGCGAGCGTGGTCCGACCGTCGGCCCGACCTCCCGCTCGAGGCCGCCCGCGTCGACGAGGCCGCCCAACTCGACGGCCTGCGCTCGGGCGAGGTCGACCTCGCGTTCGTGCGGTTGCCCATCGACGACGAGGGCCTGCACCGCATTCCGCTGTGGGAGGAGGTCGCGGTCGCGGTGCTCCCGAAGGAGCATCCCTTCGCCGAAGAAGCCGAACTCTCGCTCGCCGACCTCGACGGCGAGCCGATCGCCCCCGTGCAGCCCGACCCCGCCATGACGATCGAGCTCGTCGCCGCCGGCACCGGCTATGCGATCGTGCCCCACGCCATCGCGAGGCTGCACCACCGCAAGGACGTCGTCGCGATCCCGGTCGCCGACGCCCCGCCCACGCGCATCGCACTCGTCTGGCGCACGGAGCGCGACGACGACGACATCCAGGAGTTCGTCGCCGTCGTGCGTGGCCGCACCGCCCGCAGCTCACGGGGCGACGAGGCGCCGACCATGAAGCCCGCGAAGGCGGCCAAGCTCGCCGCGGCCGAGCGACGAGCGGCCTCGGGCGCAGGCAAGGGCGGCGGCTCGAAGGGCGGCGGTTCGAAGGCCGGCACCGCGAAGTCGGCACGCCCGTCCCCGCGCACGGGTCAGGGCGCGAAGCAACGTCATCGGCGGCGGGGCCGATGACCGGGCCGAAGCCGTTCCTCTTCCTCTCCGCCCGGCCCGAGGTCGAAGCCGTCGGCCCCGAGTACGAGTCCGTGCGCCGTGCGATGGGCCTCGACGCCGGGCGCCTCGAGCACCATCGGCTCGACGTCGAACCTCTCGGCGAGCCCGCGCTCGACGACCTCGCCGGCATCGTCGTCGGCGGCAGCCCGTACAACGTGACGACCGCCGAGGAGCACAAGCACGCGGTCCAGCTCCGGGTCGAGGCCGACCTGGCCAGGCTCGCGGAGCGCTCGCTCGACGCCGGGTTCCCGGTGCTCTTCACCTGCTACGGCATCGGCGTGCTCACCCGCGTGCTCGGCGGCACGGTCGGCACCCGCCACGGCGAGGACGCCGCCGCGGTCGAGATCACGCTGACCGATGCCGGCGCGGCCGACCGGCTCGTCGGCGCGCTGCCGCCCCGCTTCGACGCGCTCGTCGGCCACAAGGAGTCGACCGAGCGGCTTCCCGACGACGCGGTGCTGCTGGCGTCGTCGGCCGGATGCCCCGTGCAGATCTACCGCGTCGGCGCGAGCGTCTACGCGACCCAGTTCCACCCCGAGGTCACGACCGACGACTTCATCGCCCGGGCGCAGGTGTACCGTCACCACGGCTACTTCCCCGCGTCGGAACTGCGCGAAGTCTCGGAACGCCTGGCCGCGGCATCCGTCACCGAACCGCAACGGATGCTGCGGCGCTTCGTCGAGCTGGCCGACGAGCGCTGACGCTCGAGCGCTCGAGCGCTCATGCCCGACGAGGCATACGCCCCGCCGGATGACTCAGGCGTCGCGCCGGCTGCCGCGCGTAACGAGCCCCCAGATCAGCAGCACGATGATCGACCCGCCGATCGCGAGCAGCCAGGTGCCGAGATCCCAGAACTCGGTGAGCGGGCGATTGAGGATGAGGCTGCCGAGCCACCCGCCGAGGAGGGCACCGACGACGCCGAGTAGTAGGGTGACGAACCAGCCGCCGCCCTGCTTTCCGGGCAGGATCAACTTGGCGATGGCGCCGGCGATGAGGCCGAGCACCAGGAAAGCGAGGAAACTCATGAGGGGCTCCTTCGATCTGGTCCTCCTACGCAACCACCGCGGCCGGGCGGCCCGCAAGGGCTTGTGCGGCGTGGCGAGGAGCCGGTAGGTGTCCCTGCCCCTGCCCCTGCCCCCGGTCCCGGCTCAGGCGGGCAGGGGCAACGGGTACGCGCGTCGCAGCACGACGCGCTGCCCGAGCGTCCACGTCACCGTGACGAGCAGGTACAACGCCGCGGCGAGCGGCACGAACATCGCGATGACCGCGGTCACGTACTGCAGGAGGCCGAGCACGCGCATCGCAGCCGGATTCGCGAGCGGCGAGCCCGTCGCCGATGCCGCCGACGACGTGGGTACGACCGGTGCCGCCTGCGCGGCCGCAGCGGCCTGCCTGCCGAAGACCCGGCGCGTCGTCTCGCCGACGAGCGCGATCGCCACGACGACGACCGCGAAGACGACGAGCGTCGTGGGGGTCAGCGTTCCCGCAGCGATCATGCCGGCAAGGCTCGACCCGAGCGGCACCCCGGCGAGCGTGTGCTGCAGCAGCGCGTTCGGGTGCCCGGCGATCGACTGCAGGATGAACAGCGCGTAGATGATCCCGACGACCGGTGCCTGTGCGAGCATCGGCAGGCACCCGGCGAACGGCGAGGTGCCCTCGTCGCGGTAGAGCGCGAGCATCTCCTGCTGCAGGCGTTCGGGCTGCTTCGCGAATCGGCGTTGCAGGGCGGCGAGCTTCGGTGCGAGCCGGGCGCGACCCTGCTCGGCCTTCGCCTGCGAGATGCCGACGGGAATGAGCACCGCGCGCACGAGCAGGGTCACGAGCACGATCGCGGCGGCCGCGCTCGCGACGCCGACGAGGGGGTCGAGCAGGTCGGCGAGGCCGATGAGGAGGGCGTGCGCACCGTCGAGGAGCGCGGCGATGGGCGGAAAGCTGTAGAGGTCCATGGTGAAGTCCGTTCGCGGTCGAGGGAAGCTGGGTTCCATCTGGCCGCGCGAACGCTGCGGAGACCGGCACCCGGCGCACCGGGTCGGTGAGGAGCGGCGCCGTGACGGCGACCGGCTCGTGGAGGGTCTCGCGCGCTACGCGGCCGCGAGACCGCGCCCGGGTGCCCTCGGACGGGCACGCCCCGGTGCGTCGGGGTCGCTCTGGGAGAGCAGCGTGCCGGGGTCGGCCGTCTGGCGCAGACGCCGGGCGGCGCCCGACGCGTCGGCCGCGACGAGGCCGGGCAGGGCGCGCACGGCGAGGACGACCACGGCGAGCGCTGCGGCGCCGACGACGCCCACGAGGAGGACGGCGAGGGTCGCGTTCGAGGCGAGCGCGACCTCGACCGAGGACTCGAGGTAGCGGAAGAGCCCGGCGACCAGCTCGATCACGGCGCGGCTCCTCTCTGCGTGGACCGCAGGCGATGCCCGCGGGTTCGAAGCCAACGCTAACACCCGTTGCCCGCGAGACGGCAGACTGGCTGGGTGACCCGGCCCGTGCGCCCGTGGGTGCTGCACGTCGACCTCGACCAGTTCATCGCGGCGGTCGAGATCCTGCGCCGCCCCGAGCTCGCCGGGCGGCCGGTCATCGTGGGCGGGCGCGGTGATCCGACCGAGCGCGCCGTCGTCTCGACAGCCTCGTACGAGGCGCGCGAGTTCGGTGTCGGGTCGGGGATGCCGCTGCGCATCGCCGCCCGCAAGGTGCCCGACGCCGTCATCCTGCCCGTCGACGCCGACACCTACCTGGCGGCCTCCGACGAGGTGATGGCGACGCTGCGGGCGCAACCGGGCGCGACCGTGCAGGTGCTCGGCTGGGACGAGGCGTTCGTCGGCGTCGAGACCGACGACCCCGAGGCGTACGCGCGCGGCGTGCAGCGCGCCGTGCTCGACCGCACGGAGCTGCACTGCAGCGTCGGCATCGGCGACACGCTCGTTCGGGCGAAGGTCGCGACCGGGTTCGGCAAGCCGCGCGGGGTGTTCCGGCTGACCGCCGAGAACTGGCTCGACGTCATGGGCGCGCGCCCCACGAAGGACCTCTGGGGCGTCGGCACCAAGATCTCGCGCCGGCTCGCGACGCACGGCATCACGACGGTCGCGGAGCTGGCAGCCGCCGACCCCGGGGTGCTCGCGGCCGAGTTCGGTCCGCGGATGGGGCCCTGGTACGGCGAACTCGGGCGCGGCGACGGAGCGCGCGTCGTCGACGACACCCCGTGGGTGGCCCGCGGGCACAGTCGCGAGACGACGTATCAGCGCGACCTCGTCGAGCCCGGCGAGGTCGACGCGGCGCTGCACGTGCTCTTCGAACAGGTATGGGCCGACCTCGTCGCCGAGGGCCGCCCAGCCATCGGCGTGACCCTCAAGGTCAGGTACGCCCCGTTCATCACGACGACGCACCAGCGGAGGATCCCGTCGGCGAGCGACCGCGAGGCTGCGCTCGCGACCGTAGAGGCGCTCGCGGCCGACCGCATCGAGCCCGAGCGCCCGGTCCGGCTCCTCGGGCTCCGCCTCGAGATGCCGATGCCCGACGACGCGCGCGAAGGCCATACGCCGACCCGCGGCGGCTGGTGACCCAGCGCCTGGTGACCGCGGCGCCCGGGCGCCTGCGGACGCGAGCCGCCGCTCAGTCCTCGAGCAGTCGCGCGAAAAGCACGTGGTCCTGCCACTCGCCCGCGATGCGCAGGTAGCGGCGGGTGAGCCCGATGCGTTCGAAGCCGTTGCGCTCGAGCACGCGCTGCGACGCGAGGTTGTGCACGAGAGTGCCCGCCTGCACGCGGTGCAGGCCCGCCGCGCGGGCGTGGTGCAGGGCGATGCCGACCGCGGTCGTCGCGAGCCCGCGGCCGTTCAGCCGCCCGTCGACCCAGTAGCCGAGGTTCGCGTTCTGGAACACCCCGCGCACGAGGTCGGAGAGGTTGAGCCGGCCGACGATCTCGCCCGAGTCGTCACCGCCGCCGGCCTCGATCACGAGCGGGATGAGCGTGCCGGCCTCGAGACGCGTCAGCGCGCCCGCGACATCCCGTTCATGCCAGGCCGCGGTGAAGAAGTCGGCCGTGCGCGCAGGCTCCCACGGCGCGAGGTGCTCGCGGTTGCGCGTATAGGCCGCGGCGAGCGCCGGGCCGTCGCCGTCGGCGAGCAGACGCACGACGACGCCCCCGTCGAGTTCGACCGGTTCGAACACCCTGCCTCCACCTCACGCTCGTCCATGCAACGTAGCGCACCCGTCCTCATCGTGCGGCTGCCGGCGGGTCACCGGGGCATCCGCACCTTCGCCAGCAGCGCCTCCAACGTCGCCCGTTCGCCGGCGTCGAGCCCGTCGATCATGCCGGAGCCGTGGATGCGGGCCTCGATGGCATGCCACAGTTCGAGGCCTCGTTCGGTCAGCGCGAGCGTGCGCTTGCGCCCGTCGGTCGGATGCGGGGCCCGTTCGACGAACCCCGCAGCCTCGAGACGGTCCGCGGCGAGGCTGATCGTCGACGGATCGCAACGCAGACGGGTGGCGAGTTCGCGCATCGTCGGCGACTCGGACGCCGGGTCGAGCCCCCAGACGACGCCCATCACCGACGGGGCGAGTCCGAACTCGGCGAGCACGTCGTCGGCGAGACCGCCGACGGCGTTCGCGAGCGTCATCACCCGACGGACGACATCGAGCGTCTCAGTGGATTCGGCGGCCATGTGTCGATGCTACAGTTCCCACATTCAATGAATATTTCAATGATTATCGGGAGCAATCATGGATGCAGCGCAGACCGTCCTCGTCACCGGCGGCACCGGGTACCTCGCCTCGTGGGTGATCGCCGGACTGCTCGAGCGAGGCCACCGCGTCCGCACGACCGTGCGCGACACGGCGAAGGCTCGCGTCGTGCGCGCAGCGGTCGCCGAACAGGTCGGGGATGCCGCATCCGGAATCGAGTTCTTCGTCGCCGACCTGCTCTCGGCCGACGGCTGGGCGCAGGCCGTGGCCGGCGCCGACGGCGTCATCCACACCGCCTCGCCACTGGGCACGGCGGCGGGAGCCGATCCGATCCGTCCGGCGCGCGAAGGGGTGCGGCACGTGCTGAACGCCGCCGCGGATGCAGGCGTGCGGCGGGTGGTCGTGACCTCCTCCGGCGTCGCCGCGATCATCGACGGCCAGACCACCCCGAACGACGAGACGCAGTGGGCGCCGGTCACGGGCCGGCCGACCGATGCCTACCGCGACTCGAAGATCCTCGCGGAGCGCGACGCGTGGGCGATCGCCGACGACCGGGGGCTCGACCTGACGACCGTTCTGCCGACCTTCATCCAGGGCCCGATGCTCGGCGCCCCGAGCGCGCACGGCTCCACCGGGATCATCGAGGCGCTGCTCAGCGGGTCCATGCCGGCCGTGCCGAAGATCGGATGGGACATCGTGGACGTCCGCGATCTCGCCCGGCTGCACCTCGAGGCCCTCTTCTCGGCCGCGGTAGTGGGCGAGCGCATCCTCGGCGCCGGCGGGTTCGCGTGGTGGATCGACGTGGCCAGATACCTGCGCGAGGGCCTGCCGACCGAGATCGCAAGGCGGGTGCCGTCGCGGACGATGCCCGACCTGATGGTGAGGGCCGCCGCGAAGTTCAACCCTCAGCTCGCGCTCCTCGCCCCGAGCCTCGGGCGCACAGCGCTCGTCGACGGGTCGAAGGCGGAGGGGCTGCTCGGCTGGCGTTCCCGGCCGACCGCGGAGACGGTCACCGACACGGCGGCGGCCCTCCTCGCGAAGGCGAGTCGACCGGCGGACGCCGCGTAGCGAGCCCACCGGCACGACAGAGCTCCTCGCGAAGGAGCGGCAGGCCGTTCGAACGCCCCGGACTTGTCCTGCCCGGCGATCACGCGCTAGCGTCGGCCCGGTGCCGGTACAGCCCCAGCTCGCCGGCCTCCCCCCAGCGAACGGCGCCGTTCCCCGTTGCGTCGTCGCACCTGAAACGATCGGAGATCCGAACATGTCCGAAGCGAAGACGCTCTACCAGCAGCTCGGCGAAGGCCCCGGCATCGCCAGCGTGGTCGACCGCCTGTACGAGCTGATCTTGGCCGACGAGACCCTCTCGCCCTACTTCGTCGAGACCCGCCTCTCGCAGCAGAAGGGCCACATGGCGATGTTCCTCGCCGCGGCCACCGGCGGCCCCAACGGCTACAAGGGGCTCGACCTCGACGCCGCCCACGCCGGCCGCGGCATCACCGACGCCGACTTCGACAACGTCATCGGCCACGCCGCGACCGCGCTCACCGAGGCGGGCGTCGACGCCGAGACGATCGGCCAGGTCGCCGGCGCGCTCATGCCGCTGCGCGCCCAGGTCGTGACGGGCGAAGCCGCCGCCTGAGCACCGGTACGACGAAGGCCCCGACTTCTGCGGAAGTCGGGGCCTTCGGTGGCGGTGACGGTGGGATTTGAACCCACGGTAGGGGGTTACCCTACACAACTTTTCGAGAGTTGCACCTTCGGCCGCTCGGACACGTCACCGGGATCGATAGTAGACGACGACGGGCCGAGTACCAAAACGAGGCGGATGCCACGCCTCCAGCCATCCCTCAGCCGACGTCCAGCCGCCTCGAAGCGGGCGTGGATACCGTCACCTCCATGACCACGCTCGAGCCGCTCGACACCGCCTTCGCGCCCCCGCGCCCGCGGCCGTCGATGCGCGCGCTCGCGGCCGGCAGCGGGCTCGCCGCGTCGACCGTGCTCGGCACCGCGGGCGTCCGCCCGTACGACGCCCGGGTGGCCCTGCGCCGCTCGACCCTCAACGACACGCTGCCCGTGCACTCGAAGTGGTGGCGCGAGCGCGGCGCCGAGCCGGGCGAGCTGCTGTACGTCGCGATCGGCGACTCGGCAGCGCAGGGCATCGGCGCTTCGAGGCCCGATCGCGGCTACGTGGGCGTGCTGGCCGAGGCCATGCGTGCGGCCTCCGGCCGGAGCATCCGCACCGCCAATCTCAGCGTCTCGGGCGCGACGACGGCGCTCGCGGTGCGCGACCAGCTGCCGCGGTTCCGCGGTCTCGAACCCGACGTCGTCACGGTCGCGATCGGCGCCAACGACATCGCCGAGTGGGCGCCGCGCGAGTTCGACCGCAACCTCCGCGCGATCCTCGACGTCGTACCGTCGCACGCGATCGTGGCCGAGCTGCCGTGCTTCCACTTCCGCAGCAACGAGCGCAAGGTCGCCGAGGCGAACCGCCTGCTGCACGACGCCGCCGGCGAGCGGGGACTCGCCGTCGCACCCCTGCACGCGGCGACCAGGCGCCAGGGCCTGCGCGGCATCCTCACCCAGTTCGCACGCGACATGTTCCACCCGAACGACGAGGGCTACGCGGTGTGGGCGGAGGCCTTCCGCCCGCTCGTGGGAGCCCGGGTGGCCGAGTTGACGGAGCTCGTCGGTACGGCGCCGAGCGTCGGCACCGCCGTTGTCGGAGGCCGCGGGTAACCTCGGGGCATGGCCAGACCCACCTCGTCGTTCCGTTGCACCGAATGCGGGTGGACCACCGTCAAATGGGTCGGCCGCTGCGTCGAATGCCAGCAGTGGGGCACGGTCGTCGACGTCGCCGAGTCGACCGGCATCGTGCGCGCGGTGAAGGCGGTGCAGGTCGGCGACGCTCGCGCCGCCCGGCCCATCGTCGAGGTCGAGACGACCGATGCGGCGCACCGGCCGAGCGGCATCGGCGAGTTCGACCGGGTGCTCGGCGGCGGCATCGTCGCCGGTGCGGCGATCCTGCTCTCGGGCGAGCCCGGCGTCGGCAAGTCGACCCTGCTGCTCGAGGTCGCCGCCCGGGTCGCCGCGACCGGGCGCCGGGTGCTGTACGTCACCGCCGAGGAGTCGACGGCGCAGGTGCGACTCCGGGCAGGGCGCACGGGGGCGCTGCACGACGAGCTCTACCTCGCCGCAGAGACCGACCTCGCGACGATCCTCGGCCAGGTCGACGCGGTCTCGCCCGAACTCCTCATCGTCGACTCGGTGCAGACCGTCTCGTCGTCGCTCTCCGACGGACTGCCCGGCCAGCCGAGCCAGGTGCGCGAGGTCGCGTCGACGCTCATCCGCGTCGCGAAAGAGCGGCAACTGCCCGTGCTGCTCGTGGGCCACGTCACGAAAGACGGCTCGATCGCGGGCCCGCGCCTGCTCGAGCATCTCGTCGACGTCGTCTGCCAGTTCGAGGGCGACCGGCAGACCGCGCTGCGGTTCGTGCGCGCGCTCAAGAACCGGTTCGGCCCGACCGACGAGGTCGGCTGCTTCGAGATGACGGGCGAGGGCATCGCCGAGGTGCCCGACCCGTCGGGCCTCTTCCGCTCGACGGGGCGGCGCGAGGTGAGCGGCACGTGCGTGACCGTCGCACTCGAGGGGCGACGCGCGCTGCCCGTCGAGGTGCAGGCGCTCGTCGTCGCGACGAAGGCGCCGCAACCGCGCCGCGTCGTGAACGGCGTCGACCCCTCGCGCGTCGCGATGATCATCGCGGTGCTCGAGCGCCGCGCCGGGCTCCGGGCGCTCGGCGAGCACGACGTGTACGTGTCGACCGTCGGCGGCGTGCGGCTCGCCGAACCCGGTGCAGACCTCGCGATCGCGGTCGCCATCGCCTCGGCCATGCGCGACGCGGCGGTGCCGCACGAGATCGCCGCCTTCGGCGAGATCAGTCTCGCGGGCGAGGTGCGCCCCGTCACCGCGGCCAAGCAGCGCGCGGCCGAGGCACGCCGACTCGGCTATACGACGATCCTCGACGTCGAGGCCGGCAGCGTACGCGCCGCCGTCGCCCGTGCGATGCTCGCCTCGACCGACGCCCGGCAGCGCGAGCTCGACGCCGCCTTCTGAGGGGGTTCCGGCACCGCCGTCACCACCGTTACGCCGCGAGCGACGGCCTGGGGCTCGGCGCCGCTCCGGCTCCGCCGAAGGCGCGGGGCTGCGTCGCGTCTGTCCGACCGCCGCATCCCGCACACTTACAGGACCAGCTGGCGAGCACCCCCACATACGGACCTGCCGACCCGCTCATCCTGCATCTTCCATCCCGACGCTGCCGAATCGCGCGACACCCGCCGCCGCACCCGCACACTCACAGGACCAGCCGGCGAGCACCGCCGCATACGGACCTGCCGACCCGCTCATCCTGCATCCGGCGCAGGGCCGCGCACGTCAGACTTCGAGGGCCCGCAGCAGCTCGGTGGGCGACGCCTGCATCGGGTGCGGTCCGGCGATGTCGAGGAAGACCGTCGTGATCGTCGACTCGTACCGCTTGAGGAAGCTCTTCAGCCAGGCCGGGCTGTGCAGCCCGACCGCGGGCGGCAGGTTCGCCGGCTTGTTGACCGCGTCGCTGAACAGCAGCAGCGCGACCTCGCCGGTGTTCGGGTCGCGATACGTCCACACCTCGCCGCCGTCGAGCGGCTTGTCGCGGGGGCCGGGCTTGATGAGCGGCACGACCGTGTTGCCGTTGCGCAGGGCGAGGGCGACGGCGGCCATGTCCTGCCGCTCGAGCGCCTCGGCGAGCGCCTGCGACCGGAACTCGACGGGGGGCTTCGCCTTCTTCTTCGCCTTGCCTGCCATGCCATCCAGCGTAGCCGGGCCGGATGCTCCTCCCGGCGTCAGCGCGACGCGTTCAGGACCGGCTCAATAGAGCAGGAACTGCTTCTTCTCGGCCGAGTCGAAGCCGTCGATCGACACCGCGAGGTAGTACGACGCTCCACCCGCGGGCACCGTCTCGCGACCGCCCTCGCACGTCTCCTTGCTCGACCGCGTGCGGTCCCAGGCGATCGGCGTGCTCGACGAGATCGGCTTGCCGGGCTCGAGCGAGACCTCGGCGTCGATGGCGTCGACCTGGCAGTCGGTCGAGGTCCAGTACACGTCGTCGCCGCTCGTGATCGTGAAGACCTGCGCCTTCGTGCCCGCGTTCAGCACGCAGACGTTCTCACCGGTGTTCTCGATCGTCACCGACAGCTGCGGCTGCTGGCCGGGCTCGTACGACGACTTGTCGGTGATGGGCTCGACGACGATCTGCTCGGGCGCGCACGGGTCGCCGTCGGCGGCGGTCGGCTCGGTCGGGATCGTCGTCGACTCGGGTTCGGTCGTCTTCTCGCCGGCCGTCGCGGCGGGCTTGCCGTCGCCCTTCGAGGGCTCCTCGCCCTGGCTCGCCCCCGGCCGCACGATGATGAGCACGATCGCGGCGACGACCGCGAGCAGCACGAGCAGCACCACGATCCGCCGTCGGCGGTACACCTGCGGTGACTGCCGGCCTGCCGGTGGATTCGTCGACATGGTCACAGGGTACGACCGCGGGGCGCCCGCCCCGTGGCATCCGGTCGGCGGGTTTCGACACGCCCACGGGCAGCATGGCCCGCCGGATGCACCCGACGGGGCGGCGCGGCCCTACAGCAGCTTGAGCATGCGGGTGTTGCCGAGCGTGTTCTGCTTGACCCTCGCGAGGTCGAGGAACTCGGCGACACCCTCGTCGTGCGAACGCACGAGCTCGGCGTACACGTCGGGGTCGACCGTCTCGGCCCCCATGTCCTCGAAGCCGTGACGGCCGAAGAAGTCGACCTCGAAGGTGAGGCAGAACAGGCGCGAGAGCCCGAGGTCGCGGGCGTCGGCCTCGAGCGCGTCGAGCAGCGCGTGCCCGACGCCCCGCCCGAGCCAGCCGTCGCCGACGGCGAGGGTGCGAACCTCGCCGAGGTCCTCCCACATCACGTGCAGTGCGCCGGCACCGATGACGCGCCCGTCGGCGGTCTCCGCGACCCGGAACTCCTGGATCGCGCCGTACAGGTCGACCCGCTCCTTGCCGAGCAGGATGCGTCGGGTCACGAACGGCTCCACGACGTCGATGATCTTCGGCACATCGCTCGTGCGCGCGCGGCGCACCGTGAAGTCGGTCATCGCACCATCGTAGGCGGCGACGCTCACGCGATCGCCTCGATGACCGGGCACTCAGGATGCACCGGCCCGGAGGCCACGAGCGCCGCGAGCGCCGAACGCACCCGTTGGAGGTCGCCGATGCGCTCGTCGAGCTCGTCGAGCTTGGCTCCGACCTGCTCGGCGACGTCATCGAAGGCGATGAGTTCCGGCCGGTCCGAGAGCTGCAGGACGTCGCGCACCTCGCGGAGCGTGAAACCGAGCTCCTGGGCACGGCGGATGAACCGGACCCGACGTGCGGTCTCGGGCTCGAACAGTCGGTACCCGCCCGTCGTGCGGCGTTCGGGGGCCACGAGCCCCTGTCGCTCGTAGAAGCGAACCGTGCTGAGCGCGACGCCCGCGGCGTGTGCGAGCTGCCCCGAGGTCAGCGGCGGCGCAGCCGCAGCAGGCCGCTCAGTTGCAGGGTGAACCACGTGATCTCCCCGATCAGGAACACGACGATCGTCGCACTCTGCCCATTCAACACCGCCCAGATCATCAGCGCCGAGAACACGGCGCGCCCGACCGTGTCGATCGCGATGAACCGCGCCTCGGGGCGCAGGATCCTCGCGACCGCCCACATCGTGACGACCGTGCCGAACATGCTCGTGAACATGAGCGCGAGCGGGTCGAGCTCGGGAGCCGGCGCACCCGGGACATCGAACAGGTCGTGCGCGCGCCCCGCCAGTTCGAGGATGAGCGCCGCCGTGAACGGGGTCGCGAAGCCGATGGTGACGACGAGGTCGTACACGGCGCCAGCGAGGCCCCAGCGGGGCCTCGCACTCCAGCCTGCGGACGGCAGCTGGGCGGGGAAGGTCGGTCGGTCGGAGACGATTGCCTGGGTCATGCCTCAAGCGTCGACCCTGCACCATGGTGCAGGGTCAAATTCGGAGCGCCGGCTCGCCCGACCGTACGAACGACGGCGGGGCGGATGCCGCAGCACCCGCCCCGCCGAGACCGTCGCGTCTACTCGCCGGACGCGGCCGCCAGGTCGGGCGTGGCCGTGCCGGTACCGAGCGCCGCGTTCGCGTTCACGCCGACGTTCGCGGGCAGCGCCCGCTGCGACGTCGTGAAGACGAACTCGCCGTTCTGGAAGTCGACGTGCACGTGATCGCCCGCGTTGAGCTCGCCGTGCAGGATCTTCTCGCTCAGGCGGTCCTCGACCTCGTGCTGCACCGCGCGACGCAGCGGGCGGGCACCGAGCGCCGGGTCGAACCCGACCTCGATGAGTCGCTCCTTCGCCGCCTGCGTGAGCTCGACCGTCATGTCGCGGTCGAGCATGCGCTCGCTGAGCCGCTTGATGAACAGGTCGACGATCTGCAGCAGCTCGGGCTTCGACAGCTGCGGGAACACGATGATCTCGTCGACGCGGTTCAGGAACTCGGGCTTGAAGTGCTTCTTCAGCTCCTCGTTCACCTTGCCGCGCATGAGGTCGTACCCGGTGCGGGTGTCGCCCTCGACCTGGAAGCCGACGGGGCCGCCCGCGATGTCCTTCGTGCCGAGGTTCGTCGTCATGATGATGACGGTGTTCTTGAAGTCGACGACGCGACCCTGACCGTCGGTGAGACGACCCTCTTCGAGGATCTGCAGCAGCGAGTTGAAGATGTCAGGGTGCGCCTTCTCGATCTCGTCGAAGAGCACGACGCTGAACGGCTTGCGACGCACCTTCTCGGTGAGCTGGCCGCCCTCCTCGAAGCCGACGAACCCGGGAGGGGCGCCGAACAGCCGAGAGACGGTGTGCTTCTCGCCGTACTCCGACATGTCGAGCGAGATCATCGCTGCCTCGTCGTCGAAGAGGAACTCGGCGAGCGCCTTCGCGAGCTCGGTCTTGCCGACGCCCGTGGGGCCGGCGAAGATGAACGAGCCCGAGGGGCGCTTCGGGTCCTTGAGGCCCGCGCGGGTGCGGCGGATCGTCTTCGAGAGGGCCGAGATGGCCTCCTCCTGGCCGATGACGCGCTCGTGCAGCGCCTTCTCCATGAAGACCAGTCGCGAGCTCTCCTCTTCAGTGAGCTTGAACACCGGGATGCCGGTCGCCTGCGCGAGCACCTCGGCGATCAGGCCCTCGTCGACGACCGCGGTCGTCTTGACGTCGCCCGACTTCCACTGCTTCTCGAGGCGCAGTCGCTCGCCGAGCAGGTTCTTCTCCTCGTCGCGCAGCGACGCGGCCTTCTCGAAGTCCTGCTCCTCGATCGCGGTCTCCTTCGCGGCGCGGACCACGGCGATCTTCTCGTCGAACTCGCGCAGCTCGGGCGGCGACGACAGGATCGACAGGCGCAGGCGCGCGCCGGCCTCGTCGATCAGGTCGATGGCCTTGTCGGGCAGGAAGCGGTCGGAGATGTACCGGTCGGCGAGGTTCGCCGCGGCGACGATCGCGCCGTCGGTGATCGAGACCTTGTGGTGCGCCTCGTAGCGGTCGCGGAGGCCCTTGAGGATGTTGATCGCGTGGGGCAGGCTCGGCTCGGCCACCTGGATCGGCTGGAACCGGCGCTCGAGCGCCGCGTCCTTCTCGAAGTGCTTGCGGTACTCGTCGAGCGTCGTCGCACCGATCGTCTGCAGCTCGCCGCGCGCGAGCAGGGGCTTCAGGATCGAGGCGGCGTCTATCGCCCCCTCGGCCGCACCGGCGCCCACGAGGGTGTGGATCTCGTCGATGAAGACGATGATGTCGCCGCGCGTGCGGATCTCTTTCGTGACCTTCTTCAGGCGCTCTTCGAAGTCGCCGCGGTAACGCGAGCCGGCGATGAGCGAACCGAGGTCGAGCGAGTAGAGCTGCTTGTCTTTCAACGTCTCGGGCACCTCGCCCTTGACGATGGCCTGCGCGAGGCCCTCGACGACGGCGGTCTTGCCGACGCCGGGCTCGCCGATGAGGACGGGGTTGTTCTTCGAGCGACGCGAGAGGATCTGCATGACCCGCTCGATCTCCTTCTCGCGGCCGATCACGGGGTCGAGCTTGCCCTCGCGGGCGGCCTGCGTGAGGTTGCGGCCGAACTGGTCGAGGATCTGCGAGCCGCCCTGCGGGGTCTGCTGCTCGTTCGCGCCGACCTGCACCTGCTCCTTGCCCTGGTAGCCGGAGAGCAGCTGGATGACCTGCTGGCGAACGCGGTTGAGGTCGGCGCCGAGCTTCACGAGCACCTGGGCGGCGACGCCCTCGCCCTCGCGGATGAGGCCGAGGAGGATGTGCTCGGTGCCGATGTAGTTGTGGCCCAGCTGCAGCGCCTCGCGGAGCGAGAGCTCGAGCACCTTCTTGGCGCGCGGCGTGAACGGGATGTGCCCCGTGGGCTGCTGCTGGCCCTGGCCGATGATGTCCTGCACCTGCTCGCGCACCGCGTCGAGCGAGATGCCGAGCGACTCGAGCGCCTTGGCGGCGACGCCTTCACCCTCGTGGATGAGCCCGAGCAGGATGTGCTCGGTGCCGATGTAGTTGTGATTGAGCATCTTGGCCTCTTCTTGGGCCAGGACGACGACACGACGGGCTCGGTCGGTGAATCTCTCGAACATGCTCTACTCCTCACGGCCCCACTGGGCAGGGGACGTCGATACATCGAGCGTAAACACTCGGGATGCCTCGTGGGCCGCTGTTCGCCGTGGGCGCAGCGCGATGACGCTTGCATGACATAACGTTCATCGTTATTATCGTTTTTCGATATGGCGGTGCAGGATCGCCCGATCGGAAGGACCAGCGGATGTCCCAGCCCACCACCGGCACCCGGCTCAGCCGAAGCGACCAGGCCGGCATGTACATGACCATCGTCCTCGGCGCGGTCGGCATCGCCATCACCCTCTGGGTCATGGTCCAGCGACTGCTCGAGGTGCTCCCCGGCCGCGACGTGCCGGTGCTCGTGCCGTTCGTCGACGAGACCGCGCCGCTGCCGATCGGGCCCGGCGGCGCTGCGGTCGACGTCGCGGTCGACCAGGCGATCGTCACGGTGCCGCAGCCGGCCGCCGCGACGCAGTTCGCGATCATCGCCCAGCCGATCGTCGTCGGCGTCGCGATCGTCGCGGGCATCGTGCTGCTCGGCCTGCTCTGCTGGAACCTCGCGCGCGGCCGAGCCTTCACGCGCCAGAACACCCGGATCGTCTGGACGGGCGCCGCGGTGCTCACGGTCGGTTGGGTGTTCGGTTCGCTCTTCACCACCATGTCGGTGAACGGGGCGCTCGCAGCGGTGAGCGACCACACGTACGACGGGGTGCTGTTCTCGACCGATTTCACCGCCATGTTCGGCCTGCTCGCCCTCGGGGTCGTCGGCGCGGCGTTCCAGATCGGCGAGCGACTCCAGCGCGACACCGAGGGACTCGTCTGATGGCACCCGCCGAACCCGACGAGGCCTCCGACGTGCACTGCCGTCTCGACGAACTGCTCGAGGCGCGCGGCATGACCCTCACGCGGCTCGCCGAGCTCGTCGGCGTCAGCGTCGTCAACCTCAGCGTGCTGAAGAACGACCGGGCGCGCGCCATCCGGTTCTCGACCCTGCAGGCGATCTGCGAGGCGCTCGAGTGCGAGGTCGGCGACCTGCTCGTGGTGCGCTCGCGCTGACCCGGGAACGACGAACGGGCCGACGGGGGAAATCCCCGACGGCCCGCTCGTTCGTTGCTCTACTCAGCTCACGCCTTCACCGACCGGCGACGGCGGAGGAAGAGCAGCAGGCCGCCGGCGGCGATCACGCCGAGACCCAGCCAGCCGGCCGTGAGCGACGCACCCGTCGAAGGCAGCGGCGGCTGCTCGGGCGTGACCGGCGCGCAGTCCTCGCTCGACGCCGAGCCGCTCCAGAACTCGATGGTCGCCGAGTTCAGCTCGCCGCTGCCCTCGTCGCTGGAGGCCACGGCGCAGTCGGCCTGGTCCGAAGCGATGTCGGACGCGACATCGGAGGTCACCGAGACGGCGTAGACGTGCGTCTCGCCGGCGGGCAGCACCGCGGTCGCGACCGCGAGGTTCTCGATGCCGTCCCAGTCGGGGTTGATCGCGATGCCCTCGGGGCCGGTGATCGACGCCTCGAGCACCGTGATGCCGTCGCCGTACTTCAGCTCGTCGGAGAGGTCGTACGACTCGTCGGTGGCCGACTGGCTCGTGACCGTGATCGTGTACGAGACGTCCCACGTGCCGTCGCCGTTGTTCACGGCCGGGCCGTCGACGGTCTTCACGATCTCGAGCGGACCGCGAGCGACGTTCTCGATGGCGCAGGCGATGAGGTCGCCCGGCTGCACCGTGAAGTCGTTCGCGTCGATCGGCGACGGGCCGGCTTCGCCGACGGGGTCGACCGTGCACGCGAGGTCGCCGGCGACCCAGGCCTCACCCGGGTCGGCCTCGGCGAGCGAGAAGCGTCCGCCGGGGAGGACGCCGTCGAACACCGCGGTGCCCTCGCCGCCCTCGGTCGTGACGCTCTCGACGACGGGGTCGCCCGCGGGCGCGCCCTCGGCGTCGAGCGGGGTGAGCTCGAAGTCGAACGTGCCGTCTCCGCCGACCGTCGACTTGGTCACCTCGATCTGGCCGGGCACGGCCTCGTTGGTGAGGGCGCACTCGATCTCGGTGTCGATCTCGGCGGTGAACTGGAAGCCGGGCGCGTCACCGTTGCCGTCCTCGAGCGCACCGTCGCCACCCGTGCAGGTGATCTCGCCCATGTTCCAGCCGTCGACCGCGGTCTCGAAGACCGTGTAGTCGTCGCCGGGCACGAGGCCGGTCCAGGTGGCACTGTCGGAGCCTTCACCGGTGCCGCTCACCGTCTGGGTGCCGGCCTGCTCACCGGGCACCGGCGAGATCGTGAGGTCGAACGCCCACTCGAAGCCGTCGGCGACGCCCTCGACGCTCTTCTCCACGGTCACGGAGCCGGGCAGCGCCTCGTTCGTGAACACGCAGGTGATCACGGCGCCGGGCTCGAGCGTGATGGCCGACATCGGGCCTTCGGCACTGCCGCAGCTGATCGAGTCGAGCACCCAGTGCGCGGGCACCGTCTCGGCGACCACGTAGCTGCCGGGAACGATGAGACCCGAGCTCCACGGGTTCGCCTCGTCGTCGGACGAGTCGTTGAGCGTGAACTGCTCGTCGGTGTCCTCACCCGTCAGCGAGAAGTCGAAGTCCTGGTTCCACTCGTCGGGGATGGTCTCCTTGTCGACGCGGATCTCGCCGCGCTGCGTGTTCGTGTAGGTGCACTCGACGAACTCGCCGGGGTCGACGTCGAGCACCGCCGTGTAGTCGGTCAGGTCGGCGGCCGTACCCTGGTCGGGGTCGACGCAGACGAGGCCCGTGGTGTCATAGCCCTCGAGCGCGGCCTCGGAGAGGTCGTAGGTCCCGGGCTCCACCGAGTACACCTCGCTGTCGCCCGAGCCGTCGGTCGCGTCGATCTCGAAGGTCGACGGGTCGTCGAGCCAGCTGCCGGTGTAGGAGAACACCGCACCCTCCTGGCCGTCGACCACCTTGTGCACCTGGATGCTGCCGTTCTGCGTGTTCGTGAACACGCAGTTCACGCCCTCGCCGGCGACCGTGGTCACCGTGGCGCCGGTCGCGGTGTCGGTCCCCTCCGGTGTGCAGGTCACGTCGGTGAGGTTCCAGCCCTCGGGCAGGTCGGTCTCGTCGACCGCGACCTGGGTTCCGGGCCTGAAGTAGATCGGAGCGCTCGTCTGGCCGTCGGTGAGCTGCACCGCGGTGTCGCCGACCGTGAAGCCGAACGTGTCGGGGGCGCCGTCGGGAAGCGTCTGCTTCTCGACCGTCACCCACGAGGTCGTGTTGACGATCTTGCAGGCCGTCACGTTGTTCGCCTCGACCGGGAACACGTCGTCGGGCGAGTCGAGCACGATGATGCGGTCGTCGATCTGGCAGCTCATGGAGAGCAGCTCCCACGGCACGTCGTCGCCGATGACCTCGCTCAGGGTGTAGTCCTCGCCGGCGAGCACGTCGGGCCAGACGTCGGTCTCGCCGATGCGCAGCGACTCGTCGATCGTCGTCTGGTCGGGATAGATGTCGCCGCCGCCCGCTCGCTCCACGGTGTAGTCGAACTGGTCGGTCGAGGTGATCGCCGGCGGGTCGGAGAGCTTCGTGATGCTGAGCGCGCCGCAGTTGGTGATGACCAGCGGGTTCTGCGGAACGATGTAGTCCTGGATCTGCGCACCCTCGGCGTTGCCGGTCCGCGAGAAGCCGGTGCCGGTGGCGAAGCCGGTGCAGGTGTCGGGCGAGAAGAGCCCGGCCGCCGACAGGTCGACCGCGATCTCGCCGAACGTTCCCGGGTCACCCGGCGTCGGCGCGGGGCCCTCGGTGCGCTGGCCGACGGCGGCGGTGAAGTCGAGCACCGCCCCGGTGTTGCTCCAGCTGCCCGCCCCGTCGGGGTCGGCGCACGCGTCGCCGGACGTCGGGGTCCACTTGAGCACATAGGCCGTGGTCGCGTTGTTGGTCGAGTCGTAGTTGAACTCGACCAGGAAGTCGTCGCATCGTCCGGCCTCGGGGCCTTCGAGCGTCTCGAACGTGCTCATGTCGCCGTTGCCCGTGAGCCGCGTCCAGTACATGTAGAGCACGACGTGGTCGTCACCCTGATCGTCGGTGATCACCTCGTAGGCCGCGCCGCCGCTGCAGACGTCGCCCTTCGCGTTGACGTTCGCCGGGCCGGGCGCCCACGGATTGGTGTTCGGCTGCTGACTGCCGGGCGAACCCGTCGCGTCGAGCACGTCGCACGCGGCGTCGAGGGTCACGTTGTCCCACCCGGACGTCCCGTACACGATGCCCGTCGACTGGAAGCCCTGGGCGGTGGTGTACGGCCCGGGCGACGTGAACGTCGACGGCCCGTCGGGCTGGAGCGGACTCATGAAGCTGTGCCAGTCGAAGGTGTCGGGCAGCGTTCCGCCGTCCATGTCACCGTCGATCTGGAATCCGGTCTGGAGGCCGCTCGGCAGCGTCACCGCCGAAGCCGGCGTGGCGAGCAGAGCGGGTGTCAGCAGCGCGCCGAACAATGCGGCGATGGCTGCGGCAGCCGTCAGTTTGCGTCTGGGCACGAAAGATCGTCCTCACGTGTCGGGTTGCCGTCCCGGGTGGACAGCGCACGTGAACGCAACGCTAATGGAGCAGGATCCCTCACGAACCGGCGAGAGGCCGAACGTCTTGACCCCAGTTCAGGGGCAATTTCCGATTCGGGGGACGCCCAACAGCCGAATCGGGGTACGGTTCGCGCTTACTTGATCGGGACCGTGATCTCGGTGCCCTGCACCTCGACGACGAGCGGCTTCGTCGTCGTCACGTCCATCGGGGTCCAGAAGACGGTCGTGTGCGGCACGAGGTCCATCGTGCAGACCTGGTTCGCGGGGTACTCCTTGAGGTCGATGGCCACCCGGTTGCCCGTGGCTGCCGGCTCGACGACGCTGATGTGCTCGCCGACGAGCGGGCACGTCGAGCTGCCCCAGAGCGTGACCGAGAGCTGGCCGCCCTCGCCGACCCATCCGGCCTGCGGCTCGCCCGTGTCAGCGCCGCCCTCGTCGCCGCTGCCCTCGTGGTCGGAGACCGGCGCACCCGAGTAGTTCTCGGCCGGGCTCTTCGGCGGCGCGCATGCGGCGAGGAGGAACACGGAAGCCAGGGCCGCGGCAGCGAGGCCGGCACGGCGGAGACGCACGGAGGTAGCCATGCGGCAATGCTAGCCGGTCGGATGCCGCCGGATCAGCCAGCCGAGCGGTGCGTTCGGGTCGGATTAGGCTGGCGTCATGAGCAATCTGGAGAAGGATCCGCTCGAGCTGCTCTGCCCGCCCGACGGTGCTCGCGGCCCGGCAGTGCAGGTGCTCGCCCCGCGCGACGTGCCGCTCGGCGGCCCCCGCGCGATGAACGTGCGACGCACCCTTCCCCAGCGCGGGCGCACGACGATCGGCGCCTGGTGCTTCGCCGACCACTACGGGCCCGACGACGTCGCGGTGTCGGGCGGCATGGTCGTGCCGCCGCATCCCCACACCGGCCTGCAGACGGTGAGCTGGCTCTTCGAGGGCGAGATCGAGCACCGCGACTCGACCGGCAGCCGCGAACTCGTGCGCCCGGGCCAGGTCAACCTCATGACCGCCGGCGGGGGCATCTCGCACTCCGAGGTGTCGACGCCTGCGACGACGCGGCTGCACGGCGTACAGCTCTGGGTCGCGCTGCCCGACGCCTCCCGCCGGGTCTCGCCCTTCTTCGAGCACGCCGACGTCGAGCCGATCGAGGTCGACGACGCGGTCGTGCGCGTCTTCGCCGGTTCGCTGCCCGGCATCGGCGACGACGCGGGCGTGACCCTGTTCAGCCCGCTCGTCGGGGCCCAGATCGACGTGCCCGCCGGCGGCGAGGCCTGGATCGAGCTCGACCCGTCGTTCGAGCACGGCGTGCTCGTCGACGCCGGGCCCGTGCACGTGACGATCGCCCCCACCGACGACGAGTACGACGACTCCCCCGCCGACGCCGACGGCCTCGCGGTCGCGGGTCACTCGGCGCGCCTCGAGTGGAGCGAGCTCGGCTACCTGCCGGTCGGGCACGAGGGCGTGCGCCTGCGCGCAGAGCACGGCCCCGTGCGCGTGGTCCTGCTCGGCGGCGTGCCGTTCGGCGAGGAGCTCGTGATGTGGTGGAACTTCATCGGTCGCGACCACGACGAGATCGTCGAGTACCGCAGGCAGTGGCAGGCCGAGGTCATCGGCCGCGACAACCCCGACGGCCGCTTCGGCCACGTCGACTACGAGGGCGCCCCGCTGCCCGCACCCGAGCTGCCGACGGTCCGGCTGAAGCCGCGCAGCTGAGCGCCGCGGGTGACGATCCGGGGCGGCATCCGACCCCTGCCCGCTACTGCAGCGCCGACGTGAGCCGCGCGAGGTTGTCGAGCACCGTCGAGCGCAGCGGCTGCTGCATCCACTCCTCGAGCGTGAGCTCGCGGCTGTCGTGCCGGTAGCCGTCTTCGACGGCGCGCATCTCGCGCACGAACGAGGCGCCGCGCACGAGCATCGACACCTCCATGTTGAGCTCGAACGAGCGGATGTCCATGTTGCTCGACCCGATGACCGCGACGTCGTCGTCGATCGTGAAGTGCTTCGAGTGCAGGATGTACGGCGCCTTGTACAGGTAGATCTTCACGCCGGTACGCAGCAGGGCCTCGTAGTACGAGCGCTGCGCGTGGTACACGAGGGCCTGGTCGCCGATCTCCGACACGAACAGCTCGACGTGGATGCCGCGCTGCGTCGCCCCGCTGATGGCGTAGAGCATCGACTCGTCGGGCACGAAGTACGGGCTCGTGATGATGATCTTCTCCTTCGCCGCGTACAGCAGCGCGAGGAAGAGCTTGAGGTTGTTCTCGCTGCTGAAGCCCGGGCCGCTCGGTACGACCTGGCAGTCGAGGTCCTGCGCCTCGCCGGGCTGCTCGAGCCCGTCGGAGAGGTCGCGGGCCGGCTCCTCACCGGTCTCGAGGTACCAGTCGGTCGCGAAGATCGCGTCGAGGCCGGCGACGATCGGGCCCTCGACCCTGGCGACGAGTTCCTTCCACTTGAGGCCGCGGCGCCGGTTCGACCGCTTGTTGTAGCTGCGGTCGATGATGTTCTGCGACCCCATGAACCCCACCTCGCCGTCGACGACGAGGATCTTGCGGTGGTTGCGCAGGTCGGGCCGCTGGTACTTGCCGCGCCACGGCTGCACGGGGAGCATCAGCTGCCACCGGACGCCCAGCCGGTCGAGGCGCTTGAGGGTGCGGCGGTACCCCGCGACCCTCGCCGAGGCGATGTGGTCGAGCAGCACCTTCACGTCGACGCCGCGGGCGACCGCGTCGCCGAGCGCATCGAAGAACGGCGCGGTCGTCGCGTCGAGCGCGAAGATGTAGAACTCGACGTGCACGTACCGCTTCGCGTTGCGCACGGCGGCGGTCATCGCGTCGAGCGAGCCCTGGTAGTCGCCGATGAGGCTCGCGCTGTTCTGCCCGATGAGCGGCATCGACCCGAGGTTGCGGTTGAGCCGCACGACCCCGTCGAACCAGCTCGGCCAGGCCCGCGGGTCACTGACCCGCTCGACGCCGTGCGTCGACTCGCGGATGTAGCGATCCACCTCGGCCTGCTTGCGCCGTCGATGCCTCGGCAGCTTCGGATTGCCGATGAGCATGAAGAACAGCACCCCGAGGAACGGGATGAAGAAGATCGCGAGCAGCCACGCCATGCCCGCTGTGGGGCGTCGATTGCGCGGCACCACGATGATCGCGATGATGCGCACGACGAGATCGGCGACGAACAGGACCACCGTGATGACGAGTGTGGTCTGCGAGACGCCGTCGTTCATGCAGTCAGGCGGCCGGGTGCTCGCGGGCGATCTTGGCGCGCTCTTCGGCTTCGATGCGCGCGTACGCCTTGCGCTCGTTGCGATCGGCGCGGATGACGGCGCGCATCACGAACCAGAAGATGAGCCCGATGAGCACGGTCGGCGCGAGCGACCAGATCGCATTCGCCCAGAAGTCGTTCATAGTGCGATCAGGATATCAACCCGGAGTGAGAAGACCCCACACCCCCGAGCCGACGAGGTAGAGGCCGATCGCCGCGACCACCACCCAGATCACGATGCGCGCCTTCGAGGGCGGTTCGCGGTCGGGCTTCTCGTCGTTCTGGCGGTCGTTCACCGGCGGCATCCGTACTCGATGGTCACTTGACGAGCGGGAAGAGGATCGTCTCGCGGATACCGAGGCCGGTGACGGCCATCAGCAGGCGGTCGATGCCCATGCCCATGCCGCCCGACGGGGGCATGCCGAACTCGAGGGCGCGCAGGAACTCCTCGTCGAGGCGCATCGCCTCGGGGTCGCCGCCGGCGGCGAGCTTCGCCTGGGCGACGAAGCGGTCGCGCTGGATGACGGGGTCGACGAGCTCGGAGTACCCCGTCGCGAGCTCGAAGCCGCGGATGTAGAGGTCCCACTTCTCGACGACGCCGGCGATCGACCGGTGGCCGCGCACGAGCGGCGACGTGTCCTCGGGGAAGTCCATGACGAAGGTCGGGCGCTCGAGCCCGCCCTTGACGTGGTGCTCCCAGAGCTCCTCGACGTACTTGCCGGGGATCGGGTGGTCGACCTCGATGCCCGCCTCGTCGGCGAGCTCCTTCAGGCGCGACATCGGCGTCTCGGGGGTGATCTCCTCGGCGATCGCCTGCGAGAGCGAGCCGTACATCGAGATGCGGTCCCAGTCGCCGCCGAGGTCGTACTCGGTGCCGTCGGCCCACGTCACGACGTGCGAGCCCGACACGGCGACCGCGGCGTCCTGGATGAGCTTCTGGGTGAGGTCGGCGATCGTGTTGTAGTCGCCGTACGCCTCGTAGGCCTCGAGCATCGCGAACTCGGGCGAGTGCGTCGAGTCGGCGCCCTCGTTGCGGAAGTTGCGGTTGATCTCGTACACCCGCTCGATGCCGCCGACGACCGCGCGCTTGAGGTAGAGCTCGGGCGCGATGCGCAGGTACAGCTCGGTGTCGAACGCGTTCGAGTGCGTGACGAACGGGCGGGCCGAGGCGCCGCCGTGCATGACCTGCAGCATCGGGGTCTCGACCTCGATGAAGCCGAGGCTCGTGAAGGTCTGGCGCAGGCTCGCGTTGACCTTGGCGCGGTCGATGACGTTGCGGCGCGCCTGCTCGCGGGCGATGAGGTCGAGGTAGCGCGAGCGCACCCGGGTCTCTTCGTTCAGCTCGTTGTGCAGGTTCGGCAGCGGCAGGATCGCCTTGGCCGCGATGCGCCACTCCTTCACCATGATCGAGAGCTCGCCGCGGCGGCTCGTGATGACCTCGCCCGAGACGAACAGGTGGTCGCCGAGGTCGACGAGCTCCTTCCACGCCGCGAGCGACTCCTCGCCGACCTCGGCGAGGGAGACCATCGCCTGGATGCGGCTGCCGTCGCCCGACTGCAGGGCCGCGAAGCACAGCTTGCCCGTGTTGCGCAGGTGCACGACGCGCCCCGCGACGCCGACCGTCTCGCCCGACGCCTCGTCGACGCCGAGGCCGACGAACCGGTCGCGCACCTCGGGGATCGTCGTCGTGATCGGCAGTCGCACCGGGTAGGCGCCGCCGCCGAGATCGGATGCCTCGCCGATCAGCCGCTCGCGCTTGGCGAGCCGAACGGACTTCTGCTCGCTGATCTCTTCGGCAGTGGGTTCGGCGGGCTGGTTCGGCGTCTCGTCGGCCATCGTTCTCTCTCGTCGCGCGCGGGCAGTGCCGCGCAGGGCGGCAGCGGGTGCGTGCACCAGCCTACTTGCCGCCCGCCGGGCGCGGATTCAGCCGAGTTCGATCGGGCGGTTGTCGATGAGCCTGGTCGCGCCGACGCGTGCGGCGACGAGGGCGAGCGCCGGCCCCGAGGCATCCGCCGCGACGGGCAGGAAGGTGCCGGGGTCGACGATCACGAAGTAGTCGAGCTCGGCGCCGTCGTGGTCGCCGAAGGCGGCGACCGCCTCGGCGAGCGCCTCGTCGACGCCGTCGGACGCGGCATCGGCGGCTGCGGCGAGCGCCTCCGAGAGCACGAGCGCCGTGCTGCGCTCGGCCGCGCCGAGGAAGCGGTTGCGGCTCGACAGCGCGAGCCCGTCGGGCTCGCGAACGGTCGGCACGACCTCGACCTCGAGCGGCAGGTCGAGATCGTGCACCATGCGGCGCACGAGGAACACCTGCTGCGCGTCCTTCTGACCGAACACGACGACGTCGGGCGCGACGATGTGCAGGAGCTTGGCGACGACTGTGAGCATGCCGTCGAAGTGACCGGGACGCGAGGCGCCCTCGTAGAGTCCGCCGACCTCGCCCGCCACGACGCGCGTCGAGCTCGGGCCGTCGGGGTACATCTCACCGGTCGAGGGCGCGAACACGAACTCGACGCCGAGGGGCGCGAGCGCGGCGACGTCGGCGTCGAGCGTGCGCGGGTAGCGGTCGAGGTCCTCCCCCGGGCCGAACTGCAGGGGGTTGACGAAGATCGACACGATCACGAGGTCGGCGAGCTCGCGCGCGCGGGCGACGAGCGCGAGATGGCCGTCGTGCAGTGCGCCCATGGTCGGCACGAACGCCACGGATGCTCCGCCGCGACGCTCGGCGGCGACGAGGCCACGAAGCTCGGCGATCGTCGAGACCACGCGAGTGCCGTCGGCTCGAGCCTCGATCGTGCTCACGCGCCACCTCCTGACGGCCGGTCGGACGCGGCCTCGTCGATCGTACCCTCGGGCAACGGCCCGCCGTCGTGGCGGGCGAGCGCGTTCTCGACGGCGCTGCGCGCGAGCGAGGCGAGCACGGCGCCCGGCCGCGGCACGCCGATCGCGTCGAGCTGCGTGCTCGCCTGGTCGACGATCGCGCTCGAGAACGACACGACCGCGTCGACGGCGTCGCCGTAGGCCGGGCGATCGGCCTCTGCGACGATGAACGGTTCGCCGCCCATCTCGACCACGAGCGCCTGCCCGATCGGCAGCACGGGCGCCGGTGCGGTGACCGCGAACCAGGTGCCCGGCAGCCGGGCGAGGTCGATGCTCGTGCCCGTGAACGTCATCGCGGGGTGCACCGCCAGCGGGATCGCCCCGGCCCGCCTCGCGGGATCGAGGACGCCGGTGCCGAACCGCGCCGAGGTGTGCAGCACGAGCTGGCCGGGCTGCCAGACGCCGGCCTCGGCGAGTCCGGCGACGAGACCTTCGAGCTCGTCGTCGGGCACGGCGAGCAGCACGAGCTCGCTGCGCTCGACGATGAGCGGCACCTCGAGCACCGGAACGCCGGGCAGCATCACGCTCGCGCGCTCGCGACTCGACTCCGAGACGGCGGCGACGCCCGTGAGCGCATGCCCCGCTCCGCCGAGCGCGGCGGCGAGCACGGCGCCGACCCTCCCCGCGCCGATGGTGCCGACGCCGAGTCGGCCTGCGCGTTCAGCGGGCATCGTGGGTCTCCTCGGGCGCGGTTGCGGATTCGGCGATCGCGGGTGCCGTCCGCGGCGCGGCACCCCAGTGGTGCGTCGTGTCGGTCGCCGCTCGCGCGACGGCCTCGTCGGCGAGGCGCTCGAACAGGCGGGTCGCCTCGTCGCGGTCGACGACCGGCAGCACGGCGCTCACGGGACCCGTCACGGTGTGCAGCCGCAGTGCCGAGAGCCGCAGCGCACGGTCGATCGGGCCGGCCGACACCGCGACCGACTGCATGCGGGCGAGCGGCACGAGGGTGAGGCTGCGCACGATCGCTCCGCGCCGGATGAGCGCGACCCCGTCGGCCGCGGCCCAGCCGATGCGGCGCCACGAGAACGGTCGCAGCCACGCGGCGCGCCGCGGGGTCTCCGAGAATCCCGACGTCGTGCCGCGACCGGTGAGGCCGGCGCCGACGAGCGGATCGACCTCGGCAGCGGCATCCGGGATCAGGAGGGCCAGCACGCGATGCACGTCGGCGGCCGTGCCGACCGGCAGCACCGTCGTGCGCTGTGCGGCCTCGTTCGAGTTCGCGACCGAGTGACCCGCGACGTTGATGCGGATCGACCACCAGCCGAACGGGCGCCAGAACACCCACTGCGTCGCCTCGATCGCGTGGATGCGCCCGGGCGGGATGGTCTGGTTGCCGGTCGACAGCAGTCCGTGCCCGATGCGCACGCCGTCGGGGGTGCCCGCGATCGAGTACCGCAGTGACTTCGTGATGCGCGACCACGTGTAGCTCACGAGACCGATCGCCGCGGGCACGAAGCTGAACAGCACCCAGCCCTGCCCCGTCGAGACGCCGACGGCGATGATGACGACGAGGATCATGGCCCAGACCGTCGATCCGCCGAGCAGCGTCGACCCGACCACCCGCGCGATCGGCAGGTGCACGACCGACTCGGGCGGGGCGAGCTGGGGATCGAGCTCGGGTGCGAGGAACTCGTCGACGCGCTGGTTCACGAGCGCACCGGCGCGGGCGCTCACGGCGGCGCGGTGCAGTTCGGCCGGCCCCTCGGGCGCACTGGCGGCAGAACCCGGAGGGGTCGTGGGCCTGCCGGCCGCCGCATCCGCCGCCGCATCCGCCGCCGCCCGCTCGGCGCGCACGCCCGAGGCGAGTCGCAGGATGTCGGCGCGCAGGCCGTCGGCGAGCGCCGACCCGAGGTACGAGAGCTCGACGTTGCCCGACTGCCCCGCGACCGAGACCTCGAGCTTCGCGGTGCCGAACAGCCGCGCGAACAGCGGCCGGTTGACGTTGATGCCCTGGATGCGGTCGAGGCGGGCGCTTCGGTGCGACCTGAAGAGGATGCCGCGGCGCACCTCGACCGCCTCGCGCGTCACGCGGAAGGTGTGCATCCGCCACGACATCCAGAAGCCGATGATGACGGCGATGATGACGACGGCGACCGCCAGCACGGCCCAGCCGACGAGCCCGTGCGACACGATGCCGCCGACGGGGTCGTTCGCCCAGTCGTTCTGCCACTCCTCGTAGCGCGGCCCGAGCTCGTCGCCGGCCTCGGGCGCGAAGATCGCGAGCAGCAGGTCGACCGCGCGCTCGCGGAGGTTCGCGATGACGAAGCCGAGCACGGCGATGAACACGAGCCCGCCGCGCAGGAGGGGACTGGCGGGGTGCAGTCGGTGCCACTCGCCGTCGGCGAGGTTCGTCACCGGCGCGGGTCGCGCGGGTGCGCTCACAGTCCCGCCCGGCGGGTCTCGGCGAGGGCGACGAGCTCGTCTCGCAGCCGGTCGGCCTCCTCCATCGGGATGCCGGGAACCGTCACCGCGGTCGACGCCGCCGCGGTGACGAACTTGAGCTCGGCGAGCCCGAGCGCACGGGCCACCGGGCCGCGGGTGATGTCGATGAGCTGCATGCGCCCGTAGGGCACCGCGACCTGCCGCTGGAACATGATGCCGCGCCGGAAGAGCAGGTCGTCCTCACGCAGGCGGTACCCGATCGAGCGCACACGGCGTGGTTCGAGCGCGATGCCGATGAGCGAGACGAGCGCTACCGCGCCGGCCGCCCAGAGCGCCCACCAGGGCTGCCAGAGCAGGTGCACGACCACGAGCGCGCCGACGAAGACGACCATGCCGATGAGCGAGCCGACGACCTCGACCACGATGTACTTCGGCGACACGCGACGCCACTCGACGTCGGGCACGTGCGCGGCGTCGAGGGCTGGCGCAGCGGCGGGCGCGGGCACGTGTGTGCCAGCGGGCGCCGCCTCGACGCCAGCCGGAACATCGGGGACAGCCGGAGCCGCGGGCTCGGGCGCCTCGACCGGTGCACCCTCGGGCTCAGGCATGTGCGTGCTCTTCCTTCTCGTCGGGGTCGTCGGGCGGGAGGGTGCAGCACCACTCGGCGATGAGCCCGCCGGCGAGCAGCAGCGCGGCGCCGATCGCGGTCGCGAGCGCCTGCCAGACGACTCCCACGGGCGGCATCACGGTGCGGGTGAGCAGGAAGAACGCGATGCCGAGCCCGATGCCGAGCACGAGCGCACCGCTCAGGCTGCACGCCTTCGCGAGCACGGCGACGCGCATCGCGCGGAACGGATCGATGCGACGCACGGTCTTGCCCGTGACGGCCCGCCGGATCGGCCATGCGAGGGCGACCACGATCGCGGCGACGCCGACGAGGGTGATCGCGAGCGAGATCGGCGGCACGAGTGCCTTCGACCCCGCACTCACGATCGCCAGATCGCCCAGGTAGCCGATGACGAGCCCGCCGAGCAGGAATGCGAGCACGGTCGAGAAGTGGGTGCGCCTCATCGCCGCACCACCTCGTCGGAGGTCTCGGCCCGCAGCGCCGACACCGGGCCGCGACCGGCCAGCACGGCGTCGGGGTCGACGTCGAGCCAGGGCTGCAGCACGAACGCCCGCTGCCAAGCCCGCGGATGCGGCAGCTCGAGTCGCTCGTCGGCGAGCTCGAGGCCGTCGAAGTCGATGAGGTCGAGGTCGAGCGTGCGGTCGCCCCAGCGCTCGGCGCGCACCCGGCCCTGCTCGTGCTCGATGCGCTGCAGCACGTCGAGGAGGGCGTGCGGATCGAGCACGGTCTCGACCACGAGCACCCCGTTGAGGTAGCCGGGCGCGTCGTGGTCGACGCCGGTCGTCTTGAGCGCGGGCGTCTCGTAGAGCGGCGACACGGCGATGAGCTCGACCCCCGCGGCGTCGGCGAGCGCCCTCACCGCGGCGTCGATCGTCGCCTCCCGGTCGCCGAGGTTCGCGCCGAACGCGACGACGGCGCGGCTCATGCCCGGCGCCTCGTGATCGTGACCGCGACGTCGCCGAACGGCACGGTGATCGGCGCCTGCGGCTTGTGCACGGTGACCTCGACCTCGTCGACGGCGGCGAAGCCGAGCGCGACGCCCGCGACGCGTTCGGCGACGGTCTCGATGAGGTCGACGGGGTCGCGCTCGACGGCGGCGACCACCTGCTCGGCGAGCTCGCCGTAGTGCACGGTGCTCGCGAGGTCGTCGCCCCGCGCCGCGGCGGCGAGGTCGACCGCGACCGAGACGTCGATCACGAATTCCTGCCCCTCGACGCGTTCGAACTCGAAGACGCCGTGGTTGGCGCGCACGCGCAGCCCCGTGAGGGTGATTCGGTCGGGTCGCGGTTCAGCCACGTCGTCCACTCTGCCACGCCCCGAGGACGTCGAGCGCGCGGCGCGTGGCGACGACGTCGTGCACCCGCACCCCCCACGCGCCGGCCTGCGCCGAGAGCACGCTCACGACCGCGGTCGGCAGGTCGCGTTCGGCGACGGATGCCCCCTCTGGAAGCATCGCGCCGAGGAAGCGCTTGCGCGACGCACCGACGAGGATCGGCAGGCCGAGCCCGGCGAGCACGTCGAGTCGTCCGAGCAACTGCCAGTTCTGCTCGCCCCGCTTCGCGAAGCCGAGGCCCGGGTCGAGGATGATCCGGTCGGCCGCGACGCCCGCGGCGACGAGCGCGTCGACGCGGGCCGCGAGCTCGTCGCGCACCTCGACCGCGACGTCGCCGTACTCGGCGAGCGAGTCCATGCGGTCGGAGTGTCCGCGCCAGTGCATCGCGACGTAGCGTGCGCCGGTCTCGGCCGCGACGCTCGCCATCGCCTCGTCGGCGAGGCCCGCCGACACGTCGTTGATGATCTCGGCGCCCGCCTCGACGGCGGCCCGTGCGGTCGCCGCACGCATCGTGTCGACGCTGACCCGGATGCCGCGTGCCGTGAGCTCCCGGATCACGGGCACGACGCGGCGCAACTCCTCGTCGGGTTCGACCCGTGCCGCGCCCGGGCGGGTCGACTCGCCGCCGACGTCGACGAGGTCGGCGCCCTGCTCGGCGAGCTCGACGCCGTGCGCGATCGCCGCGTCCGCGTCGAACCACCGCCCGCCGTCACTGAACGAGTCGGGCGTGACGTTGACGACGCCCATGACCAGCGGGCGAGAGGTCGGTCGAGTAGGGAGCGAAGCGACCGTATCGAGACCACCGTCACCCATCGCGCGCACCGATCAACGCGATGATCTCGGCCCGGGCGACGGGCTCGGCGAGCGCACCGCGGCTCGCGATCGTCACGGTGGAGCTGCGCTCCTGGCGCGAGCCCCGGGTCGTGACGCACCGATGCTGCGCGTCGAGCACGACGAGCACGCCCTTCGGGTCGAGGCCTGCGACGAGCGTGTCGGCGATCTCCTCGGCGAGCCGCTCCTGCAGCTGCGGGCGGTGCGCGAGCGTGTCGACGACCGCGGGGATACGGCCGAGGCCGACGACCCGGTCGCCCGGCAGGTAGGCGACGTGCGCGGTGCCGACGAACGGCAGCAGGTGGTGCTCGCACACCGAGCGGAACGAGAGGTCGCGCAGCACGACGGCATCGCTCGTCGCGGGCACGCCGGCCTCGGTCGACCCGAGCGGCACGCTGTCGGCGAGGTGCGACAGCGGGTCGACGTCGAGACCGCCGAAGAACTCGGCGTACGCCTCGGCCACGCGCTGCGGCGTCCGTTCGAGGCCGGGACGCGCCGGATCCTCCCCGATCGCGAGGAGGATCTCGAGCACGGCCCGCTCGATGCGTTCGGTGTCGACTCCGGCCATGGGCCGCCCTTCGGGTCTGTGCCTCAGCCCTCGCACCGGCTCACGCAGTGGCGGGGCGCGGGTTCGAGCGCGGCGTGCGCACGGGTGCCGGCTCCTCGCTCGGGGTCGAGCCCGAGTCGACGCCGCCGTCGACGGCGCCCGAGTCGATCGGCATCTTCTCGGTCGGGAAGCTGATCGGCGGCAGGTCGCTCACCGGACGGTTGTCGCTCGAGAGCCAGAGCGGGCGCTCGGGGAGCTTCTTGACGTCCTTGAAGATCTCGGCGATCTGGTTGTGGTCGAGCGTCTCGTGCTCGAGCAGTTCGGCGGCCAGCTTGTCGAGGATGTCGCGGTTGTCGTTGAGCACCTGCCACGCCTCGTCGTGCGCCTGCTCGATGAGCGTGCGCACCTCGGCGTCGACCTTCTCGGCGATGCCCTCGGAGTAGTCGCGCTGGTGTCCCATGTCGCGGCCGAGGAACATCTCGCCCGAAGACTGACCGAGCTTCACGGCGCCGACGTTCGCGGACATGCCGTACTCGGTGACCATCTTGCGGGCGGTGCCCGTGGCCTTCTCGATGTCGTTCGAGGCACCCGTCGACGGGTCGTGGAAGACGATCTCCTCCGCGACGCGGCCGCCCATGGCGTAGGTGAGCTGGTCGAGCAGCTCGTTGCGGGTGATCGAGTACTTGTCTTCGAGCGGCATGACCATCGTGTAGCCGAGGGCGCGGCCGCGCGGCAGGATCGTGATCTTCGTGACGGGGTCGGTGTAGTTCATCGCCGCCGCGGCGAGGGCGTGGCCGCCCTCGTGGTAGGCCGTGATGAGCTTCTCCTTGTCCTTCATGACGCGGGTGCGGCGCTGGGGGCCGGCGATGACGCGGTCGACCGCCTCGTCGAGGGCGCGGTTGTCGATGAGCTGCGCGTTCGAGCGCGCCGTCAGCAGCGCGGCCTCGTTGAGCACGTTCGCGAGGTCGGCGCCCGTGAAGCCCGGCGTCTTGCGCGCGAGCACCTCGAGGTCGACGCCCTTCGCGAGCGGCTTGCCCATCGAGTGCACCTCGAGGATGCGCTGGCGGCCCTTGAGGTCGGGGGCGTCGACGCCGATCTGGCGGTCGAAGCGGCCGGGGCGCAGCAGGGCCGGGTCGAGGATGTCGGGGCGGTTCGTCGCCGCGATCATGATGACGTTCGTCTTGGGGTCGAAGCCGTCCATCTCGACGAGCAGCTGGTTGAGGGTCTGCTCGCGCTCGTCGTGGCCGCCGCCCATGCCGGCGCCGCGGTGACGGCCGACCGCGTCGATCTCGTCGACGAAGATGATGGCCGGGGCGTTCTGCTTCGCCTGGTCGAAGAGGTCGCGCACGCGGGATGCACCGACGCCGACGAACATCTCGACGAAGTCGGAGCCCGAGATCGAGTAGAAGGGCACGCCGGCCTCGCCGGCGACCGCGCGGGCGAGGAGCGTCTTGCCGGTGCCAGGAGGGCCGTAGAGCAGCACGCCCTTCGGGATGCGCGCACCGACGGCCTGGAACTTGGCCGGCTCCTTCAGGAAGTCCTTGATCTCCTGCAGCTCCTCGATGGCCTCGTCGGCGCCCGCGACGTCGGCGAACGTGACCTTCGGGCTCTCCTTCGAGACGAGCTTCGCCTTCGACTTGCCGAATTGCATGACGCGGTTGCCGCCGCCCTGCATGCCCGACAGCATGATCCAGAAGAAGACGCCGATGAGCAGCAGCGGCAGGAGGATGCCGAGCATCGACATGAACCAGTTCGGCTGCGGCACCTCGTCGTTGTAGCCGTCCTTCGGGTTCGCGTCGTCGACGGCGTTGACGATGTCGGTGCCGCGCGGCGTCACGTAGTAGAACTGCACCTGCTTGCCGAGCTTCTCGTCTTCTTTGGCGAGGGTGAGGTCGACGCGGTTCTCGCCGTCGACGATCTTCACGGCGGCGACCTTGCCGTCGCTCAGCAGCTCGAGGCCCTTCTGCGTCGACACCTCTTTGAAACCGGAGGCGGTGATGAGGCTCGACCCGATCCACACGGCGACGATCGCGAGCAGGATGTAGATGATCGGCCCGCGGAAGACCTTCTTCATGTTCATGATCTTGCAAGGCTACCCCGGCGCCGCTGGGCGGCGGCTGCCTGTTCGCTGAAAGCGCGCAGCGCTTGAAGCGGACGATTGTTCACTGCCGCTGAAAGCGCGCAGCGCTCCCGGCGGTCAGCGAACGGCTCGCGGGCGCCGCATCCCCAGCAGGTATGGCATGCCGAGGCCGGCGGCGGCGAAGGTGCGCCCGAGACGCGACCGCACCGACGGCGCAGGCAGCGGCGGCAGGTCGCCGTCGAGGTCGCCGACGTCGACGAAGTAGGCCCGCACGGTGCCGATGCCCTCGAGGTCCTGCGAGATTTCGTGCACGTCGACCGTCAGCGCGCCCGGGCCGCTCGCGTGCAGCTCGTCCGACAGCAGCACGTACTCGGGGATCTCGACGGGGTTCTTGAGCATTCGGTGCACGTGGATGACGTCGATGCCGACGAGCTTGATGCGCTCGCGGATCGTCTGCGTCGCGACATCCCCGACGTGGGCGACGAACTTGAGCTTGAGCTCGGCCGCCTCCTTGCAGCCGGCGCACGGGCAGAGGTTCGCGGCGACGTTCTGGCGTTCGAGGTGGAACGCGCGGTGCATCGCGACCGCGACGCGCAGGATCTCGGCGACCTCGGCCTCGGGATCGCGTCCGTCGGCCGACCGCGAGAGGAACGCGGCATCGCCCTCGATCTCGATGAGGTCGTAGCCGGGGGCCGCGTCGATCATCTTCTCGAGCATGCGCGCGGTGTTGACCTCGGCGTGCGCGAGGCTGAAGCGATGGGAGCTCATGTAGTCGGTGTAGCCCCCGATGTCGGCGATCAGCAGCACCGCCCTGCCGGACTCCATCTGCACAGGCTCGCATCCTTCAGGGCCGGCATCAACCCCGCGAACCGGGGGTGTCCCGCGGATCGTCGGGCGCCTGGGCTCCGTCGGCAGCCGATGCTTGGGCTCCGTCCGCGTCCGGCGGGGATGCCTCGTCGGCCGGCTCGAAGCGCCCGAGGCGCGCGTCGACGTCGGCGGCGGCCTGCTGCGCGCTCGGCGTGTAGCCGAGCACGACGGGCAGGAATCGGTCGGAGGTCAGCGCCCGCACCGTGAGCGCACCGTCGGCGACGACGGTCGCGGTGCGGCGGCTCCTGCGCAGCAGCGCGATCTCGCCGAAGCCGTCGCCCGGCGCGAGGGTCGCGACCACCCGCCCGTCGCCGACCACGTCGGCCGCGCCGTGCTCGATCAGGTAGTAGCGGTCACCCACCTCGCCCTGCCGGAACACGGCGTCGCCGTCGGCGAACGTCGCCGCCGGCTCGAGCCCGCGGGCGAGCTGCTCGGCCGCGGGCAGCGGCAGCGTGCGGAACATCGGCACCCGCCTGAGCAGGGCGACGTCGCCGTCGAGCGCGTCGACGGTGCGGTCGAGCCGGCGGAGGCGCCGCCACGAGACGACCGCGAGCACGGGGCAGACGAGCCCGATCGCGATGAGGGCGGGCTGGATGCCGGCGAGGTCGACGAGGGTCGACGCGACGAGCGCGCCGATGCCGATGAACACGGCGACGACACTCTCGAGCACGCCGAACACGCGGGCGAGCACCTCGTCGGGCGCGAGCCGGCCGATGAGCGTGAAGCCCGCGAGGTCGATGAGCGAGTTGCCCACACCGATGAACGCGATCAGGCCGAGCGCGGCGGCCTGCTGCGGCACGAGCCCGATGAGCGCGAGCGGCAGCCCCCAGAGCGCGACGCCGACCGCGAACCAGGCGCCGAGCCGCGCCGTGCCGACGAGCAGGGATGCCGCGAGCGAGCCGAGCACGGCGCCGATGCCGACCGCCGTCATGATCGCCGCGACCCCGGGCTCGCCGGTGCCGAGCAGCTCGATCGCGACGACGACCGAGAGCACCGTGAGGGCCCCCCGCGTGAGCGCCTGTGCGGCGGCGAGTCCGAGGATGAGCAGCAGGTCGCGGTTCGAGGCCGCGGCCTTCAACCCCTCGACGGCTTCGACGGCGAGGTTCGGCCGCTTCGGCGCGGCAGGTCGCGGCGGCGCCTCGTAGCGCAGTCCCACGAGCAGCCCGGCGGCGGCGAAGGAGGCGGCGGCCGCGACCGCGAACACGACGTCGACCCCCGTGAACTGCAGCAGCACGGCGGCGACGAGGGGGCCGACGAGCGTCGCGGCCGAGTCGAGGAGGCCACGCACCATGTTCGCGCTCGCGAGCTCGTAGCCCGTGCGGCAGAGCGAGGGCAGCAGGGCGGAGTGCGCCGGCCGGTAGAGCGTCGCGGCGATCGTCGAGACGATCGCGAGTACGTAGACGACGGCGGGCGGGCCGGCGACCGCGACGATGACCGCGGCCGCGGCGGTCGCGGCCCCGCGCACGGTCGAGACGAGGATGAGCACGCGCTCGCGCCTGCCCCGGTCGGCGATCGGCGAGAGCAGCGGCGCGAGGATCGCCGACGGCACCATGCGGAGGAAGCCGACGAGCCCGAGCGCGGCCGCACCGCCGTCGCGGTACGCGACGATGCCGAGGGCGACGGTGAACGCCCACTCGGCGGTCCACGCGCCGAGGAAGCTCAGCTGGGCCCGGCGCAGCGCCGGGTTGCGCGCGTTCGACGCGAAGGCAGCGGCAGCGTCACGCAGTCTGCTCCGGCGGCCGCCCTCGCCCATGGGATGACTCTAGGGCGTGGGCAGCCCTCAGCTGTAGACGTGCGGCGCGAGGATCGCGACGTCGCGCAGGTTGCGGTAGCGCTCGGCGTAGTCGAGCCCGTAGCCGACGACGAACTGGTTCGGGATGTCGAAGCCGAGGTACTTCACGTCGACCTCGACCTTGGCCGCGTCGGGCTTGCGCAGCAGCGCGCAGATCTCGACCGACTCGGCGCCGCGCGACTCGAGATTGCCGAGCAGCCAGCTGAGGGTGAGACCCGAGTCGATGATGTCCTCGACGATGAGCACGTGGCGGCCCGTGAGGTCGGCGTCGAGGTCTTTCAGGATGCGGACGACGCCCGACGACTGCGTGCCTGCGCCGTACGACGAGACCGCCATCCAGTCCATGTTGACGTGCGCCTTGAGCTCGCGCGCGAGGTCGGCCATCACCATGACGGCGCCCTTCAGCACGCCGACGAGCAGCAGGTCCTTGCCGTCGTAGTCGGCCTCGATCTGCCGGGCGAGCTCGGCCAGTTTCGCGTGGATCTCGGCTTCGGTGACGAGGGTCTCGGTGAGGTCGGCCTGAATCTCGCGCGCATCCATGCGGTAAATCCTATGCGGCTCGTCGGTCGAGTAGCGCGAAGCGCGTATCGAGACCACGTCGACGGTGGTCTCGATACGCTTCGCTACTCGACCGACCGATTCAGTGCTCGTGCGGCAGCACCTCGGTCGAGCCCGTCGTCGAGAAGACGAGGTGCTGCCCGGCGCGGGTCGCGAGCGCTCCCCCGGGCAGGTCGATGGGGCCCTGCCCATGCCAGTCGGTGACGAGCCGGGCGACCTCGAGGGTCTGCACGCGGCTGAGCGACACCCCGAACTCGCTCGCGACGACGTGTCGGATGATGCGCTGCCTGAGCGCCGCCGGGTTCGCGGCGAGCGCGGCGACCGACACGGCGATGCCGGCCTCGGCGGGTTCGCAGATCTCCTCGATGAACTCCTCGATCTGCTCGTCGAACGCCGCCTCGTCCTCGCGCAGCTGGTCGGCGGTGCGGGCGAGCGCCTCGGCGATGCCGGGCCCGAGCTCGGCCTCGAGCACGGGCAGCACCCGCTCGCGCACCCGCACGCGCGCGTACGCGGGATCGAGGTTGTGCGGGTCGTCCCACGGCTCGAGTCCGGCGTCGAGACAGGCCTGACGGGTCGTCGCCCGGCGGATGCCGAGGAGCGGTCGCGCGTAGCGGCCCGACACTGGTGCCATGCCCGACAGGCTCGCCGCTCCCGCTCCACGGGCGAGCCCGAGCAGCACCGTCTCGGCCTGGTCGTCGAGCGTGTGGCCGAGCAGCACGAGCGCTGCCGACGTCTCGCGGGCGACCTCGTCGAGCGCGGCGTACCGGGCCTCGCGGGCGGATGCCTCGGGGCCCGCGCCCGCCGTCACCTCGACGCGCCGCACCACGACGGGGCCGAGCCCGAGCTCGCGGGCCGCGCGGGCGGCTCGCTCAGCCGCATCCGCCGACCCCGCCTGCAGACCGTGGTCGACGACGACCGCACCGGCCCGCAGTCCCGAGCGGGGCGCCTCGAACGCCGTCGCCGCGGCGAGCGCGAGCGAGTCGGCGCCGCCCGAGAGGGCGACGAGGACGAGGGGCGGGTTGCCGGTGGTCTCGATACGCTCCGCTACTCGACCGACGGTTGCGCGCACCGCGCGGCGCACGTCGGCGATCGGCGGGGTGAGTCGGGGGCGGCGTGGGCCCGAGGCCCCTTCGACGGGCTCAGGCAGCGAGTGGTCGTCTGAAGTCATCGGGGTAACCTTATTCCGCCGCGCGCCGTGCGCCCGGCCGAGCTGTTGCGACAGCGCAGACTTCATCACAAGGAGAGAGCATGGGCGAGTACAACGCCGTCATCGAGATCCCCAAGGGGAGCCGCAACAAGTACGAGGTCGACCACGAGACCGGCCGGGTCTTCCTCGACCGCGTGCTCTACACCGGGTTCGTCTACCCGACCGACTACGGCTTCTTCGAGAACACCCTCGGCGACGACGGCGACCCGCTGGACGTGCTCGTGCTGCTCGAGTACCCGCTGTTCCCGGGTGTCGGCGTCAAGGTGCGCCCGGTCGGCGTGTTCCACATGACCGACGACGGCGGCGGCGACGCCAAGGTCATCGCGGTGCCCGCGGGCGACCCGCGCTGGAACCACATCCAGGACGTCGACTCGATCCCCGAGTACACGCGCAAGGAGATCGAGCACTTCTTCGAGCACTACAAGGACCTCGAGCCCGGCAAGTGGGTCAAGACCGAGGGCTGGGCGAACGCGGCCGAGGCCGAGGCGCTCATCCAGAAGGCGATCGAGGCCTTCCCCGGTCACTGATCACCGCATTCGAAAGGGGGGCGAGCCATCGGCTCGCCCCCCTTTCGCGTACCACGTGGGTTGAGGAGGAGCGCAGCGACGTCTCGAAACCCCTCGCATGACCGGGTTTCGAGACGCTGATTTCGAGACGGCGCTGGCGCGCCTCCTCAATCCACCGCCGTCGTCGCTCCTCAACCCACGGCAGACGTCAGCCCGCGGGCCGCGCCGCCGCCGACGGGCTGCCCCAGATGAAGTACTCGCGCACGGGCACGCCCTCTCGGGGCGCCTCGAGGATGCGGCCGCCGCCGAGGTAGATCGCGACGTGGTAGTAGTCGCCGCCCGAGCCCCAGAACAGCAGGTCGCCGCGCTCGATGCTGCCGAGCGGCACGGCCTTGCCGCGCCCCGCGAGCGTGTAGTACTGGTTCGTCGCCGAGTGCGTGCCGATGCCGATGCCCGCGTACGCGTAGGCGCCCTTGGTGAGGCCCGAGCAGTCCCATACGTCGGGGCCGGCACCGCCCAGCACGTAGCGCTCGCCGAGCTGCTGACTCGCGAACCAGATGGCCGACTCGACCGCGCTGCGGTTCGGGGGTGCGGGTGCCGGGGGCGGGGCAGGAGCGGGTGGCGGCGCGGGTGCGGGTGCTCCGCCGCCCGAGCCGCCGCCGGAGCCACTTGAGCCGCCGCCGGAACCTCCCGACGCCGCATCGTCGCGGGCGTCCTGCTCTCGCTGCGCGCGCTCGCGCTCCTCACGGTCCTTGCGCTCCTGCGCCTCGAGCGCGGCCTGGGCCGCCTCGCGGGCCTGCCCCTCCACGCGCTCGCGCTCGAGCTCCGCGGTCGTGTCCTTGAGCGAGGCGAGCTGCGCGTAGAGCTCGACCGAGCGCTGCTCGGCGTCGGCGACCGCGGCCGTGGCCGCATCGGCGGCCGAGCGGGCCTCGTCGGCACGCGCCTCCGCGACGCCGGCGAGACGCTCGCGTTCGTCGGCCGCCTCCTGCGCCTGCTCGCGCAGCGAGTCCGCCGAGTTGCGGTCGGCTCGCGCCTGCTCGTAGAGCCCCTGCGCCTGCTCGCCGATCTTCGCCGCGGTGCCGAGCTGGTGCAGCAGGTCGTCGGCCCGGTCGGGTGCGAACATGAGCTCGCTCGTGAGATCGCCGCCGCCCGAACGGGCGAGGTGTGCGGCGATGAGCCCCGCACGCATCTTGGAGATCTCGGCGACCGCCTCGGCCTCGTCGGCCTGCCGGGCGAGGGAGGTCTCGCGCGCGAGCGCCGCGTCGCGGGCGTCGACGGCCTGGCGGTACGCCTCGTCGGCCTTCATCGAGACCTCGATCGCGGCATCCGCCGTCGCCTGCAACCCGGCGATGAGCCCGCCGAGCCGATCGATCTCGGCCTGCTTCGTCGACTCGTTCTGCTTGGCCTGCTCGATCTCGCCCCACGACGGGTAGTCGGGGTCGGCCGCCGCCGACTGGCCCACGAGGCCGACCGACGCGGTCACCGCCATCGCCGACAGCACCACACCCGTGGTGCGGGCGACCGGCCCGGTGCGCTGCTCAGCCAATGTAGACACCCCGTGCAGCCATGAACGGCACCGGGTCGATGCGGCTCCAGCCGTCGTAGACCTCGAAGTGCAGGTGACACCCGGTCGAGGCGCCGGTCGTGCCGGTCCAGGCGATCTGCTGGCCGGCCGACACCCATTGGCCGTATCCGACGAGCAGGCCCCCGTCGACGATGTGCGCGTAACCCGTCGAGATGCCGCCGCCGTGGTCGATCTTCACGAAGTTGCCGTAGCTGCCCGACCAGCCCGAGTAGGTGACCGTGCCGCTGTTCGCCGCGTAGATCGGCGCCCAGCATCCGGTCGCGATGTCGGTCGCGTAGTGGAACGAGTTCGAGCAGTAGCCGTTCTCGCAGATGACCTCGCGAGGACCGTAGTCGCCCGAGATCCAGCCCGACGCGGGCAGCGCCCAGCCCGAGGTGACGACACCGCCGGCGCTGCCGCCCCCGCCGCCGGCTGCCGCCGCGGCCGCAGCCTCCCGGCGCTTGCGCTCCTCCTCCTTGCGGCGGCGCTCCTCTTCTTCCTTGCGCTTGCGCTCGCCCTCTTCGTACGCCTTCGTCGTCTTCGCCTCGGCGTCCTTCAGGAACTTCAGCTGCGCCTCGAGCTCGGTCTTGCGCGCCTGGGATTCGGCGAGTGCCGCCTCCGCCGCAGCCTGCGCCTCCTGTGCGGCGCGCAGCGCCTCCTCGGCCGCGACGCGCAGCTTCTCGCGCTCGGCCTTCGCGACCTCGGCCTGGGCGCCGAGCGACGCCGCCGCGTTCTGCTTCTCCTGCGCGAGCCGGTACACCTCGCTCGAACGCTCGACCATCTGGTTCATGCTGCCGAGCTTCGACAGCAGCGCGTCGGTCGACTTCGCGTCGCCCGCCTCGAGGAAGAGGTTGACGCTGAGGTCGCCCGCCCCGCTGCGATAGAGCTGTGCCGCGACCTGGCCGGCGTTGCGCTCGGCCTCGTCGGCCTCCTTCTTCGAGGCGTCGGCCTCGGCCTGGATGCGGTTCGCCTTCGTGACCGCGTCGTCGTACTTCTGCTGCGCGACCATGAGCTCGTCGGTGCGCCGCTCGGCCTCGGCTCTCGTCTCGGCGACGTTCACCTCGAGCTGGCTGATGAGTCCCGTGATCTCTTCGACCGCGGCGGCGCCGGCCGCGGTGTCGGCCTTCGCCTGCTCGACCTCGTCCCACGTCGGATAGTCGGCGGCCATGGCGGCCTGCGGTGCCGCGACGGCTCCCACGACGGCGACCGAGGCGAGCAGGGCGCCGGCCAGCAGCCGTCGTACGGCGCTCGTTCGTGGTGTGGTGCGGATCATGGTTTCCCCGTCCACGCGGGCCTCGGGTTCCCCGCGCTCCTCGCTCTCTCGATTCCAGGCACCGGCGATTCCAGGCACTGGCAGCAGCCTTCACGATAGGCACGGGGTGAGCGGATTCCGGGGATTTGGAGGGCATGTCCGAGGATGCCGCTACGCTCGTCTGCCTCGTTGAGGAGTGCACGTCAGCCCCCGCGAAACACCGGCCACGCGGCATCCGACCGCTCGTTTTGCACTCTCGCGAATCAGCACGTATGCTTGGCTCTCGGCGGTCGCGCCCCAGGCACGACCTCCGGCCCCATCGTTTAGTGGCCTAGGACACCGCCCTTTCACGGCGGCAGCACGGGTTCGAATCCCGTTGGGGTCACTGAATACGGCAAGTTACAATTGAATAGTCTCAGTGAGATTTCTCACACACGAGGCCCTGTGGCGCAGTTGGTTAGCGTGCCGCCCTGTCACGGCGGAGGTCGCGGGTTCAAGTCCCGTCAGGGTCGCTCAGGCGACAAGCCCTTTCCCTTACGAGAGAAGGGGCTTTCTCCTTATCGAGGCGCTTTCAGCGCTTCGAGGCTCTGTAGCTCAGTTGGTAGAGCGTTCGACTGAAAATCGAAAGGTCACCGGATCGATGCCGGTCGGAGCCACAGTCAAAACCCCCGGGAGACCGGGGGTTTTTTCGTGTCAGAGGGACATTCCTCGAGGGCGCTCGTGAGGCTGTGCCATTAATGTGCCATTAACTATTCGCCGGGTTCGGCGTTGTGCCATTTCTGGTTCTGGATGGGCCGGCTCGGCTTCACTGTTGGCGGCGGTCTTGGCGCCGGTCTTGGCTCCGCTCGCGTCGGTGCTTTCATCGGCTCGCTTGAGCGCATCGTTCAACGCGGCGCCGGCCCGGAGCGCGACGCCCTCGCGAGCGCGTGAGTAGCGCTCGGTGACCTGCAGGCTCGAGTGGCCGAGGGTCGCCTGCACGTCGGGCGCGGTGGCGCCGGCGTCGAACAGGATCGTCGCGAACGTGTGCCGCAGGTCGTGGATGCGCAGGTCGGGCCGACCGATGGCCTCGCGCAGCTCCTCCCAGTTCACCGCGCGGTGTGCGTTGTGATTCGTGAGGCGTCCGCCGTCGGGGCCGGCGAAGAGCAGGTCGCTCCCCCGCTTGCCGCGCGCGGCAGCTTCGGCGTACGGGCGCAGTGCGTCGATCAGCGGCACATCCCGCGACTTGTGGCTCTTGGGCGACTGCTCGATGAGCTCGCCGCGGATTCCCGGGCTCAGCGAGCGACTGACGCGGATGATGCCGCGCCCGAAGTCGACGTCGCCGACGCGCAGCGCGGTCGCCTCTCCCGCTCGCATGCCCGTGTAGACGAGTGCGGCGAAGTAGCGGCGGTAGACGCCGTCAGGAATCAGGCCGAGCAGAGCGCTGATCTGCTCGAGGGTGAGTGCCCGCGACACCGGCGAGATCGACTCGCGCATGCTCGGCCGCTTCACCTCGCGGGCCGGGTTGTAGTCGATGAACCGCGAGCGACGTGCGCCGTCGAGCAGGCGCGAGAGCACCGCAAGGGCGTCGTTCTTGGCGGATGCCGCGCCAGACCACGCGACCATCGCCGACTCGATCATGGGCGAGGTGATCTCGTCGAGCCGGTGCCGGCCGAGGCTCGGCTTCACCCGGAGTCGCCAGGCCACGCCGTAGCTGCGGGCCGTCGCCGGGCGGATGGATGACTCGATCGCCGGCCAGTACTTGTCGTACCACTGGTCGAGCGTCATCGATCCGTTCGGGTTGCGCCCGGCGACCATTTTCGCGAGTTCGCGCTTGGCCTCGGCGAGGGTGAGGAATGTGCGGGAGCGTTCGGCGGCGCCGCCTTCGACGCTGGGGCCGACGACGCGGATCTGGTAGCGCTGCCGGTCGGCGCGCCAGCGGATGCCTTCGGGCAGCGGCCGACCCGTGCGCGGATCGACCCGCGACGGGGTGTCTCTCGTCGGCCGCCCGGCCATCAGTGTTCCGTTCCACCCCGCGCGAGCAACTCGTCGATCGTGTCGGCGCTCCAGAGCAGGTGCTTGCCCATGCGAGCGTCGGGCTCGGGGATCAGCCCGTCGTGGCGCAGCTTGTCGAAGCTCGAGACCGGGATGCGACACCGCTCCGCCGCCTCGACTCGGCTCAGGTAATCGACCCTCCACGCGGTGTCAGCCATGACGCTCCCCCTCGACTCATCGGCCGCCGGCTGGCATCTCGTGCATGCCGACCCATGCGCGGCTATTTGCAAGTACCTGAGATTATGCCCTATGTCGCGGGTTTCGGCAAGTACCTGAGTTGTGTGGCTAGACTCGTCGCATGTCGGACTCCCCGCACCGCCCAGGCGACCAGTCGCACGACGGCCTCCTGCACCAAGACGACCTTCCCGAGGGCTGGTACCTGCCCAGCCGGTTTCCTGGTGAGCGTGACGACGATGCGAGCGCACAGATCGACGCGGTGCTCGGCTACGACGACAGCGCCACGACCGACTCACAGCTCGAAGACCAGCGCACCTCCGGTGAGAACGAGACGATCGACGGACGCTGGCGCTACCTCGAGCACGAAGCCACGCACACCCGCATAATGATCCGCCTCCAGCGTCAGCCGCTCGCCGTGCCCGAGGAGATCCGCATCACCGGCGTGATCTACCTCCCCTGGCGTCCGGGCGACCCGATCACGAGCCAGCTCCTGCGCGAGCTGCCCACCGCCCGCATCGAGGCCGCGATCAACAAGCGCCTCTTCGCGATGAAGCGCACCGAGACCATCACCGGCGGCAAGATCGTGCTGCCCTCAGGTCACAAGATCAGCGAGCGCGACCTGCTCAAACCCCTCGGCGACCCGAAGAAGGTGCCCGACTTCTACGAGCTGGTCGCGCTGCAGCACGGCCGGCTCACGCAGCAGGGCAACGCGAACCCGAGCGCGACGATGGCGGAGATCAACGGGGTAGCCCTCTCTACCGCTCAAGGTTGGATCACCAAGGCGCGCGAGCGCGGGCTACTGCCGCCTGGACGGCGTGGACGAGCGGGATAATCTCCACGACGCTGTCGGAGGCCCGCGCATTCAGCGGCAGCTTCGAAACGAGGCAAAGCGGATCGGCGCCTGAGACCCACCCGATCGCCGCTACCGTATGGCGCCCACCATTGCAGTAGGCGCTCCTCAAGGGCCAGCTTCACCGGGCGAGGTCTACGAAACGACAGCTCGCACGCTAAGGGGGTACGTGCGGTCGAGGCCGACCGACGGCTAACGACCGGCTTTCGGACACCGGACGCTCCCGGGTACGCCAGCGAGAAGAAGATCCATGCTCAGGACGCTACCGTCGGCGCATCGCCGGCCGACCGGTGACCTGTCAAGAAGGCGTGGGGAGCGGTGATCGAGAGCGAGACACCTGCAAGTCATTCTTGGCCGCCGGCGGCGTCGGGCCACGATTCCGCCCACGGATGAGGGTGAGCGATCTGGCTCGACTTATACATCGCGGTCAGCGTCGTCGGCGGAATCTCATCACCCGGATTCCAACGACCCGAGTCATCCGCTATGGCATCAACCGTGATTACCTCGACGAGAGGAAGATCGAGGCCCATTTCGACTGCCGCCGAGGCCCTGTTGTGGCCGTCAAGGAGTTCCCGCACGCGGAGATCGCCCCACTTGCGCGGATTGACTGTCCAACGCCACGGCAACGGTCGCACCCACCCATGTTGCTGGAGCGACTTCTTCACCGCTTCGTACCGTTCATCCTCCCGTACCCGCTCCAGCACGTGCCAAGCACCCGGGCATTGGTGACCACCGAATCCGCAGTCGTCGGAGGGGTGAAAGTGCGACAGGAACTCATTAGGGGCGTACCAAATCACTCCGGGCTCGACGAATTCCACGTCCGGCACACTACCCCGAACTCGAGCAAGCACTCGGCCGGTGTGCGACTCAGTCGCGGACGCCCGACGAAATGGGTCGGCCCCGACGTATTCGAGCAGCTCCTGAGTCCGACGACGCGATATGTAGGACGCCTCGTCACATCCGATACTGTGCAACGGCACGTGGCAATTGGCGAGGAGGACGTATGGGGTACGACACGTACTTGGAAGTCGCTGGGCGAACTGCCATTGAGTGGCGCAAGCAATCGAGCTGGCTCCCGCGGCTCTTGTTCAACTACTCGGACGCCGTGATCGAAGGGGGCGATCTCGAGTGCGATCCCGACGATGACACGACTCCCTGGCCAGTGATCGGGGAGCTCCGCTCAACGGTGGCGGGCGTCCGCAACGTGCTCGAGCAGAACGGGTTCGGGCGGATCTTTGTTGTGGGTGGGTATGGCGGCCTTAGGGGTGGTGCAGTCGCGGGGGCTCTTCTCACCGGGATGATGACCGCCAAACACATGATGGAGAATCCAGACGCCACGTGGGACGAGTCGCGTGCGCTTATTGAACACGAGATCGAGATCTCCGCAAGCGCCACACCAGAGGATGACCTTGATGCACTCGGTCGCCTGCTGGCCTCTGCCTGGTCGGACCCAGACCGAGAGGTCTTGCTGTTCAAGGATCTGCGGTACGGCAGTTTGCCGGAACCGTCGACGTCTGGCATCAGTCAGGCGATCTTTGCAGCGCAAGCGGCTGGCGACGACCCGCTTCCAGCCGGTCGTGCAGTTGAAGCGGTCACACTTCTCTTCCGCGAAGCGCCGACCATAGCGTGGCCGTTCCTGCTCGCCATTCTGCTCCGGCACTTACCGGATGAAGCCGAAGTTAGGTACGTCTTCACCGAAGAGCTCTGCGAGTACGACATAAACACCGTGGCGGACGCGAAGGCGTACCTCGACGAGTACTGGCGGTCGGCCGGGGCTGGACTCGCCGACTATTCAGAGCGCCTTGGTTCCCTGTATGGGGCGCTCGCGCAGTTTGAGAATCAACTTGGGTCTAACTACTGGTTTGGTCGCGCCGCCGCCGAACTAACGAGGTTGAAGGACCTCAACGGCGATCGCACCACTGCGACACGCAAGGCACGAGGGGATGCTCTCGAAAGCCTCGTCGATGCACTACTCCGAGCTGAAGGCGAGGATCTCGAACTGCTCAAGAAGAACTTCAGTACTGAGGAAGAGGAGATCGACCTTGTGCTGAGTAATGGGCTGAGCCATGCGTTCTGGGTAGCGCACCACAGCCCGTACATCCTCGTCGAGTGCAAGAACTGGGCGGAGAGAGTCGGAGTTAAGTCCTTGCGTGACTTCGAAGGAAAGCTTGAGGACCGCAAGGGTGCCGCGCGTGTCGGAGTATTTGTTTCGATGTCCGGTTTTACGAAGCCCTTCAAGCGGCGGCTCAAAACCGTTCAGATTCGAGGTGTCGGAACTGTCTTCCCAGTCACCGGTGCCGATCTGGAATCGATGATCGCCAGCAGAATCCGACTAAGCGAGTGGCTCCGAACGATCGGAGCTCTCGAGGCCCTGGGTGGTTGACACCCACGGCTCTCAAGGGCTGTGGTCGCCCACCTAGATCCCTTGAAATGGGTGCCCGGCCCGACTACGGATCGATGCGACGGTGCCATCATGGATCGATCAGGTGAACAGCTGGCCGTCTTCCATGGCCGGCTCGGTCGGGAGTTCCCCTCGGCGCGTCGCGTGCATGTACAACTTCGCGCGCAGCTCTCGTCGCTGCTAACGGCTAAGCTCGCGGAAGTCGACGAAGCAGTGCCCGGGGGCGCGGGTCTTACCCTCGGGAATCTGGCAAGCCAAGTCGTCGACCACCTACCGGGCCGACTCGACGACTTCGCCCGCGCTCACGCCATACACGCCGAGCGACTGATTCGATGGGTTGGCTGAGTGCCAGTCACGTGCCTGCTTGGGGCGTGACGAGCGACGATCGCGAGTACGACGGCTTGTGGGCGTCTGAGGTGTTGGGTCCGAACGCCGCCGGGGCGATCTTGCCGTCGTCGACGAGCATGTGCGGCGCGATCTGTCGAAGCGCGAGCTCCTCTGGCTCCATCATCAGCTGCTCACCCTCGCTCTAGGTGACCGCCCGCATCGAGGCCGCGATCAGCAAGCGCCTCTTCGCGGTGAAGCGCACCGAGACGAGATCCGGCGGCAAGATCGTGCTGCCGTGGGTCAGAAGACCAGCGAGGGCGACACTGCTCAAGCCCCTCGGTGACCCGAAGAAGGTTCCCGACTTCTACGAGCTTGTCGATCTCCTGCGCGGATACCTCGCACGGAAGGGCGACAGGAACCCGCGCGCGACGATGGCGGAGCTCAACGGCGTTGCCCTCTCCACCGCTCAGGGTTGGATCACGAAGGCGCGCGACCGCGGGCTCCTACCGCCCGGCCGCCGCGGACGAGCAGGGTAGCCGTCACACACCGCCCCTGCGCCGGCCAGGGTCCTGCAACTGGGACCGCACCGACACTTGGCGCAGAACTGTCTGCGAGCCTAGGTTGTGACGGCTACCGCGGTCAGCACCTGCTGGCTGACGGGCGTCCACAAGTCCGCCTCAACCTCCGGCGACTCAATACTTACGACCAACGAGTAGTCAACGCCCCGAGCGCTCTGGTCATCCCGTGCACGGTTCTTCCACCATCCCGCAACCGGGTACACAGCAATTGCTCCCTTGCTCGCTAGGGCGGCTGCAGGGCCTGTCCAGATGTCCGTGTGCAGGGAGCCCGCGGCTTGCTGTTGGTTGGTGCCGAAGAGCCAGCCGGATTCAGTCTCCAGACCCGGTGGCTTACGACCTTCGATCCGCGCCTTTGTGTTGATCCGCTGACGGAAGGAATCAACGCTCTCCTCAGGCCTGCGAGTCGCAAATCGGAGCCCATGGGAGGGATAGATGTATCGACCGCTCCAACCGCGACTTGAGGGGTTGGGTTCGACGAAGTAGGAAAGCGTGACCCGCATCCTCACTCTCGTCTCACCAAGCCCCTCAAGCACGTCAACCGGCCACGGCAATTCGTGCAGATTCATCTCGCGAGTACGACCCGCATTGCTTGCGCCATCTCGTTCGTACGGATGAATGCGCGCTTCGGAGACCAGAGTGAGCGCATCAGCTGCGCTATATAGGGCCCGATCGACGCTCGGAACGCCCATCCCGTAGCGCCGAAGCAAGTTCGCTAGCGCGCTCTTAGTTGATTCGGCATCGAAGCGGGCGCGCATGGCATTCGTCCATTCCGC